>NZ_LQPP01000001.1 GCF_002102345.1 Mycolicibacterium peregrinum
GAAGTCATGGTTGGCCGAACACCCTCGGCTGCCCCGTTTGATCAACATGTACGGGATCACCGAGACGACGGTGCACGTCTCGTTCCGTGAGATCACCTCCGCGGACGCCGAAGGCGATGTGAGTCCGATCGGTGTGCCACTGGCGGATCTGGCGTTTTTCGTGCTCGACGACTGGCTGCGTCCGGTGGCTGCTGGTGTGGTGGGCGAGTTGTACGTGGCCGGTGCGGGTTTGGGTTATGGCTATGTGGGCCGGGCTCCGCTGAGCTCGACGCGATTTGTGGCCTGCCCCTTCGGCGCACCGGGAATGCGGATGTATCGCACCGGGGATCTCGTCTGTTGGAGTGCAGACGGGGAGCTCCAGTATCTGGGTCGTGCCGATGAGCAGGTGAAGATTCGTGGCTACCGGATCGAGTTGGGCGAGATCGAAGCCGCATTGACGGCGTTGGATGGCGTCGAGCAGGCGGTGGTGATCGCCCGGGAGGACCGTCCCGGGGACAAGCGGCTGGTCGGTTACCTGATCGGGTCCGCTGATCCGTCCGTGGCACGGGCGGCTCTGGCCGAGCGTCTGCCGTCCTACATGGTGCCCACGGCCGTGGTTGCCTTGGATGCGTTCCCGTTGACCGTCAACGGAAAGCTCGACCGGAAAGCATTGCCCGCACCCGAATATCACGATGTCGATGACTATCGGGCCCCGTCGACTCCCAGCGAGGAGATCCTCGCCGGCATCTACGCCCAGATCCTCGGACTGGACCGGGTCGGCGTCGATGCATCGTTCTTCGAGTTGGGTGGGGACAGCATCTTGTCGATGCAGGTGGCCTCCCGAGCCCGCGCGGCGGGGCTGGTGTGCCGCCCTAGGGACATCTTCGTCCAGCAGACCGTCGCCCGCCTCGCTCAGGTGGTCGAGACGACCGGTATCGCGGACGGGCCCGCCGACGACGGACTGGGTTCGGTGACACCGACCCCGATCATGCGGTGGCTGAAGGACCTGGAGACTGCCGACGGCCCGATCGACCAGTTCAATCAGACGGTAGTGCTGCAGGCGCCCGCCGAAACCACCGAGTCCGATCTCGTAATCCTGTTGCAGGCCTTGATCGATCGACACGGCACACTCCGGTTGCGTGCCGAGGAAGACGGCGCGGGCGGATGGTCGCTGACTGTTCCCGACGTGGGTTCGGTTCACGCCGCCGACTGCCTGCACGCGGTAGATGTGCTGTCCGATGAGGCCCTGTTGGCCGCGCGGTCGCGGTTGAACCCGGCCGCCGGGACGATGCTCAGCGCGCTGTGGGTGTCTTCGGCGCACCAGCTGGTGCTGATCGTTCACCATCTGTCGGTTGACGGGGTGTCCTGGCGAATCGTGTTGGAGGATCTCAACATCGCCTGGGCCCAGCTTCGCAGCGGGCAGTCTCCGGCATTGCCGGAGACCGGAACGTCCTTCGGTCGCTGGGCGGATCTGCTGGCTCACGCTGCGCGGCACCCGTACGTGGGGGAGCTGGCACAGCGATGGCGGCTGATCGCCGCGACACCGGCGACGTTGCCGGAGCCACAGCCCGAGGTCGATACCTACGCGACGGCTGGACAGCTGTCGATGATGTTGGACGCCGACACCACCCAGATGCTGCTCGGCGAAGTGCCTGCCGCGTTTCACGCTGGGGTGCAGGACATCCTGTTGATCGCCTTCGGGTCGGCGGTGGCCGAATTCTCCCGCGCCGGCGGCGCGCCGATTGCCATTGACGTCGAGGGTCACGGTCGCCACGAGGAGATGGCAGACCTGGGTGGGGTTCCCGCTCGAGATGTCGACCTGTCGCGCACGGTCGGATGGTTCACCACCAAATACCCGGTGACGTTGAACTTCGATCGCGGTGGCCTGTCGTGGGCCCAGGTGGTCGCCGGTGATGCGGCGCTGGGCGCCATGCTCAAAGATGCCAAGGAGCAGCTTCGGGCCCAGCCCGACGGTATGACTTACGGCCTGCTGCGTTACCTGAACCCGGACGTGGACCTGGCCGGTCCTGACCCGGCCGTCGCATTCAACTATCTGGGCCGCCTGGGTGCGACGCAGGACGATCCGTCCGCCAGTGTCTGGCAGATCTGCCCTGACGGCTTCTCGTCGGCGAGCATCGCGGCGGCGGTGCCCACTTCACTCGGGCACACCGTGGAGCTCAACGCGGCCACCGTCGACACCGACACCGGCGCTCGCTTGAATGCCGACTGGACGTGGGCACTTTCGGCGCTCGACGACGAGCTGGTCAACCGACTGGGCGAGTTGTGGTTCGAGGCCCTGACCGGCATCTGCGAGCATGTGCGATGCGGTGGCGGCGGATTGACTCCGTCTGACATCGCCCCCGCCGAGTTGAGCCAGCAGCAGATCGACGAGCTGAGTCGGCAGTACCGCGTCGCCGACGTGTTGCCGCTGACACCGCTACAACAGGGACTGCTCTATCACGCCGGCGCCGCACTGGACTCTGACGACGTCTACGCAATGCAGCTCGACATCGCATTGAGCGGACCGCTCGACGAGAAACGGCTCCGCGATGCGGTGCAGACGGTCGCGGCGAGGCATCCTCACCTCGCGGCCCGGTTCTGTGAACAGTTCGAGCAGCCGGTGCAGGTCATCCTCGTCGATCCCGCGGTGCCATGGCGGTCAGTCGAACTGAATGCCGACGCCGTCGATGACCAGGTCCAGGCGGTCTGTGCCGCCGAACGTGCCGCGGTGTGCGACCTCCACAACCAGCCGCCGTTTCGGGCTGCCCTCATCCGCGTCGCGGATGACCGGCACCGTTTCGTACTGACCACTCACCACATCGTGCTCGACGGCTGGTCGATGCCGATCCTGCTGCAGGAGATCTTCGCAATCTTCGGTGGGCACCGGCTGCCCGCCGCCACACCGTACCGCCGATTCGTCACCTGGCTCGGCGACCGGGATCACGCCGGCGCCCACGAGGCGTGGCAGGAAAGGTTGACTGGCTTCGACACTCCCACCCTCGTCGGCCCGGGGGAGCGAAAAGGGCTGGGGCAACGGGGCATCGAGTCATTCCGGCTGCCTATCGAGATCACCCGGGCGCTCGGCGACCTGGCTCGCTCGCATCACACCACCGCCAACGTGGTGTTGCAGGGCGCGTGGGCGCTGATGCTCAACTCGCTGACCGGTCAGTCCGACGTCGCATTCGGCACGACGGTGTCGGGGCGACCGGACGAGGTCGCCGGCGCGGATTCGATGGTGGGCCTGCTCATCAACACGGTGCCGGTGCGGGCCACCTTTACGCCGGCAACCACCACCGCGGACCTGCTGCATCAGCTGCAGAGTGCCCACAACGACACGCTCGAGCATCAGCACCTGGCCCTCAGCGAGATCCACCGCATCACCGGCCAGGACCAACTGTTCGACACCCTCCTGGTTTTCGAGAACTATCCGATCGACACCACCGAACCGCTGGGCGTCGACGGCTTGACCGTCACCGAGTTCGATTTCCGCGAGTCCAACCACTACCCGCTGGCGGTGCAGGCGCTGCCCGGCCGCGAGACCGGGCCACGCGTCGACCGCGAAATGCAGCTACGCGTCGAATACGACACCGATGTCTTCGACCTCGGAACCATCGAGGGCCTGATCGATCGGTTGAAGACGATTCTGGCGTCGATGGCCGTGGATCCGGACCGGCCGTTGTCGTCGGTCGATCTGCTGGATGCGGGCACGCACTCCCGCCTGGACGAGTGGAGCAACCTGGCTGCGTTGGCCAAACCGGCCACAACGCAGTCACTTCCGGCGTTGTTCGCCGAGCAGGCCGCTCGCACGCCCGACGCCGTCGCGGTGACCTTCGACGGCCGGTCGATGACCTACCGGGAACTCGATGTCGCGGCCAATCGGCTTGCGCACCTGTTGGCCGGTCACGGCGCCGGCCCGGGTGAGGTGGTGGCGCTGCTGTTCTCCCGGTCTGCCGAGGCGATCGTGGCGATTCTGGCGGTGCTGAAGACCGGTGCGGCCTATGTCCCGGTGGACCCGGCACTTCCGTTGGCGCGTATCGAGTTCATGGTCGCCGACGCCGCGCCCATCGTCGCGGTCACCACCGCCGACCGAAGGTCGCGCCTGGACGGGTGCGACCTCCACGTCATCGACGTCGATGACGCGGCTGTGGACAACCACCCAGCCACCGCGCCCTCGGGACCGGGACCCGACGACATCGCTTACATCATCTACACCTCGGGCACCACCGGCGTCCCGAAAGGTGTTGCCATCCCGCATCGGAACGTGCCCGGTCTGTTCGGCTCACTGGACACCAACATGTCGTCGGGACCGGGGCAGGTTTGGACGCAGTGGCATTCGTACAGCTTCGACGTCTCGGTGTGGGAGATCTTCGGTGCGTTGCTGCACGGCGCACGTCTGCTGGTGGTGCCTGAGTCCGTCGCCGAATCGCCCGATGCATTCCATGAGCTGCTTGTCGCAGAACGCGTCACCGTGCTGAGCCAGACACCCTCGGCGGCGGGAATGATCTCGCCGCAAGGCCTGGAATCGGCTGCATTGGTGGTGGCCGGCGAGGCCTGCCCGCCTGAATTGGTCGACCGCTGGGCACCCGGACGCGTGATGCTCAACGCCTACGGTCCCACCGAGGCCACGGTGTACGCGTCGATCAGCGCACCGCTCGCCCCGGGGCCGGTCGTGCCCATCGGTAAGCCGGTGGCCGGGGGAGCGTTGTTCGTCCTGGACGCCTGGCTGCGTCCGGTGCCGCCCGGAGTGGTCGGCGAGCTGTACATCGCCGGTCGCGGTGTGGGCGTGGGTTATTGGCGCCGGGCAGGTTTGACCTCGTCGCGGTTCGTGGCCTGCCCCTTCGGCAGTGCGGGAACCAACCGGGGACAAACGATGTATCGCACCGGCGATCTGGTGCGGTGGGGCAACGACGGTCAGCTGCAGTACCTCGGGCGCGCCGACGAGCAGGTCAAGATCCGCGGGTATCGCATCGAACTCGGTGAAGTACAAGCCGCGCTTGCGGCTGTCGACGGGGTGACACAGGCGGTGGTGATCGCCCGTGGCGACGATGCCGGTCCCGTGCGTCTCGTCGGCTACATCACCGGCGCCGCCGATCCGGGCCGAGTCCGCGCCGAGCTGGCCGAGCGGCTCCCGAACTACATGGTGCCGGCCGCGGTGGTTGCGATCGATGCGGTGCCGCTGACGGTCAACGGCAAGCTGGACAGACGTGCACTGCCGGCACCTGACTTCGCCGGCACCGATCACTACCGGGCACCGTCCAACCCGGTCGAGGAGATCCTGGCCGACGTCTATTCCCGGGTCCTGGGCCTGAATCGGGTAGGTATCGACGATTCGTTCTTCGATCTGGGCGGGGATTCGCTCTCCGCGATGCGTCTGGTCGCGGCGGTCAACACATCCCTGAAGGCAGGAATCGGGGTGCGTTCGTTGTTCGACGCACCCACGGTCGCGCAGTTGGCGTGCCATATCGGTGGGGAAGCGGCTCAGTTGGAGCCGCTGGTCGCCGGTGAGCGTCCCTCGGTGGTTCCGTTGTCGTTCGCTCAGTCGCGCTTGTGGTTCCTGGACCAATTGCAGGGCCCCTCATCGGTTTACAACATGACGGCCGCCTTCCGCCTCAGCGGCGTACTGGATGTCGATGCGTTGCGTGCGGCGCTGACCGATGTGGTGGACCGGCACGAGAGCCTGCGGACGTTGTTCGCTGCACCCGACGGGATTCCCCGCCAGGTGGTGATGCCACGTGGACCTGTGGACTTCGGTTGGGATGTCGTCGACGCCACCGATTGGACGGCGGTGCGCCTACAGGAGGCCATCGAGGCCACGTCGCGACATAAATTCGACCTGTCCACCGAGATCCCTTTGCGGGCCCGGCTGTTCCGCCTGGCAGAGAACGAACACGTACTCACTGCGGTGGTGCACCATATCGCCGCCGATGGCTGGTCGATCACTCCGCTGGTGGCCGATCTGGGGGTTGCCTACACCAGTCGATGCGCCGGACAGGCACCCGGTTGGGCGGACCTGGCGGTGCAGTACGCCGACTACACGTTGTGGCAGCGCGCCCAGTTCGGCGATCTCCAGGACAGCCACAGCCGAATTGCGGGGCAGGTGGCCTACTGGCAGGATGCGCTCGCCGGCATGCCCGAGCGCACCGCGCTACCCACCGATCGGCCCTACCCGCTGATGTCCGATCAGCGGGGCGCGACGATGGCGGTGGACTGGCCGGCCGAGTTGCAGCAGCAGGTGGCCAGGGTGGCTCGGGAGCACAATGCGACCAGTTTCATGGTGGTCCAGGCAGCGCTGCTGACCCTGCTGTCCAAGCTGGGCGCCAGTTCGGATGTGGCGGTTGGTTTTCCGATCGCAGGACGTCGCGATCCGGCACTGGATGAACTGGTCGGCTTCTTCGTCAACACCTTGGTTCTTCGGGTCGACCTCGCGGGCGATCCGACGGTCGCCGAGGTCCTGGCTCAGGTTCGCGCGCGGAGTCTGGCCGCGTTCGATCACCAGGATGTGCCGTTCGAGGTGCTGGTCGAGCGGTTGAACCCGACTCGGTCGCTGGCACATCACCCGTTGATCCAGGTGGCGTTGGCATGGCAGAACCTGGGCCGGCACGACGTCAACGATCCGGCTGCCGAGATGGCGTTGGGCGATCTGCAGGTCTCCCCGGTGCCGGTGGATACCCACACCGCGCGAATGGATTTGAATTTCTCGCTGACGGATCGCCGGTCCGACACTGGTGAGCCGGCCGGCATCGGCGGGACGGTGGAATTCCGCACCGACGTGTTCGACACCGACACCATCGCGACTCTGGTCGCCCGGCTGCAGCGAGTCCTGACCGCGATGACCGCCGATCCGGCAGCGCGGTTGTCGTCGGTGGACCTGCTCGATGCCGATGACCACGCCCGTCTGGCGGCGATCGGCAACCAGACGGCGTTGGAGGACCCATCATGGGCCTCTACCGCCGTGTCGGTTCCGGCACTGTTCGCCGAGCACGTGACGCGTACTCCCGAAGCGGTGGCAGTCACCTGCGGTGACCGTTCGTGGACCTACCGTGACCTCGATGAATCCGCGAACCGCTTGGCGCACTTGCTGATCGGTCACGGCGCCGGCCCCGGCCGGTGCGTGGCACTCCTGTTCAGCCGGTCTGCCGAGGCGATCGTGGCGATCCTGGCGATCCTCAAAACCGGTGCCGCATATCTTCCGATCGATCCGTCGGTGCCCGATACGCGGCTGGATTTCGTGCTGGCGGATGCGGGGCCGGTGGCCGCGGTCACGACCACGGATCTGGTCGAGCGGCTGCAGGACCGCGGCTTGGCGATCGTCGATGCGAGCGTCGAGCCAGGCAATCAGTCGAGTAGCGCCCTGCCGACACCCGATCCAGACGACATCGCGTACCTGATCTACACGTCAGGCACGACGGGCGTACCCAAGGGTGTCGCGGTCAGCCACCACAATGTGACCCAGCTCCTCGAGACACTCGATGCCGGGCTGCCGCGCCCCGGCGTATGGCCGCAGTGCCATTCGCTGGCCTTCGATGTCTCGGTCTGGGAGATCTTCGGCGCTCTACTCCGTGGTGGACGGGTGGTGGTGGTGTCCGAGGAGATCACCGTGTCCCCGGAAGACTTCCACGCCTTGCTCGTTCGCGAGAACGTCGACGTTCTCACCCAGACGCCGTCAGCAGTACGGGTGTTGCCGCGCGACGGGCTGGAGTCGACGGCACTCGTGGTGGTCGGTGAGGCATGCCCGCCCGAGGTGGTGGAGCAGTGGGCCCCTGGCCGGGTGATGATCAACGCCTACGGTCCGACCGAGACGACGATGTGTGTGGCGATCAGTGCGCCCCTGAACGTGCAAGCCGCCGGACCACACGTGGTCCCCATCGGCTCACCGGTTCCCGGAGCCGCACTGTTCGTGCTCGACGAGTGGTTGCGCCCGGTGCCGGCCGGAGTCATCGGCGAGCTGTACGTGGCGGGTGCGGGCCTGGGATACGGCTACGTGGGCCGGACCGGGTTGACCGCATCACGGTTTGTCGCATGTCCGTTCGGCGGCGTAGGAACGCGCATGTATCGCACGGGAGACCTGGTGTGCTGGCGGGCCGATGGGCAGCTGGAGTACCTGGGCCGCGCCGACGAGCAGGTCAAGATCCGCGGCTACCGCATCGAACTCGGTGAGGTCCAGGCCGCCCTGGCCGAACTCGACGGCGTCGAACAGGCGGTCGTGATCGCCAGGGAAGACCGTCCCGGTGACAAGCGGCTGGTCGGATATCTCACCGGCACCGCGGATCCGGCTGGGGTCCGCGCCGAGCTGGCCGAGCGGCTGCCCGCCTTCATGGTGCCCGTCGCCGTGGTGGCGCTGGCCGCACTTCCGTTGACGGTGAACGGAAAACTCGACACCCGCGCCCTTCCCGCGCCCGACTACGCAGACGGGGAGCGCTACCGTGCCCCGGCAGACGCCGTCGAAGAAGTCCTGACCGGTATCTACGCACAGGTTCTGGGGCTGGAGCGGGTCGGAGTCGACGACTCGTTCTTCGACCTCGGGGGCGACAGCATCCTGTCGATGCAGGTCGTTGCGCGGGCCCGCGCGGCCGGCCTGGTGTGCCGCCCACGCGATGTCTTCGTCGAGCAGACCGTGGCCCGGCTGGCCCGGGTCGCCGGTGTGACCGCCGGATCACATGGCCCGGTCGACGAAGGCGTGGGACCGGTACCGGCCACCCCGATCATTCGGTGGCTGCGTGACGTCGAGGGCCCGGTCGACCAGTTCAACCAGACGCTGCTGGTGCAGGCTCCCGGCGGGGCGACCGAAGCCGACGTCGTAATCATGTTGCAGGCCTTGCTGGATCGGCATGCCATGCTCCGGCTGCGCGCCGAGGACGACCGGGCGGGCGGGTGGTCGTTGACAGCGCCCGAGCCGGGTTCGGTCGACGCGCGCGAATGCCTGCAGTCGGTGGACGCACTGACCGACGAGACGCTGGTGGCTGCACGGTCGGGGTTGGACCCGGCCTCCGGCGCCATGTTACGGGCGTTGTGGGTGACCTCCACGGCCCAGCTCGTGTTGGTCGTTCACCACTTGGCGGTCGACGGGGTGTCGTGGCGAATCATCCTGGAAGACCTCAACATCGCCTGGGCGCAGCATCGCGGCGGCCAACCGGTGGTGCTGCCGCCGGCGGGGACGTCATTCTCCCGCTGGGCCGGGCTGCTGGAGGCCTACGCGAGCGATCCGGCCGTTGCGAGCCGGGCGCAGGAGTGGCGACGGATCGCGGCGACGCCTGCGGTGTTGCCTGCGGTACGCCCCGAGGTGGATACCTACGCGACCGCCGGCCAGCTGCCGATATCGCTGGATACCGAGACCACGCGAATGTTGCTCGGCGAGGTGCCGACAGCGTTCCACGCCGGGGTACACGACATCCTCCTGATCGCATTCGGGCTCGCACTGGCTGAATTCACGAGCAGCGGCGGCGATCCGATCGGGCTCGATGTCGAGGGGCATGGGCGGTATGAGGAGATCGCCGCTGACGTCGACCTGTCGCGCACGGTCGGGTGGTTCACCACGAAGTACCCGGTCGCACTGTCTCTGGGAGCGCTGTCCTGGGATCAGGTGATCGCCGGTGATCCGGCGTTGGGCGTGGTGGTCAAAGATGCCAAGGAACAGCTGCGGAGCCAACCGGAACCCTTGTCCTACGGGCTGCTGCGCTACCTCAACCCTGACATCGACCTCGACACGGCCGATCCCGCAGTCGGATTCAACTATCTCGGTCGCCTCGGCGGCAGATCTGCCGAAACGACCGGCGAGTTGTGGCACATGCCGGCCGAAGCCGCATCCGCCACCGCTGTGACCGCGGCGATATCGATGCCGTTGAGCCACACCGTGGCCCTCAACGCCGGCACCGTCGACACCGATACCGGCCCGCATCTGCAGGCCAACTGGACGTGGGCGCACTCGTCGATCGACGAGGCCCAGATCACCCGGCTGAACCAACTGTGGCTTGACGCCCTGACCGGTCTCTGCGTGCACGTGCGAAATGGCGGAGGCGGGTTGACGCCATCGGACATCGTGCCCGCCCGGCTTGCCCAGCACGAGATCGACGAATTGTCCCAGCAGTACCAGATCGCGGACATCTTGCCGCTGACCGCGCTCCAGCAGGGGCTGGTCTTCCACAGCAGCACCGCGCAGGGACCCGATGACGATCTGTATGTCGTCCAACTGGACATCACGGTCACCGGAGTGCTCAACGAGCACCGGCTCCGCGATGCCGTACAGGCCGTGGCCAACCGCCACCCACACCTGGCGGCCCGGTTCTGCGAGCAGTTCGACGAGCCGGTGCAGATCATTCCGGCCGATCCCACCGCGGGTTGGCGATATGTCGAATTGGGCACGGCCGCAACTGAGGAGCAGATCCAACAGGTCTGCGCCGAAGAACGCACCGCGGTGTGCGACCTGGCGCATCCACCGGCCTTCCGGGTGGCGGTGATCCGCACTGCGAACAACCGACATCGAGTGGTGCTGACCAATCACCACATCGTGCTGGACGGCTGGTCGTTGCCCATCCTGTTGCAGGAGATCTTCGCGTGCTATCAAGGGCTCCGGCTGCCCGCTGCCACGCCGTATCGCAGTTTCATCACCTGGCTGGCCGATCGCGACGTCGCAGCCGCGCACGCGGCCTGGCGTGCGGTACTGGCCGGCTTCGACACACCCACCTTGGTCGGGCCGTCGCAGAAGTCAGGGTCGGGGCGCCGCGGTGTGCGGGCGCATCGACTGTCCGAGCAGACCACCCGGGCGCTCAATGATCTGGCGCGTTCACACCACACCACCGTCAACATCGTGCTGCAGGGCGCGTGGGCACTCCTGCTGAACTCCCTTACCGGCCAGCGTGACATCGCCTTCGGCACGGTGGTCTCGGGTCGGCCGGCCGAGGTGGCGGGCGCGGAATCGATGGTGGGACTGCTGATCAACACCGTGCCGGTGCGCGCGGACATCACTGCGGCGACCAACACCACCGACCTGCTCGACCACCTGCAGAGCGCGCAGACCAAAACCCTTGAGCACCAATATCTGTCGCTCAGCGAGATCCATCGCATCTCTGACCAGGATCGTCTGTTCGACACCTTGTTCGTGTTCGAGAACTACCCGGTGGACACCAACGCATTGTCCGGTGTGGACGACGGACTGGAGATCACCGAGTTCACCAGCCACGAGTCCACCGACTACCCGCTCACGATGCAGGCGATACCCGGTGACGAACTGCGGCTGCGTCTCGAATACGACACCGATGTCTTCGACTCGACCGACATCGAAACCCTCACCAAACGGATCGAGGCGATCCTGGCGGCGATGACCGCGGCCCCGGATCGGCAGTTGTCGGCGCTCGATCTGCTCGACGAGTCCGAACGGGCGCGCCTTCAGCGCTGGGGCAACCGGGACGTCCTGGCCCACCTGCCGCAGCCGACGTCGGTGCCGGAACTGTTCACCGCCCAGGTGACACGTACACCGGAGGCCGTGGCGCTGGTCTGCGGGGCCCGGACCTTCACCTACCGCGAACTCGATGAGGCCGCGAATCGGTTGGCCCACTTGCTTGTCGGCGAGGGGGTAGGACCCGGCGAGCGGGTCGCGTTGATGTTCCCCCGTTCGGCAGAGGCAGTCGTGGCGATCTTGGCGGTGCTCAAGGCCGGTGCGGCCTATCTGCCGATCGACCCGGCCCTGCCGGAGTCCCGGGTCGATTTCATGCTGACCGATGCCGCCCCCATCGCTGCGGTCACCACCAGGGCGCTGTTCGATCGGTTTGACGGTCACCAGCTGAGGCTTTTCGACGGCGGCGATGTTGCCGACCCCATCGTGGCCGGCCAGCCCAGTACGGCGCCGACGCCGCCGGCCCCCGACGACATGGCCCACATCATCTACACCTCGGGCACCACCGGGCAGCCCAAGGGCGTTGCAGTCACCCAGCACAACGTGGCGCAGCTGTTCGACTCGCTGCAGATCGGAATACCGCTGGAGCCGGGACAGGTGTGGACGCAGTTCCACTCATATGCGTTCGACTTCTCGGTCTGGGAGATCTGGGGTGCGCTGCTGCACGGCGGGCGCCTCGTGGTGGTGCCGGAGTCGGTGACCCGCTCACCGGAGGACTTCCACGCCCTGTTGGTGCGTGAGCAGGTCACGGTGTTGACGCAGACCCCGTCGGCCGTGGGCGTGCTGGCGGTGCAAGGCCTGGACGCCACGGCGCTGGTGATCGGGGCCGAGCCCTGCCCGCCGGACCTGGTGGATCGCTGGTCACCGGGGCGGGTGATGGTCAACGTCTACGGCCCGACCGAGACCACGATGTGGTTGTGCGCCAGCACGCCTCTGGAGGCCGGTTCCGGTGCACCGCCGATCGGCTCGCCGACGGCGTGGGCGGCGTTCTTCGTCTTGGACGAGTGGTTGCGCCCGGTGCCCGCAGGCGTGGTCGGCGAGTTGTACCTGTCGGGTGCCGGTGTCGGCGTGGGGTATTGGCGTCGCACGGGCTTGACGGCATCGCGTTTCATGGCATGTCCGTTCGGGGAGCCGGGCTCGCGCATGTACCGCACCGGCGATCTGGTGCGCTGGCGCGCCGACGGACAGCTGGACTACTTCGGCCGCGCCGATGAGCAGGTCAAGATCCGCGGGTACCGCATCGAGCTCGGCGAGATCCAGTCTGCGCTCACCGCACTCGAGGGAGTCGATCAAGCGGCGGTGATCGCCCGCGAGGACAACCCGGGTGACAAGCGACTGGTCGGCTACATCACCGGGACGGCCGATCCGGTCCAGGCACGCGCCGCGTTGGCCGAACGGTTACCGGGCTACATGGTTCCCGCCTCGGTGGTGGCGCTGGCCGCGCTGCCGGTGACGGTGAACGGCAAACTCGACGCCCGGGCGCTGCCGGCGCCGGACTTCCAGGACACCGGTCACTATCGTGCGCCCGCCGGCCCCGACGAGGAGATCCTGGCCGGAATCTTCGCCCGCGTCCTCGGCGTGGAGCGGGTGGGCGCCGACGACTCGTTCTTCGATCTGGGCGGGGATTCGGTCTCGACGATGCGCCTGGTCTCCGCGATCAACGCCGCTCTGGACACCGAACTTTCGGTACGCACGGTGTTCGAAGCCCCCACCGTCGCCCAATTGGCCTTGCATGTCAGTGAACGCGCAGGGCGCCTGGAGCCACTGGTGGCCGGGGAACGCCCCGATGTGATCCCACTGTCGTTCGCCCAGAACCGGTTGTGGTTCGTCGACCAGTTCCAGGGGCCGTCCCCGGTGTACAACATGCCGGTCGGTCTGCAACTGCACGGGCACCTCGACGCGGAGGCGTTGGGTGCGGCGCTCGCCGATGTGGTGGCACGCCATGAGAGCCTGCGGACGTTGTTCGACGCCCCGGAGGGAACACCCCGGCAGGTGGTGGCATCGGTCGACGCGATCGAGTTCGGTTGGGGCGTCGTGGATGCCACCGGTTGGCCGGCCGCTGCGCTCGAAGAGGGTATCGCCGAGACGGTGCGGTACAGCTTCGACCTGGCTGCCGAGATACCCTTGCGGGCAAAACTTTTCCGCGTCGCGGAAGACGAGCACGTACTGGTCGCCGTCGTGCACCATATCGCCGCCGACGGGTGGTCCCTCACCCCGCTGGTACGTGACCTGAGTGTGGCGTACGCCAGCCGGAGCAGGGGAGCGGCTCCCGATTGGGAGCCGCTGCCGGTGCAGTACGTCGACTACACGCTGTGGCAGCGGGCGCAGCTCGGTGATCTCGAGGACACCGACAGTCCGATCGCCGCGCAACTGGCCTACTGGGAAGAGGCGCTGGCCGGCCTGCCCGAACACCTGGCCCTGCCCACCGACCGTCCGTACCCGCCGGTTGCCGATCAGCGCGGGTCCACCTTGGCGGTGGATTGGCCGGTCGAGTTGCAGCAGCGGGTGAATGAGGTGGCCGCCGAGCACAGCGCGACCAACTTCATGGTGATGCAGGCTTCCCTCGCGGTTCTGCTGTCCAGCCTGGGCGCGAGTTCAGATGTGGCCGTTGGTTTCCCGATCGCCGGGCGCGGTAACACAGCTCTCGATGAGCTGGTGGGCTTCTTCGTCAACAACTTGGTGTTGCGAGTGGATCTGGATGGGGATCCCACGGTGGCGGAATTGCTGGCGCAGGTCCGGACTCGCACCCTGGCCGCCTTCGAGAACCAGGACGTGCCGTTCGAAGTTCTGGTGGAGCGCCTTAATCCGACCCGGAGCCTGACCCATCATCCGCTGGTGCAGGTCGCATTGGCTTGGCAGAACCTTCCCTGGCAGGACACCGGTCCGGCGGACGGGCTGACCCTGGGCGATCTCCAGGTGACACCCCTGCCGGTGGACACTCAGACCGCGCGTATGGACCTGACCTGGTCCCTCGGAGAACGGTGGACCTCCGACGGTGAGCCCGCCGGGATCGGCGGGGCGGTGGAATTCCGCACCGACGTGTTCGACGCAGACAGCATCGAGGCGCTGATCGCCCGGTGGCAGCGCGTGTTGGCAGCGATGACATCCGATCCCACCCAGCGGCTGTCGTCTCTGGATCTGCTCGATGCGGCCGAGCATGCCCGCCTCGACGGCTGGGGCAACCGGGCAGTGTTGACGACCCCCGATCCCGACCGCTCCGCCGTGTCGATTCCAGAGCTGTTCGCCGTACAGGTCGCCCGTGCCCCCGAGGCGGTGGCCATCACCGCCGACGGTCGCAGCATGACCTACCTGGAACTCGATGCTGCCGCACACCGGTTGGCCCACAAGCTGGCTGCCCACGGAGTCGGCCCGGGGGCATGCGTGGCACTACTGGCGGAGCGCTCCGCGGATGCGGTGGTGGCCATGCTGGCCGTGCTCAGGACCGGGGCGGCATATCTGCCGATCGATCCGGTGCTACCCGATGCGCGGATCGAATTCATGCTCGCCGACGCTGCGCCGGCCGCGGCAATCATCACCGCAGGTCTCGCCGACCGGCTGGCCGGATGCGACGTGCTGGTCATCGACGTCGGTGACACCTCAGACGCCGCACACCCGGATCTCTACGGGGCTGCCGACATTCGACTCGCAGCGCCGGGGGCGGACGATATCGCGTATCTGATCTACACCTCGGGCACCACCGGTGTCCCCAAAGGCGTGGCGATCACCCACCGCAACGTGACCGAACTGCTGGGGACGCCAGACACCTTCCTGGCCGGAAAGACCTGGACGCAGTGGCATTCCTACGCCTTCGATGCCTCGGTCGAGGAGATCTGGGGCGCATTGCTGCACGGTGGCCGACTGGTGGTTGTGCCCGAATCGGTGGCTCGCTCACCGGAAGACCTACAGGCCCTGCTCGTTGCCGAACAGGTCGACGTGTTGAGCCAGACCCCGTCGGCGGTGGCGATGTTGTCACCTGAGCGGTTGGCCGGGGTGACGTTGTTGGTGGCCGGTGAGGCCTGCTCGGCCGACACGGTGGACCGTTGGGCGCCCGGGCGGGTGATGGTCAACGCCTACGGTCCGACCGAGACCACGATATGTGCTTCCAGGACCGCGCCTTTGAGCGTTGGGTCCGGGGCACCGTCGATCGGCGTGCCGGTGCCGGGCGCGGCGCTGTTCGTGCTGGACGGATCGATGCGGCAGGTGCCGCCCGGCGTTGTCGGGGAGTTGTACGTGGCCGGTCGCGGCGTGGGTCTCGGGTACATGGGCCGGGCTGACCTGACCGGCTCACGTTTTGTGGCCTGCCCGTTCGGCGTACCGGGCAGCCGCATGTACCGCACCGGTGACCTGGTGTACTGGGGCACCGACGGTCAATTGCGCTACGTGGGCCGTGCTGATGAGCAGGTCAAGATCCGCGGGTATCGCATCGAGCTCGGCGAGATCCAGGCGGTGCTGGCCGGTTTGGACGGCGTCGAGCAGGCGGCGGTGGTCGCTCGTGCGGACCGCCCCGACGCCCTGCGGCTGGTGGGTTATGTGACCGGGACAGCGGAGCCGGGCAAGCTGCGTGCCCAGCTCGCCGAGCAGCTCCCGTCCTATATGGTTCCGGCCGCCGTGGTTGTCCTGGCGGCGTTGCCGTTGACCCCCAACGGAAAGCTGAACACTCGGGCCCTGCCTGCACCCGAGTACCAGGACATCGACCACTACCGTGCCCCGGCGAACCCCACCGAGGAGATCCTGACCGAGATCTATGCCCGCGTGCTCGGCGTGGAGCGCGTCGGAGTTGACGACTCGTTCTTCGACCTCGGTGGAGATTCGCTGTCCGCGATGCGTCTGGTCGCCGCCGTGAACACGGCCCTGGACACCGGCCTTGCGGTGCGGGTGCTGTTCGAGGCGCCGACGGTGGCACAACTGGCGCCCCGCATCGGCGGGGAATCGGCACGCCTGGATCCGCTGGTGGCCGGTCAGCGGCCCGCGGTGATTCCGTTGTCGTTCGCGCAGTCCCGGCTGTGGTTTCTGGACCAATTGCAGGGCCCGTCACCGGTTTACAACATGCCGACCGCACTCCGGATCAGCGGGGCGCTCGATGTCGAGGCGTTGGGTGTGGCGCTCGCCGATGTGGTGGCCCGCCACGAGAGCCTGCGCACGGTGTTCCCCGCCGTCGACGGCATTCCGCGGCAGTCGGTGGTGGCAGTCGAGGACGCGCAGTTCGGTTGGGATGTCGTTGATGCAACCGGTTGGAGCACGGAGAGGTTGCAGCAGGCCATCGGCGAAGCCGCGAGTCACACGTTTGACCTGTCCGCCGAAATACCGTTGCGGGCACGGCTCTTCCGCCTTGCTGACGACGAACACGTACTGGCGGCAGTGGTGCACCACATCGCTGCCGACGGTTGGTCGGTCACTCCGCTGGTGGCTGACCTGGGGGTGGCCTATGCGGGCCGCAGCTCCGGACAGACACCCGGCTGGGCTGATCTGGCAGTCCAGTACGTCGATTACACGTTGTGGCAACGCGCGCAGTTCGGCGACCTGGGCGACAGTCAGAGCCGGATCGCCTCGCAGCTGGCGTATTGGCAGGACGCCCTGGCCGGCATGCCAGAACGGGTGGATCTACCCACCGACCGCCCCTACCCACCGGCCGCCGATCAGCGCGGCGCCACGATCGACCTCGATTGGTCCGCCGACCTGCAGCAACAGGTGGCCAGGGTGGCTCGGGAGCACAACGCGACCAGCTTCATGGTGCTGCAGACGGCGCTACTGACCGTGCTCTCCAAACTCAGCGGAAGCTCCGATGTGGCAGTGGGTTTCCCCATCGCCGGACGCCGGGATCCTGCGCTGGATGAGCTGATCGGCTTCTTCGTCAACACCCTGGTTCTGCGCGCAGACCTGGCCGGTGACCCCACTGTGGCCGAATTGCTCGCCCAGGTACGGGCTCGCAGCCTGGCCGCCTACGAGCATCAGGATGTGCCGTTCGAGGTGCTCGTCGATCGGCTCAATCCGACCCGCTCGCTGACCCATCACCCATTGATTCAGGTGGCGCTGGCGTGGCAGAACGTCCCCGGACAGGCCACGAACGCATCCGGTTCCGGGCTCGCGCTCGGCGACCTTGAGGTCAGCCAGATGCCGATGGACACCCACACGGCGCGAATGGATCTGAGCTTCTCGCTGGCCGAACGCCGGACCGCGGACGGGGCGCCCGCCGGCATCGGTGGCACGGTGGAGTTCCGCACCGACGTGTTCGACGCCGCGAGCATCGAAACACTGATCAGACGATTCGAACAGGTGTTGGTCGCGATGACCACCGACACCGACCGGCATCTGTCCTCGATCGACCTACTCGACGCCGCTGAACACGCCCACCTCGACATGATCGGAAACCGGGCCGTACTCGCCCGGTCCACCCGCACACCGGTATCGGTTCCCGCGTTGTTCGCCGCGCAGGTCGCCCACGCTCCGGAGGCCGTCGCGGTGACCTCCGACGGGCATTCGCTGACCTACCGCGGACTCGATGAGGCCGCAAACCGCTTGGCCCACCGGATGATCGGATGCGGCGCCGGTCCCGGAACCTGTGTGGCCCTGCTACTGGACCGCTCCGCGGAGGCGATCGTCGCGATGCTGGCGGCGCTGAAGACCGGAGCCGCATATCTGGCGATCGACCCGGCGCTGCCCGCGGCCCGGATCGAGTTCATGTTGGCCGATGCCGCACCTGTCGTCGCGGTCACCACCGACGCATTGGCTGATCGGTTGGCCGGACATCGCCTGCAGACCATTGACGTTCACGATCCGGCTTTGGCCGACCAACCGCCTGCACCGCTTTCGGATCTGGCGCCCGAGTTCGCCGCCGATGATCTCGCCTACCTGATCTACACGTCGGGGACCACCGGTCTGCCCAAGGGCGTGGCCGTCACCCACGACAATCTGACGCACCTGGCCCGGTCCACGCCTGCGGACCTCCCGGCGAATCAGGTGTGGACGCAGTGCCATTCGTATGCCTTCGACTTCTCGGTGTGGGAGATCTGGGCCGCCTTGCTCGGCGGTGCGCGCCTTGTGGTCGTGCCCGAGGCGGTGGTGAGCTCACCGGACGAATTCCACGCCCTGTTGGTCCGCGAGCAGGTCAACGTGCTCACCCAGACGCCGTCGGCCGCCGGGGCGCTGTCACCGCAGGGCCTGGAATCGGTCGCCTTGCTGCTCGGTGGTGAGGCCTGTCCTGGTGAGGTGGTCGATCGCTGGGCTTCCGGGCGGGTGGTGATCAACGCCTACGGACCCACCGAGATCACGGTGTACGCCTCGATGAGCGCGCCCCTCGTGCCGGGCTCGGGCGCCGCACCGATCGGGGCGCCCGTCCCCACGTCGGCGCTGTTCGTGTTGGACGAGTGGCTGCGCCCGGTGCCACCCGGAGTGGTCGGCGAGCTGTACGTGGCCGGCGACGGAGTGGCGTGCGGCTACCTCGGCCGGTCGGCCTTGACCGCAGCCCGGTTCGTGGCCTGCCCGTTCGGGGAGCCGGGGGAACCCGCGACGCGGATGTACCGCACCGGGGATCTCGTGAGCTGGCGGGCGGATGGGCAGCTGCAGTACCTGGGTCGCGCCGATGACCAGGTCAAGATCCGCGGATACCGGATCGAGCTCGGCGAAGTGCAGGCCGCTCTGGGCGGGTTGGACGGCGTGGGGCAGGCAGTGGTGATCGCCCGCGAGGACCATCCGGGTATCAAGCGCCTCGTCGGCTATGTCACCGAAGAGACAACCGGGACGGTGGATCCGGGCGCGATGCGAAAGGCGTTGGCCGACCGACTGCCCCCGTACATGGTCCCGACGGCGATCGTGGTGCTGGAGGCGCTGCCGTTGACGGTCAACGGCAAACTCGACACCCGCGCCTTGCCGGCACCGGAGTATCAGGACACCGATCGGTACCGTGCACCCGCGACCCACGTCGAGGAGATCCTCACCGGCATCTACGCCCAGGTTCTCGGCCTCGAGCGGGTCGGGGTCGACGAATCGTTCTTCGACCTGGGCGGAGACAGCATCCTTTCCATGCAGGTGGTCGCCCAGGCTCGGGCGTGCGGCGTGATGTGCCGTCCGCGTGACATTTTCGTCGAGCAGACCGTGGCTCGTCTGGCACAAGTGGTCGGCGTGACGAGCGATGACGACGGTCCGGTCGACGAGGGGATCGGGGCGGTGGCGGCGACCCCGATCATGCGCTGGCTGGAACAGGTGGAGCGGGCCGGGGGACCGACCGGCGAGTTCAACCAGACAGTGGTGGTCCAGGCCCCGCCGGGAGCCACCGAGTCCGATGCCGAGTTGGTCTTGAGTGCCCTGCTGGACCGGCACGCCATGCTGCGGCTGCGCGCCGAGGACGACCAAGCCAGCAACTGGTCATTGCTGGTCCCCGAGAAGGGTTCGGCGCAAGTACATCTCGAGTCGGTCGACGTGCTCTCGGATGAGGCGTTGGTGGCGGCCCGGTCACGACTTGATCCGGCCGCAGGCACCATGGTGAGCGCGCTGTGGGTGGCATCCACCCAGCAGTTGGTGTTGACCATTCACCACCTGGCCGTCGACGCGGTCTCGTGGCGGATCCTGTTGGAAGACCTCAATATCGCCTGGGCGCAGCACTGCCAGGGCCAGCCGGTGGCATTGCCGGTGACAGGGACGTCCTTCGCGCAGTGGGCCGCACTGCTCGACGAGCACGCCCGCTCCGTCTCGGTGGAGGCCGAAGCCGACAAGTGGCGACGAGCGTTGGCGACTCCATCAGTGCTGCCTGCGGTGCGACCCGAACGGGACACGTATGCCACCGCCGGCCACCTCACCGCGGCTCTGGACGTCGAGACGACACGGGCTCTGCTCGGCGAAGTCCCCGCAGCGTTCCATGCCGGGGTGCAAGACATCCTGCTGATCGCCTACGGGCTTGCCTTGACGCAGTTCCTGGGAGTTACCCTGCCGGTGGCCATCGATGTCGAAGGCCACGGCCGTCACGAGGAATTGGCGGAGCTGGGCGGACTTTCGGATCGGGCCGTCGACCTGTCTCGCACCGTGGGCTGGTTCACCACCAAGTACCCGGTGGTGCTCAACGTCGCGACGGACGTCGGACCGCGCCGGACGGGCCTGAGCTGGTCTGACGTGAAGGCCGGCGATCCGGCACTCGGCCGCGTGGTCAAAGACGCCAAGGAACAACTGCGTGCGCTGCCCGAGGGACTGACATACGGACTGCTTCGCTACCTCAACCCAGACATCGACCTGTCCGGTTCCGACCCTGCCGTCGGATTCAACTACCTCGGTAGGTTGGGCGCATCGGGTGCGGCGCAGCAGTCGGAGATGGCCGGGTTGTGGCAGGTCAGCGTCGACGGAGCGGCCGTTGCAACAACTGCCGCGGCGATTCCGATGCCACTCGGGCACACCGTCGAGCTGAACGCGAGTACGGCCGAAACTGACGACGGCCCAAGTCTTTACGCCTCGTGGACCTGGGCTCCGTCGGCACTCGATGAGACACAGGTCGGCAGGCTCAGCCAGCTCTGGTTCGACGCCCTTACCGGAATCTGTGCACACGTCCGCGGGGGTGGCGGCGGTCTGACCCCGTCAGACGTCGTTCCGGCGGATCTCACCCAGTCTCAGATCGATGAGCTGAGCCAGGACCACGACCTTGCCGACGTGCTGCCCTTGACGCCGCTGCAACAAGGACTCCTGTTCCAGGCCAACGCAACCCGCGGCAGTGACGAAGACGATGTCTACGCCATGCAACTCGATGTCACGGTCACCGGCCCGCTGGACCCCGACCGGCTGCGCGAGGCGGTACGTGCGGTGGTCGGGCGACACCCGAATCTAGCGGCCCGGTTCGACAAGCGATTCGACGAACCCGTGCAGATCATTCCGGCGGATCCCGATGTGCCCTGGCAGTACCTCGAAATGGCCACGGAGACAGATGTGCAGCAGTTGTGTGCCGGCGAGCGTTCCGCGGTCTGCGATCTGGCCCACCACTCGGCCTTCCGTGCGGCGCTGATCCGGACCGCCGACGGCGAGCACCGGTTCGTCATGACGTATCACCACATCGTGCTCGACGGGTGGTCACTGCCGATCCTGCTGCAGGAGATATTCGCGGGCTACTACGGACAGCGCCTGCCGACTCCCGCGTCGTATCGCCGATTTGTGACGTGGATGGCCGAGCGGGATGTCGATGCTGCCCATGCCGCGTGGCGTGAGGTGCTGGCTGGGTTCGCCACACCGACACTGGTCGCGCCGAACCGGACCCGGCCGGGGCGG
The DNA here is from genome assembly GCF_002102345.1 of Mycolicibacterium peregrinum. Taxonomy (GTDB): domain Bacteria; phylum Actinomycetota; class Actinomycetes; order Mycobacteriales; family Mycobacteriaceae; genus Mycobacterium; species Mycobacterium peregrinum. The sequence goes on from NZ_LQPP01000001.1 coordinate 21,608, forward strand.
CGGGCCACCGAGACGTTCCGCCTGCCCGCCGAAACCACTCGGGCCGTCAACGAACTCGCCCGCTCGCAACACACCACCGCCAACACTGTGCTGCAAGCCGCCTGGGCGCAGGTGCTCATGTGGCTCACCGGTCACCAGGATGTGGCGTTCGGCGTTGCGGTCTCGGGTCGATCGGCAGAAGTGGCCGGCGCGGATTCGATGGTCGGCCTGCTCATCAACACGGTGCCGGTGCGGGCCACCATCACGCCGGACACCACGATCGCCGGCCTGCTCGACGAACTGCAACGACGTCACGGCGACACGCTCGACCATCAGCATCTGGCATTGAGCGAGATCCACCGCGCCATCGGCCACGATCAACTGTTCGACACCCTGTTCGTGTACCAGAACTATCCGGTGGAGAGCGTGGCGGCATCGATGGCCGACGGATTGGCCATCACGGAGGTCAACGGCCGCGAGTACAACCACTATCCGCTGACCCTGCAAGCGATGCCGGGGACCGAACTGGTTCTCCGTGTCGAATTCGACACGGACGTGTTCACCGCCAAACGCGTCAACAAGATCGTCGGGCGTTTCCAGCGGGTGCTGGAGGCCATGACCGGGGAGGAACAACAATCGTGAGTGCAGACGCCAACCGGCGATTGTTGTCGATGGATCTGGACGACGACGATGATCTTGAGGAATTGGACGAGTGGGGTAATCGCGCCGCCTTGAATGGGGCCGCGCCGACGTCGTCAGCGGCAATTGCGGTGTTGTTCGCCGCGCAGGTGGCTCGTGATCCGGCTGCGGTTGCCGTCAGCTGTGCCGGCCGCCACATCACGTACGGGGACCTCGATCAGGCTGCGAATCGTTTGGCGCACTTGCTGGTCGAGCGCGGTGTCGGTCCGGGGCAGCGGGTTGCGCTGCTGTTTCCGCGGTC
>NZ_LQPP01000002.1 GCF_002102345.1 Mycolicibacterium peregrinum
ACCGCCTCGTCAGCATCCTGCACGGCTGCTTGCACCACCACAGCGCCTACAGCGAACACAAAGCCTGGGCCCACCGCAAAACCGCCTCAGGCAGCGAGGCTGCTTGACAACTTACGGTCCTGGGATGTCTAGAGGCTCAGCAATCGGTACAGCCCGATCAGTCCCACCACCACGATCACGGCGCGCAGCGCATTCGGCGACAGCCGGCGTCCGTAGTGCGCGCCGAGGAATCCACCGATCAGCGAACCGACCGCGATCAGGCCCGCCGCCGCCCAGCTGATCCGATCGAACGCGACGACCGTGTACGCCAGCGCCGCGACGATGTTGACCAACAGCGACAGCAGGTTCTTGGCTGCGTTCATCCGTTGGATGGACTCCGGCAGCAGCGCACCCATCACCGCGATCAGCAGGATCCCCTGGGCCGCGGTGAAGTAGCCGCCATAGACGCCGACGGCGAACGTGCCGATCACCAGCACCGCCATGCGACGCGGGCTGACGTGGTCGGCGGACTGCCCGGACTCCTCGGCGCGGTTCCGTACCCACGCCTGGATCCTGGGGCCGACTACGACCAGTATCAGCGCCAGGATCAGCAACACCGGCACGACCGCGACGAACACCTTCTCCGGCAGGTGCAGCAGCAGCCAGGAACCCAGGCCGGCTCCGATGAGCGATCCTGGTATCTGCCAGCGCAGCCGCTTCCACTGGCCACGCAGCTCCCGGCGATAGCCCCAGGTGCCGGAGACACCGCCGGCGACCAGACCGACGGCATTGGACATCGTCGAGGTGACCGGCGGAATCCCCAGCGCCACGAGCGTGGGGAAGGTGATCAGGGTGCCGGACCCGACGACGGCGTTGATCGCGCCCGCACCGACACCGGCCAGCGCGATCAGGATCATGTGGGTGACGGACACCCGGGCCAGCCTATCGGCCCGGTTTAGCGCTTCTTCTTGGGTGCTCCGCGCTTCTCCCGGACCCGGACGTTGATCTTCACCGGGCTGCCCTCGAAACCGAACTGCTCACGCAGGCGGCGCTCGAGGAACCGGCGGTAACCGGCCTCCAGGAACCCGGAGGTGAACAGCACGAACGTCGGGGGCCGAGTCGCCGCCTGGGTGGCGAACAGGATCTTGGGCTGCTTGCCGCCACGCACCGGCGGCGGTGTCGCGGCCACGATCTCCTTGAGGAAATTGTTGAGCTGTCCGGTCGAGATCCGCTTGTCCCAGGACGCCAGTGACGTCTCCAGGGCCGGCACCAGCTTCTGCACCGCCCGGCCGGTCATGGCCGAGATGTTGACCCGCGGCGCCCACTGGACCTGCACCAGTTCCCGATCGATCTCTTTGTCCAACAAATACCGCCGGTCCTCGTCGACCAGGTCCCACTTGTTGAACGCGATGACCAGGGCACGCCCGGCCTCGATCACCATCGAAAGCACCCGCAGGTCCTGCTCGGTCAGCGGCTGGGAGGCATCGATCAGCATGATCGCGACTTCGGCCGCGTCGATCGCGCCGTGGGTGCGCACCGAGGCGTAGAACTCGTGGCCACTGGCCTGTCCGACCTTGCGGCGCAGACCCGCGGTGTCGACGAATCGCCAAGTCTTGCCGCCCAATTCGATCAGTGAGTCGACGGGGTCGACCGTAGTGCCTGCGACGTCGTGCACCACCGAACGCTCGTCACCGGCCAGGCGGTTCAGCAGTGAGCTCTTGCCGACGTTCGGCTTGCCCACCAGCGCGACGCGGCGTGGGCCGCCCACACCGCTGCCGCCCACCTCGGAAACCTCGGGCAGCTTCTCCATCACCGTGTCGAGCAGATCGGCCACGCCGCGGCCGTGCATGGCGCTGATCGGGTGCGGCTCACCGATACCCAGCGACCACAGCGCCGCGGCGTCGGACTCACCGCGCTGGGTGTCAACCTTGTTGGCGGCCAGGAAAACCGGCTTGCCCGACTTGCGCAGCATCCGGGCCGCGGCCTCGTCGGCCGACGTGGCGCCGACGACGGCATCGACCACGAGGATGATCGCGTCAGCGGTGCGCATCGCCACCAGTGCCTGATCGGCCACCAGCTGCTGCAAACCCTTGGCGTCGGGTTCCCATCCCCCGGTGTCCTGCACCATGAACCGGCGGTTGAGCCAGTTCGCGTCATAGGACACCCGGTCGCGGGTCACCCCGGGGATGTCCTGCACGACGGCTTCGCGCCGCCCCAGGATCCGGTTCACCAGAGTCGATTTCCCGACGTTGGGCCGACCGACGACGGCTACCACCGGAGGCGGCGCGGCCGCCTCCTCGAGGACCTCGGCAACCTCGTCGCTGAACTCCCAGTCGCTCTCGTCCGACCAGGTGCCGTCACCATCAGAGTCGCTCATCGGCGCACCCCCGCATGCTGGGTCACCAGGTCGAGAAGGTGTGTCACGACCTGTGTTTGGTCCATGTCACTGGTGTCGACCACCAGTGCATCCTCGGCTGCCCGCAACGGGGAAACGGCCCGCGTGGAATCAAGGTGATCGCGCCGCTGCACGTCGGCGAGCACCGCCGCATAGTCGTCGGGCAGACCGCTCGCGATGTTCTGGGCGTTGCGGCGCCGGGCACGCTCCTCGGCGGAAGCGGTGAGAAAGATCTTGACGTCGGCCTTGGGCAGCACGACCGTGCCGATGTCGCGGCCCTCGACCACCACGCGTCCACCCGCAGCAGCCAGCTCGCGCTGCAGATCGACGAGCCGGGCACGCACGCCGGGCACCGCCGACACCGCCGACACCGCGCGGGTCACCTCGTCACCACGGATCTCGTCCGAGACGTCTTCACCGGCCAGGAACGCGCGGTCCTCACCGGGATCCGAAGCCACCCCGATCACCGTGCCCGAGGCCACCGCGTCGATGGCCTCGGCATCGTCCAGGTCGGCCCCGGCGCGCAGCACCGCCAACGTGACGATGCGGTACATCGCGCCGGTGTCCAGGTAGCTCGCACCAAGAGCTTGGGCCAAACCTCTTGAAACCGAAGACTTCCCGGTTCCCGCCGGCCCATCGACCGCCACCACCAGAGACCCGCTCACATTCCCACCGCCTGATAAAGCTCGCCGATTTCCTTGCGGCTGAGCGCCCTGATACTCCCCGGTCGCTGGTCCCCCAGTGCCACCGAACCGATGTCGGTGCGGACCAACTCCTGCACCGGGAAATCCACCGCGGCCAACATGCGCCGCACGATGCGGTTACGGCCCTCGTGCAGCGTGACCCTCACCAAGGTCTTGCCCGGAACCGTGTCCACCACCGCGAAGTCGTCGACATGCGCCGGACCGTCGTCCAATTCGATACCCGCGCGCAACTTCTTGCCCAGGCCGCGCGGTACCGTGCCGATCACCGTCGCCACATAGGTCTTGGGGATCTCATACGACGGGTGCATCAACCGGTGGGCGAGCTCCCCGTCGTTCGTGAGCAGCAGCAGCCCCTCGGTGTCGGCGTCGAGCCGGCCGACGTGGAACAGCTTCTTGTTGCCCCGGACCCGGTGCTCCACCAGATCTCCCACGCAGGGGCGGCCCCGCTCGTCCGACATCGTGGACAGCATGCCGATCGGCTTGTTGATCGCCAGATAGACCAGCGTGTCGTCGATGACCACCCGGGAGCCGTCCACCCGGATCTCGGCCGTATCCGGGTCGACCCGGGTACCGAGCTCGGTCACCAGTCGTCCGTCGACCTCGACGCGGCCGTCGGTGATCATCCGCTCAGCCACCCGCCGGGATGCAATTCCGGCCTGGGACAGCACTTTCTGCAGCCGTACGCCTTCTTCAGCCATGTCAGTCCTTGTCCACATCGAAGGCCATCGGCTGGTTGCCACCGGGCGAGCCGCCGTTGAGTTTGGCGAAACGCGGCTCGTCACCGAGAGATTCGCTCAGATCGTCGATCACGTCGACATCGGGCAGCAGCGGCGCGATGTCGGGCAGATCGGATAGGGATGTCAGACCGAGCCGTTCCAGGAACAACTCGGTGGTGGCGAAAGAGGCCGCACCCGAATCCGGATCGGTGCCCGCCTCGGTGATCAGACCGCGCGCCACCAGGGTCCTCATCACCGCGTCCACGTTCACGCCGCGCACCGCGCTCACCCGCGCGCGGGTCACCGGTTGCCGGTAGGCCACCACGGCCAGGGTCTCCAGGGCGGCGCGGGTCAGCTTGGTCCGCGCGCCGTCGAGCAGGAGCCGCTCGACATACGGGGCGTAGCGCGCCCGGGTGTACATCCGCCAGCCCCCAGCGGCCTCGCGCAGGTCGATGCCGCTGTCCCGGGCAGCAAGCTCCTCGGCCATCAGCCGCAGCTTGGCCATCACCCGGTAGGCGGGCTGTTCGGTCGCCGAGGCCAGCGCATCCACCGTCACCGGCGTGTCCACCACCAGCAACAGCGCTTCCAGGACAGCGCCCAGTTCACCGTCTTCGAGCTCGGGAACCGTCGCCACGTCGATGCCCAGGTCATCTCCGACCGGGATCGCTTCACCCGGGGCATCGTCGGACCGCTCTCCGGAATCGGAGATCTCGTCAGTCATTGTTCTCGCTATTCTTCCGCATCAGCGGTTGCCAGATGTTCGCTGGTCGGCCGATCTCCGGTCCACGAAACCTGGAGCACTCCAAGCGGTTCTGGTTGCTCGAATGCTACCGCCTTGGCTCGGAACAGTTCGAGCAGCGCCAGGAAGCGGCCGACGATCTGGAGTCCGTCGGTGCACTCTGCCACGAGTTCGGAGAAAGTTGCCCATTCGCCGATCCCGCGCTGCTCAAGCAGTGCGATGATCCGGTGCGCCTGCTCGGGCACCGACACCTTGGGCGCGTGGATGTGGTCAATGCCCACAGTGGGCACCGGCCGCGGGGTGAAGGCGGCGGCAGCGATCTCGGCGAATTTGCCGGCGTCGACGCCGAGCATCACCTCGGGTAACAGGTCCGAGAAGCGATCCTCCAGCGACACCACGCGCGGGTAGCTGCGCAGCGCCGCGGCCTCCAGTTCGGCGAACATCAACGCGACGTGCTTGAACGCCCGGTACTGCAGCAGTCGCGCGAACAACAGGTCGCGGACTTCGAGCAGGGCCAGGTCCTCCTCGTCGTGCACCTCGCCCGACGGCAGCAGTCGGGCCGCCTTCAAATCCAGCAGCGTCGCCGCGATCACCAGGAACGTGGTGGTCTCGTCGAGTTCGAGCCGGGCGCCGATCTCTTTGGTGTAGGCGATGAAATCGTCGGTGACCTGGTGCAATGCCACCTCGGTGACATCGAGGCGGTGCGCGAAGATCAGCTGCAACAGAAGGTCGAACGGTCCCTCGAAGTTGGTGAGCCGAACCTGGAATCGGTTCTGCTGCTCACCGGTGGTCGGCTCATCCCCGACGGCGGTCGCTGGTTCGGCAGGATCGCCGGTCGGAATGGCCGGGGTGTTCAGGACATCGTTCACGCGCCGAACCGGTCGATGACTTCGCGGGCCAGCGAGCGGTAGGCGACGGCACCGCCCGATTTGGGCGCCCAGGTGGTGATGGGCTCACCGGCCACGCTGGTCTCCGGGAAGCGCACGGTCCGGGTGATCACGGTGTCGAACACCAGATCGCCGAACCGCTCCACCACGCGGGCCATGACCTCACGGGCGTTGACCGTGCGCGGGTCGTACCGGGTGACCAGGATGCCGCTGATGGACAGCTTCGGGTTGAGCCGGTCGTGCACCTTGTCCACGGTGTCGGTCAGCAGCGCCAACCCGCGCAGCGAGAAGTATTCACATTCGGTGGGGATGATCACACCGTCGGCGCACGCCAGTCCGTTGACTGTGAGTAGTCCGAGCGAGGGCTGGCAGTCGATCAGCACGTAGTCGTAGCGGTCCAGCACCGGATACAGGGCCCGGGCCAGCGACTGCTCGCGGCCCACCTCGTTGACCAGCTGGATCTCGGCGGCCGAGAGGTCGATATTGCTGGGGACCAGGTCCATGCCGCTGACGCGGGTCTTGATCACCACGTCATCGATCGACACCCGCGGTTCGACCAGCAGGTTGTGCACCGTGTTCGCAAGCTCGTAGTGCGGCACGCCGAGGCCCGCCGACAATGCGCCCTGCGGGTCCAGGTCCACCAGCAGCACCCGGCGGCCGTACTCGGCAAGGCTGGCGCCCAGGTTGATGGTCGAGGTGGTCTTGCCGACCCCACCCTTCTGATTGCACATCGCGATCACCTTGGCCGGACCATGCGTCGAACGCGGCCGCGGCTCGGGAATGTCACGCGGTGGCCGCCCGGTCAGACCGAGCTCCGGTGAGCTGTGCTCGAAGAGGCCTTCGTGTGCGCTGTCGTCGGTCATACCCCACCACTATTGGTCAGGTATCCCGCGGTCTCGGCGCACATATCCCGGCAAGTTTAACGTCGCTGTGCAGCCAGGACGGGCAGACCCGCGGGCAGCCGACAGTTTTGCGCCTCCGGCGACAAAAATCCGCAGCCGCCGTCAATTCGTCCCATCCGCCGGGCCGTCGGCTCCGAACTACCGTTATGGACCAGCCGTGGGCGCCCTGGTGCACCTCCACTGTCCGAGTCGTGGACTTCATCATCGACCACCTCGCGCGTTCGGGTGTTCGCCACCTGTTCGGCGTGGGCGGCGCGAACATCGAAGACCTCTATGACGCCGCGTACTTCCATACCGGGATCACCGCCGTGCTGGCCAAGCATGAGTTCTCGGCCGCGACGATGGCCGACGGGTACAGCCGTGCGGGCGCCGGTCTGGGCGTGGTCGCCGCAACCTCCGGTGGGGCGAGCCTCAACCTGATTCCGGGACTCGGCGAGTCCTTCGCCAGCCGGGTTCCGGTCCTGGCCCTGGTCGGTCAGCCGCCCAGCACGCAGGACGGGCGGGGCAGCTTTCAAGACACCAGCGGGCACAACGGCTCGCTCACGCCGAAGCCTTGTTCGCCGAGGTATCAGTGTACTGCCGGCGGGTGCTCAGTCCCGATGACCTCCGAGTCGCGCTGCCGCGTGCCATCGAAGCTGCGCGGACCGGCGGCCCCGCTGTGCTGCTCATCCCCAAGGACGTGCAGCAGGGCTACATGCAAACGGGCTACGTCGCCGGCGTTCCCGTCGAGCGCATCGACGGACATCGCTCCCCCGATGAAACCGAAACGATCTCCGATGCGCTCGTGGACCTCGACGGCCCCGTCACGATCATCGCCGGCGAACAGATCGCCCGTGACGACGCCCGCGCCCAACTCGAAGCACTGCGCCTTGCCGTCGGTGCACGGGTAGCAACAGTGCCCGACGCCAAGGACGTGACCGACGCTGATCTGGGCGTGACAGGTGTCATGGGCCATCGCGGGGTGGCCGAAGCAATCGCAGGCAGTGCGCTGTGTCTGGTGGTCGGTACGCGGCTGCCGCTCACCGCCTCCGCGGGACTCGACGAAGTGTTGGCGAAGGTACCGACGTTCTCGATCGGGTCGGCGGTCCCCTATCGGCCGTGCCACCACGTCCACAGCGATGACCTGAGGACATCGCTGACGCAGTTGATCCGCGCCGTTCGGAGAAAACCGCAACCGCTCCGGCGAGGACTTCCCGACCCGACAGCCGAGCTGATCCCGCCGGCGTTTCACGGAGCCGGTGTCCGCTATCGGGATGCGATGAAACTGCTCGACGAGGTGCTGCCCGAAGATGCCGATCTGGTGGTCGATGCAGGCAACACCGGCGCGTCGGCCATTCACCATCTACCCGCACGGCGGTCGGGGCGCTTCGTGGTCGCCCTGGGCATGGGTGGGATGGGCTACAGCTTCGGCGCTGCAATCGGTGCGGCGTTCGCCCGGGACCATCGGCGCACCGTAGTTATAGCCGGGGATGGCGCTTTCTTCATGCACGGCATGGAGATCCACACCGCCGTGCAGTACCGGTTACCCGTCACTTTCGTGCTGTTCAACAACAACGCTCACGCGATGTGCGTCACCCGCGAGCAGCTCTTCTACCAAGATCGCTACAGCTACAACCGATTCACACCGAGCCGCCTCGGCCACGGCGTGGCGTCGATGTTCCCCGGATTGCCCTCCGAGGACGTCGACGCGGTTGAGCTCCTTCCCCGAGCGCTGGCACGCGCGTTGGCCGCCGACGGCCCATCGGTCGTCAGCATCGAATGCTCGCCAGACGAGATTCCACCTTTCGCACCCTTTTTGGCTCCACCCCAACCCATTTCACAACCAGAGAAGGACCGATCAGATGCCGCTGCCCGCGCTTGAGGACATCACCTTCCACTCCGGAACCACCGATGCCATCGAGGGTGTCGTCCGAATCGAAACGTCGCCACGGGAGAACGCCACCCCGATCATCATGGAGATGATGCGGTCGGTGTATCCACACGATCAGGTGTTCGGCGAATACTGCACCGTCAACGATTACATCGATTGCCCGCCCGAGGAACTGTTCGATTACCTGTCGGACACCCGCTGCCTCGAGGAATGGACGTACAGCCTGCGTGGATTCCGTCCCACCGATGAGCCCGGGCTGTGGGCAGCTTGTGACCGGCTGGGCTCCGAGACTGAAATCTTCACCCGCACAACGGCAAACAAGCAATCGATGACGGTCGACTATCACTGCGCCTGGGACCAGGGCAAGCACTTGTGGATGGTCTATCTCATGCGGGTCGTCGATGCGCAGACGGTATTGAACAAGCCCGGTTCGGTTGTGCTGTGGACGAATTGCCATCACCCCTTCTACGACAGCAACCCGTACCCCGAGACTGCTCCGCCCGAACGGCCGGTGTGGGTTGGCGACTTCTGGGACATGTTCGGCGCGGGGCATCTCCTGGAACTCAAAAACCTCAAGGCGATAGCCGAATACCGCCACCGTAACGGGCTGCCCGTGACACCGGCCTGGATGAAATGAGAACAGCGATGAGCCAAACCACCGTCAGCCTGATCGACGTCTCCACCTACCTACCCGGAGAACCCATCAGCGCCGAGTATTACGCCCAGTTCGCCGAGTCCGACGAGCTGCGTGACAACCTCATGTTCCGGGCACCGAAATTCCGCCATCACGTCGGCCCGGACGAAACCGCGATCGACATGATCGAGCGCGCCACAACGGGCCTTGTCGAACGGCACGGCCAGGACGTCATCGCGAACGTGGACATCCTCATCAGCCACACGCAGATGCCCGACGTGCCGTTCTACGGCGCCGGCGGAGGAATCGCACACCGGCTGGGTATGCGCCCGGACTGGGTTCTCGACCTGCACAACGGCGGCTGCGCCGCATTCGTGCTGGGCATGCAGACCGCCCGCCAGCTGCTTTCGTCGGGCGCGGGCCGCACCGCGCTGGTCGCGGTCGCCCAGAATGCGGCCGGCCAGATCTTCGATCAACCCGGAGTGCGCCGCAAGGCACAAGCCGCAGTGCCCGGCGACGGCGCAGCAGTCGGGTTACTCACGTTGTCGGACGAATCGCCGATCCTCGACGTCGAGTGCCGTACCTACGGCGAATACGCCGGCGACATGGCGATCGCAGTCGACCCGCATCGCAAATGGTGGGAGCCAGGCCCCGGGGAAGGCTACATCGGCTTCACCGAATCCAAGATCACCAAAGTTCTGGCTCGGGGAAACCGTCAGGTGCCCGAGGTCTCGTATACGGTATGCGACCGAATCGGTCTGCGCACCAAGGACATCGACCTACTCGTCACAAATCAGCCCAACCGGGCGTTCCTGCGCAACTGGTGTGAAGCGCTTGAGTTGCCGAGCACCCGGCACGTCCACACCTTCGATGAGTGCGGCAACCTGTTCGCCGCAGGCATCCCGGTCAACCTCGACCGCGCGATCCAGAACGGTCACGTTTCACCTGGTGACACGGTATTGATGGCGGCCTTTGCCCACGCCGGCGACTTCGCCGCCGCCGCCGCAGTCCGGTGGGGCGGTAGGCCGACGTGAAACAGCTGACACAGACCGACCGGCCTTACGACGTCGCGCCACAAACGGACGATCCGCTGGCTTTGTCGTTGAACGAGAATCCGTTTGCTCCACTGCCCGCCGTGCACACGGCGATCGTCCAGGCCACCGCCGCTGCCAACCGCTATCCCGAGTTCCTGCCGGAACGCCTTCGGCGCCTGATCGCCACGCATGTCGGAGTAGAAGACGAACAGGTGATCGTCGCCGCCGGGGCGACGGGCGTGGTGATGCAGGTTCTCCATACCGTGACCTCGCCCGGTGACCGGATCGTCCTGGCCACACCGACGTTCGACGGCTATCCCATCTTCGCGCAGATGGCTCGCCTGACACCGGTTGGGGTGCCGCTCGATCGACACGGGCATCAGGATCTCGAATCCATGGCTGATGCGGCGGACGATGCGCAGGTGATCGTGATCTGTCGGCCCCACAATCCGACCGGCACCGTTGCGCCCACCACACAGATGCGGCAATTCCTGAACCGAGTGCCCTCCGATGTCGTGGTAGTGATCGATGAGGCCTATATCGAATTCGTGCACCCGGCATACCGGCTCGACTGCCGAAAGCTGGTGCTCCGGTACCCCAATGTCATTGTGGTACGTACGTTCTCGAAGGCGTACGGGCTGGCCGGCATGCGCACGGGCTACGGGATCTGCTCACCGCGCTCGGCAGCGGCACTGTGGGCCATGCAGCTGCCGTTCGGCTCCACCTTCACCAGCCTGGCGGCGGTCGCGGCGTCCTACGCGGCGGAAGAGCAACTGCAGAAACGCATCCGCTTCATCACCGCCGAGCGCACCTATCTGCGCACCAGGCTCGGTGAACTGCGGGTGGCCAGCACTGAGTCGCACGCGAACTTCGTCTACCTCCCCCCGTCCGGCAAACCGTGGCGCGAGGCATTCGAGGGGACCGGACTGCAGGTGCGCTCCTACAGCGACGGTGGTGTGCGGATCAGTGTCGGTGCCCGCCGGTCGACTACCGCGGTGCTGGCTGCAATCGGCAAATCGGTCGGCGCGGATCGATGACATATCGATGCGGGCCCACCCGCGAAGGAGCTACATGACAAAGTCCGGGATCACCCCGCGGCTGCGGTTCGCCCACGCCGTCGCCGCCTGGTACGACGCGGAGGCCTACTTCCGCAGGCGGTCTCGCCGTGGACGACCTTTCGGCATGTCGATACCGGGTCTCGGCGAGGTGCTGTTCGCCGCCCACTCCGAACACGTCCGTGAATTCCTCGCCATTCCGTCATCCATGCTGACACCGCCGATGCCCAACCCGATCGAACCGGTGGTCGGCGACGGATCGATAATCCTGCTCGACGGGATCCCCCATAAGCGGGAACGTGCCAGGTTCCTTCCCGCTCTGCATGGCGAGCGCATTCACCGGTACGCCGATGCGATGGCGCAGGCCGCCGAGAAGGAGATCGAGCCCTGGCAACCCGGCACAGTGATCGATGCCCGGGACGCCGCGCAGTCGATAACCCTGCGCATCATCATCCGGACCGTCTTCGGCATCGAGGACCACGTACGCACCGACCAATACATCCGCACCGTCAAGTCGATGATGCGCAACTACGTCGCGCCGTTCATGTTCTTCCCCGCGCTGCGCCGCGCCCCGCTCGGTCTCGGTCCTTGGCGACGCTTCTCGCAGAGACGCCTGGAACTCGACGGTCTGCTGTCTGAGCAGATCACCTTGCGACGACGCACGGGCACCGACGGCTATGACGACGTGCTGAGCATCCTGCTCTCCGGTGACCACGCAGGCGATCGCAGCGACGACGAGGTGCTACAGCAGCTGCGAACGTTGTTGGTGTCGGGCCACGAGACGTCAGCAACCACCTTGGCGTGGGCCCTTTTTCACATCCACGATGACGACGGTGTCCGGCGCAGACTGCTCTCCGAGCTGGCGGACAATCCCGCTCCAGTGGACATGCCCAAGCTGCCCTACCTCGGCGCCGTCGTCTCCGAGACGCTTCGGATGCACCCGACGGTGTCGATCGTCGTTCGCCAGCTGAAGTCGACGACCGAGACCTGGCAGATCCCCAGGGCCCCGGGCGATGTGATCGGCGTGTCACTGCCCGCCCTGCATGCCGACCCGACCGTCTGGTCAGATCCGGGCCGATTCGATCCCGATCGCTTTCTCGTCCGCAAGCCACCGCCGGCCGAATACTCCCCGTTCGGTTACGGGCATCGGCGTTGTCCCGGGGCGGCTTTCGCGTCGCTCGAATTGTCGATCGTCCTGGGCACACTGCTGCGCAGGGTTGAGCTGAGAAGGCCCACCGGCAGGCGAAGGAGCAAGCCGCCACGGTCGATACCTCGCGGTGTCGCCGCCGTGCCGAATCGGCCGATCAGGCTGCAGGTCGTTCGCAAGATACCGCCACCACCGGAGACGAAACGAGGATGGGAATCATGACCCTGAAGCAACGCGTGCCGCTGCTGCGATGGTCGTTCTGGCGACTGGCGCTGGGCAGCCGAAACCTCACGAGGACTGGTCAGATCGGCGATGGACGGGAAGCCGCCGCCGTGCGGTACGTGCTCGCACACGCTCGCCGGGGCGATATCGACGACGTCCTCGCCACCATCGATCGATACGCCTACACCGAGTCATTCCTGATAAACGTCGGAGACGAGAAAGGCGACTTGCTCGACGCGGCGGTGCGCCGCGCCGACCCCACACTGGCACTCGAATTGGGGACCTACTGCGGTTACGGGGCACTTCGGATCGCCAGAGCAGCGCCGACGGCTCGCGTGTACTCGATCGAACTGTCTTCCGACAACGCCGAAAACGCGCGACGGATCTGGGAACACGCGGGCGTCGACGACAGGGTTACGTGCGTGGTCGGAACCATCGGCGACGGCGGCCGCACTCTCGACGCGCTGGCGCAGGAGCACGGATTCACCTCGGGTTCGGTCGATCTCGTCTTTCTCGACCACGACAAGAATGCCTACCTGTCCGACCTGCAGAGCCTCCTCGACCGCGGTTGGCTGCGCCGCGGCACGATCGTCGTCGCGGACAACGTGAAGATCCCCGGCGCTCCCAAATACCGCGCGTACATGCAGGAGCAGCAGGGTGGAAGATGGCAGACCGTCGAGCACAGGACCCACGGCGAGTACGGTTCTGTCATTCCCGATCTGGTGCTGGAGTCCGATTACCTCGGCTGACCCACACCGACGGAACCCTGCCCGGTGGGCATCACCCGTCCTAGGCTGTGCGTCATGAGTCTCAAACAGCGACTGCCGCTGTTGCGGTGGTCGTTCATCCGGATGGGAATCGGCGCCAGGCACTTCTCGAAAACCGGGCAGTGGGGCGACGGACGCGAGGCCGCGGCCGCCGATTATGTGGTGGCCAACGCCCGCGCCGGCGACCTCGACGACGTCATCGCCACCATCGACAAGTTCGCCTACGAGAAGTCGTTCCTGATCAACGTCGGCGACGAGAAGGGTGCGCTGCTCGACGCCGCAGTCGTGCGGGCCGACCCGAGTCTGGCGCTCGAGCTGGGCACCTACTGCGGCTACGGGGCGATGCGGATCGCCCGCGCCGCGCCGGCCGCCCGGGTGTTCTCGGTGGAGTTCTCCCCCACCAACGCGGACATCGCGCGACGGATCTGGGCACATGCCGGGGTGGCCGGCCGGATCACCTGCGTGGTCGGGACCATCGGCGACGGTGGCCGCACGCTGGACACCCTCGCGGCCGCCGGGTTCGACGCCGGCGGACTGGATTTCGTGTTCCTCGATCACGACAAGAACGCCTACCTGACCGATCTGCAGAGCCTGCTGGAGCGTGGTTGGCTGCACCGGGGCTCGATCGTGGTAGCCGACAACGTGAAGCTGCCCGGCGCCCCGAAGTACCTGGCCTACATGAGCGCGCATCAGGGTTCGCAGTGGGACACCAAGCATCACAAGACTCATGCCGAGTACCAGACGCTCCTGCCGGATCTGGTGCTGGAGTCGGAGTACCTGGGCGGCTAGCGCGCCCGCGGGTGGGCGCCCGCCCAAACCTCACGCAGCGTATGCACCGTGACCATGGTGTAGATCTGCGTGGTGGTCACCGAGGCGTGGCCCAGCAGTTCCTGGACCACGCGCACGTCGGCGCCGCCGTCGAGCAGGTGGGTCGCGAACGAGTGCCGCAAGGTGTGCGGTGAGACAGCAGACGCGATGCCGGCCCGCGTCGCGGCATCCTGCAGCACTTGCCAGGCACTCTGGCGGGACAGCCTGCCACCGCGGGCGTTGAGGAAGATGCCGGGTGTGCCCCGGCCCCGGCGGGCCAGGTCCGGACGCCCCCGCACCAGGTACGCGTCGAGCGCGGTGACAGCCGGGCGTCCGATGGGCACGAGCCGCTGCTTACCGCCCTTGCCGCGCAGCAGCACCGAACGTGCGTGCGTGTCGATGTCGTCGATGTCGAGTCCGACGGCCTCGGAGATGCGGGCGCCGGTGGAGTACAGCAGTTCCAGCAGCGCCCGGTTTCGCAGCGTCAGCGGACCGTCGGCCTCGCTCTCCCCGCCGGCGGCCTCGAGCAGCGCGAGTACCTCGTCGAGGCTGAGGCTCTTGGGCAGTCGACGACTCGGCGTGGGCGGTTTGACCCCGCGGGCGACATCGAGCGCGGTGATGCCCTCGGCCGTGGCGAACCGGTGCAGTCCGCGGACCGCGACCACTGCCCGAGCAGCCGAAACCGCCGACAACGCGGTCACTCCCGATTCCGGGTCCCCCCGACGTAGCGCGATGAGGAAGTCGCTGACATCGGCCTCGGCCACGTCCGCCAGATCCGCGATTCCCCGCTGGGTCAGGTGTTCGACGTAGCGACGCAGGTCGCGCCGGTAGGAGCTCAAAGTGTTGGCCGCCACGCCCCGCTCGATCGTCAGGTGATCGAGGTAGCCCTGCAGCTGGTCGTCGAGGGCCGATCGGAGGGGCGACGGTGTGGTCATAACAGACCTTTGCGCCGCCTGAACGCTGTCGGCCGGTCGGTCCACACCGCGTCGACCGGTCGTAACGCCTCCGCATCGGGCATCGCGTGTGCGGCCAGGATGCCTGCCACCGCAATGCCGTTCACGATGTCGCCGGAGAACACCCGCCGCACGGCTTCTGCGAGCGGCACCCGCTCGACCACCATGTCGGCTTCCTCGTGTTCGGCTTCGGGACGTGCGACGTCGGTCAACCCGGTGGCCAGGTAGATCCGCACACTCTCGTCGGAGAACCCCGGCGTCGAATCGAGATCCACCAGCACCCGCCAGTGCGCGGCGGCCAGCCCGACCTCTTCGGAGAGTTCGCGCGCGGCGGTCACCTCGGGCGGCTCGCCACCGAGGTCGAGGAGGCCGGCGGGTAATTCCCAGAGCCGGCGTCCCAGCGGATGACGGTATTGGTACACCAGTACCACGTTGCCGTCCTCGTCCAGTGCTACGACGGCGACCGCACCGTAGTGCTCGACGACCTCACGCCGGGCCGACCCGCCGCCGGGCATGCTGACCTCGTCCGCGCGCAGCGCGAAAATGTTTCCGACGTAGACGGTTTCGCTGGCGAGCGTCTCGAAGTCGTGTTCAGCCAAGAGAAGCGGCTTCGTCCACCGGACTCGCGCCGTCCTCGACGTCCTCGGACTCCTCGGCGAAATGTTCGGGAAGGTCCATACCGGGCAACCGCTCCGCCGCCTTGTAGTCAAGTGCCGCGCCGATGAATGCCGCGAACAGCGGGTGCGGACGCGTCGGCCGGCTCTTGAGCTCGGGGTGTGCCTGCGTCCCGACCAGGAACGGGTGGATGTTCGAGTCGTACTCAACGAACTCCACCAGGTGCCCGTCGGGCGAGGTGCCGCTGAACCGCAGCCCGCTCTCGGCGATCCGGTCCCGGTAGGCGTTGTTGACCTCGTAGCGGTGCCGGTGCCGTTCGGACACCTCGGTGGCCTGATAGGCCTGCGCCACAATCGATCCCGCTTCCAATACGGCGGGATAGGCACCGAGCCGCATGGTGCCGCCCAGGTCGGCCTCGCCGGCGACGGCGTCCTCCTGATCGGCCATCGTGGAGATCACCGGGTCCGCCGTCTTCGGATCGAACTCGGCGGAGTTGGCACCGGCGATACCGACCGACCGCGCCGCCTCGATCACGATGCACTGCAACCCCAGACACAGTCCCAGCACCGGCAGTCCGCGCTTGCGGGCGAACCCGATCGCCCCGAGCTTGCCCTCGATGCCGCGGATACCGAACCCGCCCGGAATGAGCACCCCGTCGACATCGGACAGCGCGGCCGCCGCGCCGGGGTCCGTCTCGCAGTCATCGGAGGCCACCCACCGGATCTCCACCTTGGCGCGGTGTTTGAAGCCGCCGGCGCGCAGCGCCTCGGCCACCGACAGGTAGGCATCGGACAGGTCGATGTACTTGCCCACCAAGGCGATCCGAACCGTCTCCTGCGGCTCGTGCACCCGGCGCAACAGGTCGTCCCACTCGGACCAGTCCACATCGCGGAACGGCAGGTTGAGCCGGCGAACCACGTACGCGTCGAGTTCCTCGCGGTGCAGCACCTTCGGGATGTCGTAGATGGACGGCGCGTCCGGAGTGGAGATCACCCCGTCGATGTCGACGTCGCACATGAGCGCGATCTTGTTCTTGAGCGGCTCGGGGACGTCACGATCACACCGCAGGATCAGAGCATCGGGGGTGATGCCGATGCTGCGCAACGCGGCCACCGAGTGCTGAGTCGGCTTGGTCTTGAGCTCGCCGGATGGGGCGAGATAGGGCACCAGCGACACGTGCAGGAAGAAGCAGTTGTCCCGGCCGACTTCATGGCGCACCTGGCGGGCGGCCTCCAGGAACGGCAACGACTCGATATCGCCCACCGTGCCGCCGATTTCGGTGATCACCACATCGGGGCGCTGTCCGGACGAATCGGGCTCGGCCATGGCCAGGATCCGGCTCTTGATCTCGTCGGTGATGTGGGGAATCACCTGAACGGTGTCGCCCAGGTACTCGCCGCGCCGTTCCTTGGCGATCACCGTGGAGTACACCTGACCGGTGGTCACGTTGGCCGACTGGGACAGGTTGCGATCCAGGAACCGCTCGTAATGGCCGACGTCGAGGTCTGTCTCGGCGCCGTCCTCGGTGACGAACACCTCACCGTGTTGGAACGGGTTCATGGTGCCCGGATCGACGTTCAGATAGGGGTCGAGCTTCTGCATGGTGACCTGCAACCCTCGCGCGGTCAGCAGCTGACCGAGGCTCGATGCGGTCAACCCCTTACCGAGCGATGACGCCACACCACCGGTGACGAAGAGGTGTTTGGTGGCGGTGTGCGGGTGCTTGCGTAAGGCGGGCAAAAGCATCCTCCGTGACGACTGGCAGGGAATCGAGAAACTGCTGTGGCCTGCCGACCCACGGAATCTCACCTTAACACCGACGCCGACAAGCCGTCGCTGACGCGCCGCATGCGCCTGGGGCAAATCAGTGCCCGGAGCGCGCCTATTGCGGGATGGTCACCGACGTCGCGCCCTGCCCGGTGCCGTACCGGCCCGGCTTCCCACCGCTCGCGAGGTCGCTCAACGCAAGGACGGCCGTGATCTGACCGGCGCTGGAATCGGCGTCGTCCACGGTGCTGACGGTGGCAGCCAGCCCGGCATCCGACCTGGTCACAGCCACGGGGCCGGTTCCAGATGCCGATCCTGAGCGGCCGGCGAGCACCGTTCCGGTGCCGTGCGGGGCCAACCCGGCGGCGAAACGAGCCATGGTTGCGCCGCGGTTGCCGCCGTCTTCGCCCAACCCGCCTCCGGTCACGATCAGCGCGGTGTTGGCCGCGCCGATGTGTGGATCGTCATAGGTCAGGAACCCAGTGTCGCGCAGCGCAGTGAGCACGGTCTGGCGCTGCATGTCATCGACGGGCGCCGCGGCCGGGTTCCGGTCGATCAGCAGTGTGATGCCCAACAGGTCGCCGGCCTGGGACCCCTGGTCCACCGCCGCGGTGCTCAACTGCTTGCCGGCCGGCACGATCGGTGAATTGACCACCGATAGCAGTTTGTCGGCCGAGTTCGCTTCGACGAACTCGCTCGTGAGTGAGATTTTCCCGGTGACCGTGCCGCCGGCGTCGCGGACGAACCTCGACACCGCGTCGACATCACCGTCGGCGGCGTCCGGCGTACGGAACACCACCACCGACTTGTCCTTCAATGCGTCACGCACTATTCGGGGTGCCATCTGCGCGTCGAATTCTCCTGCGGCATTGAGCTTTTCGTTCAGCGCATTCTTGCCGTCATTGAGAGCCTCGATCTGGTGCTGCAGGTCCTTCTTGTCGTCACGAAGGCCCGACAGCACCGTGTTGGACAGCAGCCCCGAACCCAGGGCCACGCCGATCGCCAGCGCCAGAAAAACTGCCGCCAGCGAAATGGCATGTGCGCGTAGCGTGATCACAACTCACCGCCCCGCTAGCTGACCAGGCCCTGCACCCAGAGGGTGAAGCGGTTCCAGTAGTCGACGACCCAGTCGAGCACGGCCCCGTCTGCGCGCGACACCCACAGTGCGACCACCACGGCCACCAGCATCGCCAGTACCAGAAGCGCGATCGCCCCGCCGGACACCCGGCTGCGGTACAGCGTCGCCACCGCCTTGGCGTCGACGAGCTTCTCCCCGACCTTCAGCCGGGTCAGGAACGTCGAAGGGTTGCTGCGCTGGCGCGAGCGGTCGAAGAACTCCTCGATCGATGCGGTGTGACCGGCGGTGACGATGAGCGACGCACCGTGGTGGTCGCACAGCAGCAGCGCGAGGTCGGCCGCCGATCCGGCGGCGGGGAAGGTCATCGCGCCGACGCCGAGGTCCTGGATGCGTTCCAGCCCGGCGGCGTGGCCGTCGGCGTCGGCGGGCAGCACCACCTGAGCGCCGCACCGCAGCACCTCGACGCTCATCTTGTCCGGGTCGCCGACGATCAGCGCCGGGCGGTAGCCGGCCTTGCGAAGCACGTCCGCTCCGGCCCCGACACCGACCAGCACCGGCTGGTACTCCTTGATGAACGGCTTGAGCGCCTTGAGGTCATCGGCCGCGTCGGGTTCCTCGGCGACGATCACCACGTGGCGGCGGTGCAGATCGACGTCGATGTTCGGGATCCCGATGCCGTCGATGAGCAGCGGACTCTCGCTGCGGATGAACTCGATGGTGTTGCCCGCGAAGGCTTCCAGGTGCGCCACGAGACCACTCTTGGCGTCGTGCATGAGCTCGTGGATCTCTTGATCGTTACGCTCGGTGCCCACCGCGATCCGTCGGTCACCCGAGTAGACGCCGCCGTTGTTCAGGCGGATCCGCGCCCCGTCCTTGATCTTCTTGAAGACGTCCGACCCCGCCTCGTCGATCAGCACCACACCGTTGGCGACGAGCACCTCCGGCCCGAGGTTCGGGTAACGCCCCGAGATGGACGGCGAGGCGTTGACGACACCGGCGATCTGGGCCTCGACAAGCGCATCGGCGGTGATCCGGTCCAGATCCTGAGCGTCGAGGACGACGATGTCGCCAGGGCCGACGCGGCGAAGCAGCCGATCGATGTCGCGGTCCACACGGGCAGTGCCGGTCACTCCCGGACGCGTACTGGCATTGCGAGTGAGCAGCGTGGACATCTTCATGCGCCGATTCTGTCGGGCTTCGCCGGTCAGGCGGCGGAGGCGCGCCGTAACACCAGCCTCACAAGTTGGCTTTTGTCACATCAGTAACAGCAGTCCGGTCTCAATCCCGCTTCGCTGCGTAGTGCCGCGCCGCCTTCGCGCGGTTGCCACACGTGGCCATCGAATGCCACCGTCGTGCGCCGTTCTTGGAGCTGTCGTGGAACCAGAGAATGCAGTGCGGGTGTGCACACTGCTTGATCCGATCGGGCGCCTCACCCAGCAACCGCAGCAGGTCCGCCGCGGCCAGCCAGCCGGCCAGCCATTCCGGTTGCAGTACCTCGGCAGCCTCGTCGGGGCCCGACGCCGTGAGCGTGCGGCGGATCCGACCCCGTTCCAGCACGTCATTGATCTCGTCGACGGAACCTTCCTGCACCGCCCGCAGGATCGCCTCCCTGGCCGCCAGCAAGGCGACCCGCGACTTCTCGTCAGCCTCGCAACGGTCGTCCAACCCATTGGCCAGCAACCAGGTGCGGAGCCCGTCGACGTCCGCGAGGAGGTCCTGCGGCCCATCCGCTGACATCCATCGGGTGTTCAGCAGATCCAGCGCAAGGGGTTCGCCGACATGCGGGCGCGGATCACGCATACCTGAGGGTAACCACGCGCCCTCGACAGCAGGAGCCACCCGCCGAACTAACCATCGAAATATAATTAGATGGTTGACGGTAGGACTTCTTCAGTCCTAACCTACGTAAGTCTTTTCACTAGTTACCCAGGAGGACCGCATGTCCGGAACCACCCCGCCACAGCTCGCCGCAGGACACGTCGGCATCAACGTCACCGACCTGGACCGCTCCGTCGCCTTCTACCGAAACGCGTTGGGTTTCGAACCGCTCGCCGTCAACAGCGAGGGCGAGCACCGGTACGCCTTCCTCGGCGCGGGCGGGGCACTGCGGCTGACCCTCTGGCAACAGAGCAACGGCCGGTTCTCCACGGAAACACCGGGCCTGCACCATCTTTCGTTCGAGGCAGCCAGCATCGACGAGGTGCGGACCGTCGAGGCGGCTCTGAAGGCGCTGGGCACCGAGTTCGCGCACGACGGCGTCGTCGCGCACGGCGAGGGAACGTCTTCCGGCGGCATCTTCTTCACCGACCCGGACGGCACCCGGCTCGAGGTGTACGCACCCAACGGGGCGCAGAGCGCTCCCGCACCCAGCGGTGCGGCCCCCACCTGCGGATTCTTCTGAGCCGAGCCGGTGAACATGTATCACTCGGGTGAGTTGGCGGTGCAACGGCGGATGGGACAGGAGACGATCGCCACCCGCGTCGGCCGCATGATCCGCACCGAAGTTCCCGCGGCCGCCGCTGCGTTCCTCGCCGATCAGCCGATGATCGTGATCGCCGCGGCCGACGACGATGGCCGGGTGTGGACCAGCTTGATCGCTGGTCCGCCCGGCTTCGTCCACTCCGACGATCCGCGCACGGTCCTGGTCGACGCACTGCCCACGCCTGGCGATCCGGTCCGTGATGTGCTGCGCGGCCGACAGCAGATCGGGATGATCGCCATCGAACCGCAGACCCGACGGCGAATGCGAGTCAACGGCTCCGCCGAGCCCACCGGCACGGGACTGCGGATCCACACCGATCAGGTGTATTCGAACTGCCCGAAGTACATTTCGCGCCGGGACGTCGTCGAGGTGCGGACCTCGACGGGACTGCCCGACGCGCACCGTGGGCAGGCACTGACCTCCTCCCAGCAAGCCGTCATCACCCACGCCGACGCCTTCTTCATCGGGTCGGCGGATGCCGCGGGCAACGCCGACGCGTCACACCGCGGCGGCAATCCCGGATTCATGCAGGTGCTCTCGCCCCACCGGCTACGTTGGCCGGACTACCGAGGGAACTCGATGTTCATGACGCTGGGCAACATCGAGGCGAATCCACGGTGCGGGATGCTGGTGGTCGACTGGTCTTCCGGAACAACGATCCAGCTCACCGGAGTCGCCGAAATCAACTGGGATGAAGCCGATCCCGATGCCGGCGCGCAGTGCGCGATCGACTTCACGATCAGCGAGGTGGTGGAACTCACCCACGCCAGCCCGTTGCGATGGACCTCCGCCGAATTGTCACCGGCCAACCCCGGTCCGATCGTCGATCAGGACTAGGGTGCGCTTCGCTCCTGCTGTGCGGCCTCGAGCAGTTCCCTGGCGTGGGCCCGCCCGCTGTCGGACTCCCCCAATCCGGCCAGCATCCGGGCCAATTCGGCGACCCGCTCCTCGTCGTCGATGCGGCGCACACCGCTGGACTTGGCCCGACCATTACCGCTGTCGACCAGGAGGTGGGCGTCGGCGAACGCCGCGACCTGAGGCAGGTGGGTCACCACGATGACCTGATGGGTACGCGCCAGCCGGGCCAGCCGGCGGCCGATCTGCACTGCGGCCCGACCACCCACCCCGGCGTCGACCTCGTCGAACACCATCGTGGTGCCCGCCGTCGACGCCGAAAGGACCACCTCGAGGGCCAGCATCACGCGGGACAACTCACCGCCGGAGGCACTCTTGGCCAGCGGCAGCACATCCGCGCCACGGTGTGCGGTGAATCCGAACTCGACCGCGTCCACGCCGTCGTGACCGGCATGCAGCACCTCGCCGTCGGGCATGGTCACCGGCGCAGAGTCGTCGGCCCGGGCCGGCATCGGTGCCACACCGATGGTGAACACCGCGTTGGCCATGGCCAGTCCGGCCAGTTCCGCGGTCACCGCCTTGGCCAGCCCCTTGGCCGCCTTGGACCTGGCTTTGGTGAGTTCTCCTGCCGCCGTGACCAGTTGACTCTCGAGCTCGGCGACCTTGCTGTCCAGTGCCGCCAGGCTCTCCTCGGACACGTCAAGCTGCGCCAACCGCTCGGCGGCGTCGCGTGACCACTCCAGGACCCCGTCGACGTCGGCAGCGTACTTGCGGGTGAGCGTGCGCAGCTCTGCCTGCCGTGCCAGCTTTGTCTCCAAAGTGCTGGCATCACTGGGCAATTCGGACAGGTAGTCACCGAGCTCGCCGGAGACATCGCCGATCACTGCCATCGCCTCGGCCAAGCGGACTGCCAGAGCCTGCAACGCCGAGTCATCGGTGGACTCCAGCGCCGCCTGCGCGCGGCCCACCCCGTCGGCAGCCGAGGTCGACTCCGGCGTGGGCTCATCGAGCTCACCGGCCAACGCGAAGCGCGCGAGGTGCGCGGCTTCCCGCAGCGCATCGAGTTCAGACAGCCGCCGGATGTCGGCGATGATCGCCTCATCCTCGCCGGGCTGCGGTGCGACCGCGTCGATCTCGTGGATACCGAAGCTGAGCCGGTCGGCTTCCTGGGCCAGTTCCCGGGCCCGCCGCCGACGGTCGGTGAGGTCACGACGCGCCGCCAGCCACTCATCACGGATACGTCGATAGCGGGTCAGAGGCTTGTCCACCTCCGCGAACCGGTCGAGTGCCGCCCGTTGCTCATCGGGCCGCATCAACCGCAACTGGTCGTTCTGACCATGCAACGTCAGCACCTGAGCGGTGAAGCTGCTCAAGGATTTCGCCGGCACACTGCGCCCGCCCAGATACGCCCGCGACGGCCCGGCCCGGCTGACCGAACGGGCCGCGATCACGCTGCCGTCGTCGTCACGCTCGGCGCCCGAGGAGTCCAGGATCTCCTCGACCCGGCCGGAGACGTCCTCGCCGAGTTCGATTGTGCTGAAACGGCCTTCCACCACCGCGCGGTCAGACCCCGACCGAACCCTGGTCGCGTCGGCTCGCGCGCCACCGAGCAGGTGCAGGCTCGTCACCACCATCGTCTTGCCGGTACCGGTTTCTCCGGTCAGCACGGTCAACCCGCGGTCGAACTCCGCGGTGGCGGCGCTGATCGCGCCCAACGACTCGATACGAATCTCCGACAGCACAGGTATCTACTGCCCCCGCCATCCGGTGACCGGCAACCGGAACTTGCGCACCAAGCGATCGGTGAACGGCGCCGAATCCAGCCGCACCCACTTCAGCGGGGTGCCGCAGCGTGTCACCTCCAGGCGACCACCGGCAGGCACGATCATTTCGCGGCGACCGTCACAGAACACCAGCGCATCGTTGCCGCTCGCCTCGATCTCGATCGCGATGCTGGCCAACGGGCTCGTCACCATCGGACGGGCGAACAGTGCGTGGGCATTGTTCGGTACCACCAGAATCGCCTCAAGGTCCGGCCACAGCACCGGGCCGCCTGCCGAGAACGCGTAGGCGGTGGATCCCGTCGGGGTTGCCACCAGCACTCCGTCGCAGCCGAACGACGACACCGGGCGACCGTCCACCTCCAACACCACACCGAGCACCCCGAGCCGCGGACCCTTCTCCAGGCTGGCCTCGTTCAGCGCCCACCCCCGGTTCACCACATCGGTGCCCACCCGCACCGCGATGTCGAGCGTCATGCGTTCCTCGATGCGGTAATCGCGCTCGATGACGCGATCGAGCACGTGGTCGATGGCCTCCGCTTCGGCCTCGGCCAGGAACCCGATCCGGCCGAGATTGACTCCCAGTACCGGGATCTCGACATTTCGCGCGAGCTCGGCGGCCCGCAGGAACGTACCGTCGCCCCCGAGGACCAGCACCAGCTCGCAACCTTCGGCCGCGCGTTCCTCGGCGTCGACCACCTCGATGTCGACCCCGAGCGCGCGCATGTCATCGGGCGCCAGATGCAGTGGTCCGCGGTCGACGGCCTCCGCCGAGAGCACCTTCAAACCAATGCCGTTGTCGCCGAGCACCTTTTCCACCCGGCGGGCGACCTCGGTCGCCTCGTCGCGGCCGGTGTGCACCACCAGCAGGATCGTGCGTTCAGACGTCATTGCGGTCCCTCCTCGACCGCCTGCCGAACTGCATGTTCGAGCGCCTCACCGGTCAGCGGACGTTCGGTATGGGCACGCAGGTGCAGGAAATACTCGACATTGCCCGATGGCCCCGGGAGCGGGCTAGCCGTCACATCGACAGCATGCCACTGCAACGCTGCCGCCTTGCGGGCGACCGTGCACACGGCATCGATGCGCAACTCTGGATCGGATACGACGCCGCCGGCGCCCACCCGATCCTTGCCCACCTCGAACTGCGGTTTCACCATCGGAACGATATCGGCGTCGGCATCCGCACAGGCCGTCAGCGCCGGAAGGACAGTGGCCAGCGAGATGAAGGACAAGTCGGCGACGACCAGCTGAACCGGCCCGCCGATCGCCTCGGGAGTCAACTCCCGCACATTCGTGCGCTCCAACACGTGCACCCGCTCATCGGACCGCAGCGGCCAGGCCAGTTGCCCGTAGCCCACATCGGCGGCCACCACCTCGGCGGCGCCGCGGTCGAGCAGCACCTCGGTGAAGCCCCCGGTCGAGGCCCCGGCATCGAGGCAACGCCGGCCCTCGACGGCGACGTCGAACGCGTCGAGCGCACCGATCAGCTTGTGTGCGCCGCGAGAGACCCAGCTCCGTTCCGCTGTGGCGATCACGGTGATGTTGGTGTCCGGGGCGACCGCGGTGGCCGGTTTGGCCGCAGGCATACCGTCGATCCGGACGCGCCCGGCCTCGATCATCTCGGCCGCCTGCTGGCGGGACCGGGCCAGACCCCGCCGCACCAGCTCGGCATCAACGCGAGCGCGCCGCGCCACCGACGCTCACCTTCCGGTCGCCTGCGGTCCGCCCGGTTGCCCCCTGTCGACGGATTCGAGGGCCTGCACGAGCAGATCGTGGGCCTCCTCGAGCCGGGCCGCCACCACATCGATGTCCATTGCTTCGAGTGCGGACGGATCCACCGCGGGATCCGGCACGCCGGCCAGCACCGCAGCGACCTGGGCACGCAGTTCGTCGGGATCGGTACTCATAGCGACACTCACGCTAGTCGATGGCGCGCTGATCGACCGGCACCGACAGCAACGACCAACGTTGCAGCGCCTGGCGCGCTGTGTCGTCGCCGGCGGCCACTGTGACCGCGGCCGGGTCCAGGTCCGCACCCCACACCGCGTGGGCCGTGGCCCGCACCACCGACAGGTCGTCGGCGGGTTCCTGACCGGCGGCGTGCACCGTGACCGTGTCGGTGTCGACGTCGATCCGCCAGGCCGCGTCAGGCCCGATGCGCAGTGTGTCGGCGGCGGCGTGCAGGCCCCGCAGGTCTGCGGCCAGATAACCCGGGCGCTCCGCGGGTACGGCATGGACCGCCTCGCGCGCAGTGCTGACCCCGGTGAGCACCATGAGACTCGGCAACCCGGCCGCGACAGCACCGGCGATATCGGTGTCGAGCCGATCCCCCACCACCAGCGGCGCCGCGAACGTCCCACGACTCAAGGCATCGTTCATCAGGGTCGGTTGGGGTTTCCCGGCCACCAGCGGATCCTGACCGGTCGCCACGCGCAGCGCCGCCACCATCGAGCCGTTGCCCGGCAACAGCCCTCGTTCGGACGGCAACGTCAGGTCCACGTTGGCCGCCACCCACAACGCGCCGGCCCGAATAGCCAATGCCGCCTCGGCCAGATCCGGCCATGCGGTAGCCGGTGAGTGCCCCTGCACCACAGCAACCGGGCCCTCGTCGAACGTCCGAACCGGCCGCAGCCCGACCTTGCCGACCTGATCGACAAGGGCATCGGTACCGACGACGAGAACCGTCGAGCCCGCCGGCAGGTGAGCAGCCAGCAGGTGCGCCGCACTTTGAGCACTGGTCACCACATCATCGGAGACGGCCGCGAAGCCGAGTTCACGCAGATGCTCGGCAACCTGTTCAGGGGCGCGCGACGCATTGTTGGTGACATACAGCAGCCGGGCATCCAGACCGGCCAAGCTCTCCAGCGCCCCCTCAGTGGGTGAATGGCCGCGAAACACCGTGCCATCGAGGTCGAGCAGCAGGCAATCATGTTGCCGTGCAAGCGTGGTCACGTCAGGACAGCTCCGTGATCCGGTCTTCCGCGTCGGTGATTCCCTCGATGTCGGCCTGCTCGGCATGGACGAACCACTGAAGGGCCTCGTCGTTGCGACCGAGCGCCAGCAGGGTGTCGGCGTATACGTAGAACAGCCGGGCCGCAGTCGGTCCCACACTGGTCGGGTCCAGCGGCGGAGAAGACAGGATCGCCAACGCCTGCTCGAACTGCCCGAGGTCGGACCGGGCGCCGGCCGTGACGATGCGCAGTTCGTCGGCATCCTCGCCGGTGAGCGTGGCGGCCTCGTCACTGCGAGCGAGTTCCAGTGCCCGCTCAGGCCGTCCGACACCGCGTTCGCAGTCCGCGATCATCGCCAGCAGGGCCGACTTGCTGCCCATCCGCCGGGCGGCACGCAACTCGGCGAGCGCCTGGGCCCAGTCTCCGCTGTGATACGCCGCGATACCGACCGCCTCACGTACCACCGCGATCCGACCGGCCCGGTTACGGGCGGCACGGGCATGGGCCAGCGCCGTCTCGGGGTCCTCGTCCAGCAGCTTGCCGGCCATCACGAGGTGGCGGGCGACGAAATCCGCGGTCGTCTTGTCCAGGGTGACCAGTTCCCGACGGACATCGGGGGCCAGTTCTTTGGCCTCGACGTCGGCGGGCAGTCGCGGGCCGTCGGTCCTCGGTTCACCATCAGCCGTCGGTTGCGCCGCCCGCGCCCGACCCGGCCCGGAGGTCTGGGGCGCGCCGGTGCGCTGATCTCGCCCGCGCTGGTCGTAGTGCCGCCGAGGACCCGAGTTGTTGCTGGATGTGCGGTCGTTGGATGCACGCCGCGGGCGCCGCTCTGCGTCGCCTTGTCTGTCTCCGACCACGTGTGCCTTTCTACCCGCCCTTCCCGCAAAGGATACTGGCAGCAGCCACGGCCGACATAATTATGTGAGCGCCGACGCAGCGAGTAATCGCTCGAATATCGACTGAATTCGAGAATTGGAATTGGAAATCAAAAGCGAATCGCCCCCCACGTAAAACGTGGGGGGCGATTCTTAATTTGTGTTCGGCGGTGTCCTACTTTTCCACCCGAGAGGGTAGTATCATCGGCGCTGGCAGGCTTAGCTTCCG
>NZ_LQPP01000003.1 GCF_002102345.1 Mycolicibacterium peregrinum
CATTGCTCCTATGTCAAGCGGCGGCGGGTTGGGGGTCGTTGAGGCGTGCTTGTTCGTCGGTATGGAGTCGGCGGTAGACGATGCGGGCGAGGCGGCGTTTGAGGCAGCGTAGGGCTTCGGTGGACGAGTCGCCGTGGGCGAGGCGTTTGCGGTAGTAGAGCTGTCCGGGACTGTCGGCGATTCGGATCTGGGTAATGGCGATGCGGTAGAGGGCGGCGTTGAGTTGGCGGTTGCCTGAGCGTGTGAGGCGGACGCGTCCGGCGGTGTTACCCGACCACACGGGGATGGGGGCGGTGCCGCTGTGGCGGGCGAACGCCGCCTCGCTTTTGAACCGCTTTACTCCGGCGGTTTCGCCGACGAGTTTGGCTGCGGTCAACTCACCGCAGCCTTGCAGGGCAAGCAGTTCGGGGGCGACGTCGTGGACGTGCTGGCCGATTCGGGCGGCCAGGGCGTTGATGGTGTCGGTGAGTCGGGTGATGTCGTCGAGTTCGTCGCGGGCCAGCTCGGCGAGCAGTCCGTGCAGGGTGTCGAGCCAGTTGCCAAGTTCGTTACGGGTCTTGGTCCGGTCCAGTGCACCGCTTTTGGGGGTGCGGGCCGGGTCGAGTTCATGGATACGGCCGAGCAGTCGGTTGATCGTTGAGGTCCGTTGAGCGACAAGGTCTTCGCGTCGATCTACGAGCAGTTTCAACTCCCGCGACACTGGGTCGTGGGCGGCGACGGGCAGGTCGGGATACCGCAACACCGCGTGTGCGACGGCCAGCGCATCGATGGGATCGGACTTGCCGCGAGTGCGGGCGCAGGCTCGGGTCTGGGCCATCAGCTTGGGGGCTACCCGCACCACACGTTGGCCCGCGGAGAGTAAGTCGCGCTCGAGGCGGGCCGATAGATTGCGGCAATCTTCGATGCCCCAGAGCAGGTCGTCGCCGAACTGACTGCGTGCCCACTGCAACGCTGTGTGGTGCCCGTCTGTGGTCGCGGGGACGACTTTTTCACCCAATTTGGCGCCCGCTTCGTTGACCGCAACGAAGGTGTGGGTGCGCTTGTGCACATCGGTGCCAACAATCACCATGGACAGTGCCTTCTTTCATCAAGAGGTGGATGAGTGAAGGTTGGGCCGGCC
>NZ_LQPP01000004.1 GCF_002102345.1 Mycolicibacterium peregrinum
GGGGTAGGGCGGGCGGGTTGTCGGGGTCGATGCCGAGATCTGCGTTCACACTGCCACGGCTGCGAGTCGAGCTGGCGACGATGGCCTCATAAATCTCGTCGCCCACCCGCCCCTTGGCGCGGTTTCGCTCCACGAGTTCGTCGAAGGTGGGATTGGGCTCATTGGCGTTGAGCCAGTCCGCCAGCTCGCGGTTCTCCATCAGAGAGCGGGTCCAGCTGCGGATGGTGGCCCGCATTCCGTACATCGTCCTGGCGCGTTCCTCGGCCCCGACACCGTCGCGTAGCAGTTGGTCCCGCAGTTCCCGCATCCGCAGCTCGTAGGTGGTGTAGACGGTACGGGTCTCTTCGTCGGACAGGGTGCCGGCCGCATAGTGGCTGTGCGTCGCTCCGTCGATGATGGCTTGGTAGACAGCCTCGCCCGACAGGCCCTTGCGCTCGTACCGAGCGACGAGATCTTCGAACGACGGATCGCTCTCATTCGCCGACAGCCATTCGGCGGCCGGGCGGTTTTCCATCAACTCCCGCGTCCAGGCCCGCAGACTCCTGCGCAGCCCGGCCAGCTGCCGCGCACGGTCCTCGATAGTGGCGCCGTCGCGGATCATCTGCTCGTTCAGCGCCCGCAACCCGAGCTCGAACTGCGAATATACGGCGCCGGCTTCGATATCGGTGAGGCTCCCCGGTGCCAGGTGACTATGGGTGGACGACTCGATGATGGCTTCATAGATCGCGTCCCCGGTCAGACCGCGCTCGGCATTGCGGGCAACCAGGTCCTCGAAGGCCGGGTTCGAGGTATTGGCTGCCAACCAGTGCGCCGCCACCTGGTTGGTCATCAGGCCATATGCCCAGGATCGCAATGCATTCCGGGCGTCCGCAAGCTGCCTGGCCCGATCCTCGACATCGACGCCGTCGCGCTCGAGTTGTTCGTTCAGTGCGCGAAGCCGCAGTTCACCATCGGCGAATGCCGTGATCGCCTGGCCCTCGGACAGGGTGGCCGGCTCATGGTCTGGCAGGCCGAGGCGGACTAGCGGGTCGACTGGCGGAGCCGGCAGGTATTTCACCATGTCGATCGAGGTGTTCTCCAGCAGCAGCCGACCGAGGTTCGGCACCTCGTCGGTGGCCAGCATGGCCAGATCGACGGGTTCGGGCAGCCGGGGATGGTCAACTTCCAGCCGCGCGAGGACCTCGTCGAGGGCACCGGCTGCGTCTTCCCCAACCCGCTCACGCAGCCGCTCGGCGGACAGTTTGATCTGATCCAATGCGGCTTGAAGGTGCCGGATGTCGGTGCCCCAGGTGAATCCGCGGCGCGCCCAGGCGTTGCTGCCCTGCCAGTCGGAGGTGAGCTCGATGCGGTCTACCCCGGAGCGCACATAGAAACGTTCAAGCTCGGCCGTCAGTGCCTTGGAGAATCCCTGCCCGCGCTGCTGGGCATCGGTGATGGCCAGCATTCCGTTGTGGACCACAAGTTTGCCGTACTCGTCGCGGTAGATCACCCGGTCGATCGAGCCGATTTCCTTGGTGCCGTGCAGGATCATCCCATCCAGTGCGATCTGGTCTCCGTTCACCTCGACTTCGAACTCGACGCGGTACGGTCCGTATCTACCGGACAGATCGTCGGCGAGTTGCCGCGCACGAAGAGGATCAGGATTGTCGATCAGGTCTCCGATCGGATCGGCGTAACGGGTGTCGACGGTGCGGGTGCTTTGATCCTGAGCCCGGTACTCCTGTTGTCTCCGAACGAAATCCGGATCATCCCGAAGGCCGCGGACATCGCCGACAGCGCTCGCGTCGGCCAGTTGGGACGGCCGATCGCGCAGTGGGGCCACAGCGTTGCCGTGCTCGTCCAGGTAGCCCACCGCAGTACGATCCACGGCGGTCTGTCCCCAGTGCGGCGGCCAACCCGATCGTTGCCCGGTGCGCTGGTCGACCAGGTAGATCTCGCCACCGTCGTTGACGGCGAGGTAGGCATGCCCGCCCTGCCGCACGCCGGCCCAGCGAGAGGTCAGCACCGCCGACGAACCTGGCCCCAGCTGCACCAGCCGCTCGGACACCTCCGCGTAGGTCGCGAAGTCGGCGCGGGAACCCACCGCCTCGAACAGAGAACGCGCCGGTACACCTGTCGCCGTGACGGCGGTTTCGATTCGGACATCTCGCCCGTACCGCCTCGAAACCAGCTCGGCGACGCCGTAGGCGCAGTTGTCCGCCGGGTCTGCATCCGGCATTGCGAGATCGTCGATTCGCACCGAACGGTTGGCGGCCGGGTCGCCAACCCTCGACTCCCCGTGAGGATCCGAGACCAACACTCGGTGCGAATCGAACTCGATCCGCTCGACATGCCCGGTGGCGATGCGACCGAAGTTGGCCAGCGACTCGTTGCGTACACCGGCGTCTTTGTCGACGAACTTGTAATAAAAATTGTGGATGTCGTAGTCGCCCGCCTGCGTCATCTCGACCAAGGGGAACTCAGCTCTGATTCGTCGCGCACCAAAGAAATCCATCGCCGGATCGACACCGAATCCGCCTTCGAAATCGCCGCGCAGGCCCGGCATCACACCACCGTGCCAGGTGAATCGGTCTGTCGAGGATGCCGCCACATAGACGCTGACGCCGGCACCGAATTCACCGGCAGTGTTCATCGGGCCCAGGCCGGGCGACCCGAACAGCGAGACCGAGTTGATCTCGCTGCGCAGCCGTCCCGCCTGTCCGGCGTACCCGGCGACCGTGGAGCCCTGGCAGTGCCCGAACACATGGTTGTTCCTGAACGGGGCACCTTCAGACCAGGCGTCCCGGCCGGCATTGAATCCGGTGATGTCGCTGCGCAGTGCGGCACCGCCCACCCGGGCCGCCTCGCCGTTCATCGTGTCGTAGCCGATCCAGATCATTGAGCTCGCTGATGCAGTGGGGACTTCCAGGAGGACCGACATGGCATGGTTGAGCGCCGAACCCATGCCGGGCCCGAGTTCCTGGATGGTCATGCCCCTTCCGGGGATGTGCCACGAAACCGATTCCGCGAGATACGGATCGACACCAAATCCGACGACGGCGAGGCCGGCACCGTGATGTGCGCCCGGGTCGAACCGCAACAGGTAGGGACCGTCGATGCCGGCACGCCGCGCAGCATCGGTCGCCCGCTCCAGGGCATCGCCGACCGCCTGGGCGCGCAGCATCTCCAGGTGGTTTTCCCAACCCACGCGCACGCCCTTGTCCAGCTTGGACTGCATCTCCCGCCCCTTGGCCAACCAATCCTGCATGGCAAGGGAATTCGCCTCATGGGCGGCCATCGGCGGAATGCCTTCGGCGTTGCCGATCTGCATCGGATACGACTCGATCAGCGCCTGTCGCTGATCGACGCTCAGCGCCTGCCACCAGGTCGCATTGGCCTGGGCCCGCGCAACAGCCAACCAAGGATCATCGACGGGACGGACCAGCTCCGTGGTGTCGAGGTCTGGACTCCGTTGCGCCAATGCCTCTTCGGCGATCTGCGCCGCGGATGACCGGTCAGCAGGCACGCCCTGCACGTCGCCGACGGCCTCGGCCGGGCCGAGGCGCAGCGGAACGTCGTGCAGTGGGTTGATCGGCTCACCGCTGGAATCCAGGTAGCCGACCGCCGTGCGGTCGACAGCTGCCTGACCCCAGTGCGGCGGCCAGCCGGTCCGCTCACCGGTCGTCGGATCCAGCAGGTAGATTTCCCCGGCGTCATTGACGGCGAGATAGGCGTGCCCACCGCTACGTCCACCCCGCCACCTCGACGTCAGCACCGCCGAAGAGCCGTCACCGAGTCGGCGCAGGTTCTCTCCCACCTGGTCGTAGGTGGTGAAATGCGCAGCCGAGCCGACGGCTTCGTACAGTTCCCGCGCCGGCACCCCGGTGCGCGAAGGCTCGACGGCGACCCGGAATTCGCGCCCATATCGGTGCGACACCGCGTCGGCAACCCCGTGCGCACAATTAACCTCGGGTTCCGATACTCGCGTGGGGTCTCCCGAGTCCTGGC
Organism: Mycolicibacterium peregrinum; assembly: GCF_002102345.1. Classification (GTDB taxonomy): domain Bacteria; phylum Actinomycetota; class Actinomycetes; order Mycobacteriales; family Mycobacteriaceae; genus Mycobacterium; species Mycobacterium peregrinum. The sequence continues at coordinate 3,988 of NZ_LQPP01000004.1, forward strand.
GGCCGAACATCTCACGCTCGGCGGTCTGGATGATCTCGTCGAGGGTGCCGGAGGCCGTGAGATCGGAGTGTCCGAAGAACAGACGCACGCCGCGTCGGCCGGCACTCGACGGGTTCGCGATGTCTGACAGACCCTCGTCCTGAGCGTATGCCGCGGTGCGGGTGTGGATCCGGGCCAGCGCAGCGTCGACGGCTGCGGCATCGACAGCCCCGATTACGACGGCGTCGAAACGATCGCCGCTGGTGCGCATCGGGACGATCGTCGCACCGGTCGCCTCAATTTCGGTGCGAAAGATCTGGGTGATGGCCCGGTAGTGGGCATTGGCCATCTCGGCGCGGTTCTGAACGTGCGCGTTGAGACCGGACAAGTTGTCCAGCTGCGCCGAAATGAGAATGCCGGATCCGCCTGTCTCGGTGATCCACTCGCGGGCCCGCGCGACTTCACCGGTCTTGAACTCCGACGCACGGCCGTCATAGAAGCCCGAAACCTCGTCGCGCCCCAGCGACTCGTAGAGCGCTTGCAACCCGCCACGGCCCTCGAGGCTCAGCAGCCGGGCTGCCTCGGCGAGGAAGGAGGCACGCTTGACGTCGTCAGGCTGCTGATATCGGTCTCGGTTGCTCAGCTGTTGTCCGGCTTGGCCTTCCGTGCTCGCGCGGCCTGCAACTTGGCCTTCGCTTCCTGTCGCTTGCGGGCCAGTTCGCGTTCCATCTCCTCGACCCGGCGTTGCCTCTCCTGCGGGGTGAGCCCGGTCAGCCCCAGCCTCTCGTCCCGGTCCTCCTGCGACATCCGACCTCCTCGTCTTGCTGCGGTCCACGCCGAGATCTGCGTCGTCGAAGATATCGCGCACATCGAGATCGGGTAGAACCTCAGCGTATCCAACGTGCAGTCCCACACCGTGGTACTCGGGCTGTCCCGGATGCTTGGGATGCGGGATGTCGGCCAAACCGTGTCGCTGTGCGTACTGTTGCGCTCGCGCGCGGATCGTGGCGATGGCCGATTCGATGGTGGCCTCGTCGATGTCGCCGACCACCACCGCGCCCAGTTCGTCGCCACCGATTCGCATCGGCACCACATCGGCACCCGATTCCGCAAGTGCGGCAAGGAATACCGCCGACAGCCCGGAGAAGTGCGCATTGGCTTCAGTCCGATCGGCAGCGGCCTGATTGAGGCCCCTCAGGTTGGCGATATCGGCGGATACGAAGAACGCACTGTCGCCGGTGCCTGCGACATGATGTTGCGCGCGGACGACCTCTGACGTCTTGAATCCCGACACCCGGCCTTCGTAGAAACCGGTGACGGTGTCCATCGCCACCGGGCGGTAGACCGCATCGATGAGCGCCTCGGGCGACAGCACTGCCTGGTCCAATTGCCCGATCCGGTCCCAAAATCCGGCGAGCTCCACGTCATCGGGTGACCGGTAACGCGGCGCTTCGTCGACATATTTGATCCCGTACCAGGTCGATCGGCGCAGCAGCTCGCGCCCAAGCTCCGGGTGCCCGGGGGCACGGAGGTTCGCGAGGTCCGCAGGCTCCGGTAACCGGGGATGCCCCGGCTCCAATCTCGCGATGACCTCTTCGAGGACCACCTGGGCCTCGGCGCCGACCGAACTTGACAGACGTTGTGCCGCAACCTTGATCGAGTCGAGCGAGTCTTGAAGTTCGTCAGTGCGCAGATCCCAGGTGAATCCTCGTCTGGCCCACGCGTACGCACCGTCCGACACCGCCAGTAGCTCGATGCGGTGGACCCCGGAGCGGGCGTAGTACTGGTCGAACTCGGATAGGAAGGCCTTGGAGAAGCCCTTCCCCCGCAGCTCTTTGACTTCGATCTTGATCTCGTTGTGGTGGGCAACGAGTTCTCCGGTTTCGTCACGGATGAAGATCCGTTCGATTTCGCCGATCCGTCGGTCTCCGTGGAAGATCTCACCGTTCAGCTGGACCGCACCGGGCAATGCTTCGGCCGTGAACTCCACCCGGTACGGCCCGTACGCGCCCGAGAGGTCCTGGGCGAATCGCTGCGCCTGAACCTGGTCCCCGGACTCGGTGATCACCTCACCCAGCGGTGGGGCGTAGCGGGTGTCGACCGTGCGGGTGGCCGGATCCTGACCTCGGTACCCGGCGTGGCCCTCCACGTCCCCGACCGCGTCGGCGGCGCCGAAGTACTTGACGCCGTTCCAGTGCGTATCGGTCAGCAGATCGCGGCCGAGGTTTGGCTCCTGGGGCGTGGACAGCGCCGCGAGGTCGATGGGTTCCGGTAGGTCGGGGTGGCTCGGATGCAGGCGCCGGACGACATCGTCGAGGAGCGCCCGCGCCTCCGGGCTGACCTGATCACGCAGTCGGACAGCGGCATTCCTGACGTTGTCCACCGATGTCTGCAACTTCGCCGAGTCCGGGTTCCAGCTGAAACCTTGGCGGGCCCACGCGTAGCCGCCGTCCTGCTCCGTGCGGAGTTCGATCCGGTCGACGCCCGACGTCGCATAGTACTGCTCCAGTTGCTCGGACAGGGCTTTGGAGAATCCCTTACCGCGGAATGCCCGGTCCGGTATGTCCACCACATTCTGGTGCGCGACCAAGTTGCCGTCACGGTCACGGAGATAGGTCTGCTGGGTGAATCCGATCTCCTCGTCACCGTCGAAGATCAGTCCGCCGATGATGACCTCACCGGTCCGCTCATCGGCGACAGCGCGGAACATCTCGACGCGGTACGGGCCGTACACCCCGGAGAGGTCGTTGCCGAGTTGACGAACCTGAGCCGCATCGAAACTGTCGATGATCTCGCCCAGCGGCTGGGCGTAGCTGCTGTCGACCCTGCGCGTGGCCGGGTCCTGGGCGCGGTACGCCCGTTGCCTGGCCGGGAAATCATCGGCCGCCGCGTGACCCCTGACATCTCCGATGCCGTCGGCGATGCCGAGCGAAACATGCAGCGGCACTTGCTGGAGCGGGCTTACCGCGGTGCCGTCGGCGTCGAGGTAACCGACCGCGGTGCGATCCACCGCCTGCTGACCCCAGTGGGGTGGCCATCCCGTCCGTTTTCCTGTGTGCGGGTCGACCAGAAAGACCGTGCCGCCGTCGTTGACCGCGAGATAGGCGTGACCGCCCTGGCGGCCTCCGGCCCAGCGCGACGCGAGGACGGCCGATGAGCCGTCGCCGAGATCGTGCAGTGTCGCGGCTACATCGTCATATGTCGTGAACAGAGCGGTTGACCCGATGGACCGGAACAATGCCCATGCCGGAACTCCTGTGCGCGAGGCTCGGACATCCAACCGGAAGGGCCGCTCATACCTCTGCGCCAACTGCGCAGCGACGCCGTGCGCACAGTTCTGCGCCGAGGACGGCTGATCGCCGAGCCGGAACCAACGTTGCAGCCGAGACATCAGCCCGGTCTCCGGCCGAACCTGATCCGCTGCGACGGGCATGTGCCGGACGAAGTTGACCCCGGTGCCCTGCAACAGCTGCCGGCCAAGCTCAGGCTCGGCGGCGGTTGCCAGGGTGGCCACCTCGATCGGCTCGGGTAAGCGTGAGTGGCCGGGTTCGAGCCGGGCAACCATATCCGCCAACGCCGCGCGGCCCTCCGGACTGAGTCTCGGAGTCAGCCGGGCGGCTGCGCTCTTGATGCTGTCCAGCGAATCGGCCAGCCGATGTGGTTGCGGGTCCCAGGTGAAGCCCCTGCGCGCCCACGCATTGCTGCCGGTGTCGTGTGACTTCAGCTCGATCCGGTCTACACCCGAATCTACGTAGTAGCGCTCGAGCTCGGCGGTCACCGCCTTCGAGAAGCCCTGACCACGTAGGTTTTCGAATTCCTCCTTGATGACCAGCCCGTTGTGATAGGCGACCAGATTTCCGTTGCCGTCACGTTCGAAGGTGCGCTGGACCGTACCGATCTCGGTGTCTCCGTGAAAGATCTTGCCGGTGAGCATGACCTCGCCGCCGATGATCTCGCCCTCGAGCTGGATCCGGTGCGGCCCATAAGTTCCCGAAAGGTCCTGAGCCAGTTGGCGAACCGCGGCGCCATCCAGATTGTCGACGACCTCGTCCAGCGGCTGGGCGTATCGGCTGTCCACTGGCCTGGCCGCGGGGTTCCGAGCACGGTACTCGGCTTGCCGGCGCACGAAGTCGGGATCGTCGCGGTGCCCGCGCACGTGGCCGACGGCGTCGGCCGCCGTGCGGGCCGGCGTTGCGTCTACAGCGCTGCGCTCCAACGGGTTACCGGAGGGGTCGAGGTAGCCGACAGCGGTGTGACTCACCGCGTTCTGCCCCCAGTGCGGTGGCCATCCCGAACGTCCCCGGTGCGGGTCGACCAGTTGAATGTCCCCGCCCACGTTCACCGCGAGATAAGCATGCCCGCCACCGCGCCCGCCGCTCCACCGCGACGCCAGGACGGCCGACGACCCGTCACCGAGTTCGCGCAGGCGCTGCTCGACCTCGGCGTACGTGGCGAATGCCGCATCGGTCCCGACCGCTTCGAACAACGCGCGGGCCGGGACACCGCTACGCGTCACTTGGATTGCGAGTTGTACGTCTCGGCCGTACATCGCCGACAACTCCTGGGCGACACCTTGAGCACAGTTCTGGCCAGATCGCCACGGCAGGTTCCAAATTCGGCGATATGACGACCCGGCAGCGGGTTCGATGGTGTGACGGCCCTCGACGGTACGGTGCGGCTCGACGGCGACCCGGTCGGAATGACCCGCGGCGATCCGGCCCAGATTGACCAGTGATTCGCTGCGTCCCGTCGAATTCGTGTGCAGGAAGTAGGCGTGATGCGTGCCACCGGTGTGCAGGTGGTTCATCCCTGCCGGGAACTCTGCGGTGACGCGCACCGCCCCGAAGGCATGCATTGCCGGATCGAAACCGAGACCGATGCCCAGAATCCGGCCGGAAGATCCAGGTGTGCGGCCGCCGAGCGCGGTGACCACATCCCGCGACGAGGATGCCGCGAAGACGTTGTCCCCGAGCCCGAATTCGGACGCGTGGGTGATCGGGCCGGCCCCGGGTGAACCGACCAGTGTGACGGTGCTGACGTGATCCCCGAGCCGCCCATCCCGGCCGGCGTAACCCGTGGTGGTCGACCCGTACGAATAACCGAAAATGTGATTGCCGGCGAAAACCGTTCCATCACTGCTGGATTCGTGTACCGCATTGAACGCGGTGATGTCGCTGTGGAGGATGTCGCCACCGGTGCGCGCGAATCCGTGGCCCGCAGCGCGCCACATCTTCAGGCCGCTGGGCGCGTCGTAGCCGATCCACGCGATCGAAGCGGCCTTGAGTCCAGGGTTCTCGGCCCGCACCGACTGCAGATGATTGAGCGCCGAATGACTGTAGAAACCGAGCAGGGAGTGCATCGTGGTCTGCACACCGGGCACGTGCCAGGACACCGAGTCCGCCGAATACGGGTCGGAGCCGAAGCTCAGCAGGACACGTCCGTCGCCGCCGAACTCCTGAGGATCGAACGCGAGCAGCAGAGGTCCGTCTTCCCCGGCGCGTGCAGCGTCGGCGCGGGCCTTGTCCAGAGCGCGGCCCAACTGGTCGATCTTCGTCAGGAACTTGCGTTCGGTGCGGGTGGGCCGTTCGAACTCGTCGATTTTGGTCTGGATGCGATCCGCTTGGTCGCGAAGTTCCTGCAGCACGTTGCGATTGGCCACATCTCGGGCAGCTGCAGGGATCCCTTCCGCGTTCCCGATGTGCTGGGGATACGTTTCGATCAGTGCCTGCTGTTGGGTCTCGGACAGCCCGGCCCACCAGGCCGCGTTGTTTTGAGCGCGGGCAGCGGCCTCCTCGGCCACCCCGAGTGGATTGCGCAGTTCATCCGGTCGCACCCTCGGAGTGCGCTGCGCCAGTGCGTCATCGGCGATCGCGTGGTCGGTGTTCCCGGTGCGGTCACCCTGCACATTGCCGACGGCATCGGCGTCGCGCAGTTGTCTGTTGACATCGCCGTCCAACGGGTTGACGGCGACGCCGTCTGCATCCAGGTACCCAACGGCGGTGCGCCTGACGGCGTCCCGACCCCAGTGCGGTGGCCATCCCGAGCGTTGACCGCTGTGCGGGTCGAGCAGATAGATGGTGCCGCCATCGTTGACCGCGAGATAGGCGTGGCCACCCTGGCCCCGGCCGCTCCAACGGGACGCCAGGACCGCCGACGAGCCCGGTCCCAACCGTTGGAGAGTGGCCTCGACCTCGGAGTAGGAACCGAACCGGGCAGCCGATCCGACCGCCTCGAACAGGCTCCTGGCGCGGACTCCGCGGGGCGAGATGGGGGCGTCGACGGTGATGTCGCGCCCGTAGCGGACCGACAGCTCTTCGGCGACCGCGTAGGCACAGTTCGTGCTGCGCAAAAAGGCCGGGTTCCACCGGTTACGGCCGTGCACCGAGTGGTGGGCGGCCGGATCGTCGGCCAGCCGTAGCGGGCGCCCGAGCGCCGGCTCGACGGTCTGCTGTCGCATTCCGCCAACCAGCGGCCGGCGCCGTTCATCGAGGGTGCGGCGCCCCTCGGCGTCCACCCGGTCCGCGTGGCCGGCCGCGATCCGGCCGAAGTTGGTCAGCGATTCACTCCGGATCCGGAGGTTGCCCGGGTCCAGGTAGGACCAGTACAGGCTGTGGGTCATCCGTGATCCAGCACCCATGTGGTCTCTGGCCGCGGGGAATTCAGCGGTGATCCGGCGCGCCTGGAAAATGTCCATTGCCGGGTCGATGCCCTGGCCCATCTGGCGAATCGTGCGGCCGCGGTCGCCGGCACGTTCACCGCCGAGACCGGTGGTGCGGTCCCGCGAGGAGGCCGCCACGAACACGTTGTCCCCGATACCGAAATCAGCCGCGGTGCGCAGCGGTCCCGCGCCGGGCGAACCGATCAGCGTGATGGTCTGCACGTGATCGGCCAGCCTGCCCCCGTACCCGGCGTGGCTGACCGTCGTCGAACCATAGGAGTGCGCGAAGATGTGGTTTCCGCTGAAACGGCTTCCATCCCCGGTGAATACGTCCCGCCCGACGTTGAACGCGGCGATGTCACTGGCGAAGATCTGCCCGCCGTTCTGCGCCATCCGCTGGAACCCGACCCGCGGATCCCAACTGCCCGGGGCCTGGTATCCGATGTAGGTGATCGAAGCCGCCGACAGGCCGGGGTTCTCCTGCAAGGTGGACTGCAGGAGGTTGGCCGCACGCATCGTCATCGCCCGCAACTTGCCGATCGTGGTCGTCATCCCCGGGACGTACCAGGACACCGACTGCGCCGTATACGGATCGGCGCCGAAGCTGACGATCGCGCGTCCCACCCCGCCAAACGCCTGCGGATCCAATGCCAGCAGGAACGGTCCGTCGACATTGAGCCTGGTGGCGTTCCGTTGCGCCGACCGCAGACCCGACTCGATGTCGTGCATCAGATCGACGTAGCGCGACTCGAACTTGTTGAGCGCAACACCGTTCTCGCGGCGTGACAACAGGAGATCGCGATGATCCAGGTAGCGACGCAGCATCCTCGAGTTCGCGTCATGCCTTGCCTTCGGCGGAATGCCCTCGGCATTGCCCACCTCATGCGGATACGCCTTTATCAACGCCTGCTGCTGAGTATCCGACAACCCGGCCCACCAATGCGCGTTCGCCCGCGCCCGGTCCACCGCCTGATCCACCGGCACCTTGTGATCGGCCGGGCTCATCAGGTCCGAAGCCTTGATTCCCCTCTCCGCCAATGCCACATCGGCCACCACCCGGTCCGGCACGGCCGTCTGCTCGACAAAGCTGGACACCGCTGCCGGCAGTTCTTGCGCCGCGCGAGCGACGTCCGTCGTGTTGTCGACGGGCACCTGGCTTTCAGAGACCTCGGCTGGTGAATTGCGGAAGCGCGGGTTCCAGAAATGCCGGCCTTCCACCGAATGCGTGGAGTTGGGGTCGTCAGTCAACCGCAACGGACGTCCGGTCGCGGGTTCGACGGTCTGCTCTCGGGTACCACCGAACGGCCAGCGCCGGCCCTGATGCAGCGTTCGGTGCCCTTCTGAGTGGGCCTGGTCTGCGTGGCCGGCTGCGATCCTTCCGAAGTTGGCCAGCGATTCGCTGCGCACCTGCAAGGTACCGGGATCCATGTAGGCCCAGTACAAGCTGTGCGTCATCCGGGACCCGGCGCCCCGATGGTCAAGGGCAACGGGGAATTCCGAAGTGATGCGGCGCGCGCCGAAGATGTCCATCGCCGGATCGATTCCCTGCCCCATGCGCCGAATCGTGCGGCCGCGGTCGCCGGCACGTTCACCGCCGAGACCGGTGGTGCGGTCCCGCGAGGAGGCCGCCACGAACACGTTGTCCCCGATACCGAAATCAGCTGCGGTGCGCAGCGGTCCCGCGCCGGGCGAACCGATCAGCGTGATGGTCTGCACGTGATCGGCCAATCGGCGGCCGTGCCCGGCGTGGCTGACCGTTGTCGAACCATAGGAGTGCGCGAAGATGTGGTTTCCGCTGAAATGGGTTCCATCCCCGGTGAATACGTCCCGTCCGACGTTGAACGCGGCGATGTCACTGGCGAAGATCTGCCCGCCGTTCTGTGCCATCCGCTGGAACCCGACCCGCGGGTCCCAACTGCCGGGTGGCTGGTAGCCGAGATAGGTGATCGAGGCCGCCGACAGGTCAGGGGCCTCCTGCAGCGTCGACCGCAGCTGGTTGAACCCGCGCCGCATGATGGTGCCGAGCCGCTCGATAGTCGTCGTCATCCCGGGCACGTACCAGGACACCGACTGCGCGGTGTACGGATCGGCACCAAAGCTGACGATCGCGCGGCCCACCCCACCGAAGGCGCCCGGATCCAGTGCCAGCAGGTACGGCCCGCCGATTCCGTGCCGGACCGCGTTGCGCTCGGCCGTGCGCAGCGCGGACTCGATGTCGTCCATCAGCTTGATGAACTTCTCCTGCGCTTCGGTGAGAGCGATCCCGTTGTCGCGCTGCGACACCATGAGGTCGCGCCGGGCGGCGTTGCGCTCCAGCATGATCGAGTTCGCCTGGTGGCGCGCCATCGGCGGGATACCCTCCGCGTTACCCACCTCGAATGGGAACGTCTCGATCAACGCCTGCCGCTGGGCGTCCGACAACCCGGCCCACCAGTGCGCATTCGTCCGTGCCCGATCCACCGCGCGATCCACCGAAACCCGGTGATCGGCCGGGCTCATGAGGTCCTTCGGCTTGACCCCCAGCTCATCCAGCGCGTCGTTGGCGATCTCGCGCTTCGTGCGGGTGTCGAGTTCGGCGGTTGCCTGCACCTCGGACTGCCACCGCGGATTCCATGGGCGACGGGTTTCGCGGTCGCCCCGGCTACTGGTCTCACCATCGAGCCGCAGCGGCCTGCCTGCCGCGGGCTCCACCGTGCGTTCCCGCGTGCCGAAGTATCGCCGCGGCCGGCTATCGACCGTTCGATGCCGGTCGGTGTCGATCCGATCGGCATGCCCGGCAGCGATCCGGCCGAAGTTGGCCAGTGATTCGCTGCGTGCCCCGGCGCTGCGGTCGGCGTAGCGGTAGTAGGAGTTGTGGGTGCCCCGGCTGCGGGCCCGGTCCATGTCCGAGGAGAACTCAGCCGTGACGCGTTGACCACCAAAGGTATTCATGGCCGGATCGACACCGAGGCCGAGGCCGAAGATCCGCCCGGCCGAACCGGGGCTGCGACCACCCAGTGCGGTGAACGGATCCCGCGACGACGAGGCGACGAAGACGTTGTCTCCGATGCCGAAATCGGCGGCCGCGCGCACCGGACCGGTACCCGGTGAGCCGATCAGCGAGATGGTGCGGACGTCGTTGGCCAGCCGCCCGTCCCGGCCGGCGTAACTGGTTGCCGTGGTGCCGTACGAGTGGGCGAATACGTGGTTTCCGCTGAAATGACTGCCATCGCCGGCCATGGTGTCGCGGGCAGCGTTGAAGGCACGGATATCGCTGTACAGGATGGCACCACCCTCGCGGGCCAGCGTCTGACCGGCAGCGCGCCAACTGCTCAGACCACTCGGGGTGTCGTAGCCGATCCATGCGATCGAGGCGGCGCTGACCTCCGGATTCTCCTGCGTGGTCGACTGCAGGTGGTTGAGCGCATCACCCATGAAGGCGCCGAGCTCATCGATCGTGATGCCCTGGCCCGGCACATGCCAGGACACCGAATCCGCTCGGTAGGGATCGGCGCCGAAGCTGACCACCGCGCGGCCGTCACCGCCAAATGCCGTGTGGTCGAACGACAGGAGTTGCGGACCGCCGAGATCGGACTGCTGGGCCAACTGCCCGGCTCGGGTCAGGGCCGCGTCGATCTGATCGAGGCGGGCGAGCAACTTGCCCTGACTGCGCGTGAGCCGATGCCCACTGTCCCGCAACGACTTCAGTTGACTTCGGCTTTCGCTCAACGAGATGGTGTTGGCCTTGTGCCGGGCCGATGCCGGGATGCCTTCGGCGTTGCCGATGTGCTGAGGGTAGGCCTCGATCAGGGCGAGCTGCTCTGCTCCGGTCAGCTGTGACCACCATGCAGCATTGCTGCGGGCCCGGGCGTCGGCCGCCTCCATCAGGCCCAGCGGGTTGCGCAATCCGTCGATCTGAACCGGTGGGATGCGCCGCGCCAACGCGGAATCGGCCACCATGGCCTGGGGCACCACATTGCGCCACCGCTCGCCCGCGTTGTCCCCGTCCGGAGTCGGATCTCCTTGTGGCGGATGACCCTGCACGTCACCGACGGCGGCAGCGGCGACCAACTGTTGCGGCCGTCCCTGAAACGGTTCGACGGCTTGCCCATTCGGATCGAGATAGCCTACGGCTGTCCGCAATACGGCATCTTGACCCCATCCGGGCGGCCATGGAGTACGACGCCCGGTGTTCGGGTCCTCAAGGAAGAGCTGGCCATTGTCGTTGACCGCGAGGTAGGCGTGGCCGCCCTGGTTCGGGCCGCCCGACCACGCGGACACCAGAACCGCCGACGACCCAGGAGCCATCTGCCCCAGCACACTGTTCACATCGGCGTAGGACGCGAATTGGGCTGCCGAACCGGTGGCCTCGAACAATTGGACGCCGGGTCTGCCCCGGGCCGACGTGAGGGGCGCGAGGCGGATCTGCCGGCCGTACCTGTCCGACAACGCCTGCGCAACCCGGTCCGCGCAATCGTCGGAGACCTCGGTCCGGTTGTCGGCAGCCGGGGTCTGCACCTCCGGCTGCGAACTGGTCTGGTTGGCTGCGGCGACAGTGCCCTGAACCCGCGCGGTCGGCACGCCCGCCGCATCGGAACTCACCGCTGAGGATGTCGCCGTCGACTTGTCCGTCTGTGCCTGCGGCGTGGGTGGCTGTGGCGTCGGCAGCCTCGAAATCTCTTCGCGTACACCGGGAGTAGAGGCCTTCGCGACCGGGCCGGGCGGTTGTATTTCCGCGCGCCCGGCGACTGCCGGAGGCCCGGCGGTCTGCGACGCTGTGGCCGGGGTCGCCCCCGGCGCCGGAGCCGGAGCCGCGGGATCGGCCGGAACAGGCTCGGCCCGGGCCATGTCCGCTTGTACCGAATCCGTGGCCTGGGCGGTGTCGCTAGCGGCCTGAGTGTTGTCGCTGGTGGCCTGATGACCGGTGTCGCTGGTTACCGGAGAGTCCGCGGTCTCGGCCAGCGGTGTCGGGACCGCTGTGGTGTGGTGTTCCTCCGACAGCTGCGCGTTCTGGTTTGTCGCCGTGTCGGCTTCGGGCCCCAGCCCGGGTTCGTGCTGATCGGTGTCGCCGGCGACGTGCTTGTCATCGTCGGCCTGGGACCGGTCGGTGTCCGACTCGGCCGTTTCTTCCTCGGATGTGTGTTGGTCGGCCGCCCGCTCTTCAGTGGTCGACTTGCCGGCCGGACCCTGCTTCGACGAGGACGGATCATGCTGTGCTACAGCATGTTTAGCCGGACCGGCGGCAGTATTCGACGGTGCCGCTTTGGGGCCGGCCGGAACTGCCGCTGTGCTGTCGGGCTTGTCGTCGGCGGGTTTGGTGTCACGGTCGACATCGGGTTTGACTGCGGTATCCAGATCGGATGGGCCATCCGGATCGAGGCCGCTCAGTTCGCCGGTCGGCGCCGGCGGACCTGGCTCAGGCGAATTCGTCGTCGGGCTGTTCTGCTGCGATGCATGAGCTCTGCCGAGCCCCCTCATCCCGCCGAGGCTGGTGCTGGTCGAGCTCGCAAGAATTGACACCGTGTCGAATTCGCCGCCGACAGACAACGTGCCGACCACGTTTCCCGACACCCCAGCGGTGAACATGGTGACCCCACCCTTGACCGCCGCCGTGACCCGATTGCGAGAAACTTCTCCCATCCCGTGCATGAGCGGGACGGCGGTGATGCCGCCGGCGGCACCACCGGCGATCGAGGCAACCGCGGTCTGTTTGAACCGGTCCCAACGGAGGGCGGCATGCCCGTTGTTCGCCTGGATGCCCTGGACGATCCCCTCTTGAAGCAGGCCCTGGCCCAGTTCCTCGAACGCTTCCTGGAGGCCTTCGTGCAGCAGTCGCTTCATCATCGTCCTGGTGAGCAGCTCGGCCATCTTCTCGCCGATCCGCCGGATCGCCCACGCGACGAGCGCACGGATCCACGCCATGGTCGTCGTCTCGATGACGGGGATCGCCGCTGTCGATGCCCCCAGGGTGGGACTGGACATGGCCAGGCTGTAGGAAATCTCAGCGGCGGCAAGAGCCAGCCCGACGATGATCGAGAGCTTGCTGTATTCGATCTCGGAGCTGAAGTTGGCGGCGCCCTCACCCATTGCCGAAATGCCTTGGGCGAGTTTGTCCACCGTGTAGTCGCCGTCGAACAGCATGCCGAACTGCCGCTCCGCGGCCTCGGCGGTGTCGCCGGTCAAGACCGACATCGTCTCACCACGGACCCGGCTCAGGTCCGGGATGAGCTCCTGCAGGGCTTCGGCCGCGGCTTGATAGTGCTCGCCGATTCGGCGGGTTCGGGTTTCGCTGCCTTGCGGCCACTCACCGCCCGCCAGATACGACACCCACTGGAGTTCGGGTGGGAAAGGGATATCCATAATCGATCGGGTGTGGCAGCGGGCCTACAGCACGCCACCTCCGTGACCGCTAGGCCTGATCGTTCAGTTCGAAGGAATCCGCCGAGCCCTTCAAACCATCCGAGTAGTAATCGAGCAAATCGGTCTTTATCGACACGGAGCCATCGACCCAATCCTTTTGCGCCAGATACCCTCCGCCGCCTTTCGCAAACCCGTCACCCATCTTGTCGTCACCCCACGCGGCGCCTTCGGCCGCCAGATTGGCCTGCAGGGAGGACAGCACATTCTTCATCCTGATGCTGACATCGTTCAGGTCCTTCGAGGTCGCCCGCAGCTCAGAAGGTCCGACACCGAGCTCGTCAGCCATCGATTCAGCTCCTCACGGTGGGGAATACGGATTGGTCCCGGTCGTCGTCCTCGGGATCGGTCGCCTGGACGGCCGCATCGTCGTTACCGAAGACGGATCTGGTCAGGTCACGTAGATCAGGTGCGGTGTCGGCGATGTCGGACAGCGATGGCATCATCCGGCGCCGTTCTTCGATCGGCATCATCAGGGCAGCCGCCCGCTGCGCCACATCGTGCGCCGCGGACTGCGCGGCCGCGGTGACGTGGCCACCGAGTTCTTCGAGTTCGTACTCTTCGAGATACGACTCGTCGATGACGGTCTCGATGACATGGCCCCGGGCGTCGACCGTCACCTGGACCAGACCATCGGCCTCCTCGGCAGTCGCGGCGAGCTGCGCCTGCTCGCGCTGCACTGCCGCGATATCAGCCATCTGCTCGGAGACCAAGGCGAGCACCTCGGTCATCTGATGCCGGAGGGCATCGTTACTCATTCCGACAAGTGTTCCAGATCCGCAAAGGCACCGCCACGCTCTTTGCCGAATTCGATTACGGCCGACCATATTTGAGTGCGTGAACAATTACGTTTGCGAAATTGCCATCATCGCAATGCCACTCACACCGTAATTTGCCACCCTCGCGTAGATAACCGAGATTTACTCGACAGTCCGCATTTCATGCCGATAGCTCTCACACTCTCAGCCGTTCCACGCGTTCTTTGCCTCGGCCGCCAAATCGACGGGTCACCGGTGCTGAGGTGCACCGCGCAGCCGGGGAAACTTCTCCGCCACGGCGGCTGCCAGTTCCAGATAAGCCTGGAGGGTGGCCGGGTCGAGCAGGTCGAAATCGACGTCGGCGCCCTCGGCCAGGTGCGGATCGAACGGGATCATGTGCACCGAGCGGCAACGGGCCTCGAAGTGCTCGTAGACCTTGTCCAGTTTGAGCTTCGCCGACCCTGGTCGCGAGGCACTCAGCACCACATGCGCTTCGCGGACCAACGCCGAGTGTCCGTGCTGCATCAGCCAATCCAACGTTGCCGACGCACTGCGGGCCGCGTCGATGGCCGGCGAGCTGACCAGCACGATCGCATGCGCCAGGTCGAGCACACCCGCCATCGCCGAATGCATGATCCCGGTGCCGCAGTCGGTGAGGATGATGTTGTAGTAGCGACGCAGGATGCTGACGGTGCGGCGGTAGTCGGATTCGCCGAACACTTCCGAGACCGCGGGCTCCTGCTCGCTGGCCAGCACCTCCAGCCGGCTGCCCGCCATCCGGGTGTGGCTGCGTACGTCGGCGTAGCGCTCGATGTTGGGATCCGACAGCAGGTCGCGCACGGTGGACTCGCTCGACACATCCCGTACCCGTTCCGCCAGCGTTCCGCGGTCCGGGTTCGCATCCACCGCGATCACCCGGTCGTGGCGCATCATCGACAGTGCCGAGCCCAATCCCAAGGTGGTGGTGGTCTTTCCGACACCACCCTTGATCGACAACACGGCGATCCGGAAGTCGCCGGCGATCGGCTGGCGGATCTGGGCCAGCAGGTCGTCGCGCTCCCGATCTTTGCGCGATTCACCCGGGCTGACCCGTCCGGCACTGGCCAGATGCACCGCGCGCCGCCACCCGGAGTGGGGTGCGGTGCGGGACCGGTTGAGGATCCCGGCGTCGTCGAGCGAAGGCGGCACCGGCGAGTACTGCGGCGGCTGGGTCATACCGGGTGGCGGGATGAAGCCCGGCGGAGGCGGCATGAACCCCGGCGGCGGCAACGGCGGAAGTGGTAGCGGCGGCGGTGGAACCGGCCTCAGCGGCGGAATCGGAATCAGCTCAGTCGGCTCAGCCGCCGGCGGCTCCGGCTCCGAAGCTGGACGTTCAGGTTCTGGCTCCGGCGTGCGTTGCTCGTCGAGTTCGAACCGTTCCGCGAATTCCCTTGACCCGATCGGGCTGTGCATCTGCCACGGCGGCGGGGCTAGCCGGCGGACCGGCGCAGCGGCCGGGTGCTCGGGCTCCGTCGCCGGCTCCGTCGCCGGCTCGGGAGCCGGAGCCGACTTCGTGAAGGCGTCGGTCACGTCGTCGGCGGGCGACTTCGCGGTATGGATCTGCCGAGCCGACCGTTGTGCCGCAATCTGTTCCAGCAACGCGGCAGCCCGGGCTTCCACCTGGTCCAATTCACCAGGTGCCAGGTCGTCGAGCGATCTGGGCTCGCCGATCGGCCGATTCTCGTCCGGCATCTTTCCCCTAACTCACCTGGTCCGTCGCCGGGCAGCAGCCACCGCTACCGCCGCCACCATCAACGCAAGACACGCCGCGGTGACGGTGAATACGATCCTGCGGGCCCGCACATTACCCGGATCCGGTTGCGGTGGCCCGCTGATCGATGAAGAGGCAGTGACATCGCGGCGGTCTTTCGCAGGTGGCAGCTGGTAGGTCAGTGCCGCGACTGGATCCACGACTCCATAACCCGTGGCCTGGTTGGGTCCATTCCCCGGGGTGCGGGCGGTGCGTTCGAGCAGATCCTTGACCTCACCAGCGGTCAGACCCGGATACCGCGACCGGATCAACGCCACCACCCCCGATACGAACGGCGCCGCGAAGCTCGTTCCGTTGAGCGGGGCCAGCCCCTGCTGGCCGAGCTGGGCGTTGCTCAGTCCGGGGCCGCCGGGGTCCAGCGAGGTGACCCGCTCACCGGGGGCGGCCACCGCCACCCACGGACCATGCAGGCTGAAGTCGGCAGGGGCGGCCGAGGTGGTCACCGCGCCGACGGTCAGGACATAGTCGGCGAACCAGGCCGGGCTGGCGATGGTGCTCACGCTGTTCCAGCCGTTGTCCAGCGGTTGGTTCGGATCGTTCATGTTGTTCTGCGCGTTGCACATGCTCTGGCTGTTGAAGTTGCCCGCAGCGGCCACCACCACGACATTACGTTCGTAGGCGTAGCGCACCGCGCGCCCGAGTTCGCGGTCGTCGAGGCCGGCCGAAACGGGCGCGCAGGCCACCTCGGACAGGTTGATCACCGTGGCACCGAGATCCACTGCCCGGGTGATCGCGAGCGCCAGGGTGTGCGTGTTGCCGTAGCCGACCGATGTCGCGTTGGGATCGTCGTTCTGCCCGCTGCTCGTGCCCGCGACACTGTAGGCGCCACTGTTCTGGCGGATCGACAGGATCGAGGCCTCGGGTGCGACCCCGGCGAAGCTGTCGCCATCGACGGGCGTCGCGGCGATGATCCCGGCGACCAGGGTGCCATGCGCGTCGCAGTCGACCAGGCCGTCGCTGCTCGACACATAGTCGCCGCCGGGCTCGAGTGCGGGCAGCCGGGGGTGCCGGTTGACGCCGGTGTCGATCACCGCCACCTTCTGCCCGGCACCGCGGGAAAAGCGCCAGGCCCTGCGGTATTCGAGCATTGCCTCGGCACTGGTCTGTTTGGTGAAGTCGGTGCCCGGCAGCACGCCGGTGGGGATACCGCAGATCGCCTTCAGTTCGGTGGGCTGCGCCGGTGCGACGGGCCCGCTCGGCGGCGGTCCGGGCTCGACGACGGGCCGCGTCACCGCACCGGCCGGGGGTGCCCCGAAGCCGGACAGCGCCACGGTCAGGACGACGGTCACCACCGCCGAGCACCGCCGGGCGCTCACTAGCCGCCCAGCCGTTCGTACAGTCCGAGCGGCCACAGTGCCAGCGGTATCACCGCCGCCACGGCCAGGTATTCCAGATACCCGAAGACGGCCCGGAACCGGTGAACGTATCGAGCCATGACGCCGCCGACCGCGACCACGGCGAGCACGACGACCCCGGTGAGCTGCAACGGCCACACCCCGGACTGGGCCTGCACGCAGGTGATCAGCACGAGCCCCAGCGCAGGCACACCGAGCGCCACCCGTTCCGGCCAGGTGGCGGCCCGGCGGACGTGCAACGCCAACACCGACGCACAGATCAGCGCGAAAGCGAAGGCAGCCCAACCTGTCTCGACCCGCATCAGCACGGTCGCGGCGATCAGCGCCACCGCAGCCGCGCCGGCCAGCAGGCCCGAGCGGGTCAGCACCGCAGCATGCACCCTGGCCCACACTTGTTCGGCGCTGGGCATCGGAGTACCCGAAGGGGCCGGTCCCGCCGACGTCGTGAACGGGTCGTCGGTGCGCGACTGCTCGCTCGACGCCACCGGGTACTGGTCGAGCCGCGCGGTCAACGCCGGCACCGCCAGACACCCGAACACCGCAACGACGGCGACGACCGTGGTCACCACCGCGACCGGAGCCCCCAACGCGCGGACCGCGAACGCCACGGTGCCGAATCCCAGCACGACCGCAGCGGCAACGTACGACCAGTGACCCGCACCGATCACCCGGTGACAGATCGCGGTGAGCCCCAACAACACTGCGCAGCCACCCGCGAGTCCGACGACACCGTGCGGTGCCGCCACCACCCAACCCGCCGCGGCGCCGACGGCGATCACCGACGGGCCGACCGCGGCGGCGATATCGGCCCGGCCCAGCATCCGGCGCGCGAGTGCGCCACCGGCCACCAGCGCCACGCTGGTCAGCGCTGCCGCACCCAATATCACCGGCCGGTGCACCGACAATGCCGGGGCGAGCAGGAGCACCACCCATACCGCCGAGCACAGCCACAACCCGGCGAAGGCCATCGTCCCCGCCGCGGTGGCATTCCACGCCGCGTACGAGGCCCGGTTCAGTCGGGCCGCCGCGTCCACCACGTCGTCGTACAGAGTGGGCGGGGACAACGCCCGGCGGGCCGAGAGATGCAGCAGCTCACCGTTTTCCACGCCGGCCTCGCGCAGGGTCCGATCCGGTTCCAGCACGCCGGCCCCACCGGCACGACTGAGCACCCAGAACGTCCGTCGCTCGTCGCGGTCGGCCAGGTCGTCACTGCGCTCGGCGTCTCGGGACTTGATCAACCGGGCCAGTTCCGGCAGGAACGCCGCCACCGGCACATCGGCCGGCAGCGCGACGTCGAGCTGGGTGCGGCCACCCACCACGGACACCCGTATCGCCTCGGGCGCCGCGGACACCACGTGCAGCTCGCGGAGCTCCTCGACCCCGGTCACAGGTCGGGCATCCGGGACAGCTGGACCACGCCGCTACGGGTGGTCCGAGAGACCAGCATGCCGCGGCCCGGAGGCATCGGTCCGGCCTTGTATCCGCCGAACAGACCGCCCTCGTCTCTGCTGCCGCTCATCACCAAACCGTTGCAGGACAGGTCTTTCAGACGCCCGACGATCGGATCCATCATCGCCCGCCCGGCACCACCGCTGCGCCGGGTGACCACGACACGCAGGCCGATGTCGCGGGCCTGCGGCAGATACTCGACAAGTGGGCCGAGCGGATGGCTCAGCGACCCGCCGGGGATCAGGTCGTAGTCGTCGATCATCACGAACAGGTCCGGCCCCGACCACCAGGAACGTTCCTTCAGCTGCTGCTGGGTGATGTCGTTGGGCGGCAGCCGATCCTTGAGGGCACCGGCCAGGGCCATCATCAGATCCGTACACGACTGCGGGGCCGTGGCATAGCCACCCAGGTACTCGTCGGGGACGACGCCCAGCATCGAGCGACGGAAGTCGACCAGGATGATCTTGGCCTCCACGGGGCTGGCGTTCTCCATCACGCCGGCCGCGATGTTGCGCAGCAGACCGGTCTTGCCGCATTCGGTGTCGGCGAAAGCGACCAGGTGGGGTTGGGAATCGAAATCCAAAACCACGGGTGCGAGTTCATCCTCGTCGATGCCGATCGCGATGCGGGCCTTGCTCAGTTGCCCGGCATCGCGCGCCACTCGTACGACGTCGTCGCGGTTCACGTCGTGCGGCAACATCCGTACCCTCGGCGCCTCGCGGTCCTGGTAGTGCGCGCGGACGGCCTCGACGGCACCGGCCACGCCGGCGGGCAGATCCTCCACCGCGGAACTGGAGTCGAGCCTGGGCAACCCGATCAGGATGTGCAGTCGCTCGGAGTTGATGCCGCGTCCGGGCCGTCCGATCGGCACCAGCTCGGCGGACCGCCGCGCCACCTCGCTGTCGATCGGGTCACCGAGACGGAGTTCGACGCGGGTACCGAGCATGTCCTTGACCGCGGGCCGGATCTCCATCCAGCGTGATGCCGTGATCGCCAGGTGCACGCCGTACGACAGACCCTGGACGGCCAGCGATTGGATCACCTGGTCGAGCGATTCGAAGTCGCTCTTGATCGATGCCCAGCCGTCGATGACCAGCACCACGTCACCGAACTTGTCCTGGCTCACCTCGCCTTTGGCCTTGCGCTGACGGAAATCCCGCATGGATTCGATACCGAGTTCGCGGAACAGCTGCTCGCGGGACCGCAACACTCCGGCCACCTCGGCGACGGTGCGCCGGATCGCGTCGGCGTCCATCCGGCCGGCCACCCCGCCGACATGCGGCAACTTGGCCAGGCTGGTCAGGGTGCCGCCACCGAAGTCCAGGCAGTAGAACTGCAACTGCTCGGGAGTGTGGGTTGCGGCGGCGGCCAGCATCAGCGTGCGCAGCGTGGTGGACTTGCCGGACTGCGGCCCACCGACCACCGCGACGTTGCCCTGGGCGCCGGACAGGTCGACCATCAGCACGTCGCGGCGCTGATCGTAGGGGCGGTCCACCACGCCCATCGGCATCCACAGCCGGCCGTTGACATTCGCCGGAGCCGACCAATCTGAGTCCGGCAGAAGCTCGTTCACGGCAGGACTGTCGTCGAGCGGCGGCAGCCACACCTCGTGGGCGGGCCTGCCGTGGCCGCGCAGCCGGCTGACGACCATGTCGAGCAGCGTCTTCTTGGTGGGACCTGAGCTGGCCCGCTCCGGCTCGGCCTCCGGCATGTCGTGCGGCAGCGGCACCCGCTCGGGCACCGGATCCTTCTTGACCGGCGTCGCGGTGAACAGCTTCGGCGCGAGCGCACCCAGTTGGGTCACCCGACCGGTGCGCGCCGAGACCCGCGGTTTGACGTACTCCCCCGAGACATAACACGCGTTGAACCGGATGGGTTCGGAGGCATCGCATTTCAGGAACGCCGAACCGGGCACGCTGGGTAGGTGATAGGCGTCGGGCACGCCGAGCACGCTGCGCGATTCACCGGCCGAGAACGTCTTGAGGCCGATCCGGTAGGACAGGTGCGAGTCCAGGCCGCGCAGCTTGCCCTCCTCCAGACGCTGCGACGCCAGGAGCAGATGCATGTGCAGGGACCGGCCGAGCCGGCCGATCATCACGAACAACTCGGCGAAATCCGGTTTCTGGGAAAGCAGCTCGGAGAACTCGTCGACCACGATGAACAGGGCGGGCAGTGGCTCCAGGTCCGCACCCGCCGCCCGGGCGCGCTCGTATTCGGAGACGTTCGGGAAATTGCCTGCAGCGCGCAGCAGTTCCTGCCGGCGGTTCATCTCGCCGGCCAACGCGTCGCGCATCCGGTCCACCATCGTCAGTTCGTCTTCGAGGTTGGTGATGATGGCCGCGATGTGGGCGATCCCGTCCAGACCGAGGAACGTGGCCCCGCCCTTGAAGTCGACCAGCACGAGGTTGAGCTGTTCCGGCGAGTGCGATGTGATCATCGAAAGCACCAGCGTGCGCAGGAATTCGGACTTGCCCGAGCCGGTGGCACCGATACACAACCCGTGCGGGCCCATCCCGCCCTCGGCCGCTTCCTTGATGTCGAGTTCGATGGGCTGCCCGTTCGGGGTGATACCGATCGGGACCCGCAACCGTTCTCGCAGGGACCGCTGCCGCCACACCTGTTCGGGCACGATCGCGGCGGCATCGGGGATCTTCAGCAGCGCCATCAGGCCGGGGTCGACGGCCCGCGAATCGGCCTCCAGGCTGACGATGTGCGCGGCGTTCGCCGGGCGGTAGCGCCCGATCCGCCGTGCCGTCGTCTCGGCCTCGGCGATCGTGATGGTGTCCGGGGTGGCGAACCGTTCGACCCCCACCGCGGTGCGGGCGGCCACGTCGTCACCCTCGACCACCAGTTGCAGGCTGCGCCGTGCCGAGGCACCGGGTCGCAGGCCGTTCAGATCCAACAGTGTGACACTGTCCAGGCCGGCGTCGGTGATCAAGTGCTCGTCGCCGGTGACGAATCCGTCGTCGAGTACGACGACGAGCTGCTTGAGGCCCTGGGTCGGCTGCGCGTTGCGGGTGAACCGGCCGCGTTCTGCCAGCTCGGACGACAATGCGGTCTCCATCAGCTCCAGCGTGGGGAACAGCAGCCGCATCGAACCCATACCGTCGCGGGTCACCGCATGCTGCGCGTGCGGCAGCCATTTGACCCAGCTCCAGTTCTCGCCGTCGGGGTTGGCCGTGACGATCGCCACCTGCACATGGTCAGGTCCGTGAAAAGCGCACAGTTCCAACACCATCGAGCGCACCAGTTGCCGCGCGAGCGCACGTTCCCCTTCGAAGGTGATGGTGGGAAACGCCCGCAACGACACCGCCGTCGGCAGCGCGTGCACCACGGAATGGGTCTTGACGAACCGGCGCAGCGCCACCGTCGACACCGGCTCAAGGTCTTCCGGCGGTCCGGTCTCGGGCGCCATCAGCCGGGTCGCCAACCGGTGGGTCCCGATACCAACCCGGATATGGCAGTAATCCGCATCGCTGGGCCGCCGCTCCCACATCCGACGGGTGCCCACCACATCCGTCAATGCCCGCGGATCAGGATGGCTCCATTCCAGCGCCGTGCGTTGTTCGGCGCCGGTGGTATCGGCCTCCTCGCGAAGATTCGCCAGATAACTGAAGTAGTCCTTGCGTTCCTCGTTGAGCTCGGCTGCGGCTTTGCCATTCCGGTTACCGCCACCCATGAACATGCCGACCATCGACATGATCATCATCATCGGAAAGAGCAGGAACATCGGGCTTCTGGCCATGTCCCGGCCACCGACCGTGACCATCAACGCGATCATGCCGATCACCGCCACCAGCATCACGAACGGCATCAGGCGCATCGCCAGGTTGCCCGGGATGGCCCGCGGAACCTCGGGCGGTGGGGCCAGGCTGACCTCGCCACCGGGCATCCGCGGCGGCGCCACCCGAAGTCGGCGGACGAATCCCTGCGTACTCAACCTGCCCTCCCGGAAGCTGCGGTGCCGGATGCTGGGTATTGTTCGGGTCAGCAATCCCATTGCGCAGGAGGCCGACTGGATTGTGACCCTACTTGAGTCAGAGCTCGAAGCCGAAGCTGAACCCGAACTCAGCCGATTGACCTTGGTAGTCGGCGAACTGAACATCGATGTCGGGCTGCCTGCCCACGTCAGCATCGCCCAATACATTCCCGATGTCATCGATATCGCGAATGAGCAGATCTCCGCGAGTGACTCGGTCATCGAATTTGACGCTGCCGACGGTCATTGGACGTTGGCCCCGCTGGGCGGCGAACCGATTGCCCCGCACCTGTCCCTCGGTGAGGCCGGCATCTACGACGGCGACCTGCTGATGATCTGCGCGGTGGGCCAGCCGGTCAGTCCACTGCTGTTCGACGACGTCGACGACACCCAGACCGTCGAGCAGGGAACCGTACGCGGCTGGGTCGCAGGCAACGCGTCCGCATTGGCCGGCTTCGGCGTCACCGCGGCTGCCACGGTGACACTGGCTTCGGTGTTGCCGCATTGGGTGACCCGCCCCGCGGTGCCCGCCGCGGCGCTGGCACTTGGTGTGCTGGGGATGGTGCTGGCCTGCGTGGTGACGCACCGGTCAGCGGCCACCCCGGCGGCAGCCTGGACCACCGCGGTGTCGGCACCGCTGGTGTTCGCCGGCTCGCTGTACGTGGTGCCCGACGGTTCGGGCGCCACATCACTGCCGATGGCCTTCGCCCTCACCGCGTTCGGCGCCCTGCTGGTGCTCCTGGTCTCGGGAACCGGATCCGCCGTCTACACGGCGATCATCGCGGCAGGCGCTTTCGGCGGCGTCAGTTCGGCCGCGATGTTGCTGTGGCAGCCACCCATCCGCACGGTTGGCGCTTTGCTCGCGACGGTGGCCGTTATCGTCGTCTATCTCGCTCCGCGCGTGACCATCGGGTTGTCGAAACTGCCCATTCCCCGTGTCCCGACAGCAGGCGAACCGCTCGACGACATCGAGACCCAGGGCGGTCCGACTGTCGAGGGCGTCAATGCGATCGGCAAGCAGATCATCCCCACCGAGGAGGATCTGATCAGCCGGGTTCGGCGGGCCAACCAGCATCTCACCGGGATTCTGGTCGCCGCCGCACTGGCCGCGGTGGTGGGCTCCTATCTATCGGTGGACGTCAGCAACGGCTTCTACTGGCAGGGAACGGTTTTCGCCCTCATGGTCGCGACAGTGCTCTGTCTGCGCGGCCGCGGTCACCATGATCTGGTGCAGTCGGCGACGCTCATCGGCAGCGGGCTGACGATCGCCGTCGCCGTGGTCCTCAAGACCGCGGTGAACGTCGAGGGGTGGCAGGTCCGCGCGGTGGTCGTGTTGCTTGCGCTGATGCTGCTGATCCTGGCGTGCGGGCTGGCCGCACCGTTACGCGAGTTCTCCCCGGTGATGCGCCGTCAGGTCGAGATACTCGAATACATCGCTGTCGGATCGCTTTTCCCGTTGTGCTTCTGGATCATCCGGGTCTACGCGTTCTTCCGCGAGATGCGCCTCTAGAACGCCCGGTCAGCGCGCTGACACTTTCGTGCTGTCCGGATCGGCGGCCATGCCGTCGTGTGCGACCAGCGCCGCTTCCTGGGACAGTTCCGGCCCCGGCGGCAGCAGCGATATGACCGC
The DNA here is from genome assembly GCF_002102345.1 of Mycolicibacterium peregrinum. GTDB lineage: Bacteria > Actinomycetota > Actinomycetes > Mycobacteriales > Mycobacteriaceae > Mycobacterium > Mycobacterium peregrinum. The sequence goes on from NZ_LQPP01000004.1 coordinate 28,002, forward strand.
CCACGGTGCCCACTGCGGGGCATTGGCCGGACCGTCGGCAACCTTGACCCCGCTGACCCCGAGCGCATCGGCCGTCGGCAGATCCTTGATGTGGTAGCGCACCCCGGTGTCGGAGACGTAGAACAGCTGGCCCGTCGAGCGGCTGTCGGGGTCACTTCCGGTGGCCTGTACGTACTCCCCGGCCCCCGGCTTCAGATACACCGAGTCCACGGCAGCTCCGGTGCCATCGGCACTGGCCAGCCGCACCGTCTGCGCTCCCTCGTCGGTGGGCAGCCGGTGTCCGACCAGCAGCCGCACCTCGGCCCGCGCATCGGTGTTCGACCGTTGCCAACCCATGCACGCCACCCGATCTGGATCAGGCGACACGATCCGGGGCGACACCAGCGGGTAGTGGTCGACCGGCAACCGGTGCACGGTCGGCACCTCGGCGAGGGTGGCCGGGGCGATCTCGGCGGCCTGCCCGGTGGTCACCTCGCCGGACGCGCCGTACCGGATGATGTCGGCGGTGGCCTGCGAAACCGGCTGCAGACCTTCGCGCAACACGACATAGAGCTGTTCGCCGCGGGAGTCGACGGACTTCACGATGGCGCCGACGGGATGTTCGGGCCCGAGTGGGCCGGGCTCCCCCGAGCCCTGGATCAGCACCGGCGTGATCGGATCCACCAGCGGGAAGGTGTTGAGCAAGGACAACGACATCGGTCGGGTGGTGGCACCTTGGAGGTGAAGTCCGTTGACCAGGACCGGATCTGACACGTCGAGCGGGGCGCGCATGCCGCGGTAGACGAGGTAGGTGGTTCCACCGCTTTCGGTGAGGATGGCTTCGGCGGGGTCGACCGGACGGATGCCGTCGCCGAGCACCGGATCGTTGGCCAGCACAGTGGTCTGCAGGCTGGGCGTGCCGGTGGTCTCGGTGACGGCCGGCGTCAACAGGTTGTCGCACACGGTCCACGACGACATCGTCAGGTCGTCGCCGCCGTTGATGCCTGCGGGGGCACCGATGATGCCGACCATGGGGCCGCGAGGTACCGCATCGAGAAATTTGTCGTCGACCTGCTTGGGGCTGTCGTTCCTCCCGACGATCAGCCGTGCCGACGCCAGATTCAGCACCGGATGGATCTGATCACCGATCCGTACGAACGGCGCACCGCTGGACTTGCTCAGCACGATCTGCGCGTCACCGATATTGGGGGTGGGCTTGAAGAACGCCATCACGGCCGCCGCTCCGGTGATCAGGACAGCGATCACCGCTCCCACGATCAGGGCCCTCGTCTGCCCCCGCATGGGGTCGTGAATCATCCGCGAATCGCCCCGGATGAGCGCGTGCTCGAGCCGGCGGAGCAGGAAACGATAGCCGTTCACTTGGGCGCGAGTGGTAACTTGCGCTGGCATGCGTAGGGTATAGCACGTCCGCACCACCTCGACATGACAACCGAGGGGCAAATTGAAATGCGATGCGTCCATTGGCTTTCGCAGCAAAGCTGACCGCCACCGGTGATACCGGTCCGCAGCGGGTCGTCCCACTGGTCGACCTGATCGCCCTGCAAATACTCGTCGTCGTCGGCATCGTCGTCGCGCTGGGACTGGGCAGGCCCGGCTGGCAGGGTGCGGTCGCGGGCCTGGTGGTGGCCCTGCTACTCGTCGCCCCGATAGCCAGAGGTACGACAGCGCCCCGGGCGCTGGCGTTGCGCGGAAGGTTTCAGCGCAACCGACGACGGCGCACCGGTAAATCTACGCCCGCGTCACTGCCTGCCGAACCGTTCGACGTGCCGACCCCCGACGGGCAGCAGATCGGATTCCGTTGGAACGGTGCAACTTTGCTGTCGTTGCTCAAGATCGACGAAAACCCCAGGGCGTTGACGGTTTTGGAGCCGGGGGTCACCGTTTCCGGCGAGATGGTCCCCGTGCAGGCCCTGCTGGACTGTCTGCGTCAGTTCGACATCACGCTGGAGTCCATCGACATCATCAGCCAGGGCGCCCGCTCGGCCGGCCACACCGACGTCGCCGCGGTGTATGACTCCGTGCTGGGACCGCTGCCCGCGATCGCGCAGCGCAGCGTGTGGATTGCCGTGCGGTTCAACCCGTCACGATGCGCAGAGGCGGTCCGGCGCCGGGGCGGCGACCGCGACGGCATCCTGCGTGCCGCCACCACCGCGACCCGCCGCGTCGCCAATCGTCTGGCCGAGGCGGGCCTGCAGCCCCAGTTCCTGTCCGCGAGCGGCATCGCGGCGGCGACCAATCAGCTCAGCGACGGGGTCAGTCTCGCCACCGTCGAGGAAACCTGGGAGGACTGCCGCGAAGGCCAGTTCCGGCTGTCCAGTTTTGCCGTACAGCCGGACATGCTGACCACGGCCGGCCTCGGGTTGTTGTGGACGGTTCCGAGTTACTCCACCACGGTGTGCCTGTCGCTGCGTGAGGCCGCCGATCACGGCGAGGAAGACCTGGTCCAGGTGCGCGGGCTCGTCCGCTTCGACAGCGACGTGCGCGTCCCCACCCAGTTGCGCGGCCTCACCCCACTGCACGGCCAGCAGTTCTCGGCGCTGGCCGCCACGCTGCCGATCCCGGCGGTTCCCGGGGCCCGCCAGATCGAGCACTGGGCGTCCGGCCTTCGCGCCGACGCGCTCAGTGAGCTAGCGCTGCCCGCCTCGGGCTGCGGCCAGGTTATCGGCGCGGACCAGGAGGGGCGGGCGGTCGCGCTGCCGCTGTTCGGTCCCCAGATCCGCCGGGTGGAGATCGTGGGCACCCTGCACCTGGCTCAGCAGGTGGTGCTGCGCTCACTGGCGCTGGGCGCCCGGGTGCTGGTGCACAGCCGACGTCCGGCCTTCTGGCGCGACATGGTCGAGGTGGTCGGGCGCCATGACCTGCTGTGGGTGGCCGACTTCAATCGTCGCGCCATTCAGGCCGGGTCGGAGCGCAACTACACCGTCGAGATGTTCGACGGCGTACCGGAGCAATCGGTGCGGATCGGGGTCACCGCCATGGTCGTCGCCCCGCCGAACACCCGGCCATCCGATCAGGCCGACGTGGTCCTCGACCTGATCTCGCTGGAACACGACACCGTCAAGGTCAGCACCCAGGCGGGCTCGGCAGTCGTCACGATGGTCGCCACCGACGACGAGATGCGTTATCTGAGAGCATCCGCGAACAGCATCGACTGATGTGAAGGAGTGATCGTGGTCAATCCGCTTCACCGCAACCTGTCCATCCTGGTGGTGGTGCTGGGCCTGGCCGGCTACGGCGTCAGCTTCGGACCGGCCGCCGCCGGCGGCGGCAACGACTGGCATGTCCGGTTCGCCGTGCTGGCAGCCCTGACCGCCGCTATCGGATTGCTGCCCAACCAGACTGGCCGCCCATGGCTCAGCGCCCTGCTGGCCGCCGCGGGTTTTCTCGACGCGCTGTCCAGCGTCGTCACCGCCGGCTCGGGCTGGGCGCTGACCACGATCGTGATAATCAATGGACTACAGGTGGCGGCGGCCGCCGCGGCCCTGTGGCTGGCACCGGCACCGGCCGCAACCACTGCCACCGGCGGATACGAGGCCTACCTCGACTACTACAACCAGGCCGTACAGCAGTACTACCAGCAGAGCGCTGTGGCACAACCGGATTCGGCGCAGCGTAGTGCCTACGGGCAGGCCTACGGGCAAGCGTATGCCCAGTCCTATGCCGAGGCGCCGGCCGCTCCCCGGGCCACCCAACAGGCAGCCCAGTACGGCGATTACGCCGATCTGCTTTCGCCGCAACAGGATTACGGCCGGGCCACCGCGGCAGCACCGGCCCAGCCCGAAGGGTCCGTCGCCCCACCTGGGCGCGCCGGAGCGGGTCCGGCCCAGTCACCCGCCACGCACGTGCCGTACCGCGCCGACGAGTCAGCGCGGCCGGGTCAACCGATGTAGCAGCCAGGCGAAGGGCAGCGTGACCACCAACGTCACGAGGAACAGCACGGTCGCCGAACCGGTGTACACGTGCCAGCCCAGCACGAACTCCATGACCAGGTCCATGGCGACCACGTGCAGCAGGAAGATCTCGTAGGAGATCTCGCCGAGGGCGACCATCGGTCTGCTGCCCATCACCCGCGCGTAGAGCCCGTTGTCGCCCAACGCCAACGGAGCCACCACGAGCGTCGCGATGAGCACGTAGAACATCGTCTTCGCCACGTCCTCGCTCACGCCGAGGGTGAGCGCGGTGGTGGTACCCGCGATCGGGGTCGAGACCACCAGATAGCAGGCCAGCGCCAGGGGCAGCGTCGCCATCGCGTAGCAGCGCACACCCATCCTCGCCAGTACCGCCAGCATCATCCCCCCGACGAACCAGGCCAGATAGTGCGGCAGCCAGGCCCCGCCACCCACCGGCAGCCAGTCGGTGTTGTGCAGGAGCACCAGCCAGAGCGGGCTGATCGCAGCCAGGCCGGTCAACCCGACCAGCAGCAGCACCGGCCGAAACCGCCTGCGACACAACACGACCAGCAGCAGATAGGCCAACAGCGGCAGCACCGCGTAGAACGCGACCTCGACCGCCAGGCTCCACATCTGGCTCAACCCCTGGTGCAGATACTCCGTGAAGTAATTGTCGCTGTAGATCTGGGTGAGCGTCAGGTTGCGCAGCAGGCCGGCCCAGGTGTGGCCGGGATTTGGTTGTACGGGTCGCAGCTCGTAGATGCCGTAGACGAGCAGGACGGTGACAACGTAGGCGGGCATGATGCGGCGGAACCGGTTTCGCGCATAGCGGCGGACGCTCGGCGCGTCGGAGTCGGCGGCGGCCGCCCGCACCCACGGACGGAACAACAGCAGCCCCGAGAGCACGAAGAAGATCGCCACCCCGACCTCGAGGCGGGCGCTCATCAGTCCCACGTACCCCTGCGAGAGCAACCCGGTGCCGTACGCAGCGTGGGTTCCCATGACCGTCAGCGCGGCGACCGCGCGCACCCCGGTGAGTGACGCGACACGATCCGCGTGCGAGACCTGCTCGAGCCCGCCCTGATCGTCCTCCACCTCTGAGGTCACCGGGTCAGTATGCGACCGAAGCCCCTAGGTCCAGTTCGATGACCCGGTTGCCGAGTCAATATGCGCGTTCGGTTGCGCGGACCCGCCTCGGCGTTGTTGCATCGCGGTGTGGGCGAAGAGGTCAGGAACACCGAGTTCAGCCGCGCGCACCGGCAGGAGTACCGGCGCAAGGTGCAGCTGTGCCTGGACGTCTTCGAGACCATGCTGGCGCAGTCGAGTTTCGAGTTCGAGCGTCCGCTCACCGGCATGGAGATCGAGTGCAACCTCGTCGACAACGAATACCAGCCCGCGATGACCAACCAGGAGGTGCTCGCCTCCATCGCCGATCCGGCCTACCAGACCGAATTGGGCGCCTACAACATCGAATTCAACGTTCCGCCGCGTCCGCTGCCCGGCCGGGCCGCGCTGGAACTGGAGGACGAGGTGCGGCTCAGCCTCAATGCCGCCGAGATCAAGGCCAACGAGGACGGCGCGCACATCGTGATGGTGGGCATCCTGCCGACGCTCATGCCGGAGCATCTGTCGGGTCCGTGGATGAGCGAGTCGACGCGGTATCAGGCGCTCAACGACTCGATCTTCACCGCCCGCGGCGAGGACATGCCGATCGACATCTCCGGACCGGAACGGCTCAGCCTGCAATCGGCGTCGATCGCGCCGGAGTCCGCGTGCACGAGCATGCAGTTGCACCTGCAGGTGTCCCCCGCCGACTTCGCCCGCAACTGGAATGCGGCCCAGGTGCTGGCCGGGCCACAGCTTGCAGTGGGGGCCAACTCGCCTTACTTCTTCGGCCATCAGCTGTGGGCCGAGACCCGCATCGAGCTGTTCACCCAGTCCACGGACACCCGGCCCGACGAGCTCAAAGCGCAGGGCGTCCGGCCCCGGGTCTGGTTCGGCGAACGGTGGATCACCTCGATCTTCGACCTGTTCGAAGAGAACGTGCGGTACTTCCCGTCCCTGCTGCCCGAGCTGTCCGACGAGGACCCGGTGGCCGAACTCGCGGCGGGCCGGGCACCTCAGCTGGCCGAGCTGCGACTGCACAACGGAACCATCTACCGGTGGAACCGCCCCGTCTATGACGTGGTGGACGGTGTCCCCCATCTGCGCGTCGAGAACCGCGTGCTGCCCGCCGGCCCGAGCGTCGTCGACATGCTGGCCAATGCGGCGTTCTACTACGGCCTGCTCCGGACACTGTCCGAGGAGGACCGGCCGCTGTGGACCAAGATGAGCTTCGCCGCGGCCCACCACAACTTCGTCGAGGGTGCTCAGCACGGGCTCGACGCCCGGTTGTACTGGCCCGGTCTGGGCGAGGTGACGCCCGACGAGTTGGTGCTGCGCAGGCTGCTGCCGATGGCGCACGACGGGCTGCGCCGCTGGGGCGTGGCCGCGGAGGTGTGCGACCGCTACCTGGGGGTCATCGAGGGCCGCGCCAAGACCGGCCGCACCGGGTCGACCTGGCAGGTCACAACGGTCCAGGCCCTCCAGGCGAAGGGGCTGACCAGGCCCCAGGCACTGGCCGAGATGCTACGACGCTATGTGCAGCAGATGCACAGCAACGAGCCCGTCCATACCTGGGATTGAGACGCGTACGTTGGAGGAATGACATCTGGACAGGTCTTGGACTGGGATGGCGCGTACAAGGGGGAAGCAGGTTTCGAGGGTCAGCCGCCGTGGAACATTGGTGAGCCCCAACCCGAGCTTGCAGCGCTGCACCGGGCCGGGAAGTTCGAGAGCGACGTGCTCGATGCGGGCTGCGGTCATGCCGAGTTGTCACTGACCCTGGCGTCCGACGGCTACACCGTCGTCGGTCTGGACCTGAGTCCGACGGCGATCGCCGCGGCCAACAACGCCGCGCAGGTGCGCGGGCTGTCGACGGCCAGTTTCGCCCAGGCCGACATCACCTCGTTCACGGGCTACGACGGCCGGTTCAACACCGTGATCGATTCGACCCTGTTTCACTCCCTGCCGGTCGAAGGCCGCGACGGGTACCTGCGCTCCATCCACCGGGCCTCGGCGCCGGGCGCGCACTACTACGTGCTGGTGTTCGCCAAGGGCGCGTTCCCCGCCGAGTTGGAGACCAAGCCGAACGAGGTGTCCGAGGAAGAGCTGCGCGCCGCGGTGTCGAAGTACTGGGAGGTCGATGACATCCGGCCGGCCTTCATCCATGCCAATGCCACGGCGGTGCCGGCGGATGTTCCGTTCGAAATGCCGCCGCATGACCGTGACGAGAAGGGCCGGATCAAGTTCCCGGCGTTTCTGCTGACCGCGCACAAGGGTTGACGGCGCTCAAGACGCGGTCACGGACCGGCTAGGCCAGTGGTCCGTCTGTGAATTGGTGTGGTCAACGGCTTTTCGGCCCAGCGGACTTCGGTACTGGCGTGGTTCGACGTGGCGGGTCCGGCGACCCTGGCGCCGAGACCCGCCGCATTCCTGCGCCGTTCACTGTGGAGTTGTCAAACAGCGTCAAAGAAGTTGGCTATGCGGCGGTGGGCATGGTGGTGAGGGTGCGGCGTGCGTGTGAGCGCAGGTGTGGTGGTTCGGGGCCTGCGGGGTCGTGCGGTGGGATAAACCAGGGGTGGCGGTCGGGTCCGAGGTAGAGCTGCCAGTCGCTGTGATGAATCAATGTGTGGTGGCGGCGGCAGAGTAGGACACCGTTGTCGAGGCTGGTGATTCCTCCTGTGCCCCATTGGTTTATGTGGTGAGCATCGCACCAGGACACGGGCCTACCGCAACCGGGAAAGGCGCACCCGTGGTCACGTACGGCCAGAGCTTTGCGGATTCGGGGCGGGAACAGTCGCTCGGCGCGTCCCACATCCAGGGGCGCCTGGTTCTCGTCGACACGGACCAACTCGGCGGTGCAGTCGCATGCGATCAGGTCCGCGGTGGTGGTGCTGATCGGCCCGGTGAAGCCGAGCATGTCCACGCACCGCTGACCGAACACCCCCATCCCCGCCGATGCTGTTGGTGTTGGGTGGGCGGGCCGGACAAGGGTGACGTGCGGGAGCACTCCGCCGGAGGTGGGGCGTTCCGAGTGGGATAGGTAATCACGGACCAGTTGTCCGAACGCGTCGGCGCGCCGCCGGGTGGTCGAGCGGGGGTCGGGTGATCCGTCCGGCAGTGGGACAGGCCGGCACAGCGGGTCCAGTGCGGCAAGCAGTTCTTCACCGGTGAGTGCATCAAGGTCAAGGGTGGCGCTGATGCGGCCTTCGTCGTTCTGGTTCAGGGTCATCTCGTTGAGGTCGGAGTTCTCGGCGACCGGCACTGCCGCCTCCTGCGCCGGCTGGGCCGACGCGCAGCCGATGGCGATCTCGCGAGCTTTGGCGTGCACTGCCGCCGGGGTGGTCTGGATCATCAGCGTCCGCACCGTCTTGGCCGCGTCCTCGTCGGATAACTCGACACGGTCGCGGATGTGTTTGACGCCTTTCCCAACCGCATCTGCGAAGTCGATACCGAGTGCCCCGAGACGTTGCTGCTGAGTCACCGCGGGCAAGGTGTGCGCGGTGCGTCCGACCCGTGCTGCCCGATACGCCGCCGCGGGGGCCACACCCAACCGAGTCAACAATTCCGCCCCGGTACGTAGGTGATGGCGGGCCGGGATCCCGGCCCGTTCAGCCGCTGCGACTGCCTGAGCGATCACATGATCGAACAGGTTGCCGGCGGTGACCGCAGCCGCGAGGACCGCCAGCAGCGGCTGGTCATCAACCACCCGCCGGGGACTATCGAGCAGATGAAACAGCCGTCGATCAGCGTCGTCGTCGGGCGGGGGCGAGGGGGTGAGGTCATTGATGAGCACATCGATGACGGTTTCCAGATAGGTGGCGTCCATGACAGATACCCAAGCTCTCAACGAAAGGTGGCACGCAGGCGTGCGGTGCGGTGCGGTCGACAATGAATCGACTCCGACAGTCTTGGCGTCCCAGGACCTGTCGAGCCAGTGGCGCGGGCGAAGCTCTCAGTTGCCCTTCCGGGGAGAACTTCTATTCGAACTTGTGTTCGATAGTACGCCTCGTGACGATCTACTGCAAGGGGTCATATCCGCAGCACATCGGTGACACGACACCGCCCGAAAGTCGTTCTGCGGGTTGAGCAACCGCCGTCGAAGTTCAGTCACGACGACGCGGCTCTAACCCGCGTCCCGCAACACCCCGGCGAACTGCTCCAGATCCTCGGCAGTCGTGTCGACATGCGGTGAAATCCGCAGCACCGGCTTGGTCATCTCGTACGGTGCCCGCGCGAGTTCACATGCGGTGGTGACGATCCCGCGCTCGGCGATCAGCCACGCGCGCACCGCAACCGGATCAGCGCCGCCTGTGGGTTCGAGCGTGGTGATCGCGGTCGGCTCATCGATACCTTCCACGACGCGCCAGCCGGGCACCCCGGCGAGGATCTGCCGCGCGGTGCGCCCCACCTCGGCAAGCCGGCCGCGGACGAGTTCCGGTCCCGCGGCGAGGTGTTCACCAAGGGCGACCGAGTATCCGATGCGGGTCGCGGCATTGTGCTCACCGTGCTCGAAGCTCTGCAGCACCGTCACTGGCACATCCCAAGACGCGGGTGGGAAACGCCGCTGCAGCCGGGCGGCCAGTTCCGGTGCCACCGCCAGGAAGCCCACGCCGCGGGGTCCGGCGAGCCATTTGCGTGACGACGAGTAGATGGCGTCGGGGCTGACGTTGCAGTCCAGGTGCCCGAACGCCTGCGCGGCATCCACCACGATCGGGACGCCGGCCGAGCGGCACACCGAGACCATCTCGGCCAGCGGCTGGGCCACCCCGCGGTGGCTGGCCAGCGCGGTGAAGTGCACCAAAGCTGGTGGATCAGAGGCGAACCGGCGGGCAACCTCGTCGACCACGACCCGGCCGTGCCCGTCGACCGGCAACGCACGCACCTGAAAACCGTTGGCGGCCATGACCGCCAGGTTCGGTCCGAACTCGCCGGGCAGGCAGGCCAGGATGCGCTCTCCGGCCCAGCTGCCGAGCAGCAGATCCAACGAATGATTGGACCCCGTCGTGTACACCACGTCGGCGGCGTCGAGCCCGGTCAGTGCCGCGACCGCAGCCCGACCCGCCGCGAGCACCGGCGCTGCCGCCTCGGCCGCCACATACCCGCCCACTTCGGCCTCATGACGCGCATGCGCGGCGACCGCGTCGATGACAGCGAGGCTCTGCCGCGAGCAGGCACCACTGTCGAAGTGCAGGCCGGCGACCTTGGGCCGGGCCTCTGCCCACTGCTGCGCGAGACTCATTTCACCGCCAGAGACAAACCGAAGTCACCGGCTTCATCGGTCCACCAATGGGTCTGCTGCAAACCGGCTTTCGCGAGCTCCCCGGCTACTCCATCGGCCCGGAACTTGCAGGACACCTCGGTCAGCATCTCCTCGCCGGCACCGAATGCGACGTCGAGATCCAGCGCCGCCACACGAACTTGCTGCGGCTCACTCGCGCGCAGCCACATCTCGATGCGCTCCTCGTCGGGATTCCATTTCGCCACATGTTCGAAAGCGTCGAGGTCGAAGTCGGCGTCCAGTTCACGGTTCACCACCGACAGCACGTTGCGGTTGAACGCCGCGGTGACACCGGCACTGTCGTCGTAAGCGCTGACCAGCCGTTCGGTGTCCTTGACCAGGTCAGTGCCCAACAGCACGCTGTCGCCGGGCTGCAGGGTCTCGGCCAGTGACGACAGGAACTCCGCCCGCGGGCCCGGGGTGAGGTTGCCGATCGTCGAGCCGAGGAAGGCCACCAGGCGGCGTCCGGCTGCCGGGATCTTGCCCAGGTGCTCTTCGAAATCGCCACATACCGCGTCGATTTCGATGCCCGGGTACTCCTGGCCGATGGCATCTCCGGCAGCACGAAGCACACTGGCGTCGACGTCGAACGGGATGAACCGGCGCAACTGGCCACCGTCGCGCATGGCGTTGAGCAGCATTCTGGTCTTCTCCGAGGTGCCGCTGCCCAACTCGACGAGAGTGTCGGCACCGGCAGCCGCCGTGATCTCCGGCGAACGGTCCCGCAGGATCTGCGCCTCGGTCCGGGTCGGGTAGTACTCGGGCAACCGGGTGATCTGATCGAACAGATCGCTGCCCACTGAATCGTAGAACCACTTGGGTGGCAGCATCTTCGGCGACTGGGCCAACCCCTCGCGCACATCGCGACGGAGCGCCGTGGCGGCCGAATCGGCCGCCAGATAGTTGGACAGGGTGAGCGTCATACCGAACCTTTCAGTGGGGTGAGCTCGACATGCGAGTCAGAGACGTGCACCAGGTGCCGGTCCGGGATGTCCGACCAGCCCGGATCGTCGTCGTAGGGTTCACTGGCGAGCACGACGCCATCCGGCAGCGCCAGCACTGACAAGGTGTCGCCCCATGTGGTGGCGATCATACGAGAACCGTTGGCAGCCAAAATATTCAACCGGGCGTTCGGATCCAGAGTGCCGACTTCGACGATGGTCTGTCCTAGCGCGTCCAGACCACGCTCGAAGATCAGCGCCGCCAGTACCGCGCTGTCCACGGTGGATTCGGCTTCCGCGGTCAACGGCAGCACCGCGCGGTCCACCACGCCGTTGTGCGACAGCAGCCACTGCCCGTCTGTGAACGGCGCCGAGGCCGAGGGCTCGATCGGCATGCCGATGGTCGCCGAACGCACGGCCGCGACCACACATCCACTGGTCAACGCGGGCGCGACCGAGGCGAACGACGCGTCGCCCCACAGCGGTTTGTCGCTGCGCCATCTACGGGGCACACCAGAGTCGAAAAACCCTGCGCCCCAACCGTCGGCGTTCATCAACCCGTTCTTCTGGCGACGCGGCGCATACGACTGCACCAGCAGGCCTTGCGGTGGATCCAGCACCAGCGAGGCCACCGACCGCGGTGCGCCGAGCCACCCGATGTGCCGGCACATCAGACGTCCCAGGCCAGGCGCACACCGGAGAAGATCTGGCGCCGGATCGGGTGGTCCCAGTTACGGAAGCTCGGGCGCAGGATGTCGGCGGACACCGCCCACGAGCCACCGCGCAGAACCCGGTAGTCACCGTCGAAGAAGGGTTCGGTGTAGCGGTCGTAGACCATCGGGGTGAAGCCGGGCCATGGCCGCAGCGGGGAGGTCGTCCACTCCCAGACATCGCCCAACATCTGCTCGACGCCATAGGCCGACGCTCCGGCGGGATAGGCCCCCACGGGCGCGGGGCGGCGAGCCTCACCGCCGAGGTTGGCCAGCGCCTCGGTGGGTTCCGAAGAGCCCCAGGGAAATCGGCGCCGAACCCCGGCCTCCGGATCCCAGGCGCAGGCCTTTTCCCACTCGATCTCGGTGGGCAGCCGGGCCCCGGCCCACGCGGCATAGGCCTCGGCTTCGAAGAAGGTGACATGCTGGACCGGTTCGTCAGCCGGAATGGTCTCGATGTGGCCGAACCTGGTACGGGTCCCGTCGGGCCCCCAGAACTCGGGCGCCACCAAACCCGCTTCCTGACGATGCGCCCAGCCGCGTTCCGACCACCAGAGCCGCTGCTGGTAGCCGCCGTCGTCGATGAACTCGCGCCATTCGGCATTGGTGACGGGCACGCGACCGATCCGGAAGGAGGCCACGTCGACAGAGTGCGCTGGACGCTCATTGTCCAGTGAATGCGGTTCGGTCAATTCGTCGACACCAAGTACGAACGAGCCACCCGGGATCAGCACCGAGGTGCCGGCCACGCCGGGGCGGCCGGAGGGCAACGCGCTGCCGGTATCGAGCAGCGGTAGCCCGGTCCGCAGGTTCAGCGCCTGCAACATGGTCTCGTCGTGCTGGTTCTCGTGGCTGATGATCAGACCGAAGTTGAAGCCGGGGTCGTCGGCGTCAAGGGAATCGAGTGCATCGAGCGCCTTGGATCGCACCGTCGCGCAATAGCTTCGCGCATCTGCCGGCGGTAGCAGCGGAAGGTCGACGCGGCTCGCGCGGGAGTGCACGAAGGCGTCGTACAGCCGGTCGACCTCGGGATCCAGGATGCCCGGGCGGTCCGAGTTACCGGCCCGTAGCAACCACAACTCTTCCTGCTGACCGATGTGGGCGAGGTCCCAGACGAGCGGGCTCATCAACGGGCTGTACTGACGGTGCAGTTCAGCGTCGTCGAAGTCGACCAGGCGCAGGGTGCGCTCCCGCGCCCGGGTGAGCTGCTGCGCCAGCGTCTCGCGTGTCGTCAAAGCTCGCCCTTCACCAGTTGGCTCATCGCAGAAGCGATTCCATGACCCACCACGTGGTCGGCGAAATCGTCGGCCGGGCAGCGTCCCTCCTGGACCGAACGCGTCAACCGTCCCATCGATTCCGCGAGGTCTGACGGCGCCCGCTCCGCCGCCGCCGACACGCACGCGAGCGCCGCGTCCTGCAGCCGCCGATCGCTGAGCCCGATCCGGGCGGCCCGGTCCCATGCGGTGGCGACCGGGGCTGTCGCCTCCGTGGCGATCGCGGCGGCCTCGGGATCGTCGAGAAGCGTGGTCAGCATGAACACCACCGCGGGCCACAGGGCATCCGGCACGCTGTCGAGATAGCGGATCTCCAACCAGCGCCGCGGCCGCACCGGCGGAAACAGTGTCGTCAGGTGGTATTCGAGATCGGCTTCGGATGGGCGACGGCCGCCGAGCACCGCGCGTCCGTCGGCCCAGTCGGCGAACGGGACCCAGTTGGTCACGGGGACGGCGTCCGGGGTGTTGACCAGCATCACCGGAGCCCGCAGCGCGTAGCGCGCCCAGTCACTGGCCGGGTCGTCCCCGTCGGCGCCCAGGACCGGACCGCAGCGCGCGGAATCCAGCTGACCCCACACCCGCTGCCGCGACGACTTCCACCCGGTGAACCGTCCGCCCAGCATCGGCGAGTTCGCGGTGATCGCGATCATCGTCGGGCCGAGGGCATGCGCCAGCCGGACCCGCTGCGCCCAGCCGTCCCGCGGTCCGGCATCGAGGTTGACCTGAACCGACGCGGTCGACGTCATCATCGCCGCTCCCGGTTCCGCCGACCCGCTGGCCGCGAAGAACGCCTCCATGGCCTGATAGCGCGGACCAGGGTTGACGCGTTGAGTGGGCCGCACGGGGTCGGCGCCCAACAGCACCAGACCGAGACCATGGCGTTCGAACTGCGCCCGCAGCACGGCCCGATCGGCGAGCAGGGCGGCGGTCGCGGCCGACGGTCCATCGGTCGGGGGGCCGGACAGCTCCACGGCGCCCCCGGGTTCGACGGTGATCCGGCTGTCGCCGGGTAACGCGGGCACCGACGCGATCACCTCTGAGATTTCATCCCAGCCCGGGCGTCGAAGCGGATCGTCGAGGTCGAAACAGTGGGCCTCGATCTCCAGACCGACCTGTCCGACCGGCCCGTCATCCAGACAGCGGGCTTCGATGAACGCCGCGGCATGTTCGGCGCTGGTGAACTCGACGGGAGCTAGACGGGCCGCATCGGTCGTGACGGGTACTGCCAACGCAACCACCCCTCCCGGTCCTCACCGGATCAAACGGCTCGGTTCTGTTCCATCATCCAGATCGGACCGACATCTTCTACTGCCCCAGCGTGTTCTGCATGGCTCCGGCCAGCACATTGACCGCGGGACCTGCGTTGCCGGACTGGCACACCTTGGCTTGTAGCAGCACGTTTTCCCGTTTGCGGGTGGTGTTGAAACAGCGCCGGTCGGTTCCGGCCTCCTGTTTCACCCAGTCTGCGTCGGTGGCGCTCGCCGGGCCACCGGTGAACGTCCACACCTGGGTGACGAAGTTGTCCAGGTGCATCGCGGTGGTCTGGCCCGAGCACCCGGTGGTGCGGTCGACCACGCGGTGGAAGGCACGGTCGGCGGCCTCGGGCGTCGCGAACACCCCGATGGCCTGCTTGACGAAATGGCTGTCGTCGCCGGCCGCCGTCTGGGTGGTGGCGCCGTTGAACGAAGCGAGGTCCGGGTCGTTGAACACCTCGGGCAACCCGACATCGGCCCAGTTGTTGCACACCGGGTTCTCCACCGAGAAGCCCTGGAACGGGACGGTGAACTCGGACTCCCACGTCATCGGGGCACCGATGATGTTGCCCACCGAACCTTTGGGCATGACGGCATAGGACACCACACCAGGATCCGAGGGGCGCGCACCAGCAGGTGCAGCCAATGCCAGCGCGAGACCGGCCAGCCCGAAACCGACAGTCAGGGCACGCATGGCCTCGATCATGCCAGTTAGTGAACCGTCCGCGTGCAATAGGTTCGCGCCGGCGACGGATAAGGCCAGGCGTAGTGCCCTGTTTCGGCTGGGCAGGCCGACCCGTCCCGGACATCGAGGCGCTGTGTCACCTGGACCATCACACCCGGGCCGCGTTCGGTGCGTGCGGTGCAATCGGCCAGCTCCACCATGCCCGCGGGCATGCCGAGTTCGTAGCAGTGGTTGGCGACGAGATTGGGGACCAGGCACAGGCGTGCGGTCGACGGATCGGCGAGCTGGGCGGGAAGGTGCTGATACTCGGCGCTAGGGCAGGCCCCGGAGCCGTCGGCGATCGCCCCGACGGTGTAGCTGGGGTCGGTATCGCAGGACACCCGGCCTGCCCGGGTCACCTCCGGGGCCGCGGGTGTTGCGGCCGGGACGCTCACGCAATCGCCGACCGCGAAGACCATGGCCGCGCCGCGCTCGGGGTCCGCGCCGCCGCTGCATCCGGCAGCCAGCACCGGCACTGCGAGCAGTGCCACCAGCAGTCGATTGCGGGTCATGGTTAGCGAGAATCTCACGATTCCGGGGGTCTCACCCGATGCTTGGCTGAAAAGCCAGGCGCCCCGGCCACCAAGGGGTAGTGGCCGGGGCGTCCGTGGGCTGCAGAGTGGTCTTATGCGGTGACGGCGCTCTTCTGGCAGTCGGCGCAGATTCCCCAGAACACGACCTCGGCCTCGTCGACGGCGAAACCGGCGAGGTCAGAGGGCTCCAGGCAGGGGGTCTCGCCCACTGCGCAATCGACGTCGGCGACCACGCCACACACCCGGCAGACCAGGTGATGGTGGTTGTCGCCGGCGCGGGTCTCGTAACGCGCCGAGGAACCTGCCGGTTCGATCCGACGGACCAGACCCGCGTTGACGCAGGCACGAAGGACGTCGTAGACCGCTTGGGTCGACACCGAACCGAGGTTCTCGCGAGCCAGGCCGGCCACATCGTCTGCAGTCGAATGAGGGTGGTCGGCCAGCGCCTGGAGAACCGCGACCCGCGGTGCGGTCACGCGCAGCCCAGCAGCCCGCAACAGGGCCTTGGGGTCGTGTTCATGCACCGTGGTCACGGCTCCAGTATGCGCGCTCTTTGGAGTCAGTCCAAAAGAGCGGGCTGTGATTATGGTCGCGCAGGCGGTGCCGGTGTCGGCGGGGTCTCAGAGCGCTCCGAGCCGTTTCCCGGGCCGGGTCCCCAACCAGGGCCGCCGGGGCCGGACGAGCCGGGGCCACCAGGACCACCGGGACCCCACGGCGGCATCATGCCGTGCCGTGGGCCCATCTGCCCCGGGCCACCACCGGGTCCTCCGTGGTGGAACATCATCATGCCGCCACGATCGTGACCGCCGCGATGGTGATGGCCGCCGCCATCGGAATGCGCGCCGAGGAAGAAGCCGGTGCCGAAGACCACGGCGACGATGAACACGCTTCCGGCGGCGATGCCGACCCACGCGAGCGCCTGCATCAGCCGGCTCGGCTTGTTCTCGGCGGGCGGGGGAGTCACTACTGCCGGCTGAGCCGCCGGTGCGACCACCGGCTCGGTCGCAGGTTCAGGATCGGGGGGTGTTTCAGTCATGACACGAGCATGCGAGCGCTGCTGAGGTGCAGATCAAGAATTGGCTATGAATCAGCTGTGAAGACCCGGGACGCGGGCTGAGTCCACTTCGCCGTTTTCTACTCAGAGGCTGCTCGCACACGCGCACCACAGCCCTCCGGTAGAAATCGGCGCGAAGGCGCACAGGAGGGCGCACGCGAAGGGCGTGCGCGAAGCGAGCGCTACTGCTCCCACGGCTTGAACGGGTTGACCGCGTACTGGATGACCCGGTACGGGGTGCCACCGTGGGCCATGGTGTTCCACTGGCTGATGAAAACCCGGACCTGATCCAGCGTGGACCCGGGCGAGATATAGCCGCCATAGGGCTGGGCCAACTCGTTGACCTCCGGCGGGGGCAACGAGTCGACCGGGTCCGGCCAGGCACTCGCGAACACCACCGTGGTCACCGGCGCGCTACCCAAACCGGTGGGGTCGTAGGCGACCCGCACCTCCATGTTCCCGGTGGTGGCGTTGAAGTAGGACAGCACCGGCTTGCCGTCGATCTGCCGAATGCTCATCTCCCCCACCCGGTCGGAGAACAACGCCGTCGGGGGCTTGCCCCAGCCACCGGTGCTCGACCAGCCCTGCCAGGTGGCCCGATCGGTGAAGGTCTTCGGGTTGGCCCGGTACAGGAAGGCCGGGCTGCTGCGGTCGAAATTGTTGGCCAGGATGTACACCCAGCCGCGGGGTGAATCCGGCGCCGGGACCGGGTCGTAATAGCCGGTGATCTGCGACTGGGCGCCGCCCTGATACTTGGCCTCCCGCACCGACCCCGGGACCGTTGGCCAATTAGGCTGGGCCGCATCGGCTTTCACCAACCGGGAACTCTGCGGCCGCAGATCCTTCGTGGTGGTCACCAGCATGTAGTTCTCGCGGTTGATGGAGATGACGCCGGCGGGCAACTGCGACGACCCGGGTGGCGCGGCATCGGCCAGCAACGGCTTGTCCACTCCGGTGACACCGCGGTAGCGCACGCCGCCGGCATCCTCTATCGAATCGGCATCCACATGCAGCGCCACCGGTGAGTGCCAGCCGCCGAAGCCGACGGCCTGTCCCGCGAAACTGTCACCGCAGACCTGGAGCACCCGGCTGGGGAACTCCATGAACTCACACAGATCGGTGGCGCCGATGCCGTAATCACGGGTGGGAGTACCGGTTCCGGCGCTCGGACCGATGCGCAGCACCTGGCCGGGGGCCAGCGGGGGCACCACCGGATCGCCGAAGGCGGGGTTCGCATTGGCGGTAGGCGCTTGCCAGACCGCCACAGCAAGTATCGCGACAGCGGCGAACCTGCGGGCTGGGTTCACCCGCGGTTCAGAGCTCGGCGGCCAGCAGTTCGGCGATTTGAATCGTGTTCAGCGCCGCACCTTTTCGCAGGTTGTCACCGGACACGAACAGGGCAAGTCCACGCCCGTCGGGCACACCCGGATCCTGCCGGATCCGGCCGACCAGGGACTCGTCGACGCCGGCGGCGGCCAGCGGGGTCGGCACGTCGACCAGCTTCACACCCGGCGCGGCAGCAAGCAGCGACCTGGCCCGCTCAACCGAAAGCGGCTGGGCGAACTCGGCATTGATCGACAGCGAGTGCCCGGTGAACACCGGAACACGCACGCACGTGCCGCTCACCAAAAGGTCAGGGATACCGAGAATCTTGCGACTCTCGTTGCGCAGCTTCTGGTCTTCGTCGGTCTCGCCCGAGTCGTCATCGACGAGTGCGCCGGCGAGCGGAATAACGTTGAACGCAATGGGAGCAACGTATTTCACGGGCTCCGGATATGTCAGCGCCGAGCCGTCATGAACCAGCTGCTCCGCGCCGTCGATGACCGCGCGGGTCTGCGATGCGAGCTCCTCGACACCGGCCAGGCCACTGCCCGAAACCGCCTGGTAGCTCGACACAATCAACCGGGTCAGCCCGGCCTCCTCGTGCAGCGGCTTGAGCACCGGCATGGCGGCCATGGTGGTGCAGTTCGGGTTGGCGATGATGCCCTTAGGACGCTGCCCGGCGTCGCGGGAGAAGTTGACCTCGGAGACCACCAGCGGGACGTCGGGATCCTTGCGCCAGGCCGAGGAGTTGTCGACGACGACGGCGCCGGCCGCGGCGAACCGCGGGGCCTGCACGCGCGACATCGTCGCACCGGCGGAGAACAGCGCGATGTCCAGACCCGACGGGTCGGCGGTCTCGCTGTTCTCGACCTCGATCTCCTCGCCGCGGAAAGCCAGCTTCTTACCCTCGGAGCGGGCCGAGGCGAAGAACCGGACCGAACTGGCCGGGAAGTTACGCTCTTCCAGCAGGGTGCGCATGACCTGACCGACCTGACCGGTCGCGCCCACGACGCCGATGTTGACCATGTCTAGCGCCCCGTCCCGCCGTGGACCACGGCCTCTTCCTCGCTGCCGAGGTCGAAAGCCTCGTGCAGGGCGCGGACGGCGGTGTCCAGTTCGGTGTCCTTGACCAGAACCGAGATCCTGATCTCCGAGGTGGAGATCAGGTCGATGTTGACCCCCGCCTCGGCCAGTGACTCACAGAACTTCGCGGTGACGCCCGGATGGCTGCGCATACCCGCGCCGACGAGGGACACCTTGCCGATGTGGTCGTCGTAGAGCACCTGGCTGAACCCGATCTCGTCCTTGAGTCCGGTCAGCTTCTCCACGGCCGTCGGCCCGTTGTCCATCGGGCAGGTGAAGGTGATGTCGGTCTTGCCGTCCTCCACCTTCGAGATGTTCTGCAGCACCATGTCGATGTTCACATCGGCGTCGGCGACCGCGCGGAACACCCGGGCGGCATAGCCGGGGACGTCTGGGACACCGACAACGGTGACCTTCGCCTCCCCGCGGTCGTGGGCTACTCCGGTCAGCAGGGCGTCTTCCATGGGGATGTCCTCGATCGATCCTTTGACGATGGTGCCGGGCTTGTCCGTGTACGACGAACGCACGTGAATCGGCACGTTGTACCGGCGGGCGTATTCCACGCAGCGCAACATCAGCACCTTGGCGCCGCATGCGGCCATCTCGAGCATCTCCTCGAAGGAGACGGTGTCGAGGTGGCGAGCGTTGGGCACGATGCGCGGGTCGGCGGTGAAGATGCCGTCGACGTCGGTGTAGATCTCGCAGACGTCGGCCTTGAGGGCGGCGGCCAAGGCGACGGCGGTGGTGTCCGAGCCGCCGCGGCCCATGGTGGTGACGTCCTTGCTGTCCTGGCTGACGCCCTGGAACCCGGCGACCAGCACGATGACGCCCTCGTCCAGCGCATCGCGCAGGCGGCCGGGGGTGACGTCGATGATCTTGGCGTTGCCGTGGATGCCGGTGGTGACGATGCCGGCCTGCGATCCGGTGAACGATCGGGCCTGTGCACCGAGAGACTCGATGGCCATCGCGACCAGGGCGTTGGAGATGCGCTCACCAGCGGTCAGCAGCATGTCCATCTCACGCGCGGGCGGGGCCGGGGAAACCTGGCGGGCCAGGTCAAGCAGGTCGTCGGTGGTATCGCCCATCGCCGAGACCACCACGACGACGTCGTTGCCGGCCTTCTTCGTCTCGACGATGCGCTCGGCCACGCGACGGATCCGATCGGCATCCGATACCGAGGATCCGCCGTACTTCTGTACGACGAGCGCCACTATCTAACCCTTCAGAACGCTGGAATGAGTCGAACCAAGGATAAGGGAGACGCGCACGGGATTTTCCCCGCCGGTAGCTTGGCTGGCGTGCCTGACACGCCGAACGGCCGCCTGGCCAGCACCAGCGTGCCGATCCATCCCGATCTCGCGGCCCGCTGGAGCCCCCGGGCGTTCGACCCTGACGCCGTCATTACCGCTGACCAGCTCACCGCGGTCTTGGAAGCCGCGCGCTGGGCCGCCAGCTGGGGTCATCGCCAGCCGGTCCGATTCGTGGTCGGGGTCCGAGCTGACGAGACATTCACCACACTGGCCGGCCTGCTCAAACGCGGCAACAGCTATGCCCATGCCGCCTCCGCGCTGATCCTGGTGTGCGCCGACGAAGGCGAGGACGAGCGGACCGCCTTGTACGCGGCCGTCGACGCCGGAGCGGCGATCGCACAGCTGACCATCGAGGCGGTGTCCCGCGGACTGATCGCCCATCCGATGGCGGGCTTCGACGTCGACGGCGCGCAGGCTGCGTTCGGCATCCCCGAAGGAGTCCGGCCCCTGGCCGTCGTCGCTGTCGGCATGCTCGGGGACTACTCCGAAATGGGTGAGGAAATTGCCGAGCGCGACCGTCGGCCCCGGGAACGGTTGCCATTGGAGCAGATTGCATTTGGTGGACGCTGGGGAATTCCGCTCGTCTGACAAATTCAGACGAGAATGACGCTACCGTTGGGGCCATGGCAGAGCCCATCGACCTATTGCTCGATGCTCGGCATATCAATCAGAGCGGTATCGGCACCTATATCCGGACCGAGTTGCCGACCGTGGAGAAGACCCTGGACCAGCAAGGACTTTCGTTCGGTGTGCTGGTTGACGAGGGCAAAGAGCCGCCACTGGCCGACAGCACGAAAGTGACATTCGCGCAGCCGTCGAACGCCGGGATGTACTCGACGAGTGAGCAGCAGGTGTGGCGCCACGCCTTGAAAAACCTGCAGCCGAGGGCACTGTGGTTGCCGCACTATCCTTTTCCGCTGGCCATTCTCGGCGCAAGCAACAAAAACACGAAACTCTTTGTAACGATTCACGACATCTTGCACCTGCAGCCGCAGAACGTCTCGGGCAAGGGCTTCGCCTACCGCGCGTATGCGCGCGCGATGATCACCATGGATGCGCGACGGTGCAGCAAGATCTTCACACCGTCACGAGCGACGGCAGATGCGCTGGCCGCTGTGTCGCCAAAGGCACAAACGGTGGTGACGCCGATCCCCGTAGGAGAGGCCTGGCTCACCCCCGCAGACGCCACATTGACCCCTGTCGAGGGCAAGTACGTCCTCTTCGTCGGCAATGCCAAATGGCACAAGAACCTTCCTGTCCTATTCGAGGCGTATCGAGAGATCGCCTCGGAGATCCCGCAAAAGCTGGTGATCGCGGGGGCAGGCGAGTCGGTCCGAAACTTCGATGACCGCCTCGCGGGCTACGCGACCGAGCTTGCCGACCGGGTTCAGATGATCGGACGATTGGACTTCGAGACGCTGCGGGCGATGGTCGCCGGCGCAGATCTATTGGTAATGCCGTCGCTGTACGAGGGTGCCGGACTACCGCCGCTTGAGGCAATGGCATCCCACACAGCCGTTCTGGCATCGAGTATCCCGTCGTTGCGGGAAACTTGCGGTAACGGCGCTGAGTACTTCGACCCGTACGACTATCGAGCATTGGCCGCGCTTCTCCGCACATATTGTCGCGACGAAACCGCCAGGACAGGTTTGGTTGAGCGGGGGTGGGCTCACGTGAACAGCAGGCAGTCTCGGATCCAAACCACAACCGCGGCAGAAACGATAGGCGCGGAGCTTCTCGGAGCAGGGCGGTGAGTATTCCCCGGCGGTCGGTTCTGTCAGTAGTGCCGGCGCTCGCGGCGATGGCAGGTTTGGCACCGAAGTCTTCCGCCGTACGACCCGTCGTCAACGTGCGTGATTTCGGGGCCAAAGGTGACGGCAACACCGATGATTCGGTCGCGATCCAAGCCGCTGTCCGGTCTTTGCGGTCAGGCGCGAAGTTGCACTTTCCGAAGGGAAGCTACCGATTCGCCGCGCCGAACCCAGAGGGCGGGGCCGCAGTGTCCATTGCCGGAATCTCGCATGTGGACATCACATTCGACACCGGCGCCGAACTCCTCCTGGACAACCTGGATGGCGGCGTCGGAGCGGGCCACGCAATCCTGATACAAGGTCCGGCGTCGCACATCAGTCTGAACAAAGTGAAAGTTCGGTGGTCAACAAAGGCCCCGCGATCGCTGGGCGACGGCATCCGGGTCGTCGGTTATCCCTCAGAGATTTCCGACGATCCACCTGCGGGATGGAGCGGCCCGCCGGCACCGGTCAGCGACGTCCGCATCGCCGACTGTGAGGTTGGCTCCAGCCCGCAAGCCGGTGTCATCCTCATGGGCGTTTCTGATATCAAGGTGACCAACCTGCTTGTGCATGACACCGCTGCCGATGGGCTGCACTTCAATGCGTGTCGGCGCGCCAGCGTCGACGGCTACACGGTGACGGACAACGGGGACGACGGTTTGGCCCTGGTCACCTATTATTCCGATCGCCCAACCTACGACAGCGCCGCACAGACCTTCGCCTTCCCCGAACTGACAACCTGGTCCAATACCGATTTCACGATCACAAACATCACTGTTTCCGGCGGGCGGGCCAACGGCGTCCGATTCGCCGGCGCCGATAACGTGACGCTTCGCGGCCTGACCGTGGCTGGAAAACAAACCGGGGCAGGAATTGTCGTCGATTCGGCCCCGGAAATCGGCTCAGGCGCGGATTGGCAGTATCTGGCATCGCGCGGCCTGCGACTGGAGCACATCAGTATTGCCGACTGCGAAATGGGCATTCAGCTGCTGGCACGCTCCGGTGCCGACGGCGACAGTAAGTTCACCGATTTCGGCATCTCCGCGTCCGATGTAAGCATTCGTAGTTGCAGCAACTGGGGCGTCCGAGCGGAGTCGTTGACATCCCGGCCGGTCAGTGGACTCCGGCTCAACAACTGCACTGTCGACGCCACCTCAACGACTGGCGGGAACGGTGGCATCGGCCTGGGCAACACCCGGGATCTGAGTTTCGGCAAGATTTCGGTGACGCATCGTCAGCCCGTCGTAACTTTCAGCGCCTCCGACACAAGGAACCTATCGGTCTCCGCACTGAATTTGTCGGTTACGCAAACCGACGGCGTACCGGATGACTCGACGCCGAGTGCACTTTTCGACAATTGTGAAGGCGCGATCAACGCCATGCATGTCAATTGGCCACAGGCCCCCGAGACATGGACGCCGGTTCACATCAGGGCAAAAGCACAACCGGTGGCAATCCGGAAGCTCTCGGTGAAGCCGAGCTCAATCATCGAACACATGCGTACGGTGTAGGACCTGCTGGCCGCACCTGACGGAGAGGCACTCATGGCACAACAGACCATCCGCAAAGCCGTCATTCCCGCGGCCGGTATCGGTTCACGCCTACTGCCGCTGACCAAGGCCATTCCCAAAGAGATGCTGCCGGTCGGCGACAAGCCGGTCATCGAACACACCGTGCGTGAGCTCGTCAACTCCGGCATCACCGACATCACGATCGTGGTTTCTGGTGGGAAGAACTTGATAGAAGAGCACTTTCGCCCCAACACCACACTCGTCGACCAGCTGCGCTCGGACGGCAAGGACGCGTATGCCGATGCCGTCGAGGAAGTCGGGGAGCTGTCCGCCCAAGGACACATCACCTACCTCCATCAGCACGGTCCGTACGGCAACGGCACTCCGGTGCTCAACGCCTCTCGATCCTTTGGCGGGGAGCCGGTCCTGGTGCTCTGGCCAGACGACGTGTTCGTCGCCGAAGTGCCCCGTGCCCAGCAGCTGATCCACGCCTACGAGCAGACATCGTCCCCGGTGCTGGCCCTGATGCCGATGGCACCGGAGGATTCCCGCCGGTACGGAGTGCCGGTCATCAAAGAGGATCGGCACGGCGGGCTGCTGCGGATCAGTGGAATCGTAGAGAAACCCCAGCCGAATGAGGCCCCCTCCAACTACGCCGCGATCGGTGGCTACGTCATCACCCCGGGCGTCGTAGACGAACTGGCTGAACAAACCAGGCGCTGGCATGAGGGAACCCAGACCGGCGAGATCTACCTGACCGACTCGATCAACGCCTACGCCAAAGACCATGCCGTCTACGGCCAGGTCATCCAGGGCCACTGGTGCGATACCGGCAATCCGTCGGATTACCTGGTCGCGCAGTTCGCTTTCGCCCTGGCCCATCCCGAATACGGCCCCGTGCTACGCGATCTGGCCAGCCAACTCGAGGGTCCGCTGCTTCATACGATTGCGCACGAGATCGGAGGCGACAGGTGATGTCGGACAGCAGGATCGCCATAGTCCACGAACGCTTCACCGAGATCGCCGGTTCGGAGAACGTGGTCGAACAATTAGCCCTGCAATGGCCTGACGCAGAGGTTTTTGCGGCGATCACCAAACCGGGCAGCATCCCGGACGGTATCACGCACCCTCCGCACGCGACGTGGCTGAACTACGGCTATCGCCTCCTCGGACAACGTTCCTACGCGCCGCTGGCACCGCTGATACCAGCAGCGTTCCGGCACATGGATCTTCACGACTTCGACGTCGTGGTGGTGAGCCATCACGCCTTTGCCACCCAGGCGGTGTTCGCCACAGATGCTCCCGTGATCGCCTACGTACACAGCCCGGCTCGATGGGCATGGGAACCGTCAATGCGTGCCCAGGAAGCCGGCGGACCGGCGGGCGCCGCGGCGCTCGCCGTGCTGGGCCGGATAGCGAAAAAGGGCGAGAGCGCGGCTGCCCCCAAGTTGCGCCGAATCGTCGCCAACTCGACGGCCGTCGCTCAGCGGATCAGCGAGTGGTGGAACCGAGAATCTACTGTCGTGCACCCGCCAGTCGACACTGACGGGTTCACCCCGGATCCATCGATCGAACGGGAGGATTTCTTCCTTCTCGCAGGCAGGCTCGTGCCCTACAAGCGACCGGATCTTGCCATTGCGGCGGCAACCAAAGCCGGTGTGCGACTGATGGTCGCCGGCGACGGGCGATCGATGAAGCAGTGCCAGGACCTAGCTGGACCGAACGTGACTTTTCTCGGCCGGGTACCCCACGACGAGTTGCTCAGCTTGCACCGGCGAGCCCGCGCATTGCTCATGCCCGGAATAGAGGACTTCGGGATCGTTCCGGTGGAGTCTATGGCGACGGGCACCCCCGTGATCGCGCTCGGTGCGGGGGGAGCACTCGACAGTGTCGTCCCCGAGTCAACGGGCGCGCTGGTCACCCTGGGTAGTGATCAAGAAATCATTGACGGATTCGTCTCGGCCATAAGGTCTTTCGATCCGTCAGCATACGACGGTTCCAGTATCCGGCAGTGGGCCGAAGGGTTCTCAGAAGCCAACTTCCGCGCGAAGATGCAAACAGTTTTGGACGAAGTATTGGGGTGATGCATCGGGGCGACCGGGTCAGCCCACACCCATCCGGTTGACGATCCAAGCCGGGGTCACCGACAGCGTCCGGATGTCCAGTGAGCGCGCTTTGAAAGTCTCCGCAGTGAGCTGCACCGGAACCCAGTTCTCCGGCGCTTGTGGCCAACTGACGTCCATCGCGTTGATCGTGCCGTCGCTGTTGTCGAAGTACGCGCAAGGTATCGAGTCGTCCTCCGCTTCTTGCGTCTGAGTGATCGACAGCTTGACCGCGCCGACGTTCAACCGGTGTGAGTTCTCTGCCAGGAACACGACGGCGAGTTGGGCGTGAGTGACGAAAACCTTGTCGATGTTCACATCGTGGGTGTTGCCGAAACCTACGCCTCCATTTCCCTCAGATATCGATGTGGCAGTGACATCACATCCGGAGAGCTCGAAGCCCGTGACAGGTCGTGTGGTCAGTGATTCCACACGTACGGCCCAGTTGGTGCAGTTGTGTATGCTCACGCCGATCACCGCCACGTCGAAATCGGTGAAACGGTTGTCCCCTTTGGGGTCTGGGCGGCCCAGCAGGTGTACACCCAACTCGCAATCAGCGACCGTGATGTCTTCGAGCCGCACGCCGCGAGATGCCACGTGCAGCCACTCGCTTTCGGACGTGATCTGCGCCGTCGAGTCGACCATCACACCGGCACCTGATCGCTTATCCGTTACGTCGACCCTACGCAGGAGCACCCGGTTCGCGCCTGAAAGTCGAACGCCGTTGGCCCGACCGCCGGAAACTCTGACATCGGTTATTTCGAAATCCGAGTTCGACCAATCGGTAAGGTCAGGAAAAGCGAAGGTCTGCGCATCCCCGTCGAACGTGGGTCGATCGGAATATTCGGTAACCAAGGCAAGACCATCGTCCCCGTTGCCGGTCGCGGTATGGCGGCTGACACTGGCGCGTCGGCATGCGTTGAAATGCAATCCGTCGGCCGCCGTCTCATGTGCTTGCAGATTCGTGACATCGATATCGGAAACACCGACGAAGATGACACCTGCCTGCGGGCTGGACCGGACCTCACAGTCGGACAGGACCACGTTGCTGACCGGTGCGGGCGAACCGATCCACCCGTGGAGCATACTGCTCAATCCCGTCGGATAGCCGACGATCCTGATTCCGTCACCCAACGAGCGCGGCGGCCGAGATGCCCATCGAATCTTCACCTTGCGCAGGGCGATGCGCGAAGCCGGACCGCGAATCAGGACTCCGTGGCTGGTACCAGTGGTCTCGGCCTCGTCGATGTTGTCCATGACAAGCTCAGCGTTGCCGTCGAACTCGATGGCCACATCGGAGATTCCGGTGATGGAGATCGCAGCCCCGCCGCTGGGGTACTGCTCGGCGAATCGGTACTTTCCATTCGGGAAGTACAGGGTGTCGCCCGCCCGCAACGCCTTGACCGCGGCCTGGATCGCAGCTGAATCGTCGGTCTCGCCGTCTCCCGTGGCGCCATAGTCACGCACATTGATCGAAGGCTCATTTGTTGAGCGCGTACACCCCGCCAATCCCGCCAAGACAATTGCCGAAAGCGCAGAGCGTCGTGAAATGCTCACCGCGCACCGGCAAGATCGGCCGTCGATTTCTTCCCGAACGGCCATCGAGCGGCCAGCACAGCACATGCCACCGTCGACAACAGAAGGAAGATGACGAAGCCATAGCTCACAATCTGGATACGCCACACCTCGGAGAAGCAATACGCAAGGACGCCACCCGAAGCGGCGATCACGGTGTTGTACCGGACGACCTTGGCCAGCAGGAGCCCGCACAACCCGTAAAGCAGAAATGTGTAGTACCAACCCCACGCTCCGAAGTCGGAGTAAATATCGGCGAACACGGAATTGGTGAAGAAGCTGGATCCGAACGATGCGGAGTAGCCGTATACCTCGGCACCTTTCCAGCTGTTGTCCTTGGTCACTTTGTTGAACTGCAGGAACGTTGGTTCGATCGCGTTGATCGAATCGACCGGATCGCCGTCCTTCTCCCAGGATCCCTGCATGATGGCGCCCGACGCGCCCAGCTGCACCTGGGCGGGCACCGAGAGATACGCGCCCATCTGGAAGAAGTTCATCGCGATGGGGCTCGTAACGCCGACGTCGCGATAGTAATTGGCGTTGCGGAAGTAGTTGAGCACAGCCAAGAGTGAGAATCCCACCACCAGAATCGCAATAATTGCCATCCATCGGCGCCGCCGCGCACCGGGACTCCGGGACGGTACCGCCGTCTTCGCCCAAATGACGAGATAGACGACGGCTGCCATCAGCAAGGACAGCCGACTGGAGATCACCGCGTCCAAGAACAGCAGAAGGACCCCGGCCACCATCAGAGGCCACCCGACGATCTTCTTCCTCCACACGTAGACACCTAGTGGCGCCGCGAGAATCGGGGCATAGCGGAGTGTTCCGATGCCGGCAGACTGGGATATCGACTGGCTGAACGCATTTGCCTGCTGAGAGCCCAGAGCGCCAAGGATCGACGTCGCGCTGGCGATCTGGACATAGGTGTAACCGACACCGACCACGGAGATCGCCAATACCAAAAGGAAATAGCGCTTTTCGAATTGCGGGGTGGACGTCATCTCCATCACCTTCGGAGCCGGCGCGCGACCCGCGGATCCGATCCGCCACCCGATGGTAGCCACCGCGACCATGGTCGCGTACCAGACCACCAGTAGAACAACGCCTTTCGGTTCGACTGGGGAAGGGTCCGGCCATCCTGCGAGCTTTTCGAACGGCCCGCTCCGAAATGCGCGGTTGCGCCACGCGGCCAGGGCCATCCACGCGACGAAAGACATCGTGACCGGAACCAATATGAACAGGCCCGGGGTGAACCAGGGCGGCATCGGCGCCTTCCGACGCCGGCTCGGAGTCGGCGAAAGCGATCCCGACTCGCTAAGCAGCACCGCTGCCGCCACTTGTGGACTGTCGGCCGCTCCGCAGTCGGCGGGCCACCACGTCGACAACTCCCTCGAAGTCAGGGACGTATCTACGCGCCACGGTCCGGTACAGGATCCCGGTGAAGATCTCGGCGATGACGAACGAGAGGAATATCGCGATCGTCGAGTGCCAGATCAACAAGAATCCCAAACCGAGCGCGAGGTAGACCAGTGTGCTCACCACACGGCCCCAGAAAACTGCCCTGGTCTCCCCCGCTGCGCGCAGGGCCGCGAACGGCACCGTGGAGAGCAGCATCAAGCCCTTCCAGAGGCACGCGAGCAACAGGGCGACCACACCGACGTTGCTCCAAGCCGGCCCGAACACGAGCTGTCCGAATCCACCGAACGCAGCGATAAGGACTGCCGCCAGCCCGAGCAGGAATATCACACCGACAATGGCTGCCTCGCGCTTATGAGCCCGAGCGAGCAACCGATACCTGCCGTAAGAGATGATTGGCTCAAGTGCACCGGACACCGTCGAGATGACGCGAAATGCCACCGAAGCAGCCGGCCCCATCGCGTACAGCACGACCGACGTCATCGCCGGCATCACGGCGCCGACCACCGCAGTTTCCGCCGTGACCCAACTCGCCTTACCGATGTCAGGCGGCAGGCCCGAACGCCCAAACGGCGTCCGCGGCAGGTACCGCATCAATATCGCGGCGACGGCACCCGCTGCCAGAACCCGAACGCTGTGGCCGCTGTGTTGGACGGCCAGCACGAGCGCGACCACGCCGGAGACGATGAGGATCGTGGAGGCCACCGCTTCCCGCCGCCACCTGCCGCTGACCATCCCGATAGATCGGCCCACCAGCATGCCGGTCATCAGCCCGGTTGCACTCGCCATCAATACGACCGGCGACGAGACCGCCGGGCCGAAGATGAGCAAAGCGCCTGCCCCCACACTCAACAACGCGATCCACACCGGCAGGCAGAAGTTGTGTTCCGCGCCAGGAGTGGCGAGGCGTCCTTCGATGATGAACGCGTTGATCAACTGGGCCACGTATACGCCGACCGTCAACGCGACGGCGAGAAAGCCCTGCACCTCGATGGGTGCGATCCGGGCGTACACGGCGATGAATATCGCGGGGAAGATGTTCAGCCCCAGGCCGGCGATGACCTGCACCACCGCATGTAACGCCCGACTTTCAGACAATGACGTCCCTGGTCATCGTCTTGCCATCCGGTGAAGACACGTCCGCGCCGTTCACATGCGGTTCTGGCTTCTCGTCGGAGTGCCGACCGAATCTCCACCACGGAAGCGACGTGAAGACCGCGTTGCGCGTCGCGGCGCTCGAGGCCGTCGCCGAACAGGCGATGTGAACCTGTTCGGAGGTATCAGTACCCGGTCGACACACGAGCACAAGATCGGTGGCCGACGCGATCGCCTCCGGAACCGAACCCGAGGAACCAACGGTGCCGGCCTTGACAATCACGGTGGTGGACGAGTCGGGTTTGGCGATCGGTTCGTTCGTCACCTGCACAGGGCCGTGCTCTGAGGCGGCCAACTCGAGCAGTGCCGCGACCGTCGATGCGCCCGAGGAGGGCGAGGCTCCGACTACAACAATCGTCCGGCCCGCATCGGGCGCACCCAGTTGCGCGTATAGCTTGCGGCCGAGCGCGATCTGATCGTCCCCCCACGCCGGACGCGGTGGTTGTCGGAGATCTACCACCGGGACGAGGATGCGGTCGACGGCATCGCTGAGCTCCGGGGCGTCCGATGAAAGCGAAACGAGCCCAGACCGTTTGCGCCGCGCCATCATGATCAACGGTACGAGTGCGCCGCCCAGGAAAACCCCCAGTGCCGCACCGATGGTCGCACGATGAGAACTGACGTAATCGGGCGTCGGAGGCTGCAACACCGGCAGCTTGCTCGACTGGGTGGCTTGAAGGCGGACCCTGTCACGCAACGCTTGAATCGCCGCTGCACCGGGGCCGTCCGCAGTCTGTTGCCACTGGCCGAGGGCCGGCAGAATCACCTGCATCTGTCGGTCGGTGCGTTCGGCAAGCTGCTGTCCGTACACATCGATCGTCATCTGTACCGCGCGGATGGCGTCGCTGCGCGACTTCTCGGTATCGCTGATCGCCACTACCGACGACTGGCCGTCCTGCACCACCTTCAGTTTCGGCGGCTTGTTCTTGCCCAGTCGGGCAGCCACCGCCTGGCCGAACCCGTCACCCGACAGATAGGCCACCTCACCGGCAACATATCGACCCGTGTTGTCCTGCGTCTGTGGCGTCGTTTGGCTTGCTCCACCCGCGATCGCCACCAGATCCGGCGGCTCGACAATGCGCACCAGCGCGGTCGCAGTGGTGTCCGCGGCCATCATGCTGAACAGAACGCTGCCAAGTCCTGCGCAGACACAAGCACCGATCACCGCTCCAGCCAGCAACTGCGTGATCCAATTGCGCGCTTCGACCCTCTTAATGGCAGCCAGAGCAGTCTGTGAGGCCGTTGTGTTCGCGGGCAAAACTGGTATTCACCGCCCTTCCACTTTTGTTCGCCAAGTCACCGAGTAGCAAATGCGTCAATAGGCGCCTTTCCTCTTCAGAACGGCGCCAACTGTACGCCAGATGATCACCAGGTCGCCGATCACGGACCAGTTGCCGGCATAGGACCGATCGAGCCGAACCCGGTCCTTATCCTCCAGATCAGAACGTCCGGATACCTGCCACAGACCCGTCATTCCGGGCTTCACGTGCTCTCGGTGTTCCAGGAATGCGACATCCGTCCCGGCTTCGCCCGGCACCAGTGGGCGCGGCCCGACAATGCTCATCGAGCCGCCCAGCACGTTGAACAACTGAGGCAACTCGTCGAGGCTCGTGGCCCGTAGAAATTTGCCGACCTTCGTGACGCTGGACGACGATGATCGCTTGTTGAACATGCTCTCCGCATGCTGCTCATTGGTTTGCGGCAACTTGTCGGTGCCTACATGCATCGTCCTCAACTTGAAGATCCGGAATGTTTTCTGGTCGAGGCCGACCCTTTCTTGCCGGTAGAAGACCGGGCCCCAGTCGTCGAGCTTGATGGCCAGACCCGCAAGCGCGATGACCGGCAAGGCAATGATCGTGCCGATGGTGCCCAGCACGAGGTCCAGTATCCGCTTGGAGATCATCGACACCCGGTCGTGTGTGGGCGCTTCGATGACGAACAGCGGCAAATTCTCCAGCGGGCGCAGCTGGAGCCGGTGCGTCGCCACCTCAGTCAAGCCTGGAACCACAATGAGTTCAGTGTTGATCGCCTGCATTCGCCAAGCGAGGAATTTGACCTTCTCAGGCCCGAAGTTCCCGGCATAGACCGCGGCCAGGGCGTCAGCGCCTGCTGACGCCACGGCAGCCTCGACCTCGGCGTCGTTGTTGAAACCGAGAACGGGAACGGGACCGGTGGGCAACTCGACGTTCTGCCCGATCAAGTCGCCGGCATCCGGGATGCAGACGCCGACAACCTGGTATCCCGCGCTCGGCGAGCGCTGGAAATACTCGGACAACGTGCGCGCCGCATTGACATCGCCGAGCGCAACAACCCGGGAGAGGTAGCTTCCCCGCTTCCTACGTCGACGCACGTCGGCGCGCAACAGGTGCCTGACCACGAACAGACCGATCAACCCCAGGCCGAACGTCACTCCGAACTGGATCCGCGAGATCGGCATGTCCAGGAAAACCTCGGCCGCCGCAGCAAGCGCGAACGTCCAACCGGTCGCCACTCCGACGAGTCGGTATTCCTCGGCCTGCTGCCCCACCAACGTGAGATCGCGCGAATGCACATATCCGAGCGCGATCAGCCAGCCGATGTAGATCCCGATCGAAAACGCCGTGGCGGTGGTGAAGCTGGCGAAATGACGGTGCGCCAGCGAAGTTCCGATCCATTCCGCGAAGACAACGACCACTGCGAGGACCACGGCATCGGCGACCAAAACACGCCGGCGGTAGGCGGATCGCCATCTACGGGCTCGCGCGTGTGCCATCGAGGGGGACACATCCGCGGCCCCAAAAGCGCCGGGCTTCATTTCGGTGGACGCAGGCAGACGCTTATTCATAGTTGCTCCACGTGGTGTGGGTCAGAACCGGGAAACCTGACATGTTCGTGAGCAGGTCGTTGACTCTGACCCGCGATTCAGACGGATGCGCGTTTGCTAGCACCACGGCCACCGAGTCGTCACCATCCTCACGTGTTCCCCGTGATTATGGCGCTCAGGTACTGGCGGGACAACGGTTTGAGCCGCCGCGCTCACTTATTAATGGTCGCAATGTGATTGCAACCGGCCCACTCGCCCCCACCAACGCCGGTATAGTCCGACGCCAATGTGGGTGTCCGCAAACTGTGATACCGAAGGTGGGAAATTCGTGAATCCGGTCAGCACGGCGTCCTCACCCGATTCGGATTACCCGCGGCCAGCGAACCGCTCCCGTGGGCATCGATTTATGTTCGCATTAACCAATATTCGCTTGCTGTTAGCGCTATTCCTCGCTGCGAGCGCACTCGCCGCACCCGCCTCTGCAGATCCCGAGACCAACACCCTCAATCTGGCGTGGCCGTCTCTCGGATTACCCCGCACGATCAATCTCAGCGCCGCCAACAGCAACCAAGATTTCACGGTGCCCGTGCCCGCCGGACTGAACGCGGTCAGACTGCACGGCGTTATTCACGCCCCGGTCAATCTCGGCCCTGGATTCTTGGAAGTCTCTGACCCAAGCGGCGGCTTTCTAGGAGCAGTGAACTTACCGCCGGTAGCCGCCAGTCAGGCGGTCACGCCCTTCACCGTTGACATTTCGGCTGCCCGCGTACGGGGCTCGGCGATCGGATTGTCGTTCACGGCACGACAGGCCGACAGCACCGGTCAGATCTGCGGGCCAATGCAACAGCTTCAAATCAGTGATCTGGATGTGGATTTCACCGGAACGGAGCCATCACCGGCGACCGTTGGCACGTTCTTTCCCCCGGTCCTTCAACGGGTTGTCATCTACGCTCCCAACGACGCGGATGCATCCGAGCAGCAGGCCGTGCTCACGTTGGCATCAGCCTTGGTCAAGCAGTACGCGCCCCAACCTCTCGGAATCGCTGTGATGAGTCAACCGCGAGGAACTACGCCACCGCCAACCGGACCGTTGACCCGTGCGGTCGTCGTCGAACGTGGTCCCGCCGGCCTCAACGTAGCCAACGCCGGGGCTGCCGGTGCGTATCTCCGACTCTCTGGTCGCGGCGACGAACTGACCGCACAGACCTCGCTGATCGTCAATGACCTGCAGTCGTTGGCGCAGGTGGACACTGCCAGGGTGTACCAGGCCGGCATCGGCCCCACTCCCAGTGGCGACGCCCTGACGTTTGACCAGCTCGGGATGAAAGGCCGGGCGGAGGTGCTGCGATCCGGAGATATGTCTGTCAGCACCGATCGAGCTGCGTTGGGGGCCGGTCGCATCCAGAACGCCCAAGTTCACCTACTTGCCGATTACACACCGGTGGCGAAAGACGATGCGGGAACGGTGATGGTCCGTGCGAACGGCGTCGTCGTACACACCCAGGCCCTCGACCAGACCGGCCGACTTGACGCAACCTTCGACTTACCGAAGCAGGCGCTCACACAACGGGTCAGTCTTGATTTCGCCCTGACCTACACTCCGCGTCAGCTGTGCGGGCCCATGATCGCGCCACTCACTTTTCAGGTCGACCCCCAGTCGACCCTGACCGTGAAGCGCGGCGGATCGGCGCCTGGCGGATTCAGCGCTCTGCCTTCGGAGTTCAGCCCAAAGTTCTACGTCGCGCTTGACGGAACCAGTCCAAACCAGCTCGGTTACACCACTCGCCTCATCACTGACATCGCACGCCAGACGAAGGCTCAGTTGCTACCGCAGGTCGTGGACGTCAAAGCCGCGGCCGAGGCGTCCGATTCCGCGCTCATCGTGGCGAACGCAGACACGCTCAAACACACGACGCTGAACCCACCGCTCAACGGTGCCGGCTCGGCCCTCACCGTCGATCTGCCGACGCAGTTGCGCGCCGACATGACCAAGGGCCTCGGATCAGTCCAGGTCTTCGCCGACAGCCCACGCAACCGCACCGTTGCACTGGTCACGACCACCGATTCGTGGTCTCTGGTCGATCCGCTGATCGACTATCTCGAAAGGCCAGACGTCAATTGGGCACAGCTGACCGGGGATGTACTGGCGGCCGGCGCAGCGGGAACGCCCGTCAATGTGTCGATCCGCAGTGACGACAACGAGTCTGGGCTCGCGCAGTCAGGCGGTGGCCACGGACTCCAGATTGCGGGTGCCATCGTGCTCGCGGTGGCCGCGGCCATCGGTGGAGTTCTCCTGTGGCGGCGCAGATCCCGCAAATAGTTGCTTCAGCCGGAACAGCATGAGAGGACGTGCCGTGCAGAACAGGAGGCCCCAGCTGCATTCCATCGCGACGCTGACACGGACCAACGATCGATTCATACCGTCACCCGCCCTAGATGATTGCGAGGGCCTTATCCCATGAACCTGTCTCTGACCAGCGGTCTGATTCCGATAACCCTGCAGATTCTCGCACTGGCGGCGATCGTGGTCGCGATCGGACGTGGACGGTCCCGAGAATGGCTGCGACGATGGCTGCTCGTCGCGGTACTCGCTGGGGTGGGCCTGGCGGCGGCCGGACGACTGATCGTCCGCGATCAGGGTTGGTCAGCCGACGCCATCGCGTTCGGAACGGTCTTCTGGACTGCCATGCTCGGGTTTACTGCAACAGTCTTGATCGCAGGGTGGCGCGGGTCTGAGTGGTGGCGACGCCTGGTGGCAATTCTGTCGGTCGTGCTGGTCGTCGTGTGCGGGTTCTCCGCGCTCAACACGGCGACCGGATACTTTCCCACGGTCCGCGCGGCGTGGCTGCGGGTAACGCAGACTGAGCCAGAACAATGGATCGACGAATCCGAACTCGCCGCGTTGCAGCAGAAAGGTGAGGTACCCACCCGAGGTACCGTCGTGCGGGTGACCATCCCGGCCGACGCTTCAGGCTTCGCGCACCGGACCGAGGTCGTGTACCTCCCGCCGGCCTGGTTCTCCAGCAACCCGCCGCCGCAACTGCCGGCGGTGATCATGATGGGCGGAGAGTTCAACCATCCCAACGACTGGCTCCAGTCCACGGAAGCGCTTCAAACACTGGACGACTTCGCAGCACTGCACCACGGCAATGCCCCTATCGTCGTATTCCCGGACATATCAGGGAAATTCAACAACGACACCGAATGCGTCGACGGCGTCCGCGGCAACGCCGCCGCACATCTCACCAAAGACGTGGTGCCATACATGATCTCCCGGTTCGGGGTCAGCTCGAAGCCCGAGAACTGGGGGCTGGTGGGCTGGTCCACGGGCGCTACCTGCTCCCTGCTCACCGCAGTGCGTAACCCCGACATGTTCAGTGCGTTCGTCTGGCTCGACGGCACCTTGGGCCCCAATGCGGGCACGAAGGACCAGACCGTCGCGCGACTGTTCGGAGGCGACGAAAATGCCTGGGAATCGTTCGACCCCAAGACGATCATCACCCGACACGGTCCGTACGACGACTTGTCGGCATGGCTCGGTGTCGCCGACGACACACCGACCGTCCACCGCGACGCCAGCACCACGCCGCCTTCCGAGGACTCGATTGCCGACTGGGACACCTACTCGGAGGAACACGCCCCCAACGCGACCAAACTCTGTGCCCTGCTCAGCGGCTACAACATCGAATGTTCCGTGGTCGGTTACAAGGGCGCACATGACTTCCAATCTGCTGGCGCAGCATTCGACGCAGCTCTGCCGTGGCTGGCAAGCGCACTCGGCACCCCAGATGTGCGAGATCGACAGTTGCCCGGGACCGCCGGCAAGTAGGAATGCACTGGTCGACAT
Source organism: Mycolicibacterium peregrinum (assembly GCF_002102345.1). Lineage (GTDB taxonomy): Bacteria > Actinomycetota > Actinomycetes > Mycobacteriales > Mycobacteriaceae > Mycobacterium > Mycobacterium peregrinum. Next base: position 64,684 of record NZ_LQPP01000004.1, read on the forward strand.
CGCTGAATGTTGTCATGTCGGCATAGGACGAGGAGAGAGATCTGTTGATGCGCAAAGGCTACAAAGCACTGGTCGCGCTCTCGGCCGCCACGCTCGTGTTCGCCGGTTGTGGAACACCGGACAAGGCCGAACAGTCCGAGGAAGAGGCGCCCCATAACCTCGGTTCCGTTCCTGTGACGAACGCTGCAGAACCGCTGAGAGATGCCGCCGCATCGATCGATCTCGTCACCCATATCTCCCGATCTGGGATCGATGACACCCAATCAACGCTCACCACTACCGTTTTCAAGCCCAAAGGGGACGCGCCCGAAGACGGGTTCCCGATCGTCGCACTGGCACCCGGAGCCACCGGGACTGCCCCTGACTGCGCACCGTCCGGCTCCCCTACCCTGGTCGGGCTTATCCCGACTGTTGTGGCGTTGTTGAAAGCCGGTTACGTCGTGGCAGTTCCGGACTTCCAGGGGCTTGGTCATCCCTCCACCGGTGAAGACATGGAACCGCAGTATCACCCGTATCTGGACTCGACGACGGCCGCCTACAACTTGGTTGACGGAGCTCAGGCCGCGCGGATCGTGGTACCGCAAACATCGGGTGCATGGCTGACGATGGGAATCGCCGAAGGCGGTCAGGCCGCGTGGGCGGCCAATGAGCTCGCCGACAACTACTCATACGAGCTCGAACTCGCGGGCTCCGTGAGCGTGTCGCCCATGACGGACCTCGACGGTCTCGCCGACGCCGCCGAGAACGGCACCTTGAACAACGAGCAGAAGGTTGTCCTCGCCCGGTTCCTGGCCGGACTGGAAGCCGCATATCCCGATGCGGTCAACCTTGACGACTTCCGGCGCGGCGCCGCCGAACAGCAGTGGGACAACCTGCTTGGCTGTCAATCCGCGCCCACAGCCGCGCAGGTCGCTGCCCAGGTTCCCCCCGATGATCTGCGACCGGCCTCCGCAGAAGCGATGGACACCCTGCGTGGATTCCTTCAAAAGGTCAACCTGCCACAGGGGCCGACACGGGCTCCGATGCTGGTCGCGTACAGCGGGACCGAACCGGCGACTCCGGCCGTCTGGACTGACCGCGCACTCAACGCGGCATGCAAGCTAGGCGACACCATCACGATCCGCAAGGATCCACAGCCCCAGCTCGATTCCACCGCGACGCTGTCATGGATCAACGACCGATTCACATCGGCACCCGCTCCGAACGACTGTGAGGGCCGTAGTTAGGCCCGCTACTTCCACAGCGCCTCCAGCGAGGTGACCGACTGACCGAGGGCCCGGGCACTCAACGCCCGCAGCGCACGCCGTTCGACGACCTCGAAACTCGCGCCGACGTGTTCGTGCAGCGCGGTGCGGCCGGCGTCGAGCTCGTCGTCGAGCAGCAGGTCGACGATCTGCAGGTGCTCGTCGATGGTCGCGGTCACCCGCTCCTCGGTGACGAAGTCGTACATGCGGATCAGCCGGATCCGCCGGTTGACGTTGTCGAGCGCAGCCACCATCGCCGCGTTGCCCGACGCAGTGCACAACGCGATATGGAACCCCTCGTCCAGCAGCACCATGTCCGCCTCCGGCGGGGGTGGGCTGGCTTTCAGTTCTGCCCATTCGGCACGTAGTGCGGCCAGCCGGTCCTTGTCGTACTGCAGTTCATCGGTTTCCAATATTCGTGCGATGCCGCGCAGTTCGATCGTCACGCGCAGCTCGTAGAGGTCCCGGACACCGGCGATGTCGAGGGCCACCGGGTAGTACCCGTCCGGACGCCGCTCAAGCATGCCGTCCGCGTGCAGCCGGACCAGCGCCTCTCTCAACGGGGTCCGGCTGACGTCGAGCGTCTCGCACAGTTGGGTCTCGACGAGCCGGGTGCGGTGATCGATCTCGCCGACCATGAGCTTCTTACCCAGGTCCACATAGACCCGGTCGCGCAGCGATACCGTTTGCTCGACCCGGGTGCCGGTCATTACAGCTCCTTGAGCGCGGCCACCACGTCGCTGCTCGTGGCATGCGCCCCGAAAACCCCACCCTGCATGGTGATCATGTTCAACGCCGCAACGTGATTGGCGTAGTCGGTGGCCCCGGTGGCATCCGAAACGACCAGGCATTCGTAACCGCGGTCGTTGGCGTCACGCATGGTGGTATGCACACACACGTCGGTCGTGATGCCAGTGAAGATGAGGTGCGTGATGCCGCGGGTGCGTAGCACCAGGTCCAGATCGGTCGCGTAGAAGCTGCCCTTACCCGGCTTGTCGATGACGGGTTCGCCTGGTAGAGCAGCCATCTCGGGTACCAATTGCCAGCCCGGCTCGCCCCGGGTGAGGATCCGGCCACACGGTCCGATCGATCCGATCTCCGCGCCGATCTGCGCCGACCGCCACCGCTTGTTGGCGGGCAGGTCCGACAGATCGGGGCGGTGACCTTCGCGGGTGTGGATGACCAGCAGCCCGGCCGCGCGGGCCGCCGCGAGCACCTCCTGCGCGGGGCCCAGTGGCGTGCGGACCAGCGACAGGTCATAGCCCATGCTGTCGACGTAGCCGCCCTCACCGCAGAAGTCGACCTGCCAGTCGATGTTGATCAATGCCGTCCGCCCGGTGGGTATGTCACCGTCATACGGCCAGACGTAGGGGTTGGCCTCGATCGTGATCATGCGGTTTCTCCCACGAGGGCCGGTCGCACAGCGCGGACCGGCAGGTACGCCAACACGGTGAAGGCCAGTCCACCGACCACCATCGCCACCACCGCATCGGAAAGTTGCGGCGCGTAGAAGTGCGTCAGCAGCGCGCCTCCAGCTCCGATTCCCCACGCCGCGAACGGTTTCCAGGCAATCGCCGCAGTGGCCCGACGGCGGGCAAACACCAATTGGTCGAGGATCAGCACGATGCCGATCGGGGGCACCAGCACCCCGAGGATGTTCAGCCACGTCGCGAAGTACGACCAGATGCCTGCGACGGCGGCGACGGTTCCCACCACTCCCAGCACGATCGTCAACTGACGCATGGTTTTTCCGGTGATGTTGCCGAACCCGACGGCACCGTTGTAGAGGCAGTGCGCACACACGCTGCCGAGGTTGACGAAGACGAAGACGATCGCCAACGGCACCAGAACTCCGCCGGCGCCGACCAGGACATGCAGGAAGTCACCGCCCGCTGTGCCGGGTGCGGCCGCGGCACCCAGTGCGACCACGAGCGCGCCGGCCAGCTGAGCGATGAGGTAGGCGACCGGAAACGCGGAGAATGCCGCCAACGCGCCTTCTCTGCCCTTGCGGGCCCACCGGGTGAAGTCAGCCGTCATGGTCCCCGAGTCGGCGAAGCAGGCGAACACCATGGTCACCGCGACGCCGAAGCCGAAGGCGCTCACCCCGGCGCCACCTCGATAGTCCAGCGCCGATCCGATCCCGCCGGCGCTACCGGCGGCCAGGATCACCGCCACCACGCCGAGCGGGATGAACAACACCGACGCCACCACCCCGATCCAGGAGATCGCCCGGATCCCGACGAAGGTCAACGCGACGAACAGCACCCCGGCCAGCAGGGTGATCCACGGCGCGCTCCAGCCCATCGAGAGGTTGAGCGTGGATCCGACCATGCCGGTCTGGAAGGCGAACCAGCCGATCACCAATGCCGACAGGAAGGCCGAGACAGCTCGGAAGCCCTTGGTCCCGAAAGTGTCCGCTGCGGTGAGCGCGAAGTTCTTGCCTGATCGGCCGGCCAGGTAGCTCAGCGTGCCGACATAGCCCATCAGGATCAGGTCACCGACGACGATGGCGATCAGGCCCATAACGAAGCCGAGGTTGTAGACCACGATGCCCGCGAAGACGGCCGAGGTCATGATCATCGGGAAGCCGACCCACACCGCGGACACCGCGAACAGTGACTTGCGGGCGGTCAGCGGGACGGGCTGGTTCTCGTACTCCTCACCAAGCGCCGAATGCTGTTCGGCGAGCGCTGTATCCATGGCTGTATACCGTCGGGTATACGGATTTCCCTGGCATTTCTGTCGATGAACGTTCCGTAACGAGGTCCTCACGGGCGTCCGGCACTCAGCTTTACGTCGTCGCAACACAACAGGTCGGTCCACGTAACAGAAACGTCGTCAACTCCCAGTGATCGGCCCGTCGGGCCGCCACCCCCAGGAGATGTTGATGGATACAGGAACCACGGCGTTCATGCTGTGTTGCATCATCGGCCTCACGCTGATGATCCCCGGCCTTGCCCTGTTCTACGGCGGCATGGTCTCGGTCAAGAGCTCGACCAACATGATGATGATGACGTTCGGCGCAGTCGCCCTGGTGGGCGTGCTGTGGGTGCTGTTCGGATTCTCGATGGTCTTCGGGACCTCCTACGGCGGATTCGTCGGCAGCTTCACCGAATTCGCCGGCATGAAGGACCTCATGGAGCCGATGACCACGGTCGCGGGGCTTCCGGTCAGCTTGTTCTCCATCTTCCAGGCCCTGTTCGCCGCCATCACCGTGGCGCTGATCTCGGGTGCGGTCGCCGACCGGATGAAGTTCGGCGCCTGGATGATCTTCGCCGCCGCCTGGGCGGTTCTGGTGTACTTCCCGGTCGCACACTGGGTTTTCGCCTTCGACGGTGTCGTCACCGAGAACTCGGTCGGCGGCTGGATCGCCAACAAGCTGCACGCCATCGACTTCGCCGGTGGCACCGCCGTGCACATCAACGCCGGCGCGGCCGCCCTTGCCGTGGCGATCGTGCTCGGCAAGTCGGCCATGTTCGGTCAGCTGCGCAAGCCGCACAACGTCCCACTGACCCTGCTCGGAGCCGGCATGCTGTGGGCCGGCTGGTATGCCTTCAACGGCGGATCCGCCCTGGCCGCAGGTAATTCCGCCGCCATCGTGATGGTGACCACCTTCGTCGCCACCTGCGCGGCCACCCTGGCCTGGATCGGCGTCGAGAAGCTCAAGGACGGCCACGTCACCGGCGTGGGCGCCGCCTCGGGCGCGATCACCGGCCTGGTGGCCATCACCCCGGCCTGCGGTGCGGTCACCCCGATCGGCGCGATCTTCGTCGGCGCCATCGCCGGGGCGATCTGCGTCTACGCCGTCGGCTTCAAGGAGAAGCTCGGCTACGACGACTCGCTCGACGTGGTCGGCGTACACCTCGTCGGCGGCGTGGTCGGCACCCTGCTGATCGGCTTCTTCGCCAGCGAGGGCATGCCCAATGCCACCAACGGCCTGTTCTACGGCGGCGGATTCGACCAGCTGTGGAAGCAGGCGGTCGCTGCCGTTGCGGTGATGGCCTACTCATTCGCGGTTGCCTTCGCCATCGCGTTCGTCCTGAAGAAGACCATCGGGATCCGCATCTCCTCCGAGGATGAGGAGAAGGGTATCGACACCACATTCCACCGGGATTCGGCTTACGAGCTCGAATTCGCCTGACAGAGAAGATGATCCCCGGCCCGGCTGCCGAGGACCCGCATCCGCGGCAGCCGGTGACCGGGGTTTCCTCGACTTGCCGAAGTTTCCTACCGTGATACGTTGATTCTTAACAAGAGACGAAAGTGCTGGTGCTATGCCCTCCGATCTCGCCACCCTCGCCGAACAATCCGGCACCAAGTTCATCCTCGCGCTGTTCGTAGACCTGCGCGGAAAGCCTTGCGCCAAACTGGTTCCCGTCGAATCTGTCGAACTCCTGGCCACCGAGGGCGTCGGCTTCGCCGGCTATGCCGTCGGCGCGATGGGCCAGGAACCGAAAGACCCGGACCTCGTGGCCATCCCCGACCCCGCCTCGTTCACCCCGATCCCGTTCATCAAGGAGGGGTTGGCCCTCGTACACTGCGACCCTCACGTCGGGGGCGCACCGTGGCCGTATGCACCGCGGGTGATCCTGAAGGGCCTGATCGAGCGTGCCGCCGACGCCGGATTCGAACCCTGGGTGGGTGCCGAGGTCGAGTATTTCCTGTTGCGGCGCAACGCCGATGGCGTCCTGGCCACCGCCGACGCCGCCGACACCGCCGCCCAGCCCTGTTACGACGCGCGCGGCGTCACCCGCATGTACGAGCACCTCACCGCGATCTCGACGGCGATGAACACCCTCGGCTGGTCCAACTACGCCAACGACCACGAGGACGGCAACGGGCAGTTCGAGCAGAACTTCGAGTTCTCCGACGCGCTGACCACCGCCGACCGGGTGATCACGCTGCGCTATCTGCTGTCGATGATCGCCGCAGAACGCGACATGGTGGCCACCTTCATGCCCAAGCCGTTCAGCGACCGCACCGGCAGTGGCCTGCACCTGCACCTGTCGCTGACCAGCGGCGGTACCCCGGTCTTCCCTGCCGACGCCGACGAGCGGGGCCTGGGCCTGTCCGAGACGGCGTACGCATTCATCGGCGGCATCCTCGACCACGCCTGCGCGCTGCAGTCCGTCGTCGCCCCGACGGTCAACTCCTACAAGCGGACCGGGGCGACCTCGACCGCGTCGGGTGCCTCGTGGGCCCCGCGCAAACCCAGCTACGGCGGCAACGATCGCACCCACTACATCCGGGTGCCAGACAGTCAGCGCATCGAGTTGCGCGGCGGCGATGGTTCGGCCAACCCGTATCTCGCGATCGCCGCGGCGCTGGGGGCCGGCCTCGACGGCGTCAAACGCAGCCTCGACCCGGGAGCCGTGGGCGCCCAGGGACCGGCGGCACTGCCGCCCACACTGCTGCACGCGGTCGAATCGCTGGAGACCGATCCGATCGTCACCGGGGTGCTCGACGTCGCGGGCGACGGCGTCGCCTCCTACTTCGCCGACGTCAAACGCGAGGAGTTCTTCGCCTACCACGGCACCGTCACGCCGTGGGAGATCGACCAGTACCTGACGGCGTTCTAGAAGGGAGACAACACATGTGCGGGATCGTGGGGCTACACCTACGCACACCGGAGCTGTACCCGCGGCTCGGTGAGCTGCTCGCCGCCATGCTCGGCGAGATGTCCGACCGCGGCGCCGACTCGGCGGGGATCGCGGTCTACGGGGACCCGGAGTGGTCGCCGTACGGGCAGGGCTGCGTGTCGGTGACCGATGTCGCGGAGCGGCCAGATCTTGGTCCGGATGTCGATGTGGTGCAGGTGGATTCGACCTATCTACTGTCGGCGGACATGGAGTCCGAGGAGCTGCTCGACCTGGTACGAGCGGCCTACCCGACGGCACTGATCTCGGGGTTCGGCGCCGATCTGGCGGTCCTCAAAGGGGTCGGCCATCCCCGTTCGCTCACCGATGCCTGGGGTCTGGCCAAGGCCCAGGGCTGGCAGGGTGTCGGGCACACCAGGATGGCCACCGAATCGGCGGTGACGCCGTCGGGCTGCCATCCCTACACCGTCGGCCCCGGCCAGTGCCTGGTGCACAACGGATCGTTCGCCAATCACGCCACCATCCGCCGCGAGCTGCGCCGGGCGGGCGTGGTGTTCGACAGCGAGAACGACACCGAGGTAGGCGCCCGGTTCGTGGCCGAGCAGCTGGCCGCCGGCCGTGACGTGGCCACCGCGCTCAAGGAGCTGTGCGCCACTTTTGATGGCTTCTACACCCTGCTGGTCTCCGACCACGACTCGTTCGCGGTCGTGCGCGACGCCATCGCCTGCAAGCCCGCGGTGATCGCCGAAACCGCCGACTGGGTGGCGATGGCCAGTGAGTACCGGGCACTGGCCGGGCTACCCGGCGTCGAGCAGGCACGTATTTGGGAACCGGAACCGGAGGTGGTCTACGCATGGACACGTTGATACGGCGGGCAGGAGCGCAGCGACCGGGGAATCTGTCGCGGTTTGATTTGCGGACAACGCCTTTGCGTGAGGTCAACGCCGCATTGCATCAGCCGGGCGTCGACGGCGACTTCGTCATCGCGCATCCCGACGGTGCCCACAACGTCGCCGTCGGCCTCAATGCGCCGGTGCGGGTGACCGTCGAGGGCCACGTCGGCTACTACGCCGCCGGGATGAACCAACTCGCCGAGGTCACCATCAACGGCAACGCGGGGACCGGGGTCGCCGAGAACATGATGAGCGGCACGGTACGTGTCACCGGAAATGCCTCGCAGTCGGCGGGCGCCACGGCGCGCGGCGGGCTGCTGGTCATCGAAGGAGACGCCGCCGCCCGCTGCGGCATCTCGATGAAGGGCGTGGACATCGTGGTGGGCGGCAGCATCGGCCACATGAGCGCGTTCATGGCCCAGGCCGGGCGCCTGGTAGTGCGCGGCGACGCCGGGGAGGCGCTGGGCGACTCGATCTACGAGGCCCACATCTACGTACAGGGCGAGGTGGCCTCGCTGGGCGCGGACTGTATCGCCAAGCCGATGCGGCCCGAGCACCATGCCGAACTGGCGGAGTTGTTGTCCACCAGCGGCTTCGGCGACGACGACACTGCGGCCTACACCCGCTACGGCTCGGCCCGAAACCTCTACCACTTCCACGTCGACAATGCGAGCGAGTACTGATGCGCGAATCCGCCACCTTCGATCGATCCACCATCGCCGACATCCAGCGGGCCGCCGAGACCGGCATCTACGACATCCGCGGCTGGGGCGCCAAACGACGTCTGCCCCACTTCGACGACCTGCTGTTCCTGGGCGCATCGATGTCGCGCTACCCGCTGGAGGGCTACCGGGAGCGCTGCGGCACCGACGTGGTGCTCGGTGACCGGCACGCCAAACACCCACTGCACCTGGATATCCCGGTCACCATCGCCGGTATGAGCTTCGGCGCGCTGTCCGGGCCGGCAAAGGAGGCCCTTGGCCGCGGGGCCAGCGAGGCGGGCACCTCGACAACCACCGGTGACGGCGGCATGACACCCGAGGAACGCGGGCAGAGCAAGCAACTGGTGTACCAGTACCTGCCCTCGCGCTACGGGATGAATCCCGACGATCTGCGTAAGGCCGACGCCATCGAGGTGGTGCTCGGTCAAGGCGCCAAACCGGGCGGCGGTGGAATGTTGTTGGGCCAGAAGATCTCCCCGCGGGTGGCCCAGATGCGCACGCTGCCCGAAGGCATCGACCAGCGCAGCGCGTGCCGGCACCCGGACTGGACCGGGCCCGACGACCTGACCATCAAGATCAACGAACTGCGGGAGATCACCGACTGGGAGAAGCCGATCTACGTCAAGGTCGGCGCCACCCGCACCTATTACGACGTGAAGCTCGCCGTGCACGCCGGCGCCGACGTGGTGGTGGTCGACGGGATGCAGGGCGGCACGGCCGCCACCCAGGAGGTGTTCATCGAACACGTGGGCATCCCGACCCTGGCTGCGGTGCCGCAAGCGGTGCAGGCGTTGCAGGAGCTCGGGGTCCACCGCAAAGTGCAGTTGATCGTGAGCGGCGGTATCCGCACCGGCGCCGATGTCGCGAAGGCACTCGCGCTCGGTGCCGATGCCGTCGCGATCGGTACTGCCGCGTTGATCGCGCTGGGCGACAACCACCCCCGCTACGCCGCCGAGTACGAGAAGCTCGGCAGCGCGGCCGGTTTCTACGACGACTTCCAGGACGGACGCGATCCGGCCGGAATCACCACCCAGGACCCGGAACTGGCGGCCCGGTTCGACCCGGTCGAGGGCGGCCGCCGGCTGGCCAACTACCTGCGGGTGCTGACCATGGAGGCCCAGACCATCGCCAGGGCGTGCGGCAAGGCCCACGTGTGTCATCTGGAGCCCGAAGACCTGGTGGCTGTGACCATCGAGGCGGCTGCGATGGCCCGGGTTCCGCTGGCAGGCACGAACTGGATTCCGGGCCAGTGAACGCCACCGCAGACGTCGTCATCGTCGGCGGCGGACTCGAAGGGGCCGCGGCCGCCTGGGCTCTCGGCCAACGCGGTGTCACCGATGTGACTGTCCTGGAGCGCAATACCGTCGGTTCCGGGATGACCGGGAAATCCAGCGGGATCGTGCGCTGCCACTACGGGGTCAGCTCACTGGCCGCGATGGCGACCGTCGGTCTCGAGATCTTCGAGAACGCCGAGCAGATCTTCGGCCAGGACATCGGTTTCCGGCAGACCGGTTATGTCGTCGGCGTCGGCGAACCCAACGTCGACAACCTGCGTCGGAGTCTGGCCGCCCAACGCGAGGTCGGAGTGCAGACCGAGGAGATCGACGCCGCCGAGGTGGCCAAGCTGTGGCCGTGGGCCGATCTGGAACCGTTCGCGGCCTTCGGCTGGGAGGCTCGCGGCGGATACGGCGACGCCTACCAGACCGCGCAGGCGTTCGCGGTGTCGGCCAGGGCGGCCGGGGTGCGAATCATGCAGGGCGCCAACGTGACCGCGCTGGTGCTCGACGGAGACCGGGTTACCGGAGTCGAACTGGCCGACGGAACCAGGGTTGCGGCGGGCACCGTCGTCGTCGCCACCGGCGTGTGGACCCGGCCATTCCTGGCGCCCTACGGCGTGGACGTGCCCATCCGGGTGCACCGGGAGCAGATCGTGACGATCAAACCCGGGGTGGACACCGGCCCCGTGCCCGTCTTCTCCGACCTGGTCTCGCTGCAATACATCCGGCCCGAGCCCAACGGCGAGTTGCTGTTCGGAAACTCTGATCTGGCCGAACTGGAACCCGCCGACCCGGACGACTACCTGAACCGGGCCACCGACGGGTTCATCGACCTGACCGTCGACAAGGTCGGCACGCGATTTCCGGGCTTTCCCGACGCGGCGATCAGCGGCAGCTACGCCGGCTGCTACGACGTCACCCCGGACTGGAACCCGGTCATCTCCCCGACCGGAATCGACGGCCTGCTGGTGGCGGCCGGATTCAGCGGGCACGGCTTCAAGATCGCACCGGCGGTCGGCAAGCTGGTCGCCGATCTGGTGACGGACGGACACAGCTGCGACCCGCGGATACCCGAGTCAGATTTCCGGCTCACCCGGTTCGCAGAGGACAATTTGCTCAAGAGCCGGTATCCGTACGTCGGTGCCGGGGAGATGCGTTAGACGGGAGTGCAGTGAGCGACCTGCTCCGTAACGCCGGCACGGCCCGCGAACGCGATCCCCACGCACCCGTCGAAGAGCTCGAGTTCGAGGCGGCGATCGGGCGCAATGTGCGGCAACTCCGCCAGCAACACGGGCTCACCGTCGCCGACATGGCCGCGCGGGTGGGCATCTCCAAGGCGATGCTGTCCAAGATCGAGAACGCCCAGACGTCGTGCAGCCTGTCCACCCTGGCGCTGCTGGCCAAGGGCCTCGACGTTCCGGTGACCAGCTTGTTCCGCGGGGCCGACGTCGAACGTCCGGCGGCCTTCGTCAAAGCGGGCACGGGGCCGGAGATCGTGCGCAACGGCACCAAGCAGGGTCACGAATATCAACTGCTCAGCTCGCTGCGCGGGGAACACAAACGGCTGGAATGTCTGTACGTCACGCTTACCGAGGAGAGCCAGACCTACCCGCTGTTCCAGCATCCCGGCACCGAGTTCATCTACATGCTCGAAGGCGTCATGGACTACAGCCACAGCCGCTCGGTCTACCGGTTGCAGCCGGGCGACTCCCTGCAGATCGACGGGGAAGGCGCTCACGGACCGGTTGACCTGATCGAACTGCCGATCCGGTTCCTGTCGGTGATCGCCTTCCCCGATTCGCAGGTGTGAGTCATCCCACCGCTCACTCGTAGATGCTGGTGATCCGCTGCGGGCCGTGGTGGTTGTGCCAGCCGGGCTTCATGCCGGGAGCCGGGGTGGCGTAGGTGTCCGGGCTGTACAGGTTGCCCGAGCCCTGCGGCGTCTGCGCGCCGGCAGTACCGGCCAGGCCGAGCGCGACAGCGCCGAAGACGCCTGCGGACAGGATGGGCAGTGCCAGAGCCTTGGTGAACTTCGTCATGATCGTGAATCCTTCTGTCTCAGTGTGTGTTTCGGTTTCTTCTGCGACCTGTTCGGCCTCTGAGACAAGAATGCGATCCGGACGGCCCCGGGTCTGTCCGGCGATCAGGCGATCAACCTGGTGAAGATGCGTTCCCCCGATCGGGGGAAGTGCACGTCAGCCGCGGGTTTTGGCCTGGGTTTGACGCGGAGTACAGTTGGACGCGTGCAGCGGGTGCTCCTTCTCGGACGCCGCGACGGGGTCTGACCAGACCGGCTTCCCGTCGCGGGTTTTTGCGATGCGCCGGTCGAGTCCCCCACTCAACCTTCCGGAGCAAACATCATGACCACCCCCGACATCTCTGTTGATGCCTTCAGTTCGGTTCGCGCGATCAATACGCCCGCCGGAGCACCCAACCCCGGTCAGCCCGTCTGGAACACCCAGCGCGGCTCATCCATGCCGGTCAGCCGCTACCGCAGCTTCGCCGACGAGGTCCCCGGCGGCAGCCCCGCCTTCGGCCAGGCCGTCCCGTTCGACCGCACCTGGCCGGACCGCGTCATCGACACCGCACCCCAGTGGTGCGCGGTCGACCTGCGCGACGGCAACCAGGCCCTGATCGACCCCATGAGCCCCGCGCGCAAGCGCCGCATGTTCGACCTGCTGGTACGGATGGGCTACAAGGAGATCGAGGTGGGCTTCCCCTCGGCCAGCCAGACCGACTACGACTTCGTCCGCGAGATCATCGAGGACGGCGCCATCCCGGACGATGTCACCATCCAGGTGCTGACCCAATGCCGGCCCGAGCTGATCGAGCGCACCTTCGAGGCCTGCGCGGGTGCCCCGCAGGCGATCGTGCACTTCTACAACTCGACGTCGATCCTGCAGCGCCGCGTGGTGTTCCGGGCCGACCGCGAGGCCGTCAAGAAGATCGCCACCGACGGCGCCCAGATGTGCGTGGAAGAGGCCAAGAAGTACCCGCAGACCCGGTGGCGCTTCGAGTACTCCCCCGAGTCCTACACCGGCACCGAGCTGGAGTACGCCGTCGAGGTGTGCAACGCCGTCGCCGACATCGTCAAGCCCACGCCCGAGTGGCCGCTGATCGTCAACCTGCCGGCCACCGTCGAGATGGCCACCCCGAACGTCTACGCCGACTCTATCGAGTGGATGAGCCGGCACCTGACCCCGCGCGACTCGATCATCCTGAGCCTGCACCCGCACAACGATCGCGGAACCGGTGTTGCCGCAGCCGAATTGGGTTACCAGGCCGGCGCCGACCGGATCGAGGGCTGCCTGTTCGGCAACGGCGAACGCACCGGCAATGTCTGCCTGGTGACGCTGGGGCTGAACATGTTCAGCCGAGGGGTCGACCCGCAGATCGATTTCTCCAACATCGACGAGATCCGGCGCACGGTCGAGTACTGCAACCAGCTGCCCGTACACGAGCGTCATCCCTACGGCGGTGACCTGGTCTACACCGCGTTCTCCGGCAGCCACCAGGACGCCATCAACAAGGGCTTGGATCAGATGAAGTTCGATGCCGACGCCGCGGACAAGGATGTCGACGACATCCTGTGGCAGGTGCCCTACCTGCCGATCGACCCCAAGGATGTGGGCCGCACCTACGAGGCCGTGATCCGGGTGAACTCGCAGTCCGGCAAGGGCGGCGTGGCCTACATCATGAAGGCCGACCACGGCCTGGCTCTGCCGCGGCGGCTGCAGATGGAGTTTTCCAAGGCCATCCAGCAGATCACCGACGGCGAGGGTGGCGAGGTCTCTCCCAAGGAGATCTGGGACGCGTTTTCCGAGGAGTACCTGGCCCCGATCACCCCGTTGGAGCGCATGCGCCAAAAGGTGGTGGCCTCCGAGGTGGACGGCGGCACCGACACCATCACCGCGATCGTCAAGATCGACGGCGTCGAGCGCGAGATCGTCGGCGCAGGCAACGGCCCGCTGGCGGCGTTCGTCGATGCCCTGGGGGCCATCGGCTACGACATCAACGTGCTGGACTACTCCGAGCACGCCATGTCGTCCGGCGAAGAGGCCCAGGCCGCGGCGTATGTCGAGGCCTCGATCGGCGGTAGGACCGTCTGGGGCGTCGGTATCGCGACTTCGATCACAACTGCATCACTTCGTGCGGTCGTATCTGCTGTCAACCGGGCGGCGCGTGCTTAGCTGACGTCGGCGTAGATCACTGCGCCTGACGTCGAAGGCAAGGAGCGCTCCATGGACTGGGGCTCAACGTGGGATTTCCTCTGGCATTTCCTGATCATCTTCGCCTGGATCGCGTACCTGCTGGTCCTGTTCCAGATCCTCACGGACCTGTTCTGGCGTGATCACAAGACCTCCGGCTGGGTCAAGGCCGTATGGGTGGTCTTCCTGATCGTGTTCCCGTGGCTCACGGCGCTGGTGTACCTGATCGCCCGCGGCAAGGGCATGTCCGAACGCGCCCAAGCGGCCGCACTGGCGGCCAAACAGGAGACCGACGCCTACATCAAGCAGGCGGCAGGCCGGTCCCCGGCGCAGGAGATCGCCGACGCCAAGGCTCTGCTGGATGCCGGCACGATCACCCAGGCAGAGTTCGACGGGCTGAAGGCCAAGGCACTGAGCTGAGTCAGAACAGCGTGTACTGATCGCTCTCTGCGGGGGTGTCGCAGAACTCCTCGATATCGGCGCCACCGACGACATGGGTCAGCAGGCCCATGAACGTCTCGTCGTCGAGCAGCGGCACCCCCAGCTCGACCGCCTGGTAGCCCTTGCCCTGGTCGGGTGCCGGCTCGTTGCAGAGCACCAGTGAGGTCTGCTGATCCACCAGATCGGTGTAGGCCAGCCCGGCGTGCAGGATGCGCTCGACGAGCTCCTCATGGGTGCGCACCACCTCCGCCGACAGTGCCACCCGCATGCCCTGCACCAGTGGCCGCCCCGGCACGAAGACACCCGGGTTGGCGTACTCGCACGGCAGCCGTGAGGCCAGCACCTTCAACGGCCGCAGTTCTTCGTGGGTGACGTGGCCGTTGGGCCAACGGCGTCGACTCACCTCCCGCAGCGGCAGCCAGACCTTGCGGTCACGCGCGCGGGCCAGCGTCGGTTTGAGAATCTGTGCCAGCACCAACGCGTCGTCGAGGGCATCGTGAGGTTTCATCTGGCTCACGCCCCAGTGCGCCGCCAACGTCTCCAGCCGCAGATTCTCGGTACCCAACGCCAGCCGACGCGCCAGTTCGACCGTGCACATCACGCTGTCGACCGGCAGCTCAGCCCCGACCAGCTCGGCCTCGGCAGTCAGGAAGCTGTAGTCGAAGCCCACGTTGTGCGCCACCAGCGTGCGTCCGCGCAGGACATCACTGAGCTCATCGACGATGTCACCGAAGGTGGGTTGGCCTTCCAACATCTCGGATGTCAACCCGTGCACATGGGTGGGCCCGGGATCCACACCGGGATTCAGCAGGGACGAGACGCTGCGCTCGACATTTCCGTCGTCCCCGACCGCCAACGCGGCGACGCTGACGATGCGGGCCTGCCCGGGCCGGAACCCGGTGGTTTCCACGTCTACGACCGCCCAGCCCGCTCCCGGCTCCTCCGCCGGCCTGCCCCACGCGCTGCTCATATTCGCCAGGATGGCACGCAGGCCCGACAGAGTCGGGCGGCACGCCTGCGTGTCGTGCCCCTAAAATCGCCGGAATGCTGACCATCCGTGGGCGCGCCGCTCTGGCCGCCGGAGCAACCGCACGCTGGGCGTCGCGGGTCACCGGCCGCGGTGCAGGCGCGATGATCGGCGGACTGGTCGCCATGACACTGGATCGCTCGATCCTGAGCCAGCTGGGCCAGGGTCGCCGCAGCGTCGTCGTGACCGGCACGAACGGCAAATCGACCACCACCCGGATGACCGCGGCTGCCCTGGCGACGCTCGGCCCCGTGGCCAGTAACTCCGAGGGCGCCAACATGGATGCCGGCCTGGTGGCGGCGCTGGCCTCGGTGCGCGATGCCGAGCTGGCCGCCCTGGAAGTCGACGAGATGCACGTCCCGCACGTGTCCGACGCGGTGGACCCCTCGGTGATCGTTCTGCTGAATCTGTCCCGGGACCAGCTCGACCGGGTCGGTGAGATCAACCACATCGAACGCACCCTGCGCGGCGGCCTAGCGCGGCACCGCGACGCGGTGATCGTGGCCAACTGCGACGACGTGCTGATGACCTCCGCTGCCTACGACAGCCCCAACGTCGTGTGGGTGGCCGCCGGCGGCAGCTGGTCGGGTGACTCGGTGAGCTGCCCGCGCTCCGGCGAGATCATCGTGCGTGACGGACGGGACTGGCGCTCGACCGGCACCGACTTCAAGCGTCCGAGCCCGCAGTGGTGGTTCGACGACACCCGCATCTACGGGCCCGACGGTCTCGTACTGCCGATGACGCTGGCCCTGCCCGGTGCCGTCAACCGCGGCAACGCCACCCAGGCCGTCGCCGCGGCCGTCGCACTCGGCGCCGACCCGGCCGCCGCGGTGGCTGCGGTCTCCGGAGTCGACGAGGTCGCAGGCCGGTACCGCACCGTGCAGATCGGCTCTCACAACGCCCGGATCCTGCTGGCCAAGAACCCGGCCGGGTGGCAGGAGGCGCTGTCGATGGTGGACAAGCAGGCGGCCGGCGTCGTCATCTCCGTCAACGGGCAGGTGCCCGACGGCGAGGACCTGTCCTGGTTGTGGGACGTCCGGTTCGAACATTTTGACGACACTGTCGTGGTGGCTGCCGGTGAGCGCGGCACCGACCTGGCCGTCCGGCTCGGGTACGCCGGCGTCGAACACTCACTGGTGCACGACACCGTCGCCGCGATCGGCTCCTGCCCGCCCGGGCACGTCGAGGTGATCGCCAACTACACCGCGTTCCTGCAACTGAATCGGCGGATCTCATGAGTGCTGTGCAGATCGGGCTCGTGCTGCCCGACGTGATGGGCACCTACGGCGACAGCGGCAATGCGGTGGTGCTGCGGCAACGGTTGCGGCTGCGGGGCATCGACGCCGAGATCGTGGAGATCACGCTGGACGATCCGGTGCCCGACTCCCTGGATCTGTACACCCTCGGCGGCGCCGAAGACTACGCACAGCGGCTGGCCACCAAGCATCTGATCCGGTATCCCGGTCTGCAGCAGGCGGTTTCGCGGGGCGCACCGGTGCTGGCCATCTGCGCGGCCATCCAGGTGCTCGGCCACTGGTATGAAACCTCGGCCGGTGAGCGGGTGGAAGGTGTCGGGCTGCTCGACGTCACCACGTCGCCGCAGGAAACCCGCACCATCGGCGAGGTTGCCTCGAAACCACTGCTGGACGGGCTGTCACAGCCGTTGACGGGCTTCGAAAACCACCGTGGCGGAACGGTTCTGGGACCCGACGCCAGGCCGCTGGCCGCGGTCACCAAAGGTGCGGGCAATCGCCTGGGCGACGGCTATGACGGTGCCGTGCAAGGCAGCGTCGTCGCCACCTATCTGCACGGGCCGTGCCTGGCACGCAATCCGCAACTTGCGGACCATCTGCTCTCGCAGGTCGTCGGTGAACTGCCGCCCCTGGAGTTGCCCGAGGTCGATCTGTTGCGCCGCGAACGGCTGGCTGCGCCTCGGCGGGTGTAACAACTGGCCAGTCGGCGGGATCAGGACGCGAAAGCGTCGACCGCCCCGCCGATCCGTGCGGCGGCGTCGACGAGAATCGGTTCCCCATGGCCGAATCCGGCCCGCTGCGCACCCGTGGCCGCGAGAATCTCCACCGCACGTGAAGCGGCGGCCCGGTCGGTGTTGAAGACGCCGAGGATCAGCTGTCCGTCGAACTCCGCGATCGCATCACCGGTGAGCACGGTATCGGCGGCGGGCAGGTACAGCGCGATGCTGCCCGGAGTATGGCCGGGCACCCCGATCACCCGGGCCCCGCCGGCGAAATCGAGAACATCACCGTCGCCGACCACCCGGTCCACCCGGCACGCCGGGCCGTGCGGTGCCTCGTCGAAGTCTCCCCGCAGCCTCCGCTCTGAATCCGTCAGTACGGGCAGCGGTCCGGATTCGTCGCCGCGGACGAAATCGGCGTCACCTTTACCCGCGATCACCTCCACATCGGACCAGCCGGCGATCTCGGCGGCCGCGCCGCAATGGTCCTCGTGAAAATGGGTGAGCACGATGCGCTTGACGTGGATTCGGCGCCGCCCCAGTTCGGCGAGTGCGTCGGCGATCAGCTCGGCACTGTCCGACCACCCGGTGTCGATCAACGTCACGCCGTCCGGTTCGGTCCACAGGTAGCTGTTGAGCAGGTAGGCCTGGCCGCCGGGAATCCGCAGCCGGTACAGCGATTCCGCCATCTGGAGTAGTTCAGGCATGGTCCCGACGCTACCGTCGTCCGCCGAAACCGCATTCCAGCAGGCTGCTACCCGCATTTCTTCTGCTGGAATGCGGTTTCGCGGGGTGTGGAGCGAAGGGTGCCCTCCCAACCACGCGCTTTCAAAGCGGAGTAGGCGCGCTGGACGACCTCGTGTTCCCGGTCTTCCTTGATCACCTGCATGACGTCCCAACCAAGTCGGCGAAGCTTCGGCAACACCTTCAAATCCTTGACGTACTGGGCACGGTCGGTCTGGTGCTGGCCACCGTCGTATTCCGAGGCAACTTGGAAGTCCTCCCAGCCCATGTCCACAGTGCGGATCACCTGCCCCCACTGGTCGGCGATGGCGATCTGCGTTGTGGGCCGCGGCTGTCCGGCATCGATATAGAGCAGCCGCAGCCGGGTCTCGGGTGGTGACGCAGCACCGCCGTCGACCAGGGGCAGTACAGCCTTGAGCTTGGCCACCCCGCGGGCGCCTCGGTAGCGCTTGGCCAACATGAGGACATCCTCGGTGGAGAACGGGCATACATGCATGAGCGCGTCCAACCGCTCGAGTGCCTTCTTGCGTGGAAGGAAACGCCCGAGGTCGAATGCAGTACGTGCGGGTGTCGTCACCGGCATGCCTGCGACACAGGTGATCTCGTCGTCCGCGATGCGCTCGTGCCGGACGACGATGCCACGTGGCGACCGGATGTAGTCCCAGATGAGCTCGACGGCGACGTCGTCGTCCACCCACTCCGAGCCGTGCAACGCCGAGGCCGCGACTCCGGTCACAATGCCGTTCCGCTGTGTCCACATCCAGGCTGCGGTGATGTGGTCCCGCAGCGACAACGCTTGCCCCTTGGGCACATGCACGTTCCGAAAGATCGGCCGATACCAGCGCTGCAATTCATGTCGTGTGACGACACCACTGGCAATCGCCTCGGTGCCGATCAATATCTCCCCCATGGGCCGATGCTTGCCGCCGGGTCCGACATTGATGATGGAAGAGCGTTACCGCGCAGGTCGTGACTCTGGGTCTGACTGACGCCCTGCTGGGTTGTCTTTAG
>NZ_LQPP01000005.1 GCF_002102345.1 Mycolicibacterium peregrinum
CCCCGCCGCCGACCCCGCCGACGCCTACCCCACCGCCCGCGAGCGCAGGGTCGCCTCCACCTTCTCCCGCAGCGTCGGCCGCCGGGTCCATCGGATCGATCGCGGGATTCGCGGCGTTCTGACTGGCTGCCGACGCCGCGCCGGTGCCGGCCTGCACCCCTGCCTCGGCGCCTTTGATCGCCATCGGCATCAGCTGGGCCAGGCCCGCCAGCGACGAGGCGCCCTCGGGTGCGGCGGTGATGCCCACCGGTGCACCGGCTGTGGTGACCTGGGCGGCCTGGGTGGCCAGTGAGGCCTGCAGTTCGGTCATCACCTCGGCGGTGGTGGCAATTGCCTTGTTGGCGGCGGCGATTGCGGCTGCCCACCCCCACGGGAAAATGATCATGGGCCCGATGGCGGCGATCGTCGCGGCGAACTCGGTGATGATGGCGATGAGCCGGACCCTGGCCTGGCCGACGTCCGCGGCGGCCGCGGTCAAATTGCTACTCAGGGCGTCGGATTGGGCACCGACCGCGGCTCCGTCGGAAATGGCGGTTGTGGTCTTGGCCGCCGCTGCGGTACCGGACGCGCCCTGCCAGGCGTCGCCCGCCGCACTGACCGACTTCGCCATCGGGCCACCGGTGGACTGGAACATCTTGGCGATGGCAGGCAGCATCGTCGTCGGATCGACCCCGTCGAACATTCCGGTGCCCAGCGTGCTGAGGGCGTCGGTGACCGGGCTGATCAAGGCACTCGGATCCATGGGATTCGCGGGTGGCTGCTGTTCGGGTTGGCCTTCGGGGGGCGGTTCTTCTGCAGGCTTTTGATCCGCAATTGGCGGCAAACCCAGCCGGTCGAGAATTTGTCTGACTGGCAAATTCAGAAAGTCTTGCAGATTCTGTTCTTGAGCAGCGATTACCGGTGTGGCGTCGTAGCCGGGAACGCGTTGAGCCAACTGTCCAACGGGAGTTACCGGCTGGGGAGGCAAAACTGTAGGCATATGACGTCAGGCCTAGGCGTCGTCGTTGGACAGGACGGCGGACCGGGCCCCTTCGGTGGCGGCTCCGGTGGCGGCGTGCACTCCGCCCACGAGCAGTGTGCCGGCCAAATTATTGGCTTGAGCTGGGCCGAAGGCCGCCAGATAGACCGCGCCGATCGGGCCGAGTGCCGCTGCCGCGGACATCAGCATCGCCGTTGAGTCGGCTGATCCAGCGGCGGTTATCGCGGATGCAGCCGCCTCGTTGGCAGCCGAAAAGGTAGCCATCCCCGAGGGTTGGGCGGCGAAAATATTGCTCATCGTGCTGATACCTTTCCAGCTGGAAGCGGGGGTTGTGTGGGCACGAGACCAATAAACTATAGCCGCGGCCGCCCTCTGCAGCTAACTGTATTTTCCGCGAATAATCCGTGTAGATCGTTCGTTTCGGTAATTAGCGAAATGGCAAAAATTGCTGATCATGGTGATTTTTGGGCGGTTTCTGCGTGCACGCTGGGAAGGTGCTGTCGCCGGGTGTTTGCCGGATCGCGGGGCGATGTGGCGCGAGTGAATCATCTTGCGATGACGCCCAATCCATGCGCGCGTGCTGTTGGTTGGGGGTAACTCTCTGCGCGGTAACCCATTCGAATATCTACAGCGAACGTCAATTATCAAGGGCGATAGCAGATCGTCAGCATGAAACCCGCTCGGATGACAGATGAGCGAACCTAGCGGCGCGGTTCGAAAGCGCTGCCGTCCCACTGCGTCAGCGGAGCCTGGTTCAGTTCCTGCATGCGCTGCGCGAACTCCTGAGACAGATACTGCTGGCGGGCCGTCGCCACCTGCGCAGCAGCGTCTGCGGTTTCGACGATCAGCTTGGCGAGTGCGTCCGCACCCAGCTTGTGCGCGGCGGGCCCGAGCCACAATCCGGTGAGGGCGCCCATGCCGTCGACCTCGGCGCTGACGTTACCGTCACGGCTGGTGACCCGCGCCGAAATCGATTGGCAGTGTTCATCCATCGCCTGCACGAGGTCACGCTGCTTACGGATGCGACCGATGAGGGAGTCTGCGAGTCCGGTCATACCGACCTGCCCCAGGTGGACGGGAGCTCGCCCTCCTCGCCCAGCACCTCGTCTTCGGCGCGGGCCAACTCCTCTGCGGTCGCCAACTGCAAGGGTTCGATGACCGATGCGCTGTAACCCTTTTCAGCCAGGTCACGCCTGCGTTCGACCTGGGCGCGGGCCGCGGACAAGCGGCACAGCGCCATGATCTCGTCGGCCAGTTGTGCGGGTGGCTTCTTCAGCTCGACGGGGTCGAGGCGAAGTGCCACCGGCAGACCCCGTTCGGTGGTGTGCACCGAAATCGTTCCGCCAGGTGACTGCACCGGCTGTGCCATTCTGCTCAACTTAGTACACTCGCGGGCGAATCGCGGCTGAGGCTGCAGTGAGGAGATGTGTCACCTCCGATGAATGGATCCACCGATGCGCAGCGGGTTTTCGATGCCGGAGTGCTGTCGCTCGGCATTCCCATCGACGGGTTGGAGACCGAGCGCGACCTGCCCTATGCGGCGCTCGCGTTCCGTCGGGCCACGGAATATGACCCGGACATGTGCGACGCGTGGCTGGGTCGCGCCGCCGCCGGCGACACCAGCCCCGAGGTCGTCTACCACCTGTACCGAACCAGCACACTCACGTTGTTCCGCGAGCAGCGCAGACTCGGTCTGCCGCAACGGGCTTTGAGCGGACGCTTCCAGACCGGCCTGTACCTCGACTACCCGTTGAGCACCAAGACCGAGATGTGGCTCGCCTACGCGGCCAGCATGATCGGCGCCCGAGATTTCGACGAGGCCGAGCAGGTACTCGACAAACTGGACCAGGCCACGACCGCATCCGACGGTGACACCAGTGAGATCCGCGCGTATATCCGTGGCGTACTGCACTTCACGACGCAGCGCTGGCCCGATGTGTTGAGCGCGTTGAGCAGGTCGGGATCGTTCACCGACAACTACATCGGCGCCGGTGCGGATCTGATGGTCGGATCGGCGTGTGCGCAGATGGGGCTGTTCGGGGAGGGCATCCGCCGGCTCGACCAGGCGATCGAGGGTCCGGTTCCGGGAGCGCGGCGGGCCGCGGAGTTCTGCAAGGGGCTGACCCTGCGGGAGATGGGCGAAGAGCAGGACGCCCGGGTGATCTTCGAACGGATCTACAGCGAGGACCCGGGATTCGAGGCGAACGCCGCGGCGTTGGCCGATCCGAAGTACCGGTTGGTGGTCACCTCGAAGGAGATCGTCGACTCGCGCACCGACCGCTGGGACCCGGCCAGCGTGCCGTCGGCAGAGGACCTCCTGGCTGACGATCTGTCGGAACGGGGCAACGAATACCTACAGGCGGCGCAGCAGGAACTCGATCGCCAGATCGGCTTGTCAGAGGTCAAACTCCAAGTCGCCAAATTGAAGTCGGCGGCGATGCTGGCAAAGGTCCGCGGGGACAAGGGGCTCAGTTCCGCCGCGCGCAGCCTGCACCTGGCGTTCACCGGCCCGCCCGGAACCGGCAAGACCACGATCGCCCGGGTGGTGGCGCAGACCTACTGCGGATTGGGGCTGCTGCGGACGCCCAACATCGTGGAGGCCAAGCGCCACGACTTCGTCGGCCAGCATCTCGGCAGTACCGCGATCAAAACCACCGCGCTGATCGACTCGGCCATGGATGGCGTGCTGTTCATCGATGAGGCCTACACGTTGATCCAGACCGGATTGTCCGGCGGCGACGCCTTCGGCCGGGAGGCGGTCGACACCCTGCTGGCCCGCATGGAGAACGACCGTGACCGCCTGGTGGTCATCATCGCCGGCTACGACGGCGAGATCGATCGATTCCTGGCCTCCAACGACGGCCTCGCGTCGCGGTTCACCAAACGAATCCGGTTCAGCTCCTACGGTCCGCAAGAACTCGGGGACATCGGCAAGCTCGTCGCCCGCACCAGGGACTCCGAATTGTCGGACGCGGCTTACGAAGAACTCGTCACCGCGTGTGTCGGGCTGTGCCAGAGCGAGGCGCTCGACCAGTCGGGGCAGCTACGCCCGGGCATCGATCTTGCCGGCAACGGCCGCTTCGTCCGTAACGTCATCGAGGCGGCCGAAGAGGAACGCGAATACCGGCTCAGCGAGCTCCACGGCACGAATCTGTCGGAACTCGACGAAGCGCAGCTGATGCGGATCGAGGCGGTGGACATGCGGGCCGCGCTCAAGCAGGTACTCGGAATGACGGCATCGAGTTGACCGGAGGGAAGCAGCCATGACCGACAGCGACGACGAGCGGTTGAGCGTTGGCCCTCCGGAGCCGACGCCGTTCACGTCCATCAAGCCGCGGACCGCAGATGGTCAGCGCCCGTCGGTGGTGCCCAGCAACGGCGAACTGGGACTGATCCGTGCCGCGCCCACGCCGAAGTCGGGCTGGCGCAAGGCCGTCTACCGCGCGACCGGCATGAATCCAGGTGTCTCCGAGCAGGAGTCGGCCCACAAGACCCTCATGGATCGGGTCAACCAACCGGTGGTCGGCGGGCCGTTCAACATCGCCCTGCTGTCCCAGAAGGGCGGGGTGGGCAAAACCACCACCACCGTTGGGCTGGGGGCGACACTTGCCGCGACCCGCGGTGACCGGGTGATCGCGGTGGACGCCAACCCCGACTTCGGCACGCTCGCCCAGCGTGGACCCAACGAATGCGGTTCCACCGTGCGCGACGTGCTCATCGACGACGGCATCTCGCGGTACTCCGACATCCGCCGCCACACCTCCCAAAGCACCAGCCGCTTGGAGATCTTGGCCTCCGAGCGGGACCCAGCCACCTCAGAGGCGTTCTCGGAGCACGACTATCGCGGCGTACTGAGTGTGTTGCAGCGCTTCTACAACATCATCCTGACCGACTGTGGCACCGGTCTGGTGCACTCGGCGATGGCGGGAGTGCTTGATGTGGCGGATGCGATCGTGATCGTCGCATCGCCGGCCATCGACTCGGCACGCAGCGCCCTGGCCACGTTGGATTGGCTTGAGCGCAACGGCTATTCGCACCTGGTGCCGAAGGCGGTCGTGGTGGTCAGCGCCTCGCGCCCCGGTGCCCTGGGGCTGGACATGGGGCAACTGTCCAACCATTTCCTGCCCAGGGTGCGGGCTCTGCACGTGATTCCGTTCGACGATCACCTCGCCGAAGGGGCCGAGGTGGATCTTGGTTTCCTCGGCCGGCCCACCCGGCAGGCCTTCCTGGAGCTGGCTTCCACCGTCGCCGACCTCTTCTCGGTGGCGCCGCAGGTCAAGCGGCGCGCCTGACGGGGATCACCGGCCGTTTCTGGCGATCACGATCTGCGGCAGGTTCAGCCCGCCGCGCAGCGTGAGCTCGATCGACGGGTCGGCGTGGCGAGCCAGGCTGCGCAATGCCGAGGGACTGTAGCTGCGCAGCGAGCTGATGACCCCGTCGTGCACGAACGGCAGCACTGCGGCCATCGGCAGCATCGTCGCCAGGCGTAACAGGTGCAGCGGGGCGGGCGGTCGCGGCAGATCGATGATCAGCAACGTTTCGGCAACCCGGGTGCCCTCGGCGAACACCCGCGCGGCCTGCGACGGGCGCAGGTGGTGAAACGACAGGGCGAACAGGACCAGGTCGTAACTGTCATCGGCGGCATCGATCTCGGTGGCGTCCATCTGACGGACCTCGGCGCGGGGATGGCTGCCGAGGTCGCTCGCGGCGATCCGGGCCACCGAATCCGGATCGAGGTCGGTGACGGTGACCTGCGCGGACGGGTGGTCGGCCAGCAGTTGCCGCGACACGCCGCCGTGCCCGGCGCCCAGTTCCAGAATTCGCGGATCGGCTACGTCGGCGACCAGATCGAGCGCGATCGCGGCGAAGCGCTGATGATTCCTGAAGAACCGGCCGGTCCAGTCCAGGGCGCCGATCACCTGGTTCTTGGTCGATTCGTCGACATCGTCGCGGTCCAGATACTCCTGCCGGTCCGTTTCCAGCAACCGATCCAGGCACGACGCGCGGAACCCGCCCCGCGGCATCCGGTCGATATCAGAGGTGTCGATACCCATGTAAGACATGATGGACGTGTCGGTGGGCAGGAGCGAAGCGACTCAGGAAAGGGACGTTCGGCGGGCAGGAGCGGAGCGACTCGGGAAAGGAACACAGTGGCCGATTTTGTCGCTGCGATCGACCAGGGCACCACCAGCACCCGATGCATGATCTTCGATCATGCCGGCGCCGAGGTGGGCCGCCATCAGCTGGAACACCAGCAGATTCTCCCCAAGGCCGGATGGGTGGAACACAACCCGGTCGAGATCTGGGAGCGCACCTCCGCGGCGATCATGACCGCACTGAACAAGACCAATTTGGTGGCCGGCGACCTTGCCGCGCTGGGCATTACCAACCAGCGGGAGACCACGCTGGTGTGGAACCGCCACACCGGCAGGCCGTACCACAATGCCATCGTCTGGCAGGACACCCGCACCGACCGCATCGCCGCAGCCCTGGACCGGGACGGCCGCGGCGACGTGATCCGGCACAAAGCCGGGCTGCCGCCCGCGACCTACTTCTCGGGCGGCAAGATCCAGTGGATCCTGGACAACGTCGAAGGAGTCCGGCGCGACGCCGAGAACGGTGACGCGATCTTTGGTACGCCCGACAGCTGGGTGACCTGGAACCTCACCGGTGGGTATCGCGGCGGTGAGCACGTCACCGACGTCACCAACGCCAGCCGCACCATGCTGATGAACCTGGAAACCCTGGACTGGGACGACGAACTCTTGTCGTTCTTCTCGATTCCGAGGCAGATGCTGCCCGAGATCAAGCCGTCGTCGTATCCGGCTGCCTTCGGCACCACCTCCGACAACGGTCCTCTGGCCGGGCAGGTCCCGGTGACCGGAATCCTCGGTGATCAGCAGGCCGCCATGGTGGGGCAGGTGTGCCTGGAGCCGGGTGAGGCCAAGAATACTTACGGCACAGGCAATTTCCTGTTGCTCAATACGGGTGAGAAGATCGTGCGCTCGGACAACGGACTGCTCACCACGGTGTGCTACCAGTTCGGTGACTCGAATCCTGTTTACGCCCTCGAAGGTTCGATCGCCGTGACCGGTTCGGCGGTGCAGTGGCTGCGCGATCAGCTGGGCATCATCAGCGGTGCGGCACAGAGCGAGGCGCTCGCCCGGCAGGTGGCCGACAACGGCGGCGTCTACTTCGTGCCGGCGTTCTCCGGGCTGTTCGCACCCTACTGGCGCTCGGATGCCCGGGGCGTCATCGTCGGACTGTCCCGCTTCAACACCAACGCTCACCTGGCGCGCGCCACCCTGGAGGCGATCTGCTACCAGAGCCGCGACGTGGTGGAGGCCATGGAAGCGGATTCCGGTGTGCACCTTGAGGTTCTGAAGGTCGACGGCGGTATCACCGCCAATGCGCTGTGCATGCAGATCCAGGCCGATGTGCTCGGTGTCGACGTGGTCAAGCCCGTGGTGGCCGAGACCACCGCGCTGGGCGCGGCGTATGCAGCGGGGCTCGCGGTGGGATTCTGGGCGAGTCCCGAAGACCTACGGGCCAACTGGCGAGAAGGTCAGCGCTGGAGCTCGCAGTGGAACGACGACCAGCGCGACGGGGGTTACGCCGGTTGGCGCAAAGCTGTTTCGCGCACCCTGGACTGGGTCGAGATCGATCGACCTACTAGCGCCGGCACTTGGCGACGATGGCGTTGAACTCGTCGGAATACTGCGCCCCGAGAATTGCGTGCGTGGCTTTGTCCTTGTTGCGGACGGCGTCGGTGATCTGCCCGGCCAGCTCGCCCATCTTGTGGGCGTGCGGCGCGATCGCGCCGTCCGTCACCTGGTCGGCCGCCTCGCCGATGAGTTTCGACCATTTCTCGTAGTCGCCCACTGTCGGCCCCTGATTGGCCTCGAACGAAGGCATGATCGCGCCGGAGCTCGCACGGGTGTAATCCACCAGTAGCTGGGCCTCCCGACAGCCCTTGTTCCCGGTATAGGTCAGCGCGGTCGCGCCCACGATCACCAGGACCGCGCACGCGGCGGCGGCCGTCGCGATCGCGATGTTGCGGGGTTCGGCATCGGGGACGCGTCGCCGCCACATCACGTGGGCCAAAATGACGGCGGCCACGCCGACCACCGCCATGATGATGGCTTCCCGCAGGTCCCCGGAATCGACACCGGATGCCGAGCCGACGGCCCCCATGGTCGCGGCGGCGGCGAGCAGGACCAGAAGCCACTGCCAGATACCACGCCGGCGCTCGTAGGCGTCGACGTCACGGAATTGGAGTCCGATGACCGCGCCGGCCGCGGTCAGGACTGCGACGACGGCCGGCGCGATGATCGTGAAGAGGCTGCCCACGTGGGCAGCCTACGGGCTGCTACTCCTCGCCGAGGATCTGGTAGATCTCGCGGCGGGCGTTGTTGACGGCATCGAGGATGCGTTGCCGCTGGTCCTCACTGGCGGTGAAGCTCGACTGCCCGACGGCGGCCATCAGTTGGCTGGCGGCTGCATTCAGATTCTGGAGACCTGGGGCCTCGCCTTCTTGGTCAGCTGTGATCTGCGCCCACGGCGGGGTTTCGATCTGGGCGGCAGCCTTCCGACCCTCCTCGGTCAGCTCGAAGGTCTTCTTGCTGCCGTCGGATTCCGCCGGGACGATCAGTCCCTCATCGACCAGCAGTTGCAGCGTCGGGTACACCGAGCCGGGGCTGGGCTTCCACAGGTTGTTGCTGCGCGCGGCGATCTCCTGGGTCATCTCATAGCCGTGCATGGGCCGTTCGGCCAGCAGGGTCAGGATGGCAGCGCGGACGTCACCGCGTCGGCCGCGTCGTCCGCCGCGGCCACGGTGGCCGCCGAACGGCCCGCCCAAGTTGCCGAATCCGAAGCCGAGGCCGCCGCGCGGATCGAAACCGGGGCCGAAGCCGGGGCCACCGAAGCCGGTCTGGCAGGTGGCGTCGGCGGCTTGCTCGCGGACCGCATGCGCCTGGGCACGCATCTGGTCGCGCATGTCCCGGCGTGCGGCGCGGGCCTGTTGAAACATGAGGCGGGCCTCTTCGCGGCCAAAGGGTACGAAGCCGAAGCCGCTCTGGGGGTTGAATGGGTTGGTCATTGGATCAGTCCTTCGTTGTCGTGGAGGAGCGCTGTTCGCGCTTCCGATGCGTCAACGATATATCGGGATCTATCGGTTGTCGATAGTCTTTTTGAGCCAATGTGCCCACTCGGCTTGCATGGCGTTGAAACGCAGGCCGAATTCCAGGGCTGCGTGTCCGTACCGGTCCTCGTCGGTGTCGGTCCAGGGGATGGATGCCTCCAGCTTCTTGAGTCGCGCCACCTCGGATTCGGAGTGGGCGGCCAGCGCAGCGAGGTGCTCAAGTGCCTGGTCGCGGGGCAATTCGCCCAGTAGGAACACCCGGAGCAGCCCGGCGCTGCGCTCGGGTGGATCGTCGGCGGGATCGGTGATCCAGCGCTCCAGTTCGGTGCGGCCGGCGGGGGTGATGCGGTATTCCTTGCGGCCGCGCGGCCCGATCGCTGAGACCTCGATCAGCCCGGCCCCGGCCAGCTTGTTGAGCTCGCCGTAGAGCTGGCTCTGGGTGGCCGGCCAGACGTTCGCCATCGATTTCTCGAACCGTTTGAGCAGGTCGTACCCACTGCCGGGGTGCTGTGCCAACAGGCCAAGTGCCGCCATGCGCAGACTCATGCCGGCAGTCTACCGTCCACTATTGACATGTCAGTAGTGGAATGTCACCGTGGAGTGCATGACCTCAGCCCTGCCCATCGGCGAAACCGACTTCTTCCGGCGCGGCAACTACGCACCCGTCGCCGACGAACTCACCGAATACGACCTGCCCGTCGACGGCGCGATCCCCGCCGAACTCGACGGCTGGTACCTGCGCAACGGCCCGAACCCCCGCCAGGCGACCGAGCACTGGTTCACCGGCGACGGGATGATCCACGGCGTCCGCATCGAGGGCGGCGCGGCCAAGTGGTACCGCAACCGCTGGGTCCGCACCGACAGCTTCGTCAAGGACTTCCCGCTGTACAACGCCGACGGCACGCGCAACCTGCGCTCTGCCGTCGCCAACACCCACGTCGTCAACCACGCGGGCAAGACGCTGGCGCTGGTGGAATCCTCGCTGCCCTACGAGATCACCAACGACCTGGAAACCGTGGGCGCCTACGACTTCGGCGGGAAACTGGTCGACTCGATGACCGCGCACCCCAAGATCTGCCCGACGACCGGAGAACTGCACTTCTTCGGATACGGCAGCATCTTCGAGCCCTACGTCACCTATCACCGCGCGGACGCCAACGGTGAACTGACCATCAACCGGGGGGTGGATGTCAAGGCGCACACCATGATGCACGACTTCGCGATGACCGCAGGCCATGTGATCTTCATGGACCTGCCCGTAGTGTTCGACCTCGACATCGCGATCAAGGGCGAAGGTGACATGCCCTACCGCTGGAGCGACGACTACGGCGCCCGATTCGGTGTGCTGCGCCGGGATGATCCCGACGCGCCGATCCGATGGTTCGACATCGATCCGTGCTACGTGTTCCACGTGGCCAATGCCCACGATGACGGTAATTCGATTGTGCTGCAGGCAGTTCGCTACCCCGAACTGTGGCGCAGCAACGGCGGGTTCGACGTCGAGGGCGTGTTGTGGGAGTGGCGGATCGACCTGGCATCCGGGACCGTCCGCGAGCGTCAGCTCGACGATCTCGGGGTGGAGTTTCCCCGCATCGACGATCGGTTGGCGGGTCTGCCCGCCCGGTACTCCGTGTCGGTCGCGGGCAATGCCTGGATCCGCTACGACCTGACCACCGGCGCCGGGGCGCGCCACGAACTCGGATCCGGCGGACCGGGGGAGGCCGTGTTCGTCCCCGGCACGGGTCCCGCCGACGAGAGCAACGGCTGGTACCTGGGCTACGTCTACAACCCGGAGCGGGACGGCAGCGATCTCGTGATCCTGGATGCATCCGACTTCACCAGCGGTCCCGTCGCGACCATCAAACTGCCGCAGCGGGTTCCCTACGGCTTCCACGGGAACTGGATCAGCGCCTAATGTGTGCGGATGGCCGGGTTCGGGTTCGACACGCTGGCACTGGTCGCGGTCATCGGCCTGACGGGACCGGCGCTGGCCGCCGTTCCGCGGTTACGAATCCCGGTGGTCATCGGTGAGCTGATCGTCGGGATCGTCCTGGGCGGAAGTGGATTCGGCGTCGTCGATCACACCGATCCCACCTTCACCCTGCTCGCCGACATCGGGTTCGCGCTGGTGATGTTCGTCGTGGGCACCCACGTGCCGGTGCGCGACACCACGTTGCGCACCGCGCTTCCCAAGGCACTGGTGCGGGCGATGTCGGTGGGGGCGGTGGCCGCCGTGCTCGGAGTGGTGATCGCGCACCTGTTCGGGACGGGCCACGCCGCGCTCTACGCCGTGGTGATGGCATCCTCGTCGGCCGCGCTCGCCCTACCGGTGATCGACGGCCTGCGTCTGCAGGGGCCGAACGTGCTGTCGGTGACCGCGCAGATCGCCATTGCCGATGCGGCATCGATCGTGTTGCTGCCCTTGGTGATCGACATCCAGCGGGCGCCGGGAGCCGCTCTCGGTGCGCTGGCCATAGCCGGCTGCGCGGCGGTGTTGTTCGTGGTGTTACGTGCCGCGAATGCCCGGGGGCTACGCAAACGCCTGCACCGGTACTCCGAGGAGCACAAGTTCGCGCTTGAGCTGCGCCTGAGCCTGGTGATGCTGTTCGGCCTGTCAGCGCTGGCCGTCGCCACTCATGTCTCGATCATGCTGGCCGGGTTCGCCCTCGGCCTGGTGGTGTCGGCGATCGGTGAGCCGCGGCGGCTGGCCAGGCAGTTGTTCGGTATCACCGACGGCTTCTTCGGCCCATTGTTCTTCATCTGGCTCGGCGCCTCGCTGCAAGTCCGCGAACTCGCCGACAAGCCCGAATTCATCGGGCTCGGAGGGGCTTTGGGACTCGGTGCGGTACTCGCCCACAGTGCCGGGCGATTGCTGGGCCAGCCTGTGACGCTGGCCGTGTTCTCCGCCGCCCAACTCGGCGTGCCGGTCGCCGCCGCGACGCTGGGCACCGAGCAGCACCTGCTTGCGCCAGGTGAGCCCGCTGCACTGATGCTCGGCGCGCTGGTCACCATCGCGACCACCTCGGTCGCCGGGGTGCTCGCGGCGCGCCGGGCAGGGACGACGCCAACGCCGTCGGAATCAGCGGCTGCACCACGAGAGTGACGCTGTGGTCGTTGCGCCGCGCGGATGACGACCACAGCGTCACTTTCGCGGTCAAACCGCCCGATGTTCATTCGGGCTGACCCCGTAGGACCGTTTGAACGCGCTGCTCAACGCGAACGGTGTGGAGTAGCCGACCTGCCGGGCGACGGCCGCGATGGTCGCCTCGCTGCCGCGCAGCAGGTCGGCCGCCAGCGCCAGGCGCCAACCGGTGAGGAACGCGATCGGTGGTTCACCGACCTGATCGGTGAACCGGCGCGCAAAGACCGCGCGCGAACACCCCACTGCCGTAGCCAGATTGGAGACCGTCCAGGGGTGGGCCGGATTGTTGTAGATCAGCTTGAGGGCAGGCCCGACGACCGGATCCCGTTCGGCCTGCCACCACGGTGGTGCGTTGCCGTCCCGGTCGAACCAGGTACGCAGGACCGCGATCAGCAGCAGGTCGAGCAACCGATCCAGATAGGCCTCCTGCCCGGACCCGTCGCGGCCGGCCTCCACCGACAGCAGATCGATCAGCGGGGTGTCCCACTCTTCGGCGCGCAGCACCAGCACCGCAGGCAGTGCGTCCAGCAGACGGGCACTGACCTCGCTGCGGCCCTCGTAGGCGCAGACGATCGACTCCGCGCCCCCGTCGGCCCTGTTGCCCCAGCTGCGCAGCCCGAGCGACATCTCGAAATGTAGATCCTCACCCGACAGCGTGGTGCACTGCTGTCCGGGATGGATGACGACGCTCGGCGGCGTAGCCGGATCGTCGGCGAAGACGTAGTTCTCGGTGCCGCGGGTCACCGCCACGTCACCCGGCCCGAGCCGTAACGTGCCACTGCGCTCGCCGACGATGACGGCCTGGCCGCGCGTCTGACAGATCAGGGCCAGCGGCGCTTCGTCGCGGATGGCGAGCGACCACGGCGGATCCATGCGGAGCCGCAACACGAATGCGCCCCGTGCGCGCACGCCGTCGAGCAGTCCGACCAGGGCGTCCACCTCGGTAGGGTAACGCTCATTCCGGCTTGCGCGCTTCGATCAGATGCCGGGACGAGTGCGCGACGAAGGATCCGTCGGTCGTGATCTGCCGGTCCAGTGCGGCGAGTTCGTCGCGATAGGCCGCCACGGTGAAGCCGGGCACGATCCAGATGACCTTGCGTAGGAAATACACCACCGCGCCGATGTCGAAGAACTCCATCCGCAGCCGCTCGGCCCGCAGGTCGACGATGTCCAGGCCGGCTTTCTGCGCCGCGGCACGCTCGACATCGGGATCTCGCGCCAGCCGGGCCTGTGGCTGCGGGCCGAGGAATAACTCGGTGAGCTCGAAAACGCTTGCCGGTCCGACATGTTGAGCGAAGTAGGTGCCGCCGGGACACAGCACGCGCGCGATCTCATCCCACCACACGGTGGCCGGGTGCCGGCTGAGAACCAGTTCGAACGCCGCGTCGGCGAACGGCAGCGGCGGCTCATCGGGGTCGGCGACCACGACGACCCCACGTGGTCCCAGCAGCCGGGTCGCCCGGTCGAGGTTGGGCGGCCAGGACTCGGTGGCCGCCATGGTCGGCGGGAACACCGCCGCCCCGGCGAGCACTTCGCCACCACCGGTCTGGATGTCGAGCGCCGATGATGCCGCGCGCAACCGTTCGCTCATCAGGCGTTGAAACCCCCATGACGGTCGGGCTTCGGTGGCCCGCCCGTCCAGCCATGAGAAGTCCCAGCCGTCCACCGATGCCGCATCGGCCTCGGTGATCAGGTCGTCGAATTCGCGGGTCATGGTCTCCATCGTCGCAGTG
Organism: Mycolicibacterium peregrinum; assembly: GCF_002102345.1. Classification (GTDB taxonomy): domain Bacteria; phylum Actinomycetota; class Actinomycetes; order Mycobacteriales; family Mycobacteriaceae; genus Mycobacterium; species Mycobacterium peregrinum. Next base: position 13,995 of record NZ_LQPP01000005.1, read on the forward strand.
CCGACCGGCGAGACGATCACGTATGGAATCGGGAGCCTTGGCCATGGAACGTCTCGGGTCGGCGCCGTTGACTGAAGCCATGACCATCAGCCCCGTCGCCGTCCTCACCGCAGCCGCCGCCCTAGCCAGTGCCGCGAGCGGTGGAATCTTCTACGCCTTCTCGACATTCGTGATGCGCGGACTCGACCGGACCGGTCCCGTCGCCGCGATCACCGCCATGCGCGGGATGAACTCAGCCGCCAACTCCAACGCGCCGTTCCTGCTGTTCCTGCTCGGCTCTGCGCTGCTCTCGTTGACTCTCGGCGTGGTCGCCCTGACGCAGATCGGCCGGCCGGGCAGTTGGTTTCTGCTGGCCGGCGCGATCTTCGGCGTCCTCGGGGTCCTCGTCACGATGCTGTTCAACGTGCCGCTCAACAACCACATCGATCAGGTCGATCTCGCTGATGCGGCCGCCGAATGGCAGTCCTACCTGACCGCCTGGACCGCGTGGAACCACGTGCGCGCCGCCTCCGGATTCGTCAGCGCGGTCCTGCTGGTGATCGGGCTGCGTTACCGCTGAGGCTGCCTGCGGAACGCCGCCGCCACGATCCCGGCCGCCGCCAGCGCCAGCGTCGCCGCGATGATCGCCGTCGGCGCGATGCCGGAATCGAACGCGGTGCGGGCGGAGTCGAGCAGTTGCGCCGCCGTGTTCGCCGGCAGGTCGGCGGCCACGGAGGTGGCGCCGCCGATGCTCTCACCGGCGTCGGCGGCCTGTGCCGGACTCAAGCCGGCCGGCAAGGCAATGTTGTTGCGGTAGAACGCCGTGAAGATCGTGCCGAGCGTGGCGGTGCCGATCACTGCGCCCAGCTCGTAGGCGGTCTCCGAGACTGCCGACGCTGCACCGGCTTTGGCGGCCGGTACCGAGGCGACGATGGTGTCGTTCGACACCGTCTGGGAGATGCCGACGCCGAGCTCGAGCACGATGAACGACACGATCACCGCGACCACCGAAAGGTCGTGGCGGAACAGCAGGATCATGATGAACCCGGCCGCGACCAGCACCAGTCCGGCGACCATCAGGGTCTGCGGCGCAAAGCGTTTCGCCAGCTTGACCACGCTGATCCCGGCGACCATCGACACCACCGCGCCCGGCAGGGTCACCAGGCCGGCCGCCAGCGGAGACAGGCCGAGCACCAGCTGCAGGTGCTGCGAGATGAAGAAGATGAAGCCGATCAACCCCACGATGGACAGGAAGTTCGCCAGGATCGACGAGCTGAACGGTGCGTAGGAGAACAGCCCGATGTCGAGCATCGGGGTGGCGCTGCGCTTCTGCCGAAGGACGAACAGCACGCCCGAAGCGATGCCGACCACGAAGGCCAGTCCGGTCAGTACCGACAGCCCATCGTGAGCGGTGGTCTTGATCGCCCACACGATGGGCAGCATGGCGGTGAAGGACAGCGCCACGCTGGTCAGATCCAGCGGGCCCGGATTGGGGTCACGGGACTCCGGTATCAGCTTGGGGCCCAGGACGAGCAGCGGCAGCAGGATCGGGACGGCCACCAAAAACACCGAACCCCAATGGAAATGCTGCAACAGCGCGCCACCGACGATCGGCCCGAGAGTGGATCCCGCGGTGAAGCACGAGGCCCAGATCGCGATGGCCAGCCGGCGGGCGGAGGCCTCGGTGAAGATGTTGCGGATCAACGACAGCGTCGAGGGCATCAGCATGGCACCGAACACGCCCAGCACGGCGCGGGCCAGCACCAGGTACTGCGCGCTCGGTGCGAAGGCGGCCGCCACCGACACCACAGCGAAACCGGTGGCACCGATCAGCAGCATCCGGCGCCGGCCCAACCGGTCGCCGAGGCCGCCCATGGCGACCAGTAGTGCGGCCAGCACCAGCGAGTAGACGTCGACGATCCAGAGTTGGGTGGATGCCGCGGGCCGGAAATCCTCGGCGATCGCCGGAAGGGCGAACGCCAGCACGGTGTTGTCGACCGCGATCAGGATTACCGGAAGGGCCAGCACGGCGAGTGCGAGCCAGGCGCGTTTGGGCGTCGGTGTCATCGACGGCGAGCCGTCGAGAGAGTTCGACGGCGAGCCGTCGAGACGGGTGGACATGTGGGGAGCTCCAAGAAAGTTTCGTTCAGCCGCGCGGGAGGTCGATGGTGCCCGCGGTCAGGCTGGTCATGATGGCGTCGACGATTTGGTGGCGGGGTGTGCCGTCCTGCTTGGCGGCTTCGTAGCCGGCGTCGAGCAGGGCCCAGAACACTCGCCGGGCCCATCCTGGGGGATATTCGGGCCTGTCGACAGAGGCGCGGTTGAGCACCTCGACGATCGCCTCGTCTCCGGTGTCGAGGTAGGCGGCCAGCTCGGGATCGGCCAGGATCGTCGGCTCGCTGTACACGAAGATCACGATGGGGCCCAGGTCGAGTTGGCTTTCCACCACGCGGCGCAGCGCCGCATCCGCCGGACCGTGGGTGGGATCCGCGCGGTCGATTTAGGCGTTGCTGAGCGCGTGGACGTGTCGGGCCAGGGCCCGGAGGAGATCGGTGCGTTCCGGGTAGTACCGGTGCACGGTGCTGCGGCCGACGTCGGCGGCAGCGGCGATATCGGTCAGTGACGCCGACGGATTGTCGGCCAGGACCGTCATGGCGGCATCGAGAATCGCCTTGCGGGTGCGCTCACGCGGCCCGCTGTGCGACGACGCCGAACTGGTCATGCATCAAAATGTAGCACGATCGGATCAAAATGAGACAGTGATGTCCCACACCTCAGCTGGGCAACGTGAACCCGCTGGCCGGAGGTGGTGGAGGGCGGTTCGGATACGGCGGCGGATAGGGGCCTGGGAACGCCGGGGCCGGGACCTGCGGCATGAGTCTGGCCAGCGCGCGACGGTGCCGTTCGGCCAGCACCGCGGCCAGCACGTACTCGACCGGCGCCCCCGGCGGCGGTGGGGGCGAGATGCGGGAGGTCACCTCGCCGAAGATCCTCGTGCCCATCTCCTGGCGTATCCGCGGGTCGAGTTGGGCCGAGCGCGACACGAACTGCCTGGCGAGCTCGGCCTGCTCGGGGCCCAGCCCGGACAGTTCCAGCGAGCCGGCCCACCAGGCCAAGGCCGGCGGCATGACCGGTGGCGGGTTCAATTTGGGCCCGCGCTCACTGATCACCACCGTCCCGGCGAAGATGTCGCCGAGGCGCTTGCCCTTCGCAGACACCAGGCTGCAGATCACCGCGGGCCCACCGGTGAGCATCCATATCTCGACGAAGCCCGCCAGCCCGCGGAACAGGGCCTGCCGGAAGCGTTCCGGGCCGCCGTCCTCGGCCACCACCCGGAGTCCCAGCGCCATCTTGCCCAGCGACCGGCCGCGGGTCGCGGTTTCCATCACCACCGGATAGCCCACCAGGGTCAGCACCGTGAAGATGATCAGAATGGCAGCCGACAGTGCATCGTCGAGCTGGCTCAACGTGATCGACCACAACACCAGACCCGCCACATAGCCGACGGCGATCACCAGAATGTCGATCAATGCGGCCAGCGTGCGCACCGGCAACTGGGCGATCGCCACGTCGAGGACGACGGCGTCCCCGGTCACCACCGGCGCGGGCTGCCAAACCATACCGACACACGCTACCGACTACGCTTTGCCACGTGGATGTCGATGCGTTCGTCGTGGCCCATCGCCCCACCTGGGACCGGTTGGAGCAGTTGGTAAAACGACGCCGACGGTTGACCGGTGCGGAGGTGGACGAGCTCGTCGACCTCTATCAGCGGGTCTCGACGCACCTGTCGATGGTGCGTTCGGCCTCGCAGGATTCCGTTCTGATCGGTCGGTTGTCTGGGCTGGTGGCCCGGGCGCGCGCCGCGGTGACAGGTGCGCACGCGCCGCTCTGGCGCGAGTTCGTCCGGTTCTGGACCGTGTCCTTCCCCGTGGTGGCCTACCGGGCCTGGCGCTGGTGGCTGGGATCGGCGGTGGCGTTCTTCATCGTGACCGTCGCCCTGGCGCTGTGGGTGTCGGGCAACCCGGGCGTGCACGCGGCCATCGGAACCCCCAGCGAGATCGACGAATTGGTGAACCGCGACTTCGCGTCGTATTACAGCGAGCATCCCGCCGCATCGTTTGCCCTGCAGGTGTGGGTGAACAACTCCTGGGTGGCCGCCCAATGCATCGCCTTCGCGATCCTGCTCGGCCTGCCCATCCCGTACGTGCTGTTCCAGAATGCGGCCAACCTCGGCGTCATCGCCGGACTGATGTTCAGCGCAGACAAGGGAGATCTCTTCCTCGGCCTGATCACCCCGCACGGACTGCTCGAGCTGACCGCGGTGTTCCTGGCCGCCGCGGTGGGGATGCGGCTGGGCTGGACGGTGATCGCCCCCGGCGACCGGCCCCGCGCACAGGTACTGGCCGAACAGGGCCGGGCCGTTGTTGCGGCCGCGATCGGGCTGGCCGTCGTGCTGTTGATATCCGGCCTGATCGAGGCATTGGTGACCCCGTCGCCGTTGCCCACCTGGATGCGGATCGGCATCGGAGTGGCAGCCGAACTCGCCTTCCTGGGCTACGTGTTCCATTTCGGCCGCAAGGCCGTCCGGGCGGGCGAGAGTGGAGACCTCGAGGACGCGCCCGACGTTCTGCCCACGGGTTAGAGCTTGCCCGCGGCCTTCATCGCCAGATAGTGGTCGGCAAGGGCCGGTGCCAGGTCCTCGGGCCGGGCATCGACCACGTCGACCCCGTGGCCGCGCAGGCGCGACGCGATGGCCCGGCGGTCGTTGCGGGCCCGCTCGGCGGCCGCGGCGTCATAGACCTGCGCGGCGTCGGACCGACCCGTCGCCAACTGGTCCACCCGCGGATCGGACACCGCGGCCAGCAGGACCTGATGCCGCGACGACAGTAGCGGCAGCACCGTCATCAGCCCCTCGTCGAGCGCCGAGGCGTTCAGATCGGTCAGCAGCACCACCAGGGCCCGGCCGCGCACACGCCGCGATACCGCCGAAACCATCGCCGTCGCATCGGATTCCACCAGCGCGGGCTGCAAGGGTGCCATTGCCGCGACCAGTGCGGCCAGCAGTTCGGTGCGCGAGGCGCCCCACACCCCGGCACGTGCCACCCGGTCGATGGCCAGGAAGTCGACGTGATCCCCGGCGCGGGCGGCCAGGGCCGCCAGCAGCAGCGCCGCGTCCATCGACCAGTCCAGCCGAGGCCACCCGCCCGGATCCAGCGCGGTCGGGTCCACCCCGACCCGGCCCGCGGAGGTGCGGCCGGTGTCGAGCACGATCACCACACGCCGGTCGCGCTCCGGGCGCCAGGTACGCACCACGACGTCGGCGCGCCGGGCAGTGGCGCGCCAGTCGATCGAGCGCACGTCGTCGCCGACCACATACTCACGCAGGGAGTCGAATTCGGTGCCTTGACCGCGGATCAGCACGGGGATAGCACCGTCCAACTGCCGCAGCCTGGCCAGCCGGGACGGCAGATGCTTGCGCGACAGGAACGGCGGCAGGACCCGTACCTGGCCGGGTAGCCGTTGTGAGCGTTGGCGTCCCGCGAGTCCCAGGGGCCCGATCGACCGCACCGTGACCAGCTCACAACGCTGGTCGCCGCGGCGCACCGGGTGCAATCGGGTGGACAGGGAAACCGTTTGTCCCGCAACGATATTCATCTGGTGGGCGCGCGGTTGTGCCGACGCGCTGGGGGGCCAGGCATCGCGGACGGCGCCGCGGACCGTCCGCCGTCCGGTGTTGTGCACGGTGAGCCCGGCTTCGACGCTCTGGCCCAACCGTGCGGTGGACTCGCCGCTGCGGGTGACCTGCAGGCCGCCGATGCGACCGGCCAGCGCGACATCTGCGACCACCGCTGCCGCCAGCAACGCCGCCAGCGCAGCGAAAGCCGTTGCCGGCCAAGGGGCCAACGCGATCGGCAACACACAGACCAGTGCCACCAGACCGGCGCGGCCGGTGAGAACCATCAGCGCGGCACCGGGACGGCGGCCAGGATGCCTTCCAGTACTCCGTCAGAGGTGGCGCCCTCCAACTCGGCCTCGGGGCGCAGTGCCACCCGATGGCGAAGTGTCGAACGGGCCATCGCCTTGACGTCGTCGGGGGTCACGTAGTTGCGGCCGGACAGCCACGCCCAGGATCGCGACGTGGCCAGCAGTGCCGTGGCACCGCGCGGTGACACGCCGAGCTGCAGGGACGGGGAATGCCGGGTTGCCCCGACGATGTCGACGATGTAGCCGAGCACCTCGTCGCCGGCCAGGACCCGACGCACCGCATCGCGCCCGGCGGCAAGCTCGGCCGCGCCGGCCACGGGCTGCACGGCTGACAGGTCACGCGGGTCGAAGCCGTGTGCATGCCGGCTCAGGATCGCGATCTCCTGATCCCGCGGCGGCAGCGGCACGGTGAGCTTGAGCAGGAAGCGGTCCAACTGAGCCTCGGGCAGCTGATACGTGCCCTCGTACTCGATCGGGTTCTGGGTGGCTGCCACGATGAACGGGTCGGGCAGCGGTCGAGGCATGCCGTCGACGCTGACCTGACGCTCCTCCATGGCCTCCAGAAGGGCCGCCTGGGTCTTCGGCGGTGTCCGGTTGATCTCGTCGGCCAGCAGCAGATTGGTGAACACCGGGCCGGCGCGGAACTCGAACTCGGCAGTGCGCGCGTCGTACACCAGCGAACCGGTGACGTCGCCGGGCATCAGGTCCGGCGTGAACTGCACCCGTTTGAACTCCAGCTGCAGGGCCGCCGCCAGGGTGCGCACCAACAGGGTCTTGGCCACCCCGGGTACGCCCTCGAGCAGTACATGTCCGCGGCACAGCAGCGCTACCACCAGTCCGCTGATCACCGCATCCTGACCGACCACCACCTTGGCGATCTCGTTGCGCAGGGCCAGCAGGGCGTCACGGGCCGAATCGGAGCCGGCATTCTCTGGGTGGGGCTGAGTCACGACTGCGCGACCTGCCTTTCGATGTCGTCGAGTTGGTGTGCGAGGTGGACGAGTTCGGCGTCGGTCGCAGGCGGTGGGCCGAACAGGATGTGCCCGGCCGAGTTCGAGGCGGTGCCGCACCGCGCGGCGACAGCGGCGGCCACCGCCTGTGGTGCCGCCGACGAGTTCAGCCCGAGCCTGGGCAACATCCGGCCCAATGCGGCCGAGCGCAAAGCGTCGGCGGCCCGGTCTCGGGCCCGGCGAGAGCGGTACAGCCTGCCACGTCCCTCGACGGTCTCCGACGCGCGGACCACCACGGGCAGGGCTTCGGCGACCAGCGGGCCGAGGCGCCGCGCCTGCGCCACCGCGAACAGGGCCACCACCAGGCACAGCTGAAGGACGATCCACCGGATCTGCGGCGGCATCAGATCCGACAGCGTGCCGTCACCGGTCGACTCGGCCTCGAAATGCTGTGGCGCATACCAGATCACCCGCGGTGCGGCGCCGGCCAGATTCATCGCCAGTGCCGCGTTGCCCTCCTTGAGCAGGCGCGCGTTGGTCATGAAGGAGCCGGTACCGACGACCGTGACGGTGCGTGCCCCGTCGTGGTAGCGGACCAGCGCGCCGTCGTAGCACGACGTCAGCGGCGAACTGCCGGCGGCGACGTAGGTGTCGGTGGTGCCCAGTTGGACGGCGCCGGCGCGGTTCGCCTCGGGCAGTTCACAATCCGGCTCGCGCCCGCCGAACTCCGTCGGCTTGCCGAGCCGGACCTGGGGCGCCAGCTTCTCCCTGACGAGTCCGGACGGCTCGACCAACAGGAGGTCGCCGGGGGTGTCGGCGAGCCGGTCGACGGTCTTGTCGCTGGACAGAAACATCGTCTGCGCCACCACCAGGAGGGTGCCGGGCCGGGCGGCCCGCTGTACTTGGTCGGCATCGGTCGCGGTGATCACCTCGACACCGTGGTCCCGCAGCAGACTGACCAACGCGTGCGTTCCCTCCGGCGAGGTCGATTCGGGGTCCAACGCGCCACCCGGGCGCGGTGCGGTCAGGTACACCGTCACGACGGAAACCGCGACGATCACGGCGAACGCCAACAGAACCCAGCGTGCCGTGCGGAAACGGTGGCGGATCGAATCGGCGCTCATGGCACCCCGGCCTCGTCGAGTGCCGCGATCTCCCGGTAGGCCGCCTCGGTACCCGGTTGCTCACCGTAGGTGACGTCGTTGAAAGTGCTTGCCGCGCTGAACAGTCCGTCCGACAGGCCCGGCAGTGCCGCCGCGGCGTCGCGGGCGAGTTCGGTCGCGGTGCGGCCCGGGACCGCGTCGAGCATCCCGGTTTCCTCAAGGTGGCGGGCCAGCGCGCGGACCCGGTGACGAATCGCGGCCGACCAATCACCCTGTGCGGCATATTGTTCAGCGATCGAACGGTGCTGTGCGGCGCTGAGCTCCTGACTGCCGAACAGGGCGTGGTCACCGCTGCGGGCAGTACGCATGGTGCGCCGTGCGATCCGCACCGCCGCCACGACCGCCACCACGAGCAGGATGGCCAGCACCGAGATGGTGAACCAGCCACCGGGGATCGTCGAGCCCGCCGCGGTGATCCGGTACAGCAGATCGTTGATCCAGTCGCCGATCTGATCGGTCGGTGAAGCCCTGGGATAGATCGGTTTGGTCAGCTCGTTCTGCGCGGCGTCGTGCGCAGCGTCACGGTCGATGTCGATGCCCGTCACCTCAGACGTACCGCGGCAGCCATAGTTGGTCGGTAGTTTCCACCGGTGCACCCGCGCCCGTCTGCAGCATCAGGTCGAACGCCTCGGCGCGGAACCGCCGGTCGGCGTAGAGCAGTACCACCACGCCCGCGCTGAACGGCGCGGTGACGATCTGCCCGATCGCTCCACCGACGGCAGTCAGGATCAGTGCGGGCACCGTGGGGCCGTCGGCGACCATCGTCATGATCTGCCCCGCCACGTTGAACGGCGCACCGACCCCCCAGGCCATCACCGCGGCCACGATCGTGGCCAGCACCCAGATGCCGAACACACGCCAGAAGTCCTTGTTCACCAACGTGAATGACCGCTTGACCGCATCGACGATGCCAAGGTGCTCCAGCACGATCACCGCGGGGGCGAACAACAGAATCGTCGACACATACAGCACGCCGAGCAACGTCGCCAGCACGAGCGGCATACCGATGGCGAACGCGGCCAACCCGCCGCCCAGCGCACCGGCTCCGACGATCACGACCGCGACGATCGCGACGACCACCATCAGGGCGAGGGCCTGCAACACGGTCAACCCGATCAGCGCCGGTAACCGTCCGCGCAGCCGGCGCCAGGCCTCGCCGATGGTGATGCTGCCGCCGAACACCGAGCGACCGATCACCACCGTGAGCATGCCGCTGAGCAGAAGCGAGGCCAGCGTCGTGACGACGATGCCGACGAACGCCCCGATCGCGAACACCGCGATGGTCCCGGATGAGGGGGTCTCGCCCTGCAGTGTGGGGTCGAATTCGCCGAGCGCGGACAGCGGCCCGATCTGCAGCGCGAGCGTGACGATCTGCGACGCGAGAACCACCACGGTGGCCAGACCCAGCGTCGCCTTCGGATTGGTGCGGACGTAGGCGAGGGAACCGTTGAAGATGTCGGTCAGGCTCAACGGGCGAAGCGGGATGACACTCCCCGCATATGGCCGACCGCTCGTCATCCTCTCACCGTAGTTCCCGGCAGCAACTACGGTGGACCCATGCCGACCGAGATCATCGTGCGTGGGTCCTTTTCCGCGTTTCGGCCGCCGGAACGTGCGACGGTCCATGCCACGCTCGGCTACGAGGGGCCGGCCATCGAACCGGCATACGAGCGCGTGGTCCGCGACCTGGACACGGTGAAATCCTCGATCGCCCCGCTGCACAAGCCCGACGCCGGCCCGGTCACCTGGTGGTCCACCGGCCAGGTCCGCACCTGGGCGAACCGACCCTGGAACAACGAGGGCAAGCAGCTGCCGCTCGTGCACCACGCAAGTGTCGACATCCAGGTCAAGTTCAGCGATTTCACCGCGCTGTCGCGATGGGTCGGCGGTCATGTCACCGACACCGGCGGCTTTTCGTTGTCGCGGATCGAATGGGCGCTGACCACCGAGCATCGCGATGAGCTGGTCGCCCAGGTCCACACCCGCGCCGTGCAGGACGCCGTCACCAAGGCCCAGCGCTACTCCGATGCACTGGCCCTCGGTCCGGTTCGGCCGGTGGCGATCGGCGACGCCGGGATGGTGTGCCGGCCGCCAGAGGATTCGTCGTCCCCGCGGATGATGCGCGCCATGGCGACCCGCAGCGGCGGAGGAGCACCCGAAATCGAGTTCGCACCCGCCGATATTGAGGTCTCGGTCGCGGTCGACGCGAAATTCGTGGCGGGCGACGACTGATCGCAGCTAGGTTGGCGCTATGGCCGAGCTCAAGAACAAGCTGCGGGCGGACCTGACCGCCGCGATGAAGTCGCAGGACAAACTGCGCACTGCCACTCTGCGAATGGTGCTGGCCGCCATCCAGAGCGAAGAGGTCTCCGGTAAGCAGGCAAGGGAACTGTCCGACACCGAGGTGATCGCGGTGCTGGCCCGAGAATCGAAGAAGCGCGGCGAGGCGGCCGAGGTCTACACCCAGAACGGGCGCGGCGAACTGGCGGCCAACGAGCACGCCGAGGCCAGGATCATCGACGAGTATCTGCCCACCCCGTTGACCGACGCCGAGTTGGCCGACGTCGCCGACACCGCCATCGCACAGGTCGCCGAGCAGATCGGGGAACGGCCCGGCATGCGGCAGATGGGCCAGGTCATGAAGGCCGCCACCGCCATTGCCGCGGGCAAGGCCGACGGTGCGCGGTTGTCGGCGGCGGTCAAGGCTCGGCTGTAGCGCTCGGCGATGCGTTGAAACCCACGGCGACGGGTATCTCAAGGTCATGCCAACTGGTAAGGGGATCTACGACGAAGAGCACCGCAAGAACAGCGGTGAAGCGACCGACAAGCGTGATCGCGCCAAAAAAGTTCCGGAAGACACCCCGGACGTCGACACCACTGAGAGCACCGGTCAGGAACCGCCCGACTGAACGCTACTCGGCATCGCGCCCGACGCGGCTGCCGTGGTAGGCGCCGCGCCGGATATCGGCCAGCCACGTGGGCACCAGGCGGACCCCGTCGGCCTCGTGCAGCGCGGGATCGAAGGACACGTCACGGCCGTGGGGCAGCTTCTCGCGCAGTGACAGTCGGGCGACGGGCTCGAATTCGCCGGTGGCGGGGGACTGCTCGATGTCGAACTCGACCCCACCGCGTTCCAATTGCTGGTGCACGCTGTCGAGCGAAAGTCCGGCCCCATCGAAGTCGGTGGTGAGGCGGGCTCGCAGCCACCACAGCGCGCCCTCGAATCGCAGTGGCATCACACTTGAGAATGTGATCCCGGCCCAGGAGTTGGCCGGCCACAAGACAAATCGATTGCCGGCCAATGTGGAGGCCAAGAGGACATCCCACGGTGTTCCCGACAGCTGCGGTGGCATCCGCCACGCCAGGCCGGCGATGTCGGGTACGGAATCCGGTGTCCCGATCCCTTTCGACAACCGCCCGACCACATCGCACGAGTAGAGCGGCAGGCCCCGGCCGGCGGGTGCGGTGCGCTCCAGATGGCCTCGGGCCAGCACGCCGTTCGGGTGGAACAGCCGTCGGTGCCGCATCGCGGCACCGATCTCGACCGGCCAGGACGCGACATCGGAGATCCTCATGCCACCGGTTGCCCGCCGTACGGCGGTGACAAACGTCAGCTAGACCGGAATCCGCCAGAGCGCTTCCTGGCTTACGCTGGCGATCAGTGTGCCGGCGGCGTCGTACAGCGAGCCGCGGGCCAGGCCACGGGAATCGTTGTGGTTCGCCGACTGCAACTCATATCGGTGCCAGCCGCGCGGCAGGAACGGGCGATGGAACCAGATCGAGTGGTCCAGGCTGGCGGCGAAGCCGAGATCGGACCGCAGCGGGACCGTCGGCGGGAGCGCCGAGGGGACCGGGCCGAGATCGGACATGAAGGTCAGGGTGCAGGCCCGGATCAGCGGATCGTCCTCGATCTCGACCTGGCTGCGGATCCAGAACGGCGGGAGTGCGAACTCTGAGGTGTCGCTGGGCATGGTGCGCAGGTCGAACTTGTCGCCGAAGTCCATGACGTCGTGCTTTGGGGCGGCCGCGTCGAACTCCAGGGCGGGCACCGCGTCGGGAGACCAGTCGAGACCGGGCTCGGGTTGATGGAACGACGCCAGCATCTCCAGGATCACCTTGCCGTCCTGGCTGGCGGTGACGTGCCGGGTCGCGAACGCGCGTCCGTCGCGGGTGCGGTCGACGTGGAACTCGACGTCGGCGTCGTAGCGACCGCCGCGGACGAAGTAGGCGTGCAGCGATTGCGGAAGCTGGCCGCCATCGATCGTGGCCCCCGCCACGCCCAACGATTGGGCGGCGATCAACCCGCCGAACAGCCGCTCGGTCGCCCCTCTGCGCGGTTCCCGAATGCAGAAGTCATCACCATCGCGATCGAACTGCAACAGTTCGGCGATCCAGCTCAGCGCGGCCATCGGCCGACGCTATCAACTGCTTGGTTGGGACCTTGGTCACACTCGGGCGAAATAGCGCTGGCCGTCTGAGGCCAGGCGCCCGAACGCCGCTTTGACCACCGGCGCCAGCCCCTTGAACGGGATCGCGAACAACGGCTTCGGCTCGATCGCCACGATCCAGGTGAACTGCGTCTCTCCGTCGCCCGCGGGCTCTACCAGGTAGTCCTCGGCGAACCGGCGCAGCGACGGAATATTGGCGTGATCGACGGTGAACGAGTACCGCCTGCCCTCCTCCCACCGGAAGAACGTCTCGTGCACCCGAGCGACCCCGGGTGCCAGCGTCACCTCGCGGGAGGTGCCGACGCCGAACGGCCGCGGCGACAGCCACTCGACTTTGTTGACCGACGGTCCCCAGGCGGCCAGGGATTCATCGGAGACCAGCGACTCCCACACCTTTTCCGGCGGCGCGGCGAACCGCTTCTGATAGGTGAAGATGTGCGGCGCCGTGCTGAAGAAGGCGGCGTCGGCGGGTTCCAGCCTGAACCGGGGCATGGTGCCAGCATGCCGCAGAACGGCACTCCGGGATACTTGGAGCCAAGCGCACGGCGGAGGGGAGATCTATGACGGCGGCGCTCGCCGGCCGCTACGAGCTACGTGGCGTGCTCGGCCGAGGCGGCATGGCCGAGGTGCACGATGGCTGGGACACCCGGCTGTCGCGCCCGGTCGCGATCAAACTGCTCTACCCGGCCCTGGCTTCCGACGAAACGACGCGTCGGCGGTTCGAGGACGAAGCCCGCGCCGCCGCCGCGCTCAACCACCCCAATATCGTCGCGGTCCACGACAGCGGTGACGACCACGGGACACCGTTCATCGTGATGGAAAGGCTGCCCGGGCCGACCTTGGCCGAGGAGATCGCGGCCGGACCGCTGTCCGCCGACCGCGTGCGTTGGGTACTGACCGACCTGCTGGGTGCGCTGACCGCCGCGCACGGCGCGGGCATCCTGCACCGCGACATCAAACCCGGCAACGTCCTGATCACCGGTTCAGGCTCCGCCAAGCTTGCCGACTTCGGTATCGCCAAGACGGCCGGAACCGCCCACACACACGCCGGAACCGTGTTCGGCACGCCGGATTACCTTAGTGCACAACGGATTACGGGCCACCCGGCGACGGTGTCGGACGATCTGTACGCCGTCGGTGTCCTCGGTTACGAGGCGCTGACCGGGCGGCGGCCGTTCGCCCGGGACCACCCGATCGCCACCATGCGCGCAGTTGTCGACGAAGCCCCGATGCCGATCGGGATGCTGCGCCCCGACGTCGACCCCACTCTGGTCCACGTGCTGGAGCGCGCGATGGCGCGGGACCCGGCCTACCGCTTCGCCGACGCCGCCGAGATGCGGGCGGCATTGCACGCCGCCCCGGCGGCTCCTCCTGCGACCCTGATGCTGCCTGCCCCGCCGCCGGCCCGGCGGTCGCGCGTTCGGATGGTGCTCGCCGGACTGGCCGTGACGGCGGCCGGCATCCTCGGGGCCATCCTGTTGATCGCCGATCCGCCGCCACAGCGCGCGCCGGCCGTGACGCCGGTGACCACCACTGTCGAGCCGACCGTGCCCGCCGCGACGAGCATCCCGACCGTCACCCCGACGCTGCCCGAGGACGAAGGGGAGTGGGGCAACTGGAACGGGAACGGTCAAGACCAGGGCAATGGCAATGGCGGTGGCAACGGCAAGGGCCATGGCAAGAAAGGCCATCCGCATGGGTGAGGGCGCCTGACTCGCCTGGCGATCCGTTTCGTTACCGGCCCGAGGTTGGGAATAGATGCCGGGGCCGCAGCGTTTTCATTGCATAGAAACTCTATGTTTTCAATGGATTGGTTCGATATGAGTAGATTCGGCATCAAATTCTCGACCGCGGTTGGCGGATGCGCCGTTGTTGCACTGAGTGTGTTCGGGGTCGTCGGAGGCCTGCAGAGTCATCCCGTCTCGCTTCTCGGGTCCGAGCCGGCATCTCCGATGCAGACCGGGGTAACCATCACGCCGTCCAACCCGGCGCAGGCACCCGAGATCCCCATGGCTACTCCGGGAATCAAGGGACCGGCTCCGCTGCCGCCGGAAGAACAGGGACTACCGGGATAGGCAAGCTGTCGACCGGAAAGGCAAAGGCCCAGACCGGATCTCTCTGGTCTGGGCCTTGATCACACGAGTCGGGGTGGCGGGATTCGAACCCACGACCTCTTCGTCCCGAACCACGACACCAGGGGGTTTGATTGAGCGGGCTGTGTTGGATGAGTTAAGTAACTACAGGTCGGCGGCGTTGGCGGGGCTGGGACAGGCTGGCGTGCGAATGTTGAGGTGCGGACTGCCTGCGGACTGGTTTGCCGGTCGACGGTAGCCTGCTGCAGTGCCCAAAGTGGCAGACCGAGTTCTGATTGGCTGCGCGTTCGTCGCAGCGCTACGCCTAGCCGTCGTCGACCAAGGACGGCAATCCTCGCCATGTAACTGGAAGAGCCCGCAGGTTGGGTCGGTGATCCTTGCAACGCATCGCAGTCCTGAAGGCCCCTCACCATCCACACTGTGGCTAAAGTGACTGGTGTGACAACTTCGTTGCAATTTTCTGAGTGTTGTCGAAGGTTTCCACAGGCTGACGTGGGTAGTCTGCAATCAGGCGGAACATCCGTTCGAGCCGTCGGCACTTCGGGGGTGGGGAGAGCTAGATTGCACTGTTTGACGCCGGGAATTACCATGTACCAGGTTCTTCGTGGCGAAACATATCGCCGCGGAGAGCTGTGCTGTTTTGACTGCTCAAGAGTGCATCCCAGCCGGAGGGTTCGAACCAATGCCGCCTATTAAGGCCAAGCGCGGACGGTCGTTGACTGCACGGCAGATGTTGCAGTTCCGCGCCCTTGTGGGCAAAGAGATGCAGCTGCGCGCAGAGCGCGATCAGATGACCTCTCAGCGAAGCACGTCTCGAAACCTGCAGCGAAAGCCTGCATCTGCGTCGCAGTCTTCGGCGAGCCGTAGGCATGCAGTCCGATGAGAGTTCGCCAGTCCAGTCTGATCTAGAAACCGGGCAGCCTCCCGAAGAGATCTTCGGGGAAGACGCCATTCGCGCGGCGGCGGTGAGCGTCCGAATGGCGGAAAGTGCTGGACGGCGTACGCTCCCGCTCCGAACCCAAGGTGGTTTACGAGGCCCGAACAGTATCGAGCAGCAACCGCACGTAGAGGTACTCGATCTCACTAGCGGCGCTGATTGGGACGAACTCAACAACTTGATCCGCGCGAAGGCTTCGCCGCAGATTGCGCCGTGGATGCGCTGTCTATCGCTCCTGCGCTGCACCCTAGAGGCCAAGCTTTGTGTCGTTGAGCATCACTATGTTTGCCTCGATCATAGAAGCGAAGGGGCAAGCTTCCGCAGCCAGTTGGACGCCCCGGTAAATCAGTCAGCAATACGGCTGCACTTCTTCGACCTGACATTCGACGAGTCGAAGCTCTTCAGACTGGGAAAGCGAGAACTCAAGGGGTACCTCGGTTACATCATCTGCCGTGATTCCGGGGGGCCCATTGTCGGTCGTTCTTTACTCAAGACGCCAGGCTATGTCGGTTCGAGGTGTACTGAAATTGAAGAGCCGGTCAATCTGCTTGGACAGCAATTATGGGTACGCGGCGTCCCATTTATGCAGCAAGATGAGCGCTTTGCAGTGTGTGCTCACGTGGCCGCGTGGATTCTGGCCTATACAGCCTTTCGTCGAGGTCAGATAGAGCGCAAGCTGATTGCGGAGGTTGTAGCTGCTGCTACATTTGCACGACCAATGCATCCCGTCCATCCGCCGGGTGTATTCGCCAATGAGGTGGTACAGGTTCTTACGGACCTCGGGCTCGGGGCGTTCAAGCATGACACTGACTTTGAGTCTCAAACAGACCTTCCGGTGGTTTCAAGCGAGTCGCTGGACGCGGAAACCGACATCATTACGGTGTTGGAAGGTGTGCTCAATGCCTATAAGCGGGCGGAGGGTCAGGCCGATGCGCCTGAAAACCAGAGATCAGCGGCACTAGGCCCAGACGCCGATTCCGGGGAAGGCATCGAAGAGTGGGTCTTCGCCAGCTCGCCAAACGCCTTTGCGGTAGAACTTCTCCGCACGCTTGCGAATACAAATGATGACGAGCTTATTCAGGTGCTCGAAGCAGATGATTCAGCTAAAGAGATCGTCGATCTCGAATCAGCCTCTGTCAGAAAGTACCGGGCTATGACCGTCCGAGCGATCGATGAGATCTTCGCAACGATCGTTCGGCCATACATTGAATCGGGTTTCCCAATCTATTGTGACACTGGTGACCACGCCATTGTGTTATGTGGATTAACCGAAGATGAAGAAGGTCCTGTCTTCTACTTCCATGACGATCAGTTCGGTCCATATCTATCGTCGCGTTCGATCATCGCCAATTCGAGAACACATTTCCAACGCCAAGCCTTCCAGCGCGATAATCCGTATGAAGACAGAGTGCCGGATAAAGATCTGTCTACTATTGAGCTTTCTAAGCACTCTTACACCGACGATCAGCGAGGCGTTAAAGCCATAGTCGTGGGTACGCCCCGCCGGCTGCTACTTACGCCTACTAGTGCTTTACGTTGGACGTCGCGTGCGTTCGAATCAGTCGATAATGCGCTCGCCAAGCTTAACGGTTCGTCAGACGGGGCTGAATTAAGAAACATCCACAGAGTCTCACTCCTCATGGGTATCGACTATAAAGCGCTTAGGCGTAAAGAAGCCGCTGAGAAGAGAGATCGGAAGGGTGCAGATGTCTACGCTTCGGTACATCTATCCGAGTGGATTGTATTAGTCGAAGGTCTCTCGGGCGACAGGAAGTCCGTACTGTACGAGCTTGTGTTCGATGGGACGAGTAGTGAGACGCACCCGTTGCTGCAGTTTGCGCGCTTCGGCCGAGAAGTACGTTGTGTACATCCGCAAACCTTTCCAGCTGTAGAAACGTGTCGTATACGAGTGTCTACGTTTGAACCGGTAAAGCCGCCGTCGGTACTGCGCAAGAATGTGCATAGAGTGACCTAGTATGTTCGCTGTAGTCGAGATGCGGGGGTGCAGATGCCAAGGCGGGGAATAGCATATATACGGCAGAGTTTGCCTCAAGTCCTCCGCCGGCGGGGGGCATTGAAAGGCCGCGGGTCGGGGGCCCGCAAGGCGGAAACTCTAGGGCCAGTTAGCGCGCCTGAAGATGCGCCAGCGGAACAGGCGCCTGAGGAGCCTGATGGCGACAGATAAGATTCAGGAAAATGCGTCCACGGAGTATCGCGATTACACCAAGGAGGCGAGTACTCAGTTCCGAACTCTCGCCCTAGCTGCGGTTGCAATTGTCTGGCTCATAGGAAAGGCCTCCGCTCCAGACGACACTTATCCTGAAATTTTTTCATCAGTTACCGATCAACGCTTGCTCTTCTATGCTGCAGTCGCAGCCGTCGTTGGGCTCACATTCGACTTGTTGCAGTACTGGGTGGCATCGGCGATGTGGGGTCGCTACCGCAGCGTCCTAGCAACGATCTTCGAGTCAGATTCGTACGAACCAGCCAATTTTGAGGGCCAAGTAAAGCGTGCGTGGCACTCTTTCGCGGGTGATCAGATTACGGACAAAATTCTTGAGTACGGTTCTGGAATGCCCAATGTGGCGAATAGTGGCACGGTACCTACCGACGTAGACGACAGGATCGCGCTCGCCAGGAGAATTTTGTTGGAGATGAGGCATAATCCAGATCCGAGTGTTCTACAGCAAAAGTCGATAACCGACAATCTGATGGGCGAGCCCGCAAGTCCGCTATACGTTCAGCGAATACCTGGCACGTTATTTCATTTGAAGGGTTTGGCTGTCACCGTTTCGTACTGCTTGATTCTGATAACGCTCATTTTCATGTCGTGACATTTACCGTCGTTTCGTCGAGTGCCGTCACTATGTGCGGCGAAGCCGAGGCAAACTCAATCATGACGGCCCTGCGGTCATTTGGTCGGCGGCGACTACCGTGTCATAGAGGCCATAGTGGGAGAGGCCTTCATGGGACTCGATCCCGGTATACGAAAGCGAGGAGTCTTCATAGCGGCGAAAAGCGAATACTGCCTGGTTCATGTGGGTGGCGTTAAATACCCCGAGATTTACGAGTAGGTGGAAGTCGGAGACGTTCAGCCCGGTAACCGCTTTGAAGAGGTCAGGCTCGAGCTTGGTGATGACATCTTGAAGTGTGTTCTCGCGGAAATCGGTGAGATACATAAATGCCGGTATGCGAGTGGCGAACTTGATCAGCTTCTCTTGGATCTGCTTCCGCTTAGACTTGTACTCTTTTTCCTCAGCGGTGAGTTCCGTCTTTTCAGCCTTTGAGAGATTCTCGCCCTTCTCCTTCTTCGTCTGCTTAACCGCCTCGCTCTTATTGACGACCGTCTCGAAGATGGCGCTCCCAAGCGCGCGGAAACCCTCGATGTTCATCACCGCCGCCATTGCGGCCTCGCTGTTCATAATTCGACGCAGAGTGTCGTTGTCGACGTTCACGAGGATCGCCGATTCCCACTTTCGCGCGAGCAGAGTAGCGGAGGTGCCAGCCATCGCGATGTCGAGGATGCCGCCGGCGTCTACTTGGGTCATATTCGACCCGTCATATGCGAGCACGGGCAGGAAGCTCACCAGCTCCTCTACCGCGTGCTCAGGATTCGGCGTCTCTGGCGACAGGCCCGCGCCGTAGTCGGCGATCTGGCGCAGGGCACGGGTGGGCGCAAAGTCGAAAACGAAGCAAACAGGCTTCAATACGGCTTCGGCGTTGGGATCATCACCATCGGGGTTCTTGATCGACCAGGGTGATTGGACCCGGAACGCCGCCTGAAAGTACGTTTCCGGTGAGTTGAGATTGCGCAGCATGAGGATCGATGCCCACTGTTTGACGGTTACGCCTGTGGTGAGCTTGCCGCATGACAGGGTGATGGTCTTGGTGTCGTGCCCATCACGGATAGCAGCACGTACCGGTGGCAGTGCATTCAGTCCGATACCCGCGTGCGATCCGGCCACCCTAAGAACCTGATACTCATGCCAAAACACGTTCTGTGGCTCCGCGAGGAGATTTGCCATCGCCTCGCATGCGGCGACGTTGGGTAGAAACCAGAACGAGTGCTGCATGTAAGGGAGCAGCCGCGCATCGGAGTAAGGGAAGGGCGGTCGAGTGCTGCTCTTCAAAGCGCCTACTTGAGTGGGCAAGTGCCCGCCACGGATGATGTCCAACCATTTTTGGACGTCCGTCTTATGGATGAAGTGGGCATCCTCACCGGAGCCGGTGGCGTCGAAGAAAGCGTTGAGGTCGAACTCATCGAACTCGCCCTGGCGTGCTACCGCGATCAATTCGTCCGGCATTTGGTAAGTGAGCAGACGCATCTCGGGTAGAGCGCCGTAAGGGTTCCACCGGTCCGGATGATCCCGACTGAACTCTGCTTTGGCGCGTTGCTCGTCGGTGTAGGTCCAGTTAAAGATCTGTTCTTCTATGAATTCGCCGGTCGCCAGCGCCTTGAACGGTGTGCCGGACAGGTACAGGTAGGCGCGAGTCGTGATCGGGAGGAATGCATCCTCGTCGTTGCCGAGTTCGTCGAGTTCTTCTTCGAATGAGTCGAGGCTGTCGTTGTACTCCGCGGCGAGCTCCTTTTTCTTGACATTCTCGTCTTCCCCTTCGAATAGTTCTCTTGCGTTGTCTCGCCAGGCGCCGAAGTGGTATTCGTCGAATATCACCAGGTCCCAGTTAGCGGTGTGCACCCATTCGTTCTTGGGCTTGATCAGACCAGTCTGGCGATCGCGTCCGAGGAGGTCCTGGAACGAGCCGAAGTACACCAGGGGTTTTGCGGGGTCGGCTGATGCCGGTTCACCGCTGCTATCAGCGGAGAAGTACTGCCAGCCCTCGAAATCGGCGTGGGATTCGAGGTCGGTTTGCCAAGCGTCTGCGACCGCCGGCTTGAACGTCACCACCAGGGTGCGCTTGGCATCAAGGCGCTTCGCCAACTGGTATGCAGCGAAGGTCTTTCCGAACCGCATTTTGGCATTCCACAAAAACCGCGGTACGGCGTTGGGGTCTCCGGCCCAGATCGACTGGTAGTAGTCGTGGGTTTTATTGACCGCCTGCTCCTGTTCGGGCCGCGGGCGGAACGTTTCATGGTGGGTGCCTGTGAGCTTCTGTCCTGTGCGGAGTTCCGTAATTGCGGTGAGCACGTCCGCCGGGGTGCAGCGGATCCATTCGCGGGCAGATCCGAAGATCGGATTCTCGAAGCCCTTCTCGACGAGCCGTTGGCGTACGTCCGAGTCGCGAAATACGGTGCCGTCGTCTCGCTCGGCCAGCTCGTCGACGTGGAGGGTATACGCCTGCTGCATTTGTCCTTGGGACTGGCGGATCCGCGCATTTACGTCGGGCTTGGTGGTCTGGCCGACCTTGATGAGGCCGGCGTAACCGCTAGGGGGGTCGTTCGGTGACCAGGCATATATCCGCAGCCGGGCCGCGGGCTTCCCTGGCAGAAGTTCCTCGATCGACTTACGCATCGGCGTCCTCGGCGTCGCTGACGTCTTCGCCGTCGTTGGAGTCGTTGTGCTCAGCGACCTGGGACTCGATGAACGCGATCTCCTTCGGAGTCAGGCCGTAGCGTTCGTAGAGCAGCGCATCGGTCCACTCGCGGTCGAGCGGAATATCCGGTACGAATGAGTACACGTCGCGCGTCGCGTGCTGCGTCGACTTGCGCAAGGACACGAGAAAGCGCACCAAGCGGGTGCGGAGGTATCCCGCATACCGGGAGGCTTCCGTCTCAGTGGTAAACCTTCCTGCCACCAGATATGTCTCGCTGCACGCCGTTCCAGGCCCGGCGAGAATGGGTTTCGACAAGAACTTTGTTTCGACGGCCGCGCTTGTACCTTGGACTGCCGTCATTAAGATTTTCCACTCGTCGATCCATGCGTCATTCTGAGGAATTTCGCTTCGGTTTACCCATGAGATTCTGCGCGATCCAAACAGCTGGACAGGCTGATTGAGGCCCCGCGGAGTGGCCTTCCCGTGAAAGTTGGTCGGGAGGCCGAAAGGCTTCCGACTAGATACACGCATTTCCAGCGACGGCTCCTTCTTCGCTCGCACCTTCTCGAGGATCGGGACAGCTTCATTGCGCCGGATAAGGACGTCGTAAGTATCGAGATAGCGGGCGACCGGTTCGCCGACTGGTTTTCCATCCCACATCGTTTGGACGGTGCATGGTCCGTCGTATTCGCGGTCCCATAGGAAGTACGAGACCCCGCCTCTGATCTTGACCCCGGGGAATGCCTCGTAGAGCTTGGGATAGTCCACGATCTCGCGCAGCCTGTGGTCACTGAGCATCGACTTCCGATAGACGTCGAGTCCTTTGCCACCTGCGAACCACCGCGACGGCGTGACGAAGACTGCGAACCGCGGATCTAGGCCTAGGGCCTTTTCGACGAACATCTGGTAGATCGGGGCAGCCGACGTGCCATATCCACCATCGCTCAGCTGATACGGGGGGTTGCCGATGATGACGTCGAATTGCATTGCTTCTCCAAATATCTCGGCGATCCGAGCCTTGATGTCGTCGGTGTGAACGAACGCGTAGGCGTGCGTTTCGAGGTCCTCGTCGCGTGCGTAGTTTTCTTCGCTGGCGCCGCAGTAGGTGCACCTGCGCTTGGTATAGATGGCAATTTCGTCGCCGGTGAGTGGATCGACTCGGAACTCCCGTGTGCCGCCAGCCCAGGTGTGCTCGGTTCGTTCGAACCAGACATTGCCGTCTTCAGTGTCGAAGGATTTGGCTATGGAGTGCGGGCCGTTGGCGTATTTCGAGCAGTAGACGCTGCGGCGGGCAAGCATACCTGTCAGCCGGGTGATCGCTATGGCATAGACCTGCTTGCTGAGGATGTGGTCGACGCGCTCGTTGAGGTCTGGAATTTGGTTGGCGAGACCGTCGGTGAGGCGCCGGACGATCTCGCGGAGGAACACTCCAGACTTTGTGAACGGGTCGAGGAACTTTACGTTCGGGTTGGCCCAGAGGTCGGCGCCGGCGTTTGTCTGGGCCCACGATCTCGCCAGAAGATCTAGCATGGCGTTAGCCATCTCGGGCGGGGTGAATACCTCGTCGTTGGAGAGGTTGGCGATGCAGGTCAGAACATCTGGATTGTGGCCCCGCAGAGTAAAGGCGGCCTGGCTCATTCGTTTGCCTGCTTGGCGATCTGGTCGACTGTCATGATCGGGTATGTCTTAACGGGGGTGAACAGGTCTTCTTCCTCCAGTTCACCGAAGAGCGTTCCTTCGTAGGAGGCGCGCTGGGTGAGTGCGTCATAACGAAAGTCCCGGCGCTGAAACATGCCCTTACCTAGGTAGCCCCACTCGGGGAACGTGATTGGACCACCCGCTAGGTCGGTCATAGTCAGAGCGTCACCTTGGACGATATTTGCCGCGAGAACCACGACGGCGGCCCGCGCCCAGTCGTCTTCGTTGCCGACTCCCAAGAAGCTGCTGAAAACAGCTGCGAGATTATTGCGGCATTCCTGTGCGTTGTCGGCGAGCAGCTCTATGCCGTAGGTGCACATCAGCGAAAACAATGCGTAGTGACGCTTCTCGAATTCGCTTTTCCCGTACCGGGACTGTACCGACGCGAACTTGCGAACGAGGATAGGGATGAGAAAGTTGCCCGCGCCGCATGCGGGTTCAAGCACCCTTGAGTCGATCCGCTCGGATTCGTGCTTTACAAGGTCGAGCATTGCCTCCACCATCCACCCTGGGGTGAACACCTCACCATGGTCAGCAACGCGTTGTTTGGATTTGACCAGCTGCTCGGCCACTGCCAAGGGGATCGTTACAGTTGCTGCTCCGGCAGTTGGACCGTGTACGTTCACCCGCCGAGCCTACGAGAATGTGTCCTCGGCAGCGCCGCCATCGTCGAACGTGTCCGGATCCGGAGGCGTTCGCATGCCGTATCCACGGTGCACCTGACTATCCTGCGTTAGATGCGTGCCAAGGAGGGGACCTTCCGCGATCTGATGACGCAGGACCGCCAGTTTCAGGTGCCGCTGTACCAGCGGCACTATCGCTGGAAGACAGGTCAGCAAGAAGATCTGTGGCAAGACATCGCCGAACAGGACCGCGCGTTGGCGGACGGGAGCGCCATCCCGAAGCACTTCATCGGCAGCATCGTGGCGGTCGAGAAGGCCGCCGACCCGCTACATGATTTCCGCGAGTTTCGCGTCGTCGACGGTCAGCAGCGTCTGACCACATTGTCGGTCGCGCTCGCAGCTTTGCGCGATGTTGCGGCACTTGATGATGCCGAGCAGTTCGACCGCCTGAACAAGAAGTACCTAATCAACGACACGGAGCCCAAGGGCTCGGCCAGGTGGGCGCGTCTCGTACCGGGCGATGAGGATGCTGCTCCGTACTGGACGGTACTGACCGATCCAGCAAACATGTCCGGACATAGCGCGATCGTGAACGCTTACCGATTTTTCCAGCGCAAGATCAGCGCTCTCCGCGAAGCTGGGGAACTTGTCCCAGAACGGCTCGCGACGACGATCGGTGACCGGTTGGCGCTCGTCTTCGTGACTGTTTCCGAGGGCGAGCGACCCCACAAGATCTTCGAGTCGATAAATGCGACGGGTGTCGGACTGACGCAATCCGACCTGTTGCGCAATTACCTGTTCATGGCGTTGGGGCCGCGCTCGAACACGGTCTACACCCAGCACTGGCGTCCTCTCGAGAAGGCGCTGGGAGTGGAGGGCCTGGAGGGGCTTGTTCGGGATGATCTCCAGTCGATGGGGGATTTTGTCAAGCAAGGCGATGTATACCGAGCGGCGCGAAGTCGCCTCGAACCGTCAGCAGCGAATCTCGATTTCCTCGAAGATCACGTCAAGAGACTCGCGCGACGAGGTGCCTACTACTCGCTGTTCCTGCAACCGGCAGACCCGAACAACACGGCATCTGATCTCGGTCTCAGCAAGAAGGCGTTAGGGCATTTGGCTTTCTTGCGTGGCTGGGGCGCCAGCACAACTTATCCGTTGCTGTTGCACATCTATGCCGAGGTCGACGCCGGACGCGCAACCACCGCGCAAGCTGAGTCTTGCCTAGAAGCCATCGAGTCGTTCGTCGTTAGGCGCTACGTCGTCGATGTACCGACGAACGTCTTGAACCGTCTCTTCATTGCCGTGATCGGCAATCTTCCGCAGGGTGAGCCGATTGACGTGGCCCTGCGTCGAGAGCTGTCACGGGACAAACGGTGGCCCGACGACGAGCGTGTCCGCGACGGGATCGCCACCGTGCACTACTACTCAAATGGGCGAGCGCACCAGCAGCGGTTAGTTCTGCAGCGGCTGGAATCGCATCTGCGAGCCGAGGTCGATCTCGACTTCGACTCTGCCAAGCTCTCGATCGAACACGTCATGCCACAGACGCTCAGTGAGGGCTGGAAGAAGCAGCTGGTTGACGCCGGCCACGATCCGCGCGAGGTCTTTGAGCGACTCGGCCATACTCTCGGGAATCTGACGCTGACGGCATGGAACTCGAAACTCTCGAATCAGCTTTTCGAGCGCAAGCAGGAGATTTTGCAGGATTCCGACCTTAAGCTGAACGAGCATCTCGCTGCCGCTTCCCAGTGGGGAGTCGACGAAATTCAGAAGCGTTCGCAGGTGCTCGCCGACGCTGCGATCGCGCTCTGGTCGGCCCCTGTGCCGGGGGTGGTAACGGCGCACTCTGGGTTCGACTGGACACGGGTCGACGACGCCGTTGCAGCGCTGCCAGCAGGCTCGTGGACCTCCTACGGTGACCTTGCCGAATTAGTAGGCACGGCGGCACAGCCAACGGCCAATCACATCGCCCACGACCCAGCGGTGACGAACGCCTACCGTGTCCTCAGCAGCGATGGGTCCATCAGTTTCAAATTCCAGTGGCATGACCCGGCCGACACCCGAGATCCGATGGAAATTCTGATCGGCGAGGGGATCGAGTTCGACGACAACGACAAGGCCTCGCAGGCACAACGCCTGGGTCCTCCTGAGCTCGAAGCTCTGCTCGACAACGTGCTGACCGAAGTGCAATGATCCGGCGCCCCCGGACCGATCGTTGAGACATGACGTGCAAACGTCACTCGCCATCCTCGCGCAATACATCAGGTAGGACGGGTGTCCGCGGGAGCGAGGCAGCTCATAGTCTCGGGCAGGAAGGTCGCGCACTGGCTGCACATCGGTTTCAGAACGAGTGCACACGTTCAATACTGACGAACATGCCGCGGCCGCTGGCAGTATTGGTGAAACGGGTTCCGTCCGCGCTCGCCTCGATGTTCCAACCGTTGAAATGTTCCACGGTCCCGTAAGCCAGCATGACGTCTTGATTCGGATCTGCGCCGCCGATGTTTCCTTCGGCCCAAGCGAATGCGCCGCTAAAATCCACGGTTGCGAGATTCCAGTGCGCTGCTCCGCCGGTGCTGACAGGTGCCTGCGGAAAACCGTAAGCCGAGTTGCGCTCGCACGCAACAGATTCTTGGGAAATGGCACATCGAACCTGCCGAGACCGGGTGATCACGTACTGCGTTTGTGGTTGAACAGAGGGCACCGGCGCCGACGGGTGATCACGCTGCCAGAGCTCAACAGCCGGCTCGATGAAGGTTTGTTTTGCCGTGATGATTGTCAGCCCATCGCCACGCACTTGGTACCGCGTTCCGTCAACGGTATTGACGGCGTCGAAGCCCCCAGGAACTTCAATGACGTCAGTCAGGGCAATTGAGGCTCCGTCGCTAAGACGGCTTCCACGGTAGTAGTAATTAGAGCCCCGAAGGCAGACGACAAGGGCCGAATCTGAGGTAATCTGCGCGAGCTTTAGCTCATCCGCTGGTTCACAGCGGGCACCGGGGTGCTCGCGAAAGCCGCTTGCGTCCATGCCTACTAGAGGTTGCGGTATCTCGGGAGAAGGGGTCGGTTTGTCGATTTGAGGTACGGGCTGCCAGATCGGAGCTTCAGGTGTCTCACGAGCGGGTGTATTCCAGCGGCAATCTTGCCCGCGAACCGGGAAGATATTCGGCACCGAATCAACGCGTCCTGCCACCATCTGGACGATCTGAACATCGGCTTTGAATTCGCCCTCGCCAAGAAACGTCGGCTGGTTACTGAGGTCGAGGCGCAAAGTGAGAATGCGCCCCTCGGTCGCGACAGAGGTCAAGACATCGGGGTTCGCAGAGTCGAAGTCAGACACGTCCGCGTACCAGCCTTGTCCGATGCTTGGTCGCGGGCCAGAGATCGCCACTACACCGTTCGCGTGGTGGGGCTCTATTAGGTAGTCGGTCAGGATGCTGCCGGGGGCATCCGTCGGCCCGAACTCGTTCCGAGCGACACCCGGTTCCGGCGGAATCTGAAAGTTGAACTCGACGTCAAGCTGCAGCTGATTCGAGCCGACGTGGGACAGCATGATCTCGCGGACAAGCCCCGATCCGGGCGGATCCGCAGCTCGATCCGCTGGGTCTAATGCGCAACCCATCGTGTGCGGAAGCGCGCCCCATCGCACCGAATCTTGACCGCCTCCGAGCCCGCACCCAGCTGTCGCCAGGCTTAAAGCGAGGCTCCCAATACCGATTACAAGCCGCTTCACCTTGCCAACCCCCGGCACTCGCCTAAGCCCCGTAACTACCGCGGGCAAGGCCCGAGGTGGACACATCGACGAGCGTAACAACGGAGACCGAGGAGCAGCCCCTATCGCAAGTGAAAGCGACTGAAGATGGGCCTCTGCCGACGACCACTTCGGCGTGTATCCGGTCGGTTGTTCTGCGGAGATGTCCTAGCCCCTGAGGACCGTTGTAATCGCCGGAATGTCGCTTTTACCTTGGGCGCAAACGTGGCAATTCCGAATTTCGTCCGTCGTTAACCGACGGATCATACCGGCGCAGGGGTCGTATTCATTCGGGGTGAATACGCCTTCACGCTGGTCGGCATGTAGCGCCGGGTATTGCTCTGTTCGCTTTTCACCTCTCCTGGACCAGCACGTGAGGTGCGTCCTTAATGCCTCCTGGGTTGGTCTGACCGGGTCGCGGGTTTGTTGCTTTGGTGGGCCACCAGCTGGCTTCGCGTAGGAGTGTGGCGATGGCGGGCACGGTGAGGGTGCGCACGAGGAAGGTGTCGAGCAGCAGCCCGAAGCCGATGATGAGGCCGGCTTGGATCATGATGGCGACTGAGCCGACCATGAGGCCGAACATGCTGGCGGCGAATATGAGGCCAGCGGAGGTGATGACGGCTCCGGTGTTTGCCACGGTGCGCAGGACGCCGACGCGGATGTTGGTTCCGGATTCTTCGCGGAGCCGTGAGACGAGCAGCATGTTGTAGTCGGCGCCGACGGCGACGAGGATGATGAACGCCAGCAGCGGTACGGGCCAGGCGATTTCGTGGCCCAGTCCCCATTGGAAGACTACGACGCCGATGCCGAGTGATGCGAGGTAGTTGAGCACGACGGTGCCTAGTAGGTAGAGCGGTGCTAGGAGTGCGCGCAGTAGTAGGACCAGGATGACGCCGACGATGATGATGGTGGCGATGGCTAGTTGTGCGAAGTCGGCCCAGAGGAGTCGTTGGATATCGGAGTTGACGGCGGGGAAGCCGGCTACGGACACGGTGGCGTCGGCGAGTGACGTGTTGGGTCGTGCGGTGTTGGCGGTGTCGGTGATGCGGCTGGCGAGGTCCATGGCTTCAACGCTGTATGGGTCGTGGCTGCTTTCGATCATGAACCGCGCTGTTTTGCCGTCCGGTGAGAGGAATTGTTCGGCGACGTCGGTGAATTGCCGGTTCTCGAATGCGTTGGCGGGCAGGTAGAAACCGCTCGAGGAGTCGGAGTCGGCCGCTGCGCGCGAGGAGTTCTGTAGTTGGGTGGCGATCTGGCTCATGCCGGACAGCATTTCGATGTTGCTGTCGGCGAGGGTGCGGACGCCGGTGGCGAGTGCTTGGGCGCCGGAGGCCAGCTGTCCGATTCCGTCCTGCAATCGGCGGAGATTTGTGGTCAGGTCGGCGGGGTCACCCAGGGCTCCGAATGCCTTGTCCAGTGAGGCGACTGCGTTCTGGACGTTGGCGAGGGTGCCACCAACGGTGGCATTGGTGGCGGGATCGTAGCGGTCCCCGAGGTCGGCGATTTGGTTGAAGAATCCGTTGTCGCGCAGAGTGACCAGGATCTGGACCTGGTTGCGGATTTGGGCGCATTGTGGGGTGGTGGCGCACCAGGGTGAGGTGTTGAGGGCGCCGACGAGTGGGTCGAGTTGAGTGATTGCGTTTTGGGCTTGGTTGGCCAGCGGTCGTAGTCCTGGGCCGGATTGGATGGCTTGGTCGACGGCGGGGGCAGTGGCGGAAAGTTGTTGCAGCAGCGGCCGGAATTGGTTGACCTGAGTTCCTGCGGATTGGGCTTGGGTGAGGATTCCGGCTAGTGGTGTGAAGGCGGTGCGCACGGTGCTGTCGAGTTGGGCGAGGCCGTCGGCGAGCTGGTCGGCGCCGTCGGTGAGTTTGGTGAGGTCGTCCTTGCGGGAGTTGCCCTCGGCGACGGCGCCGGCCATTTTGTCGCCGATCTGGCCGTTCTGCCAGGCCAGTTCTGCTTGGTCGAGGCGCTCTCCGGTGGGGCGGGTGACTCCGGAAACCTTGGTGACGCCGGGGATCTGGGAGACGCGGGAGGCCATCTCGTCAAGATCGGCCAGTCCTTTGCCGGTCCGCATGTCGGTCGGATTTTCCACGACGAGGAATTCGCTGATGACGACGTCTTTGCGGAAGTGGCGGTCCAGCAGGTGGTAGCCCAGGTTGCTGGCCGTGGTGTCTGGTTGGCCCTTGCGGTCGTCGTAGCTGATTTTGATGGTTGCTGCCGCTGCCGACAGGGCGAGCAAGATGACCAGGCTGACGATGAGTAGTGGCACGGGACGGCGGACCACGGCGACGGCGACGCTGTTCCAGTAGCGGCGGGTGCGATCGGGTTTGGGTTCACCGATGCCGCGTTTGGCGGCTAGCGACAGCACCGGTGGCAGCAGGGTTACGGTGGCCAGAAATCCGAACAGTACGGCGATGGCACACGCGGGGCCAAGGGCGGCGAAGACGCTGAGCCGCGCGAAGACCATGGCCAGGAACGCGAGTGCGACGGTGGCGGCGGAGGCGAGGATGACGCGCCCGATGCTGGCGGTGGCGTGGATGACGGCCTGATCGGCGGGTACTTGGGCGCGGCGCTGTTCGTGGTATCGGCTGATCAGAAATACGGTGTAGTCGGTTCCCGCGCCGAGCAGGATCGCAGTCATGAAGGCGACGGTGAACTGGGAGACGGGCATGCCCATCTCGCCGAGGGCGGACAGCACGCCGCGCCCGACTGCCAGGCTCAACCCGATTACTAGCAGCGGTAACAGCGCGGTGAACACCGACCGGTAGACGATCAGCAGGATCAGGGCGATCACGCCCGCGGTAGCGATTGAGATCAGCAGCAGGTCGTGCTCGGCGGATGCGATCATGTCGCTGAAGGTTGCCGGTGGTCCCGTCACTTGCACAGTCGTGGTCGAGCCGGTGAAGACCTCGGCGGCGATGTTGCGCACCGCGTTTACCGATTCGGCGGCCGTGGGGTCTCCGAGGGTGCCGGTGACACCTACGGGCAGGTACCAAGCTTTGCGGTCGGCGCTGACTGCCTGGGCTTCGGTAATCGGATCGGACAGTAGGTCCTGCACCAGCAGGACGTGGTTGCCTTCGCCCTGCAACCGGCGCACGAGTTCGCCGTAGCGCTGCCGTGCAGTCGGAGTCAAGCCATTGGGGTCTTCCATGGCGACGAACACCATGGTTTTTGAGCCTTCTTCGCCGAAAGCGGCGCTCATGCGGTCAACCGTCTGCAAGGACGGCGCATCGCGAGGGATGAGGTCCACCGACTGTTGGCGCACCACGGTTTCTAGCTGGGGGAACAGCAACGCGAGGACGACCGCGGCGCCTAGCCATACCCCGATGACCAGCGCTTTGTGTCGGAGGGTGAATCGGGCTAGCGCTGCCAACCGTTCGCTGTACTCGCGGGTTTCGGCCGGGTTGGGGGATCCGTTGTCCCGCTGGCCACGGCGCGTGGCCTGGCCTGGGGAATCTGCAGTGCCGTCGGTCACTGGGCCTCCACTAGTAGCGAATCGTAGCGATACTATCGGTATCGCTACGCTACCGCATGTAGTGCAAGTGGTGGCGGGGCCGTCGTCGCCAGGCCGCGCAAAGCGCGCGGCTGGCGAAGGGGCCGGCGACCGCTATCGAGTCGGGACCGGGCCGACGGTCGCAGTGGGCAGAGGAATGATCGAACACTCAGTGGGTTTCTGGAAGCCAGGGCTGACGCTGTAAGTCGACGACACTGGCCTTGGATGCCGTTCAGGGTCTTGCTGTTGCTGTTCTCGGACGTTGGTCGTCGGGCGCACGCACGGCCACATCGCGTAGCGGGGCCGCTAGCTCTAGGTTTGCGCTTCGGTTGTGGCCGACTGGCCCGTGTTCTGCAGCAGCACGTAATTGCCTAGGCTGCCCAGGAAACCTGCGCAGTGCTGAACGAGTTCATCTGTGGTGAATTCCAGTTCTCCGTCGAGTCGGCGGCGCAAGACTTCGAATAGCCCTCCCACGCCCAAGGTCGAAGCCAAATGGGCAACCCCCACGGCAGAGTCGGCGATGTCGAGGTGAAGTCTGGCTTCGCGCAAGACAAGGTCGGTGAAACCTGCCATTAGTTCGCTGCGTAGCTCTCGGAGCAGCGGCTCGGTTGCAGATTCCACGAACAGGATCCGACCCAGCCGCGGGTCGTTGTCGATCATGCCGACCAGCCTGCGGATTGGCGCGTACGCCAATACCTCCGGTGGCTCGCCGGCATCGGGGATCGCGTCGACTATCACCTCCTGGAAGGTGGCATAGAGCTGCTGGTAGACAGCCCGCAGGAGTGCGTCTCGGTCGGAGAAGTGCTGGTAGAAGTACCGTGACGTGACACCCGATTCAGCGCAGACGGCAGTCACAGTGGCGGCGGCAACGCCGCGCGTGCCGATCAACTCCGTTGCGGCCTCGATGAGACGGGTGCGCCGGTTCCGGTGACGCTCCTCGGCGGACATTCCGCTATACACCCGCGCCGAAACCACGTGGATAGCTTGCCATCTAATTCTGACAAGGCTTAGAGTCAGATTGACAGCGCGTCCTTGGCGAATGGGAGAACAACATGAGCGACGATTCGTCCACACGGCCCACCGCACGGGTCGTCCCGAAGCCCCGCCGTGTTCGATTCGATATGCCTGCTGGGACCAGTCGGCAGCACTTCGTTGATGGCGACTTGGTGATGAGCCACTTTGTGTCCACCTTGTCGGCCACGTTCCCCGAAGGCGAAGACTTCTTTATCCGGTCAGTCCGCGAGTACCGGGACCACATCAGCGACGCTGACCTCAAGGAGGCGGTCAAGGGGTTTATCGCACAAGAGGCCACCCACCGACACCAGCATCGGCTGCTCAACGATCGGCTTCAAGCAATGGGCTATCCCACCGAGGGGATCGATCGGCATGTCAAGAAGCTGGTTGGCCGACTTGAGAAGCGTTTTTCTCCCAAGATGCGCCTGGCTGTGACGGCCGCCCTCGAGCACTACACGGCGACATTCGCCGAGATCATTCTCACCAGCGACGAAGCTCAAGAACTGATCGGCGACACCGAAGTGCGGCCTATTCTGCTCTGGCACGCACTGGAAGAATGCGAGCATAAGGCCGTTGCTTTCGATGTCTACGAGACGGTCGGTGGAAGCGAACGCACCAGGGTCTGGGGGATGCGGATCGCCAGCCTCCTCTTGTTCAGCGAGTTGGTCATCCAGACCACCCGCTCTCTGGCTGGTGACCGTTCCGCCTACAACCCGGTGCGCTTGCTGCGCAGCCTTCGAGCCTTCCGTCATAACCCGCTATTCAGCCCAGCAGCAATTGCGCGCTTTCGCTCCTACACCCGCGCCGGATTTCATCCCGACGACTGGGACAGCGCAGAAATCCTCGAACGCTGGACCAAGGAACTCTTCGACGCCGATGGTGGCCAGCAAGTGCGTAGTGGCGTCTAGCTCGACCAGAGCCCGGCACAGTTCAAAGTCGGCCTTAACCGAAGAACACTTCATGGGCTCCGCTTCGCGCGCTGTGAAGTCAAGATCGGTTCTGACTACTGGCCGATCGATGGTGCTCGACCAACGTCGCGACCTACAGGAGGTTCCGGCCGAGGAACTCGGTGACGGCGCAGCCGAAGGCGTCGTTGTCGTCGCCGGCGATCATGTGTCCGGTGCCGGATACGTCGACGGTCTCGGCGTGGGGAACCAGTTGCTTGAACTCGTCGACGGTGGCTTGGGAGACCACGTCGGACAAGAGGCCCCTTACGAGAAGTGTTGGGGCATTGACCCGTCGGGCTCCGTCGATCAGCAGGTGGCTGATTGCGTCGAATTGCTCCGTTCCCGTGGTCGATTCGTCGCGGAGAAAGTCGAAGTTGGAGTGAATGAATGCCGGGTCCCACCGCCAGATCCAGCGGCCGTCGTGACGCTGCCGTAGCACCTTGCGCAGGCCGTCGACGTTGGCCGGGCGCGAGCGATGGGGGTTGTACGCGGCGATCACCTCTGCGGCGTCAGAGAGGGTGCTAAAGCCATCGGGATGTGCGGCCATGAACGTCACCACGCGACGGGCGCCCTGGAATTCAAGTCGCGGGGTGACGTCGACCAGGACGACCGCCGCCCACGACGCCCCGGATGTCAACAGATGCGTGCCGAGCACGGTCATGCCCCCAAGGGATGCACCTACGACCGCAGGGGCGGTATAGGCGCTGAAGTGCTCGCGCACGGCGAGAAGATCGGTCGCGAGTCGCTCGATGTCGTACCTGCCGGCTGGGTCCCAGTCGCTGTCGCCGTGACCGCGGGTGTCGTAGGCGACGACTGTGTATCCGCATGCGTGGAGGCGACGCGCTGAAGTGCTCCACGCGTGCCGGTTCTGGCCGCCGCCGTGCAGGAGCAGCACGACGGGACGGGCGTCATCGTGGCCGTAGCAGTCCGCAGCCAGGGCGATCCCGTCCTGGGTTCGGACCCGATGCTGCACGGCGGAGGTCATGACACCTTCCTGGCGAGATCGTCGTCCGCCCGAAGCGTGGGCCCGGCAGCAAGCGCCTTCATAGTGCGTTGCCCGCGGCGTTCACGATCGTGACCGTGCCCTGGGCTACGCAGACGGCTTTGTCGCCGTTGCTAATGGCGATGCGCGCCACTCCACTGCGCTTGCCCAGCGACACGATGTCGGTGACGGCGACACACACACCGGTGGACACGGGTCGCAGCAGGTTTAGCTTGAATTCGGTGGTGGCGACCCATGATCCGGCCGGAATGACGGGGTAGAACACGACTCCGAGACAGTGGTCGACCATCGCCGATAGACATCCGCCGTGCAGGGTGCCGAAGGGTGTGAGCAGTTCGGCACGGGTTTCCATCTCTGCCACCAGCCGACCGGCGGCGAGTTCGGTGTGCCGAAAGCTCAGAAACCTCGACAGTCCACCTGCTGTGTTCGGCGATCTGAGCAGCTGGTCGGCGATCTGCTCATCGAAGTGCGCGAATGTCACTGCCACCACCATGCCCCTTTCTCCTGTCCGGTCATGGGTCGATCACCGTTCGAGCCCGCGAATCGTTTGAGCATGTCGCCGAATGCGCCGAGGTCGCCGTGCGCGGCGGAGTGCTCGATATCGACGGCGATGAAGAACCTGGCCGCGCGGTGATGCACACGACGCGTCGTCGAGGAGGGGCACGGGCTAGACCGGTGTGGTCCAAGTGATGGGCAGCGATGTGTAGCCGCGGATCGGTCCGGACCGCAGCCGCCGCGCCGATTCAAGATCGACCTCCCAGTCGGGCACCTTGTCCAACAGAGCATCCAGAGCGATGCGGGCCTCCATCCGCGCCAGTGCCGCGCCCAGACAGAAGTGGATGCCGCGACCGAAGGCGACCTGGTGCTCACTGGTGCGCTCGATGTCGAACACGTCAGGATCGGGGAAGGCGCGCTCGTCGCGGTTGGCCGACCCGAACAGCAGCAGCACCTTCTCACCTTGACGCATGGTCGTGTCGTGCAGTGTGACGTCGCGGGTCAGGGTTCGTGAAAGTCCCTGTGCCGGTGAGTCGTAGCGCAGCAACTCCTCAACTGCCGGCCCCAATAGTGTTCGATCGGCGGCCAGGCGTCGGCGGGTCTGCCGATGCTGGGCCAGCACGACCGCGGAGTTCCCCAGCAGATTGGTGGTGGTCTCGTAGCCCGCGACGAGCAGCAGCGCGCAGAAGCCGAGGACTTCCTCGTCGGTCAGTCTGATCCCGTCGACTGTGGCGTTCGCCAACGCCGACATCATGTCCTCGCGGGGGGTTTGGCGGCGGTCGGCGAGGAAGTCGGTGAAGTAGGCGTAGATCGAGGTGGCGGCGGTCAGTGCGTCGGTGGTTTGTCCGTGGTTGACGTCGACCTGGACCAGTTGGCTCGACCACAATCGGAACTGATCACGATCGGTGGCGGGAATGCCCAGTAGATCGGCGATCACCGCGGCGGGCAGGATCGCGGCGAAGTCGGTCACGAAGTCCGCCGAACCAGAGCCCTCGTCGAGGCGCTCGAACAACTCCGCGGCCATCTGTGTGATGGCGCCCTGCAGCCCGGCCACCCGCCGGGGAGTGAACGCCCGGCTCACCAGGGCACGCAACTGGTCGTGGCGCGGAGGGTCCATCACGATCATCATCGGCAGGAACGAGCCGATGAAGTCCGATCCCGGTGGGGTGGGGAAGATGCCGTCCACCGAGGAGTACGTGCCGTGATCCAGTGCTGCGGCCTGGACGTCGGCGTGCCGGCTCAACACCCAGGTATGGGATTCCTCGGCGCGGTACACCGGAGCCGTGTCACGCAACGACCGATACGTCGGATAGGGGTCGTTGAGAATCGAGGCGTCGAACGGGTCGTAACGAATTTGCACCGAGACCACCAAGACCTCCGACCACCAAAGTAACGACGGTTTAGACTCGCAGTCTAAACCGGCCGAACGGGACAGGGGGGCAATGCGCAAGATTCCACGTCAGATCTCTGACCGGCTTCCCGCCGCGGCGGACTTGTTCGCCGAGAAGGGGCTCAACGACTCCAAGATCGAAGACGTCGCCGCGGTGACCGGTGTGCCGAAAGCGACGCTGTACTACTACTTCGCCGGTAAAGAGGACATCCTTGCTTTCCTGCTCGAAGACCTCCTCAAGGACATCTTCGATGCTGTGACCGCGATCGTGCACACCGGCGGCACCGGTGCCGAACGCCTCGAACTCGTGATCCGCGCACAACTGCGGGCAATGGCGCAGCGGCCAGCGGTATGCCGTGCACTCATCGGCGAATTGGGACGAGCGGCCCGCATGCCGGCTATCGCCGAGATGATCAATACCGCCTACCAACAACCCGTCGAAACCCTGCTCATCGAAGGGGCCCGCGACGGATCCCTCGTCGCTCAGCCCGATGCGCGATCGACGTCGATTGCGCTGTTCGGCGCGGTCACCATCAATGCACTCATGTACCTGGTCACCGATAACCACCTCGACGAGACGGTGGTCGCCAGCACCCTCAGCGCCGTCATGTTCGACGGGCTGCGCCCGCGCACAGGAGACCAGTCATGAGCACCTACGGCCTGTCGGTTCTCGGCGCGGATCTGAAGTCACTGGCCCAGACCGCCCAGGCCGCTGATGCGGCCGGGTTCGACGCCGTATGGGCCTCGGAGTTCTATTCTCGGTCCGGATCGATCTCCATGGCCGCGATGGCCAACAGCACCCAGAACTGTCGGATCGGTTCCTCCATTCTCTACGGCGTCGGCCGAAGCCCCCTGGTGCTGGCCACCGAGGCGCGCGACCTCGACGAACTCTCCAACGGACGACTGGTACTCGGCATCGGCAACGGCACCAAACGGATGATGGGCGACTGGCACGGCGTGCCCGACACCTCCGCACCCGCCCTGCGGATGGAAGAACTCGTGATGCTGCTGCGCCGGATATGGAACCTGCATGAAGGCCCGATCCATCACGAGGGCCGTTTCTACAGAATGAATCTCACCCCGACCGGCGACGTGGGACCCTCCAGCAGGCCGATCCCGATCGTCACTGCCGGTGTCCGGCCCCGGATGTGCGAGGCGGCCGGGCGGGTGGCCGACGGCCTAGCCGGACATCCGCTGTTCACAACCACCTACGTCGAAGAGGTCGTCCGGCCCGCTATCGCCAGGGGCGCCGCGCACACCGGCCGCGACCCCAATGACGTGGAAATCATTTCCATGGTGATGTGCGCCATCCACGACGACGCCGAGGTCGCCAGGCGCGAACTGGCGCAGCAGATTGCGTTCTACTCCTCGGTCAAATCCTACGAGACGGTACTCGATGTGAACGGCTTCGCCAGCGAAGGCCGAGCCATCCGGCAAGCATTCGCCCAGCGCGATTTCCCGGCGATGTTCGCCGCTGTGTCCGAGGAGATGATCGACGCCATGGGTGTCGCCGGGACGGCGCACGAGGTCCGTGAACAATTGAGACGGTACAACGGCGTCCTCGACCACATCATGCTGTATTCACCATCGGTCGGCATCACTGCCGAACGCGTGCAACAAAACCTCGACAGCATCATCCGGGAATGCTCGCCCGCCTCGATGTCGCCAGGGCGGTCCTGTCCACGTTCAACCTGATCCACGTATTGCCGCCCAAGTCGACCCGTCGCAGTGTCCGCGGCCGGATTAGTGGGTCTGCCGCGCCGACCCCGCCGATGATTGCCTGACGCTGTTGACGATGTTGGCGTCGTCGGTGTCGGGGAGGTCATGGCGGACCACGCGTACCCGTCCTTGAGGTAGACAGGCCATGTAGCCGTGGCGCATGCCATAGAGCTCCCACGCTGTCTGTTCAGCGTCGGGATCGACATCGATGCGATGTCCGCGCGAGAAGCTCAGGTGTAGCCCTCCATCGTCGCTGGACCAGGCCTGGGTGCACAGTGCGCCGGCGAGGTTCAGCAGCGGGCGTTCGTGGGTCGCGATCCTGAGGGGGTCAATACGCACCGCCTCGATGGGGTAGGTGCCGACGGCAGGAAGCGTCAATAGTAGGGGGCAGGAGATGACGATTTCGTTGTAATCATCGAAATCCAGAACCAGGCCGCCGTGCAGCGAGAGGCGTTGTACGACAAGGTTTTCGATCCATTGGGTGTACATGGCAGTCTCTTTTCGACGCATCGTTGAGCCGTATCCCCAAAGAGTACGCCAAGTATCGCTGCGATACCAGCAGTATCGTTACCGGTAGACGGCTGGCCTAGCAGCGCTGGTCACGACGCGCCTGGTGGCTCGGTCAATGCGGTCGCGGGTGTCGGCGGCTGTCGCGCGGTGGCCGCTGAAGGCCACGAGGTTGGCCAGCCAGATGTCGGAGATGATCCCAGCCACGTGCAGATCGGTAGGAGTGGGCTCGCCGCCCCTGAGCGTGCGGGCCAGCAGGATCTGGATCTCATCGGCCGCGCGGTCGAGTTCCGCGGCGGCGCGGGTATCTGCGACTGCGAAGGCCCGTGTCATGGCCGTCGTCAGCCATGGGTCGCGCTGCCAGCGGTCATGCAGATGTGCGGTGAGCCGTTCGAGCCGTTCCAGCGGTGTGCCCTCACCACTCGCCCAGTCCCCGGCCGAGTCGAGTCGACGGAACTCGCGCGTCAGCGCTGCCACCAGCAAGTGGGTTTTCGCCGGGAAATAGCGGTAAAGCGTGCCGACGGCGATGCCGACCCGCTCGGCAACTGTCCGCATCTGAACCGCCTCGTAACCACCCGCCGCGGCCACGACCAAAGCTGCATCAAGAATGGTCTCCCGGCGCCGTGCGGACGCGCGTGAACGCGACGCGTTAGCGGCTCGCTTCTCTGCAGCGACCGAGTTCGCTTCCGAAGGCGGGGTTTTCCCGTGGCTGCGCGCCTGAGGGACAGTCATGACGGCTCCGGGTCGAGGCCGCCGCGGCGCGAGAACTGCTCCAGAAGATCGCCGAAAGCGCTGACATCGCCGTGTGCGGCGAAGTGCTCAGGGCTGACGACAATGAACACTGCACTGGCGGTGAAGCGGGCGATCCCACCCTCACCCGTGCCTGTCGCCGTGACATGCAGCGCCCGCCCTTCACGAGAGACGATGTGGGCAGTAATCCGGTGGGTCTGATGCAGCGGCACCGGCCGCAAATATTCGACCGTCAGGGTGCGGGTCACCGCCGGGGTTCCGGCGATCCACAACGTGAAGCCCAGGACGTCATCACATGCCGCGGCCACTGCCCCGCCATGGGCCAGGCCCGGGGCCCCGATATGGCGCTCATCGAACGTCACATCGGTGTACACCGCGTCGCCGCTACGATGCACCACCAACCGCAGTCCGTGGGGGTTGTCCGGGCCGCAACCCATGCATGTCGTGGTGTGCGAGGGCAGCCGCTCGGGCGGCAACAGGCTTTCGGGCACCGTCACCCTCCAATACGATCGGTTTCGCTGCGCTACCGTTAGTACCACACTGCTAGACTGCCGTGACAGCATCGCGTGAAGATCGACCGCCGAGGTGAACGAGTGAGCGACAGTCAGGCAGTGCCCGTCCCTGACGACGACGTGGACCCTCGGCTCATCCGGTCACGCACCCGGCTGCTGGATGCTGCGGCAACGCTACTGAGCACCGGTGGGGTGGAAGCGGTCACTATCGATGCCGTCACCAAAGCATCCAAAGTGGCCCGAACCACGCTGTACCGCCACTTCCACAGTTCGTCGCATTTACTGGCAGCCACGTTCGAACGCCTACTTCCACAAGTGACCACTCCGGCACCGACCAGCGGACCCCTCCGTGAGCAGCTGATCGAATTGCTCAGCCGCCAAGCCGCCCTTTTCAACGACGCACCGCTGCATGTCACGACACTCGCGTGGCTCTCATTGGGGCCCACCGGCTCCAATGCCCAAGCGGAAGACCGCCACACATCCGGGGCGCTACGGACCCGAGTTGTCGATCAATATCGTCAACCATTTGACGCCGTACTCACCAGCCCAAAAGCTCAAGCCGAACTCAACGACTTCGACCAGGAACTGGCGCTTTGCCAACTCGTCGGACCACTCGCCTTCGCCCGAATGACCGGGCTTCGCACTATCACTCACAATGACTGCGCGAACATCGTCGATGACTTTCTCGCCGCCCACCGCAACACCGACAGCGACGCCATAAAATCGAACATCGCCACCAAGAAGACGGGCCGCCCGGCGCGCTCAGCTCGCTAGGCACAACGAAATCACAATGTCGAGCCGGCTGGTCTTCGGGCCCTTTTCGCCTCTCGCAAATCGCGTCGGTGATGGCATCGAAGGACCATTCGTCGCCATCATCGGCGAGGCCGTACGCTGGTTTCCGTTCCACAGCGAGGTGCGGAGACTCGCAGCAGGGTAGTGAGCTACCCGAAGTGCAGGTCACCCGCGGTTCGGCGTCTCAGACGCTTGAGGGCGCGCAACTGCTTGAACCCGTTTCTCGATTGCTTGACTTGTGGCGAGGAGGATTGACAAAGAACAACTTTGACGAGAGCAGGCGAATCGTGGCCTCGGCGGCATGGAGTGGTTACGACATCGCTGTTGCGAGTTAGCTCCGCCTTCGATGCGGCATTGATCTGCCGCGTTCGGTGACGTAATCGGTCCAGTCGCGGGCGGCGAGTTTGGCCCAGGCGGCTGCGTTCTTGGTGGTGATCGCGAGCAGTTCGGCCAGCACGGGTGCGGGCATGTCGCTGGCGAGCTGGAAGAGGGCGGCTTTGCGATGTTCGTAGGGTTTCACCCCGACCGCGACGAGCTGGGTGCGGATGTTCTCGGTGGACAGGTGGGTGCCGGGAAGTCGGCCGGGGAACAGCCAGCCCGTATGGGATGGGGTGTAGCGGCTTTCGCATTGCTGCTCCAGATGCTCGCGGATGAGGTCGTCGAGTAGGGGAGGCATTTGGATGGGGATGGCGGCGAAGACGACATGCACGGCGTGATCGTCGGAGATCGAGATTTGGCTTGATCGCAGGGCGACGATGCGCGAAAGAGGTTGGGCGAACAACAATGTGAGCAGTCCCGCGATGCGGGTTTTGCGGCGGATTGTGTCGTCGTGCAGCAGCCGCCCGACGGCGGCCCACCGCTGGGAATCCGAGACGGTTACCGAGGGAGGTGACCGTGGCGGATCGGTGACCCTCAGTGTGGTGTTGATGCGGGATTGGCGTAGCCAGACGAGGAAGGCGTACTCGGCAGTGAGCGGCCTCCGGTGGAGCGCCTGGTAGCGCTCCAGCATCTCCTGTGTCGCTGTCGCCGGAGTGGCGTCGTGGGTGTGCAGAAACGCCATGAACTGAATCGCCACGCGGACGCGACGACGGCAGGCATCGGTCATCGATCTCGTCAGCCGGTTCTCGTGGGAGGCCTTGCGCATCTGGCGCAGTACATGCCAATGCGCGAATCGGCGAACGATGGCGGCGTCTTCGGCCGGAAGCTCGGCTACAACGTCCTCGATCCAGGGCAGCATCCGTTCGACGCGGATGTCGATCGGGCCCAGAACGCCGACCGCGACCAGGAGGCTGCGCAAGTAATCGTGGGCTCGGTCCGAGGGAAGATCGCTGAAGGTGTCGTGGCTGATTTCACGCGTTCCGCAGGCCATGTCGCGAAGGAGCTGCGGGCCGGTACCGGGCTTCTTTCGCAGCCACCAGAGCACCGTCTGTGGGCGGTCGGCGTTGATCAGTTCGTCGAACACGGGCCGTAGTCGGTGATGAATCGTGCCGCTGATCGGGTCGGTGAGCAGCTCGGTGAGGCGCTCGCGTAGGAAGCAGCGGGCGCATCGGTAGAACCCGTAGGGGTGTTCTTCGCGGCCGCATTCGCTGCAGGTGAAGATCGATGCGACACCGGCGCAGGAGGCGCACACGATGGCATCGTCGAGCTGCCACGCCAGTGGCCGCACGGTCTCACACCGCGGGCATTTCTCGGGGTGATAGTGCCGTCTGCGACGGCATGCGACACAGATGCGACGCCCGTGCGTCAGTGGGGTTAGCCGGATGGTGCTTGCACACTCCCAGCAGGCCCGCTGAGTCACTGGTTGTCGTGGGGGCGGCGGATGGTGGCGCGGATGGGTCGCAGGTCGCCGATGCCGGGTCCGCTGTCGTTGACCGCGGGCGCCTCACGGACTTGTTCGGCGACGAGCTCGAGCAGGTCGTTGGGCGTGCACGACAAGATGTCGCAGAGGGCGGCGAGCAGGTCGAGATTGATGCGCTGCGGGGGCTTGGTCGCGATCCGGTGCACCATCTGTCGGGAGATCTCCACGCCACGCTCGTGCAGCGGTGCGACAAGGTCGGTGGTGGCGAACATTCCGTTCTGGGCCATCAGCTGACGCAGGTTCCACCGCAGCACGGTCCTAGTGCTCATCTCCGCCTTCACCTGTCGTCGTGGATGATCCGTAGACGCGGCGCAGCGCCGCCTGCAGTGTTTTGGTCTTGAAGTCGTCGGACACCGAGGTATAGATCGCGGTGGTCGAGGCATACGAGTGCCCCACCTGTTCGGTGACGAACCGCTCCGGATAACCGAACTCGATCAGATGGGTGACATAGGAGTGCCGCAGGCAGTGCAAGGTGAGCTCGGCAGGCAGTCCCGCTTGCACCCGTGCGACGGCGAATCGCCTATCCATGGTCTTGGTCGCCACGCGCCGTCGACGCTCGGTCAGCCAGAGCTCTTGACGGTTCCCGGGGCTGAGGAGTGGGCGGCCGTGGTCGACCCATTGGCGCAGTCCGTCGATCACCCAGTCGAACTCCGGAACGGCGAGCACGGTGCGACGCCTGGGAGAGCTGCCGCGACGTGATTTGGCGTAGCGAACGTGGACGGCGCCGAACGTGCCCCAGGCCGGCATCCGCGAGTTCGGACGCAGGTCGGCGAGATCGAGATAGCACAGCTCGCGGCGGCGTAAACCGAAGGCGTAGGCCGTCTTGATCATCTGTGCGTCGCGCAGCGCCGCGAACGCGCCTTTGTTCCTGGACCGAGCGAGAACATCGACGCGATCATCGAGGAAATCGAACAATGTTTCCAGTTCGTCGTAGGTGAACGGGCGACGCGCGGGCTTGCCCTCGTAGTCGACCAGATGCGCGGCGGTGTTGTAGTCGTGACAGACCTGCGATGGGATCCGTCCGAACCTGTTCTCGCATTGCGCGATCCAACCGTAGCGGCTATCGAGTAGGTAGTCGCAGAACATCCGCAACGACATGTGATAGCCGCGAATGGTCGACGGTGCTTTGCGTTCCGGGCCCGACATCAAAGCGGCCGTGAAGTCTTCGACATCGCCGGCAGTCCAGTCCCACGGAGGCGCCCCGGCGAACTCTGCGAACCGCCGCACCAACGCCAGCCGCGGCTCGATCGTGGCCTCAGCAGCGAGTAGCCGAGACGCCTGTTGACGACCCCACCCAGACAGCATCGCTTCGAAGACTGCGCTGGCCTCGTCCAGGTGAACCACGCCCGAGGCAAGAACCAAGTGCGCCGACCCCGGAACGCTCACAAGAGAACCTCCATCTATCGTCAACTTAGAGTTGTCAATGACAACCGCAAGTTACCACACCTGCGAGCGAAATCCGTCTACCAGGAGGAACACGAAAGTGGTTCAATGAAGCGCATCCGGCGCTGGTCCCATGCGCCAGATATACGCGTCAACTTCAGGTTGATTCGCGACCTTCGGGCCCAGAGTGCAAGAGGTGTGTGGATCTGAACGGTGAGCAGCGAGGTTGGAGTGGGTGGCGGTGAATGCGGCGCTGGTGCAGATGGCTAGACGAGCCAACGGGAATCCGGCGGGCTACGCAGCAGCAAGTATCGACGGGATGCCGGAACTGCGATGCTTACTGGGCGGCGCGCGAGAACAGCTCGCCCCGCAAGAAAACGGACCTGCGAGTGCTAGGTGAGCCCGAGGTGTCGGACACCCGGCGAGCCGACTCGCGGCGCACGCTCATAGCAGCGCTCCGGCGGCCTATCGTAGGAGACATGGCGTCACCTCCCCCCAACGAGTCCCGACCGGTCGCCATGCAAACTGCGGCGATTGACGAACGTGTGCTTGACGCCAAGTACGCCCAGTTGGCCACTGCGTTCAACGCAGAGGTCATCAACGCCGAAAGGCGTGCTGCACGCGACACGTACATCGGCCGCCGCGAACGCTAGGCTTCGCCCTTGCCCAGTTAGGAGTTAGTGCCGCCGGTGCCGTGAGCTTCGGTGGCACTCGGACTGGGCTAACCGCATCTCTTCGACGCCACCTCGCCCCAGCTGCTCGGCGAATGTGACTGTGGTGGTG
This sequence comes from Mycolicibacterium peregrinum, assembly GCF_002102345.1. GTDB lineage: Bacteria > Actinomycetota > Actinomycetes > Mycobacteriales > Mycobacteriaceae > Mycobacterium > Mycobacterium peregrinum. The sequence continues at coordinate 57,764 of NZ_LQPP01000005.1, forward strand.
GACTATTCCAGCATGGTTCTCCTACGTTGGCCCCATGACTGCAAGCGAGAAGATTCGGGCGCGCTACCGAGCAGTAGAGGCTCAACGCAGAGCGAACGAAAAGAGGGCCCGCAACAACCGGGCCAATGTAGATGACGCCGCGTCGATTCGTGTGCTCCTGCAGAGGTTGGCCGCCGTCGATACCTGGGAGAGCACGAGGCTCGACCAAGTTGTGGAGAACATTCGGGAGGACGCAGCGAGGAGGCGGGTGAGTCATCTCGTCAATTTGCAAACCGTCATCGGCCAAATGAGGGATCGTGGTCAGACGATCGCATCAATCGCCGGTATTGCAGAAGTTGAAGTCCGCGTCCTCCAGGGCGTGCTACGCAGAGCGCGTGCGAGCGAAACTGGAGACCAGTGTTCAACGAGATCCCGTACTGGGCGTTCTATCCGGGTGGTGAACGGTGGGGAGTCCAGCAGCCTCGTGTCAGCGTACGCTGATCGCCTGTCGCTCACAGCGACCGACAACTCAAAGTTCGATCCAAATCGATGCGTCAGATGCGCCGCCGTGATGCTGGATCCTGAAGTGGCTCCTCGACGCGGACGTCCCCGCCGCTATTGTTCTGACACTTGCCGCAGGGATGCCTCAGCCGCGCGCACAGCCGCACAGCGGTACGGGCAACCCATCCGCGTTGTAGAGGTCCCTCGCGCTGGCGCTGGCAGGGCAGAACCGCGCAAAAATGCCGAGATGCCTGCGCCGGAAATCCGTTCCGCCTGCGATGCAGTCGAACTGGCTCTTCACAACGCCGACGCGATGAGGATTCTGTTATCCAGTGTTGCTAAACGCGCTCGACGGAAAGAACTCGACCGCGCCACCTTCGAAGCCGCCCGAGACCTCGCGAAAGCCGTGCACCCGTATCGCGACTAAAGCGTTAGAAGGCAATCCACAACACCGTGGCGGAGTATGCCTGTGGGCGCGAGCCCGAGCTTGTCTCGTACACCGGTCGGAGGCTGACACACGCGCGTGTCGAACATTCCGCTTACGGGAGACCTCGCTGACCGCGGTGATGTCTGCACTGAGGCTGGCTCCACCATCGCTCACGGCAATGAGGATGCAGGACACCCGAGCCCCCTCGCCCCTAAGTCGGACGAGAATCGGCCCACCGAGCGGGCAGGCTCGAAAATCGGTCATTTCGACGCTGCGCCGCGGACTCTGTCTTATTTGCCTGAAATCGCAGCTGAGGCCTCTGAAGTGGGAATTGGTTCGAATCGAAAGTGTGCTCAATTATGGCCGACTGTCGCTGCGAGGCGGTACTTTAGGCATCATGAACCGCCTTGATCTGCAACCGGGAATCGCCCAGCTGGGGATCACCGCTGCACACGGGGCCGGCGAGGACGCCGCCGCGTTCGAAGCGGCGGGCCCGGTTGTCACCGGGACGCTGTCCATCATTGACGCGGCTGCTGGCGTCGCAGACTTCACCGCAGTCGCCGCCCAGAGCAGCCGCGCGAGCGCGCTCCTCGCGCATACCGAAACATTGAGCTCCGCTGCGACTGCAGCAGTCAATTCCCTTGTCGCCATTGATGAGTCCAACGCTGACGAACTGCGAGCCGTAGCTGGTCGACCATGAGTAGGGCGGGATTCGTCCTTGGAATACTCGCCACCGCGGTGGGTATCGCGGGACTAGTTGCTGGTCTTACCGCTCTCATGCGTGAGCACTCCGCACCTCCACCGCCGCCTGTGGCATCAGAAACGTCGGCAGCGATATCCCAACAGAATCAGGGTGCAGCCGCCACGGAGGCGTGTGCTGGTCTCCAGAATTTCAAGGGCGGTGTCGGGATTGCTCGCGGCGCCTTCATCGATCGAGTTGACCGGGCGAATGATTGGGAGTCGTCTGAAAGCCTTGGTGTGCAGGGGTATTACTTCAGTGCGGTCGGCGCAGAGTTGGACTATCTGGATACACGCGTAAGTCCAGAGTTGCCATCGGCGATCGTCGATGCATTCGGCGAGTTGCGACGAACACTCTTCGCTGTGGTCGACTCAGACTTGCGTCGTGAGCCCGCATCGATATCTAACGGAATGGTTGACGCGTACTCGCGCGCCCTGGTCGCGGCTGAATCTGCTTGCAAAGCAGCGGGAGCCGGCTGATGGGTGCAGCACCCCCCGATCGTCAGTACTCCCGTTTCATCGTGACTCCAGATGTGTGGCCGACCACTCGTGAAGCATGCGAAGGCAAGGCCGCTGTCCAGCGTCGGGTGGCGGCAGTAACAGCTTCGGCAGCAGATGCTCACCGGGTCGCGATGCACGGATTACAGGCCATGGACGTGGCGCAATCAAGAGGGTTCGAGGCAATGCATCAGGCGTACTGGCGCTTCCAGGTCGAGGCTGACGACAAGGCGGAGGCTGACAGCGCCGCAGCTGACTTGATAGAAGGTGTTGCCGCGATTCAACACAGCGCCGAGCTGAGAATCGACTCGATCGATGCCGAGGCTCATCACCAAATATCCCTCGTGCCCAGCAGAAGCCCAATCGCTATCGGCATCATTGCAAGCGCGGCCGCATTGGCGCGCAGGACAGCCGTCGCTGCGGCCGAAGAAATTCAGGCGCTGACAGTGCGATTCGGACAGAGAATTGGATCACCACCGGAGAGCCCGCCCGGCGGCGAACCGGTGCATTCCAGCGATGCTGATCGGTCTACCGAGAGAAGATCTGACGAGTCGCCCCAGCGGCCCGCCGATAAGGCCGCGGAGAGCGGTGTAACGGAGCGTCGTGAGTCCGCTCCACGATTGCGAGACGCTGAGTCTTCCTCTGCCAACACGATCCCAAGGGTGAGCGCTGGGCAGGCGCTCCTTCCGCCCTCGAGCTCGCGCTCTCCCTCGATGCCGAACACAGGCGCTCCTGGCTCTACGGTGGGAGGCATCGGTAACAGCGGAGTAGGCCTCGGAAGCTCGCCATCGCTGTCGACTCCTAGCTCAGCGAGCGGGCTTGGCAGTTCGGTTTCGGGGTCGTATGGCATGAGTGCCGGAGGAATGGCGTCTCCAGGATCGGCGAGTCCGCCAACATCGACGTCGACATCTCCGCCGGCCACACTTTCGCGATCCTTGCCTGTCACACCACCAGCGCCTCTGGCATTCGGGGCTGGTGCGTCACCCACCGCGGCTAGCCCTGCCTCGGTCGCCGCATCGGCGGTCCCGCAGCCTCTAGCTTCGAGTGGCGCTACTCATGCACCAGTTGTGGCAGCTTCAGGTGCTGTGCCGCCGTCAGCATTGGGGTCGCTGACGGCGCCGAATGGTCCTTACCCGCCGGTCGCAGCAGCGGCATTGCTACCTCCGGGGCCAATGGGCCCGCCGTCGCAAGTCGCGGCCACGGTGACACCGACGGCCGGCGCCGGCTTGCCGGTTGGCAGCCCTACTGGTGCGATGGCGCCCGCTACCGCGTCGGTCGCGACGGCGGCAATGACGACTCCGGTAGCGACGTTGCCTTCACGCGTAGCTGCCGCGGCGGCCCGCGATCTTGAGCGGCGACGTAACGAGTCCAACGACCTACAGTTCGTCAAGCAATTGGCGTGGGACCTGCTTTACGCCACAGAGTCCGATCGCTCCTTCGCGTTGTGGGCGGTTGGCTTGATGTACTCGGCCACCGGTGAACGGCAGGTGATAGCGCTGACCCACCACGGAGCTGGGTATGTACCCGCCGGGATCGCTGTACCCGACGGAGTGCAGATGCTCTGGTCTGACCCCGCTGCGGGCGAGGGATTTCGTCAGCGATGGACTGGCAACCTTGATCCGGCTGCGACGCTGGTGGCCTACGCAGAGCTGAAAGCCGCAGAGCCGGCTGTCTGGCGCCTAGCTGCTGCGGCCACCACCTGGTCCGTGGTCGCGGCGCTAATGAGCGCCGCGCAACGCTGGGGTACCGAGTGGGCCACCTGCTCCGCGATGAACATGCCAGCCTCGGTCAGGAAACGAGCCTTCGGTTCTGGCGCGAACCCTGTACACCGACTGGTGCGAGAGTTTCCAGAGCTGTCCGAGCGAGTAGCGCAACTCCGTCCCCGAGGCCTCGACCGCCGCGCCGCGAGATTGATCACCGATGCGCTTGTCACCGACGCCCGCCTCGCGATCGTGAACTCAATCGGTCCCCGGATACCGTCCAACTTCGAAATGGTGTGGCCGACCGCAGCGGACGGCAGGGTCGACGCGTCGGAACGTGCACGATTCGCCGAAGCGGTTCAGCAGCAGTGGTTCAGCATTGCAATGGTTCAGCCAGGCTGGGATGAGGAGCGCTCTGAAAGCACTGCTGCAGAATACAGGGCGCAATGGCTCATTTGCCGGATGCTTGAGGTGGTCTTGGGATGGATCGCTGACGACAGCACCGGTGCAACGCCTGCGAGACTGCCGCTAGATGACATCGTTTACGCCGCGGCTCACGCTTATCTCGATAGTCGCGGAAGTAGTTGGATAACTGATCTTTTCGCTTCCGCAGAAGGGCGAGCTAGGTGACGGGTGCAGATCGCCGAGATGTAGACGGAGGAGCGTGGCGAACAGAGCTCGAGCGGCAGCATGCCCATCTGGCTAACGTCGTAGATCAAGCTTGTGCGTGGGCGCGGGAGTTCCACGTTCGGACCGGCGATGAGCTGTGGGAAGGCTCCTCGCTGGTCAGTTATCCGTTGATTGGTTACGCAGACAGGCTGGAGCGGATCAGTACGGCCCTAAAGATGCTGTGCGCGAACGCATCGCTTTGTCCTCCTCCACCTGCGTGGGATCGCTCGACGATGCGTGCGCCCTCGCTGATAGCGGTGCCTGGGTGGAACCCGAGTTGGCGATCGGCCGACTACTCGGAAGGCGGCCAGTACGTACTCATGCTTCAGCCCACTTCGCCGCACGAGCACATCGTTACCGCGCGAGAACAGTGGCGCGCCGCAATACGCCTTGCGAGTCCGAGTGCGATCGAACGCGAGCTCGGGATGCCGCAGCTGGTCAAATACGCTTGGGTGGCTCGATCGTATTTCGACAGAGCCCATTCGTTGGTGCATGCGGCTTTCCGTGACAGTGTGGCGGCCACGTTCGGTCGAATGTGGGCCACCTGGTCCGACGATGACGGATCCAGCCGCGCAGCCGTTCTGGTGAGCTGGATGAAGGCGCTCACTGACTACGGTTGCTCACCGGAGGAGTGTGAGGATGTACTGCGCGACATCGAGGTGGTAGATCCCCACGCTGTTGCAAATTGCAGGAACGCGCAGAGTCTTTGGAATCGTGAGATGCCTTGAACGTGACCGGGGTTGACAGCAGCCAACCTGATCTGGATCTGCCGCGCACGGTGGTCGTCGTGTTGGTGCGTCTGCGGCTGCACGTTTGGTAGTGCTGACCTGGTGAACTTGCAACGCCTCGCTGGTGTCCTTTCGAGGTGACAGAGCGTGGCGTCCCAGCGATCGCGAAGGCAAAAGTCATGTGAGAAAGCAGCACTGGATTCGAACTCGACCCTTAGGACGGCGATTCTGAAAATCATTACGGCGCAGAACCTGTTGCGCGAATTCGACGAAGTGCTTTCCAGTGTGGAAAGAGGAGATTCCTACGAGATTCGTGGAGAGGACGGTCGCTCCGTCGCCTTGCTGCTGCCGATTCAGGAGGAACCGCGGCACCCAACATCGCCGCGGCGAGCTGCCAATCGCAGGCTCTTCACCGATATCGAAGCCTTGGCAGATCAGATGAAGCGAGACGCCATAAAGCATCTCGGCACCTGACTGTCTGTTGGACCACAAGGCTCATGACGCTTCCGCCGTGAACTCGTCGCCAGCATCGCCGACTGCGACACCGGAGTGAATTGCGGTCTCTTGTCCTTCGTCCAAAGCCGCATTTACCCCGACCTGCGTTAGCGAGGAACGCGAGGGTTGCGAGGCTCGATGGGCCACTACATCTTTGTGCGGCGGATAGATGGTCCACCGCAGAACGTTCCGATGGTTCCGGGCGCCGTCGTCCTCGATAGCCCATCCCAGGTTCCGCAGTGCCGGTGCGTGCCTCCGCAGGAGGCCTGTCACGTCGCGGCCGTTCTTCGGCCATTCCTTCGGGCGTCGCCAATGGTCGCCGACTGGGGTAAGCATCGCCAGCAAATCGCCGCCAGATCGACTGACAATTGGCTCCTGTGTGCGGGTGCGGAGCTGTTCGATGAACGGGTCGACGGACAGGCTGTCCTCGGAGAGCTGATCCGCACGTGACATGTAGCGGTGTAAGCCATCTGTCGCGAACACCTCGTCCACGGCCGCCAGTGTGCGACTGAAGTCCGCCATCCGTGGCGGCTCGTCAACCGAGATGGTTTCCAGTCGCTGGTGAACAGCGGCAGCGACGTCAAGTAACCCACCCAGAATCCCTGGTAGAGCCGCTTGCCAATGTTGTCGCATCGTGGACTCCGGTTGTCGCATATGCCTTTCAATGCGTCGCAGCTCTACTGTTGCTAGCCGCTCTGCAAGGTCTGGCCGCACTGCGCCGACATCAATCCCATTGACGATCACGCATCGGCGGAACTTCAGAACAGCCAGATCCGCATCTGTGTACAGGGCCCGCTTTACGTTGCCGTCGCCTGTCGCAGCGCGACACAACGCGTCCGACAGCCATGGCGGTATCGCCGACAAGTTGTCCAGAGCAACCACCCACGACCCGGACGCCGCAGTCACCCACGAGTCGGTGTCACGTGGTGCCTGGCGAAGAGGAACGGGAGATGGATCGATCAGGTCGACCAGCATCCGGGTGGTTGTGCTCTTGGCGCTGCCTTGTTCGGCGAAGAGCGCCAGCACCGGATGGGGTACGTCGCACTGAATCAGCGCCGCAACGAGAACCGCAAGAAGAACTGGTCGATCCTCGACGGCGACATTAACGAACTCCCAGAGTCCAGTTACGTCACCATCGGAACACGGGCGCGGCATAGCCCCCGTCAGCTTGCTTCGAAGGAACCGCACCGGCGCTGTCGTAACCGTCGACCACCTTCCATCGCGGATCTTGATTATGTGGCCGTCTGAACCTCCGGTATCGATGTAGATCGTTCCGTCATGGTCGGCAACACGTAGGTTCAACTTCTCAGGCGTCTGTGTGGCCGCCAGACCCTCCAGGATCAGTGTGGCGTCGGTGAGTGCCTGGCCACCGGCGACCGTGCCGGTATCAGTGAAGTAACGTGCGGCGAGGTCGGCGCGGAGCCCGGCCCGGCCGCCACGGAGGAGCATCGCGATGTGCGGCCGACTGCGCTCGGCACCGAAGGGCTCACCATCCTCGGACACTCCGAGGAGATAGCGCTCCTGCGCCATCCCGACCAGGCGTGCTGCTACCGACTTTTTATCTGTTTCTACGTTGACACTCATGGGTTTTCCTGCCCACGGTGCTGTCGCAGTTGGCGCTGACGGGTTACTCTCATTAGGAACTTCCGTGTTGAGTGATCGGGTGGTTCGAACGAAGACCTCGGCTAGTCCCCGAGGTCTTCTTCGTAGGCGGGCATCACGCGGCGTCGCCGCCTCCGCGGCGGGTTGCGTTCTCTCGCTCGGTGATCCAGCGCAGTACCTCGTCGCGCCGGTATACGACTCGGCGGCCGAGAGTGAAGCTCGCCGGTCCGATATCCGAGTGCCGCCAGTAGCGCAGCGTGCCGACAGGGACACCAATCATCTCCGACACCTGTTTAGCCGCAAGCAGTTCCATCTGGTTCCTCCTAGGTCAAACTTTTTCTGTACGGATGTCAGCCTGCTGGTGGCTCTCGGTTCTGTCCACCACTAGCCTGAAGATCACGCAGAAATTAATTCCTATCAACGCTTTTCGTCTGCTACCGGTAGGTGCTGCGTTGAGCGCTCGAAGGATGGGGAAGGCATGCAACGACGCAACCGCCGCGCCGGTGTCGAGGATCGGTGGCGCAGGGCGGACGGCAGCCCGACCGTTCGCGAGGGCAAGGGGCGCCGATGGCTGGCACGTTATGTCGACGACCAGGGCCGTGAGAACACCCGCTCCTTCGAGCGCAAGGTAGATGCGCAGGCGTGGCTGAACGAGATCACGGCCACCCAGACGGCTGGTACCTACGTCGCTCCAAAGGCCGGCCGCGTCACTGTTGGTCAGATGCATGCCAAATGGCTCGGAATTCAGGGCCACTTGAAGGAGACCACGGTCGCTACACGGGCATTCGCGTGGTCGGGCTACGTCGAAAGCAGGTGGTCCTCGGTTCCCGTAGCCGACGTGCGGACGTCGGACATTAGAGCTTGGGTGCAGGAACTGGTCGTTGCCGGTGCAAAGCCAGCGACGGTCGAGAACGCTCTGAGCGTGCTGCGGCAGATCTTGGAGATGGCAGTCGAAGACCGACGGTTGTTGCGCAATCCGTGCTCGGGAGTCAAGACGCCACGGCGGCAGCACCGATCACGGGGTTACCTGATGCACCACCAGGTGGAGCTGTTGGCTGCGGAAGTCGGTGACTACGCCACCGTGGTCCATTTCCTGGCTTACACCGGGCTGCGTTGGGGCGAGATGGCGGCCTTGCGGGTCGAGTCGTTCGACATGCTGCGCCGCCGCGTCAACATTCGCCAGGCCGTCGCGGAGGTCCGGGGGCGGCTGGTCTGGTCAACGCCGAAGTCCCATGAGCGGCGCTCGGTGCCGTTCCCGGCGTTCCTCGCTGAGCCGCTGGCTTCTCTTATGGTGGGCAAGCAGCGAGACGATCTGGTGTTCACGTCACCGGAGGGGTCGGTGTTGAGGGTCTCGACCTGGCGGCCGCGGGTCTTCAACGCGGCAGTCAAGCGTCTCCGGAAGACGGACCCAGCGTTTCCGACCGTCACTCCACATGACCTTCGCCATACCGCGGCGTCCCTGTCGATTAGCGCGGGCGCCAACGTCAAGGCCGTTCAGACGATGCTCGGACACGCGTCGGCCGTCCTTACCTTGGACACCTACGCAGACCTATTCCCGGACGACTTGGAGCATGTCTCGGCGGCCCTGGACGCCGCCCGCAGCAAGTCGCTCGAATCTGCTGCGGACCAACTGCGGACTGAACAGCAAGAAGGCCCTGAACCGGAATCCGGATCAGGGCCCTCTACCTGCGAACACACGAGTCGGGGTGGCGGGATTCGAACCCACGACCTCTTCGTCCCGAACGAAGCGCGCTACCAAGCTGCGCCACACCCCGTGTGAAGCTCCGACAGCGTATCGCACCGGGTACCTCGGACGCCAAACGGCCACCTCTGCGCCGGTTTCTGCCTCTGGGCGGTGCGCCGGCGCAGATCACAACCCTGGTGTGGAAACCGACCACGGGAAGTGACGAAGATCGGCGACGGGAAGCAATGAGGGTGTCGGTGGTGTTCTACCCACTGACGACATCCGAACCGACTGGAGTACTCATGACCGTCCTGGGCGCCACCATTTACCTGGGGTTCTTCGCGCTGGCAGCGTTTTGGCTGTTCCTGACGGCCGAGACAGATCAGGACCAGCTGCCCGAGCGCTCGAACTCCGACAGCACCTCCGCCGACTCGGACAGGTCCAGCCCCTGGGCGCTGAGCCAGTCGGCATCGAAGTAGGTATCCGCGTAGCGGTCACCGCTGTCGGCCAGCAGGGTCACCACCGACCCGCTGCGGCCGTGCGCGATCATCTCGGCCAGCAGCTGGAACGCGCCCCACAGGTTGGTTCCGGTCGACGGGCCGACGCGGCGGCCCAGGACTCGGCTGGCGTGATGCGCCGCGGCCACCGATCCGCAGTCGGGGACGGTGATCATCCGATCCACCACACCTGGCAGGAACGATGGCTCGACCCGCGGCCTGCCGATGCCCTCGATGCGTGACGATGCTCCCGTGACGACGTCATCGCGGCCCTGCGCGTAGCCGGGGAAGAACGCGGAGTTCTCCGGGTCGACGACACACAGCTGCGAGGCATGCCTGCGGTAGCGGATGTAGCGGCCGATGGTCGCACTGGTGCCGCCGGTGCCGGCCCCCACCACGATCCACTCCGGAACCGGATGCGGTTCCAGACGCATCTGCTCATAGATCGACTCGGCGATGTTGTTGTTGCCACGCCAGTCGGTGGCTCGTTCGGCGTTGGTGAACTGGTCCAGGTAGTGCCCGCCGGTCTCCTCGGCCAGCCGCTGCGCCTCGGCATACACCTGCGACGACTCCGCGACGAAATGGCAACGGCCGCCTTGGGCTTCGATGAGCGCGATCTTGGAGCCACTGGTCGATGCGGGCATCACCGCGATGAACGGCAACCCCAGCAGTGCGGCGAAGTAGGCCTCGGACACCGCCGTCGATCCCGAGGACGCCTCGATGATCGTGGTGCCCTCACCGATCCAGCCGTTGCACAACCCGTACAGGAACAGGGAACGGGCCAGCCGGTGCTTGAGGCTGCCGGTGATGTGGGTGGACTCGTCCTTGAGATACAACTGCGCGTCGACGCCACCGCTCCAGGACGCCGGCAGCGGATAACGCAGCAGATGGGTGTCGGCGCTGCGCTTGGAATCGGCCTCGATCAGCCGCACCGCATTGTCGACCCACCGGCGTGGCCGGGGACGCGACGCGGTACAGCCCGGCTGGCTCACCGGGCCGAGACGGCCGGGCTGGATTGCCCGGCCCTGATCCCGACATTGCCGCCACCGGTCGGCGCTGCGACGAGCGTCAGCAGGGTGGCCTCCGGGCGGCAGCAGAACCGCGCCGGCGCGAACGGCGACGTGCCGATACCCGCGGACACGTGCAGCTGCATGTGGGAACCCCACTTCGAGGCGCCCTTGGCCCGCGACCGGTCCAGCTCGCAGTTGGTCACGATGGCCCCGTAGAACGGTAGGCACAGCTGCCCGCCGTGGGTGTGCCCGGCCAGCACCAGCTGATAGCCGTCGGCGGCGAAGCGGTCCAGCACCCGCGGTTCGGGGGAGTGCGTGAGGCCCAAAGTCAGGTTCGCCGCGCCGTTGGCCCGGCCCGCGATGGTGTCGTAGCGGTCGCGCTTGAGGTGCGGATCGTCGACGCCGGCCACCGCGATGTGCTGCCCGGCCACCTCGACATCCCGACGGATGTGGGTCATGTCGAGCCAGCCACGCTCGGTGAACGCCGCCCGCAGGTCCTGCCACGGCAGCGGTTCACCGTGCGTCCGATGGTCCGGGTTGGTGAGGTAGTTCAGCGGGTTCTTCAGGCGCGGCGCGAAATAGTCGTTGCTGCCGAACACGAACAGGCCGGGCGCGGACAGCAGATCGCTCAGTGACTGCACGACGGCGGGCACGGCCTTCGGATGGGCCAGGTTGTCGCCGGTGTTGACCACCAGATCGGGCTCGAGGCGGGCCAGATCACGCAGCCAGGCCTGCTTACGGCGCTGGTTGGGCCGCATGTGCAGATCGGACAGGTGCAGCACCCGAAGGGGAGACGAGCCAGGGGCCAGCACCGGCATGGTCGCTTCCCGCAGCACGAACGCGTTGCGCTCGATGAGGGTCGCGTAGCCGATCCCGGCAACCAGCGAACCGGCGGTGACGGCAGCTGCCTTCTTCACTGACATGCAGGCAAGCCTACTGCGAACCGATGGTTACGGGGGCGGTGGAGGGCCGAGCACCGGAACGGTGATGGGAGGCAACCCCGGGATCTCGACGACCGTCTGGCCGATCTCGGGCGGCGGGCCGCCCGGCATCGGGAACGGGAACTCGGGCGGCGGCGGGGCCGGCGGGATTCCGTTACTGACCTGGATCGTGATGATCGAGCCCGGAATCGTCTGGCCGCTGGGCGCGGTGCCGACCACGGTGCCCGCACGCGAGCTGCTGTTGACCGAGGCGGAGCCGTCGGCCACCTGGAATCCGGATTCCTTGAGCCGCTGGCGCGCAGCCGTCTCATCCAGTCCGGTCACGGTCGGGACCACCGAACCGGGTCCGCCGTCGACGTAACGCGGATCTGTCGGCGGCAGGGCGACCGGGCCGAAGTTGTTGGCGATCGGCTTCAGCGCCGTGAACCAGGTACGGGCCGGTTCGTTACCGCCGAACAGGTTGCCGTCGCCGCACTGGCGCAGCGGGAACGAGCACAGCTCGCCGGGGCTGGTGGAATCGTCGTAGATGTAGTTGGCCGCGGCGTACTGATTGGTGAAGCCCAGGAAGCCCGACGACCGGTGCGCCTCGGTGGTGCCGGTCTTGCCCGACATCGGCAGGTCCCAGCCGACCGAACCGGCCGACCCGGAGGCGGTGCCGCCCGCCTGGTCGTCCTTGCTCATCGCGTTGGCCAGGGTGTTGGCCAGCCCCTCGGGCACCGCCTGATCGCAGGTCTCGGTCGTCACCGACACTTCCTGCCCGTGGCGATCGAGCACCTGGCCGATCGGATTGGGCGGACACCAGGTGCCGCCGGAGGCCAGCGTGGCCGCGACATTCGACAACTCGAGCGCGTTGACCTCGATGGGCCCCAGGGTGAACGAGCCGATGTTCTGGCGCTTGACGAAGTCGGCCAGGCTTTCGTTGCTGTCCGGGTCGTAGTCGCGGGCGGTGCCGGGCAACGCGTAGGACCGCAGCCCCAGCTTGACGGCCATGTCGACCGACCGTTGTACCCCGATCTGCGAGATCAGCTTGGCGAACGCGGTGTTCGGCGAGGTGGCCAGCGCATCGGTGACGCTCATCGAACCCCGGTAGCCGCCGGCGTTCTTCACGCACCAGGTTTCCTTCGGGCAACCCGGGGTGTCACTGCTGCCCAGCCCCTTGGCCTGGAAGAAACCGGGCACCGCCAGTTGGGTGTTGATGCCCATCCCCATGTCCATGGCCGCGGCCGTGGTGAAGATCTTGAAGATCGATCCGGCGCCGTCGCCGACGAGCGAGAACGGCTGCGGCTGCATGGTCTCGCCGGCATCGGTGTTCAGGCCATAGGTGCGGTTGCTGCCCATCGCCAGGACCGGGTGGGATTCCTTGCCCGGCTTGATCACGCTCATCACGCTGGCGATGCCGGGTGCGTCCGGACGGGCGATGCTGTCGATCGCCGACTTCACCGAGCCCTGCACATCGGGGTCAAGCGTGGTCTTGATCAGGTAACCGCCCTTGGCCACCTGCTCTTTGGACAGTCCGGCGCGGGCCAGGTACTCCAGCGCGTAATCGCAGAAGAACGCCCGGTCACCGGCCGCGATGCAGCCACGGGGCAGTTCGTTGGGCTGCGGCAGGATGCCCAACGGCTGCTGCTTGGCGGCCCGCAGCGAGTCGGCCTCCTGCGGGATGTTGTCGATCATGGTGTCCAGCACCAGGTTCCGTCGGGCCAGGGCGCCGTCGGGGTTGGTATAGGGGTTCAGCGCACTGGTGGACTGCACCATGCCGGCCAGCAGGGCGGCCTGCTGCCAGTTCAGCTCGGAGGCGTTGACGCCGAAATAGGTCTGCGCGGCATCCTGAACGCCGAACGCGCCGTTGCCGAACGAGACCAGGTTCAGATAGCGGGTCAGGATCTCGGGCTTGGTGAAGGTCTTGTCCAGCGTGAGGGCCATCCGGATCTCACGCAGTTTGCGGGCCGGCGTGGTCTCGATGGCGGCGCGGCGCTCGGCATCGGTCTGGGCGATGACGAGCAGCTGGTAGTTCTTCACGTACTGCTGCTCGATGGTCGAACCGCCGCGGGTGTCGGAGTCGCCGCGCATATAACCGGTGAGGCCGGTCAGCGTGCCCTGCCAGTCCACGCCGTTGTGTTCGGCGAACCGCTTGTCCTCGATCGAGACCAGGGCAAGCTTCATGGTGTTGGCGATCTGATCGCTCGGCACCTCGAAACGCCGCTGTGAATACAGCCACGCGATGGTGTTGCCCTTGGCGTCAACCATGGTCGAGACCTGCGGAACCTCACCGTCGACCAGGGCGGCCGAGCCGTTGGCCACCACGTCGGAAGCTCGGTTCGACATCAGGCCGAATCCACCCACCAACGGGAACATGAAGGTGGCCACCAGCACACTCGCGAGCAGGACGCACCAGGCGAGTTTGATGATGGTGACCGCTTGGGGTGGCTGCGCGGGCGGTCGTGTCGGCTGCTCCGGCATGGGTACAGAGTAGCCAGGTCGCCCAGCGGCGCTGCCTGTGAGCGGGCCCTGCCGACAAATCGCGCTTGCCTGCAGAAACACCTCAGTGCGCACCGACCGCGGTCAGACGGCACGGCCGTCCCAAAAAAGTGGGCGACAAACTGTTGCGTAAATACCCTCTGACCACCTAGCTTGGACACACAGTGCGATCCAGGTAACACGGGCTGTCGCAATGTGGCGTAGATCGCAATAGCGTTCTACACCGGAAGGTTCAACGCCCGTCATCTGGGGAGATGACAGGAACGAAGGGATCGCTGGTGTCAGGTACAAGAACTGTCGCAGACAAGATGAACGCTTCCGCCCCCGCCACGAATCTGGTCCATCGAGGCGAGGGTGAAGCCCGGATCGCCTGGGTCTCACAGGCGCGATGCCGTCAAGCCGATCCGGACGAGCTGTTCGTCCGCGGTGCCGCGCAACGCAAAGCCGCGGTGATCTGCCGCCACTGCCCGGTGATCCTCGAATGTGGTGCCGATGCGCTCGACAACCGCGTGGAGTTCGGCGTCTGGGGCGGTATGACCGAGCGTCAGCGTCGTGCCCTGCTCAAGCAGCATCCCGAGGTCATTTCCTGGGCCGAGTTCTTCGCAGCCCAGCGCAAGCACCACCGCAGCGCGGTCTAGCGCCGGTGTCCTCTCGCGGGCTGATCCGGCCCGCGCGCGCCAAAGTGCAGCCGACGGTAGTGTATTCGGTTGTGGCACATGGTAATCAGCGGCAGTGAGTGAGCCTGCCAGCGTTCTTCCGTTGTCGGCGATGGTTTCTGGCGCCGCCGGCATGTTGATGCCGCTACCGACGGCCGAACCCGCAGATGATCCGTTGTTGTATGACGTCGTCCTGCATGAGCCCGGCACCCCGGCGGACTACACCGGCGACATCGTGTTGGTCAGCACCCGCGTCGAGGATCGCTTCGCGCTCGGGTCGTTGCTCGACGAGGTGGGAACCGCTGCGGCCATTGTGCTTCCACCCGACGCGGCAACCGACGTAACGATGTTGCCCGTCCACTCCACGAGGCTGTTCCGGCGTTCGCCGTGGGTGGGCTGGAGCGAACTGTTCCGGGTCCTGGTCCGGCTGCTCGGTGCGGGCCGCATCGTCAACCCGGCCCCGCAGGTCGACAACCTGCAGGCCCTGGCCCGCTGGATCAGCAGCCAGACCGGCGCCCCGGTGACCATCGAGGATCTGGATTCCCGCGTGCTGGCCTATGCCGTCGTGGGGCCGGATGTCGACCCGATTCGGAACCAGACGATCCTGGGCGGTGCGGTACCCGCCTGGCGGGTCGAGCGGCTCATGTCCACCGGATTTCTGCCCGCGGTCTGGCGATCCGATGACGTGGTCGTGCGCAACGCCGAGGATGACGACCCGGCCCGCATGGTGGTGGCGATGAAATCCGGCACCGAAACGCTGGGCACCATCTGGGCGGCGCTGGACGACGCCACCGACCGTGAAGAACTGCGGCAGCTGCTGTTGCAGGTGCGCCAGACCGCCGCGGCGATGATGTTGCGGGAAGTTCACCGCGACCAATACGAACGCCGCCTCCAGGAATCGGCCCTGGTCGACCTGCTCTCGCGTGGGGTGGACCCGGGAGTCCCGGCGGCTCTGCTCGGGCTGCAGCCAGACAGCAGACACGCTGTCCTGGCGCTGGGCGCCGACACACCTGCGTCGCGCGCCCTGATGTTTCATGTCCAGGCGCTCCGCGCCGGCGCCCGCACAGCACGGGTCGGGGACGAACTGCTCGTCGTGCTTCCGGTGCTGGACGACGAATCCGCCGAGGCGGATCTGGCCGACAACCTGTCGAGGCACCTGGCCAGGGTTTCGCCTGCCCACGCCGGCCCGGTCGCGGTCGGCCCAGTCGTCGAGTCCATCGCCTATCTGCGCGACTCTGCCATCGTCGCGCGCCAGGTTCTCGACGCTGCCGCACTCAGGGCCGCACACCCGCCGCACGCCCGGCAGCCGGTACTCACAGCTGCCGACGTGCCCGATGCCCTGGCCCTGGTACGGGCGGCCGATCTGCTCGATCCGCTGGCCGACGTGATGACAGAACCGCTGTCGGCCCTGCGCCGGCACGACACCGACCACGGCACCGCATTCATCGACACCGTCGCCGCGGTGCTCGATCATCCCGGCAACCTGACCGGCGCCGCCCGCGAATTGGGCATCCACGCCAACTCACTGCGGTACCGGCTGGACCGGATCCGCGTGGTCTCCGATATCGACCTGCAGTCACCGGCAGCCAGGCTCCGCGCGGCGCTGGGGCTGCTGGTGTGGGAACGCCGCGCGGGCCGCTCGCCCGTCGAGATCGACAAGAAAACGGGATCCGGTTAGTGCATTTCGGAGACACCGCCACCCGCGTCGCGGCAGTTCCTCTGAATCCGACGAAGATCCGCGCGAAATTCCTCAGCTCGTATGGCTCTCACCACCAACCGCCGCGTTCATAGGGTTTATCTGTGATTGATGCACGCCCGCGAACCAGGGATACCCTGCCGACTCCGGACACCCTGCTGCGCCGCCGCGAACAGGTGGTCGGCGATGTTGCCCGGCAGGCGTTCATCGACGACTTGCACCCGTTGTGCGGAGTCGTGGACCTGGACACGCTCGATGAGCTGATGCGGTCGTTGAGCCAGGCTTATCCGGCAAGCATGCCGGCACTGCACACCATCGCGGCCAAGGCCATCACGCTGCGTCCGGTGCTCACCCGGTTCGCCCAGGCGGGATTCGGCTGCGAGGTGGCCAGCCCCGGCGAACTCCAACTCGCGCTGGCCGCAGGCTTTCCCGCCGAACACATCGTGTTCGACTCCCCGGCGAAGACGACGACCGAGATCGAGCAGGCACTGGCGCTCGGGATCTCGTTCAACATCGACAACTTCGAAGAGCTGGCGCGGGTGGACCAGGCCGTCGCCCGGGAGGGCGGGCACCGATCGGTCATCGGCATGCGGCTGAATCCGCAGACCGGGGCCGGGGCCATCGGCGCCATGAGCACCGCCACGTCGACGTCCAAATTCGGCATCGGTCTGGCCGACCATCGGGAAGCTGTCATCGCCGCCTTCGCGACCCGGCCCTGGCTGACCCAGCTACACGTGCACAGCGGTTCGCAGGGCCTGAGTCTGGAACACGCTGCCGAGGGGGTCCGGCTGATCACCGATCTCGCGGCCGACATCACGGCGCGTACCGGGCATCAGCAGGTTCGCCGCATCGACATCGGTGGCGGGTTGCCGGTCAACTTCAGCTCGGACGACATCATCCCGACCTTCACCGGGCACCGCGCCGTCCTGGAGCGCATGGTGCCGGAACTATTCGATGGCACATACGGCTTGGTCACCGAGTTCGGCCGGGCGTTGACGGCCAAGGCGGGCACCATCGTGGCCAGGGTCGAGTACACGAAGGTCACCGGTGGAAGGCCGATCGCCATCACCCATGCCGGTGTGCAAGTGGCGACCCGCACGATTTTCGGGCCGGGGGAATGGCCGCTGCGGATCGAGGTGTACGACGCGCAGGGACGGCGCCGTGCCGAGCCGTCTCAACTGCAGGACATCGCAGGTCCGGCCTGCTTCACCGGCGACATGCTGGCCGTCGGCCGCGACCTACCCTTCGTCCACCCGGGGGACCTGGTGGCGGTACCGGATACCGGCGGCTACTACTTCTCAACCCACTTCTCCTACAACGCATTACCGCGGCCCGCGGTCTACGCGGTGGAGACCGACCCGGACGGCGGCCGACACTGGTCGCTGGTCCGGCGCGCCCAGACGATCGAACAGATCGTGACCGAGGCCGGCGAACCCTCGCTCGTGCCCCTGCCCATCCGCCCCTGCGACTGATTGCGACTGCCACATGCTCGAATCGGAACCCCAGTTGTCCTCCGCCGATGAACCCCGCTCCGGACTGGCCAGGTCGCTGAAAACGCGGCACATGACCATGATCGCGATCGGCGGGGCCATCGGTGCGGGGCTGTTCGTCGGTAGCGGCGCAGTCATCAAGACCGCCGGGCCCGCCGCGATCCTGTCCTACGTTCTGGCCGGCGCACTGGTGCTGTGCACCCTGCGCATGCTGGGCGAGATGGTGGTCGCAAAGCCGAGGACCGGTGCCTTCGCCGACTACGCCAGGATGGGGATCGGTCCATGGGCCGGCTTCACCCTCGGCTGGTTGTACTGGTACTACTACGTGATCATCATCGCGGTGGAAGCCGTTGCGGGGGCGAAGATCCTGTCCGTCTGGGTCGGCTTGCCACTGTGGATCATGGCCATGCTGCTGATGGCGGTGATGACCGTGACCAACCTGATCTCGGTGCGTTGGTTCGGCGAATTCGAGTTCTGGTTCTCGGGTATCAAGGTCGCCGCCATCGTGTCCTTCATCGTGCTGGGCCTGCTGTGGGTGCTGGGACTGTGGCCGGGCGACACCGGCGGGCTGAGCAACCTGGTGTCCCACGGCGGCTTCGCGCCCAACGGCGTCGGATCGATCCTGGGCGCCGTGGTGGTGGTGATCTTCGCGTTCGGCGGAGCCGAAATCGTCACCATCGCCGCCGCGGAGAGCGCCGAGCCGGCCAAGTCGGTGGCCAGGGCAACCACCGGGGTCATCTGGCGGATCATCCTGTTCTACGTCGGGTCGATCTTCCTGGTCGTGTGCCTGCTGCCGTGGAACGACGCGTCCGTGCTGTCCAGCCCGTACGTGGCCGCCCTGGACAAACTGCACATCCCTGGTGCCGGCGTGATCATGAACTTCGTCATCCTCACGGCCGTGCTCTCCGTGCTGAATTCCTCGATCTACACCTCCTCACGCATGCTGCGGGTTCTCGCATCGCACGGCGACGCGCCAGAATGGTTGGTGCGCACCAACTCCCGCGGTGTCCCGACCCGGGCGGTGCTGGCAAGCACGGTCATCGGCTGGATCTCCGTGGTGCTCGCCTACATCGCCCCCGACTCGCTGTTCCTGTTCCTGGTGAACTCGTGCGGGGTCGTCGCGATCTTCATGTACGTGATGATCGGTATCTCCGAGCTGCGGGTACGCCGGGCCATCGAACGTGACGACCCGTCCAAGCTGACCCTGAAGATGTGGTTCTTCCCGTATCTGACCATCGTGGTGATCGCCTGTTTCGTTCTGGTCCTGCTGGCCATGCTGTTCGATGTCGATCAGCGGGTTCAGCTGTTGGCCAGCGTCCTGAGTCTCGTTGTCGTCGTGGTGGCTTACGTCCTGCGCAAGCGGTTCGGGCGGATACCCGCCGATGCCGACGTCGCTGAAGTGGCATGAGCGCGTTCTTCTCGCAGGCCTCGTCCTGGCTGACCGACGTGGCGGCATGGTCGGCCCGTGTCACCGACCTCAGCACTGGCCAGACCTTGTGGGAGCACACCCCGCACCGCGTGCTCAAGACAGCCAGCGTGGGGAAGGTCTTCTTGCTGGCCGAGGTGGCGCGCCGATTCGACGACGTGACCCTGGACCCCGGCGAAGTCCTCGCCGCCACCGCTGACGACCAGGTGGCAGATTCCGGCATCCTCTATCTGTTACGGCAGCAGGACCAACGGATCGATGACCTGTGCCTGCTGATCGGTGCGGTCAGCGACAACATGGCCACCAACATTCTGCTTCGCCGGCTCGGGCTCGACGAGGTGCAACGCGCCACCCGCGACCTCGGGTTCACCGAGAGCGGGTTACGAGACCGGGTGCGGCTGAACAGATCCCAGGACGATCCGCTCACCCTTTCCACGGGGAATGCCGCGGAACTCTGCGAGTTCGTGGCGCGCCTGCAGATGGGTGACATCCACAGCCCGACGGTGTCCGAGCGGTTGCGGCGCTGGCTCGGCGTCAACACCGATCTGTCGATGGTGGCGCGGGCATTCGGCCTCGACCCGCTGGCGCACACCGAGCCCGACGCCGGGTTCGAACTCTGGAACAAGACCGGGACCATCTCCGACGCGCGGATCGACATCGGATGTGTCGGGAACCCGGACAGCGGACGCCGGGTGGGCTACGCGGTCCTGGCCAATTGGGCCTGGGGTGAGGACCATCGCGATCCGGTGTTGGAAGCGATGGGACTGCTGGGGACCGAGATCCGCCGCTACCTGGAAGGCGCCGATCAGGCGGCGCCGGCCGCCTCCCCGGTGATCTGATCGGCGATCGCGCGCAGAGCGTCGAGATCCGAGACATCGAACGGCAGTGACGGCACCCCGACGATCGCGACGTGCGGGTTGGCCCCGGTGAACCGGGACAGCAGCCGGATCTCACGCTTGGCGGTGTGGGCCCGGTCGGCGTGGATCCGCAGCACGGCCTCGGCCAGCGGGTCCGAACCCTCGGCCGCCAACTCGTCGGCGGCTTCCTCTGCCTTGTCCGCATGCAGATCACACAGCGTGGGATGGGTGCGGTTGAGGATCAGCCCCGCCAGCGGCATGTGCTCGTTCGACAGCCGGTCGACGAAGAACGAGGCCTCGCGCAGTGCGTCGGGCTCGGCCGCCGACACCACCACGAACTGAGTGCCGCGGCGCTTGAGCAATTCATAGGTCCGGTCGGCCTTCTCGCGAAACCCGCCGAAGGTGGCGTCCAGTGACTGCACGAAACCTGCTGCGTCGGAGAGCATTTGCGAACCCAGCACGGTGGACAGGGCCTTCATGGCCAGGCCGACCGCGCCGGTGACGAGCTTGCCGATGCCCCGCCCCGGCGCCAGCAGCATCCGCCACAGCCGACTGTCCATGAAGCTGCCCAACCGCTTCGGGGCATCGAGGAAGTCCAGGGCGTTGCGCGACGGCGGGGTGTCCACCACCACCAGATCCCACTTGTCCTCGGCCAGCAGCTGGCCGAGCTTCTCCATGGCCATGTACTCCTGCGTGCCGGCCAGCGAGGTCGCCACGGTTTGGTAGAACTGGTTCTCCAGAATGGAGTCGGCGCGGTCCGGCCCGGAGTACTGCACCACCATCTCGTCGAACGTGCGGCGCATGTCCAGCATCATCGCGTGCAGTTCGCCGGTGACCTCCGGGGCCAGTGGAACCCGCTGCGGGGTGTTCCCGAGATCCTTGATGCCCAGCGCCTGGGCCAGTCGCTTGGCCGGGTCGATGGTCAGCACCACAACGGTGCGGCCGTACTCGGCGGCCCGCAGCGCCATCGCGGCCGCGGTGGTGGTCTTGCCGACTCCGCCTGCGCCGCAACAAACTACGACGCGGTTGGCGGTGTCGGACAGGATGGTGTGCATGTCAAGGGCGGGCGGTTTCGTACTCACTAGCGGACCCCCTGCTGTTCCAGTGCTTCGGCGAGTTCATACAGGCTGCCCAGGTCGACACCATCGGCCAGCGACGGCAGCTCGAGGCGGGGGACGTCGATGGCATCGAGCAGTTCGGCACTCTCGGCGCGTGCCGCGATCCGGGTGGCGTGCTGGATTGACTCGGTCAGCAGGCCCGCGAAATCGTTGTCCGCCAATGTGATTCCAGCCTTCTCCAGGCCCGCGCGGACGGCGTCGGCGTCGATGTCGCCCTCGGCGGCCTTGGCCAGATCCTCGGTGGGCAGGTACGCCGGGATGTTGCGGTTGACGATCACGCTGCCGATCGGCAGGCCCATCGCGGTGAGTTCGTCGATGGCTTCCAGCGTCTCCTGGATGGGCAGCGCTTCCAGCAGCGTCACCAGGTGGATGGCGGTCTGCTCGGAGTGCAGCAGCTTGACCACACCGTCGGCCTGCGAGTGCACGGGCCCACCCTTGGCGAGGTCGGAGACCGCCTTGGTGACGTCCAGGAACCGCGGGATGCGGCCGGTGGGAGGGGAATCGACCACCACGGCGTCGTAAACGCCGCGCTTGCCCTTGGCGTCCTTGGGGGTGCGCGTCACGATTTCTTTGATCTTGCCGGTGAGCAGCACGTCACGCAGACCGGGAGCGATCGTGGTCGCGAATTCGATGGCACCGATGCGGCGCATGGCCCGGCCGGCCAGGCCGAGGTTGTAGAACATGTCGAGGTACTCCAGGAACGCCGCCTCGATGTCGATCGCGAGCGCGTTGACCTGTCCGCCGCCATCGGCCGTGGCCACCTTGACTTCCTCATACGGCAGCGGCGGCACGTCGAACAGCTGCGCGATGCCCTGGCGCTCCTCGACCTCCACCAGCAGCACCTTGCGGCCGCCGGCCGCCAGGGCCAGCGCCAGTGCGGCTGCGACGGTGGATTTGCCGGTGCCGCCCTTGCCGGAAACGAAATGCAGCCGGGCCTTTGTCAGCCTTGACGGCCAGCCGACGTGTTTGGCGCCGCTCTCTGTGGTTGCCACCAGTGCATGCTAACCAAGCCTGGGTGTCCGACCGATAAGCTCGGGCCATGAGCGAAGGAACTAGGTGGGCGGCGTGAGCGAAGCGACCAAATGGGAATACGCCACGGTGCCGTTGTTGACCCACGCCACCAAACAGATTCTCGATCAGTGGGGACAGGACGGCTGGGAGCTGGTCTCCGTGCTGCCCGGCCCGACCGGCGAGCAGCACGTCGCCTACCTGAAGCGGCCGAAGTGACCAACTCTCAGCGGCTGGCCGAGCTCGGCATCGAACTGCCGGACGTCGTCGCTCCGCTGGCCGCGTATGTCCCCGCGGTCCGGACCGGCAACCTGGTCTACACCGCCGGTCAGCTGCCGATCCAGGCCGGCGAGCTGCTGGCCACCGGCAAGGTCGGCGCGGAGATCAGCCCCGAGCAGGGCAACGAGCTGGCCCGGGTCTGCGGCCTCAACGCGCTGGCCGCCGTGCACGCGCTGGTGGGCATCGACTCCGTCGTCCGGATCATCAAGGTGACCGGGTTCGTCGCATCCGCAGCCGGATTCAGTGGACAGCCCGGCGTCGTCAACGGCGCCTCCGAACTGTTCGGCGAGATCTTCGGTGAGGCGGGCGCGCACGCGCGTTCGGCCGTCGGCGTGTCGGAATTGCCGCGCAACGCGCCGGTCGAAGTCGAGATCATCGCCGAGATCGCGTAAGCGATCGAGCATGAGAGGCAATCGCGTCGTCATGCAACACCCGGCCTACGGGCTGTTACGTCCGGTGACCGAATCGGCCTCGGTGCTGCTGTGCGACAACCCGGGGCTGATGACCCTGGAGGGCACCAACACGTGGGTGCTGCGCGGCCCGGGCAGCGACGAGATCGTCATCGTCGACCCCGGACCCGACGATGCAGCGCACATCGGCCGCATCGCCGAACTGGACACCGTCGCGTTGGTGTTGATCAGTCACAAGCACGAGGACCACACCGGCGGGATCGACAAACTCGTGGACCTGACCGGCGCCACGGTCCGTTCGGTCGGCAGTGGCTTCCTGCGAGGCCTCGGCGGTCCGCTGACCGATGGCGAGGTGATCGACGCGGCCGGGCTGCGGATCAAGGTGATGGCCACCCCCGGCCACACCGTCGATTCACTGTCGTTCGTGCTCGACGGTGACAACGGGCAAGGGGCGGTACTGACCGCCGACACCGTGCTGGGCCGCGGCACCACCGTCATCGACACCGAGGATGGCAGCCTGCGTGACTACCTGGAATCCCTGCAACGGCTGCAGGGCCTGGGCGCCCGGACGGTGCTGCCCGGGCACGGCCCCGATCTGCCGAATCTTCACGAGGTGACCGCGATGTATCTGGCGCACCGCGAGGAGCGGTTGGACCAGATCCGGGCGGCGCTACGGGAACTCGGCGAGGACGCCTCGGCTCGCCAAGTCGTCGAGCACGTCTACACCGACGTGGACCAGAAACTGTGGGACGCCGCCGAGAAGAGCGTGCAGGCCCAGCTGGACTACCTCTGCACCTAGTGCCACCAGACACAGAACTGCCCCTTTTCCACGGAAAAGGGGCAGTTCTGTGTCTGCTGGGCAGAGAAATTAGCGCGCGCGGCGCGCCAACCTTTCGCTGTCGCTGATCAGCACGCTCTTGCCCTCCAGGCGGATCCAGCCGCGGTGGGCGAAATCGGCCAGCGCCTTGTTGACGGTCTCGCGGGACGCGCCGACGAGCTGGGCGATCTCTTCCTGCGTGAGGTCGTGCGTGACGCGCAGCGCCCCGCCTTCCTGGGTTCCGAACCGCTGAGCCAGCTGCAGCAGCTGCTTGGCCACGCGACCGGGCACGTCCGTGAAGATCAGGTCGGCCAGGTTGTTGTTGGTGCGGCGCAGACGACGCGCGAGCACCCGCAGCAGCTGCTCGGCGATCTCGGGACGGTCCGCGATCCACGCACGCAGCGCGTCGCGGTCCATCGACACCGCGCGCACCTCGGTGATGGTGGTGGCGCTCGAGGTACGAGGCCCCGGGTCGAAGATCGACAGCTCACCGAACATGTCCGACGGGCCCATGATGGTCAGCAGGTTCTCGCGGCCGTCCGGTGAACGGCGGCCGATCTTCACCTTGCCGGAAATGATGATGTACAGGCGGTCGCCGGGTTCGCCCTCGGCGAAGACGGTGTGCCCGCGCGGAAAGTCGACGGGCTGCAACTGCTTCGTCAGCGCCGAAACGGCGGTCGGTTCGACGCCCTGGAAGATTCCGGCCCTGGCCAGGATCTCGTCCACGTTGCCCCTTAAGCTATTGGGTGTGTTGTCCTCTTACTGATATTTCCTGCTCAGTCTAGAGGTACGCGGTTTCGCGACTAGCCCACGCTACACACGATTGACATGTCGAGACGCAGGAAACCCGGTATTTATGGCCTGCGGTTCGTAGTACCGCGTCGGCAAACGTTCGCTCTCGACGTCGATGAGGACCGGTTTGACCCGCGGCGCGGGCGCCGTAGGCGCCGGCTTTCGTTCCAACCCTGATTCCAGCCGCTCGAGCCCGAACGCCGCCAGCATGAGCAAGCCCGGGATGAGCGCCACCAGCAACCACGACACAAGGCAGTAGTTAACACGGCGTAGGTCTCAGTGGGGTCACGAATCATCACCGGTCCGCGCAGGAGGATGTCCGGCGAGGTCAGTACGCTGATTGACGTGACTGAGGCTGCCGCCCCGACAGGGAAGACGCGCCGGTCCAAGAAGTGGGACAGCGAAACCCACCTGGGCCTGGTTCGTCGGGCTCGACGGATGAACCGTGAACTGGCGCGGGCATTTCCGCACGTCTACTGCGAGCTGGACTTCACCAACCCGCTGGAGCTGGCGGTGGCGACCATCTTGTCGGCGCAGAGCACCGACAAGCGGGTGAACCTGACCACGCCGGCGTTGTTCCTCAAATACCGGACGGCCCTCGACTATGCCCAGGCCGATCGCACCGAGATGGAGGAGCTGATCCGGCCGACCGGCTTCTACCGGAACAAGACCACCTCGCTGATCCGGCTCGGTCAGGAGCTGGTGGCCCGGTTCGACGGAGAGGTACCCGACAACATCGAGGACCTCGTGACGCTGCCCGGGGTGGGCCGAAAGACCGCGAACGTCATCCTGGGTAACGCCTTCGGCATTCCCGGCATCACCGTCGACACCCACTTCGGGCGGCTGGTGCGGCGGTGGCGCTGGACCGAGGAAGAGGATCCGGTCAAGGTCGAGTTCGCGATCGGTGAGCTCATCGAACGCAAGGAATGGACCCTGCTGAGCCACCGGGTGATTTTCCACGGCCGCCGGGTCTGCCATGCCCGCAAGCCGGCGTGCGGGGTGTGTGTGCTGGCCAAGGACTGCCCGTCGTTCGGGGTCGGGCCCACCGATCCGCCCACGGCTGCTGCACTGGTCAAAGGTCCCGAGACCGAGCATCTGCTCGCGCTGGCCGGGCTGTGACCGCACCATGAGCAGATCGGCCCGCTGGACCGTGGTGGTCCTCGTGGTCCTGGTGGCGTTGGGCACCGCGTTCTGGATGGAACTGCGCGACGAGCCCGCACCGCAGGCCGGGACGGGGCAACAGTCCACCTCCCGCGATCATCGCGATGCCGACACCCCGGCGGCCCTTGCCGGTCCACGGGCCCGGGCACAGCTGCCGCCGTGCCCCGCGCCAGGGCAGGGACCGGGACCGGAAGCGCTGCGTGGGATCACCCTGGAGTGCGTCGGCGACGGGAAGCCCGTGGACGTGGCGCAGGCGCTGGCCGGCCGGACCGTGGTGCTCAACCTCTGGGCGTACTGGTGCGGCCCGTGCGCCGACGAGCTTCCGGCGATGGCCGAATACCAGCGCCGGGTCGGCGACGACGTGCTGGTCGTGACCGTGCACCAGGACGAGAACGAGACGGCGGCGCTGGTGCGCCTGGCCGAGCTCGGAGTGCGTCTTCCGACCCTGCAGGACGGCAGACGGCTGGTCGCGGCCGCGCTCAAGGTGCCCAACGTCATGCCTGCGACGGTCGTGCTGCGTGCGGACGGTAGCGTGGCCGGGACCCTACCCCGATCGTTCGTCAGTGCCGACGAGATCGCGGCTGCGGTCGACGAAAAGATCCGCTCTAGCCGATAGGAGCACCCGGGGTGAGATCGACGCGCGACGGGCTGTTCCCGGATGCCGCCCCGCCCTGGCTCAAACCGCTGGTCGACAACCTCGACCGGGTGCCCGACGCCTATCGCCGACGGGTTCCCCCTGAGGTGCTGGCGGGCATCGTCGAGGCCAACAATCAAGCCGCGCAGGCCGGCGCCCGGCGCGATGCCGCGGTCCTGGTCCTCTTCTCCGGACCGGCAGAGGGCACACCCCCGCTCCTTCCCGAGGAGGCCGACCTGCTGGTCACGGTCCGCGCCTCGACGCTGCGCCACCACGCCGGTCAGGCCGCGTTCCCCGGCGGGGCCACCGATCCCGGCGACCAGGGCCCGGTCGGCACGGCGTTCCGCGAGGCCTGGGAAGAGACCGGCATCGACACCGACCGCCTGTACCCGCTGGCGACGCTGGAGAAGATGTTCATCCCGCCGTCCGGGTTCCACGTCGTCCCGGTGCTGGCCTACTCGCCCGACCCGGGGCCCGTCGCTGTTGTCAACGAATCCGAGACCGCCGTCGTCGCACGGGTTCCGGTGCGCGCCTTCACCAACCCCGAGAACCGCCTCATGGTGTACCGGGAGGCCAACACCAGCCGGTTTGCCGGACCGGCGTTCCTCCTCAACGAGATGCTGGTGTGGGGCTTCACCGGTCAGGTGATCTCGGCGATCCTCGACGTCGCAGGTTGGGCCAAACCGTGGAACACCGACGACGTGCGCGGACTCGACGACGCAATGGCCCTCGTCGGGCATGACAACGGTTACGGTGAAGCCCAATGTTGAAGTGGATATAGATGACACCTTCGGTCTGGCTCGATTTCGCCATCCTCGGCATCGGGTTCGTCGCAGCCATATCTGGCTGGCGTTCCGGCGCGCTCGGCTCCCTGCTGTCCTTCATCGGCGTGGTGCTCGGTGCGGTGGCAGGCGTGTTGCTGGCGCCGCACGTGATCCCGCACGTCAGCGGTGACCGCACCAAGCTTTTCGCCACGCTCTTCCTGATCCTCGCGCTCGTGGTGATCGGTGAGATCGCCGGTGTGGTGCTGGGCCGTGCGGTGCGCGGCACCATCCGAAACCCGGTGTTCCGGGTGTTGGACTCGGCGGTCGGGGTGAGCCTGATGCTGGTCGCAGTCCTCGTGGCGTCCTGGCTGTTGGGCAGTCTGCTCACCTCTTCGGACCAGCCGAATCTGGCTGCGGCCGTGAAGAATTCACGGGTGCTCACCGAGGTCGACAAGGTCGCGCCGGACTGGCTGCGGTCAGTGCCGAACCGGTTGTCGGCGCTGCTGGACACCTCCGGGTTGCCCGATGTGCTCGAACCGTTCGGGCGGACCCCGATCGTCAATGTCGACGCCCCGGACGCGGCACTGGCCACCGATCCTGTGGTGACGACCTCCCGGCCCAGCGTGGTCAAGATCCGCGGTGTCGCGCCGAGTTGCCAGAAAGTACTTGAGGGTAGCGGTTTCGTGGTCGCCCCCAACCGGGTCATGTCCAACGCCCATGTGGTCGCCGGTGCCGACAGCGTGACCATCGAGGCCGACGGAAAGACCTACGACGCCGGGGTGGTGTCCTACGACCCCAACGCCGACATCTCCATCCTCGACGTCCCGAACCTGCCGATCACGCCGCTGCAGTTCGCCGAACAACCGGCCCCGAAGGGGACCGACGCTGTGGTGATGGGCTACCCGGGCGGCGGCGACTTCCTGGCCACCCCGGCCCGCGTGCGCGAGATCATCGAGCTCAACGGCCCCGACATCTACCGCACCACCACCGTCACCCGCGAGGTCTACACGGTCAGGGGCACGGTGCGGCAAGGCAATTCAGGCGGGCCGATGATCAACCGGTCCGGCAAGGTGCTGGGCGTGGTGTTCGGTGCGGCAGTCGACGACGCCGATACCGGATTCGTGCTGACTGCCAAGGAAGTCGAGCATCAGCTGGCCAAGATCGGCAACACCCAGCGCGTCGCGACCGGAACCTGCATCAACTCCTGATCAGTTGGCGCGCAGCTGGGTCAGGAACCGGCTCAGCTGCGCGTTGACGGACTCCGGCTGTTCCTCGTGGCCGAAATGTCCTGCATCCGTGATGGACACATAACGGCCGTGCGGCGCATAGTGCTGGGTCCGGTGCACCGGGTCGGCAAGGACATACGGGTCGGCGTCGCCGCGCATGTGCAACACCGGCACGCCGATCGGACGTTTCATCGAGCGCATGAACCGCCGGCCCTCACCGCGCAGTTGGCTGCGCACCGCCCACCGCTGATACTCCAGTGCACAGTGCGCGGCACCCGGAATCTGGATGGCCTGACGTAGATGGCCCATCGTCTCGGAGAAGTCTTGGCTGGTCTGCCATTTCGTGCCGGCCCGGCTGCGGAACAGGCGCTCCAGCTCCGCGCCGTCGTGACGGGTCAGTGAGTGCTCGGGCCAGGCCGGCAACTGATAGCTCAGCAGCGACGGCAACAGCGCGCGGCCTTGGTCGCGCCGGGTCAACGTGGACGTCCGCAACGCCAGCGGGTGCGGTGAGCTGACGAGTGCGATCGCATTGACCACACGTGGATGCAGGACCGCGGTCGCCCAGCACACCAGACCGCCATCGGCATGCCCGACCAGCGTCGCGGTCTTGTGCCCCAACGCGCGCACCAGCCCGGCGGTATCTCCGGCCAGCGTCCAGCCGTCGTAGCCGCGCGGCGGCTTGTCACTGTCGCCGTAGCCGCGCAGATCGACCGCCACCACACGCGCGCCGGTCAGCGCGGTGAGTTGATGACGCCACGACCACCAGAACGAGCCGAACCCGTGCAGGAAGATGACCAGCGGGCGGTCCGTCTCGCGGCTCTCGCTGTCACCCTCCACCACATGGAAGCGAATCCCATTGGCATGCACCTGCAGGTGCCGCCACGGCCCCTCGATCCTGGTGATCGACGGAGCGGGTGGAGGCACTACCAGCCTGACGGGTCGGTGGCCGGCTTGACCGGGACAGCGGGCAGTGCGCCCTTGTCATGGCCGGGCGTGAGGGCCTCGCGGGTCTCCTTGACCGACTCGATCGTCTGCTGCGGACCTCTGATCCGTCGCACCTTCAGGAAGCCGAACAGCGCAAGCGCCCCTGTGGTCAGCACCATCAGGCCGAACACGATCAGGAAGGCCACCCAGCGCCACAGCCAGGTGTCGAGCAGCTCGGCCAGGAAGAAGAAGAAAAAGAAGGTCGAGTAGAACAGGACCACCAGCGCGGCGATGAAGAACACGCTGCCGGTCAGGCCCTTCTTCACATCCCGGGTGATCTCGGCCTTGGCCAACTCCACCTCGGCGCGCAGCAGGGTGGAGACCTGCGCGGTGGCGTCCTTGACGAGGTCGCCGATCGAGGGGTCCGGCTTGGGGGCATGCGGGTCGACGAGCGGAATCGAGGTCACCGTCGTCGGAACGCCGTCCCTGCGGTCGCCTGTGCTCATGGCGTTCATGTTGCCATGCGACGAAGCCGTTAACGATCCCGGCCGACATCCGCGTCTTAGTAGACTGATCGCATTCTTGAGTTGCGCGGGTCGGGCGCGTCGATCGGAGGACACTTGACGAGCAGACACCGCCTGCAGTTGCTGATTGGCGCACCGCTCATCGCCGCTGTCGCGATGTTGACCCCGGCCCCGGCTCATGCCGATCAACCGGTTGTACTGGGTGGCGGCTCAGGGATCGTGGTCAACGGGGACGCATTCTGCACGCTCACCACGATCGGGCACGACAGCGCCGGCCGGCTCATCGGCTTCACCTCGGCGCACTGTGGCGGACCGGGTGCAGTGGTGTCGGCTGAAGGCGCGGACAGCGCCGGAGTGGTGGGCAAGATGGTCGCCGGGAACGACCTGCTCGATTACGCGGTGATCGAATTCGATCCGGCGAAGGTCACCCCGACCAGCAACGTCAACGGTTTCCAGATCGACGGGCTCGGACCGGATCCGGCGTTCGGCCAGATCGCCTGCAAACTGGGCCGCACCACCGGATATTCGTGCGGTGTGACCTGGGGGCCCGGGCAGGACCCAGGCACCATCGTCAACCAGGTGTGCGGCCAGCCGGGTGACTCGGGGGCGCCCGTCACCGTCGACAACAAGCTCGTCGGCATGATTCACGGCGCCTACAGCGAGGAACTGCCGACCTGCGTGGTCAAGTTCGTTCCGCTGCACACGCCGGCGGTGACGATGTCGTTCAACACGCAGTTGGCCGACATCACGGCCAAGAACCGTCCGGGGACGGGTTTCGTCCCGATTCCCTGATCCCGAGTGGCCAGCTATGACACGCCATCTTCGGAAACGCGTGCCATAACTGGCCTTTCGACGAGCTGTGCCCTACTTGCTGGCGCGGATCGCCTCGAACACGCTCGGGTCGACCAGCGTCGAGGTGTCGCCGAGTTCGCGGCCTTCGGCCACATCGCGCAGCAGCCGGCGCATGATCTTGCCGCTTCGGGTCTTGGGCAGCTCGGGCACCACGTGGATCTCCCGCGGCTTGGCGATCGGCGAGATCTCGGTGGCGACCTGGGCGCGCAGTTCCTCGATCATGGTGTCGGCCCCGCCGTGCGCGGAGGCCTTGAGGATCACGAACGCGCAGATGGCCTGACCGGTGGTGTCGTCGGATGCGCCGACCACGGCGGCCTCGGCCACGCCGGAATGCCCGACCAGCGCCGACTCCACCTCGGCGGTCGAGATGCGGTGTCCGGAGATGTTCATGACGTCGTCGATGCGGCCCAGCACCCAGATGTT
>NZ_LQPP01000006.1 GCF_002102345.1 Mycolicibacterium peregrinum
GACTCCATACCGACGAACAAGCACGCCTCAACGACCCCCAACCCGCCGCCGCTTGACATAGGAGCAATGCTCGCGGTGCCCCGGGGTTACTGGATCGGTTCGTCGCCGAGCACCGTGGTGCGCAGCATGTGCCGGGGTGAGTTGGGTTCGTACGGCGCGGCGCGGTGCAGAACTCCCTGGTTGTCCCAGATGACGGTGTCACCCACCGACCACCTGTGGCTGTACACCTTGTCTGCGGTGGTGGCGTGGGCGAGGAGCTCAGCGAGCAGGGCCCGGCCCTCGTCTCGGTCCATCCCGACGATGTAGTCCGCCGAAGCGCCCAGTACCAACGACTTTCGCCCGTTGCGGTGCGTCCACACCAGCGGGTTCTCATGGGTGGGCCGGGCCTGCCAGCGGCTCAGCTGATCGGGCGTCGGATCCGGATAGACCCGGCGCTGCGACGCTTCCAGCGAGTGGACCACCCGCAACCCGCGATAGCGCTCCTTCTCGGCCTCATCGAGCGAGTCATAGGCCGCATAGGTGTTGGCGAACTCGGTTTCACCTCCCCGTGCAGCGACTTCCAGGGCCGACAGCACCGTCGCCTTCTGCGGGCATTCGTCGTGCATGGGGGTGCAACCGTCGATATGCCAGTCGAACGTCGCCTTGAGGTACTCGGCGGCCTTGTTCTTCGTCTTGTCCAGCGTGATCGGGTAGATACCCGAGACCGGGTGATGGCCGTCTGCCGAGCGGTCGATCTCGCCGAGGCGCTGTGAGAAAGCCACTTGGGCTTCGGGATCCAGATGCAGGTCGTGGAACACCAGCACCCCGTTGTCCTCCAGGGCGTCGAGCACCGCGGCTCCCAGGCTGTCGTCGGTGCCCAGGCGTTCGGGGTCGACGCCGACAACCTCGGCGCCCACCGAAGTGGTCAGCTTGTTGATGGTCAACACACTCATCGGGTGCGTCCTTTCGGTGTTCGGTGGTGTTACGGCCGGGGCTCGCCGGTGCGGATCATCACGGCGTCGGCGGAATCGGTCGGCGCCGGTTGGTGCATGATCTCCACCGACATGGCGACCATGATCAGCGAATAGATCAGGTGCAGCAGGTTGAGCGCATCGTCGGGAATGTCGTCGAGCGGAAACTTGTCGCAGTACTCGATCGCCTCTTCGACGCGCGGGAAGAAGGCGTCGTAGAACCGGTGCATCTCCGGCATGGTGCTGGCCAGGCGGCGATCCCACCGTTCGGTCTCCGTTGGCAGGCACCAGATTTCGGCGTAGGGCTCGAGTTCGGCGAAGGCGCTGGGGAGTCGCGGGGAGTCTGTGGCGGTTGTGGAGGTCATGCTCACGCTCCCGCCGGCGTGCGGTCGCGCTGATAGTCCTCGACCCAGTCGACCGCCATCTTGTGCAGGTGCCGTACCAGGATCTCCTGATCGTTGAGCGGGTACTCGTCGATGACGTCGTATTCGAGCGCGGCCTGGGTGCCGCCGAGCATGCCGGCGTCCTGCAGGGCGAATTCCTTGAGCACCACGGCGGCCACCTCGTGCTCGACCCGCTCCCGCACCGTGCGGGCCGGGTGGAAGTAGGTGAACGCCTCGTAGCGGTGGGTGTTGTGCGACGTCGGCCAATAGCGGTAGAGCAGGTACCAGCCGCCGTAGATCAGGATCTCCAGGTTGGGGAAGATCTGGAAGTTGCTGATGCCCCACGGCTCGATGTTGCCCGGGTTGAGTCCGTGCATCGGTAGTTCGCCGATGTCGGGGGTGCGCCACGGACCCACCAGGCCACTCTGGGTGGCCCGCTCGATCGGGTACATGTACTCCGGTGCCAGCAGCCAGCGTCGGGTGCCGGCCGTCGAGACGAGCCGGTGCGGACCGTCGAGCTGAAAGTGGCCACAGGTGAAGCCCGCGTTGGGGTCTCGCACCTCCGGTGGCACCTGCTGGGTGTGCAGCGACGGTACGTGGTAGTACTCCTGGAAGGCATCGGCGAAGATCTTCCAGTTGCTGTTGTTGTGCGCCACCCAGTCGTATCGCTCGCTGAGTTTGTCGAACGGATAGTCGTCGAGTGCGGTCACCATGGGACCGAGAAAGTCGCGCAGGCTCTGGCGCGGTTCGCGGTCGAAGTTGACGAACACGAAACCGGCCCAGACGTCGCAGTGCACCGGGACCAGCCCGTAGTCATCAGGGTTCAGGTCGGTGAAGCGGTCCGCGTCGGGCAGCGATATCAGGCTCCCGTCCAGGCCGTAACGCCAGCCGCAGTGCCGGCATTCGAACTCGGCTCCGGTACTACGTAGTTCGGTGGCGCGGAAGTCCGGGGGCACCAGCGTGTGCCCGCGTCTGCGGCACAGGTTGTGGAATGCACGGATACCGCCGTCGTGGTCTCTCACGAGGAGCAGCGACGCTTCGGCGGCCTCGATCTGCCGGGTGATGAAACTGCCGACCTCGGGCGTCTCTTCGACCCGGCTGATGTTGAGCCAGGCCCGCTTGAAGATGGCCTCTCGCTCCAGTTCGTAGAACTCTTCAGAGATGGAGTCCCGGAACGGGATCGGGCCGGTGCCCAGATCGGGATAGTGCTCGGTCCAGGAGCCCTCAGCCGGCTTGGGCCACTTGGTTGCCATGTGAACCTCCGTGGTGACTAGTGTGCGTTTGGACTGTTCGGACGTCTCGCGAGCCGTTACATCACTGCGCCGCCGTTCACCCCGAGGGTTTGGCCGGTGATGAAGCCGGCCTCCTCGGAGCACAGGAAACCCACGGCGGCAGCGATATCCGCACCGGTGCCGAGCCGGCCGAGGGGGATGTTGGCGGCGATCGTCTCGTTGGGCGGCAGGTAGCCCGCGGCTTGCGACTGGTGCTGCATCGGGGTCTCGATACCCGATGGCGGGATGTTGTTGACCGTGATGCCGTGCGCGGCGTATTCGCGTGCCAGCGATTTCGTCAGGGTCAGCAGCGCGCCTTTGGAGGCGGCGTAGTGGGCCGCGAACGGGGTGCCGCGCTGCGCGCTCGACGAGGAGATCATCACGATGCGACCCCACCCCGCCTCGACCATGTCCGGCAGGGCCACCTGGCAACAGCGGAACGTCCCGCTCAGGTTCACGTCGATCATCTGCGCCCAAGACTGTTCGGTGATGTCGGCGAACGAGGCGTACCCGAACATGCCCGCGCTGGTCACCAGGATGCCGACCGGCCCGAGTTCGCTGCGCACCTTGCCGAAGGCCTCTTCCACCGCGCCCCGGTCGGTGATGTCGGCGCCGACCGCGAAGGCGGTGACCCCGGCCGCCCGCAGGTCGTCGGTGACGCGTTGGGCGGCATCGGCATTGACGTCGAGCACGGCGACCTGATGTCCACGCCGGCCCAACTCGTGGCACGTCGACTCACCCATTCCCGACGCCCCGCCGGTCACCACGGCCACCCTGCTCATACTTGCTTTACTCATAGACCACTCTCACTCGGCGGCTGGTGGGCAGCGCCTGGCACGTCACCACCCACCCCTCGGCAATCTCGTCGTCGTCGAGGGCGTCGTTGTTGAGCATGCGCGCGCTGCCCTCGACCACCTGAGCCATACATGTTCCGCACGAACCGGTTTCGCAGGAGGACGGCGCCTTCAGGCCGGCCAGTCGTGCCGTCTGCAGCAGGGTGTTGCCCGCGCGGTAGGGCGCGGTGATCGTGCGGCGGTCGAGTTCGATGGTCACTTCTTCGGTGGCCACGGGTTCGGTCGGGTCGGGCGGTGGGATCGCGGCGACGCTGAACCGCTCCAGATGCACCTGCTGCCTGGATATTCCGGAGTCGAGCAGGACTCGTTCGACGGTATCCATGAACGGGGCGGGTCCGCAGACGTAGTAATCGGTTTCCGCGTGGCTGTCATTGGCGATGAAGTCAGCGATGTGTTGCGGCGAGACGACGCCGTCCAGCTCGTCGAGATGATGGTGCACCTCAACGCGCTCGCTGTGGGTGTCGACGAGGGTGGCCAGCGATTCCCGGAAGATCACCGAGTCGAGATTGCGGTTGGCGTAGAACAGCCGAGCGTTGCGGGTGGCGGCGGCCAGTGCCGATTGCACCAGCGAGAACACGGGGGTGATGCCGCTACCGCCGGCGAAGGTGACGATGTTGCGTTCGCCTGCGGTGAGGACGAAGCGGCCTTCGGGCGGTGCGACGTGCAGTTCGTCGCCGATGCTCACGGTGTCGTTGACCCAGTTGGAGACCAGGCCGTCGCGATCACGTTTGACGGTGATCCGCAGATCGGGATCGACGGTCGGCGACGAGGACATCGAGTAGCACCGGCGGTGTTCGGCCCCGTCGATTCTCGCCCGAATGGTGATGAATTGCCCCGCCGTATAACGGAACTGATCTCGGATCGGCTCGGGGATGTCGAGTACCAGGGATACCGCGTCGGAGGTCTCCCGGATCACCCGCTTGATCCGCACGGGAGTGAACCCGTCGGCGTCGATCACGTCGGCGGATTCGATGCGGGGTGTCGTCGTAGATGTCTCCATCGCGGCCAACAATATCAAGTACTTGTCATTAATCTCAAGTGGTAGATATCGAAGTCGGTGCGGGGACATGGTCCACTGCCGTAGAGGCGCGCAGGCTATACGCCAGCACCGCCATTTCGCCTGTTCGGCGCCCCTCGATTACCAGTCGGTAAGTCTGAGGCTCTAGGCTGCGGTCCGACGCTCGCGGTGATTGTGCCGCTCTACCTGCCGCACCACCACGAGGACTCCTTGATGGCGATCGCCGATGTTCCCGCCTACCTGCATCTCAGCAGTGAGGATGTCGAAGAGATCGCCTATGAACTCGAGGTCATCCGCCGAGACGTCGAGGAGTCGCTCGGGGCGCAGGACGCGGCCTACATCCGGCGGGTCATTCACTTCCAGCGCGCGCTCGACGTCGCGGCACGACTGGTGATCGCCGGCACCCGGTCGAAGACCGGATGGTTGGTGGGAACGTGCGCACTGGCATATGCGAAGTCCATCGAGAACATGGAACTCGGCCACAACATCTCCCATGGCCAGTGGGATTGGATGAACGACCCCGAGATCCACTCCAACACCTGGGAGTGGGACATGGTCGGACATTCCGCGCAGTGGCGGTACTCGCACAATTACCGGCATCACGTGTACAGCAATGTGCTCGGGATGGACGAGGACATCGGCTACCGCCTGCATCGGGTCACCACCGACCAGCCGTGGCGCTGGGTCCACCTGGCGACTCCGGTGCGAAACCTGGTGCTGGCCGCCATGTTCGAGTGGGGCATTGCCCTGCACGGGCTGCACTCCGAGCGTCTGCGGCACGAGACGCCAGACGGTCTGGCCGTGGAAAAGCGGAAGTTCTTCGGCAAGATCGCTCGCCAGTTGAGCAAGGATTACGTGGTCCTGCCCGCCCTGAGCCTGCGCCGGTGGCGTCGGACCCTGGCAGCCAACATCACCGCGAATGTGGTCCGGAACCTGTGGGTGTACGTGAACATCATCTGCGGGCACATCCCCGACGGCGCTGAGACGTTCGACCCGGCGGTGGTCACCGACGAGACCAAAGGTGAGTGGTATCTGCGGCAAATGGTCGGGACCGCAAACTTCAACGCGAGCCGGCTGCTGGCGTTCTCAGGCGGTCACCTGTGCTACCAGATCGAGCACCACCTGTTCCCCGACCTGCCGAGCAACCGCCTCCCCGAGGTCAGCGTTCGCGTGCGGGAACTGTGCGAGAAGTACGACCTGCCCTACAACACGGCGTCGCTTCCGCGCCAGTACTTCCGGACTCAGCGGATCATCCACGGGTTGGCGTTTCCCGACTGGATGCTGAGCATCGGCCGCCGACGCCGCAACTAGGCCTCGCCGGCCCCACCGGGAGACGTCATGGGTCGATGTGATCGGAGTGCGGCGTGTGGCCCGTGCCCTGTTCGATCACCCGACGCAGGAGTGCCTTCAGCTGCTCCTGCTCCTCCTCACTGAGCACGCCGAACACCCGCTCATGGGCGGCGACCGCGTCGGCGACCACCGCCGAGGCCACCGCCCGCCCCTCGTCGGTGAGGAACACCTGCAGGATGCGTCCGTGCTGGGGATCCTGTTTGCGCTCGACCAGGCCCCGCTTCTCCAGCGCGGTGAGCGCGAGTTGCACGCCCTGCGGGGTGATCAGCAGGCGACGAGCCAACTCGGCGCCGGACAGGCCCGGCTGGTTGGTCAGCTGGCGTAGGACACCGATCTGGGCCGTGGTGACCCCGTGGTCTTTGACCGACTCGTTGACCTCGGTGAGCGAGAAGTAGAACGCCTGTTTGAGCCACCACAAGGTGTTCTCGGTGAGGTCCATGCTCTCGTCTCCTGCCGTGCCCGTCACTTTCGACGCTAGCGCACAGTGCTATTTGTGCTTGACGACGCTGCCGTCCTTCATCACGAACCGGACATCGAGCGTCGTCGCGATGTCCACGCTGGGATCGCCCGCAACGGCGATGACGTCGGCCAGGTACCCGGGTGCCAGCCGGCCCAGCTCGTCGGCGGCATCGACCAACTCCGCGGCCACCAGCGTCGCCGCCTGCAACGCCTGTACTGGGGTCATGCCGCGTTCGACGAGGGCAACCAGTTCCTTGGCGTTCTCGCCGTGCGGGATCGCCGGGGCGTCGGTGCCGCAGGCGACACGCACGCCTGCCGCGATGGCCTTGGGCAGCATGGCCTTTGCCCGTGGGAAGACGTCGAGAGCCTTCTTGCGCAGCTCGGGTGCGATGCGGTCGATGGCCATCGCATCGGTGAGATAGGTGGTGGAGACCAGGAAAGTCCCGTGGTCGACCATCATCTGGATCGTCTCGTCGCTGGCCAGGAAGCCGTGTTCGATGCAGTCGATGCCGGCGCGGATGCAGGCCTGGATAGCGGTGTCCCCGACCGCGTGGGCGGCGACTTTGACGCCTGCGCGGTGGGCCTCGTCGGCGATCGCGGCGAACTCGGCATCGGAGTACTGCTGGGCGCCGGGTGCGGTGCTGTGGGACATCACGCCACCGGAGGCCGACACCTTGATCAGCTTGGCGCCGTGGCGGATCTGGTAGCGCACGCACGCGATGACGTCGGGTACCCCGTTGGCGATGCCCTCGGCGACCGACAGCGGCATGATGCCGGGTGCCAGCCGCTGGAAGACCGTGGGGTCGAGGTGTCCGCCGTAGGGGGTGACGGCGTGACCGGCCGGATAGATGCGGGGCCCTTGATGCCAGCCCTGGTCGATGGCGCGCTGCAGTGCGACGTCGAGCAGGTAGCCGCCGGTCTTGACCATCAGGCCCAGGTTGCGGACGGTGGTGAACCCGGCGTCGAGCGTGGTGCGGGCGTTGACCGCGCCGCGCAGCGTCCGGTACGCCGGGTCGTCCTGCACACCGTGCATCGGGGTCGGCAGGCCGCCGGGGTTGCCCGGACCGCCGATCAGCAGGTTGAGCTCCATGTCCATCAGCCCGGGCAGCAGGGTGGCGTCGCCCAGATCGATGACGGTGGCCGAATCCGGCAGCGGGCCTTCGGGGTTGATCTCCTTGATGCGGTTGCCCTCGATCACCACGACTGCGGGAGACCGGACCTGGCCGTCGGCCACGTCCACCCACCGGGCGGCGCGAAGAATCGTCGTCGAGGTTTCGGTTTGGGTCACGGCACGGGCTCGGCGACGCAGTCCAGCGATGTCGCACCGGAATCGGGTACCCGTGGCTGCTTCCAGCACTCCACCGGGAACGACACCGTGATCATCGAGTACAGCAGGTGCATCAGGTTGAGCACGTCCTCGGGCAG
Source organism: Mycolicibacterium peregrinum (assembly GCF_002102345.1). Taxonomy (GTDB): domain Bacteria; phylum Actinomycetota; class Actinomycetes; order Mycobacteriales; family Mycobacteriaceae; genus Mycobacterium; species Mycobacterium peregrinum. The sequence continues at coordinate 7,711 of NZ_LQPP01000006.1, forward strand.
GTCGTCGAGGCTGAACTTGTCACAGAAGCTGATCGCTTCCTCGGCCCGCGGCGTGATCGCGTCGTAGAAGGCCTGCATCTCGGTCATCGTGGAAGCCAGTCGCTTGGCGTAGCGCTGCGGTTCACTGGACAGGCACCAGTCCGAAAACTGTTCGAGGTCAGCGAATTCAGCGGGCAGTCGGGTGCTCATCAGTTTCACACTCCTGCGGTCTTGCGCTGGTAATCATCGATCCAGGCCGCCGTCTCCTTCTGCAGGTGACGCAGCAGGATCTCCTGGTCGCAGAGCAGGAACTCGTCGACCACGCGGGTCTCGATGGAACTCTGCGTCGCCTCCAGGGTGTTGGCGTCTTGCAGGCCGTACTCCTTGAACGAGACGGCGGCCAGCTCCTGCCCCAACCGCTCCCGCGGCGTGCGCGGCTGCGGGAAGTACAGCGTGCACTCGAAGGTGTGCGTGTTGAACGACGTCGGCCAGTAGTGGTACGTCAGATACCAGCCCTGGCCCCAGAACAACACCACGAAATTGGGGAACAGCTGGAAGGAGTCCAGCCCCCATGGATCGCACTTGGCGGGGTTCAGCCCTGGAGGCATCTCGCCGAGATCCGGCTTCTCCCACGGGCCGAAAAGTCCGCTCTGGCAGATGTCTTCGATGGGCTTGCGCATCTCGTCGGGCATCTCCCAGGCCCGCACGCCGGACGTGCTCACCAGCCGGTGTGGCCCTTCGATCCGGTAGTGCGGTGCCTCGAAACCGGACTCCGCGGCGGCCTTCGAGTAGGCGGTGGGGGATTGGTTCGCGTGCAGGATGGGTGCGTGGTAAAACTCCTGGAAGGCGTCCATGTAGAGCTTCCAATTCGCCTTCACCTCAGAGCGATAGGTGAATCGTGAGGTCATCTTGTCGAACGGGTAGCCCTCCAGATCGGTGATCATGGGGCCCAGGAACTCGCGCAGCGACTGTTCGGGGACCTTCGCGAAGTTGACGAAGATGAACCCTTCCCATACCTCGCAGTGCACGGGGACCAGGCCGTAGCGGCTCTTGTCCAGGTCGAAGAACTCGGCCTCCTGCTGGACGAAGGTGAGTTCGCCGTCCAGGTCGTAGCGCCAGGCGTGGTACTTGCAGGTGAACTGCCGGCAGACCCCGCTGGTCTCCTCCAACGGCATGTCGTCCCACACCAGTTTGTTCCCCCGGTGGCGGCAGACGTTGTGGAAGGCCTTGACCTCGCCGGACTTGCCGCGCACCACGATGATAGAGGTGTTGGCGGCCTTCATCTCCCGGGTGAAATAGCTGCCCTTGCGTGAAAGATGTTCGACGCGACCGACATTCAGCCAGGCGCGTTTGAAGATCGCCTTGCGCTCCAGCTCATAGATCTCCGGGCTGATCGAGTCTTCGTAGGACACCGGGCCGGTGCCCAGCTCCGGGTAGTGCTGAGTCCAGCTGCCTTCAGCCGGCTTGGGAAACCGAGCCATGCTCGCTCCTAAAGAGATGTGGTTCGACCGATGATGCCGACATGGGGCTGCGATGCCGGCCAGGGGCTTCAGGCTCGACGGTAGACGGCGGTTTCATCAATGACAAGTAGTTGATACTCTGAATTCGACTGAGGCGGGAGAGTCTGGATGGATCAGCATCTTGGGGAGTACCTGGGAATCGAGGCCGACTGGTCGCTCGACGGCGACCCTGCCGACACCGTGGAGGTGATCTCGCCGCACACCGAGCAACCCATCGCCCGGGTGGCGGCGGCCGGGCCGGCCGAGGTGGACGCCGCCGTCGCGGCCGCTCGTGCAGCCATCGACCACGGGCCGTGGCCACGCCTCGACCCGGCGGAGCGCATCGCGGCGGTGCGGCGCCTCGCCGAGGCCTACGCCGGGCGACGCGGTGAGATGGCCCAACTGATCTCGGCCGAGATGGGTGCGCCGATCACTTTCGCCCAACGGGCGCAGGTCGGACTGCCGACGATGATGATGTCCGCGTTCAGCGACCTCGCCGAGACCTACCCCTGGCAGGAGACCCGCACCGGTTTCTTCGGATCGGACATACGTATCCAGAAGCAGCCGGTGGGCGTCGTCGCCGCCATCGTGCCCTGGAACATGCCGCAATTCCTGATCGTCACCAAACTGGTGCCGGCACTGCTGGCCGGGTGCGCCGTGGTACTCAAACCCGCACCCGAATCCCCGTTGGATGCAGTGCTTTTAAGCGACATGCTCAAAGAGATCGGCCTGCCCGAAGGCGTCGTCTCCGTCGTCCAGGGGGATGCCGCCGCCGGTGCCCGTCTGGTCGGCCATCCCGGCGTCGACAAGGTCTCGTTCACCGGCTCCAGCGCCGCGGGCCGGGCCGTCGCAGCAGCCGCCGCGGCCAACCTGACCAAGGTCAGCCTCGAGCTCGGTGGCAAGTCGGCGGCCGTCATCCTCGATGACGCCGACCCGGCGACGGTCGCAGCCGGGGTGCGCTCGGCCAGCCTGTCCAACAGCGGTCAGATCTGCAATGCGCTGACCCGTATCGTCGTCCCGGCATCTCGGGAAAACGAATTCGTCGACGCCCTGGCCGACCGGATGAACGCACTCGTCGTGGGCGACCCCGCCGATCCCGCCACCGAGCTCGGGCCACTCGTGTCCCGACGCCAACAACAACGCGTGCGCGACTACATCGACCTCGGCCGGCGCGAGGGTGCCCGGCTGGTCTGCGGCGGCACCGATCTGCCCGACGGTGTGGACACCGGCTGGTACGTGCGGCCCACCCTGTTCGCCGGGGCCGACAACTCGATGCGCATCGCCCGCGAAGAGATCTTCGGTCCCGTCCTCACGGTGATCGCATACCGGGACGAGGACGAGGCCGTCGCGATTGCCAACGACTCCGATTACGGACTGGCCGGCTCGGTGTGGACGGCCGATCCAGACCGGGGAATCGGGATCGCCGAGCGTGTACAAACCGGGACTTTCGGGGTAAACCAGGGGTACACGATGGATCCGTTCGCACCGTTCGGCGGTATCAAGGACAGCGGCTACGGCCGCGAACTCGGCCGTGAAGGGCTCGACGGGTACCTCGAGACCAAGTCCATCGCCGTCGCGGCCACCCGGTGATCGAGAGGGAATGACGATGACCACCACTACGTCGCCCAGGATTCCTGCCGCCGAGCGCATCGCGGTGCGATGCGTCGATTCGGACGTGCATCCCGTGCCCCGACGGGGCGAGCTCGGTCAGTACATCCCCGAGCCGTGGCGGTCCAGATACTTCAACACCCACGACGTCGGCGACCTGATCTACTACGACGCTCCCGACTACGCGCACGCGTATGCGATGCGCACCGATTCCTTCCCGTCCGACGGCGAATTCGCCGGCAGCGACCCCGATCTCGCGTTCCGGCAGCTGATCATGGAGGCCGGAGCGGACATCGCCGTGCTGGAACCCGCGGCATACTCGGCCCACATTCCCGAGGCCAACCATGTGATGAACTGTGCGCTGAACGACTGGCAGGCCAATCACTGGCTCGACAGTCACAACAACTGGCATGAGCGCTGGCGCGGATCCATCTGCCTGGCGGTCGAAGCACCGGAGTTGGGGGCGCAGGAGATCGAGCGGTGGGCCGGTCATCCCTACATGGCGCAGATCCTGATCAAGGCCGAGCCGCGTCCGTCGTGGGGTGACCCGAAGTACGACCCGATCTGGGCCGCGGCGACCAAGCACGACATCACGGTGAGCTGCCACCTGTCCCGTGGCGAGTACGACGAACTCCCGCTCCCGCCGGTCGGATTGCCCAGCTACAACCACGACTTCATGGTCACGTACTCACTGCTGGCGGCCAACCAGGTGATGAGTCTGATCTTCGACGGGGTTTTCGACCGGTTCCCGACGCTGCGGGTGGTGTTTGTCGAGCATGCGTTCACCTGGATCCTGCCCTTGATGTGGCGGATGGATGCCATCTACGAGAAGCGCAAGGGCTGGATGGACATCAAGCGCAAACCGAGCGAATACGTCAAAGACCACATCAAGTTCACCACCCAGCCGCTGGATTATCCCGAGGACAAGACCGAACTGTCCCGGGCGTTCGAGTGGATGGAGTGCGAGAAGATTCTGCTGTTCTCCAGCGATTACCCGCACTGGACCTTCGATGACCCCCGCTGGCTGGTCAAGCACCTGCCCGAGCACGCCCGCGAGGCCATCATGTTCCGCAACGGCATCGAGACCTACAAGCTGCCCGAGACGGTTCCGGTGCTCGAGGGGCAGGTTCGGGTCTTCTGACTTGGCGCGCGATCAGGGCGGGCGTCAGGGCAGCTTGATGGCCGATACGTACATCTCGACCATCGGCCGGTAGAGGTCGACATCGTCGAGTTCGCTGCCCAGGACCACCGAGTCGCTGGTGGCGATGAGAACTTGGGCGAACGTCTTCGGCGGGATCAGCAGGGTGCCGCCGAACTGCTCGATGCCGTTGACAATGAACTTTGCCAGCGCGTCGACAACCTCCGAACGCTTGGCGGCGACGCGGTCCCGTGACTCCGGGTTTCGCCGGAGATAGAGCGTGAACTCATGCCCCAAGGCGGCGTGCTCGGCGCCGCGGTCTTGGCTCAATTGCCGCCAGCGCTTGGCGATCTCGTCGCGTTCACGCGTGCCGACCTGTTTCGCGCTCGACATCACCTCGGCGAAATTGTCGAAGTAGCGCCGCCAATAGCGGTCACTCACGGCCAGGAACAGGTCTTCCTTGGTCGTGAAGTGCTTGTAGATGGCGCCCTTGGTGTAACCGGCGGATCGCGCGATGTCATCCAGTGTCGCTGGCGCGAAACCTTTTTCGGCAAATACTTCTTCGGCGGCGTCGAGCAGTACTGAGCGCGTGTGCTCCAGTCTGCGTTCTCGGGTCCAGCGCTCCGCCATGGCAGAATTCTGCCACAGAATCTGAGTGACCTATTGGAATCTCAGATACCCATGAGTATATTTGCATCCGTTGGCCGGCCTCACACCACCGGCTGTCTCCACGATCGCCAAGGGGAAACCGAACATGAGTGATCTGTCCAAGAAGCCTGCTGTCACCGAATCGATCGTCGGCGTCGCCGAACTCGAGAAGCAAGGTCCGCCATCGTCAAATGCGTACCGAATCTGGGCGACCGTCGGTGGCATGTTTCTACTGGTGACGTTGTATCTGTTCACCCGGTGGGTGACCGGCCCCTATTTCGAGCCGGTATCGGGTGGCCCGAGTGAGCCACCGATGTATATGAAGATCCCGCTGATGGCCAACGCTGTGGTCCTCTGGGTGGGTCTGCCGTTTGCCTTGTGGTTCTTTATTATTCGGCCTTGGATGCGCGAGCGGCGCATCACGCTCGACGGCATGTTGCTCGTGTCGATGGGTCTGATGATGTTCCAGGATCCGATGCTCAACTACTACAGCACCTGGTGCACGTACAACGCCTGGCTGTTCAACCAGGGGTCGTGGGCGCCGTACATTCCGGGGTGGGTGGCGCACGAGGAACCGGGCCACACAGTGCCCGAACCGCTGCTGACCAATATCCCCGGCTATGCGTACGGTGTCTTGCTGCTCACCATCGTCGGCTGCGCGATCATGCGAAAGATCAAGAACCGTTGGCCTGGGATCAGCAATCTCCGGCTGGTCTTGGTCACCTATGCGATCGCCATTGCCTTCGACTTCGTCATGGAAGCCCTGATCATGTTGCCGATCGGGTTCTACTCCTACCCCGGCGCCATCCAGTCCTTGTCGTTCAACGCCGGAACCTACTACCAGTGGCCGATCTACGAGGGGCTGATGTGGGGTGGTGTCCAGACGGCGCTGGTCTGCCTGCGCTTCTTCACCGATGACCGCGGCCGCACCGTGGTGGAACGGGGGATCGACCGGGTCCGCGGCGGGTTCGTGAAACAACAGTTCGTCCGCTTCCTGGCCATCTTCGGCGGTGTCAGCGCATGCTTCTTTCTCTTCTACAACGTTCCCGCGACCTGGCTGGGCATGCACGGAGATGCGTGGCCCGAAGATGTCCAGAAGCGCTCGTATTTCAACCCCGGGATCTGCGGCGAGGGAACTGACCGGCCGTGTCCGAATCCTGATCTGCCGCTGCCGACCAAGCACTCGGGGTATGTCAACCACGAAGGCGAACTGGTGCTGCCGGATGGGGTGAGCATCCCGCCCGTGGTGCCGATCCAAAGGCCCGAAAAGTGATGACGGTCAGTATGTTTCAGCCGATCGCCAAGGCAGGAACACAGTCGCCGTTCTATCGTGCCACGGGCCGGGAGGTGGAGACCTTCCGGCCGGCCAGTCACGCTGGGGCCGCTATGTTGTCGGAGCTGAGCACGCGGATGGATGAGTTGGTCTTGTCGGCGTTGGCCGAGTTGGCCGCTCCCAAGCCGCGGTCAGGTGCGTGAGGAGCCGATCAACAGCACGCGTTGTCGTCACGTCCGGCTTTGCGTAACAACGTTTTGAGTTGCCGCTGTTCGGCGGGTGTCAGTCGGTCGAGTACCCGCTGATCGGCGATGTGCACGGCCTCCTCGGCGCGGGTGAGCAACGCCCGGCCGGACGCCGTGAGTTCGGTGGGCAGTGCTTTACCTGCCGCCGCGGTATCGGGTCGGCGAACAGCACCCGCGGCTTCCAGCCGGTGCAGCAACTGATTGGTGGCCTGCGCGCTGACGTTGGTGACGCGGGCCAGCTCGGCGCTGGTGAGCCCGGGATTCAGCGAGATGATGCGGAGGCAGACGAACTCCGCCAGTCCCAGTCCGATCGGGGCGAGAACCGTGGCGACCTCCGGGCGCAGCGTCGCGGCCACGCGGTGCAGCAGATATCCCAGCGGCTCGCCGTCCGAGGCAGTCATAGCTGGCATCTTCACACGCGCCGACCCCGCCGACCATCGGGATCGACCGCGCCGTTTCGCCCACAGCTCAACCAGTTCTCAGCCAGATCTCATTGAAACTGTCCTGACTCGAGCGTATCAAGGAACTTGATACACCTGTCGGGCCGCGCTCCTGTGGTCCGGTTGAAACGTGGAAAAGGATGTGTGACATGGGGTTTGGAGGATTTGGTGGTGGCTGGGGTCCGGCGGGATTCGGCGGCGGCTGCGGCCATGAAGGACAGGGCGGTTTCGGCCCGGGAGGGTTCGGCGCGGGCGGCTTCGGCGGCGGTGGGTTCGGTAAGGGTTTCGGGCCGGGCTTCGCGCTCAAGCGTGCTGCGATCGGCACCGCGGCTCTGCTTCTCGACGGGCCGGCCACGGCTGAACAGATCGTCGAGCGCACCACAGAGGCCACCGGGGGCGCCTTCACCCCGCCGCTGGACGTCGTCGAACTGGCGATCTCAGGACTGGCCGGCCGGGGTGTGGTCACCGTCTCCGACGGGGTCGCCACGCTGACCGAATTCGGCACCCAGCTGCTGGCCTGGCGTGGAGTCACCAGCGAGACCGCGCACACGCTGTTGGGCAAGGTCGGCAAGTTCGCCGACGTCATCAAGATCCGTACTGGCCTGCACGAGGTGGCGGGTCTGGCCCGCACCATCGCGTTCACGGGCACTGACGAGCAGAAGGCCAAGCTCGGTGAGGTTCGGACGAACCTGCTCGCGGCGATCACGGAGGCGAAGAAGGCTCTGCACGGGGTGCTGGCCGAAAGCTGAAATCCCCGCCGAGACTACGGTTTGTGACGCGATTTCGGCCGACCACATCAGAAACCGTAGTTTCGGCGGGCCGGGCTGTCTCAGCGCAGCACTGAACCCGGATTGAGGATGCCGAGCGGGTCGAGGGCATCTTTGATGCGTCGGGTCAGCTCGATCACGTCATCACCGAGTTGCAGTGGCAGCCAATCTCTTTTGAGTCGGCCGATACCGTGCTCGCCGGTGATGGTGCCGCCCATGGCGATGGCCAGTTCCATCACCCGGGCGAACGCCTGCCGGGCACGCTCGCTCATATCCGGATCGTCGGCGTCGAACACCACCACCGGGTGGGTGTTTCCGTCGCCGGCATGAGCGACGACGCAGATCAGCACGTCGCAATCCTCGGCGATGTGTTTGATACCGGCCACCAACGCCGGCAGGTCGGGGATCGGCACCGTCACGTCCTCGAGATAGAACGTGCCCAGCTGCATCAGGGCCAGGCCCACCAGCCGCCGGGCCGCCGTCAAGGCAGCGCCTTCCTCGGCATCGTCGGTCGCGTAAACCTCGGTGGCCCCGAACTTCTCGCAGGCCTCGACTATGTGGGCGATCTCCTCGGCCGCCGCGCCCGGTGCATCCGACTGCACCAGCAGCAGTGCCTGCGCCGAACGGTCGAGGCCCATGCGGCGGTAGTCCTCGACCGCATTGATGGTGGCGTGGTCCATCAGCTCCAACATGGCGGGCCGAACTTTGGCCGTGATCGCCACGACGGCGTCGGCGGCGTCCTCCACCGAGGCGAACACCGCGACCACCGTCGACGCCGGAGGCTGCGCTGGGATCAGCCGAAGTGTGAGCTCGGTGATCACCCCGAGAATTCCTTCGGAGCCGACGAACAACTTGGTGAGCGACAACCCGGCGACGTCCTTCAACCGCGGTCCGCCCAACCGGACGGCGGTGCCGTCGGCAAGCACCACCTGCATGCCCAGTACGTAATCGCTGGTGACCCCGTACTTCACACAGCACAGTCCACCGGCATTGGTCGCCGCGTTCCCGCCGATCGAGGAGATCTCGACAGAGCCGGGGTCGGGCGGGTACCACAGGCCGTACTCGGCGGCGGCCTTCTTCACCTCGGAGTTCAGCAGACCGGGTTGCACCACTGCGGTGCGGTTCGCGGTGTCGATGTGGATCTGCCGCATCCGTTCGGTGCTGAGGATGATGCCGCCGTCGACGCCGTTGGCGCCGCCCGCGAGCCCGGAACCCGCACCTCGGGCCACCACGGCAACACGGTGTGCGCTCGCCCACCGCAGTACGGCCTGCACGTCCTCGGTGCTGGTGGCCCGCACCACGGCTCGCGGCACCCCGGCCTCGGGATCGAGAGCGGCGTCGCGCCGATACCCCTCGATCACGGCCGGGTCGGTGAGTACCGCGCCGTCGGGTAAGTGGGCGGCCAGCGTTGCGATCTCGGTGTCCGGTGCGGACATCTTCAGGAGCTTACCGACCGGCGGCGGAGCCCGCGGTGAGCTGAGCCCGGGCCCGCGCCCAGGTCAGGAATTCTGCGACGGCATCGGCGGTGTAGTGCCCGCGGGGTGAGCCGAAGATGTCGAAGGCGTGCTGTGCATGGGGGATCTCGGCGTAGACCACCGGCGAATTCGACACCCTGCGCAGGGCGGCGACGAAATCGCGGCCTTCGACCACTGGAATGAGTGAGTCGTTGGTCCCGTGCAGCACGAAGAACGGCGGTGCGTCCGGGTGTACCAGGGTGATCGGTGACGCGTCCCGGTACACCTGATCATTGGTGGCCAGCGGCAATTTCACGATCAGCCGCTCCAGGATCTCCATGAACTCCTCGCGCCCGGGACCCGTGGTGCTGAACCAGTCGTAGCGACCGTAGACGGGTACCGCTGCCGCCACCGAGGTGTCGGCGTCCTCGAAACCGGGCTGCCACTTGGGATCGTTGGGAGTCAACGCGGCCAAGGCGGTCAAATGCCCGCCCGCCGAACCGCCGGTGATGCACACCGCGTCCGGGTCACCGCCGTACTCGGCGATGTTCTCCTTCACCCAGGCCAACGCCCGCTTCACGTCGATGATGTGGTTGGGCCACGGATGGCGCGGGCTGATCCGGTAGCCGATCGACACGCAGATCCAACCCTGCTCGGCCAGGTGGCTCATCAGCGGATACGACTGCGGCCTGCGCATCCCGATCATCCATGCCCCGCCCGGGACCTGCAGCAGCACCGGCGCTTTGCCGTCGCGCGGCAGGTCCGGGCGCATCCAGATGTCGGCCAGGTTGGCCCGGTGCGGGCCGTAGTGGACGGTCTTGCGGGCATAGCGGCGCCGGCTCATCGCGGTGGAGTACACCTCACCCCGACGCAGGGGCCGCACCGTGGTGGGGTATTCGTCGGCCAGGGCTTCGTGCACCGGATTCTCGAAGTAGGGCCGCGATTGCACACCGCGCCGGTGCACCAGCACCAGCAGGCCCCAGGAAATGGCTTTGAGCAGCAACGAGATTCGGCCGCCCGCGGAGCGGTAGTCGCCACGGATGGCGCGGCGCAGCGCATCGAGAGCCGACACGGTGATCACCAGCGGGGCATTCTCCGAGGTGGGCCAGCCGAACGCGAAGGACTGGACCGTGGTGTAACCCCTGCGTCCGAGCGGTTTCACCGCGTTGGCAGCGTTGAGCAACTCGGCGGCGGCAAGGAGCAGCCGCCTTCTTGGTCCAGGTTGGCGGTCAGCCACTCACGATCTCCTGCAGTTGACGGCGGTCGATCTTGCCGGTGCTGTTGCGCGGCAACTCGGCGAGCACGGTGATCTCCCGCGGCACTTTGTAATTGGCGAGGTTCTCCCGAACATACGCCTTCAGGTCGTCGGGCGTGGCAGCGCCCGAGACCCTCACGAACGCCACCAGGCGTTGGCCGTACTGCTCGTCGTCGACACCGATGACCGCGGCCTCTGCGACATCGGCATGGCCGGCCAGCACTTTCTCGACCTCGATCGGGTAGACGTTCTCGCCGCCGGAGACGATCATCTCGTCGTCGCGGCCCACCACGAACAGCCGGCCTGCCTCGTCGAGGTAACCGACATCACCCGAAGACATGAAGCCCTCGTGGAAGTCTTTGGTGCTGCCGGAGGTGTATCCGTCGAACTGCGTGGAGTTGCGGACGTAGATGGTGCCCACTTCTCCGGTGGGGACCTGTTGGAACTCCGCGTCGAGAATGCGGATCTCGGTACCTTCGGCCGGCTTGCCCGCTGTGTCGGGTGCGGCGCGCAGATCGGCAGGCGTCGCGGTGGCGATCATGCCTGCCTCGGTGGCGTTGTAGTTGTTGTAGATGATGTCGCCGAACCGGTCCATGAAGGCGGTGACGACGTCGGGACGCATGCGCGAGCCGGACGCTGCGGCGAACCGCAGCGTGCGGCCGTCGTAGCGATTCAGGACGTTCTCGGGCAGGTCCATGATCCGGTCGAACATCACCGGCACCACGCACAGCCCCTTGGCCCGATGCCGGTCGACGAGCTCGAGGGTGGCCGCGGGATCGAACTTGCGCCGCGTGACGATGGTGCAGGCCATCGACGCCGCGAAGGCCAGCTGGGAGAAGCCCCAGGCGTGAAACATCGGCGCCACGATCACGACCCGCTCTTCGGTGTGCCACGGGGTGCGGTCGAGGATTGCCTTGAGCACCTCGGGACCGCCACCGGAATGCTTGGCGCCCTTGGGAGTTCCGGTGGTGCCCGAGGTCAGCAGGATCACCTTGCTTTTCTCGGAAGCGCGGCGCGGCTCGGTACCGCGGTGCTGCTCGACCAGATTCGCGACGGTGAGGTCGTGGGCGTGGGTGTCGGTCCACGCCACGATCCGTGCGGCGCTGGGCCGGTCGGAGAGGGCCCGCTCGACGGTGTCGGTGAACTCTTCGTCGTAGATGACGGCGTCGACGGACTCGCGGTTGACCACCTCGGCCATGGCCGGTGCGGCGAACGACGTGTTGAGCAGCAGCACGTCGGCGCCGATGCGATTGGCCGCGATCAGTGACAGCACGAAACCGCGGTGATTGCGGGCCATGATGCCGAGCACCTTGGGTTCACCACCCGGCATCGCCTGCAGGCCGGCGGCCAGGGCGTCGGCCTGCTGGTCGACCTGCTGCCAGGTCAGCGTCCCGAGTTCGTCGACCAGGCCGGGACGGTTCGGACACCGCTGCGCCGAGGCCGCGAAACCCGAAGTGACGCCCATGTTCTCGCGGGCCATGGCCGCCGCGATGCGCAGGTACTTGTCCGGGCGCATCACAGTGATGATTCCGGCCCTGCGCATGGTGGCCACCAGGCCGGCGACGTCGGAGACCCGGTCCACCGGTCCGGCCAGCAGATCAAGCGGATTCATCGATGCTCAGCCGATCACCGGGAAGCGGCGCTCTTCGGCCAGCTCGTCCAGCGCGCGCTGCATGACCCGGCGGACGTGGGCGTCGACCTCGTCGATGTCGGGGTTCTCGCCGAATTCGGCCTCGATGTCGATCGGCGGCAACGTCTTCATCACGATCTTGGATGGCAGCGGCACATTGAGCGGCAGCACCGCCGACAGGCCGAACGGGAAGCCGAACGACACCGGCACGATCTTGGTGCGGGCCATCCGCGCGATCGGGCCGAGCGCCTTGGCGATCTCGGTGCCGCGCGACAGGAACAACTGGGTCTCCTGGCCGCCGATGCCGACCATGGGCACGATCGGGACGCCGGAGTTGATCGCCGCCTTGATGTAACCGGTACGCCCCGCGAAGTCGATCTTGTTCGCCGACAGGGTCGGTCGGTACACGTCGTAGTCACCGCCGGGGAACACCACGACCACGCCCCCCGAGCGCAGCGCCTCGTCGGCGTTCTCGTGGTTGGCCCGGATGAAGCCGGTCTTCTTGAAGAAGGCCGCGGTCGGGCCGGTCATCAGCATGTCGTGGCTGAGGGTGTAGACCGGGCGCTCGTAACCGAACTTCTCGTAGAAGCCCGTCGCGAACACCGGCACGTCCAGGGCGAACAGGCCACCGGAATGGTTCGACACCACCAGGGCGCCTCCGTTGGGGAAGCTGTCCAGCCCGCGCACCTCGGCACGGTGGTAGCCCTTGATCAGCGGCCGCAGCAAGCCCATGACCTTCTCGGTCAGGCCCGGATCCCACTTGGTGATTTCGGACGGGTCGATGTCGGTCGCGGCCACAGGGTCCCCCTATGTGGATTGGAACGTGTTCTAGTTTTGCTAGTGTACCCAGGTTGAGGGTAAAAAACCCATTCGCTTCGCAGGTTCGTTTCCCTACTGCCGAGTAGCTGCGGTCAATCCTCTCAAAACCACAGGTCGCGTGGCGTCGCTATGAGTTCAGCTCGCTGATCTCCTCGCCGACATTGCGCCGGGCCTGCGCTTCCCAGCGTTGCCGGCCCGCCTCCGTGTGGAAGATCGGTCCGTCGAGCAACGCCGCGAGCACCCTTGCCCGCGCCGGACGGAACACGTCGTCGGGCACCGACGCGTACTCCTCGCGGACCGCGTCGGCGTACTGCCGGTAGCGCAGTGCCGGAGCGGCGAGCACCGACAGGTCTGCGTCGCTGAGCACCGCCGCGTTGACGTCACCCGGCTCGACCTTGTGCGACTTGGTGGCCAGGACGAGTCGGGCGACTTCGTCGCTGTCGGGGGATTCGGCCAACAGTTGACGGGCCAACTCCGCGGACCGGTCTTCGTTGTCGTCGCGACCGATCTCGTAGATCGCATCGTGAAACCACGCCGCGAGTTCGACCGCTTCCCGGTCGAACTGCAGTCCGTCCTCGGCAAGGACGCCGATCGCGTCGAGCACTTCCCGCAGGTGCGCGACGTTGTGGTGCTTCCGGTGCGATTCGGACCAGCGGGCCAGCAGGTCTTCCCGCAGTCGTTCGGTGAGATGTGCAGCCATAGGGCCAGTGTCCTCCGAGGTTGACCACAACCACCGTTGAGGCACCATGGCGATCATGGGATCAGACCTCACCGCGTACCTCGATCGGATCGGCCTTGCGGGCCCGGTATCGGCCGATGTGGACACGCTGCGCAACATCGTCGCCGCACATGGTCGCTCGATCCCCTTCGAGAACCTCGACCCCCTGCTGGGCATCCCGGTCGCCGACCTCAGCGCAGAGGCGTTGGCGGACAAGCTGATCACCCGGCGCCGCGGTGGCTACTGCTACGAGCACAACGGTCTGCTCGGCTACGTCCTGGACGAGCTGGGATACGGCGTCGACCGGTTGGCCGGGCGGGTGGTCTGGATGAAGGAACCCGACGCGCCGTTGCCCGCGCTCACCCACAACGTGCTCGCCGTGACGGTGCCGGGAGACGCCGGACGCTTCCTGGTCGACGTCGGTTTCGGCGGGCAGACGTTGTCGTCCCCGATCCGTTTGCAGACCGCCGCGGTGCAGCAGACCCGCCACGAGCCCTACCGGTTGATGGAATTGCCCACTCAAGGCGCACCGGTATACGAACTGTCCGCACAGGTCCGCGGACAGTGGCAACCGCTGTACCGGTTCACCCCCGTGCCGCAACCGCGCATCGACCTCGAAGTCGGAAGCTGGTATGTGTCAACGCATCCCGGCGGGATCTTTGTCGTCGGGCTGACCGCGGCCCTGGTCACCGACGATGCCAGGATCAACCTGCGCGGCCGGAACCTGGCCATCCACCACCACGACGGGACCGAGAAGATCCGCTTCGACACCGCCGAGCAGGTGCTCGATGCGCTCACCGGGCGGTTCGGCATCAACCTGTCCGATCTCGACGGCGTCGACGTCGAGGCCCGGGTGGCGCAGGTGCTGGACAGCTGACGGCCGCGCGAGCGCAGCAGGAAATGTCATGTCCCGCGGACGGGTAGCCGACCATACTCGGTGACCGTGGAAGAACAACCGAACGGGCGTGACCGGTTGCGGGAATTGCTCGACGCCGTCGTCGACGACGCGAACTCGGCTGTCGGTGACATGGCGCGCAGCAGTTACGCGTCGGAGTTTCACTTCTCCCGGGAGGTCCGCAGACTCACCGGAGAACCGCCCGCGGCGCTGCGCCGTCGGGTCATGCTCGAGCGTGCGGCGTGGCGGTTGCAGCAGGGGGCCGGGGTGGCGGAGGTGGCCGAGTCCGAGGGCTGGTCTTCGGCCGAGGTGTTCTCCAGGGCGTTCCGCCGCGCGTTCGGGGTGCCGCCGTCACGTGCCGACGATGTGGCGTTTCGGCTCACCGCGCCCAACGGCGTGCACTTCCATCCGCCGCAGGCCTTGTGGTGTGACGCCGACCCGAGTGAGGCCAGTGGTCCGGACATCGCGCAGTTCATGCTCGTGCACGACGTCGCCGACACCGAGTACCTGATCGGTGCCGCCCGCAGGCTCTCCGAAGAGCAATGGGCGCAGGGGATCTCACCGGGGCAGGTGGTGCTCGACTGGGACGGTCCCGAAGAGAGTGTCGCCGCGGTGCTCGGCGCGATCGTGTGGACCAAGGAGGTCTGGCTGGCCACCATCGAGGGCCGGGACTTCCCCGCCAGGGCCACGACCAGCCAGACGACCGCCGAGCAACTGGGCGCGCATCACGCCGACATCGGAAAGCGCTGGACCACAATGATCTCCGAATATTCGGCAGCAGGCCGGCTGGGGGACACCGTCATCGACGCACTGTGCGATCCGCCGGAATCCTTTCAGCTGTACGGGATCATCGCGCACGTGCTGACGTACTCGGCGCACCGGCGTGCCCTCGTACGCGGCATGCTGGCCCGGCACGGTGTCGCTGTCGACCGGGGAGACCCACTCGAATGGATGAGGAAGGACTGACCGTTGAAGACCGTGTACTACACCGCGTCGAGCCTGGACGGTTTCATCGTCGACACTGAGGACAGTCTGGATTGGCTGATCTCGCGGAACATCGACCAGCAGGGCCCGTTCGGCTATGACGAGTTCATCAAAACCATTGGCGCCCTTGCGATGGGATCGTCTACCTACGAATGGATCGTGAAGAACCAGCCCGATGAGTGGTCGTATGAGCAGCCGACGTGGGTGCTGACCCACCGACCCGAGATCGTGGCTGCCGAGCATCCGGTGCAGGTGTTCTCGGGTGATATCACCGTGCTGCACACCGAGCTGGTGGAGGCAGCGGCGGGCAAGGACGTCTGGGTGGTCGGGGGAGGGCAGGTCGCTGCCCAGTTCGTCACCGCCGGGCTGATCGACGAGATGATCGTCAGCTACGCACCCTGTTCACTGGGGGCGGGGTCGCCGGTTCTGCCGGTCCGGTCCGAGTGGGCACTGGCCGAGACTGCGCTCAACGGCGATTTCGTCTGCGCCCGCTGGGTCAGGGCGCAGACTGCCGGCTGAGCCGCGGGACGCCGTTACGGAGAACGAATTCCTTTGACTTGATCAGGAATTCGAGTTGGCGGGCGACATCGTGCAGGGGCTCGACCGATCTCGACGATCGGCACAGCACCACGGCGCCCTCCAGGGCTGCGATGCACATGACCGCCAGCGAAGACGCGTCGGACGCGTCGAAGCCGTCGGCGGCGAAGTCGGCGGTCAGGGCGGTGCGCCAGCGGTCGAAGACCGCGCCGGCTGCCGCGGTGAGTTCCGGTTCCTCGTCCGGGTCGGCGATCGCCACCGCGACCACCGGGCAGCCTGCGGTGAAATCGCTTCCGGTGAGCACCCGCTCCCAGAATTCGACGAACCGGTGCACCAGATCCCACGCGTTGTCCGATGTTTCGGCACCGACGACATCACCGATCGTGTCCGCGGCGAATTGCAGCGCCTCCATCAGGATCTGGCGGCGACCGCCGGGGAAATGGTGGTAGACGGAACCGCGAGGTGCGCCACTACGGGCCAGTACCTCGTCGATCGTGACGCCGGCAGCGCCTCGCTCACGCAGTACCTCGACCGCGCTGCCGAGCATGCGGGCGCGGGTGGAGCCGCGTTTGTTCCGCGGCTTCGTGGCGGAGTCAGGCGACCCGGTCATGCAAGAACTGCGAGGAACAGCGAAGCAGCATCCGCGGGGTGATGGTACGCACCGGAGCGTGTGGTGTGCGGACCCGACGGGTGAACCGGTGACCGGCGAGGTTGAGTTCAACGACCCACATCGCGCACCGCCCTTCTATGTCATCCACCATAGAAATGATGGAATCCTCGCATGATGTCGAGTATCTAACGAACATGCTGGTGGATAAGAGACTAGCAGGTGAACGGCTTCTGAACAGGTCCTACCCCGCTTGGGTGGACCGCGGCAAAATTATGATGCCTTGCATAATTTTGCGAACAGGCGTTGACTGCCCCCATGACGACCCAGCCGGCCCTCGACACTCTGACGCTGCATCGGGACGGCCACGTTCTGCTGATCGGACTCAACCGTCCGGAGAAACGCAACGCGTTCAACGTCGCGATGCTCACCGATCTCTCGCTCGCCTACGGACTTCTCGAATCCGACGAGGACCTGCGGGTCGGGGTGCTGTTCGCTCATGGCGACCACTTCACCGCGGGGCTCGATCTCGTCGACGTCGCCCCCTATGTGGCCAGTGGTGATCTGCCCACTCCCGAGGGTGGACGTGATCCATGGCGCCTCGACGGCGACTGGACGAAGCCCATCGTCGCCGCGGCCCAGGGTCGGTGCCTGACCCTCGGCATCGAACTGCTCCTGGCCGCCGACGTCCGGGTAGCGGCGGAAGACACCAAGTTCGCCCAGATCGAGGTGTTGCGCGGCATCTACCCGTTCGGCGGTGCGACCTTGCGGCTGCCGCGGCAGACCGGCTGGGGCAATGCGATGCGATGGCTGCTGACCGGGGACGAGTTCGACGCCGCCGAGGCGTATCGCATCGGACTGATCCAGGAAGTCGCGCCGGACGCCGACGCGGCCCTGACCCGAGCCTGCGCGATCGCACACACGATTGCCGATCGCGCCGCGCCGCTCGGGGTTCGGGCCACGCTGGCCTCGGCGCACACCGCCTGCAGCGAAGGGGATGGCGCCGCCATCGCGCGACTGCGGCCGGTGGTCGCCGAGCTGTTCGCCACCGCCGACGCCGCCGAAGGTGTTCAGTCGTTCGTCGAACGCCGGGCCGCGAACTTCCAGGGCCGCTGAATCAGCCGGCGGACTCCAGCGCCACCAGAGCCGCGGCCACGGCGAAGAACTTGTTGGACCCGAGCTGGCGCACGGTCTTGATGTTGAACGCGGCAGCGAGATGCTCGGCATCGGCGTCGGTGACCCCGGCCAGGGCCGCCGGAGAGGCGTCCAGGATCTCCTTGAGCGACTTGTCCTCGTAGGCCTTGTCGAGCGACTTGGCCAGATCAACGGAAACTGCCACGGTGCCTCCTTGTTGTTGGGCCGCCCACCGTAGTTGCCCAACCTGAATGCAGGCTGTCCACTTCCTGGCCGAGAAGACGCAAAACTGCCCCAAAACCGGTGTTCTGGGGCAGTTTTGCGTCTTCTCGCGAGTATTACTCGCGCGGCGTGTTACTCCGGGGTGTAGCCAAACGGCAGCAGCACGCTCTTGGCCTGGGTGTAGGCGTCGATGCCCTCGGGGCCGTTCTCGCGGCCGATGCCCGAGTTCTTGTACCCGCCGAACGGGGCGCCCGGATCGAAGGCGTACATGTTCACCGCGTAGGTGCCGGTGCGGATCTTCGACGCGATCTCGACGGCCTTGGGGAAGTCCGTTGTGTACACGCTGCCGGCCAGGCCGTACGGCGAGTCGTTGGCGATGCGCACCGCGTCTTCCTCGGTGTCGAACGGGATCACGACGAGGACCGGCCCGAAGATCTCCTCCTGGGCGATGGTCATCGAGTTGTCGACGTCGGCGAACACCGTCGGCTGCACGAACCAGCCCGAATCCAGGCCCTCGGGGCGGCCACCGCCGGTGACGATGCGGGCACCCTCTTCGACGCCCTTCTTGATGTAGCCCTCGACCCGTTCGCGCTGCTTCTCCGAGATCAGCGGGCCGATCATCGAGGCCGGATCGTCGGGCAGACCGACCGGCATGGCGGCGACGGCGGCCGAGAGTTTCTCGACGACCTCGTCGTAGCGCGACCGTGGTGCCAGGATGCGGGTCTGGCCCACACAGGCCTGTCCGCAGTTCATCAGGCCGGAGAACACCAGCATCGGCAGGGTGGAGTCCACGTCGGCGTCCTCGAGGATGATCGCCGCGGACTTGCCGCCGAGTTCCAACGTGCAGGGCTTGAGCTTCTCGGCGGCGATCTTGCCGATCTCCTTGCCGACGCCGCTGGAGCCGGTGAAGGTGAACTTGTCCAGCTCGGGGTTGGCGGTCAGGGCGCGACCGGTCTCCGGGCCACCCGGCACCACCGACAGCACACCTTCGGGCAGGCCGGCCTCGGCGAGCACCTCGGCGAACAGGTTGGTGGTCAGCGGGGTCTCGCCGGCCGGCTTGAGCACAACGGTGCAGCCCGCGAGCAGGGCCGGGCCCAACTTGTTGCAGGCCAGGAAGAACGGCACGTTCCAGGCGATGACGGCGCCCACAACACCGATCGGCTCCTTGATGACCAGGGTCTGGCCGTAGATGCCGTCGCGGATGTCCTTCCAGTCGTACTTGTCGGCTGCGCCGGCGTAGTACTGCAGGCTCGAGACGCCCGCGCCGAACTGCATCATGTCGACGATGGTCGGCGGCTGGCCGGTCTCCAGCTTCAGCAGGTGCTTGAAGTCCTCGGCCCGCTCGTTGATGAGCTCGACGGCCTTGGCCAGCACTGCCTGGCGCTCCTCGGGCGACATGTGGGGCCACGGGCCATCGTCGAAGGCTTTGCGGGCAGCGGCGCACGCGGCGTTGACGTCGGCCTCGGCGGCGAGCGGGACCTGGCCGACCTTCTCGCCGGTCGCGGGGGAGAAGACCTCGATGACCTCGGAGGTCGAGGGCTCCACCCAGTGGCCGCCGATGAACAGTTTGTCGAATTCCGTCCTTATGGCGGCTGCGCTTTGTGTCATGGCCGTCACATTACCTAGATTTTCCGGAAAAACGAGAACCTGTTCCAGTGGACGGGTTAGGACGGCTGAAGAACCAGAACCAGATTGCTCACCAGGAACTCCCGCAACCCTGGCACCGAGGTCATCCACCAGGCCCATCGTGGGTGGTAGCGGGGAAATGCGGCGATCAGCGCGCCCGTGCTGGCGGCCCACTGCAGACCATCCGACGCTGACACTGCGAACAACGACGAGCCGTAGTCGTTCTTGGGTCGGTGACCGTGTTTGCGGGCGTAGCGCTCGGCTGCCCGGGCTCCCCCCAGATAGTGCGTCAGCCCCATCTCATGGCCGCCGAACGGACCCAGCCACACCGTGTAGGACAACACCGCCAGCCCACCCGGCTTCGTGACCCGCAACATCTCGTTGCCCAACCGCCACGGGTGCGGCACATGCTCGGCGACATTGGAGGACAGGCAGATGTCGACGCTGTCGTCGGCGAACGGCAGCGCCATCCCGGATGCCCGCACGAAGGTGCCTTCGGTCGCGTCCGCTGCTGGTCCCGCATGCATTTCCCGGGGGTCCGGCTCCACCCCGATGTAGTCCATGCCCGCCGCATCGAATGCCGAGGCGAAGTAGCCGGGTCCGCCGCCGACGTCGAGCACGGTGCGCCCAGAAGAAGATTCACCGGTGGCGCCCGACCACAGATCGGTGACCAGGTCGACGGTATCGGCGGCCAGCGCCCCGTAGAAGCGGGCCGGTTCGGTCTGCTCGAACCGGAACTGGGCCAGCAGGCGTACCGACCTGTTCAAGGTTGCCCGGCGGGCGAAGCGCGCGGATATGTCGCTGGGCTGCACCTGCCCAACCTACTGACCGGTACCCTCAACACGATGTCTGCCCGTCCCGACCCTCGCCTGCGGAGCGTCCTGCTGCTCTGCTGGCGCGACACCGGGCACCCTCAGGGCGGTGGCAGCGAGGCCTATCTACAGCGGATCGGCGCGTGCCTGGCCGACGGCGGCATGGACGTCACGTTGCGCACCGCGCGGTACCCGGGCGCGGCCCGGCGCGAGGTGGTCGACGGGGTACAGATCAACCGGGCCGGCGGGCCCTACAGCGTGTACATCTGGGCCGGGTTGGCCATGGTGGCCTCCCGCGTCGGCCTCGGGCCGCTGCGCAAGGTCCGGCCCGATGTCGTCATCGACACCCAGAACGGGCTCCCGTTCCTGGCCCGGCTGGCGTTCGGCCGTCGGGTGGCGGTGCTCGTGCACCACTGTCACCGGGAACTGTGGCCGGTGGCGGGCCCGATGAAGGGCCGCATCGGCTGGTTCGTCGAGTCCAAACTGTCCCCTCGGCTGCACCGTCGCAACCAGTACGTCACCGTCTCCCTGCCCTCGGCCCGCGATCTCAATGAGCTCGGGGTCGACTCCGGCCGGATCGCCGTGGTGCGCAACGGGCTCGACGAGGCTCCCGGCCCGACCCTCGAGCTGCCGCGATCGACCAGCCCGCGCCTCGTGGTGCTGTCCCGCCTGGTGCCGCACAAGCAGATCGAGGACGCCCTCGAAGCCGTCGCGACACTGCGCACCAAGATTCCCGGGCTGCACCTGGACATCCTGGGCGGCGGCTGGTGGCGGAAACGGCTGGTCGAACACGCCGAACTGCTCGGCATCTCCGATTCGGTGACGTTCCACGGCCACGTCGACGAAGAGACCAAACACCGTGTGCTGCAGCAGAGTTGGGTGCATGTGCTGCCGTCACGGAAAGAAGGCTGGGGGCTCGCCGTCACCGAGGCCGCTCAGCACGGGGTGCCGACCATCGGGTATCGCGCATCCGGCGGGCTGACCGACTCGATCGTGGACGGGGTCACCGGGCTGCTGGTGGAGGATCGGGACGCCCTGGTCGCCGGGTTGCACCAGTTGTTGAGCGACCCGGTGCTGCGGGTCCAGTTGGGCAGCAAGGCTCAGGCCCGCAGCGACGAGTTCTCCTGGACGCTCAGTGCGGATGCGATGCGGGCGGTGCTCGAATCGGTGCACGACGGCAACTATGTCAGCGGACTGGTGTAGCCGCACCGGTCATTCCGCGGGGCGGTGCCCGTTGACTTTGAAACCACGCACACCGCTACCCGCAAAAATGCAGCCGGCCGCCATCCCCACTGCCCCGCCGACCACCGCCAGCAGCCAGACCAGATGTGCGGCGATCAACATGTTCCGGTGAGGTGAGGCACGGTGGTCGCCGCCGATCCGGTACAGCGCGACATCGGCATCTCGGTAAGCCACCGGAAGATCCAGTTCTGCCGGCACCCCATTGGTTTCGACAACCAGCCAGCCGACACCGGCGTCGGCCATTGTCTGGCGATCGGCGCCCGAGCGCATCAGATCCTGGACTTCGCGGGCCCGCGTTCCCTCCCCGGGCACCACCTGGCCACCGATCACCAGATCGCCGGTCGACAGCACCTCGGCGCGCAGCCACCGGGGCAGCGGATCGAGCACGGGTGCCGCGCCGGCCCAGTAGAACGACCGCATACTGTCCGGTGGCAACACCGCCACCGGTCGGGGATCCGCGTTGATGGCGGTCGCTGCGGCGGTCCACCCAGGCGGGTACTGCACCGCGCGCATCTGATTGCCGACGCCCCAGGCGAGGTCCGGCAGCACCGCGATCAGCGCCGCACAGGCCACCGCGGCCGAAGCCGGCATCGGCAGCCCCAGGCGCCGCACGGTGATCGGCGCGGCGGCAGCAGCCACGACATAGCCCGGCATGGCCAGCGCCACCCATTTCTGACCATCGCGTACCACCCCGAGGCCGGGCACGGCCCGGATCGTCGCATCCACGAACGCCAGGCCGGGACCGGTGGCCATCGCCGCCGGGATCAGCACCGCTGCCGCGGCCAGGATCAGCAGCGGCACCGCCCTGCGGTTGCGCATCACCGCGGGCAGGCCGAGCGCGACCACGCCGACCAGTACGACCGTGGCGACCACGGCGAAAAGTGTTGTGCGCGAGCTTGGTACGGCTTCACCGTTCCAGATGCCACCCAGGCCGGCCAGGCTGCCGAGGGTGGAAAGACCAGGCTCGGCCCGAGCCGCGAATGCATTCACCCCGGCCGCCGAGACCGGAGAGGACACCGCGCTACCGACTGCGGCGGCCACCAGCCACGGCATCGCCGCCAGCACCGAGGTGCCCAACGCGAGCGCGGCGACACGCAGGCGCCGCCAGCCGTCGCCGGGGGCCGCAACGCACACGAGAGCGACCGTGGCGGCCAGCATCAGCCCCGTCGGCGTCAGCCCGGCCAGCGCGATCCAGAACAGCAGGCCCCAGACCGCGCCCGAGTGGGAACCGGCTCCAACGCGCAACCGCAGCACGCACGCCGCCACCCAGGGCAGGCAGCCGTAGCCGACGAGCAGACTCCAGTGCCCCTGCAGCAATCGCTCGGCCACATACGGATTCCAGATCGCCAGCGTCGCGGCGATGAACTGACCGGGCAGCCCGGCCTCCATCACCGTGGAGGCCAAGCGTGCCGCGCCCCAGCCGGCCAACCACAGGCCCGCCACGAGCAGAACCTTGACCACGATTCCGCCGTCCAGCACGGTCGAGGTCAGGGCGACGAGAAAATCCTGCGGCAACGCGCGGGGGGCGGCCTCGGTCAGGCCCAGCGCCACATCGGTCAGGTAGGAGCGGGGCGTGGAGACGGCGTCCCGCAAAAGCAGGTAACCGGGCCCCAATAGGGGCCCGGTTACCGATAACGACAGTGCCAGCGCGTACGCCGGCAGCAGGGCAGAGCGCAGGCTCAGATCACCGGTCCGGTGGTAGGTCGGTTGGTCGTTGAGCGGGTAGCTTCTCGGTCTTGGCCTCAGCGCCGGGGACCTGGAAGCCCTGGGTGTCGAAGAAGCCGTGATCGGCGGTGTCGAGCCCGGGATCGATCAGCGTGGACTCGGCGCGGATCGCGAACGAACCCACCACGGCGCCACCGACGAGTGCCAGCAGGCCCAGCGCGGTGAACGTGATCGGCAGGACGCGGGTCCACAGTGACACGCGGTCGCGCTCGTCCTGGGCGGCCGCCACCTGGGACTCCACGGTCTCCTCGTTGTAGGTGACCTTGTAGTCGACGTAGGTCACCTCGGGCTTGAGCTTGTCCCGCGCGTAGTACTGGTAGCCGTGATCCTGCGCCTTGACGATGGTGCCCGACACGGGGTCGACCCAGAAGGTGCGCTGCGCGGCGTAGAAGCGGTCCATGGTGATCCGCTCTTCGGGTTCGCCGGGGACGCCCCACATCTCCGGGCTCGCGGTGACCGAACTGTCGGCGTCGTCCTCGTAGAGCGAGGAGTACTTGACCGGATCGGCCAGCTTGCCGTTGGAGTCGTAGCCCACGTTCTGGATGAAGCGGTAGGTGGTCAGCCCGTTGACGTCTTCTTCGCCGTCGTAGTTCGCGTCATACGCCTTCTGCGCGATCGCATCGAAGAACGGGTACGTCTTCTTCTCGGTGTCGAACGGGAACCGGTAGGTCAGGCCGTCATGCGGCAGCGCGACGTTGGTCGGCGGCTTCTCGTCCTCGATGGCCCGCGGCTTCTGCAGCGCACCGCCCGGGTTGTTGTCGCTGGACACCGCGAGCGCGGTGCTGCGGTTCATCGTGACGGTGTCCACCAGCGCCAACAGCAGGCCGGCGTCCTTCTGCTGGTCGGTGCGCCGCAGCGTGCTACCTACCTGCAGCGTCACCACCTCGGCGTTCGACGGTGATTCGACACTGACCTGTTGCTGCAATGCCACCGGCACGTTGCGGTCCACCGAGAACTTCGGGGCCACCAGCGATTCCGGGTCGAAAGCGGTCGCGGTCCCATCGCTGACCAGGGTGGTATCCAGATTGAGCGGGATCTTGGCGATCTTGCCCTTGGTATAGGTGGTCAGCAACAGCGCGGCAATGAGCAGGGCTGCGCCCAGCCCCATCAGTCCGCATGCCGCTATCCGCAGCGCCACTGCGCGGTTCAAACCGTGCCTCCTTCAGTGTGGGCCAACTCGCCGTGAGGCAAACCCGTTCGACCCTAACAGCACTATCTAAGGCCATTACTTACTCCGGCGACATCCCGCGGGGGCGTTAACCCGCAGTTTGGCGGGGTTGCCATCGCGCGGCACACTGGTCGCCGTGGCCACCGGAGCACCGGACCCGGAAACCGGATCGGAATCTCAGGTCGGCGGGACACGTAGCTTCCTGCCGGCGGTCGAAGGCATGCGCGCCTGCGCGGCCATGGGCGTGGTGCTCACGCACGTCGCCTTCCAGACCGGGCACACCACCGGGGTGAGCGGCCGGTTCTTCGGCCGGTTCGACCTGGCAGTCGCGGTGTTCTTCGCGCTGTCGGGGTTCCTGCTGTGGCGCGGCCATGCCGCCGCCGCCCGCGGCATGCGTCCCCGCCCGCGAACCGGTCACTACCTGCGCTCGCGCATCGTGCGCATCATGCCCGGTTACGTGGTGGCCGTCGTGGTGATCATCCTGCTTCTCCCGGAGGCCAAAGCCGATCTGACGGTGTGGCTGGCCAACCTGACCCTGACCCAGATCTACGTGCCGCTGACGCTGACCGCGGGGCTCACCCAGATGTGGAGCCTGTCGGTGGAGGTCAGTTTCTACCTGGCGCTGCCGGTGCTGGCGCTGCTCGCGCGGCGGCTGCCGGTGCGGGCCCGTGTCGGCGTGATCATCGCGCTGGCGGCGCTGAGCCTGCTATGGGTGCGCATCCCGTTCTCCGGCACCACGGGACTCAACCCGTGGAACTGGCCGCCGGCGTTCTTTTCCTGGTTCGCCGCGGGCATGGTGCTGGCTGAACTCACGGTGAGCCCATTCGGTTGGGTGCACCGGCTGGCCCGGCGCCGGGTGCTGATGGGCGTCATCGCCGCGGTGGCGTTCGCGATCGCGGCCTCGCCGCTGGCCGGACTGGAAGGGCTACGCCCAGGCTCGGTCGGCCAGGTGACGTTGAAGACCGCGATGGGCGCGATCGTCGCGGGCGCGCTGCTGGCCCCGCTCGTCCTCGACCACCCCGACACCGGGCATCCGATTCTGGGCAACAAGGTGATGGTCACGCTGGGCCGCTGGTCCTACGGGCTGTTCGTCTGGCACCTCGCGGCGCTGGCCATGGTGTTCCCGATGATCGGGGAGTTTCTGTTCAACGGCCAGATGCTGGTGGTGCTGGTCCTGACGCTGGTGTTCGGCTTCGCGCTGGCCGCGGTCAGCTACGCGCTGGTGGAGTCGCCGTGCCGGGAGGCCCTGCGGCGGTGGGAGTATCGGAATCAGACCCCGGTGCCGCCGCTGGACAGCTCCATCACTGACGAGCCCGAGCCGGCTCCAGCCGCGCGATGACCTCGTCGCGCACCGCGGTGCGCCGGGCCTTGCCCGCGTCGTCACGTAGCGGGGTGTCGACGAATTCGACGTCAACCGGCACCTTGTAACCCGAAAGACGCTCGCGCAGGAATGCCTGCACTGCCGCGGCATCCAGCTCCGATCCGTCGGATGTCTGCACGAGCGCGTACGGCACCTGACCCAGATCTTCGTGCGGTACGCCGACGACGAGGCACGACAGGACGTCGGGATGCTCGGCGAGCGCCGCTTCGATCTCGGCCGGGTAGACGTTCTTGCCGCCGACGGTGAACATGTCCACCCGCCGGTCGTTCAGGTAGAAGAACCGCTCGGGCCCGTCGTCGACGTAAAACCCCAGATCTCCGAGTGAGTCCCAGCCGTCGCGGCTCTTGGCCGTGCTGCCCACGTAGCGGTAGGTGGGTGCGCTGCCCGGCCCGGGCCGCATGTAGATCTCACCGGTCACGCCGGGCGGGCACTCCTGCCCGTCGTCGTCGAGCACCTTCATCTCACCGGCCACCACCACACCGACCGATCCCGGATGCCGCAGCCACTGCTCACCGGAGATGAACGTGAGCGCCTGCAATTCGGTGCCGCCGTACAGTTCCCACAGTGCTTCGGGACCGAGCAGATCGATCCAGGCCTGCTTGACCGCAGGTGGGCAGGGTGCGCCGACGTGCCAGAACCGCCGAATGCTCGACAGGTCATAGGCTTTCGGGTCGGCGCGGTACACCGGCAGCAGCCGCTGCATGATGGTGGGCACCGTGGTCAGGAACGTCACGCGGTGTTCGGTGACCAGCGCCAGGAACTCGGCCGGATCGAAGCGCGGCATCAGCACCAGATGGTGGCCCTGCAGCAGCGCGATGGCGAATGTGGTGAAACCGGTGTTGTGGCTCATCGGCACCGACATCAGCGTGACGTCGTCGGGTTGGGCGCCCAGGGGGACGCCGATCAGGGCGGGCACCCGGCTGTCGCCGCCGGCTTCGATCAGCTTCGGGCGTCCGGTGCTGCCGCCCGAGGCCATCGACTTCCACGTCGGCGCGACCGCCTCGGGAAGCGGTGCATCGGACAGCTCGGTGTCAGGAGTGAAACCGGCGGGTACCCAGGGGGTTTCGCCGGCATCGCGGCCGACGACCAGAGCCCTTGGACGCAGTGCGAGGATCCCGGCGAACTCGGCGTCCGGCAGTCGAGGTGACAAGGGCTGCGGTACCGCGCCGAGTTTCCAGGTGGCAAGGACGGCCTGCACCCATTCGATCGAGTTGGGCAGGCTTATGGTGACGTAATCACCTTGTCGCACACCGAGTTCAGCGTACGCGCGGGCGAGTCGGCTGCTGGAACGGTCGAGCTCGTCCCGGGTGAGCGTACGGCCCTGGCACGTCACCGCGGGTCGGTCAGGACCGGCCGCTGCCAACTGGGCGACCTGGGTGGGGATGGTCGGGAAGGTGTCGGTCATGTCAGTACCCGCCCTTCCGCTCGAAGATCCGGCGCGGATTGTCGACGAGCATCGTGGAGATCTGCTCCTCGGTGACCCCGCGCTCGCGTAGGGCAGGCAGTACGTCGTTGTGGATGTGCAGATAGTGGCTGTTGGGCAGGGCCGTGGCCGTCAGTTCGTCAGGCAGTGCGTCGAAGTAGCACCAGGTGTCATGCGAGAGCACCATCTTCCCGGCGTGGCCGCGCTCGCACATGGTCGCCACCGTGGCGACCCGCTCCTCGAATGGCAGAAAGACGTCCACACCGAACCGGTCCATGCCGATATAGGACCCGTTCGCGATCAGCTCTTCGAGATAGCCGATGTCAGTGGTGTCACCGCAATGGCCGATCACGACGCGGGACAGGTCGACATCCTCCTCGGCGAAGATGCGCTGCTGCTCGAGGCCGCGCCGGCTGGCCGCGTGGGTGTGGGTCGAGATGGGCACACCGGTCTGCCGGTGGGCCTGCGCGACGGCTCGCAGCACCCGTTCGACACCAGGGGTGACGCCAGGTTCGTCGGTGGCGCACTTGAGGATTGCCGCCTTGATCCCGGTATCGGCGATGCCGTGTTCGATGTCGCGGACGAACATCTCGGTCATCGGTTCGGGCAGGCCCACCGCGGGTCCGCTGAAATGAAAGGTCAACGGCAGGTCGTTGTAGGTGTAGAAGCCGGTGGCGACCACGATGTTCAGGTCGGTGGCCTCGGCGATCCGGGCGATGCGCGGGATGTAGCGGCCCAACCCGATCACCGTGAGGTCGACGATGGTGTCGACCCCGTTGGACTTGAGCTCGGTGAGCCGGGCGATCGCATCGGCCTCGCGGCTGGCGTCGTCGCCCCAGGACTCCGGATAGTTCTGGGTCAGCTCGCTGCTCATGATGAAGACGTGCTCGTGCATGAGTGTGACGCCGAGGTCGGCGGTATCGATGGCTCCGTGGGCGGTGTTGACAGTCGGCACGGGCCCGATGCTAGGTGCGTCAGTCCGCTGCGTGTGGGGATTCGGCCCAGTCGCGGGCGGTGGTGCCTGCCCCGTCGAGCCCCCAGCTGATGATGCGGTGCGGGGCGATGCGGATGATGTCGCCGGACAGCCCGCCTTCGGTGGTGCCCGCACCGGGCAGTGCTGTTGCGGTGCCGCGGATCTCGATGCCGCGAGCGTCCGGTGGGCGTACCGAGAGCACGGTGTCGACGATGAACGCGACCTGCTGGTTGCCGATCACATTGCGCCACTTCTGCGTCGACGCCAACGCGTGGCCGACGATGTCGATGCCCTCCTGGTCGGGACTCACGTGGACACCGACGGGCCGGATTTGCGGAGCGCCGTTGCGGTCAACGGTGCACAGGCGTCCGATCGGTTGCTCCCGCAGGTACGCCAGTTCGGCCGCGGTGAAGGTCATGGTGTCTGTCTTTCGTCGTCGGGTTGCGGGTCGTCGTGCTGCAGGGTGTCGTGGAGCCGGGTGAATACCCGTTCGATGCAGTCGAGTTCGTCGGGCCGGATGTGGTCGAAGAACAGTTCGCGGACCGACTCGGCGTGCAGCGGCATCGCGTCGCGCAGCACTTCGGCGCCGGAGGCGGTCAGTACCGCGCGGTAGCCGCGGCGATCCTCGGGGACCGGTTCCCGCAGCACCAGACCGCGTTTGGTCATCGAGTTGATCTGGTAGGTGATCCGGCTGCGGGAGAACACCATCTTCTCGGCGAGTTCGCTCATGCGCAGGCGGTGATCGGGAGCGGCGGCCAGCAGCATCAGCAGGTGATAGTCCATCAGGCTGAGGCCGGTGGCCTCGCGGAGGCGCTCGTCGAGCAGTGTCTCCAGACGCAGGCTGGATTCGATGTAGGGCCGCCAGGTCCGTGCCTCGGCGGTGGAGAGCATTCGCGTCACTTTCCTCCGGTCGCTCAATTAGTTCAGATCTCAACAGTGTGAAGCATCGCCTTGCCGTTCGGGTGATCTCGACCTACAGTCAATATAGTACAAATTTTAACTATAAGAAGGGACGGATGACATGACCCACGTGATCGACTGGGACGACGCCTACCGGCAGGAGCAGACCCCGGCCTGGAGCATCGGTGCACCGCAACCGGAGTATGCGGCGATCATCGACACCGAGGGCGCGGTCCGAGGTGAGGTTCTCGATGCGGGGTGTGGTCACGCCGAACTCGCGTTGGCGCTGGCTGCACGCGGCCACACCGTCGTCGGCCTGGACCTGAGCCCGACCGCCGTGGCGGCAGCAGCCGAGACTGCCCGCGAGCGAGGGCTGGACACCGCGACATTCGCGCAGGCCGACATCTCCTCGTTCACCGGATACGACGGCAGGTTCTCGACGATCTTCGACAGTGGGCTGCTGCATGCGCTGCCCGCCGAACTCCGTGATGGCTACCTGCAGTCCGTGTACCGCGCGGCCACACCCGGTGCGCGGTTCTACATCCTGGCCTTCGGCGCCGGCGCGTTCGGCGACCTGGACGGCCCGGGCCCGACACAGTTCACCGAAGATCAATTGCGCGAGGTGGTCTCACGCCAGTGGCAAGTCGACGAGATCCGGCCGGCTCAGCTGCACGCAGCGCTACCTGAAGGCCGCACCGAGATGCCGGCCTTGCTGGTGACGGCCACCAAGGTCTAGCTCAACCGGCGTTGGCCTCGACCACGGCCAGTACCTCCGGGGTGATCGGGTCGAGGATGTCGTCGAAGTCGTGGTGGGTCTGCACGTACTTCTTGACGTACGGGCAGACCGCGACGATGCGTTTGCCGGCCGCGCGGGCATCGGTGAGCGCCGCGGACACCAGCTCGCCGGCCAGGCCGCGGCCGCCGAACTTGTCGTCGATCTCGGTGTGGTAGAAGATGCGCTGGTCGCCGGAGTCGACATAGGCCTCAAGGCCGGCGTGCTCGCCGTCGACGGTGATCTCGTAATGGCGCGCTTCGGGAATGTTGCGGACTTCAGCCATGTCCCAACTATGCCCCAGTAGCACTGGCACGATCATGCAGATGGCCGTCACCGCAGGTTCGACGTGGGCGCCGTTGGCATCGCCGGTCTACCGGGCGCTGTGGATCGCACAATTCGTCTCCAATCTCGGCACCTGGATGCAGACGGTTGGCGCCCAGTGGATGCTGGTCGGAGATCCGCGTGCCCCGGTACTGGTGCCGTTGGTGCAGACCGCCACCACGCTGCCGGTGATGCTGTTGGCCCTGCCGTCGGGCGTACTCGCCGACCTGGTTGACCGGCGCAGGTTGCTGCTGGCCACCCAGGGCGCGATGGCGGCGGGAGTGGCTGCGCTGGCGACGCTGACCGGTGTCGGTCTCGCGACGCCGACGGTGCTGCTGATCCTGCTGTTCCTGATCGGTTGCGGGCAGGCGCTGACCGCACCGGCATGGCAGGCGATTCAACCTGATCTTGTTCCACGTGAACAGATTCCGGCCGCCGCCGCGCTCGGCAGTATGAGCATGAACGGGGCGAGGGCGATCGGACCGGCGATCGCCGGCGCGTTGGTCTCACTGTCAGGCCCAACCCTGGTGTTCGCGCTCAACGCGGTCTCGTTCGTCGGCATCGTCGTGGTGCTGTTGCTCTGGCGCAGCCCGGTCGCCGAACACCTGCTGCCCGCCGAGCGGCCGTTGGCCGCACTCAGCGCCGGTGGTCGGTTCATCCGGAGCTCACCGATCATCCGGCGGATTCTGCTGCGGGCGGTGTTGTTCATCGCGCCCGGCAGCGCATTGTGGGGCCTGCTCGCGGTGATCGCCGACAGGCAGCTTGGGCTGTCCTCGTCCGGCTACGGCCTGCTGCTGGGCGCGCTCGGAGTCGGGGCGGTGCTCGGCGCGTTCGTCCTGGGCCGGCTGCAGTACGCGTTCGGCCTGAACACGCTACTGATTGCCGCTGCCGTCGGATTCGCCGGAGCCACTGCGGTTCTGGCGCTGGTCCACAACTTCGGCATCGTCCTGGCGGCCCTCGTGATCGGTGGCACGTCCTGGCTGTTGGCACTGTCGACGCTCAACGCCTCGATGCAGTTGAGCCTGCCCGCGTGGGTGCGCGCCCGCGGGCTGTCGGTGTATCAGCTGACGTTCATGGGCGGTCAGGCGATCGGTTCGCTGGTGTGGGGCCTGGTGGCCGGCGCGACGAGCACCGTGACGGCCCTGCTGATCGGTGCCGGGCTTCTGGTGTTCTGCGCGGTATCGGCCTGGTGGTGGCCGCTGCACGCGCGCACCGGCGACCTGGACCTGACTCCGTCGGCGCATTGGCCCGAACCGGCGTTGGTGTTCGAGCCGGCCCCGCCGGACGGTCCCGTTCTGGTGCTGACCTCCTATCGGGTGGAACCCGAACATGAGGCCGAGTTCTTCGCTGCCATGGGTGTGCTCGGCCGGTCCCGGCAGCGCACCGGGGCCACGCAATGGCAGCTGTTCCGCAGTGTCGAGCGTGACGCCGTCTTCGTCGAGGCTTTTGTGGTGCGGTCCTGGGACGAGCATGTGCGGCAGCACCGCACCCGCCTCACCGGTAACGACCTGCTCATCGAGCAGTCGGTGGAGCGGTGGGTCGAGGGCGAGCCGGTTTCGCATCATCTGATCGCGGTACGCACTTCTTGACTGTGAGCGCCATCACAGTAATATGACCAGTGGTCATCCACTCTGGAGGCGCTGATGCCAACGGTCACCTGGGCACGTGTCGATCCCGCTCGTCGGGCCGCGGTGATCGCGGCTGCCGAGGCGGAATTCGGGGCACACGGATACTCCCGCGGCAGCCTCAACGTCATCGCCCGCAAGGCCGGTGTCGCGAAAGGCAGTCTCTTCCAATACTTTGCGGACAAGCGCGACCTGTACGCCTTCATCGCCGATGTCGGCAGCCAGCGGGTGCGGACCTACATGGAAGGCCGGATTCGCGAGCTCGACCCGAGCCGCCCGTTCTTCGAATTCCTCCCCGACCTGCTCGACGACTGGGTGGCCTACTTCGCCGATCACCCCAGGGAGCGGGCGCTGCACGCCGCCGCCAGTTTCGAGGTCGACGCCGACGCGCGGGTCAGCGTGCGCGCCGTGGTCCACCGTCATTACCTCGATGTGCTGCGCCCCCTGGTGCGCGACGCGCAAACGCGCGGCGACCTGAGGCCCGACTGCGACGTCGATGCGTTGCTGTCGCTGATGTTGATGATCTTCCCGCACCTGGCGCTCGCGCCGTACGTGCGTGGGATGGATCCCATCCTGGGCCTGGATGAGCCCAGCCCTGAGCAACCGGCCCTGGCCGTACGCCGCCTCGTCGGGGTGTTGTCGGCCGCATTTTCAGCCTCCGATCAACCAGCCCGCCAGACCTGAGGAGGTCAATTCCCATGTCACACACACAGTTCGGTTCGCTGGCCAAAGGTGGCCTCAATTGGAACAGCTTGCCGCTGAAGCTCTTTGCCGGTGGCAATGCGAAATTCTGGGACCCGGCCGATATCGATTTCTCCCGCGATCGGGCGGATTGGGAGGCACTGACGGATCGGGAACGGGAGTACGCCACCCGCCTGTGTGCTGAGTTCATCGCCGGGGAGGAGGCCGTCACCAAGGACATTCAGCCCTTCATGTCGGCGATGCGGGCCGAGGGCCGTCTGGGCGACGAGATGTACCTGACCCAGTTCGCTTTCGAGGAGGCCAAACACACCCAGGTGTTCCGCATGTGGCTGGACGCCGTCGGTATCGGCGACGATCTGCACAATTACTTCGACGACCTTCCGGCCTACCGGCAGATGTTCTACGAGGAGCTGCCGCAGTCGCTGGATGCGTTGTACACCGACCCGTCGCCGGCTGCCCAGGTGCGGGCCTCGGTCACCTACAACCACATCGTCGAAGGCATGCTCGCTCTCACGGGATACTATGCGTGGCACAAGATCTGCGTCGATCGCGGGATCCTGCCCGGGATGCAGGAGCTGGTCCGGCGCATCGGGGACGACGAGCGTCGGCACATGGCGTGGGGCACGTTCACCTGTCGCCGTCACGTCGCCGCCGATGACGCCAACTGGGCGGTGTTCGAGGAGCGGATGAACGAACTCATCCCGCTCGCACTGCGGCTCACCGAGGAAGGCTTCGCCCTCTATGCGCCGGACATTCCGTTCGGCTTGGTGCAGGACGAATTCATGCAGTACTCGGCCGACAAGGGGATGCGCCGGTTCGGCACCATCAGCAGTGCCCGGGGGCGACCGCTCGAGGAGATCGACCTCGACTACTCGCCACTGACGTTGGAGGACACGTTCGCCGACGAGGATGCGCGGGCGCTGGCGGCCACCGCCTGACCCACCACGCAAAGTCGGCGACACGTCCCGACAGTGCGGTGTCGGCGAACCCCTCCGTCGCCGACACCGCAGCCGTGCGCACCGCATAGTGCGCAGCCGCGCGAACACAGCTAAGCCTCACAGCTCGGCTGCAACTGACTGCGTAGTTAATACGCTCAGCCCTGCACAATCCTGGTCCGCAACCTGAGGTCCCCCATGCAGCAAAGGACGTTCCGGGCTTGTGTCACGCGTGCCGGTACCGTAAGTACTGGATACCCGCGTTGTCAACAGCTCCACTGAATCCGTCGGCGAAGTGCCCGTTTACTCCGGATTGGTGGGGTCCGGTGCCTTTGGTGTGACGATCGGCTCGGGTGATCGGGCAAAGGTGATCGTGGATGCCGCAACGGAGATGACCGACAGCAGCGCCGCCAGTTGCACCCACGGCGAGTGTCCGACATACCCGTCGACCGACCGCCACGGGTACTGGCTCAGCGCCGCACCGGCCAGCGTCAGCCCGCCCGCCGCCACGGCCACCGTCAGCCTCTCCTGCCAGACGTCGCGATTACGCAGCAGGTAGCGCACTCCCAGGGCGGCACCCGCTACAAGTAGTCCCGGCACACCCGACAGTGCCGTACCCACCGCGAGTACCGCGGCGGACGCCAGCGGCCGCGCCGGCTGCCACGGCCGCACCGGATCGAGATCCGGATCGCGGCGCCGCGCCGGCCACAGGGCCAACAGGGCCAGTACGGGCAGCAGCGCGAGTCCACCGATCAACCCGATCCGGTACGGCCGGTTCGAGGGGAAGGAAAACGTGACGGGTCCACTCTCGCCGGCCGGGATCACCCAGCCCTGCTGCCAGCCGTTGATTTTCACCGGCTTCAGCACGGTGCCATCGGCGGCATGTGCGATCCACCCCGGGTTCACGCTTTCGGGCACCACCAGGGCCCGTGCTTTCTCTGAAGCCGGCACCTCGACCTGCCTGCGGTCCGGTGACCACACCGGTGTGTCGACGGGAGTTGTTGTGGCCTCGCGTAGTTGGGCGGCCTCCGGGGTGTTGAGGACGACCCCGTCGACGATAAACGCTGCGCCCGGGCTGACCAGGAGTTCCTGTTGGCCGGCGGGCAGGGTGACCGGGCCGGTCCGGCAGGGCTGGGCCGCAATCGGATCACCGTCGAGCAGCGCCCCCACGGTGGTGCGCACCGAGGTCTGGATGAACTGCCCGGCCACGCCGATGATGGGACCCTGACCGCACGGAAGCGACACTGTCCGTTTGCGATTGGCGGCGGAGTCGGCGGGGGCGACCGGGTTGCCGTGGACGTCGAGGACGGTCAGTTCGGCCAGCCCGGGCGGCTTGAGCTGGTCGAAGCCCAGCGAGGTGCGGTCGATGATGTCGTTCCAGGTCAGCAGCGACACGGTGATGGTGTCGGTCACCCGCGGTTTGAGCTGTGCGGTCTGTGCCTCACCGTTGCCGGGGAGCTTGTGTACCTGCGGACCGTCACCCAGGTCGATCGACACCAGCGTCGGATGCGCCGGTGGTTGGCTGGCGCCGGGATCGATCCGCAGCGCGCCGACCTCAGTGGGCGCAGGCAGTTTCAGCGTCAGCGTGGGTGGCGCCTTGAACTGGACGACGCGCTGCGGCGCGGTCCAGGACGTCCGCGGGTCGCCATCGGTGGCGGCATAGGCCGAACCGAGCACGTCGATCGGATCGGCGTCACCGGAGGCGCGGGTGGTTCCGGGCTGGGCCACCAGATCGGCGAGTTTGGGTCCCTGGCGGGACCGGATCCACACCGTCGGCTCGACCTCGGTGGGGGTGGGCACCGTGAGCGTGCGGCTGAGGTTCACCGGCTCCTCGGAGGCCAGCGCCAGTGCCGCCGCGCACCGGACCCCGGCCGGACTGTCGGCGCAGCCGGTCCGGCCCAGGAGTTCTGTGCCCAGATCCCATTGTGCGACAGCTGAATCCGCTGGCGGGCCGGGGACTTCCACGGTGTGCCGCAGGTTGATGGGGTGCGCGAATCCAGAGGCGTCGTACTGGGTGACGGACAGATCGGTGATGCCGAACTGCACGCCGGGCGAACCGTCATTGGTGGCGACCGCGGTGACTCGGACCCACGGCGTCTCACCGACCGGCAGCGGGATGGTCAACTGCTGGCCGGCGGTGTCGAAGCGCAGGCTGCTGGTGCCGGTCGCGGTGGCCACCTCGATGCGGCGTACCTGGGCACCGACCGCCGTCGCGCTCGGGGTGATGGTCAAGGTGGCGTTGGTGACCGGGTGATCGAAATCGACCTGCAACCACTGGCCGACAGCAGCCTGAAGGGCGTTGGACACCCACGACGTCGACCCATCGCTGTCGATGGCGGCAGCGGGTCCGGTGGCCGGTGCGACGTTGGGCAGTGCGGTGGAGTCCGCGGCCGAACTGGACACCGACACCCGTCCGCCGTTCCACTTGCCGTAGACCGGTGCGGCCCCGTCGGCCGGGTAGTCCGGGACCCGGTTGTGGGTGTGGCGAGCGTCGTCGGGGGTGCGGATCGCCGAGGCGTGGTCGTCGACGCGGCCGTAGTCGATCTCGCGCGCGGTCGGAGTGTCGGTGACGATCACCCCGGCCGATCCGTCGGGTTGTACCGGCAGGCCGGCCCGTTCGGCGTCGGCGGTCAGCAGCATCGGCCCCAGTGGGGGTCGGCCGGCCAGGCGTCGGCGTTCGTCGAGACGTAGCAGCGCCTCGGGTGCACCGGCCACCCGCGTCATCGCGTCGGTGTCGACCAGATAGGGCGCGGCCGGGTTGGTTCCGCCGGTGTCCACCCGGTAGATCTCGACGGCGGGGTAGCGCGGTCGCAGTCCGCTGTCGGCGACGAAGCCCTCCAGCGTCCCGGGGCCCGAGGAGTCGCCGAACTCGGCCACCTTGGACAGTCCAGGAGATCCTTCGATCGACCGGTGCACCAGCACCGGCCGGGCCGACCGGGACACGTCGGGATCCAGATCGTTGCGCAGTACGACATACGAAATGCCTTGCCGGGCAAGGGTGTCGGCGAGCCCCGCGGAAGGGCGGCCGGCGGCGAACAACCGCTGCACCGAATCCAGTGCGCGGATCGTCTCCGGCGGTGTCAGCGGGATCGAATCCCGCACCCCCCATGGGCTCGATCCGAGCACCTGCAATGGCTCGTCGTGGCTGTTGCCCCAGGTCTGGGTGGCGAACGGGGCGCCGGGCGCGACCAGGACCCGGCCGCGGTCGGTGTTGTGTTCGTCGAGCCAGTCCGCGGTGTCGTGCCAATACTGCGGAATCGCGGTGAAGGTTCCGGCAGGGGTGATCCGGCCCGTCCAGGCGAGCGAGGTTCCGGCCGCCAGGGCGGCGAGCACCACGATCGCCACCGCGATGCGCTTGTCGCGTTCGGGCCGGGCGAAGGCCCGCACCCACACCGGCAGGGCCGCGCTGCCCGGCAGTGGGATCCGGCCCAACAGATGAGCCAGACCCAGCGCCAGCGGGAGCCGCAGCACCGGATCGAGCTTGGCCAGGTTGCGCAGCGGCGTGCCTGTGCCGTCCAGGAAATCCTGCACGGCCGTCGCGACCGGGGAGCCCAGCCCCCCGGAATAGCCCAGGCCCAGCAGCACCACGCCGACCAGCAGCATGGTGATCAGCCGGCCCCGCGCGGGCATCGAGCGCAGGGCCAACCCGGCCAGGCCGGCCGCCGCCACCAAGGTCGTGGCCAGCACGGCGACCGTGCTCGTCACCAGTGACGCCGCCGCGGTGGCGGTGGACGCCACGAACGGGGTCCAGGTATGGGTGCCGCGCAGCATCTCGGTCAACGACATCCACTGCGTGGTGACGCCCGAGGATTCGATGAAGTCCAGGAACGGCGGGCTGATCCGGCCGAGCATCACCAGTGCGACGACCCACCAGGCGACGGCGAGTGCGGTGCAGCCGAACCACCACGCGGTGAATCGCCACCACAGCCGGTTCGGGCGGTGACAGGCCCACCAGATGATCGCGGCCAGGCAGCCGGTCAGGGTGGCGACGGCGTTCACCGCGCCCATCAGCGCCACGGCGCCCGCGGACCGGGCCGCCATCAGCCGCAGGTTCCTATCCCCACGAAAAGCCAGGATCATCGGCACCAGCACCCACGGCGCCAGCATCATCGGCAGCGTCTCCGAGGAGATCGCGCCGAGGGTGGTCAGTACACGCGGTGACAGTGTGAAGGCGAGTGCGCCGAGGACACGCGAACTGGTGCTGCCGATGCCCAGAAGTTCGGCCAGGCGCAGCATGCCCCAGAAACCCACGGTCAGCAGCAGGGCCCACCACAGTCGTTGCGTGACCCAGCCGGGAATTCCCAGCAGATCGCCGGCCAGGAAGAACGCGCCGTGAGGGAAGAGGTAGCCGTAGGCCTGGTTCTGCGCCTGCCCGAACGGCAGGTCGCTGTTCCACAGATTGAAGGCGCGAGCCAGGAACCTCAGGGGATTGGCGGTGAGGTCCAGCTTCGTGTCGGGTGAAATCTCTCCGGGCGACTGGGCGAAAGTCAGGAGCAGTGTCGCCGCGGCGACCACCCACAACCAGCGCCGCGTTAGCGGCACATCCAAGCTAGGACCGGTCGCCGTACTCGACCCTGTTGAGCACCGATGACGCCGGGTCGCCCGCCTGCAGCGGAGGCTTCGTGTCCTGCTGCACCATTAGCGTCACACCGAAAACGGCAGCCGCCCCCAACAGCAGGCCGACGACAATGCTGGCCGCGGAGGGTATGACGAACCGGTTCACCCGGCCAACCTAGCACGGCAACACCGCCGATCAGTGCCAGGTGGACGTGGGTCGACACGCAGAGAATCGATTACGGCTTGCTCAGCGGCTAAGGTCGGGCCCCATGGCTTCACCGCGCCTCGTCGCAACTTTCGCAGCGTTGTCCGGACTGTTGCTGGCTTGCTCCCCGAGCACGCCGGCGCCGGAGTCTCAGTCTTCTGACACGAAGCCGATGTCCACCCACGCACCGATGCCTGCCGCGCCGGTCTGCGATGTGGCCGCCCTGTCGCCCCGCGACAAGTTGGCGCAGCTGCTGACCGTCGGGGTCAAGGACGCGGACGACGCGCGATCGGTGGTGAGCAGCCAGCACGTCGGCGGCATCATGATCGGCAGCTGGACCGACCTGTCGATGGTCAACGAAGGATCCCTGCGCGATATCTCAGCTGCCGGCCCGCTGCCGTTGGCGGTCACCGTCGACGAGGAGGGCGGCCGGGTTTCGCGGCTGTCCTCGCTGATCGGCGAGCAGCCGTCGGCGCGGGTGCTGGCCCAGACCAAATCCATCGACGAGGTGTACGGCATCGCGCTGGAGCGCGGCCAGAAGATGCGCGGCCTCGGCATCACGGTCGACTTCGCGCCCGTCGTCGACGTCACCTCCGATCCCGACGACACCGTCATCGGTGACCGGTCCTTCGGCGACGACCCGGCCAAGGTCACCGAGTACGCCGGTGCCTATGCCCGCGGGCTGCGGGACGCCGGGGTGCTCCCGGTGCTCAAGCACTTCCCGGGACACGGGCACGGCTCGGGTGACTCGCACACCGGCTCGGTGACCACCCCGCCGCTCGAGGAGCTCAAGGCCAACGATCTGCTGCCCTACGCCACCCTGACCACCCAGGCCCCGGTGGCCGTCATGGTCGGACACCTGGAGGTGCCTGGGCTGACCGGTACCGATCCGGCCAGCCTCAGCCCCGCCGCGTATGAGCTGCTGCGTTCGGGCGGATACGGCGGCCCGGGCTTCAACGGGCTGGTCTACACCGACGACCTGTCCAGCATGGCCGCGATCAACCAGCGCTACGGAGTGGCCGCCGCGGTACTCAAGGCATTCCAGGCCGGGGCCGACAACGCGCTGTGGATCACCACCGACGAGGTGCCCGCGGTGCTCGACGGCCTGGAGAAGGCGTTGGCCGACGGCCAACTGAACCAGGCCGCCGTGGATGCGGCGGTGCAGCGCAATATTGACGCCAAGGGTGGGGTGCACTGCTAGCAGGTCGCTGAGCTGGCGCCCTGTTCCTCAACCGGACGCTTATCCTGTTCGGATGGCAGGTGGAACCAAGCGGCTGCCGCGGGCTGTGCGTGAACAGCAGATGCTCGACGCCGCGGTGCAGATTTTCTCGGTCAACGGCTATCACGAGACGTCGATGGACGCGATCGCGGCCGAGGCCGAGATCTCCAAGCCGATGCTGTACCTCTACTACGGCTCCAAAGAGGAACTGTTCGGCGCCTGCCTCGACCGGGAGCTGACCCGGTTCGTGGACGTGGTGCGCGGGGAGATCGACTTCACCCAGAGCCCCAAGGATCTGCTGCGCAGTGCCGTGCTGGCGTTCCTCACCTACATCGATGCCAACCGGGCCTCCTGGATGGTGCTCTATACCCAGGCCACCAGCTCTCAGGCATTCGCGCACACGGTCCGGGAGGGCCGCGACCGGATCATCGATCTGGTGGCCCGGCTGCTCAGCACCGGTACACGTAATCCTCAGCCCGACAGCGACTTCGAGATGATGGCGGTCGCCCTGGTGGGTGCCGGCGAGGCGATCGCCAGCCGGGTCAGCACCGGGGACGCCGACGTCAACGAAGCCGCCGAATTGATGATCAACCTGTTCTGGCGTGGCCTGAAGGGCACGCCCTCGGACGCGGGAACCCCGTCGGTCACCGCGGGCTAGGCGGTTGCCCGCCGGCAGCGGCGCCAACGAGGATCAGGTGGCAACACCCTCCACCAGGCTGAACGGTGATGCCGTCTCCACCACGCGAGTAAGCCGGAACCCGGCCTCCTGGTACAGCTTTCGGTAGTCGCCCTCGGTGCGTTCCCTCGCGGCGATCCCGATCAGCATCTCCATGTCGGTCCACTTGCCCAGGAACTCGCGGTCGTGGTCGGGAATCACTCCCTCGATCAGCAGCAGAGTGGTGCCCGGTGTGGCGGCGGCGCGCACATTGCGCAGGATCGACAGTGCCTCGGTGTCGGGCCAGTCGTGAATGATGTTCTTCATGACGTAGGCGTCCGCGCCTGCGGGGACGCTGTCGAAGAAGGAGCCGGGGATGACGCGGACTCGGTCGGCGGCTCCGTACTTACCCAACATCGCCGGTGCTCCGTCGACCACCTGCGGCAGGTCGTAGAGCACGCCCCGGCTCCGCGGGGTGGCCTGCAGGATGGCCGCCAGCAGGCGGCCGTGCCCGCCGCCGATATCGGCGATGGTTCCGAACCGGGAGAAGTCGTAGGCAGCGACCACCGGGGCAATAGCCAGTTCGGAAACGCTGGTCATCGCGTCGTTGAAGATCGCGCCCAGTTCAGGCTCAGAGCCCATGTAGTCGAACGCGCCTTTGCCACGCAGCTTCGGGATGACCGCCTCGCCGGTGCGGACCGCATCGGCGAGATGGCTCCAGTGCTCCCGATGCTGGGGCGAGCCGACGAATTTCGCCATGCCGGCGATCGAGACGGGCGCGTCTGTGCGCAGCGTGTCGCCCAGCGGATTCAGTGCGTAGCGTCCGTCGCGGGTGCGACGGAAGACGCCCTCGCTGACCAGAGCCCGCATCAGCCGGTCCAGGGCGTCGGAATTGGCCTCGACGCGGCGCGCCAGCTCGTCGGCGTGCAGCGGACCGCCGGCCAGGGCGTCGGCAACCCCCAGCTGTGCGGCGGCGGTGACGCCCTGGGCGACCCAGGCGCCCAGGATCAGCTCCAGCATCGCCGCGGGTGGCGGGACCGCGCGCTGATGCACGCGACGCAGGTGGTGGCGAACGCGTTCGACCGCACGGACCAATCCGGCCGGCGGCACCTTGGCGGGAGTCACCGGATGACTCTAGACATCCCAGGACCGTAAGTTGTCAAGCAGCCTCGCTGCCTGAGGCGGTTTGGCGGTGGGCCCAGGCTTTGTGTTCGCTGTAGGCGCTGTGGTGGTGCAAGCAGCCGTGCAGGATGCTGACGAGGCGGT
>NZ_LQPP01000007.1 GCF_002102345.1 Mycolicibacterium peregrinum
CGAACTGCTCCACAGACCAGTCGCAACCGCGGCCTGAAATTCACACTCCCCGAGTCAACCGAACTCGGGGCAGTCCCGTGCGGATCATCAGGCTGATATGTGGAATCAGGTGCTCGCCGATCATCCGACTTTGGGCCCGAGTTCTGGCCTCGTGGTGGGCGTTGCCCCGATACGTGATTTTGCGGGCCGGTATCCACTGGTGTGGGTGCGCCCATGATACGAAGGCCGTTCACTTCAGCGCAGCCGGCGACCTGAGAATTGGCAGGCCGACTCCTTCCAGTGGGTCATCGTCGGGCGATCAGCTCAGGGCCTGGTCGGCCCATGACTCGGCGAACGCCACACTCTCGGGGTGAGTCGCTAACCAGTGGTCGTGCGCGACGCAGCATCGTCGGAGTTTCTCAACGTCGTCATTCGCGTGGCGCTCCTCCATCGCAAATGTGGCAGCGGACGCTATCGAGTTGGCGACATCGAACGAGTACGGGCCCTCCGGCTGGAGCAGATGGACAGCTTCCAGCCCGTCCATGCCGTCGTCTTGGCGCTGACACGCTAGAAGAAACCTGAGCTCGAATCAACGGGAAGTCCGTGATCGTGAGCCCAGGTTCTTCTTCGCCCCCTCCTGTGAGCAGCCGATAGAACGTCTCATCCCCCACCGAAAATGCGGCTGGATCGGAACTCGCAGACAGGCGGCTCGCGCCGCCGCTAAGGCAGAGATCGTAGATACACCGGGCGATAGTTTGGCGCTGAGCGCCCGGGAAAGCCGTGGCGGCACGGATACTCAACGGCCACAATCGAGTCGTGGCGTACGCGGATGACCCCGTCGGATACCGGGAACGACTGGTTGCCAAGCTGCGACCCGAGCGCATGCGAGCCACCATGGCATTTGCCGGGCTCTACCAGCTGACTCACGAGATGATCAAGCAGATTGTCCTCGACAAGGTGCGCGACTTCTTCTGCCTCGGTGCGATTGGCCTCGGTGACGTGATGACGGCCGAAGAGCGGAAGCAGTACGACCGTGAAGTAGTACGGCTCTCGCCGAAGAATGTGTTCAGGGCTTCCTTGCTGTGGCTGATTCAGATGGATGCGATCACACTCGTGCAGGCAGATCGGCTCGACGACGTCTATGCCCATCGTCACGACCTAGCCCATGAACTGATGAAGTACATCGTCGATCCCGACCACGAGCCAGACGTTGACTTGCTGGCCGACGCCATCGCAATCCTGCGCGACCTGCACCGATTCTGGATCGATGTCGAACTCGGTATCGGAAGCTTCGAGCATGTCGAGAACATCGACGAGGTCGATCCCGACGAGATAGTCCCGTTGTCGATGATGATCTTGCAGCAGTGCTTGGACGCATATAACGCTGGCCTTGTCGCCCCGTAACCGGGCCAGCCGTGCGCTACGGGAAACAACCAATCGCTCTCACCTGAGCGAGTACCCGGCCGGGGAGCGACCAAGATCCTAGGCGGACGGCCACTCTCGTTCTATACGCGATCCGCAGCTGGTGTGTGATCGCGGGAGATGCACTGGAAACGCCAGATACACCCAGACCGAACAGCGTGGCTGGGGCATTGCTGGTCTCTGTGCAAGAGGGGTTATTGCCGACAGCCCGGCGGAATCGGGAGCTATCGGCTGTCGATTGGCACATCGGCCGGAGCAATTCTCTTCGCGGAGAGCGTCATTGGCCCTCGATTGCGGTCGGCGACACAAGGCTGCAGACGCGACGAGAGACCGACGAGGGTCGTCCTTGTGTTCGGTGTCGGCTCCGGTTGAATCCTGCACAGCCTGCTTCGGTTGAAAAGTGAGCAGGTGTTTACGGGGTTGAGTCTGCCTGACGATCGGCTTCGACGGAGGGCAGTGTGTCGATCGCGGTGTGTTTGATGCGGTAGCTGGCGCCTTTGAGGGCGATGACGTCGGCGTGGTGCACGATGCGGTCGATCATCGCTGAGGCAATGGTGGCCTCGCCGAAGACCTGGCCCCAGCGGGAGAACGGCAGGTTGGAGGTCAAGATGATCGACGATTTCTCGTATCGGGTAGAGACCAGTTGGAAGAACAGGTTGGCCGCCTCGGTGTCGAACGGGATGTAGCCGACCTCGTCGATCACGATCAGTCCGTAGCGGGAGATCTTGCGCAGTTCAGCCTCGAGACGGTCGATGCGGTGGGCTTCGGCCAGGCGAGTGATCCAGCCGGTGGCAGGGGCGAACGCGACTCGGTGTCCGGCGTGGGCCGCTGCAATCGCCAGCGCGGTGGCTAGGTGGGTTTTGCCGGTGCCTGGTGGGCCGAGCAGCACGATGTTGCGGGCTTCGGCCAGCCAACCGCCGGCTTCCAACCGGGCGATCTGAGCGCGATCGAGAGTGGGTTGGGCGGTGAAGTCGAAATCGGTGATCGTCTTGATCGCCGGGAACCCGGCATACCGAATCCGTTGGCGGGCACCGGATTCAGCGCGGGCATTGGATTCCACGGCCAACACCGCACCGAGGTAGTCCTCCAGCGACCAGTTCGCTTCACGGCCCTGCTCGGCGAGCCGGTGGTAGTGCTCGGCGATGCGCGGCGCTTTCAGTAATCGGGCTTGGTGGGCGATCAGCTTGTCGGCCTCACCGGGAGCCGAAGCGGTCCGTTTGGTGGGCATCAGGCGACCTCCCCGGTCCCGAACGCCGCGTCGTAGGTGCTCAGGTCGGCGACTTCGACATCAACCTGCAGATGAGCACTGGTGGTCGGGCGGGTGCGGAACTGCTCGCGTAGCACCGCCGCCGCGGTCACATGCTGCGGGTCGCAAACCAATCCTGCGCTGCCCCAGATTCGTTCATGATCAGCGACAACCCGGTCACCGCAACGGGCGGTGATTCGGTCCAAGCTCGTGGTGACAGTGATCATCCGGCCGATCACCTCCGGATGCACCGAGTAGGCGTTGCCGCCGAGGCTGACGTAGTAGTCACGACCCAGCCGCGTCACCGACGTCGTACCGACCGCCGGAGCCACCGGTGGCAGTACCGCCATCGCCGCCCGGTCGACAGTCAGGGCCTGTTCGGGGACCAACCGGGCGC
This sequence comes from Mycolicibacterium peregrinum, assembly GCF_002102345.1. GTDB lineage: Bacteria > Actinomycetota > Actinomycetes > Mycobacteriales > Mycobacteriaceae > Mycobacterium > Mycobacterium peregrinum. Next base: position 3,045 of record NZ_LQPP01000007.1, read on the forward strand.
TGGCATGCAGACGTTGGTTGGCGATGGAGGTCAGCCAGTCCAATAGTTGAGCGTTGAAATCAGCCGGCGAGGTGAACACCCGGCCCGGCAGAAACGACGTCTCCAGATAGCCGTTGAACCGTTCCACCAGACCCTTGGTTTCGGGGTCATAGGGCCGGGCCTGGACCACTCGAGTGCCCAACACCCCGCAGAACCCGGCCACACCATCGGCCAGGCGTCCACGTTGACCTATACCGGCCTCGTTGTCCCACAACAGGGTTCGAGGAACCGCGCCGATCCTCTCGCAGAGCAGGGTCCACATGCCGGCCAACAGATCCCCGGTGACCCGCGACGGGATCATCATCGCGGCGGCGAACCGTGAATAGGCGGCGACCATCACCAGCACCGGAAATGACCGCAGCACCCCAGCGTGATCGGGCACCAACTGGCCGGGGAACCACAGATCGCACTGCACCTGCTCACCGGGCAGATGCACCAGACGGTCACACGGATCAGCCGGTGCGTACTCCGGGCGGATCCGGGCCACGTTCTCGGCGAACCAGGAATGCCCACCGGTCCAGCCCACCCGCTGGGCGATCACCGTTGCCGGCATCGTCGGGAACTGACCCAACAGCACCCGCACCGCCATCTCGACCTGCGCCCACGCCGAGGCCACTGCCGGCTTGCGCTCATACCGTGGCGGCGCCTCGGAACGCAGCGCCTTGGCCACGGTGTTTCGCGACAGGGCCAGCTGCCGCGCGATCGCAGCCTGCGACAGCTTCTCCGACCGATACAGCCGGCGAATCTCCGCCCAATCCTCCACAGTGATCACTCTCCAATCGAAGGGTGCTCACTTTTCAACCGGAACTACCTGCTCACTTTTCGACCGGAGCTGACATTCGGTTGAAATGAGATACTGCGCTGATGCCTAGGAAGCCTCGGTGGTGGTATGCCCTCCAGGACTCGAAAAACGAGGTGCGCCTCGCGGTTGATCTCTACAACAGATCGGGTGTGGAGCGACAGCTCGAAGCATTCATCGTTCACATGTCCATGGGTTGGCTAAAGCTATTGCAGGCGCACTTTGAAAAGAGTGGCTTAGACATCTACATCCGGGATGAGCGGGGTTGGCGGATCAGGCACCCTGATGGCGGATATAAGCACCGTGGTCTGCATGATCTGGCCAAGGAGAACTTCGCGGAAAATGACCCTCGAAAGGCGAATCTCGACTTTTTCACTGGCCTGCGAAATATCATTGAGCACCGCTACGAGCGAGACATCGCTGCGTTGGTCGCCGGCAAGACCCAGGCGTACCTCCTAAATTATGAGCAGACGGTCATAGAGCTGTTCGGGGAGGATGAAGGGCTCGCCGATGAGCTGCGGTTCCCCCTGTTCCTGTCGTCGATCACTGGAGATGCTGTCGACTCCCTCAAGAAGGTGCGCGCCCGCGTCCCCAGGGGAGTGCTGGAGTGGGTACAGGACTTTGACACTTCCGTTGAACCTGACATTGCGGCCGACCAGCGGTTCGAATTCAAGGTCTATCTGATTCCGCATAAGGGTGCGAAGACGGACGCAGACGCTGCGATGAGTTTCGTTCACGAGGATGAACTCACCGAGGAACAAAAAGGTGTGATGGACCAAGTGAGGACGATCATCCGTGACCGCACGGTGCCGATTGGCGGTGTCGATGAGTTTCTGCCAGGTGCAGTCGTTGAGCAGGTCAATGCACAGATCCACCGCGAGTTCACCATGCACATGCACACCCAAGCGTGGAAACACTTCAACGTCCGCCCAGTGACCGGGGCGACGGACAAGTTCAAAACGAAGACTCAGTTCTGCTATTGGAACCAACTCGTGGGCAAGTACGTGTACACCCCGGCATGGGTTGCTTATCTAGTACGGAAGCTGTCTGACGACGAGATCTATGATGCAGTCGCGGCCGTGAAGGTTGGCGACTGACCAAAGCGCATGCGCCGGTGTCTTCGCGACGTGCCATCTGCGACCTGGCAACGAAACCGCGGCCCACATCGGAGATCCGTCGGGGCGGTGTTCAATGCCAGCGTCACCACCCCGGCCTTCCATAGCGATTCTGGATATTGTCCCCGACCTGCACCGCACGTCTTGGTCTCCTGCGACTCGTGAGGGCAGGCCAACCCTTCGTGCCCACTTCGGCATCCCCTCACCTGACTTAGGTCATGGTCGGCTGGTGTCGCTTGCCAGGGTGATGGGACCACCTGATTGCCAGGGGGATGGGACCACCGTGGCGCGTTATCGAGGATGCTCG
>NZ_LQPP01000008.1 GCF_002102345.1 Mycolicibacterium peregrinum
GAAGTCATGGTTGGCCGAACACCCTCGGCTGCCCCGTTTGATCAACATGTACGGGATCACCGAGACGACGGTGCACGCCTCGTTCCGTGAGATCACCGCGGCCGATGTGGGAGATGCGGTCTCGCCGATCGGTGGACCGTTGGCGGATCTGGCGTTTTTCGTGCTCGACGGCCGGTTGCACCCGGTGGCTGCCGGTGTGGTGGGCGAGTTGTACGTGGCCGGTGCGGGTTTGGGTTATGGCTATGTGGGCCGGGCTCCGTTGAGCTCGACGCGATTTGTGGCCTGCCCCTTCGGTAGCGAGGGTGCACCGGGTATGCGGATGTATCGCACCGGGGATCTGGTGCGCTGGGGCACAGATGGGCAGCTGCAGTATCTGGGTCGTGCCGATGAGCAGGTGAAGATTCGTGGCTACCGGATCGAGTTGGGCGAGATCGAAGCCGCATTGACGGCGCTGGATGGCGTCGAGCAGGCAGTGGTGATCGCCCGGGAGGATCGCCCCGGGGACAAGCAGCTGGTCGGTTACCTGATCGGGTCCGCCGCTCCATCCGTGGTGCGGGCGGCGCTGGGGGAGACGCTGCCGTCCTACATGGTGCCCGCGGCCGTGGTTGCCTTGGATGCTTTTCCGTTGACCGTCAACGGAAAGCTGGACAAAAAGGCTTTGCCTGCACCCGAATTTCAGCGCATCGACGATTACCGCGCTCCGACCACGCCCACCGAGGAGATCGTGGCCGGCATCTACGCCCAGGTCCTCGGCTTGGACCGCGTCGGCATAGACGACTCATTCTTCGACCTCGGTGGAGATTCGCTGCAGGCCATGCGATTGGTCGCCGCACTCAATCGGACCCTGGACGCCGGACTGGATGAGCGTGTCATATTCGACGCCCCCACGGTCGCTCAGTTGACGCCTCGCATCGGTGGTGACGAAGGACGACAACAGCCTTTGGTGGCCGGCGAGCGGCCGGCGGTGATGCCGTTGTCATTCGCGCAGAGCCGACTGTGGTTCGTCGACCAGTTGAACGGGCCGTCACCGGTTTACAACCTGGCGGCAGGGCTACGCCTGAACGGTCCGCTCGATGTGGATGCCCTCGGTGCGGCGTTCGCCGACGTGTTACAGCGCCACGAGAGCCTGCGCACGTTGTTCCCGACGGTAGACGGCACGCCTCAACAGCTGATCGTTCCCGCCGAGCAAACTGAATTCGGCTGGGAAGTCATCGATGCTGTCGGTTGGACGGCCGACCGGTTGGAGGAGGGGGTCGAGCAGGCGGCACGGCACAGTTTCGACCTCGCCAACGAGATCCCCCTGCGGGCAAAGGTGTTTCGGACGGCAGACGACGAGCACGTGCTGGTGGCCGTGGTGCACCACATCGCAGCGGACGGTTGGTCGATCACTCCGCTGGTCGCTGACCTGGGCGTTGCCTATGCCGGACGGTGTGCCGGGCGGGCTCCCGACTGGCAGCCCTTGGCGGTCCAGTACGCGGATTACACCTTGTGGCAGCGCGCTCAGCTCGGCGATCTGGAGGACAGCGGCAGCCGCATCTCCGAGCAATTGGGATTCTGGGCGGACAACCTGGCCGGGATGCCGGAGCGCTTGGCATTACCGACCGACCGGCCCTATCCCTTGGTCGCCGATCAGAACGGCGACCGAGTCGATGTCGAGTGGCCTGCCGCTCTGCAGCAGCAGGTTGCCCGCCTGGCTCGCGATCACAACGCGACCAAGTTCATGGTCATGCAGGCTGCCCTGGCGGTGCTGCTTTCGAAGCTCAGCTCGAGTTCCGATGTGGCGGTGGGATTCCCGATCGCCGGACGTCGCGACCCTGCCCTCGATGAGCTGATCGGGTTCTTCGTCAACACGTTGGTGCTGCGCGTGGACCTCGCAGGCGATCCCAGCGTCGCCGAGATTCTGGCGCAGGTACGGGCGCGCAGTCTCGGTGCATTCGAGCACCAAGATGTGCCCTTCGAGGTGCTCGTCGAGCGGCTCAACCCGTCCCGGTCCATGGCCCATCACCCGCTGGTGCAGGTGATGCTGGCCTGGCAGAACGTTCCCGGAGCGACCGGCGATTCCGGGGCGGCACTAGGTGACCTGCAGGTCACCCAGCTACCGCTGGACACCCACACCGCCCGTATGGACCTGTCTTTTTCGTTGGCTGAGCAGTGGACCGAAACCGGCGAGGCTGCAGGCATTTCCGGAACCGTCGAGTTCCGCACCGACCTGTTCGACGGCGACAGCATCGAAGCGTTGGTCGATCGGTTACAGCGGGTGCTCGAGGCGATGGCCGCCGACGAGACTCGTCGTTTGTCCGCGATCGATGTGCTCGATGCCGAAGAGCAGAAGCGACTGGACGAGGTGGGCAACCGGGCGACGCTGACCCGTCCGGCACCCGCTCCGGTGTCCATTCCGGCGCTGTTCGAGGCGCAGGTTTCCCGCGACCCTGGCGCGGTGGCCGTCAGTTTCGAGCGAAGCCGGATGACCTACGGGGAGCTCGATCAGGCGGCAAATCGGTTGGCGCACCTGCTTACCGAGCACGGGGTGGGTCCGGGACATCGGGTGGCGTTGCTGTTCACCCGGTCGATCGAGTCGATCGTCGCGATCTTCGCGGTACTCAAGACCGGCGCGGCGTATGTGCCCGTCGATCCTGCGGTGCCCGACTCGCGGTTGGAGTTCGTCCTCGCCGATTCCGCGCCGGTCGCCGTGGTCACCACCGCCGATCTGGCCCGCCGGCTGAGCGCGCATGAGTTGACGGTGATCGCCGTCGACGAGGCTCCGACCGCCTCCCGGCCCAGTAGCGCACCACACCGAGGTCCCACACCTGACGACGTCGCCTATCTGATCTACACCTCGGGTACCACCGGCGTGCCGAAGGGTGTTGCGATCCCGCATCGCAACGTGATCCGGCTGCTGGAGGCGCTGGATACCGAGTTGAAGCTGTCGGCCGATCTGGTGTGGTCACAAAGTCATTCGCTGGCTTTCGACTTCTCGGTATGGGAGATCTTCGGCGCCCTGCTGCACGGTGGGCGATTGGTGGTGGTGTCCGATTCGGTGGCGCGGTCGCCTGAAGAGTTGCATGCGTTGCTTGTCGATGAACGCGTCAATGTGTTGAGCCAGACGCCGTCGGCGTTCTATGCATTGCAGACCGCGGATGAGCTTTCCGTCGCGTTGGCGTCCGAACTCCATCTCGAGTTGGTGGTGTTCGGTGGTGAGGCACTGGAGCCTGCGCGGCTGGGTGAGTGGTTGCAGGACCATCCGGTGTTACCGCGGTTGATCAACATGTACGGGATCACCGAGACAACGGTGCACGCCTCGTTCCGTGAGATCACCGCCGCCGATGTTGAGGGCAGCGTCAGCCCGATCGGTGTGCCGCTGGACCATCTTGCGTTCTTTGTGCTCGATCGCTCGTTGCAGCCGGTGCCGGTCGGCGTGGTGGGGGAGTTGTATGTGGCCGGTGCCGGTTTGGGCGCCGGATATGTGGGCCGGGCCGGGTTGAGCTCGTCGAGGTTCGTGGCGTGCCCGTTCGGAGCGCCGGGACAGCGGATGTATCGCACCGGTGATCTGGTGTGTTGGCGATCGGACGGAGAACTCCAGTACCTGGGCCGCGCCGATGAGCAGGTCAAGATTCGTGGCTACCGGATCGAGTTGGGTGAGATCCAGTCGGCGCTGATGGCTATGGACGGTGTCGAGCAGGCGGTGGTGATCGCCCGCGAGGACCGTCCCGGCGACAAGCGCCTGGTCGGTTACATCACCGGGGACGGCGATCCCGCTGATCTGCGCGCCGCGCTGGGCGAGAGGCTGCCGCCCTACATGGTGCCCACCGCGATCGTCACCGTCGAGGTGTTGCCCTTGACGGTCAACGGCAAGCTCGACACTCGCGCCCTGCCGGCACCCGAATATCAGGACGTCGACCACTACCGCGCTCCGGCCACCGAACTCGAGGAGATCCTGGCCGGCATCTTCGCGCAGGTCCTCGGACTGGAGCAGGTCGGAGTCGACGACTCGTTCTTCGACCTTGGTGGCGACAGCATTTCGGCCATGCAGGTGATCTGGCGGGCGCACGGTGCCGGTCTGACCGGTCGTCCGCGCGATATCTTCGTCCAGCAGACCGTGGCCCGGTTGGCGCGGGTGGTCAGGATGGCGGGCGGCGCGGGCGGCGAGATCGACGAAGGACTCGGACCGGTGGTGCCGACCCCGATCATGCGTTGGTTGAAGGGCCTGGAAACTCCCGACGGTCCGCTCGACGAGTTCAATCAGACTGTGGTGCTGCAGGCCCCGACGGGTGCCGCCGAGGATGATGTCGTAGTCCTGTTGCAGGCCTTGCTCGATCGGCACGGCATGCTCCGATTGCGGGCGGGGGACGACGGATCGGGCGGTTGGTCTCTCACGGTGCCGCAGGCGGACGGGGTGGATGCCCGCGCCTACCTGCACACCGTGGACGTGCTGACCGAAGACGCGCTGGCGGCGGCCCGGTCGCGGTTGAATCCTGCTGCCGGGGCGATGTTGAGCGCGGTGTGGAGTTCGAGCACGGGCCAACTGGCGTTGGTCGTTCACCATCTGGCCATCGACGGGGTGTCCTGGCGAATTGTGCTGGAGGATCTGAACATCGCCTGGACCCAGCATCGCGGCGGGCAGCCGGTGCTGTTGCCGCCCGCCGGAACGTCGTTCACAGGTTGGGCCGACCTGCTTGCCGAGCAGGCGCAGCACCCAGACGTCGTCGCCCACGCGGACGCATGGCGGCAGGTGACATCCGTCCCCGCCGCGTTGCCGGCACCCCGGCCGGAGGAGGATACGTTCGCCACCGCCGGGTACCTCACCGAGTTTCTGGATGTCGAGACCACGCGCATGCTCCTCGGCGAGGTGCCTGCGGCATTCCACGCCGGCGTGCAGGAAATCCTGTTGATCGCCTTTGCCCTCGCCTGGACGCAGTACCTGGGGACCGGCGGCGCGCCGGTCGCCATCGACGTGGAAGGTCATGGGCGCCAAGAGGAATTGGCGGGGTTGGGGGGCGCCGACGATCGAGATGTCGACCTGTCGCGCACGGTCGGATGGTTCACCACCAAGTACCCGGTGTCATTGAGTTTCGGAGCCCGCGGAGGCGGGCTGCGTTGGACACAGGTGGTGGCCGGTGATGCCGCGCTCGGTGCGGTGATCAAAGAGGCCAAGGAGCAGCTTCGAGCGCTGCCCGATGGGTTGACCTATGGGCTGCTGCGGTATCTCAACCCCGACGTGGACCTGGCGGGATCTGATCCCGCGATCGGGTTCAACTATCTCGGGCGTCTCGGCGCTCCGGCTGCGTTCGCCTCCGGGGATGTGTGGCGGTTCAGCCAGGACGGCCTGTCGATGACCGGCGCCGCCGGGGCGATACCCATTGCGCTGGCGCACTCCGTGGAGCTGAACGCCGTCACGATCGACACCGACACCGGCCCGCATCTCAACGCCACCTGGACATTTGCGCAGTCGGCACTCGATCACACGGCCGTCACGCGGATCAGCCGCCTGTGGTTCGACGCCTTGGCCGGTATCTGCGCCCACGTCAGGCGGGGTGGGGGCGGGCTGACCCCGTCCGACATCGCCCCGGTCCGACTGAGCCAGCAGCAGATCGACGCGCTGCACGGAGAATCCCCCATGTCCGATGTACTGCCGCTGACGCCATTGCAGGAAGGACTCCTGTATCACGCCGGTGTCGCCAGCAGCTCCGGAGATGACGTATATGCGGTGCAGCTGGATCTCGCACTGAGCGGCCCGCTCGACGTGAGCCGGCTCCACGATGCCGTGCAGACCGTGGTCGGCCGGCATCCGCATCTGGCGGCCCGTTTCTGTCCGCAATTCGAGCAGCCCGTACAGGCAATTCCCGCTGACCCCGTGGCGCCCTGGCGGTATATCGAGTTGGACGCCAACGGAATTGGGATCGACGCAGAGATCGAGGAGATCCTTGCGGCCGAGCGCGCGGCGGTGTGTGACCTCGGGAACCAACCCGCCTTCCGGGTCGCCCTCATCCGCATCGCCGGCGACCGCCACCGCTTCATCCTGACCAATCACCACATCGTGTTGGACGGCTGGTCGATGCCGATTCTGATGCAGGAGATCTTCGCCGGCTATCACGGGCTGCGGTTGCCCGCAGCCTCGCCGTACCGCAGGTTCATGACGTGGCTGGCCGAACGCGATCGTCCGGCCGCGCACGCCGCGTGGCGTGAGGTGCTGGCCGGGTTCGACACCCCGATTCTCGTTGGGCCGCCGCAGAAGTTGCGGTTCGGGGAGCGTCGTGTCGACTCGTATCGGGTGCCGGCGAAGACGACGCGGGCGCTCACCAAGCTGGCGCGGTCGCATCACACCACCGTGAACGTGGTGTTGCAGGGTGCCTGGGCAACACTGCTGAGTTCACTGACCGGCCAGACGGACGTGGCTTTCGGCACCGTCGTCTCGGGACGGCCCGCGGAGGTCGACGGTGCGGATTCGATGGTGGGTCTGCTGATAAACACGGTGCCGGTGCGGGCCACCTTCACACCGGACACCACTACCGGCGATCTGCTGGATCAACTGCAGAATGCGCACAACGACACACTCGAGCATCAGCATGTGGCGCTCAGCGACATCCACCGCATCACCGGCCAGGACCGGCTGTTCGACACGGTCTTCGTTTATGAGAACTATCCGACCGACGCCGGGACGCAACCCGGTGGCGACGGTTTGGCCATCACCGGTTTCAGCAGCCGCGACTACTACCACTACCCGATCTCGGTGCAGGCCGGGCCGGGCCGGGAGCTGGAACTGCGCGTCCAGTACGACACCGATGTGTTCGACGCGGAATCCATCGACGCTTTGATGGAGCGGTTCAAGAAGGTGTTGGTGGAGATGACCGCCCATCCGGGGCGCCGCTTGTCGTCCTTGGACCTCGTGAGAGGTTCCGGGCAACGGCGGCTGCACGGCTGGAGTGGCAAGGCGGTCTCCGCTCAACCAGAGACCATGCCGCTGCCGGCATCCGGGGCGAACGAGACCAATGGCGTCTATTGCCCTCCGGCCACTTTGGTCGAGCAGATCGTGGCCAGCATCTACGCCGAGGTGCTGGGGGTGGACCGCATCGGGGTGGAGGAGTCGTTCTTCGCTTCTGGCGGCGATTCGATTTCCGCGATGCGCGCCGTCGCGGCGATCAACGCGGCTCTCGATGTCGAATTGACGGTGCTCACGCTGCTCGGCGCCCCGTCGGTGCGGGGCTTGGCTCAACACCTGGAAAACGCCCCCGCTCAGTGAGCGATCGCCGCGCCCACCCCGGTGGGGCGGGCGCGGCGATCACCACATGTAGGGCACGAGGCGATAGCGCGGCTTCTGCGCGTATTCGCGGTATCCGTCCAGTTGTTCGACCAGCAACTTCTCTTCATCGCGGATACGGATGACGAGCATCATGAGTCCGGGGACGACGGGCAGGAGCCCCCAGTAGGACCCGAGTGCGAGCGGGAAGCCGACGATGGTCAGCACGTTGCCGGTGTACATGGGATGGCGCACGAGCCCGTACAGGCCCGTGGACACCAACTTCTGGTCTGATTCCACCTGAACGGTGGAGGCCGCGAAGCTGTTCTGGATCACCACCAGGCTCGTGACGCCCAGTCCGACGGCCACCAGGACATCACCGGCCACGCAGATGGCCGGTGGCACCGAGGACCAACTGAAGCGATGGTCGAGCGCGCTGACCACCACCATGGCGGCCAACGAGGCGTACCACCCGGCGATGAGGACCTTTTGCAACGTGCGGCTTTCGGCGGCAGGCCCGGCGCGTTTGCGGCGTTGATGTGCAGCGGGATCCGCGCGTTGCAGGTAGATGCTCGGGATCCACGTCGAGAGGGCGAACACCACCAGAAAAGCCCAGGCTTGCCAGTAGTCGAATGTTCCCGCGAGCAAGAACAAAACCAGGCCGAAAACGATGAGCTCAACAAGCCCGAATCCGACTACTCTCGCAACGGCTTTCACGATCCTCCTGTCGTCCGCCGCGACATCGACCGTCGGCGGGCGCAACGCAGCGCACGGCTCAACCTACCGTCGGGCACCCACCAGGCGGGTGCGTTTGGTCCCAAGCTACGACCCAGCGGTGCAACCGCTTTCCGCAGGCCTCGTGCCGTAGCGTCCGTTCCTGTGTCAGAACTTCCCGACGGCGGACCGAAGCTTGCCACCGCGCTCGCGGGTGGCGTCGGGCTTCGTCCTGCTCGCGTCGTTCCTGGTGCTCTATCTCGTCATGAGCAGCGACGCGCTGACCTCGAGCCTGATGGATGGCCGCTACCCGTCGACCGCGGAGGCGATGCGGGCGCGCGGAGGCGCAGTGCTCAGTGTGGCGCTGGTGGTGATCGGCTACGGCGGCTTGATCCGGGCGGCAGTGATCCGGAAGACAAGGATCGTGAAAGTCCTGAGCACCCTGTTCGGCGCTGCGCTGGTCGGATATGTACCCGCCGCGCTCTTCGTCTGCCTCACTGCTTTCCAGTGACTCACGTGGTGCCCTCGGTGAGATTCGAACTCACACTGTACGGGTTTTGAATCCGTTTCCTCTGCCAGTTGGGATACGAGGGCGTCTCGATCGGTACTGCGGCTTTACACCATAGAGGATGGCCCCGCACTCGCCGAACGGCGGCCTCCACGACACAATGTTCTCCATGACCGGGTCACCGAAAGACGCTGACAGTCCCCGCCGCGTGCTCATCGCCGAGGACGAGGCGCTCATCCGCCTCGATCTCGCCGAGATGCTCCGTGATGAGGGCTACGAGGTCGTCGGGGAGGCCGGTGACGGTCAGGAGGCCGTCGAACTCGCCGAGGCCCTGCACCCGGACCTGGTGATCATGGACGTCAAGATGCCCCGTCGCGACGGGATCGACGCGGCCTCGGAGATCGCCAGCAAGCGCATCGCCCCGATCGTCATCCTGACCGCGTTCAGCCAGCGTGAACTGGTCGAACGTGCGCGCGACGCCGGCGCGATGGCGTACCTGGTCAAGCCGTTCAGCATCACCGACCTGGTCCCTGCCATCGAGGTCGCGGTCAGCCGGTTCAGCGAGATCGCCGCGCTGGAGAACGAGGTCGCGACGTTGGGGGACCGGCTGGAGACCCGCAAGCTGGTCGAGCGGGCCAAGGGTTTGCTGCAGAGCAAACACCAGATGACCGAGCCCGAGGCCTTCAAGTGGATTCAGCGGGCCGCGATGGACCGCCGTACCACCATGAGGCGGGTGGCCGAGGTGGTGCTGGAGACGTTGGAAGAATCCGAGGAAGCGCCGGCTCCGGAGAACTGACCGACCGGCCCGGTTGTTAATTGTGGGTTTCTGCCGGGCCGAAATTCCGCGTTCAGGCAGCACACGCGCAAGAAGCCTCACTCAACATCCCGCGCTCGGGCCGGTGGTTGGCTATGTTCTACCCGAAGCTCCGGCGCCCCGGCCTCGCAAGGTCAGGGCGTCGGTACCGCTGACAACTCTGACCCGGAGGTGAAGCGTGCGCGGTCGCGTGGCACGGAAAGCGTTTGCTCTCGGAAGTGCGGGTGTGGTTGCCCTGGCGATTGCCGGCTGTAACCAGTCCTCACCGGAAGACGGGGCATCGCAGACCAATTTGAAGATCGTCGAGAAGGTTCAGATCGACGAGAACGGTGCCGAGGTCAAGGCCGCCGAGAATGTCACGCCCGCGGATCCCGCCGGTGACGGCAAGGCCGTGTGCCCGCCGGTGATGATCGGCATGATGGGCGCGCTCAACGGTCCGGATGCCGCCCTGGGGATCAACATCAAGAACGGCGTTCAGCTGGCTGTCGACAAGCACAACGCCGCCAACGCCGGCTGCCAGGTGCAGCTCAAGAGCTTTGACACCGAAGGCGATCCGCAGAAGGCCACCGGGGTGGCGCCGCAGATCGTCGACGATGCGATGATCATCGGCCTGGTCGGGCCGGCGTTCTCCGGCGAGACCAAGGCCACCGGCGACGTGTTCAACCAGGCCGGCCTGGTTGCCGCGACCGCTTCGGCCACCAACGTCACGCTGAGCGAGAACGGCTGGCGGACGTTCTTCCGGGGACTGGCCAATGACGGCGTGCAGGGACCGTCGGTGGCCAACTATCTCAAGAACACGCTCGGCAACAAGAAGGTGTGCGTCGTCGACGACAGCACCGACTACGGGCTCGGGTTGGCCGAGGCCGTGCGCGAAACCCTTGGGCCGGTGGCTGATTCGTCGTGCAACATCTCGGTGAAGAAGGGGGACAAGGAGTTCTCGGCCGCAGTCACCCAGATCAAGGGTGCCGCCCCGGACTCGGTCTTCTACAGCGGCTACTACTCGGAGGCCGCACCGTTCGTGCAGCAGCTCAAGGACGGCGGCGTGACGGCGACCTTCGTCAGTGCCGATGGCACCAAGGATCAGCAGTTCGTCAATCAGGCCGGCGAATCGTCAAAAGGCGCGTTGCTCTCCTGCCCGTGTGGTCCGGCCACCGGGGCGTTCGCCGAGGAGTACACGAAGAAGGCCGGCCAGGCACCCGGCACCTACAGCACCGAGGGCTATGACCTGGGCACCATCCTGCTCAAGGGCATCGACTCCGGCGCCATCACCCGCCCGGCGCTGCTGGACTACGTCCGCAAGTACGAGGGCCAGGGTGTGGCACGCAAGTACCAGTGGACCGACAAGGGCGAGCTGACCACGAACCTGATCTGGATGTACGAAGTCAAGTAGTCGCCGCCCGAAACGCGTCCGAGACCGTCCCCAGGACTCGGACGCGTTTCGTTTCACACCACTTGAGTCAGGAGCCGCCGCCGGATGATTCACCAGTGCGTCGAGCAGTCCGCCTGCCTGGCAGCCAACATCAATTTCGACCTGCAGGGACTGCAAGACCGATTTCTGCAATTGACGGTCGACGGACTTTCGTGGGGAGCGATCTACGCACTGGTGGCGGTGGGCTACACCCTGGTTTTCGGTGTGCTACGCCTGATCAATTTCGCCCATTCCGAGATCTTCATGCTGGGCATGTTCGGGGCGTACTTCTGCCTCGACGTCATCCTGGGCTTCGCCCCCACCAGCACGCCGTACAACAAAGGTGTGGCGCTGACCGTGTTGTATCTCGGTATCGCCATGCTGTTCGCGATGCTGGTCTCGGGTTCGGCTGCGGTCGGTCTGGAGTTCATTGCCTACCGGCCGCTGCGAAAACGCAATGCGCGGCCCCTGACCTTCCTCATCACGGCCATCGGCATGTCGTTCGTGCTGCAGGAGTTCGTGCATTTCGTACTGCCGAAGCTCCTGAAGGGTTACGGCGGGACCAACGCACAACAACCCATCGTCCTGGTGAAGCCGGCGATCCAGTTCACGTTGTTCGAAGGCACGAAATTTGAAGCCATCGTCACCAACGTCACCCTGGTGATCATCGGAGCGGCACTGGTGGTGGCGCTCCTGACCGACATCGCCATCAACCGGACCAAGTTCGGCCGCGGCATCCGGGCGGTCGCGCAGGATCCGACCACGGCCACGCTGATGGGCGTCTCCCGGGAGCGAATCATCATGCGGACCTTCCTCATCGGCGGTCTGCTCGCGGGCGTGGCGGCGCTGCTCTTCACGCTGAAGGTGCCGCAAGGCATCATCTACTCGGGCGGGTTCCTGCTCGGTATCAAGGCGTTCTCGGCGGCGGTGCTCGGCGGCATCGGCAATCTCCGCGGCGCACTGCTGGGCGGTCTGCTGCTGGGCATCATGGAGAACTACGGGCAGGCGGTGTTCGGAACGCAATGGCGTGACGTCGTGGCGTTCGTCCTGCTGGTGCTGGTGCTGTTGTTCCGGCCGACCGGGATACTCGGTGAAAGCCTCGGGAAGGCGCGGGTATGAGCGAACCTCACGGTGCAGATTCGGCCGGTTCGGTGACCAGAACCCTGCTGGCGCCGGGCGACGCCGTCCGCGAATACTGGTCCACTCTGCCGCGGGCCGCCAAATGGGTTGTCGGCGTGGCGGGTTTCGGGTTGCTGGCACTGCTGCCGTTGTTCACCCCGAGCTTCCTCAACACCCCTGGCATCAGTTTCGGCGGCACCATGGCACAGTTCGCGATGGTCGCCATCATCGCGATCGGCCTGAATGTGGTCGTCGGTCAGGCCGGCCTACTCGACCTCGGCTATGTCGGCTTCTATGCCGTCGGCGCCTACACGGTCGCCCTGCTGACCAGCCCCGACAGTCCCTGGAACAAGGTGGGCCCCAACGGCTTCTTCAGTCAGGACTGGGCCTGGCTGTCCTGTGTGCCGTTGGCCATGGGCGTCACCGCGCTGGCCGGATTGATCCTGGGGACGCCGACGTTGCGCCTGCGGGGCGACTACCTGGCCATCGTCACCCTCGGCTTCGGTGAGATCATCCGGCTGCTGGCCGACAATCTGTCCGACATCACCAACGGTTCGCGCGGGCTCAATCAGGTCGCCTATCCCCGGGTGGGGGAGAGCGAGAAGCTGCCCAACGGCGTGTTCTCCAGCGGCAACTCGGTCGGCGAGGCCAACTACGGCACCTGGTGGTTCTGGCTCGGTCTGGTCCTGATGATCGGCATCCTGCTGTTGGTCGGGAACCTGGAACGCAGCCGGGTCGGGCGCGCCTGGGTGGCCATCCGTGAGGATGAGGACGCCGCAGAGGTGATGGGGGTCAACACCTTCCGGTTCAAGCTGTGGGCCTTCGTGATCGGCGCCGCGATCGGCGGGCTCTCCGGCGCCCTCTATGCCGGCCAGGTTCAGTACGTGGCACCGCCTACGTTCAACATCATCAACTCGATGTTGTTCCTGTGCGCGGTGGTGCTCGGTGGGCAGGGCAACAAGCTCGGCGTGATCTTCGGCGCTTTCATCGTCGTGTATCTGCCGAACCGCCTCCTCGGGGTCGAGTTCCTCGGGATCAACCTCGGTGACCTGAAGTACCTGTTCTTCGGTTTGGCGCTGGTGGTGCTGATGATCTTCCGGCCGCAGGGACTGTTCCCGGTGCGCCAGCAGCTGTTGACGTACGGCAGATCAGCCCGGCAGTTGCTGCGCGGCGCGGCAGACAAGGAGCCGGTGGGATGAGCGAGCCCATGCCCGGTGTGACCGAGAGCGTCGAGGAGCTGGCCGGGGTTCACCGTGACATCCAGGCCGCCGAGGGTGAGGTCCTGCTGGAGACCCGGGAGCTCACCGTGAAGTTCGGTGGCCTGGTGGCCCTGGACTCGGTCAGTTTCAACATCCGCCGCGGCGAGATCCTCGGCTTGATCGGCCCCAACGGTGCGGGCAAGACCACGTGCTTCAACGCGATCACCGGCGTGTACCGGCCCAGCTCTGGGTCGGTCGTGTTCGACGGCGCCCCGCTGGGCCGCATCAAACGGCACCAGATCACCCGCCGCGGCATCGCCCGCACTTTCCAGAACATCCGCCTCTTCGGCGAGATGACCGCGCTGGAGAACGTCATGGTGGGAACCGATGCGCGGCACAAGACCTCGGTGCCGGGTGCCTTGGTGCGGTCTCCGCGGCATGGTCGCGAGGAGCGCTCGGCGATCGAACGCGCGGTCGCGTTACTGCATTTTGTCGGGATCGCCCATCGTGGCGAGGAGAAGGCCAAGAACCTGCCCTACGGGGATCAGCGGCGCCTGGAGATCGCCCGCGCGCTGGCCACCGAGCCCAAGTTGCTGTGCCTGGACGAACCGGCTGCCGGGTTCAACCCGGCCGAGAAGGCCTCGCTGATCGAGTTGATCCGCAAGATCCGCGACGACGGCTACACGGTGCTGCTGATCGAGCACGACATGCGACTGGTGATGGGCGTGACCGACCGCATCGTGGTGCTGGAGTTCGGCCGCAAGATCGCCGACGGCCTACCGTCGGAGATCCGTGAAGATCCGCGAGTGATCGCCGCCTATCTGGGGGTTCCCGATGACAACATCTCCTGAATTGTCACCGACCGAGACCAGCCGCCCGGTACTGCTCGAGGTGCGCGACGCGGTGGTGCACTACGGCCGCATCAAGGCATTGCACGGGGTTTCCCTCGTGGTGCACGAGGGGGAACTGGTCACGCTGTTGGGCTCCAACGGGGCCGGCAAGACCACCATGATGCGCGCGATCTCGGGCCTGCGGTCGCTGACCTCGGGCTCGGTGTGGTTTGAGGGCCGCGACATCTCGCGCGTCAAAGCCCACCAGCGCGTCATCGACGGGCTGATCCAGGCCCCGGAGGGACGCGGGGTCTTTCCCGGCATGACCGTGGTCGAAAACCTGGAGATGGGTTGCTATGGGCGCAAATTCGCGTCCCGCGGCGAGCATGACGAGCGGTTGGACTGGGTGTTCACGACGTTCCCGAGGCTGGCCGAGCGGCGCTCGCAGGTCGGCGGCACCCTCTCGGGCGGGGAACAGCAGATGTTGGCCATCGGCCGGGCGTTGATGGCCCGGCCAAGGGTACTGCTGCTCGACGAGCCGTCGATGGGACTGGCACCGATGGTGATCTCACAGATCTTCAAGATCATCTCTGAGATCAACAGCCGCGGCACCACGGTGCTGCTGGTCGAGCAGAATGCCCAACAGGCCCTGAGCCGCTCGGACCGGGCCTACATCTTGGAGACCGGCAGTGTCACCCGCACCGGTGCTGCGCGGGAATTGTTGGCGGACGACAGCATTCGCGCCGCCTATCTCGGCGTGGCCTGACCCGACACCGCCTCACTCCGCACCGCGAAGGTGCGTGTCTGCCGGCGACACGCCGCGCGATGTTCGGCATTTGCGCACGCTCACGGCACGCTGAGGGGGTGATGGTAGGCAAATCGATCGCGCTGTTCGTACTGGCCGCGGTGCTGGAGATCGGCGGGGCCTGGCTGGTGTGGCAGGGCGTACGGGAGCACCGCGGCTGGCTGTGGATGGGGGCCGGGGTGATCGCGCTCGGTGCCTACGGTTTCGTCGCGGCGTTCCAGCCCGACGCCCACTTCGGTCGCGTGCTGGCCGCCTACGGCGGGGTGTTCATCGCCGGCTCGCTGTTGTGGGGCATGGCCGCCGACGGCTTCCGGCCCGACCGCTGGGATGTCACCGGCGCACTTGTGGCACTCGTCGGCGTCGGCCTGATCATGTACGCGCCGCGCTGAGGCAGTCAGCCCAGATGGGCGCTGTCGTCGTCGAGGTCGTCGCGACGCAGGCCCATCGGCGTGGCGGCCGGCACGTCACCGGCGGCCACCACCTGGCGGGTGATCGGTGTCAGCGTCGCGAACAGCGTGGTGATCTCGTCGTCGGTCAACGCGTCCAACGCCGCCACGGACAACGCGTCGGTACGGTCTTCAACCGCCTGCTTGATGTCGCGTCCGGCGTCGGTGAGCTCGCCCCGGCTGTCCAACCAGCCGCGGGAGCGCAGTCGCTCGACGTATTGCTCCCACTGCTCGTCGTCGTAGTCGCGGCTGCGCATGATCATCTCCCGAGGCACCCGACCGGCCGCGGCGTGCAGGACATTGCTTTCCCGGCCGCTGATCCCCTCGGCGACCAACACGGCGATGTGGGAGTCGCCGCGTTGCTCGCGCAGCAGGGTGACCGCGTGCCAGAGTTTCGCGATCGGTTCCTCGGGCCAGGGCAAGGCCTGGTTGGCGGCGTAGAGCGGCCGTCCCTCCAGCGGCGCCGTGCGAGCCGCCTTGGCAGTCAGCTCAGCGGCCCGACGAGTGGATTCGGAGTCGGTCACCCCGGAGCGACGCAGCGCCGCGACGGCAGTTTCCGATCGCATCTGCAAAAGCGTTGCCGGACTGGCTATGTCCCAGACCGCCGGTAGCGCCTTGGCGACTCGCTCGGCGGTGAAGTTGTAGAACGCGGCCGTCACGACTTCTGGCGCCACGATGCCCAGTGGAGCCGACCGGCTGGCGAAGTACCCCATCCAGAACCCGCGGTAGCCCGCGGCGTCCAGGGCCGCGCGAGGCTCGGGGGCGAAGTAGGTGACTCCGTGTACCGGCTCCAGCCGCTCGAAGAAACGACGTGCCAACGCGGGAGTGCGACTCATTCCATCAGTTAAGCATCGGGGCTGACCGGATCGGTCACCGCCGTGGCGGCCTCATCGATGATGGCTCGCATCGCCCGCTCCGCGGCGTCTTCGTCGCGCAGCCGGATGGCCCGGGCGACCTCGTCGTGCAGCTCGATGGCGGCCGGGTTGGGGGAGTGCGGCATCAGGCCGTGCTCGGTGCGTCCGGCCAGCACCTCGGCCACGACGTCGTTGAGCGCACGGAACATCTCGTTGCCGCTGGCCTCGAGCAGTGTTCGATGAAAAACCTTGTCCGCCAGTAGGTATGCGTCGAGGTTGCCGGACCGGCCGTGCACCACCATGTCGGACACCGCGGCGGCCAGGACCCGGCATTGATCCGGATTCGCCCTTCGGGCAGCGAGTGCCGCGGCAGCGGGCTCGAAACCGCGCCGTAGTTCCGACAGTGATGCCAGCAGCGCTGCCCGGTCGCCGGCCTGCAGGCGCCACCGAATCAGCCTGGGGTCGAACACATTCCACTTGCGTGCCGGCTGGACGGTGATCCCGACCCGGCGTCGCGATTCCACCATGCCCATCGACTCGAGTACCCGGATCACCTCGCGTGCGACGCTGCGGGACACCTCATGCTCGGCGCTGAGCCGGTCCAGGGTCAGCACCTGCTCAGCCGCCAGCTCGCCGGAGACAATGCCGGTGCCGAGCGAGGTCAGCAGGCTGGCATGCAGCGCGCCGACGTTTGAGGGCGAAGACACAGTTACATCCTGTCATATCGCGCATTGAGCGGTGAAAAAACAGATGTAATCGTGACACTGTTGCAAACGTATGCTTTTTGAGTCATGCTGTGTGACGACAGACACACATTGTGAGGGATGTATGGGTTCACCAGTCGTGGTCATGGGCGTATCAGGGTCAGGGAAATCGACAGTGGGCGCCGCGCTGGCACAGCGAATGCGCGTTCCGTTCGCCGACGCCGATGACTTTCACCCCGCCGCCAACATCGCCAAGATGTCGTCGGGCCACGCTCTTGATGACGCCGATCGCTATCCCTGGCTGGAGTCGATCGGCGACTGGCTCGCCGAGCACCACGAAGGTGGTGTGATGAGTTGCTCGGCACTCAAACACAAATACCGCGACCAATTGCGGCGGCACTGTCCCGACGTCGTGTTTCTGTACCTGACCGGAACACGCGAGGTGATCCGCCGACGCCAGGCCAGCCGGCCGGGACATTTCATGCCGGCCACGCTGCTGGACTCACAGTTCGCGACGCTGGAGCCGCTCGGACCTGATGAGGCCGGTGTGGCCATCGACGTGGATCAGAGCATCGATGCCATCGTCGACGAATATGTGGCCCAATCCGACGCTGCGCCAACCGAACAGGAGAACCGATGATCTCGACGCTCACTCATCTCGCGGCTGGGACGGAGCTGGTTGAGCCGGTGGCGGGTGGCGTGCAGTTGGTCCTGGCCGCACTGGCCGGCATCGCCTTGATCGTCGTGCTGATCACGATCGTCAAGCTGCATCCGTTTCTGGCCCTGATCTTCGGCGCGCTGACCGTGGGCATGGCCGCGGGCGAGAACATCAGCGATGTGCTCGCCTCGTTCTCCAGCGGATTCGGGTCCACCGCCGCCAGCGTCGGGATCTTGATCGCTCTCGGCGCGATGTTCGCCAAGCTGCTGGCCGATTCGGGGGGAGCGGACGAGATCGTCGACACCATCGTCGGACACGCCTCACCGCGGATGCTGCCGTGGGCAATGGCGTTGGTGGGCGCGATCATCGGCCTGCCGATGTTCTTCGAGATCGGCCTGGTGCTGTTGATGCCGGTGATCTATCTGGTGGCCCGTCGTTCGCAACTGTCCCTGATCACGGTCGGCATCCCTGCGCTCGCGGGCCTGTCGGCCATGCACGGATTCGTTCCACCGCATCCGGGTCCGGTCGCCGCGATCTCCTTGCTGAACGCCGACCTCGGTGTCACGCTGGCGCTGGGTGTGCTGGTGGCAATTCCGACGATCGTCGTGGCAGGCCCGTTGTTCGGCAAGTTGGCCGGGCGCTGGGTCGTTCTCGAGGTGCCGGACCGGTTCGACGCCGCGGACCCGACGGACGGCGACTCGAACGGCGATGGCGCCGCCGGCGCGACGGGAACGGTGACCGCCACGAAGACGCGACCGACGTTTGGCCTCACCATGTTCAGTGTGCTGCTGCCGGTGGCACTGATGATGGGCAAGGCGCTCGTCGACATCCTGGTCGACGACAAGTCGCATATGCTGCGTCAGACGTTCGACATCCTCGGCCAGCCCTTGATGGCGTTGCTCATCGCGGTGGTCGTCGGCATGTTCACTCTCGGTGGCGGTGCCAAGATGAGCCGCGACGAGATCGTGAAGATCATCGAGTCATCTCTGCCGCCGGTGGCGGGCATCATCCTGATCGTGGCGGCCGGCGGCGGATTCAAACAGGTTCTGGTCGACACCGGAATCGGCACCCTGCTCGCCGAATGGGCCAAGGGGGCCAATCTTTCGGTGGTGCTGCTGGCGTGGGTGCTGGCCGTACTGATCCGATTGGCGACCGGGTCGGCCACCGTGGCCACGATCACCGCGTCGTCGCTCATGCTCGGCCTGGTAGACGGGATGAGCACCGGCCAGGTATCCCTGGTGGTGCTCGCGGTGGGCGCCGGTTCGTTGTTCTTCTCGCACGTCAACGATGCCGGATTCTGGCTCGTGAAGGAATATTTCGGGATGACCGTGGGCCAGACCATCAAGTCCTGGTCGCTGATGGAAACCGTGCTGTCGGTATCCGGTCTGGTTTTCGTCCTCTTGCTGGGGCTGGTCGTGTGAGACGGTGAACCGAGCCCCGAAACGTGAGGTGCCCGGTGAACGGGCACCTCACGCAGGGGTCTCAGCCGCGGACCACCTGTGTTCCGCCGGCGAGTTCGTCGTGCTTGCCCTGTTTGGTGGGGCTGCCGCTGATGGTGACCGCGATGACGATCATCGCGACGACCGCCAGAAGGCCGCCCACCCACGGGATGATCGTCAGCAGGGTGAAGGCATTGCGAATCGCCGACTGCGCGGCCGTCGGCTTCGGTGTGCCGCCGGGTCCGTGTACCGCGAGCCCCAGTACCTTCTTGCCGGGTGTCGACCCCATGCCCACTTCGAACGCCACGTAATAGATGAACATGAGGAGTCCGGTGAACAGACCGGTCACCCAGTAGCTCGACAGTGAGTCGGTGACGAACGACAGGAAGAAAGCCCCGATCATGACGACGATCCCGTCGATCACGCGGGCCAGCCAGCGCCTGCCCAAGCCGCCGGGGGTCTGGGTGCCATAGGGCGGGGGATACCCACCCGGTACTTGCCCACCGTAGGGCGGCGGGTAGCCCCCCGGTTGTCCGTACTGACCGAATTCCGGTGGAGAGTCGCCCGTACTCATGCCGTCAACGCTACCGACTCCGTCGCTGCTCGAGTTGCGCTCGCGCGATATCGGCCAGCGCAGCGGAGCGTTCACGCGCGGCCTCGGCGAGTTCGGGTGCGCGCTCACGGGCGATGTGCGCGAGTTCGGGTGCGCGCTCACGGGCGATGTGCGCGAGTTCGCTGGC
Organism: Mycolicibacterium peregrinum; assembly: GCF_002102345.1. Lineage (GTDB taxonomy): Bacteria > Actinomycetota > Actinomycetes > Mycobacteriales > Mycobacteriaceae > Mycobacterium > Mycobacterium peregrinum. The sequence continues at coordinate 19,473 of NZ_LQPP01000008.1, forward strand.
GCGTTCGCGGGCCGCGTCGGCCACCTCAGGACCGTGTTCCCGCGCGAGTTGCGCCAATTCGGCTGCCAATTCGGTCGTCCGTTCCACGGCCGCGTCGGCGAGTTCACGGCCGCGTTCGGCACCGACAGCCAGGCCTTGCCCGACTTTCTCGGCGAACGCGCTGTCGGTGAGGGCGTCACCGCTTGCGGCTATACCGGGAACGGCGGCGGCGACGCTGGCCGAGACGTGCCGAGCCGCACGGCGTCCACGCCAGGCCAACGACGGCTTGCCGGCCGTGTCGGCCGCGGCGATGATCAGCCCGCCCAACAGACTCACGTCGGTGAGAAACTCACGACGCTGAGCCGCTGCGTGTTGCGGGTCGGAATCTTTCAGAAATGCTTGTGAGCCAATGCTTCTCGGAATCATCGTGATGGCCAGCGCCGCTGCGGTGAGGCGAGGAGCCCGCCCGAGAGCCAGGAGTAGCCCACCGCCCACCTGAACGGCCGCGTTGACCCGTGCGACCGTGTCGGCGTTGTTCGGAACCCCGGCCCCCACGGGGCCGGGCAGTGCACTCAGCGCACCCAGGGTCCTGCGTGTCGATTCGGTGGAGGTGCTCGGGTCGCGCAGGGTTTCGACGCCTCGGGCGATGAAGGTCGCAGACAGCATGGGGCGGGCGATTCGTCTGATCAACATGAGCTAGGAGTTCCCAGAGCCCGCCAGGGCAAACCTGTCGGGTCAGTCAGCGTCGCCCGGCCAGCAGGACCTCGCTCAGATGCGTGGTGGTCTGAACCCCGTCGTCGTAGCCACCCTGGTCGCCGAGGGCATTCATGATCGCCAGCGTGTAGCGCTGCTGCGGTCCGGCGAAACCTAAGCTGTTGACCACCCAGCCGCCCTGTTCGAGCGACCAGCCGTCCTTGTTGCCGGGTTTCATCGCCGCACCGGCACCCCAGACACCCCACTGCTGGTTGGTGTCGACGTGCTGGAGCGCATCGACGATGTCTGCCGTCTCGGCCGGGGTCAGGCTGGTCAGCGTGTAGGTCATCAACCGGTCCAGATCCTCGGGTGTGGCCTTCTGGAAGCCCCAGTACGGGAACGTCTTGCTGAACCCGCGCTGCGGTTGCAGCCCGGTCAGCCCGTACGCGGGGAAGTCGGCGTTGAACGCCTGGTGATCGGCGCCGCTGTACCGCGACCACAGGGTGTCGGCCGCGTCATCGTCAGAGGAGTGCAGCATGGCCGCCATCAGGGCCCGGTCCGAATCGGTCAGCGTGACAGTGCCGGCCCGCTGCCTGGTCAGCAGGTCGACCACCATGCCCAGCTTGATCGTGGAGGCCGTCCACACCTGTTCGCCGGCGTGTGCATTCCGGTAGACCGCCCCGGTGGTGCGGTCACGCAGGACGTACCCGACCGTGCCCGGGCGGGTCGCCAAGTAGGCGTCGGCAGCGGCCAGGCGCTCCGAGAAGTCGCAGTCCGATCCGGTCGTACAGGCGGCACTCGCCGAGGGGACAGTGATGCCGGCGCCCAAGGCGGCCAGTACGCAGGCAAAGGACAGGAGGCGGCGCATAGGAGTAGCTTCGCAGGGGTGGATCCCCTGGCCGGCACGGGGCTGTGAACTACGAATGGGAGCAGTTGGGCGCGGGTGTGTGGCGCACCCGCCTGCCCTTCCTGGACGTGACCGTCGGTCTGGTCAGCGGCAGTAGCCACGCGTTGTTGGTCGATGCCGGTACGACTTTGGCCGAGGCACACGGCATCGAGGCCGATGTCGCGCTGCTCACAGGTCATCGGGTCGGGCATGTCATCCTGACGCACAACCATTTTGACCACGTCCTCGGTTGCTCCTGGTTCAAGGAGGCCGAAATCTGTTGTGCACCAGAGGTTGCTGCTGCGATGACAAGCGGCCGGGCGCACCTGCGCGAAGACGCGGTCCGCTACGGCGCCGACCCTGACGACGTCGACCGGGCCATCGCGGCAATGCCGGAGTCGGTGCGTGAGGTCTCCGGTGGAGAGGTCGATCTCGGCGGCCGGACGGTGAGCATCGTCCGCCCCGGTCCTGGCCACACCAACCACGATCTGATCGTCACGGTGCCGGACAGGCGCACGGTGGTGTTCTGTGGTGACCTCGTCGAGCAGTCCGGTGACCCGGTCATCGACGCCGACTCCGACCTCGAATCCTGGCCGGTCACCCTGGAGGCGGTGCTGGCCGCGGGCAGGGAGGACGGTGTTTACGTTCCCGGCCACGGCGCCGTCGTCGACGCGCATTTCATCCGGCTCCAGCAGCGCTGGCTGGGTGCCCGGCGCCCTTCGTGATCCCCGCCGTCCAAATTAGTTAGCCCATATGCGACGATTCGCCGATGACCGAGGTTGACGCCCATTTCGTGCAGTCCGAGCAGGACCGGTTCCAGCCGACCCGCTTTGCGCAGAGCCACTGGGGTCAGGATCATCTCAACGGCCCGGCGCTCGTCGGCCTGGCCGCCCGGGCATTGGAGTCAGCCTTCGGCCTGCCCGAATTCCTGCCGGCCCGGTTGACGGTCGACCTGTTCAAGGCCGCCCGCGGGCTGCCGACGACGACGAAGGTGGCGCTGATCCGCGACGGCAGGCGTGTCCGCAACTCCGAGTGCGAACTGGTCCAGGACGGCGTCACCGTCGCGCGGGCGACGTTGGTTCAATACCGGTTGAGTGAACCGCCACGAGGTGAGGAATGGACCTCGATGACCGCCTTCGAACGGCCCGCCGTGCTCGACGGGGACCGGACGACTTACATGGGCAGCGATGCCGGCGGTTGGAGCCGCGCCATCGCCGACCATCAGAACGCGTCGCGTAAGCGATTCATGAACCGCACCATCACCGTGGTGCAGGGGCACCCGAATTCACCATTTGTGCGGGCGGCGATGGCGGCCGAGGGAACCAGCCTGGTCACGAACCTGGGAACCGCCGGCGTCGGCTACATCAACGGTGACCTCACCGTCGCGCTGTCCCGGCTGCCGCGGGACGAGTGGATCGGCGTGGAGGCGGATTCGCATCGGGCTTCCGACGGCATCGCGGTCGGCGGCTCGACATTGTACGACAGTGCCGGGGCGTTCGGCACCGGCCTTGTCACCGCGATCAGCAACCCGGCGGCTCAGATCGATTTCAACAACGACCCGTTCCCGGATCGCACCGCACCACGGTGACCGCCTGACCGGCACCGAGGTTTCCAGACCGGCGGCAGCGGCAATAGAGCACACATGGCCGGGCTGGATGACGGGTTCGAACGTGCGCTCTTGCAGGAGCTCTTGTCGGCCTATGGCCCGTGCGGTCAGGAGGACCAGGTTCGCGAGATCTGCCGCCGGGAGCTGGAGCACCTCGTCGACGAACTTTCGACCGATGCCGCCGGTAACCTCGTCGCCCTGATCAAGGGGGCGAATCCGGGCGCCGCAACCACCCGGATTCTGGCCCATCTCGATGAACTGTCCATGCTCGTCAAGCGGATCGAGCCGGACGGCACGCTGCGGCTGACCCCGCTGGGCACCATGTACCCGGCCAATTTCGGCCTGGGCCCCGTCGCGATTCTGGGCGACGACGAAACCCTGTGCGGGGTCCTCGCGTTGGGCTCGGAGCACACCACTCAGGAAACCCAGCACGTCTGGCAGACCAAACCCGACCAGGGCGACAATGCATTGGATTGGCCGGACGTCTACGTGTTCACCGGCATGGAGCCCGACGAGTTGGCCAAGATGGGTGTCGGCCCGGGCACGCGGGTGTGTATCGACCGCAGCAAGCGCGAACTCATCGAGGTGGGTGACTATTTCGGTTGTTATTTCATGGACGACCGTGCCGCGGTACTCGCCTTGATCCTGCTCACCCGACGGCTGCGTGAGACCGGTCGACGCCCGGCCGGCGACCTCTATCTGGTGTTCACGACGAACGAGGAGGTCGGTGGGGTGGGGGCAGCTCACGCCTGCCGGACCCTGCCCGGGGACCTCACGCTTGCGGTGGAAGTCGGACCGACGGAAGCGGAGTACGGCACCACGGTCACCGGCGGACCGATCGTGGCGTACAGCGACGCGCAGTGCGTATACGACAAGGGTGTTGCCGATCGCCTGTGTGCGATCACACGTGACCTCGGATATTCGCCGCAGGCAGCGGTGCTCGGTGCCTTCGAGTCCGATGCGTCACATACGAAGGCCTCAGGGCTGTCCCCCCGGGCTGGCTTGCTGTGTCTGCCGACCTTGAGCACGCATGGCTACGAGGTGATTTCCCGCACCGCCATCGCTGCGGTGACGGACGTACTGGTCGATTTTGTAGTCCATTTTTGATCGACCCGATTTGATCTATTGTTTCCGGCCTTCGGGTTGGGCATCGTGGCGAGGCTTCTGTACCACCCCTTGAACCCCTGATCAGCGCTCACTCACCTCACCACCGATCGGCACGGTCACGTCCACCGCACCCTCGGCCTTCCGGTGCTCGACGCTCTTCGACCGACCGAAAGAACGCATGACATGCCTCGTACCGTCCTCCGCCATGAGCGTCGGACGCGAAATCGCCGAGACGCTACGGCTTCACCGCTTCGGTAACCGCACCAGGCGTGCCGCTCGGGTGATCGAGTTGCTCACTGCCGTGGGGGTGCCCGACCCACAGCTGCGTGCCCGGCAGTTGCCGCACGAGCTCTCCGGCGGCCAACGCCAACGTGCGTTGATCGCGTCGGCGATCGCGTTGGATCCACCGCTGCTCATCGCCGACGAGCCGACCACCGCGCTGGATGTCACCGTGCAGGCGCAGATCCTCGACCTGCTTGCGGAAATGAAGGGCCGTGGCACCGGCCTCATCGTGATCAGCCACGACCTGGCGGTGGTGAGCCGATTGGCCGACCGCGTGGCGGTGATGCGCGACGGCCGAGTGGTGGAGCAGGGGCCCGTGGCCCAGGTGCTCTCGGCGCCGGCACATCCCTACACGCAATCGCTGCTCGACGCGGTTCCCGCGGCACACCGCAAGGGCACGCGGTTGTCGACCGTGCCACCGCGCCCGGCACATCGCGTGACCCGCATCGACCCGCCCGCCGACGGGATCCTGTTGCGCGCGGAAGGTTTGGTGAAGAGGTTCACCGGACCCGACGGGGTGGCCCGCACTGCCGTGAACGATGTGTCGTTCACCCTAGGCGTGGGCGAGACGCTCGGCATAGTCGGAGAATCCGGATCGGGCAAGACCACCACGGCACGTCTGGCTCTGGCCCTGATCGAGCCAGACGAAGGCAGCGTGCACTTGGCCGGCGAGCCATGGACTCAAGCGACCGAATCCGAACGACGCCCGCGGCGCCGCCGGATCTCGGTGGTCTACCAGGACCCGCTGGGATCCTTCGACCCTCGCTGGACGGTTCGTCGCATCATCTCCGACGCGCTTCCCGCCGAGCGGTTTCCGGATGCCGAAACCCGTCGGCGACGCACTGATGATCTTCTCGCCGACGTCGGGCTCAGCCCGGAACATCTGGACCGCAGGCCGCTGTCCCTGTCAGGGGGTCAGCGACAGCGGGTCGCGATCGCCCGGGCGCTGGCTCCCGAGCCGGATGTGATCGTCTGCGACGAACCGGTCTCCGCGCTCGACGTCACCATCCAGGCGCAGGTGCTGGATCTGCTGACCGACCTGCAGGACCGGCTTCGGTTGTCCTACCTGTTCATCTCGCACGACCTCGGCGTCATCCACCACATGGCCGACCGGGTTCTGGTGATGCGACAGGGCCAGGTTGTCGAGTCCGGCACGGCTGCAGACATTTTCGCCGATCCTCAGCACCCCTATACCCGTGATCTGCTCGCCGGTCTGCCAACCGGCGAGCCCGAACCCGTCGCCGGAGGTTTACCGTGACCCGACAGAGGTGCTCAACGCGTTCGACATGAACTGTGTCGCCCACATCGTGGCAGGCACCTGGCGCCACCCCGAGTCGCAGGCGGTGCGCTACAAGGACATCGACTACTGGCTGGACCTGGCCAAGGTGCTCGAGCGAGGACTGTTCGACGGGTTGTTCATCGCCGACGTGCTGGGAGTATACGACGTGTACGGGGGCGGCCCGGCGGCGGCGCTGCGCTCGGGCGCCCAGGTCCCGGTGAACGATCCACTGCTCGTGATGCCCGCAATGGCCACAGTCACAAAGCACCTCGGCTTCGGCGTCACCGCGGCCACCTCATTCGAGCACCCGTATTCGTTCGCCCGGCGGATGTCGACCCTGGACCACCTCACCAAGGGCAGAGTGGGGTGGAACATCGTCACCGGGTACCTGGAGAGCGCCGCGCAGAACCACGGCCTGGACACCATCACCCCGCACGCGGACCGCTACGACATCGCCGACGAGTACACCGAGGTGTTGTACAAGCTGTGGGAGGGCTCATGGGAGGACGACGCGGTCGGTGCCGCACCGAATCGGACCAGCTACGCCGATCCTGCCAAGGTGCATCCGATCGCACACGACGGCAGGCATTTTCGAGTTCCCGGTATCCACCTGTGCGAGCCATCGCTACAGCGCACGCCGGTGTTGTACCAGGCCGGGGCGTCGAGCCGGGGTCGGCAGTTCGGTGCCGAGAACGCCGAGGTGATCTTCATCGGCGCACCCACCAAGGAGATCTTGCGCGAGGCAGTCGCTGACATCAGGGCCCGTGCCGCGGCCGCCGGACGCGACCCCTATGACGTGAAGATCGTCAACGGCCATGTGGTCGTGACGGGAGCTACTGAACAGGCCGCACGGGCCCGCTATGACGAGTTCCGCCGCTACACCGATCCCGAAGGGGCGCTGGCCCTGTGGTCCGGTTGGCTCGGGACCGACCTGTCCCGCTTCGATCTCGACGATCCGGTTGCGGTCACCGACAACGAGTTCCTGAAGTCCTGGGTGGAGATGTTCGGCCAGGGGCAGTGGACACTCCGCGACTTCATCGACGCGAAAGCCATCGACGCCGAAGGCGGATTCACCGTCGGCTCGCCGAGCCAGGTGGCCGACGAGTTGCAGGAATGGGTGGAGGAAACCGACGTCGACGGGTTCAACCTGACCAATGTGATCACCCCGGGGTCTTTCGTCGACTTCGTCGATCACGTGGTGCCGGAGTTGCAGCGGCGCGGCGTGTACAAGACGTCGTATGACGAGGGGACCCTGCGCCACAAGCTGTTCGGGCGCGGGGCCCGACTGCCCGAGACACACCGCGCCGCCCGCTATCGCCACGCCGACCAGGAGGCAATCCGATGACATCGACCACTGCTCAGCCCGTCACGTACGGATCGGAGCGGCTGACCAAGCTGATCGCCGCGATCGGCGCGGGGGCGCTCGAGCGTGAGCGCACCGGCGAACGGCCCTTCGCCGCAATCGAACTCATCCGAGCCGAGCGTCTGGGGGCCCTGCGGGTTCCCAGTGTCGACGGTGGCGGCGGGGCGACATTGCGGCAACTGTTCGCTCTGGTGATCGAACTGGCCACCGCCGACGTGAACGTCGCGCACATCCTGCGCGGCCATTTCTCTCATGTGGAGGAGCGACTGCGACTCGATGCCGAGCAGCGTCGCCGGGTGACCGAGCTGGCGCTGTCCGGTGCCATCGTGGGCAACGCCTCGACCGAACTGGGTTCCACTCCGGCCGGCGGATTCACCTGGCAGACCAAACTCACCCGCGACGGCGACGGGTACCGGCTCAACGGACGGAAGTTCTTCACCACGGGCACGCTGTACGCGGACTACGCCGAGGTGCTGGCCAGCAATCCGGAGGGCGCGTCGGTGATCGCCCCGATTCCCACCGACCGGCCCGGCTTCACGGTGATCGACGACTGGGACGGCATGGGCCAGCGTGCCACCGGGACGGGGACCGCGACATTCCAGGACATCGCGGTGTCCGCCGATGAGGTGCTGGAGTTTGCCCCGCCGAACGCCGACGACGAAGAACAGGCGCTGTACCTGTCCGGCGCGTTCTTCCAGCTTTACGTCACGGCGCTGGAAGTCGGTGTGCTGCACGCGCTCCGCGACGACGCGGTGGCTCATGTCCTGCAACGGCCTCGTAGTTTCGCCTGGGCGCCCAACCCCACGGCGGCCGATGACCCGCTGCTGCAGCGGGAGATCGGTGAGATCGCGGCCGCGGCCTACGCCGGACAGGCCACGGTGCTGGCCGCCGCCGACGCGCTCGCGACCGCCTTCGAAGCCGACACCGCGGGGACCGATCCTGGGCTCGAACTGGCCCATGAGGCGTCCGCGCAGGCCGCGGCGGCGAAGATCGTCGTGGACGGGCTGGCGCAGAAGGCAGCGTCGCAGATCTTCGATGTCGGCGGCGCGTCGGTGGTGCGGCAGTCGTATCTGCTCGACCGGCACTGGCGCAACATCCGGACGCTGGCCTCACACAACCCGGCGTCATACAAGGCCCAAGCGCTCGGTGCTCTGCACGTGCGGGGCACCCGACTGCCGGGCAGCGGCTATTTCTGACCCGGCCGCAGTGTCGCGTCGGTGTCAGCGGCGAAACACCACCCAACGCATCGCGCTGTACATGAAGAGCGCCTCGCAGCCACCGGCGACGATCCGGGCCAGGTGGTACTCGACCCCCACCGCCGCCAGCCCGCTGGAGACCCCGAGGATGAACGCCAGGTAGTTGATCACGACTGCCACGACATACACCGTCAGCTGGGGACCCACCGTGGCGTGCGAGCGGAAGTTCAAGGTCCGGTTCAGGTAGTACGCCAGGCCGAAGGCGACGGCATATCCGACGGTCACCGCGACCGGTAGTGGTATCCGGAGCGCGCCATGGAGGGCGGTCAGGATCGCCAGGTCGACGCCGAAGGTGAAGGTGTTGATCACCACGAAGCCGAGGAATGTCGGAGCTACAAGAGAATTCAGTGGGACGGGCAAGGCCCGCACCACCACGACACACCTTTGGTGGAATCGCTCGGCCGGCGAAGCCCGGCGCGGTTCGCTCCGCACATGGACACGGTGGCATCGGAAGGTGTCAGGGCCGTGAGCAGCGGGCGAACTTCATCGTCACTCCGAGATCGCCACGCCCTCATAGCTGGTCAGCATCTCGGTATTCGGCAACGCCATCTGCAGGTAGAGGTCGATGTGGCGGATCTTGTCGTCGGCGGTGAATTCGTACACCGAGATCGAGTTGACCACTGACTCGAAGTCGCCCATCTTGGTGTGTTCCTCGAGTTCGAGGAACACGACGCCGTCGACTTCGCTGACGCGCTTGAACAAGCCGTCCCACTCCGAAGCGGCGGCCCAGTTCGTCATGAAGTCGATGTACTGCTCCCAGTTCATGACCTCCTTGAAATTGCCGACGCGTTCGAACTCATCGACGGCGACCAAGGCGGCGAGCGGGGCCCACCCTTCGGTCCCGAAGCCGGGTTGTTTGGCGGCGCCCACCAGTTGCTTGGTGGTGACCGCGTACTGCATCACGGTGCGGCGTCGACCGGTGTAGTCGTCGACAACTTCGCTGACATCTTTCAACGGGGAAGTTCCTGTTCTGTGGTCGGGCGGGCGATGGGGACGCGTCAGGAGCCGGCCGCTGCCAGATACTTGTCGACGACCGAATGGAAGTGTGCGATGACGACTTCCTCCTTGACCAACGCCATGTGCTTCAGTGCGGTGTTGCGCAACCCGATCTGCTGACGTGGCATCTGCTCGTAATCCTGTTGCAGGGCTTCGAAATACTTGTAGCTGCCCGCCTGGTCGACGACGATCGGTTCCGCGGTGAACGCAGCTTTCATCTCGTCGGGCAGCCACATGTAGCTGGCCACATGCCAGATGCAGCGGTTGGGGTCACCGTCGGGATGCGGGAGCGACATGATGATCGTGGCTTCCCCGGCCCGGATCGTCATGAAGAAATTGGGGAACCACACCCAGCCGTGGTTGTCGCTCATCTGGGCGTCGGTCAGCTCGCTGACGTCAAGTCCCATGCCGGTCAGGGTGTCTCGCGTTGCGCGCTGCAGCAATGTGCGAGCGGTGACGCCGTCGGGGAAGTTCAACGAGCCATCATCGGCGCGGTAATCGGCGACAAGCTCCTGGAACCGGGGGAGTACCGCAACCGTCGACGGGAAGGTCTCGGGTAGATCCATGATGCCGTCGACCTGCTGTTCCGGCGTGGCTCCGACGACATCGAACGGTGCCATCGACACGCTGTGCTGCTCGAAGAACCGGTACCGGCTCGTCGCGGGGTCGATGTTGATCACCTGCAGCAACTGTGGGTGGATGCCGTCGATGTGGTAGCCCTCCTGGAAGGCATCGAGGACCACCTTCCAGTTGCAGTCGATGGCCTCGGTCACGTCCATCACCGTCACCATCTCATCGAGGTGATACGGCGCCAGCATCGTCGCGACCTCTTCGCCGATGAAGTCCGCGAGAGGTCCGGCATTCGGATCAGGGTTGAGGAAGATGAACCCGGCGAAGGTTCCCACCGAGACCTCGATGAGCCCGTGGGTGTCTTTGTCGATCGGCCCGGCCAGCGCCTCCCGCAACATGCCCTTGAGTCGGCCGTCGAGGTCGTAAGACCACAGGTGGTATTGGCAGAGAAAGCCGCGCTTGGCATTCCCGCGAGCCTCGCGGCACAGCACGTTGCCGCGGTGTCGGCAGGCATTGACAAATGCGCGAAGCCTCTCGTCCTTACCGCGCACCACGAGGTAGGACTGATCAAAGATCTGGTACTGCTTCCAATCGCCGGCGTTGGTCAACTCGTCGACCCGGCCGGCCACCTGCCACACCTTCTTCCAGATCGAATCACGCTCCTGGGCAACAAATTCCGGCGCAACATAGCGACTGGTTGGAATCTGCATCCGATAGGCATCGGGTGCGATGTCGTCCAGCTTGGTGGCGGTGTCGACCCAATTGCCGGGGCGTGCTGTCTGCACGGGCTGACCTCTTCATTCGATATCGGGGCTGTGAGGCGTGGTTGAAGGACAGAACGTCCCCGCCTGTGACTGCGATCACTACTATACACTAGCGTATCTGCAATACAAGAATGAATATCGATGGACCGCGCCGCAGCGAGTGGTCGCCGCGACAGGCAGACACCGCCCACACCCGCTGGCTAACGTTTGACAGGATGGGGTCATGGCCGAACGCTGGACGAAGCAACGCCGCTTGGAACACACGCGCAACGTTCTGCTGGATGCTGCCGAAGAGGTATTCGCGCGCAAAGGGTTTGACGGCGCCGCACTCGAAGACATCGCCGAAGTCGGCGGATACACCCGCGGTGCCATCTACTCCCACTTCGGCAGTAAGGCCGAACTGTTCCTCGCGGTGATCGAACGGCAGCGCCAACAGTTCCTCGACGGATTCGCCGACGTCATCGAAACGTTTCACGCACTCGAGGATCTCGACGCCGACGAACTCGGCGACCGCTGGCGAGATCTGGTGGCCGCCGAGGGGCCTGACCGTGCTGTCCTCGGATCCGAGTACACGCTGTTCCTGCTGCGTAACCCCGAGGCGCGCGAGCGCGTGGCTACGCAACGTGAGGAAACGGTCCGCGCGCTGGCCGACTACATCGCCAAGGGCGCCGCCCGCCTGGGCGGCCATCTGAGCATCCCGGCGCTGGACCTGGCCCGGGTCATCCTGGCCGCAAACGACGGCGTCACGCTCAACAGCCTTGTCGACGACCAGGCGGTCTACCGTCCGTTCCTTCGCATGGTTCTGGCCAATATCGTTGTCCCCAAGGGGAACGACTTGTGAGCACGACCGGACATCCTGCGCGCACCGGCGCGCTGATGGCCATGGCCTCCATGCTCTGCGTACAGATCGGGCTGGCGGTTGCCGTCGGCCTGATCGATGACATCGGCGCCGAGGGTGCCGCATGGCTTCGACTGGCGTGGGCGGGCGTCCTGATGCTCGTCATCGTGCGACCACGCCCCGCGGCGTTCACCCGATCGGCGTTCTGGACCTGCGTCGCACTCGGCGTAGTTACCGCCGGGGTGACGATGCTCTTCATGGCGGCCCTGTCCCGGATCCCACTCGGCACGGCTAGCGCGCTGGAATTCCTCGGACCGCTCGGGGTGGCCGTCGCGCACGGAAAGGGCCGCAACCGGATTCTGTGGCCCGGGCTGGCGGCCGCCGGCGTGGTCCTGCTCACCGAGCCGTGGACGGGCGACGTCGACCTCATCGGTGTGCTCTACGCCCTGAGCGCCGCACTGTGCTGGGCTTGTTACATCCTGCTGACGCAACGGGTCGGCGATGAGGTGGCCGGTATCAAGGGACTGGGGGTGTCGATGCCGGTGGCCGGCCTGGTCGGCAGCGCGGTGGTCGGGCCGTCGGTATTTCCCCAGCTGACCCCGCAGCTGCTGCTGATCGGTGTCGGGCTGGCGATCCTGCTGCCGGTGGTTCCGTTTGCCCTCGAGATGTCGGCGTTGCGGTATCTGAGCACGGCGGCGTTCGGGACGCTGATGGCGTTGGAGCCCGCCTTCGCGATGCTGGTCGGTTTCGTCCTACTCCATCAGAGTCCGGCCGCGGCGGCGGTGATCGGTATCTGCCTGGTGGTGGCGGCGGGGATCGGGGCAGCTCGCACGGGTGCGCGCGCCACACCGGTCCCTGCCGAGATCGGTTGATCCGGCTACGCTGGCGCCAATGGCACGTGGTGGAGTGTTCAATTCGCCGGTCTCGCGGTGGTTCAATGCGGCAGCGGTGGGCCTGACCCGGGTTCCGGTGCTCGGCCGATGGATCGGTCACGGTGTGGTGGTGATCGGTTACACCGGGCGGCGGTCGGGCCGGTGGTTCGAAACCCCGGTGTCGGTGAAGCGGGATGGCGATCAGGTGACCATCCATGTGATGGCGCCGGACAGCAAGAACTGGTGGCGCAACTTCCTCGGCGAGGGGGGACCGCTGACCTTGCGGAACCTGGACGGCAGGGACCGCACAGGGAACGCGGTCGCCCACCGTGACGGCCGGGGCAAGGTGGCCGTCACGGTGCAGCTCGACGCCTCCTGATCAGGAGACGTCGATCCGCTTGCGTCGGTACAGCGTTCCGGCCATGAGCAGCAGCAGGCTGATCACCAGGATTGCCGTGGCCAGCACGTTGATCTGCGGTGGCACCGCAGCCTTGACCGCCGCATTGACGTACAGCGGATACGTGACTGTGGAGCCGCTGACGAAGTAGGTGATGATGAAGTCGTCGAGCGAGAGTGCGAACGACAGCATCGCCGCGGCGACGATGCCCGGAACTATCAGCGGCAGGGTCACTCTGAAGAACGTTCTGGTCGGGCTGGCGCCGAGGTCCATTGACGCGTCCTCGAGTGTCCAGTCGAATCCGCGAACTCTGGCCCGCACCGTCATGGCTATGAAGCTGACCTCGAATGCGACGTGGGCGACGAGGATCGTGGTGTAGCCCGCAGCCCAGCCGAGGTCGAGGAACAGGGTCAGCAGGGAGGCGCCCATCACAACCTCGGGCGCGGTCAGCGGGAGCACCAGGAACGTATCGACCGCTTTGTGGCCGCGGAAGCGTTGGCGCACAAGGGCGATGGCGACCAGGGTGCCGAGCACCAGCGCGATGGCGGTGGATACCGCTGCGACGTTCAAGCTCAGCTTGAGGGCGTCGGTCAGTGCCGGGTACTTGAAGGGGTGCGCCCAGTTGTCGAGCGTGAACCCCTGCCAGGTGTAGTTGAACTTCCCTGCCGGCCTGTTGAACGAGAACAACACGATCACGAAGATCGGCAGGAACAGGTACAGCAGCACCAGGCCGGCGACAATCCGCAGTGCCCAGTCACCCCATCGTGGTGAGCCTTTGACGACTTTCGGTTCAGCCGGACTGGTGGCGTCGGCCATCGCGGTCAACGTCATACGAGATCCTCCGTACCGAGCGCCCGCGTGTACAGCAGCACGCCGACCAGGATGATCGCCATGAGCACCATGCTGAGTGCGGCTGCCGCGGGATAGTCCTTGACCACCAGGAACTGCTTCTGGATCACGTTGCCGATCATGGTGGTTTGCGTGCTACCGAGGTAGTCCGCATTGATGAAATCGCCCGCCGCGGGGATGAATACCAGCATGCTTCCGGCCAATACCCCCGGCATCGACAGCGGCAGAATCACTTTCGTGAAGCTGCGGGTGTTCGACGAGTACAGGTCCTTGGAAGCCTCGATGAGGCGGGGATCGATCTTCTCCAGGCTCACGTACAGCGGCAGGATCATGAAGATGATCCAGTTGTAGGTCAGGCCGCCGATCACGGCCCAACTCGTCGACAACAGCCGCCCCTCGCTGGGCAGCAGTCCGATGGACCCGAGCGCGCTCACCACCACACCGTCGTCGGCGAGAATCGTCTTCCAGGCGATCGTGCGGATCAGGAATGTGACGAAGAACGGCAGAATCACCAAGCCCAGGATCAGATTCTTGTATCGGCCGGCCTTGAAGGCGATGACGTAGGCCAGCGGGAAGGCCAGCAACGCACATAGCAGGGTCGCCACCAAGGCATAGCCGAACGTCCGAAGAATCTGGTCCTGATACTCGCTGAACGCATGTGCGTAGTTGCCGAAGTTCCAGTCGAACTCCAGTGTCGGAAGGTACACCGAACCGCCGGATGTCGACAACGAGGTGCGTGCCAGCGAGATGAACGGCACCACGAAGAAGATCCCGAGGTACACCAACGCCGGCAGGATCATCAGGTACGGGGCGATCTTGCTCCGCTGCCGGCTACTGGTGGCCACGCCTGCCATCGGCGTCAGCCTCCGGTCACTGCGGCGTACAGACTGTTGAACTCCTGAGTCTGTTCGTCGGTGAGCGCCGGCCAGGACTTGAGCTTGGCCTGGACGTCGGCGGGCGGGTTGATCAGCGGGTTGCTCGCCAGCTTGGGGTCGATCTTGGCGAGCTCGTCGGTCATGTCGGACAGCACCGGCACGAACTGGGTGAACGCAATGAGTTTGGCGTAGTTCGCCCGGTCGTAGACGTAGTCGATCCACGCCTCGGCGGCCTTCTCGTTCTGCGAGGTGTAGGGAATCACCATGGTGTCGATGAACCAGTCGCCGCCGGACTCCGGCACGATGAACTGCAGATCCGGGTTGTCGGCCTGCAACTGCACGACGTCACCCGAATATGCCTGGGCTACAGCGATATTTCCGGCTGCCAGATCGTCGGCGTAGTCGTTGCCGGTGAACCGCCGGATCTGGCCCTTGTCCTTCTGCTCGCGGATGAAATCGACGGCCTTGGTGATGGATTCGGTGGTCGGATCCTCGACGGAGTTGCCCTGCCACTGCATGATCATGCCGAGCCCATCCTGGGTGTCGGACAACAGGCTGACCCGGCCTTTGAAGGCCGGATCCCACAGATCGTCGATCTTGGTGATGTCGCGTCCGGTGGCGGCCTTGTTGTAGGCCAGGCCCACCATGCCGGTCATGTACGGTGCGGTGTACTTGCGGCCCGGATCGGCCTTCGAGTTGAGCAGGTCTTCACGGAGATTCTTCTTGTTGGGGACGCGGGAGTCCCGAATCTCGTTGAGCCACTTGAGACCGGCCAGCCGGACTGCCATGAACTCGGTGGGTACCACGAGGTCGGCGCCGATGTCCTGCTTGCGGGACAACGGTTCCTTGACCTTGGCGAACCACTGCTCGTTGTCGTTGAAATCCTCTTTGTAATCCACGGTCAGGCCGGTCTTGGTCTGGAACGCTGCGACGAATCCGTCGGCCATGTACAGCGGCCAGTTCGAGATGCGCACGTTTCCGCTGGCCGGCGAGCCGTCGTCGGGGGCGGCCGACGATGTCCCGGCGGAGCCACCCTCACCACCTGTCCCGCATGCGGCCAGCACGGCGGGGCCCAGCGCGAACGCGGCGGCGGCCGCGGCGCCGCCACCGAGGAAGCGACGCCGCGAGGTGCGATTCGCGGTCAGTCGGGCGAGCAGGCGGGGGTCGATATTGTCAGGCATGGGCGGCCTTTCGGTGAATTCGGACGCTTGGATCAAGGACGGGGGCGGTGGGTGGGGAGTGCCTACGTATCGTCGAGCATCTCTTCGAGATCTTCGGTGGTCGGGATGTCCGCGGCCGGAAGCACCCGCGACGCGTCAGGCGACCAACCCACATGGACCTGATCGCCGGGACGCAACAGGGGGAGTTCCTGCTCGGGACCGACGTGGGCGATGATCGTCGAATCATCAGGCGCCGCAAGGGAAAGCCTGAGCACCGGACCCTGGAAGGTCAGGTCTTTGACGGTAGCGGGCACGGTGGCCACCTCTCCGGTGGGAACATCCATCGAGACGCGGACCCGCTCCGGGCGGATCATCAGGGTTGCCTGCCCACCGGGCTCGATGGTGGTATCGCCGGGCTTGGCCTTGAGCGTGGTGCCGAGTACCTCCACCTCGACGAAGTCGCGGTTGGAGCGTCCGGTCTGCCGGCCCGCCCACAGGTTGGCCTGCCCGATGAAGCTGGCGACGAAAACGGTTGCCGGTCGGTCATATATCTCGGTGGGGCTGCCGATCTGCTCCACGTTTCCGTTGTTCATCACCGCGATCCGGTCGCTCATCGTGAGCGCCTCTTCCTGATCGTGGGTGACGTAGATGAACGTGATGCCGACCTCGCGCTGGATCCGCTTGAGTTCGAACTGCATCGCGTGGCGCAGTTTGAGATCAAGGGCGCCGAGCGGCTCATCGAGCAGGAGCGCGCTCGGGTAGTTGACCAGGGCGCGAGCCAGGGCCACGCGCTGTTGCTGACCACCCGAGAGCTGGCCGGGCTTGCGCTTGGCGAAGTCAGTGAGCCGAACGATCTCCAGCAGCTCGTCGACGCTGCGTTTGATCTCGGTTTTGTCCTTCTTCATGCTGCGCGGCCCGTAGGCGACGTTGTCCCACACCGTCATGTGTGGAAACAGCGCGTAGTGCTGGAAGACTGTGTTGACGTTGCGCTTGTGCGGTGGCACACGGGAAACGTCGACGCCCTCCAGCCGGATTGCACCCTCGGTCGGGCTTTCGAATCCGGCGATCATGCGCAGCGTGGTGGTCTTCCCGCAGCCCGAGGGGCCGAGCATCGAGAAGAACTCACCCGAGGCGATCGAGAAGTCAGCCTCGGCTACGGCTATGTAGTCGCCGAACCGTTTCGTGACGTGGTCGATCTCAATGACTGGCGCGCCGGTGCGTGGCGAGCCGTCGTGTCCCGTCGACTTGTCGACGGCGGTAATTTCTGGGCCGGTCAGCGGAATCCTCCTCCAGTACAGCCGGGAAGCTGTCGGTAAACAATCGCCGATGGAGCCGACCTTCGCAACCGTTTCCGCAATGAATTAACAATTTTTCAATGGAATCCTTTGTCTGAAGCACCTTGACAGCGTGATTCCATGGCGTGGCGGCTCAACGGCCACGGCGGCTGTGGTCTGTCGACGATCCGGAGGGGCAGCGACTGGCTGGCCTCAAGTTTCGCAGCTCAGTGGTTTGTCGCGACGCGAAAACCGGCGATGAGAGGGATCAGCCCCACTCGTGGTTCATCGCGCGGGACTCGGACAGGGTGTGCACGGAGTCGCCGTGGCGGTCCGGTGCCCGAGACACCGCGATGAGGGCCATCGCCAATGCGGCGGTGACCGCACCGGCGACGAAGATCGTCACGAAACTGCCTTCCGAGGGCACTGCCCGGTGCCCGAGCAGCACGGCCACGACCGCCGCCGCCACGGAACTGCCGATCGTTCGTGCGATCGCGTTCATACTCGTGGCGATGCCCGTCTCGCTGTTGTCCACCTCGCTGACCACCAGTGCGGGCAACGCGCCGTATCCGAGGCTGATGTAGGCGTTGGCCAGCACGCCGGCCAGGACGACCTGCCAGGCGCGGTCATGCGCGACGGCGAGCATGACGAATCCGGCGATACCCGCGATTGCGGCCACCACGAGCACCCGGCGAGCTCCGTACCGGTCGATGTACCGGCCACTGACCAGCGCCACCAGGAAACCGGTGAGCGCTCCGGGGAGGAGGAAGTAGACACTCGCCTGCAGCACCCCGGCCCCGAATCCGTACCCTGCGGCCTCGCGCGACATCTGCACGAACTGGGTGAGGCCGAGGAACGCGAAGTACAGACCCATGCCGACCAGGATCGTGGCCAGATTGGTGAGCAGGATGGGTCGGCGGGCCAGCATCGTGGTCGAGACCAGCGGGTCGGCGGCTCGCCGTTCCCACCACCACCAGCCGGCCAGCACGCCGGCGCCGCCCAGCAGGAAACCGATCGTGCCCGGATGGCTCCATCCCCACGCGTTGCCCTGGGTGATTGCCAAGAGCACCGATGACAGGCCGATCGCCAGACCGGCGGCACCCAGCCAGTCGATCGCGCCGCCGGCTTCGGGCCGGCGGTTGGGCACGACCACGACTGCCACGACGATGACGACAGCGGTGAATGCGGTGGTGAGCCAGAAGACGCGGTGATATCCGGCGTCACCGGACATCAGGAGTCCGGTGACGACAAGGCCGACGCCGCCGCCGAAACCCAGCGTTCCGGACAGCACCGACATCGCGCCGACCAATCGGTCCTCGGCGAGCTCTTCCCGCAGGATCGCGATGCTGATCGGGTAGAGCGCATAGGAGGCGCCCTGCAGGATGCGAGCCGCGACCAGCAGGGGTACCGACGCGGTGACCGCAGCCAGCACCGACCCCGTCAGCACGACCACCAGTACACCCAGCAGGACACGCTTCTTGCTGTAGAGGTCGGCGAGGCGCCCGATCAGCGGAGTCGAGGCCGCCGCCGCCAGCAGGTTGGCGGTGACGGCCCAGCTGACCGCAACCGAGGAGGTGTTCAGCTGGTGGGCGATGATGCCCAGGATCGGGACCACCGCGGTCTGCAGGACTGCGACGGTGAGGGCGACCAGACTGAGGCCGGCGATCAGGACACCGGGGCGGCACGACATTCCGATCGCCGCGGGGAAGCCGGACCGGTCAGCTTCGGTCCTCGCCACTTCCGCTCCGATCCATAGCTAATCTTTGTGTTTCTCGATTATGGCCATGGTGCGGCACGCGCCCGTACACCGGGTACGTGGTCGAATAGACAAATGGCTTTCGGGGTCAGCGCACTCAACGCGTCAACGTTCAGCGGACGTCGCCCGACCGGTGCGGGCGATCTGACGGTCGAGACCCATGGGATCGCGCCGCTCGCCGCCGACCAGCGCTACGGACATCCGGCCCGGCTGTTCACGGTCTGGTTCGCACCGCAGGTGAACATGACCGGAGTGTTCACCGGGACATTGGCGATCACCCTCGGGCTGGGCTTCTGGCTGGGCCTGCTGGCCATGGTGATCGGCACGGTCCTGGGTTCGGCTGTGGTCGCCTACCTGTCGACGTGGGGACCCCGGACCGGGGCAGGGCAACTTCCCAACGCACGCATGGCCTTCGGCGGTCTGGTGGTGGTGCCGGGCATCCTGCAGTGGGGATCGTCGATAGCGTGGGACGCCCTTGTCGGCCTGTTCGGCGGCGAGGCGCTCGCGGCGCTGCTGGGTATCCCGTTCTGGAGTGCGGTACTGATCGTGCTGGCCGTGCAGGGCGTCGTCGGCTTCTTCGGCTACGAGCTGATCCACCGGCTGCAGGCAGTGCTGACCGTCATCTTGTTTCTCACGTTCGCCGTATTCACCGTCAAACTGGTCAGCGGCCACGACATCGTGGTGGCGCCGTCGGTGGGCGGTGCGGATCTGGCCGGAGCCTTCGTTTTCGAGGTCACGATCGCGCTGAGCCTGGCAATCTCGTGGGCCAGTTATGCCGCCGATTTCAGCCGGTATCTTCCGACGGATTCATCGCGGTGGCAGGTGTTCGGCTATTCGTTCGCCGGGATCGTATCGGCCTACGTCTTCGTTCAGGGCATCGGCATCGCGGCCGCATCGGTCATCGGAGAGCACACGGCCGACGGTGTTCACGCGGTCATGGGCGGTGGCCTGCTCGGCGGCGTGGCTTTGTTGGTGATCGCGCTCGCGGCGATCGGGTCGGGGGTGATGAACGACTACAGCGGTTCCTTGGCCTTGCAGACGATCGGCGTGCGGGTGCGCAGGCCGGTGTCGGCGATCATCGTGACGGCACTGGCGTTCGGCTTGATCCTGTGGCTGCACGCCGCGGACACCGCGACCAGGTTCACCGATGTCCTGCTCTTGGTCAGCTATTGGATCCCGGCGTTCGTCGCGGTGATCGTGGTGGATTGGATGCTCCGCACCAGGGGACGCACCAGCATCGACCCGAGCGCCGAACCCACGGTTCGCCGCGACGCGGTGGCCGCCCTGCTCGCGTTCCTGCTTGCCTACGTGGTGGCCATGCCGTTCATGAACACCACCCTGATTCAGGGCGCGGTGGCGACCGCCTGGCATGGCGCAGACATCGCCTACTTCGTCAATTTCCTTGCAGCGCTGTTGATTTACGGTGGCTTTCGACTGGTGACGCGCCGCTCCTGACAGTCACTGCAGTGCGGCGATTACGTGATCGGTGAAGGACGAGGTCGACGCGCTGCCGCCGATGTCGGGCGTTCCGACACCGGCGTCGAGGACGCGACGGATGGCCTCCTCGATCCGGTCGGCGGCGACGCCGAGTGCCGGTGTGCCGCCGTCGCGGCCGGCCAACCAGCGCAGCAACATCGCGGTGGACAGGATCATCGCCACGGGGTTGGCGATGTCGCGTCCGGCAATGTCGGGCGCCGATCCGTGTGCGGCCTGCGCCATCGCGTGAGTGAGCGAGGCGTTGATGGAGGGCGCCATCCCCAGTGAGCCGGTCAGCTGGCCGGCCAGGTCGGAGAGGATGTCACCGAACATGTTCTCTGCGACGATCACGTCGAAATCGCGCGGATGGCTCACCAATCGAGCCGCCAACGCATCGATGTGCTCGCCACGGACTTCCACATCGGGGTAGTCCTCGGCGACGGTCAGACACACGTCGCGGAACAACCCGGTCGTCTTGGCCAGGACATTCGTCTTGTGGGCGACGGTGACCGACTTGCGCCGGGCGACGGCCAGTTGGAATGCCTGGTGGGCGATCCGCTCACACGCGGTCCGGGTGAAGACGGCGACGGCCAGCGCGACATCGGGGGTGGGCATGAATTCGCCTGCACCGTCGTACATGTTGCGGTCGGCGTAGAACCCTTCGGTGTTCTCCCTGACGATGACGACATCAAGGTCGGGACATACCGCATTGACGGCGGCACTCAAGGACCGCGCGGGCCGGATGTTGGCGAACAGGTTGTAGCGCTTGCGGATTGCCCCGCCGGGCGACAAGGTGCCGCGGAATTGTTCAGGGTACCCGGCGTTGTCGTGCGGTCCGAGGATCCATCCGGGCAGCCCGTCGAGTTCGGCCAGTGTCGGTTCTGGCAGCGGAGTTCCGAACTCGCCGATCGCTTCGAGGCCGAACGGCAGTTCGCGCCAGCGCACCTCGACCGACGCCGTGGCCAGGGCCCGTTCGGCGACCCGGGTGGCCGAATCAACGATCTCAGGGCCGATACCGTCGCCGAGAAGTACTCCCAAGGTCAGCACTCTGTCACCTTCCGCTCACACGGGATGGGTTGCGAACCACTGCAACAACATGTCCGCGATCTCCGTCGGCTTCTCCTCCGGAAGCCAGTGTGACGCTCCGTGGAGTGTTTCGAAACGGTAGGGACCGCTCACGTAATTCGCGGTGTCGCGCGCCGGCTTGGCGGTGATCGCGATGTCGCGGTCACTCCAGACGTACAGCGTCGGCACCGTGATCTTGTCCGCTGCGCGGAGGCCCGATCCGTTCAGCGGCATGGCGCGATACCAGTTCAGCGCCGCGGTAAGGGCCCCGGTTTCCGTCATGGCCCGAGCGTCACGTTCGGCGGCTTGGGGTGTCAGCCCGCTGCGGATCAAGGATTTGGCAATGGCCCTACCGCGACCGTCGCGCCCGAGCATCAATCGTTCGGGCACCCAGGGCAGTTGATTGACATACATGTACCAGGACGCCAGACCCTGCCGGCTGGTCAGCATGGACCGCACGAACGCCATCGGGTGGGGCACCGACAGCGCGGACAATGAGGCCAACCTCTCGGGTGCGCCGGCCGCCACGCCCCAGGCGACCGCGGCGCCCCAGTCGTGGCCGACGAGATGCACTCGGTCGGCACCGCTGGCATCGATCAGCGCCAGGGTGTCCTCGACCAGTTCCGCCGAACGGTAATCGCTGCGGCGGGTCGGCCGGGCACCGGGCGAGTACCCGCGCTGGTTGGGTGCCAGGCACCGGAAGCCCCTGGCGGTGAGCAGCGGGGCGATCTGCGCCCAGCTGGTGTTCTGCTGCGGGAAGCCGTGCAACAGGACCACCACCGGGCCGTCGGCAGGTCCGCTGTCGGTGACGTCGAATACGAATTCCCCGCGGCGGTATTGATCCATGAGCAGCATCATGCCAAGTAGACGATTCGGTCAGGCATTGTCCTTCGACGAGATGTTGTTGAGCAGGCTCTGGGCCTGGCGGTCCACCATTCCGGTGATGCCCTGTTGTGACGCTCCGAACAGCAACGAGTAGCCAACTACGTGGGCGCTGGTGGTCACGCTGACCCCGTCCCCGGCGATGCCCGCCTTGACCATCAGCAATCCGGCGACGGCGGTCAGTGCACCGGTGGGAAGTTTGAGCAGCAGCGAGGCCATCGGTACCGCATAGGCCGTCGATGTTCCTTTCATCCGGCGGATTGCCACCGCACCGACCAGGCTGGCACTCACCAGGCCCAGGAGTTCGGCTATCGCGACGTCGGCACGGGGTGTCGACGTGCCGGTGGTGACGAGACCGAACGTGTCAGGCCGAAAGGCGCCGACAACCCCGAAGCAGATGGCCAACAGCCCCAACACCGCCGTCGCGCCCAGCAGGATGTTGCGGAAACTGCGTAGTCGCATGCTCTCGCTGTCGGAGGCGGCATGTACCGCCCTGGCACTGTGCGCCAAGACTTCCCGATCGTGTTCGGTCCACTTCGAGTGCCCCAGGATTTCCCGGATAGCCACGACCGACTGATCAGTGTCGCCGATCAATTCCTTTCCAGTAGAGACGATTTCGGGAAGCCTGGCCCGAACCACTCCGGGTGCCGCCAGCCGGATGACCGCGATGTCCACGGCGTGAATCCGGAGCCAGGTGGCTTCCACGGCGGCCCCGTTGAGCAGGCCTCGCACAGTGCGTGGCGCGTTGACGATCTGGATGGCCTCCACGAGTCGCCGCCGGGCGTCGAGGTAACGCGGGTCGTCGCCATGCTCGGCAGTCAGCTCATCGAGGTCCACTTCGAGATCGGCGAGCCGGCCTCGGGCGACCTCACGCCACACCGACAACGGCCGGTGACCCGCCGTGCGCCGGAGTGGGAAACCGGTTGGTTGGTTGTCGGCTGTCGCCGACGCGGCCCCGGCGAGTGTGAGCGTCGGGCGGTCGGCCACGGCCGAGTGCGGTGTGGTCAACGCGGTCATGTCCACGCCTCATTCGTCATCGTCATCACCGTCCGGCAACTGAACTGACAAGTCGAGCATTCACAGCATGGCCGGATCCGGTGGGTGTGGGCACGCGTAGCGCACTACCTCAAGTCCGATTGGGCGAGTTCAGGTAGCCGGCTACGCGCGACTGCCACCGCCCTTGGCTCCGACACTGAGCCGATCGACGCCTCAAACGACCAGAAAGGTACGGACAGATGAAGAACTACACCGTGACACTAGGGCGTGTCTCATAACCATTTGGTGATTGGTTTGGCAGTCTCGGTGATGTGTCGAGGACGCAGGTGCTGTCTG
>NZ_LQPP01000009.1 GCF_002102345.1 Mycolicibacterium peregrinum
GTTCGGATTGGGTTGGGGTGAGCAGCAGTTCGGGGCGGTGAAGGTAGTTGATGCGGTTCTGGCCGTGATCCAACCCCGGCGGCGGGTGCCACTGCACGACACCGTCGGCGCTGAGGGTGGTGGTGTAACCGCCGTCGTCATCGACCAGCCGGTTGTCGGGCCCACACGCCAACGCCATCACATCGACGTTGGTGTTACCGCCGGCAGCCCAGTCGGCCTCGCCGTGATGGGCTTGGCAGCCGTAGGCCCCGACAATGCAGCCCGGTTTGGTGCAGCCGCCGTCGCGGGCGATGAGCATGATGCGTTGAGCCGGGCTGGCGATACGGCGGGCCCGAAAATAGTTCAACGCCGCACCGGTGGCCTGATCGAACACCGCCAAGTAATGACTGGCGTGGCCACCCATGCGGATGACGTCTTTGATGGGCAGCTTCGTCCCACCCCCGCTGACCCCGACCCCGGCCCGCGATTCCAGGTCCTGCAGGGTGGTGCGGACGATGACCGACACCGGTAGCCCGTTGAGCTGCCCCAGATCACTCATCAACGCGATCCGCCCAATCACCACTAGTGCGTCGTGCTGACGCTGGGCCAGGCTGCGCTGATCATTATCGATCTGAGCCTGGCTCGGGGTGCCGGATGTGCAGGGTTGCTCATCGGCGGGGTTGCACATCCCCGGCGCGGCGAACTTCGCGAACAACACTTCCATGACGGCGGCAGCTTCGGGATCCAGGTTGGCCGTCAACGCGGTCGTACCGTCGCGGCCCTGCCTGCTCATGGTGATCCCGCGTGTGCGGGCGCGTTCGGTGTCATCGGGTTCGGGGCCGTCCTGATCGAGCAGGAACAACCGCAACGCGGCGGTGTCTTTGAGTTCGTTGGGACCCACCCCGACCGCGACGCGGACCAGGTCGGCTTCGAACTGTTCACGAGTCACCTGATCGACAAACCCGGGAAGATGTGCGACCGCATCGCGCAGCACCCTCACATGATCGGCGGTGATCAACCCCGCGCCTTGGGCGGCAGCGACCACCGGCAACACCGCAGGCAACGGCTCCCCGGTCAACGAACGCCGTGGCCCCAACTCCGCGGCCTCACCCAGATGCCGGCCAGCCTCAGCGGTCGACAGCCGCCACCGGAGGCGCAGCACCTCGTTCCAGGACTTCGCACCCAGCTCCCGCGCAGTGGATCCGGCTTGCAACTGGGCCAGCAGCCGATGACCCACCGAAGGCAGCTGACACAGCC
>NZ_LQPP01000010.1 GCF_002102345.1 Mycolicibacterium peregrinum
TGTGGACCAAGACCGCCGACCAAATCCTGGCCAGCATCGCCAACTACTGCCTACGAATTAACGACTCAGGACACTAGACAGGAACCGCCATGAGAATCCTCGTAGCCAACGTCAACACCACGGTCTCGATGACCGATGCGATCGCCGAGTCGGCGCGCGGTGTCGCGTCGCCGGGCACCGAGATCGTGGGTATCACACCGCGTTTCGGCGCGGACTCCTGTGAAGGAAACTTCGAGAGCTATCTCGCGGCCATCGCCGTCATGGACGCGATCACGTCGTACCCCGAGCCCTTCGACGCGGTGATTCAGGCCGGCTACGGCGAGCACGGTCGGGAGGGCCTACAGGAATTGCTCGACGTTCCGGTGGTCGACATCACCGAGGCCGCCGCATCGACCGCGATGTATCTGGGACACAAGTACTCGGTCGTCACCACGCTCGACCGCACCGTCCCGCTGATCGAAGACCGTCTCAAGCTCGCGGGACTCGACGCGCGATGCGCGTCGGTGCGGGCGTCGGGCCTCGGTGTGCTCGAACTCGAGTCAGATCAGGATCGGGCGGTCGAGGCGATCGTCCGCCAGTCTCGAGAGGCCGTGGAGAACGATCACGCCGAGGTGATCTGTCTCGGCTGCGGCGGTATGGCCGAGCTCGAAGCGAAGGTAAGAGCCGCCACCGGCGTCCCGATCGTCGACGGGGTCCGCTCGGCGGTCACCATCGCCGAAGGTCTGGTCCGGATGGGCCTGTCCACGTCGAAGGTGCGGACCTACGCGACTCCGCGCGAGAAGAAGGTCATCGGCTGGCCATTTAAGTTGTAGGCCAACTCCATAGAAGAGATAGACGAAACCGGGCGCCTCTTCGGAGACGCCCGGTTCGCATGTCAGAGCATGATCTGGCGGTTGACGTCCTTGTACAGCAGGTACCGGAAGTTGGACGGCCCGCCCGCATAGCACGCCTGCGGGCAGAAGGCGCGCAGTGAGAGGAAGTCGCCTTCCTGAACCTCCACCCAGTCTCCGTTGAGGTGATAGACGGCCTTGCCCTCGAGCATCAACAGGCCGTGTTCCATGACGTGGGTCTCGGCGAACGGAATGGTGGCGCCGGGTTCGAAGGTGACGATGTTGACGTGCATGTCGTACCCGAGGTCCTGCGGGTCGAGCATGCGGGTCGTGCGCCATTTGCCGTCGGTGCCCGGCATGGCCGACGGTTCGATGTCCTGCTCGTTGCCGAACTTGACCGATACCGGATGGCCCTCGATGGCCTCATAGCGCTTGCGGATCCACACGAACGTCGCGTCGACGTCGCCGTTGTTGTGGGCCGACCAGTCGGTGCCTGCCGGAAGGTAAGCAAAGCCGCCCTCGGTGAGGGTCTGCGACTGACCTGCCGCGTTGACGGTGAGCGCACCGGAGGTGACGAACAGGAAGCTCTGCACCTCGGGTTGCGGCTCGGGTCGCTGCGCCCCGCCGCCCGGCTTGACCTCGACGATCGCCTGGTAGTACGTCGTCGCACCACCGGCGACCGGTCGGTTGATGATCCATGCGCGGGTATCGGTCCACTCCGGGAACACCGAGGTGACGATGTCAGAGAGGACGCCGCGCGGGATCACTGTGTAGGCCTCGGTGACGATGGCGCGGTCGGTCAGCAGATCGGTCTGCGGGGGCAGGCCGCCGCGGGGCGTGTAGTACGACGCTTTGGTCACTGGGGGGGTCACTTATTGCTCCTGGTTGTGCGGCCGAGCGCGATGTCGCGCACGGTGGACATGGGTAGATCGGTGGCGGCCTCGATCTCGTCGGTGGTGAGGGCGCCGCACACGCTGCCGCGGTGGATCACGTTGGCGAGGGCGCGGGCGGTGGCCGGCTCATCCATCACGGTCGAGTCGAGTCGGTGGACGTAGTTGCGCAGGCGGGCCGCGGCGGGCGCGAACGCGCCGCGGTAGAACGCGTACGTCGCGAGGTAGCGGGTGACGAGTTGGGCGGGGTGCATGTCCCAGCCCTGGTAGATGCCGCGTTCCAGGTGGCGCCGGACCAGACGCGCGTGCAGCTTCCACGCCATGGCGACGTTGTCGGGGTCGCCGACAGGCAGGATGTTGGTCGAGCCGTCGGACATGTGGACACCGGTGCCTGCGACGGCGAGTTGCATGACGTTCTTGGCGTGGTCTGCTGCCGGATGCTCCATCGACTGGTAGGCGGCGGCGATACCGAGGGACGCCGAGTAGTCGTAGGTCCCGTAGTGCAGTGAGCTGACGCGGCCCTGGCCGGCGTGAATGAACTGGGCGACGGGCGCGCGGCCATCGGCGCCGAGGATCGCCTGCGGCGTTTCGACCTGCACTTCGAAGCGGATGCGGCCGGAGGTGAGTCCGTTCGCCCCTTCGAGTGCGCCCGCGACCACGACCATCGCCTCAACCTGGTCGACGGACGTCACCTTGGGCAGGGTGAGGGTCAGGCCGTCCGGGAGGCCGCCGGATTCGACGAGCCCGCTGACGAACATGTCGAGCGTGCGCAGTCCGCGTGCCCGGGTAGCTGCCTCGAAGCACTTGAAGCGGGTACCGACGAACGGCGTCGAGGTGCCGGCGTCGAGCGCTATCCGCAGTGCGGCGACCGCCTGTGCGACGTCGGCGTCCTCGGTCGCGTCGTCGAAGGTACCGTAGCCATCCTCGAAGTCGATGCGGAGGTCTTCGATCGGCTCGGTGGCCAGCTTGTTTTCGACAAGGACTGCGAGAGTCTCGGGTTCACAGTCGGTGCCGGTGCTCGCGCCGACGAGTGCGACGACGGCGTCCAGCCCGCCTGCGTCCTTCCCGGCTGCGAGGGCGGCGGCTCCCCAGTCTGCGGGCATCGTCGCCGAGTACCGGTTGCCCGGGATGTAGACGGTGTGGACCGGCTGCCGACGGCCGTCGTCGCCCGGGTATCGGCCCACCAGTTGCGCGTCGGCGGCCGAGAGGCGGCGGTCGATGTCGGCCAGTACCGCATCATCGAGGCGTCGTGTCACGTGTGCCTCCCCTGTCTGGAACTTTCCTCAAGAACAGAATTCCACATTGTGGAGTTTAACGCGAGTGTCATGCGCGCTGAATGTGCGTTTCCTCGCCGAAACACTTTTTCCATATTGCGGAAATAGTGTTGTGCATGTTTGATGGAACGACAATCGTCGACCGGGAGTGGACTGTATGGCGGAGAAGTCGGGTGGCGTGCAGTCGGTGGAGCGGGCGTTCGAGTTGATGGAATTGATCGGACGTGCGGGCGGCGAGTGCTCGCTGACGGAGTTGTCGTCGGAGTCTCCGTTGCCACCGCCGACGATTCACCGCCTCCTGCGCACGCTGGTCACAATCGGCTACGTGCGCCAACTCCCGAATCGCCGCTACGCCCTGGGGCCGAGATTGATTCGGCTCGGTGAAGTTGCGAACCGCCAGTTGGGCGCCGTCGCCGCTCCGGTACTGCAGTCATTGGCCGACGAACTGTCGGAGACCGCGAGTCTCGCGGTGCTTGACGGTGACATGGTGATCTACACCGGGCAGGTCCTGCCCTCGGCGCTGACTCAGACGGACAGTGAGGTCGGCAAGCGCGTCGGACTGCACACGTCCGGCGTGGGCAAGGCCGTCTTGGGTGAGCTGGATGATGCGCGCATTCTGAAACTGGTCACGCAGTCTGGACTTTCCGCACCGACCGAGAAGAGTGCGTCCACCCTCTCCGCGATGTTCGCGAACGTCGAACGCGTGCGGGCCGACGGTTATGCATTCGATGACGAGGAGTTCGAGATCGGCGTTCGCTCCGTCGCGATGGCGGTGCCCGGCGCTCCGACCCCGATGGCGATCGGCATCTCCGGGCCCTCGGCTCATTTCAGTGAGGAGTTGATCGCTCGAGCCGTTCCCGCACTGAAGAAGGCGACTGGCGTGATCTCGGAAGCCCTGATCGGGGCGAGGGAGCAGTAAGCGCTCGACCTTCCCGGAACCGCACCCATGCAATATTAGAACGTGTTCTAATTCGGGGTATGTCCAGTTCAGCGACGGGGCACGCCGACCCCGCGTTTGCGGAAGTGAAGGCCGTCTTTGAAGCGGGTCTGGCCGACGGCGACGACCTCGGCGCCGCGGTGGCGGTATTCGTCGACGGTCGTCCGGTGGTGGATCTGTGGGGAGGCATCGCAGACAAGCGGACCGGACGTCCATGGACCCGCGACACCGCTTGTCCTACCTTTTCCTGCACCAAGGGTGTCACGGCGACCGCCGCCCTCGTGGTCGCCCAGCAATACGGCCACGGTGTCGACGAACCGGTGAGCGCCTGGTGGCCGGAATTCGCACAACACGACAAGCACGAGACCACACTGAGCGACCTGATGGCCCACCGAGCCGGGTTGCCCGTCTTGGAACGCCCGGTTTCGGTGGGTGAAGCCGCCGATCCCGAGGCGATGGCCGACCTGTTGGCGGGCCAACGCCCGCTCTGGCAGCCCGGGACCGAACATGGTTATCACGCTTTGACTTTCGGCTGGCTGGTCGGCGAATTCGTGCGCCGTCACACCGATATGGCTGTCGGCGAGTTCACCCGGCGCTACCTGGGCGATGGACTGTTCATCGGCGCCTCCGGTGCGGCGGTGCGCGACGTTGCCCGGGTCAGTTCGCCGCCGCCCGAGCAGCGTGTCTGGAGCGCCGAGAACGCGCCGCCGATACCGGACGACACAGTCGGCGAGATGGTGACCGCGATGTCCGATCCAGAATCGCTGTTTATCCGGGCATCGTCGAATCCCGTTGCTTCCTATAACGATCCAGAGGTATTGGCGGCCGGCTGGCCCGCGGCTGGGCTCGTCACCACCGCTCGCGATCTGGCCAAATTCTATGGCGACTTGATCAGCGGAACCCTGGTCGCCCCGAAACCTCTGCGGGAAGCCACCACAGAACGCGTACGCGGCAACGACCGGGTGCTGTGCTTGGAAAGCGCATTCGGGCTCGGTTACATGCTGCCGTCGCAGAACTTCGTCGTGCCCGAGCCGGCACAACGGACTGCGTTCGGCCACCCGGGCGCCGGTGGCTCAGTGGGACTGGCCGATCTCGAACACAAGGTTGCCTTCGCCTTCGTGCCCAATCTGCGCCGCGACTGGTTGGCCGGCGATCGCCGTGCCTATCGGCTCATCGCCGCGGTGTACGACGCGCTGTAACCCCGAGACAGACAGGAGCGCTTCCTTGAAGCGATCCCTGCCTTCCTGAAGGGTTGAGGCTATGAATCGCAATGTGCTCATTCGCGTCTTTGCCGCCCTCCGATTCACCACCGGCATCGCCGCCTGGTTGGCTCCGAACACGACAGGCAGGCTGATCGGACTCAGTGCCGGCCGCGACCAGCCACTCACGACTCAACTCTTCGGCTCGCGTGAGCTGACGTTGGCAGTCGCGATCACCGATACCGCTTCCCCGAGATTGCAGACTCGGGCGCTACAGCTGGGACTGCTCACTGACCTCCTGGACGTCATCGCCGCCGCGCGCGGGATCCGAGCCCGAACCCTCTCGCCTACCGGCGCAATCGTCGCCGGAGGCGGCGCCGCACTCTTCGCAGGCCTAGGAATCGCAGCTCTCACCCATCGAGAGCAATCCGTCGTGCGTTCTGTGTAGTCCTCACAGGCGTGCAGGTCATCCTTAGGCCTCGCGCCCATCCCCTCAACTCGTTTTCTCGACGAGCGAGCGTGCCGAGCCACAGACACCGCCGATCGGGTTCAGTGCAGCAACCGTCGGACATCGAGCGCGGTCTCGGCTACCGCGGCGGCGTCACTCCGTTCGACGAAATACGCTCCTGCGGTGCCATTTTCGGCGACGGCTTCCACGAACTGCGTGCCGCGGTAGACAACGCCGGCCCCGTCATCGGTGGCAAACGCTGATGGAAGAACCGCGGTGCCCACCAACTCATGTAGTAGCGGGCGGCGCTGATCCTCGGAGTCGTAGTGCACGCCATTGGCGTAGGGCAGGAACCCCAGCCCGTTGGTAATAGACCGTAGTTGCGGGCCGAACGAATCGGTGGTGCCGCCAGCGTGCCAGCAGATGGAACCGGCCGAGATGCCGGTCAGCACCACCCCAGCCTGCCACGCTGTCCGTAGGGCTTCATCCACTCCGTGCAGCCGCCACATCGCCAGCAGTCCCGCGACGCTGCCGCCGAACACCCACACCACATCCTGCTCCAGCAGATGCGCGGTGACATCGTCGACGGTCGGCATCGGGAACAACGCCACGTGCGACGGGACGAAGCCACGAACCTGCGCTGCCTCGGTGAGGTAGTGCAGGACCGCTTTGTCGTCACCCATCGCCGTCGCCAACATGCAGACGCGCGGAGGTCGTCCGGTGACACCGGAAAGTTCGACCGCGTAATCGGTCAAGGCGGTGAATCTGAGACGCGTGCGCCGCCCCGGTCCTATTCCGCCACTGGTCGCCAGAATGGTGGGTGCATCCGCAGGCATGGCTGGGACGGTAGGCGCACCGCCCGCTGGAGGGCAATCCAGTTTTCGGCCGCCGACGAGGTCATGCATCGCAAGGAATAAATCCGCACCTCGGTCAACTTGGCTCAAAAGTCGGACTTCTACCGGACCCAGGAGCATCCATGACCCGTCCCCTCCGCGTCGCCGTGCAGATCCAGCCCGGCGGTGCCCCCGACTATCGCACGTGGCGCGACGCCGTCCTGGCCGCCGACGACCTCGGCGTCGACGTGATCTTCGGTTACGACCACTTCCATCGCCCGGCGATGAAGGCCCTCGTCGACGGCAAGCCCGTCCTGTTCGACGAGCAGCCCGACGTCGCCAACTTCGAGGGCTGGACCGCGCTCGCGTCGTGGGGTGAGATCACCTCGCACGCCGAGATCGGGCTCCTTGTCACCGGCGTCGGTTACCGCAACGCGGACCTGCTCGCCGACATGGCGCGCACCGTCGACCACATCAGCGGCGGCCGGCTCATCCTCGGACTCGGCGCCGGATGGTACGAAAAGGACTACACCACCTACGGTTACGACTTCGGCACCTTTGGCTCCCGCTTCGATCTGTTCGACGAGAGCCTGATCCGCATCGAGAACCGTCTTGCCGCACTGATCCCGCCGCCCGTGCGCAAGGTTCCCATCCTCATCGGCGGCACGGGGCCCAAGCGCTCGCTGCCCGCCGTTGCCCGGCATGCCGACATCTGGCACGCGTTCCAAGACCTCGACGCGTTCCGCAAGTCCAGCGACCGCGTCGACGAGTTGGCAGCGACGTTCGGCCGCAACGGCGCCGATATCGAACGTTCCACGCTCTGGCAGGACGCCGACAGTGCCGATGCCTTCCGGGAGGCCGGGGTCACGTTGTTCCAGACCGAGCTCACCTCCGACAACGGATACGACCTCGCGTCTCTGAAGCAGGTGATCACCTGGCGGGACAACGGGTGATCTCGCCTGTGCGTACCGAGACTTCACGGTGATCGGCGACAGTACGCAGGAGAACGTCCTCCTACCGGGCACTCATCGGACACACTAGGACACGCATCCGAGCCTTGGAGGAACGAACCCGGAATGAGCCCAGTCGCCGAATTCGACTTCATCATCGTGGGAGCGGGCAGCGCAGGCTGCCTGCTCGCCAATCGACTCAGCGCCAACCCCGACCACCGTGTGCTCTTGATCGAGGCCGGCGGCAAAGACAACTGGTTCTGGATCAAGGTGCCGGTGGGCTACCTCTACACAATCGCGAACCCCCGCACCGACTGGTGCTTCACCACCGAGGCCGATCCAGGTC
Organism: Mycolicibacterium peregrinum; assembly: GCF_002102345.1. Lineage (GTDB taxonomy): Bacteria > Actinomycetota > Actinomycetes > Mycobacteriales > Mycobacteriaceae > Mycobacterium > Mycobacterium peregrinum. Next base: position 7,708 of record NZ_LQPP01000010.1, read on the forward strand.
TGGCCGGACGCTCCATTCACTACGCGCGGGGCCGGGTGATCGGAGGCTGTTCGTCGATCAACGCCATGATCCACATGCGCGGGCAATCAAGCGATTACGACCTGTGGGCACAGGCCACCGGTGACGACCGATGGCGCTGGGGCGGCCCGGACGGTCCTGGCGAGACACTGGCGATCTACAAGGAGCTGGAGGACTACTTCGGCGGTGCCGACGAGTGGCACGGCACCGGCGGAGAGATTCGCGTCGAGCAGCCCCGCGTGCGCTGGAAGATCCTGGACGCCTGGCAGGCCGCCGCCGCCCAAGTCGGCATTGCCCCGATCGCGGAATTCAATCGGGGCGACAACTCCGGCAGCGCGTACTTTCACGTCAACCAACGGCGCGGACGGCGCTGGTCGATGGCCGACGCCTTCCTGCATCCTGTCGCCCACCGACCAAATCTCATCGTCTACACCCAGACGCAAGCTTTACAGCTGCTGATGGATGACCAGGTCGACGAGACGCAGCGTCACGGTGCGTGGACCACAGCTGCACACCGCGTGACCGGCCTGCGTGTACTCAAAGCGGGCCAGATCATCGACGTCAAAGCCCGCCGAGAGGTAGTCCTGAGCGCCGGCGCGATCGGCTCGCCGCAGCTCATGCAGGCCTCAGGCCTCGGGCCGGCCGGGCTACTCTCCCAGCACCACGTGCCTGTGGCAGTCGACCTGCCGGGAGTGGGTGAAAACCTCCAGGACCACCTGCAGCTCCGAACCGTCTACCGCATCCAGGGCGCCCAGACAGTCAATACGCTGTATCGAAATTGGATCACCCGCGGCGGCATGGGACTTCAGTACCTGGCGCTGCGATCAGGACCGATGACCATGCCACCCTCGACACTCGGGGCATTCGCCAAGAGCGACCCCGCGCTGGCCAGTCCTGATTTGGAGTGGCATGTACAGCCCCTGTCGTTGCCCAAGTTCGGTGACCCCCTGCACGCCTTCGGCGCCATCACTCCCTCGGTCTGCAACCTGCGGCCAAGCTCGCGTGGTCATGTGCGCATTGCCGATGCAGATCCGCTGACCTACCCGAAGATCTCCTGCAATTACCTGTCCACCGACGCCGATCGGGAAATCGCCGTGCGCGGCCTCCGGATGACCCGGGAGATCATGGCGGCGCCTGCGCTGGCCCGCTACCACCCAGAAGAGTTGCTGCCCGGCCCGCAACTGACGAGCGACGACGACCTGCAGACGGCGGCCGGCGAGCTCGGCACCACAATTTTCCACCCGGTGGGTACGTGCGCGATGGGAGCCTTTGACGCACAAGGCATTCCGCGGTCAACCACTACGGTGCTCGATACCGACTGCCGCGTTTACCGCGTCGCCGGCCTTCGAGTGGTCGATGCTTCGGCGATGCCCACCATTACATCCGGCAACACCAACGCGCCGGTCATGCTGATCGCCGAGCGCGCTGCGCGGGCGATCCTGGGATAGCGGGAGACAAGGCAAACCAGTACCTCTCCTGGCATACCCCAGCCGAGAAAGACCAGTGTTCCGGTACGTATCGGCAGTAGCAGGTCCATGCATGTAGGTAGCGTCGGTGTGAGCAGTCGACTTGGAGGTGACCCGAACCGGAAGGACGTGAGCAAATGAGCTCTCTCGACAGAGTTCGCGTCCGTGGCGCACGCGAGCACAATCTGCGAGACGTTGATGTGGATGTCCCACGCGATGCTCTCGTGGCATTCACCGGTGTGTCCGGCTCGGGTAAATCCTCCCTGACCTTCGGCACACTGTTCGCCGAGTCCCAGCGGCGGTACCTGGAATCGGTTGCGCCGTATGCGCGTCGCCTGATCGACCAGGTGGGCGTTCCGGATGTCGACTCGATCGAAGGGATGCCGCCCGCGGTCGCGCTGCGTCAGCAGCGAGGTGCTACCAGCACACGGTCGTCCGTCGGCAGCGTGACGACACTGTCCAGCCTGATCCGCATGCTGTACTCGCGTGCGGGTAACTATCCGGCGAAGCAGCCCATGCTCTACGCAGAAGACTTCTCCCCCAACACACCCCAGGGCGCCTGTCCCACCTGTCATGGCATGGGCCGCGTATACGAAGTGACCGAAGCGCTGATGGTGCCGGACCCGACACTGACGATCCGTGAGCGCGCAATCGCCTCGTGGCCACCCGCCTGGTACGGCCAAAACCTGCGGGACATCCTGGTCTCACTCGGTTACGACGTCGACGTCCCCTGGGAGAAGCTGCCGCGTAAAGACCGGGAATGGATCCTGTTCACCGAAGATCGCCCAACGGTACCGGTCTACGCCGGGCTGACCCCGGCGCAAACCCGCCGTGCCATCAAGGACGACTGGGAACCCAGCTACCAGGGCACCTTCATCGGTGCTCGCCGGTACGTTCTGGATACTTTCGCCACCACCAAGAGTGCCGCCGTCAAGAAGCGCGTCGCGCAGTTCGTCGGAAGTGGACCGTGCCCGGCGTGCCACGGAAAGCGGTTGAAACCTGAGGCGCTCTCGGTGACCTTCGAGGGTCTCGACATCGCCGCGCTGTCACGGCTCACGTTGGACCAACTCGCTGAACTCTGCAGCACGGTGCTCGGCCCGGACTGGGCGCCCGAGGTGTCCCGTGAGGTCCTCGACAAGAAGGCACGAAGGTCGGCGGTCAAAGCCCGGGTGGAAGCTGGAGGCTCCGCTCATGCCGCGGCGCCAGATGTTCGGCAGACACCCAACATGTCGGCCGAGAAACGCGCCGCCGCACAGCGATTGGTGGCCGATCTGCAGGAGCGCCTGCAACCGCTGATCAATTTGGGGCTGGGATACTTATCTCTCGCGCGCAGCACCCCAACGCTCTCGGGAGGAGAGCTGCAGCGCGTCCGGCTGGCGACACAGCTGTCGTCTCAGCTGTTCGGAGTCGTGTACGTGCTGGATGAACCTTCGGCCGGTCTGCATCCGCGCGACCGCGACGCGTTGCGCGACATCTTGCAGGGACTCAAACGCAGCGGCAACAGCGTCTTCGTGGTCGAGCACTCACTCGATATCATCGCCGCCGCAGACTGGCTGGTCGATATCGGGCCGGGTGCGGGAGTGGACGGCGGTCAGATCCTCTACAGCGGGCCGCCGGCCGGTCTGGCCAAAGTCACTGAATCCGTCACGCGCCGTTACTTGTTCGGTAAGGGCGCACAGACGAAGCCGCGCACCCCACGGGATCGGAGCGACTGGCTGGAACTCTCCGACGTACGGCGCAACAACCTGCACGATGTTTCTGTGTCGGTCCCCTTACGGTGCCTCACCGCAGTCACGGGCGTATCCGGATCGGGCAAGTCAAGCCTCGTCGCACACGCGCTCGCCGAAATCGTCGGCGATCACCTGGGCCGCCCTGTCCGCTTCGACGACGTGGGTGACGACGACCTGCTCGCCGAGGCCGCGCCTCTCGCGTCGGGCGAGGTGGTCGGCGACCCCCGCGGCATCCGCAGAGTCGTGTGCATCGACCAGAAACCGATCGGCCGCACGCCGCGATCGAATGTCGCCACCTACACGGGGGTGTTCGACCACATCCGGCGACGGTTCGCCGAGACTCCGGAGGCCCAGGCTCGGGGCTACGAGCCCGGGCGATTCTCCTTCAACGTCGCCGGCGGACGCTGCCCAACCTGCGAAGGCGAGGGGTGGGTGATGGTCGAACTGCTCTTCCTGCCAAGTGTTTACAGCCCGTGCCCGGACTGCCATGGAACCCGGTACAACGCAGAGACTCTCGAAATCCGATGGCACGACCACAACATCGCCGAGGTGCTCGAGCTCAGCGTTTCGTCGGCCCGAGAATTCTTCGACGGCGAGGCGGACATACTCCGCGCCATCGAGGCCCTATGCGATGTCGGGCTCGGCTACCTACGACTCGGACATCCAGCCACCGAACTGTCCGGGGGCGAGGCGCAACGCGTCAAACTCGCCGGTGAACTGCAGCGTGCGCACCGCGGCGACACCCTATATCTGCTCGACGAGCCCACTGCAGGCCTCCACCCCGCCGACACCGACCGGCTGCTCGCACACCTGCACCGGCTCGTCGATGCGGGCAACACCGTGGTTGCCGCCGAACTGGATATGCGGGTAGTCGCACAGGCCGACTACGTCGTCGACATGGGTCCCGGCGCCGGCGCTGACGGAGGCCGGATCATCGCCACGGGCACTCCCGCGGAGATTGCGGAGTGCTCGGACAGCGCTACTGCGCCCTATTTGGCCGCTGCGCTCACGCCCTGACCAATCTGCGTTCGATCGCCATCCACCCACGACTCGCGAGATCTCATGAATCGTCGCGATGAGTTCTGCCCTCTGGTGCAGTCTGATCTGCATGGGCAGACTCATCTATGGCTTCAACGTGTCGGTGGACGGATACATCGCCGACGCACAAGGCAACATCGACTGGTCCGCGCCGAGCGACGAATTGCACCAGTACTGGAACGACTTCGAGCGGGAGACCGCCGTGTCGATCTACGGGCGGCGGCTCTACGAACTGATGTCCGCGTACTGGCCGACCGCCGACAAAGCTCCGGATGCCACTCCCCTGATCGTTGACTTCGCCCGCGTCTGGCGCGACATGCCCAAGGTCGTGTTCTCGAGCACGCTGGACTCCGTCGACTGGAACTCCCGCCTGGAACGCGGCGATCCGGTCGAGGTGGTGACGAGACTGAAAGCCGAGACCGAAGGCCAGATGGAGGTGGCCGGCGCGACGCTGGCCACACCGATCGTGCAGGCCGGGCTGGTGGACGAGTACCGGATCGTGATCGCGCCCACCGCCGTGGGCGGCGGTACACCGTTCTTCCCGACACTGCCGTCATGGATCTCGCTGCGGCTGTTGGAGAACCGCACGTTTCCAGGCGGCGCGGTCCTGTTGCGCTATGAGGCGAAACGCGAATAATTCGCGTCGTCGCGTCACTCCGCTTGGTGCCCGAGTAGCGAGAAGAACGTGGACGACGGGTCATCGGGCCCCGGACTACCGAACGAAGTCGCGCGCGTCATCGGATGGCTCATGTCGACGGTCGACGGGTTGTGCACATGCGCCCAATCGGTCACGATCTGCCGGGCGGTGAATTTCCATGCACCGTCGCGCTTTTCATACTTGTCCAGATACCGCCCACCGATGATGAGCTCGGTTTCGCCGTCGCCCGAGACGAACGTGTGGGTGGCGATGCTGTAGATCTCCCCCTCCGCGCGGTCGCCGCTGATCGCGAAGTTCGTCGTGGTGATGTGGTGTTGCATCGAACGGAGATACGGACGGGCGTCAACGAGCGTGCACAGGAAATCATCGACGGACCCCGAGGAGAAGGCGCCGTGGTCGTCGTCCGCGTCCTGGTGGTACAGGCTCCGGAGCGTGACGATGTCCCCGCGATCGACCGCCCGGCAGTACCCGTGCACCAGCTTGCGCAATGCGAATTCGTCGAGCATCTCCTGCACGAGCGGGTCTGGCGTGGCAGACGACATCTCTACAGGCCGGACGGTACGACCTTGTCGTTGACCGTCACCTTGACTTCACCGGTTTTCGCGTCGTACTCGACCTTGCCGTGCTCAAACGTCGACACCAGCAGATCGCCGTCGGCATTCTCGTCACTGGTCGGGACACCCAGCGGGCCTGCCGAGCCGTTGTCGCCGGTGACCGCCGGCATGCCGGCGGGGTCGCGTGGGACATTCCAGGCTTCCCGGATCTTGCCCGAGGTGATGTACGCAGGCGTGCCCGCCTCGTCATTCTTGGCGACGATCACCCCGCCCTGGAACTGCTGGAACACCACGCCGCTGTCCCGTGTGCCCGCATTACGGTCACCCGTCAGCGGCTTGCCGAGTTGTTCCTTTTGTTTGTCGGTGGCCGACGCGTACTTGGCAGCGATCGGGCCGGTCAGCGTCACCTCGACGTCTCTCTCGCCGATGAGCTTCACCGGCGCAGTCGGCGCCGGGTTTTGAACCGTGGAGGTGGAGATCAATCCGACCTGAGGCGACATCGATGCGTCGGCGCCCTTGTCGTCGCTGCAGCCCGCGGTGATCAGCGCGACTGCTGCCAACCCGGCAAGTGCCGCGTGGCGGTATGCGCTCGTCCTCATGGGTTTCCTCTCGCGTGTACCTGCGGTGTGGGTCAAGTTACAGCTGAACCCTCGTCCGGCCGGGACTATAACCCAACCACTTGAGTGGCGCAGGCGATCGCAATCTGACACCACCGTTCGACGGCGTAGCGGCACTGCCCGCATCTTGATCCGGATTTCAACCACGAGAGGCGCGTTGACATGCATGTTGAATCGTTTCGCCACGCTGGCCGCTGTCTGCCTGTTGGCCCCGGTTGCGTTGGCGCCCCTCGCCGCGGCCGATCGCGCCGCTGACCACCGGACATCGAGCTGGGACAGGTCCGGTTGGTCTGACGGGTACGGAGTGAACGCTCAGGTGACCGGCTGCAGGACCGGGCCGGCGGCCTGGTTGTACAAGTCTGTGGCCGCGCTCATCGCCGCCTTGATGGTGTTGTAGTAGTGCGTGCCGACGCCGCCACCCCGGTACTTGAGCAGCTGGGGATTCTGCGCCAGCGTGGCCGCCAGGACACTGTCGCCCTTGATGCCGTACTTCGCGAACGCCTCGGAGAACCTGGCGATGAACCGGGCGATCGACTTGTTGGGGTCCTGACGGTCGGCGACGGTGCCGAAACTGGCCTTCTCCTGGAACAGGCCGATCACTTCATCAGCCGCGCCCCCTGAGCTGCCATAGGCCTGCACGCCGCCGGACACGGTCGGGCGGAACGTGGACTCGATTTTCGCGGTGGCGATGACGGCCTTGATCTGGTCTTCGCTCAGCCTGGCGGCGTGGCCCTGGCTCACGATGGCCTTGACGATGTCCTGCGCGCTGGAGTCTTTGGTGACCACCACCGGTGGTGTAGGGACGACCGCTGCTGCGTTCTGGGTGACCGGGTCCACCGCCGGTGGTTGCTCAACCGCGACCACGGTGTCCCGGTGCGTCGGAGCAGAAAGCAGAGTGGCACCGCCGAGCCCGGTAGCGACGAGAACGGTGGTGATGATTTTCTTTGCGTGGTTCTGTTTTCCGAACGTTTCGGTTGATTCGCCGAACTTCGGCATGGTCGTACTCTCTTCTCTGAGCTGTGAAAATTTTGTGGAGCCGTGTCCGACACGCCCGCCCCGCCCGCCGCCATTCAGGCGCGAAAACACAGGCATGGACCATGCACCGGTCACTCTGAGGCGACCACGCGCCGATCCGACCAGATGCACGCCACCAAGAGTTTGCTATGCGCGATTCGGCCAGGGCGACGCAAAAGTCAGCATCGCCGCCGACACGTCACATTTGTGGCAACTACCACCCTTATTGCCATAATGTGATCGGTGTCACCCTACCTGGCACTACAGAGGTGTAGTAATTAGCCGAGAACTGTATTGCACCATCCGAAAACTGGCAAAACCCCAGTACGGATTGGCCCGACGGCGGTCAGTATCTGGCTGATCGATGGACTGAGGTCCCTTTGCCAAGGCTCGTCCTGGCGCTTTATGTAGCCGCCACTAGGTGCACAAATACTGGCCGTTGAGCACGCAATTCGAGGGCGGCGTGTACGACCCGGACAACACGCCCCTCAGGCCGCCGGTGGCGGTACCGCCAGGGGCAATGATGCGATTCCAATTCACGGGCGTGAGCACATAGTGCGTGCCATATCGCGTGATGTTGCTGCTCCACGTGTGCGAGACGGATTCGCCTATCGGCAGGTCGAATTCGAGCTTCCAATCGGAGAGCGGCACCGCGCTCGGGTTGGTGATCGTGAAGTGCCCGATGAAGCCGGTCTGCCATGTCGATGACACCCACAACCTCGCCGCGGGCGCAGCCGCATGAGCTACAGGGGTGACGGCAAACCCGGGAATGGCAACCAGTAACGCCGCCACCGCTACCCGAACCGCTGTGCGCCAGCGCTTCACGTGAATGCCCAATCCCGCCATGGTGGCAAAGCTAGAGGCGAACGAGCAATGTGGGCGCGTCGCATCGCGGCCCCGCTGCAGTACCTTTGCCCAACTGAAACCGTCACGAAATCTCCGGTCGCCCCGATTCGCTGAATGAAACGTTCACCCACGCCTCGAACCGCAGGTATAAACATCGTCAGCCGACGATGGCTGGGAACATGCGGACAGTTGTGGTGATCCGCCTGAAACGATCGGGACAGCCATGGGTCGGCACAGTGCCTCGCATATCGCAGCGCAACATCGACCTTCTACCGGACCGACCGGGCCGGGCGCAGCAATCCGTGCTGGACGCGTCGGCTTGTTGGCGCTCGGCTTGAGCATCGGCGCGGTGGTGGCAGGCAGCGCTGGAATCGCCAATGCCGAAGGCTCCCCGGACAATAACGGCGGTGGTGCCGCCGCACATTCTTCAGATTCACCGGCCGGAGCCTCCACGGTGAAAAGACTGTCCTCCGTCGAATCGGCTGACACCAAGACCCGCAAGCCCGGGTTGTCATCCACGCCAAGGATCAAACCGGCCAACAGCCGCCGGGCTCCGATCGGCGATGAGCAGGCCGGCGGTGCCGGCCCGGTGTCGATACCGGGATTGTCGGTGCGTATTTCGCGGAAGACTCCGGCACCTCTGAGCTCCGGCGCACCTGCCAGGCCGACCGGGGTCTCGACCTCATCCACGGGCGTGCGTCCCAACGCCCCTCGGATCCGCTCACGCCTGGCTACCGCACCCGCCAACAGCCCTGCCGCCACCGTCCGGTCCGTCGACTTGCCTTCGGCGTCGAATACCGACGGTGTGCCGGCAGTTCCGATGCCGGTGGTGCAGGCGGTGCTGCAGTTGGTCCATCGGGAAGTCGAACGCTTCACCTTGGGCGCCAACCACTTCGGGCCGGCGACCGGTACCACCCCGATCGGCGTCAACGCCGTTCCGGCGATCGCACCTGGAGTCCCGACCCCCGCTGATCAGGTCCCCACGGTCTACGGCGACATCGGCAAATGGATGCTGCAGTCCAATGGGCAGATATCGAATTACGGTGGGCTGCCTTACCAGGGCAGGACGGTGCTGGAGCCGGTCAACGTCATCATCGTCGACCCGACGTCGACGTCCGCGGCTGAGGCCGCCTGCAAGCTCAACACGGTCATGTTTTGGTCCGGCTACCCCGCCCAGCCCATTCACAGCACCGGTTTCCAAGGCACGATCGACGACGTGACCTACGGGCAGCAGCCCACTGGTCCCTTGCTGGGCTACTCGGACAACTTCTTCCTGTTGCCCAACAACCACGGTCGAATCTTCGGGCCCGACCCGGTGGAGACCAGCGCGGGGTATGTCTGGAGTGGCTCGTTCAGCACCGAACAGTTCGTCATCTACGACCTGTTACCCAGGCACGCGTATGTCTCGTCCAACCTTGCCCGAAATGCGCTCGCGATTCGGCTGCTCGCGAGCGGCCGAGCGACCTATGGCGGCATGGTCGCGTTGGACAACTCGTACAACACCGCCACCACGACAACCGGTGACCATGACGGCTACGCCGTGGTTATCGTCCTGAAGTAGACGCAACTCCGGCTGTATCAATCAATCGACCGCCGGTGAGCCCTTGCGGCCACGGAACTCTCACGTTCGTAACGTGGTGGCGGAGAGATCCGAGTTTGGCCGCCACCCGGTTACAAACGCGGCATTGATCGCACGCTATGGCCGCAAAATCTCTGCCGGAGAGACGGTTTCGACGAACGCACGCGCCGCATCCGCGAGTTTCCTGTCCGCAGTGGCCAGTGCGTCCGCCTGCAGCTGGGTCAGCGCGATGTACTCGGCCTGATAGGTGTCCGGCCAGTCCAACTGGGCGGCTATTCGCCAAGCGCGGTCCTGTAGTACCCGATCGCCCAGGAGCCTGATACGTAATCCACGGATACCGTCGAGGACCTTGCGGGCGCCTGGTTCGTCGATCTCGCCGCGTCGCACCGACTCGTACACCAGGGTGAGTGCCTGCGAACGCAAGAGCGTGGGCGCCACCAGGCTGTGCTCCGGCGGAATCGTCGCTCCATCAGCAGCGAACTTGACGGCTACCGCGGCATCGATGACAAACGCTGTCATACCAGTACCTTCGCACGGACACGAGCCACCGGTAGCAAGTCGCACGTTTGAGAGACCTGAGTTTGGATACCCCTCGGGTGAAAAGAAGGTAATTACTCCTGCCCACAACAGGAATACGGCGGAGGGAGCCCAAAGTGGCATTCTCGCAGATCGCAATGAAAACGATGGCCGCTGCGGCCGGTATCGCGGCAGCCGGAATCGTGACAGCGACTCCGGCATACGCAGATCCGGAAACGCTCCAGTTCGGCCAAACCGCAGAAGTTCCGAGTCCAGGTGGCGCCATCGACTACACCGTGAGCAACTTGCAGCCCAGCGGTCACAACGACGGGATCTGGTATGCCGATGTAACGGCCGCGGCCGTGAGCGGCTCCCCGACCCCGAACATTTCCGATTTCAACGCTCGGGCTGTCAACAGCTCCACCTACGCGGACATGAAGGGCAACCAGACGGACGGTCTTGCCAACCAACCGATCGCACCGGGGTCTCAAACCACCGGGCGGGTCTACTTTGACGTACGCGGTGGTACCGCGCCCGACAGCGTCGTCTATCGCGACTCCGGTGGTACCGACAAGGTGGTTTGGAAAGGCTGACCACCCATCTGTGGAATCGACGGAAAGGTGACGGCCGACGTCGCCGTGCGGTAACACTTTTGGTCATGACGATCGCAGAGGACGTCAAGGCCGAACGCGCAGCATTGACGGAGTCGTTGATCGAGTTGGGCCCGTCAGCCCCTACCGCGTGTGGCGGGTGGACCGCGCTGCACCTTGCGGCCCACATAGCTGGTGAAGAACGCTACGGAGGTGTGACGACCTTCATTGCCCGATCCCTGGTGAGGCGTGGTGTTTCGGTGTCCGGCACACCGAAGATGGTCGACACTGCGCTTCGCCGCGAACAACGGCACGGCTTCGCGGCAGTGATCGATCGGTTGCGTCGGCCCATGCCGCGGTTGCTGCTGCAACCGACGGTGGCGCCGCTGGCTCTGTTCGAATACTGGACGCACCACGAGGATCTCGTTGGCTTCGACAACGACGCCCACGCCGTGCCGGTGACGCTTGCGGAGGTCATTCCACTGGTACTGCGGTATCAGGTCAAGAAGTTGCCGGTGGGAGTTCGGGTGACGGTCGGCACGAGCGACGGTGGCCGGCGCTGGTCAGTCGGGCCGGCGTCGGGACCGGAAGTGCTGCTCGGTGGCTCTTCCCCAGATCTGGTCCGGTGGCTGTCGGGTCGACGAGCTGCCGGCGAGATCACCATGGCCGGGCCCAGCACAGCGGTGCAGGAACTTCGCGCGTTCGGGGGACGAGTATGACTGCCGGACAACGGGCTTGGTCGGCTGTGAGGCTGCGTTGACTGTCGATGACGACCTCGACTCGCTCTATGGCATGCGGCCCGAAGAGTTCACCGCCCGGCGCAATGAGCTCGCGACAGCGGCAAAGAAGCGTGGAGACGTGTCGGCGGCCAAGGCTATCGCCTCGGCCCGACGACCGACGACGGCTGCCTGGGTGGTGAACCAGCTCGCACTGACCGATGCGACAGTCCGCCCGAAATTGACCGGCCTGCACGAGGCGCTGCGCGCCGCACACGCGGCCATGGATGGACAACGCATCCGCGAGCTGTCCGCGACGCAGCGAACCCTCGTGCAGGAACTGACCCGCGCTGGATTCGCGGCCGCCGAACTGTCCGATCCGCCAGCAGCATTGCGCGACGACGTCACCGGAACGCTCCAGGCAGCGATCGCCGCCCCCGAGGTCGCTGCGCGTCTGGGCCGACTGTCCAGAGCAGAAGAGTGGTCAGGATTCGGTGATTTCGGAGCATCGTCTGTTGTGATCACGCGGTCCCGGCCCGACACAGGATCCTCGCCGAGACGTACCCCACCACCACCGCCGCCCGAGGAGAAGTCACAGGCGGACACTGCCGCGGTCGAGGCGGCCGGGCACCACCGTGACGCCACCGCATCCGAGCTGGGCGAGGCCCGCGCCGCACACGACGATGCGCTCGCAACCTTGAAGGAGCGCCGGCGCAAGGTCGACACCGCGCGCCGGCGCTACGAGAAAGTCCTTGAGACCCTCACGGCCGCACAGCGCGACCTCGAGGCAGCGGAAGCGCAACTCGACCTGGCGCAACAAACCGCCGACGAGCTGCAGAACCAGTTGCGAACCGCCGAAGCAGCTGCGGCGCAGGCAGAATCGCAGCTGATTCGACTAACGGGCACGTAACGCTTGCACGTCAGACGCCGAAGGCTTTCGCATACGCAACCTCACCGCGGGGTACCGCCGCATCGGGATTGAGAGTCAGGGCCAGGAAGTTGTCGTCCGGTGCCTCGAACGGCGCCGTGATACCGAGCCGGGATGCCGGGCTGAACCCGAACCGGGGGTAGTAATCAGCGTGCCCCAGCACGACAACCAGGTTCTCCCCCAGTTTGCGCGCGCTCCAGCCCTGCGTGAATCGCCGCCGACCCAGCGCCACTGCGCTGGAGATCGGGCAGGACCGCGCAGGGCCCGAGCGCGAGGGCGGGATGACCGTCGACGGTGCATCGCGTGAGCAACGCAAATCCCACGATGTCACCGTTCACGTCGCAGCTGACGACGGACAGCCCTTCGATCCAGGCGGTCGGGTCTTGTCGGAGCGCGTCGACAAGGTTCGCCTCCAGCTCGGTGGGGAAAGCTGCCGCATTCACGGTGTGGATGCGCTCGACATCCTCTGGCTGCTCAACTCGAGTACTCCACATATCCAAACTTCCACTCACCGAATGTGTTTCAGGGGACTCGCACACGATTCTGCCTGGCCCGTCAACCCGGCACGGTACTGGACGCGCGCCCGAGATGTCGGGGAAAGAACCGGGTGTCGATCCGGCCATCGGCGGGCACGGGGTGATTCCGACCTGGAAAGGCATGCAGCACTTTACCTTCCGAGGCGAAGGCACCGAACAACTCGAGGCCGAATCCACGCGGGATCTCCTCGTCGTCCCACGGGAGCAGGTACTCGACAGGGATGGTCACCTGCTTTGCCGCCTCCAGCAGCTCAGGGTGTTCGACTACCGCGCCGAAAAGCGCGGCGGTGATCCTGGGCTCAACCGCGACCAGCGGTATTCCGACCGCGCTCGCCAGTGTCATGCCGGCGTAGCCGATCGGCGCTCGTGGGTCGATCTCTGGCAGGGTGTGGACTGCGTCGATGGTGGCGCGCCATTCGGGGACGGCGCGTTCGGCCACCGATTGGCAGTAGTCCGCGAGGTGCCGTCCGAACGACGGGCTGCCGTCTGCCCGGGCCTGCTGGAAGGCGTTGACCAGACGAACATCTGCTGCGCTGCGTGGCCGTTCGCCATGGCCGGGCGTGTCGATCGTGACAACGTGAAAACCATCCGTGAGCACTGAAGAGTAGGCCCGGGCGACGTGCCCCGGGGCCCTCTTGTCCAGGCCGCCAGGATGACCGGCCAGCAGTACAGGAGCGCCGTCTGAATCGGTTTCCGGTGACCAGAGCACACCGGTGATGTCGCCCAGGGTGAAGGTGCGTTCGATGACGCCGTTCGACGACGTCTCAGAGGTGAAATGCATGATGTGGTGCCCTTTCGGGAGTGCCGATGTTCAGGCGCTCCCGGCGACACCTACCTCGATCGCCCGACCGTGAACGCGAGTGGGAGCACCCACTGGGTTACAGCGTCCATGGGTCTCACCTCCTCGCGTGCCGTCACGGTCGCAGGCACGTTATCAATGCGGCGCCGACCCCGTCCAACGGTTTTCGCGCGCGTCCGCGTTACGTACCATCGAGTTCGGACAATCGGCCGTCCTCTCCCGACGCGAAGGTTCTCCTATGCACGCAATCCATTGCAACCAGACTCCCGCGGTGCGTAACCGCCGGAAGATCTACGGCCCCGCGGGGCTGGTCGCGGCCTCATTCACCGCGCTGGCACTGGTGAGCGCCACGGCGCCCATTGCCGACGCGGCCCCCTGCCCGGACGCTGAGGTGGTGTTCGCCCGCGGGACCGGAGAGCCGCCGGGTGCCGGCGGTATCGGGCAGGCGTTCGTCGATGCCCTCCGCGCCAAGGCCGGCGCGAAGTCGGTCGCTGAGTACCCGGTGAATTACCAGGCCAGTGCCGATTTCGCCGATGGCATCCAGTTTGCTCTCACTGTGATCGACGGCATCAGGGACGCAACCACCCACATTCAGGCAGTCGCCGCCGACTGCCCCACCACCAAGATGGTGCTCGGCGGCTTCTCCCAGGGCGCGGCCGTGGCGGCATTCACCACCGCTGCCGATATCCCCGAGGGTGTCCCAGCCGCCTTCGTGCCGCCGCCGATGCCGCCGGAGATTGCCTCGCACGTGGCCGCCGTGGCGCTGTTCGGGAAACCGTCAAACCAGTTCCTCACCGACGCCGGGGCGCCGCGAATCACCATCGGACCGCTGTATGCGCCCAAGACCATCGATCTGTGCGCTACCGGCGACAGCGTGTGTAACGGTGCAGCGCCAGCACCGCCCACCGGCGCACACAACTCGTACATCGCCAACGGCATGGTCGACCAGGCCGCGCAGTTTGCGGTCGGCCGGTTGTAGCGACCACTCCGCTGATCCTCCCCGTTCGTGCGGTGGTGCCACCGCGCTTGAACCATGCCTGCACCCGCACCACAGAACGGAGCAAACGTATGGGCACCAACCGAATCACCAACGGAACCGAGCGCACACTCATCGAGAACACACTCGACCGAAACCGCGAAGCACTGATCGCGACTGCACGTGGGCTGACTGAGCCGGAAGCGCGCCGACGCCTCGTGACATCGCTGACGACGCCGATCTCGTTGATCAAACACGCCGCCGCCGCGGAAAGAATTTGGTTCCAACGGTTCTGGGGCGGTCTCGGCGAATCCGAATGCGACGGATACTCGAGGCGAGACGAGGGCACGTTCTCCGTTGCCGATGACGAGTCGCTCGCCGACGTGATCGCCGAATTCGAGCGTGCCAGTCAACGATCCCGCGAGATCACCTCCCGCTTCGACCTCGACGCCACGATTGACATCCCCGGCGAGGGAAAGGTGAGCCTGCGGTGGACCCTGCTCGCCATGATCGAAGAGTTCGCCAGGCATGCCGGCCACGGCGATATCCTTCGCGAACAGATCGATCAGGCCCGCTCTGACCGCGGCACCACCGAAACCTCTTGACCTGAACCGGGCTTGGGTTCCTGCACGCGGGCGTACCTCAGTCGAGACAAAACTCGTTGCCTTCGATGTCCTGCATCACGATGCAGGACTCCTCGATGCCGTCGGCGGGCAGCACCCGCACCTGCACGGCCCCGAGCGCCACCAAGCGTGCACTCTCGGCTTCCAGCGTCGCGAGGCGTTCGGAACCGACGAGTTCGCCGCCCACCCGGACGTCGAGGTGCACTCGGTTCTTGACGGCCTTGCCTTCCGGTACGCGCTGAAAATACAGTCGCGGCCCGAGACCCGAGGGATCGACGCAGGCGAACGCCGATCCCTGGCGCTCCGGACTGAGAGATCGATCGAAATCCGCCCAGGTGTCGAACCCGGGCGGCGCCGGCGGCACCACGTATCCCAGCACTTCACACCAGAAGCGACCTACGCGCTCGGGATCTGCGCAATCGAAGGTGACTTGGAATTGCTTGACGGAGGCCATCTGCCGACCCTAGCCAGCTGCGGAGCTCGATCGCTGGATAGTTCCGATGGCTCGAGGGCGTTCCCACGAGAAAGACAGGTCATTCGACATGTCATCAGTGCGGCCCTCAGGAGAAACAGTATGAGTTTGGACAACAGTGCACGGGTGGGCAGTCCGGTCGACGAGTTGGTTCCGTCGCGCTACGCGGTGCAGGTTGGCGACATCGAGGTTCTGGTGATCAGCGACGGAGTGCTGCCCATTACGACCTCGACGTTGGCCACCAACGCCGACCCGAGCGACCTCGCAGTCTGGCTGGGCGACAACTTCCTGCCGCCCGAGGTGATCGACTGGCCACTGAACATCGTGGTGGTCCGTAGCGGCGATCGGACCATCCTCGTCGACGCCGGGCTGGGCCTGGAGTTCCCGGACTTCCCCCGGGCCGGCCAGACCGTCCAGCGACTGGAGGCTGCCGGTGTGGATCTCGGTTCGGTGACCGATGTCGTGCTCACCCACATGCACATGGACCACGTGGGTGGACTGATCACCGAAGGAGTGAAGGAACGGCTGCGGCCCGATCTGCGGATCCACGCCGCGGCTGCCGAGGCCGAGTTCTGGGAGAAGCCTGATTTCTCCCGCACTGTCATGCCGCAGCCGATACCGGATGTGCTCCGGCGGGTCGCCTCGCAGTTCCTGGACGACTACCGGGGCCAGCTGCGCACGTTCGAGACGGAATACGAGGTGGCACCGGGCGTACTCGTCACCCGCACCGGCGGTCATACCCCCGGTCACAGTGTGGTCCGTCTGGATTCCGGCGGCGAGAAACTGACGTTCGCCGGCGACGCTGTGTTCGCCCCCGGGTTCGACAACCCCGAGTGGCAGAACGGATTCGAACACGACCCCGAAGAGGCGGCTCGCGTCCGAATCGAGCTGCTGCGCGAGTTGGCCGCGACCGGAGAAGCACTGGTGGCCACCCACCTGCCGTTCCCGTCCGTGTGCCACGTGGCGACCGCAGGCGACGTCTTCCGGTGTGTCCCTGCCGCCTGGGATTACTGATCGGGTCACCGGTTACCGGTCGTGATCGGCCGGCGTTCTCCTCGGGGAGCGCCGGCCATCCACGTTCCGGACGGCGGTACCGCGGCCTCTTATTCTTGACATGCGCGTCAAACTTCAAGGCGGCGTTGGAGTTTCTGCCAGCGAAGTCGCGGTTTCCACCCGCAGCAGGTGCGGAACTGCGAGCATGGCCGTAACGGCGCGGCGTCGGCAAACGTCGAGCTGCCGTGCCGGCCGGAACGAAGGAGTGGAAGATGCGTTCGATGATGACTTCTGAGGTGCGGCGCATGCTGACGAGATCAGCGGTTGCGGCAATCTCGGGGATTGCAGTGCTGGGCGCAGTCACTCCGGTGTCCGTCGCCTCGGCAGCACCCCGGACACCCGCCGCTCTCGATTCCCCCAACAGCCCGGATGATCCGGCGTGCGCCACGGAGGGATGGAATCCCGCCTGCTGGGGCGGCATGTACGACCAGACGCCAGACGACGGGATACCCGGAGACAATGCGGCCGAGGGAGGCATTCCGGCCCCGGCGATGGTGCCGAATGTCGATGGGTCGATGAGCCCGCCCGGCACGCCCGGAGCCATCTAGTCTCATCACACGTCGTACAACTTCCGGCGGTAGGCCGCCAGTGACCGCGGTCCCAGCGCTTCGACCAAAAACCGTTGCGGCACTGGCACTCCCCCCAGGAAGGAGCGGCCCTCTTCGGGGGTGGCGTAATCCAGCACCAGACCGCCTAGGACGACGCCCCACCGTGGATGTTTGATCAAGAACGACGCTCCCCTCTTCGTTGCTGTTCCCCATTCCCTCGCGGTCAGGTGCTCGACGATCGCAGGCAATGCGTCACGTTCTTCATCGTCCAGGTGGACCGACACCAGTTCGGACAGCTGGGCGAAGGCCTCCTTCATCCGGGCAGTCGTCGATCGCTGCACGAACTTCGTCCACGCCACACGAGCCGCGTGCACCTCCTCGAGCGCCGTTGCGATCTGCCCGTGCTGCGCTTGCATCCGCTCGATGTCCGATTTCCGATCCAACGCCCTGGCCGAGACGATCGGCCAGACCAGCTCGTCCTCGGCGGCGTGGTGGTGATGCAGTGCTTCTGTCACGAATCGCAGGTGGCTACCGACTATCCGCGCACGCGAGTTGTCGCCGGGCTGCACTCTGGCGATCAGCCACGTCAGGTCGTCGAGCTCGCGACGAAACACGCGGTGGACTAGCAACATATCCAAGTCGTTGACCGGCATCGCAACCTCCCTTCGGTGAACAGCGTCAACCTTTCAGGGCCAGCATGCGCCGGGCGCCGGGCGTCGCCACGAGTATGCGGCTACCCCACATTCTCAGTTCACCATTTTCTGAATTCAGACCTTGATGTACTGTCAGCTCCATGGAAACGCTGACGCAGGTGGCGGTGCTGGCCCGGTTCGGTCATGCCCTATCGGATCAGACCCGGTCCAAGATCCTGCTCGCACTCAAGGACGCCCCGGGATACCCGGCCGACCTGGCCGAGGCGGCGGGCGTCTCTCGGCAGAGCATGTCCAATCACCTTGCCTGCCTTCGTGGTTGCGGGCTGGTCGTGGCTGTCCCGGAAGGCCGGCGAACCCGCTATGAACTCGCGGATCCCAAACTCGCCCACGCACTGGACGATCTGCTGCACGTGGTGCTGGCCGGCGACCCCGAGCAGTGCCCCGACGCGGCATCGGATGGTTGCTGCTGATGGCAGCAGACGCCGCGGTTCCCGCTCCCCTGGCGCCCGCGAGACGGGCGTTGCTGCACCGGCGAATCCGATGGTTCGTCGCCGCAACCATCACCTACAACGTGATCGAGGCGATCGTCGCGATCAGCGAGGGCACCAGAGTGTCTTCGACCGCACTGATCGGCTTCGGACTGGACTCCGTGATCGAGGTGTCCTCGGCTGCCGCCGTCGCGTGGCAGTTCTCCGGCCCGGATCCGGAGGCGCGCGAGAAGGCCGCACTGCGGGTCATTGCGGTGTCGTTCTTCGCACTCGCGGGCTACATCACCATCGAATCGATCCGATCGCTCAGCGGAGCAGCCGAAGCCGGACATTCGGCGATCGGCATCGGGTTGACCGCGGCCAGCCTGGTCATCATGCCGGTGCTGTCCTGGGCGCAGCGCCGCGCCGGCCGTGAACTCGGTTCCCGCTCAGCCGTAGCCGACTCCAAGCAGACGCTGCTGTGTACCTATCTGTCCGCGGTAGTCCTCGCCGGACTGATCATCAACAGCCTGCTCGGCTGGAACTGGGCCGATCCGATCGCCGCACTCATACTCGCCGGCGTTGCCGTCAACGAAGGACGCGAGGCGTGGCGCGGCGAAACCTGCTGTGCAGAACGATAACCGAGGAGATGAACATGGCTGTGACCGCACTGATTCTCTACCTGATTTTCGCGGTACTGGGATTCGGTTGGCGTAGTTGGGTCCAGTACCGCCACACGGGGTCGACAGGGTTTCGTGGCATCAACGGACAGCCGGGCTCACTGGAATGGTTGGCCGGTGTCGGCTTCATCGTGTCGATCATCGTCGGCGTGGCCGCGCCCGTCCTGCAATATCTGCGGCTGACCGCACCGATCGACGTCCTGCAGGATCCATGGATCCACTCGCTGGGCACGGTGCTCGCCGTTGCCGGAATCGTCGCCACCGTCTACGCCCAACTGGACATGGGTGAATCCTGGCGTATCGGGGTCGATCCCAGCGAGACAACAACACTCGTGCACAGCGGAGTGTTCGGATTGGTCCGCAACCCGATCTTCACCGCCATGCTGGTCTTCGCCGGCGGCGTCACGCTGATGACACCGAACCCAGTGGCGCTCTTGGCCTTCGTCGTCTTGTCGACCACCATCGAACTGCAGGTCCGTGTCGTGGAAGAGCCCTACTTGAGGCGGACCCATGGTCAGGCCTATCGCGACTACTGCGTCGCCGTCGGACGATTTGTGCCCGTTGTGGGACGCGATGGGGGCCGCCAAGAGCCGATCACACGTTCACATTGAAACCCAGGTCGATATCGCAGGCGGCCTGTCCGCCACGAATGCCCCAGTTCTGCAGCGGGCTGTCGCGCACGAGGATGGTGACGTGGTTCGGTGGGATGCCCAGCGCCTCCAGACGATTGACGATCTGCCGGTAGAGGTCTCGCTTGGCCTCGACCGACCGACCAGAAAAACAGTCGATCGTCACCAGGGTGTACAGCTCCGGTTGCGCCAGGCCCGGTGAGTGCGAGAACCGATGCGGCTCATGGGATACCAGCCGGACATGCTTGTCGTCGGCCGGGATGTGAAAGGCGGCCACAAGTGCGTCGTGCACGGCGTCGATGATCGCCACCTCTTCGGACTGGCGGTAGGGCCGCCGTACCTCGATGAGTGTGCTGGGCATCCGGGAATCGTCACATACAGCCGGCGGCGCGGTCACCCGAATTTCGGTCCAACCCGCTTGCACCGACAGCCGACACAGCGGTGGGCCCCAGCCCGAAATCATCCGGCTGGGACCCACTGACTGCTTCTGCGCTACGCCTGGACCTGCCCGAGGGTGACGTCGACGGTGCGCGAAGCGCCCGACGGGTCCTCGTAGGTCAGCGTCACGGTGTCCCCCGGCGACTTGGATCGCACAGCAGCGACCAGGGCATCGGCACCGTCTATCACCTGACTGTCGACCTTGGTGATCACCGCACCGTCGGGCAGACCGGCCACGGCTGCCGGGCCCCCGGCGACCACACCGGCGACCGCTGCGCCGTTCGAATCGTTACCGGAGAGCTGGACACCCAGCGAGGCGTGCTGGACGGTCCCGGTCGAAACCAGTTCGTCGGCGATGCGCTTGGCCTGATCCACCGGGATCGCGAAGCCCAGACCGATCGAACCGGCCTGTCCACCGCCCTGCGAACCCTGGCCGCCGCCCAACGATGCGATCGCCGAGTTGACCCCGATCAGATCACCGTTCATGTCGACCAGTGCACCGCCCGAGTTACCCGGATTGATCGCAGCGTCAGTCTGGATGGCGCTCATCACCGAGTGTTGGCCGCTCTGTTCATCGCCGGTGGCAACCGGACGATCCAGCGCGCTGATGATGCCGGTGGTCACCGTCCCCTGTAGGCCCAACGGCGAGCCCACGGCGACGACATTCTGCCCCACCTTCAGATCCTTCGAGGAACCGATCGCAATCGGCGTCAGCCCGGACACGTTCTGCGCCTTCACCACCGCGATGTCGTCGTCGGGGTCGGTCCCGACGACGGTGAACGGCACCGTGCGTCCATCCGACATGGTCACAGTCGCCCGCATTGCGCCGGCGGCCCGGCCGGAATTCCTGGCCGAAGGTCCGTCAGGCGAATACTGGTCGTCACCTGGGAACTGTCCACCGGGGTACATGCCACGCGGCAAGCCGGGGAATTGGCCGCCCGGCGAGTCCTGGGCGGCCAATGGCCCCTGGCTACCCGCGCCGCGGGCGGCAGCCGCCACGACATGGTTGTTTGTGAGGATCAGGCCGTCTTCACTGAGGACGATTCCGGACCCCTCCTCCCGTCCCTGCCCGGTCTCGATCTGCAGCTTCACCACGCTGGGCAGCACCTTGGCGGATACCTGTTCGACCGAGCCTGCAGGTGCGGATGCCTTCGGCTGCACCGGAACGGATCCGGCGGCAGGCGATGGGAGGCGGGCGTGGTCAGCGGCCGGCGCCTGCGCGACAGTCGCGGACTTTCCGGACTGGTCCACCACGGCGACCGCCGCGACGGCTCCGGTGGCCATCGCCACCGCGGCCGTGCCGGCGACAAGTACACCGACGCGGGACTTCTTCTTCGGCTGCGAAACGTCTTGCACCGGAGGTGCATCGAAACTATGGGTCATCTCGGGATGCAAGCCATACGGTGGGGACGGATGCTGATATCCGGTCCGGCTCCACGGGCTTGAAGTTGTATTCCGTTGATCTGCCGGCGGTTTGGCGTCCCACTGAGGGTTACTGCTTTGCGGTGACATCCCAGACCATTGATTCATTCGTGATGCTTCTTCCTTTGCGACACCGACATACATGCGCCGTGCCGGCGCCTCCCTAGATGGTGCAGTGCCCTACTGAGGGTTTGCTGAGAGTGAGTTCGGTGCTGCCCAAGACTTTTTCGGCACACGAAAGCGCTAGTGCCGCAGGAACGCCCCCAGTGAAGCAGTGGCCAGCACCTGCTCGGCGTTGAATTGCTCGAAGGCGCCTACTCGGGTGAATCCGAGCCGGTCGGCGAGGCGAAGCGCCGCTTGGTTTGCTGCCTGGGTGACGATGATGATCGGTTGATCGACGAGTTGCTCTGCTGCGCAGCGCAATAACGCACGGGCAGCTTCCGTCGCATATCCCCGGCCCCAGGCGGTTGCCCGAAAGACGTAGCTGAGTTCGAGCTCGCCGCCGCCGTCGGGCAGATGACCGGGCAATTCCGGACCCCGTCGGCCGAGCGTCACCATGCCGAGCATCTCATCGGATTCCCTGTCCGCGACGACGTAACAGCCGTCGACGGCCAGTAAGGTCGCCGCGCCCGCTACCGCCACCATCGACCGGACATCCGGTTCGGGACGCGGTCCGCCGAGGAAGCGACGCACCCGCTCATCGACCTGGGTCTCGATGAACCCAGCGGCGTCGTCGTCACAGCCCTTACGCAGGATTACCCGCTCGGCGTCGACGCGTGTGGCGGTGAGCATTCCCGGTTCGCGAATATCGGCCTCAGCCCAGCGGATTGAGCACCAAGGTGCACAGCCGCGGCAGGTTCCTCACAGGGATCCAGACCATCACCTGACGGCAAGTTCCGGTGGCCTGGCCGACCGGCCCGCCGCAGACCGGCCAGGCCCCAAGGCCCTGGGTCTGCAGTACGTTTCGTGCCACGCGGATCTGTTCCTCGCGGCTCGCCGCGGCAGGCGACCCGGTCCCCCCGTGCGAGGACCACGTAGCGGGGGTGAACTGCAGCCCGCCGTAGAAGCCGTTGCCGGTGTCCGCCGCCCAATTTCCGCCCGATTCGCACTGAGCCATCGCGTCCCAGTTCGGTTCGGCGCCGGCGCTCGGAACTGCCACAAGTGTCTGAGCCAGGGCGATCGCACCGACGAACCCGAATACGGTGACGACCTTGCGCACGCGCATGTCGATCCCTTCATGGCGGCGTGCACTGCGGTGCGCGCCGGTAATGGCGGGGCGACAGACCATTTTCAGCCCATCGTGATACAGAGTTTACCGATGGGGCGAAAGTAAAATAGCCGTGCTAGAGAGTCTAATTATCTTCTTTGAGTTTATTTAATAGTTATGGGCCTGATGTGACCGCTGGGGACAGTTCAATGCCGCCAACAGCCCACAAAGCTGCAGTTCAGGCCCATCATCGCGGGAGGCTGGCAGCTCAGGTGCGTCCGCGTTCGGTCTCACAGAGTTCGGCCTCGGCGGTGTGACATTTGCAGCCTTTTGTGAATTCAGTTTCCAATGCGGTAGCAGTGAAAGAATTGAATTCTGTTGCAAATGTGACTGATGGGATGGATGTGGTTGTTGTTACATCACATTGCCCGCGACGGCAGCCGGCCTCAGTCGCGCGATGATTCCGTCCAGGTCGACGGAGAACATGTCGGGCCGGAAGACGTGACCCCCGGGCACCTCGTGCGCTTCGTATGGGATCCCGGCGTGGTCGAGCAGTCCGCGGAACTCGCGCTGGCCGGCGAGCACCTCCGTCTCGTTGGCGCTGTCGAACCAGTTGATCGGGTCCGGACTGGTGCCGGCGACAAGGAACACCCGCTTGTTGCGGTAGCTCTCGATCCGCTCGACGGGGTTGTCGGCGCTGACCCGGGCCTGGTCCCACAGCGGCGCTCCGTACACGGTTCCACCGGCCAGATCCAGAACTGCCGACGTAATGTTCGCCCAGTGCACGACGAGGCCGAAATCACGGCGCAGGCTTGCGGGGCCCGAATGGGCACTGACCGAGGCGAAGTGCCCGTAGTACTTGGCCGCGTACTTCAGCGCGCCGAAGCCGCCCATCGAGAATCCGCCGACCGCCCGGCCGTCGTACTCGGCGTACGTCCGGAAGTTCGCCTCGATCCAGGGCAGCAGTTGGGCGATGTGGAACGTCTCCCAGTTTCGCGGTCCGACGAACGAGGTGACCGGATTGGAATACCAGCCGGCATGCCCGCCGTCGGGCATCACGACGATGATCGGCTTCCCGGCGGTCCAGTCGCGGATGCCCATGAAGTCGAACGAGCGGAAATCGTCGTTGCCGCCATGGAACATGTAGAGCACCGGATAGGTACGCCCACTGGTGTGGTAATCGTCGGGAAGCAGGACGTTGACGCCAGGGTTCCACCCGATGGCCGCGGTCTGGAATCGGTAGTACCACAGGCGAGGATCATTCTCGTTGCGATCCACGATCCGCAGACCGAATCCGTCGCCGCGCCCGGTGAATATCACCAGCGTCTGTCCGGGGCTGATCGCGCCAGGGTCGGAGATGCCGTTCACGCTGGCGATCGGTGGATAGAACGTGGCATCCCCGTAGAAGCGTGATGCCAACGCCGACAACGTATCTCCAGGGGCCACCGGGTACTTTCTGAGTTCCGGGATGATCAGTTGCCGACCGGGATCGATACCGGCATCCGGGGCGATGCCACTGGCGGCGGCGATCAACCGCGACAGATCAGCCTGCCCATAGAAGCGCGACGCAAGAGCAGGCAACGTATCCCCCGCGGCCACGGTGTATCGCGCATAGTCGGGAAAGATCAGCCGTTGCCCAACCTGAATGACGTTGGGATCCGGCACCCCGCTGGCCGCGGCGATCAGTCGGTACCGCTCGGCATCCCCGTAGAACCGCAATGCCAACGCTGACAGCGTTTCCCCCGGCACCACCGTATGAATCCTGACCATGGTTCCCCTCCTTCAGTCGCAACTAGCTCTGGTCCTGGCGCTTGTCGTAACGACGCCGGTTGCCCTGATGTCAACAAGTCTAGGCCCGCAGCCGACAGCGTGAAATGGTTGACTTCTAAGGCATTACGAGTTCCCGGCACGCGTACTCACGTACGCTGCCCACGTGTACGTCGACGTGATGACCGTTCCGCAGCCGCTGTCTCAAATCGGTGACCTTGCCCGCCGTACCCAGTCCGCCGGATTCTCCGGACTCCTGCTCACCGAGACGGGCCGGACCGCGTATCTCAACGCGGCCGTCGCCTCGCAGTCCGCACCGGGCCTGGAGCTCTCGACCGGTGTGGCCGTTGCCTTTCCGCGAAGCCCGTTCGTCACGGCGGCGTCGGCGTGGGAGCTTCAGGAAGCCACCGGCGGCAAATTCCGGCTCGGTATCGGCACCCAGGTACGCACGCATGTCGTGCGCCGCTACGGAATGGCCTTCGAACAGCCAGGTCCGCGCTTGCGCGACTACGTGTTGGCGGTCAAGGCATGCTTCGCTGCTTTCCGCACCGGCAAGCTCGAGCATCACGGCGACTTCTACGATCTCGACTTCATCACTCCGCAGTGGAACCCCGGGCCGATCGATGCACCCGATCCCGAAGTCGACATCGCCGCGGTGAATCCGTGGATGCTTCGCATGGCCGGCGAAGTCGCCGACGGCGTGCACGTCCATCCGATCGGGGAGCCGGGCTACATCGCGCGCCACGTACTTCCCAACCTGGCCGCCGGTGCGGCCAGGGCGGGTCGCTCCGCCGCCGACATCGCCAAGATCGTCCCCGTCATGACGATCGTCGGCGACAGCGACGAGGAACGCGCCGACGAGCGCGAGTTCGTGCGGACCAGCATGAGCTTCTACGGGAGCACACCGAACTACGCCTTCATCTGGGACGAGGCCGGCTTCGAGGGCACCACCGCCCGACTTCGGGAGAAGCAGAAAGCCGGTGATATCGCCGGCATGGCAGCCCAGATCACCGATGAGCACATCGCCGCCTTCGCCACCGAATCCACGTGGGATGGACTGGCGGATGCGTTGACCGCCAAATACGGAGGAATCGCCACCCGCCTCGTGCTCTACAACGCGCTCGGCGGGCCCGGACGGCTCGAGCGGTACGGCGAGATCGCCAAGCGGTTGTCGGCAGCGTGACGCAGGCCCGAGCCAGATCTGTAGCACTCTGCTACGCTTGTTTCAGAGTGCTACCAGGGAGGTTCCCATGACCGAGACCGCAGATCGGGTGACGCGTTTCGCCGCAGACCTCGTCGACAGTGCGGCGGCAGAAGGTGCACGTCAGAGCCGGTCGGCCAAGCAGCAACTCGACCACTGGGCGCGGGTGGGTCGCGCTGTGTCGAGCCGGCACAGCGCCGCCCGTCGCAAGGTCGAGGCCGCCCTGGCCGGCGATATCCCGCTTCGGGCGCTGACCGCCGAAGAAGGCGCGGTGTTCGACGCCGAGATCGCGGCCTCCATCGAGGAGAGTCTGGCCCGCGCCGACTACGGCGCGACGCTGGCCGCCCGCGGCATCACCACGGTCGCCCTCGACGAGCACGGCGAGATCGTGCAGTACCAGCCGGACGGCAGCACCACGGTGCTGCCGTCGCAGCAGTGATCCCGGCTCACGCTGACACGGGCCGTACCGTCGCGCAGTGAAGCGTCTCGATCTCGTCGTCGGATGTAACGGCGCCGGCAAGTCCACCTTCGTCGAACTCACCCTCTCCCCTCTGCTTCCGGGCAGCCCCTTCGTCAACGCGGACGAGATCGCCAAGCGTCGCTGGCCCGCGGATCCAGCCCCGCACTCCTATGAGGCTGCGCTGGTCGCCGCCGAAACCCGGACCAAGCTCATCGAACTCGGCGAATCCTTCATCGCCGAGACAGTGTTCTCCCATCCCTCCAAACTCGTACTCGTCGACGATGCGCAGGCTGCCGGGTACACCGTGATCCTGCATTGCATCCTGATCCCCGAAGAACTGGCGGTGCAACGAGTGCGCCACCGCGTGCAGGCGGGCGGCCACCATGTCCCCGAGGCGAAGATTCGTGAACGCTACCAACGACTTTGGGATCTCGTCGCAATCGCCGCGACGCGGGTGGACTCGGCAACGTTCTACGACAACAGCGCCGTCACGGGCCCGCGGATCGTCGCTCAGATCGCCGGCGGGTTCGTCGTCGGATCACCCATCTGGCCGATGTGGACGCCGGCGACGCTCACTGCCCGTTGGAACCGATAGCGACCTCAGCGCGGGTCCGCAGCTGCGAGGTGCCGAGTTGCCGAAAGTTCCAGCACCTGGCGGTTATGAAAGCGGTCGTCCTCATACAAAGTGGTGATGCTGCCGGCTTTCCCCGCGAAGTTGACGTAACCGACCGACGCCAGTGGCATCTTGATCCACGCCGCGATCACGAACGTCAGCGCAAATCCGTGCGTGACGATCACCTGATGGCTCACGTCGGCGGCGGTTATCGCTTCCATGGCCGCATAGATCCGGCGTGCCAACTCCGCTTTGGTTTCTGCGCCCCGGAGACCTTCGCGGTGGGCCAGCCGATCGCCGCGCACCGGAGGGGCGATGAATCGTTCATCTAGCCAGCGCTGCGGACGTCCTTCGGCTTCTCCGTATGACTTCTCCCGGAGGCGCGGATCCAAAACTTCGGCCGTGTGGAAGGTTTCGGCGATCACAGCGGCAGTTCGGTGCGCCCGCAGCAAGTCCGACGACACGACTTTCACCGTGGCCGTCCCGGGAACCCGTGCCCGCAACGCCTCCGCGACGCTGTGAGCGTCTCGCAATCCCTTCGCGGTCAAATCCGAGTCGTACCATCCCCCGACCAAACCTTCGACGTGATGGCTGGCTTCGGGATGGGTGACCACATAGAGCTTCCGGCTCATCAGCCGACCGTATCGAAACGACGTAGCGGTCGGGTCAGGCCCCCTCGAGGCGCATCCGGACGTCGCGCATCCGCTGGGCCAGTGTCTCTTCATCGATGACATGCCTGGCCACCAGCGAATGCGTAAGTGCGACAAGCTGATTCTCTGGATACGGCAGCGTCACATAAACCTCTTGGACCAGGCGGTCCTCGTCGGTTCGACGAGTGAGCAGCGGCAGTGTGACCCCTTCGTGGTCAAGTGCGTCGCACATCCCGTCCAGACTGGACTTCCAGGGCGGAACCGGGTTGGAGACGCCAAACTTCTGCGCCATGCGTGGCCACGACTGCCCCCGGCCGACCAACTGTTCCAGCGTCCGGACCCTGACTGCGGTGACGTCATCGTCGTCGGTCATGCGCTGCCCCTCAGTACCCCTCAGCCGGGCGGACGGCGGGATGCACCGGCCGGGGCGAGTTCGCGGTCACCCCAGGCTTGGGCAGAGCGACGCCGATCATGCAGTCACGGGTGACGATCTCGGCGAGCTGTTCCTCGGTCCAGTCCTCGGTTCCGGCGGGCCGGACCGGCAGCACCAGAAATCGACGTTTGGAATTGGAGTCCTCGACGCGGATTTCGACATCGTCGGGCAGGAAAAGCCCGAACTCACCGAGAACCTGGCGGGGCCAACGCACAATTCGGCGTCGATAGTTGGGTGTCCGGTACCACTCGGGAGAATTCCCGAGCAACGGTCGCGGATAACACGAACACAATGTGCAGACAATCACGTGGTGCAAACTGGGCGTGTTCTCCAGTACCTCCAGAGCCGTGAAATCACTGGGTGTGCCGAAGCCGGTCGGGTGCAACCAATCGATCCCCACTTCCCGACTGGCGGCAATGGGATCCCGGAGCACCAGCTGCTTGTAGTCAGGATCGACCCAAGCCTTCGCGACGAGTCGCGAGCCGGGCGCCGGGCCGATCTGCTCGACGAACTCGGTGTAGTGCCGGTGGTCTTCCGCGGTGAAGAGGCCCTTCTCGATGGCCAATTCGCGGAGCGCGATTTCCAGGACCTCGAAATCGGTCACTTCCTCGACCATTGGCGCCGCGTGCCGTTCCGGTGCTTCGTGATGCGTGTGCGCCGCGTCGTCGTGCGTCATGTCGGTTTCCTGTTCGTTCCGTTCGAATGAGCGGTCTAACCGAGCGGCCGCAACCACAGTTCGGAGATCTCGGCCTGAAGGGTGTCGCCCTCGACGCCCGCATACGGGTCCCACACGTCGGTCATGTTGAAGCGCACGATGTAGAACCACTGAGGCTTCTGCTCCTCACGATCGAATGCCTCGTCCTCGGGGACCAGGCTTTCGTAGGACACCTCGGCGATGGTCCCCGGCTTCCCGCGCAGGTACTCCTGGGTGCGCGTGTAGAAGATGGTCGGGAGATCCCGCACCTGCACCCGATCACCGACGGCGAATCGAGGAGCGTCGGCCTGGCCGGCGAACCGCTGAGGGTCGCCCTTGCCGAGCGCCTCGATGTGATGGCGGTTCCTGGAGACGGCCGCTGGATCGCCCGCCCCGCGCGGTGCGGCAGACAGGGCGTCGGCAGCACCGGTGGCAACCCTTGCGCGCACCTCGTCGACGCGCTCGAGCAACTCGCGAAGCGTGATGTGGTCCTTCTCTACGAGGCACCGGGCGATAGCCCACACCCAACGGCCGTAATAGGGAAAGCCGTGATAGATCGTCCGGCCGACGTCGACGTTTCCGAGCCGCCGTCGTTCTTCGGACGTCCAGATGCCACGCCAGCCGAGAACCTCACACGTGACGAACGTATTGAGTTCCCACGCCTCTTCTTGCTTCTCCTCGAAGATCGCCGGTGCGTCGGGGTCGCCGCCGACATCGTGCGGGTTCTTCATGAAGGCGCTGAAGAGCGTCCGATCGATCTGATCCGGATAGGGCCAGTCCTGCAACCGATGCAATGCCGGACGCAACTGGCTGACAAAATCGCCCATGGAATTGTTGGCCATAATCCGTGTCCTCGGATGGATAAACGGTCTGCCTGCGGCGACGCTATCACGGGCAAACGCCGGCCCGGCGCTCGTTCATCGATCTTTCCACCCGTGGGCATCGGGTATTTGAAATTTCACAATGGTGACAAGATCGATCGCCCGGAATCTGTCACCGAATTGCAGGCACGGGTGGTCCGCCGGTGGTCCGCCCGGTCAGTCCAGGTCGAACCGATCGTTGTTCATCACCTTGACCCAGGCTGCGACGAAGTCCTCGACCATCTTCGCCTTGTTGTCTTCTTGCGCGTACACCTCGGCGATGGCCCGCAGGACTGAGTTCGACCCGAACACCAGATCGTTGGCGGTCGCCGTCCACCTGGTCTGGCCGGTAGCGCGATCTCGCCCTTCGTACACGTTCTCCGTGGTTTCCGACGGCTTCCACTCGGTACCCATGTCGAGCAGGTTCACGAAGAAGTCGTTGGACAACGCACCGGGATTCGCCGTGAAGACTCCGTGCTTGCTGCCGCCGTGGTTGGCGCTCAGCGCACGCAGTCCGCCGACGAGAACTGTCAGCTCCGGTGCGGTCAGGTTCAAGAAGTACGCCTTGTCCACGAGCAGCTGTTCAAGTGGCGCTTTCTCGCCCGGTCGCACGAAGTTGCGGAAGCCGTCGGCCCGAGGTTCCAGCACGGCGAACGAGTCCACGTCGGTGTTCTCCTGCGATGCGTCTGTGCGGCCCGGGACGAAGTGCACCGTGACCTCGTAACCACCGTCCCGGGCGGCCTTCTCGATCGCTGCCGAGCCACCCAGAACGATGACGTCTGCCAACGAAATCTTCTTGCCGCCGGACGCGGACGCGTTGAAGTCATGCTGAATCCGCTCCAGCACCGGCAACACCTTGTCGAGCTCGGACGGCTCGTTGACTTCCCAGTTGCGTTGCGGTTCCAACCGCAGCCGCCCGCCGTTGGCACCGCCGCGCTTGTCGGTGCCGCGGAAACTTGCGGCCGCCGACCACGCGGTCTTCACCAGTTGCTGCACCGACAGGCCGGAGTCGAGAATCTTGCCCTTCAGCGTCGCGATGTCCTGCTCGTCGACCAGTGGATGGTCAACATCGGGCACGGGATCCTGCCACAGCTGCGGCTCGGGGATCCACGGTCCCAGATACCGGCTGATCGGACCCATGTCGCGGTGCAGCAGCTTGTACCAGGCCTTGGCGAACGCCTCGTTGAGCTCCTCCGGATGCTCGAGCCAGCGCCGGGTGATCGGGCCGTAGATCGGGTCCACCCGCATCGAGATGTCGGTGACCAGCATCGTCGGCTTACGCGGCGGGCCACCGAACGGGTCCGGAATGATGGCCTCGGCATCCTTGGCCTCGAACTGCCACGCATCGCCGGGGCTCTTGGTCAGCTCCCACTCGTAGCCGTAGAGGATCTCCAGATAGCTGTTGCTCCACTTCGTCGGCGTCGTGGTCCAGACGACCTCCAAACCGCTGGTGATGGTGTCGCCCGCCTTACCCGAGCCGAAGGCGCACTTCCAACCCAGGCCCTGCTGTTCGATGGGCGCCGCTTCCGGTTCGGGGCCGACCAGGTCGCCGGGCCCGGCGCCGTGGGTCTTACCCAGGGTGTGCCCACCGACGATCAGCGCGGCCGTCTCCTCGTCGTTCATCGCCATCCGACCGAACGTCTCACGGATGTCGTGAGCCGCCGCCAAGGGATCCGGCTTGCCTTCGGGCCCTTCAGGATTGACGTAGATCAGGCCCATCGTGGTGGCGCCATACGGATTGGCCAGCTCGCGGTTGCTGCTGTCGTTGGTGCCGCCATAACGCTTGTCGGTGCCCAGCCAGGTGTCCTCCTGGCCCCAGAGGATCTCCTCTGGTTCCCAGATGTCCTGGCGGCCGAACGCGAAGCCGAAGGTCTTGAAACCCGCCGACTCGAGGGCAACATTCCCGGCGAAGATGATCAGGTCGGCCCAGGAGATCTTGTTGCCGTACTTCTGTTTGACCGGCCAGAGCAGCCGGCGGGACTTGTCCAGGCTCACGTTGTCCGGCCAGCTGTTGATGGGGGCGAAGCGTTGCGCCCCCTGGCCGCCGCCACCGCGACCGTCGAAGATGCGGTACGTACCGGCCGCGTGCCAGCTCATCCGGATGAACAGGCCGGCATAGCTGCCATAGTCGGCGGGCCACCAGTCCTGCGATGACGTCATCAGCTCCAGCATGTCCGCCCGCAACGCCTCGACGTCGAGCTTCTGGAACTCCTCGGCGTAGTTGAAACCGGCACCCAGGGGGTTTCCCTCGATGGGCTGCCTGTGCAGCCGGGAGACGTCGACCTGATCAGGCCACCAGTCCTGATTGGTCAGCGGTGCGTGAGCCTTGGGCTTGGGCGACTCGATGACCGGGTTCTCGGACTCGCTGTGGCTGTGAGTCTCGCTGTCAGACTGCGGCGGGCGGGCGTCGGAGGTGCCGGGGGTGTTCGGGGACATTGATTTCCCTTTCATCTGATGAACGACGGGGCTGTCGTCAAGAACTTCGAGACCGCCGGCAGTCAGGGCACTGGCCCCAATAGACGACCTCGGCTTCGTCGATGACGAAACCGTTGTCGTCCGACGCGGTCAGGCATGGTGCATCCCCCACCGCGCAATCGACGTCGGCGATCGCGCGGCACGACCGGCATACGACGTGGTGGTGGTTGTCGTTGACCCGGGTCTCGTATCGGGCGACCGAACCGGTGGGCTGGATGCGGCGCACCAGGCCGGCCGCGGTCAACGCGTTGAGCGCGTCGTACACGGTCTGGTGGGACACGTCGGGCAATTGAACGCGCACGGCGCGGATGAGCCGGTCGGTTTCGGCATGCGGATGCTCTTTCACCGCATCGAGTACCGCCAGCCGGGGGCGGGTGATCCGGAGCCCGGCCGAACGCAGCATGCCTGTGAAGTCGAGGCCTTCAGCCATCACCTCGAGTGTGGCGGCTAACCTGGACAGTATCAAGGTTCCAGCCAAAAACGTTGGCACACAAAGTCTCTCATCGGAATGAGAGACTTGATTTCTCGGATTGGGCGGACATCGGTCCACCTCCGGGCGAGCGCTGGGCAACGGCTACGGCCTACGCTGTAGCGTGGCGCGCATGAACTCCTTTCGCGTGCCTTCCACCGTTGCGCTCGTGGCCTGTGCCGCTTCGTTGACCATGACGCTTGCCGCATGCGGCTCCGACACGGACACTTCTGCGTCGTCGGCATCGACGAGCACGCCCTCGGTCGCCGAGGTACTCACCCCCTCGATCGCCGAGACCGCCACCGAAGCCAGCACCTGTCCCACGGCGGCACCGCAGAACGCCGGCGCCCCCGAATGGACGGTGTCTGGGGCGACCGGCAGCGTCGCGGTCACCGGGTCCACCGACACGGCCGCACCTGTCGTGAAGGTGACCGGTCCGTTCAGCGTGGCCGAAACCCAGGTTCACACCCTGAAGGCAGGCGACGGGCCGGTCGTCGCACCCTCGGCGAACGTTTCGGTCTGCTACATGGGTGTCAACGGGCGCGACGGTTCGGTGTTCGACAGCAGCTACGAACGCGGCGAACCGGTCGATTTCCCCCTCAACGGTGTCGTGCCCGGCTTCCAGAAGGCCATCTCCGGGCAGAAGGTCGGATCCACCGTGGCTGTCGCGATGACCTCTGCCGACGGGTACCCCCAGGGACAGCCCGCGGCGGGCATCCAGCCGGGTGACTCGCTGATCTTCGCGATCAAGATCCTCGACGCCAAGGGCTGAGTCATACCGCCCGCCCGGGGCCCGGGGCAGGCTTGCGACAATGCCCCCATGGTCGAGCGCAGCATCTGGATGCAGAAGGTCGCAGCCGATCCCGGGCATTCGGATTGGTACGTCGAACGCTTTCGTGCCATGGAGCGCGCCGGTCAGGACATCGCCGGCGAGGCACGTCTGGTGGACGCGATGGCGTCGCGCAACGCCCGCGTCCTCGACGCCGGCTGTGGCCCCGGCCGGGTGGGTGGATACCTCGCCGAGGCCGGGCATCAGGTGGTCGGGGTCGACGTCGACCCCGTACTGATCGAGGCGGCCGAGAACGACCATCCCGGTCCGCGTTGGCTCGTCGGCGATCTCGCCGAGCTCGACCTGCCCGCGCGCGGCATCGCCGAGCCGTTCGACATCATCGTGTCGGCCGGCAATGTGATGACCTTCCTCGCCCCGAGCACCCGGGTTCGGGTTCTGACTCGGCTGCGCGCGCACCTCGCCGACGACGGCCGCGCGGTGATCGGATTCGGAGCCGGTCGCGACTACGAGTTCGATCAGTTCTTCGACGATGCCGTGGCGGCCGGGTTCACCACCGACCTGTTGCTGTCCACCTGGGATCTCCGCCCGTTCACCGATGACTCGGACTTCCTGGTGGCCATCCTGCGCCGCGGCTAGCCGGAGCCGTTCGGGCTGAAGTTGAAATTGGCTATCGCAGTGGACAATCCGGTGCCGATCGGGCCGGACGTGTCGTACAGGCAGGCACTGGCCGTGGCCACGCCCTCGGCACTGGTGTGGGTCACCGCCGCCATGCCGATGTAGGGGCCCACCGGCAACCTGCTGAGGGCCAGTGTGTAGTCGGCATTGATGAAAGCCAAACCGGCCGAACTGAAATTGCACATCGAGCTGGTGACGTCGACCGCCAGCGCCGCGCGCACGAACGGCGTGAGCTCTTCGCCGTCGACCAGCTGACGGACTTCGCGCAGCCACGCGTACCGAGGCCCGCACTGCTGCCACGGGAACCCCTCACCCGACCAGTCCGGGTCCGGCCCATGTGCCCGGATGAACATGGGCATGGCGTCGTCGAATTCCGCCGGTTCCTCGGGTAACGGAGGCAGCTCGATCGCGGTGGTCCAGAAGTCGCCGTCCGGCTGGGCGCCGCGTCTCAAGTACAGCGCCGATGCCCGGGCCACCACCTCACCGTCCTGGGTCATCACCGCATCGACCGCCTGCATCCGCGAGCCCGCTCGCACCACCGACGCAGAGACACGAACCTCGGCGCTGGCGACCCGACGCAGTATCTCCACGGTGAATCGCGCCGGTTGTAGGTCCGCGTCGCTGACGAGTTCCTCCACCGCCCGGGCCAGCAGACCGCCGACCACCTGACCGCCGAGCGTCGGCCCCCATCCCCCGTGGGCGATCTCGTTGGGCACGAACCCGTCGTCAGCGCTCACAAAGAACGGCGTCATCGCAGTGCGCTCCACACGTAAACCTCTCGTCCGGCCATCCGACCGCTACGGACTCTATTACAGAGTTGCGTACAGTTGGCATGACGATTTAGGGGATGCCCGGTCAGAGACCGAACGCCGACCGCCGCCGAGCGGCCACTTATGTC
Organism: Mycolicibacterium peregrinum; assembly: GCF_002102345.1. Taxonomy (GTDB): domain Bacteria; phylum Actinomycetota; class Actinomycetes; order Mycobacteriales; family Mycobacteriaceae; genus Mycobacterium; species Mycobacterium peregrinum. The sequence continues at coordinate 42,466 of NZ_LQPP01000010.1, forward strand.
ACGCAGACCAGCGATTCGTGTGCAATAAGTGGCCGCTGACATGAGGGGCAACGTCACCTGGCTCTCCTGGGTGACAGCACTTTCCGAGATCGGCACCGGCGTGTTGTTCGCCTACGCGGGTACGCGGGCCAAGCGGGCCGCGGCGTAGGTGCGATTCTGCGGGTAACGTCGGCCGATGGGATTGGTGTACTCCAGCATCATCGGCGCCCCGCAGGAAGAAATATTCGCCTGGCACGGCCGCCCCGGCGCGTTCGCCAGGCTGTCACCGCCGTGGCAAGCCATGAAGCTCAGATCCGAGGCGACCTCGCTGCGTGACGGCCGCGCCGAACTCGCGCTACCCGGCGGTCTGCGGTGGGTGGCTCAGCACCAGGCTGACGGCTATGACCCACCCCGGCGCTTCGTCGACGAGATCGCCCGCGGCGGGCCGGCCTCACTACCCGCCGCATTGGCAGTGCGCTGGAAACACATTCATGAATTCGACGCGATCGATGCGGCCCACACCCGGATGACCGACCGCGTCGAGACGCCGGTGCCCGGTCTCTTCCTTCGTCCGATGTTCGTCTACCGTCACCGCCAACTCGCCGACGACCTCGCCGCCCACCGAAGGGCCCACGCACAAGGCCTGGCGCCGCTTACGATCGCGGTCACCGGAGCGTCTGGACTGGTGGGGTCGGCGTTGACCGCGTTCCTGAGCACCGGCGGCCATCGGGTCATCCGGCTGGTGCGCCACGCAACAACCAAACCTGATGAGCGGCAATGGAACACAGACAACCCTGACCCCCAGCTGTTCGACGGCGTGGACGCCGTCATCCACCTTGCCGGCGCGTCGATCGCAGGCCGCTTCACCGAAGGACACCGCCGCGCGATCCGCGACAGCCGGATCGAGCCCACCCGCCGGCTCGCGGAACTGATCGCCGACACCGACCCCGGTCCACAAGTGGTCGTCAGTGCCTCGGCGGTCGGTTTCTACGGATACGACCGCGGCGACGAAGTTCTCACAGAGACCAGCGAGCGCGGCGACGGCTTCCTCGCCGATGTGGTGGCGGACTGGGAGGACGCGCTGGCCCCGGCGCAACGATCAGGCACCCGCGTGGTGCGCATCCGCACCGGAATCGTCCAGTCCCCGAGCGGCGGCACGTTACGGCTCCTGCGTCCGCTGTTCGCCGCCGGACTCGGCGGCCGCATCGGCGACGGGCAGCAGTGGTTGCCCTGGATCGGAATCGACGACCTGGTCGACATCTATCACCGCGCGTTGTGGGACGAGCAGCTGTCGGGCCCGGTCAACGCGGTGGCACCGGAGCCGGTGCGCAACGCCGAATACACCGACACGCTCGGCCACGTTCTGCGCCGACCGACGATTCTGCCAGTGCCCACCCTGGGACCACGGCTACTGCTGGGCGACCAAGGTGCCCGCGAACTGGCCTGCGCCAGCCAGCGGGCGGTTCCCGCGGCCCTCACGGCCGCCGATCACAGCTTCCGCCATCCGCGCCTGGAGCAGGCACTGGGCCACGTACTGGGACGCCCGGCTACGGCGTAGGAGCCGCCGGTGGTGCAGCGGGCCCCGGCGGCGCAGCAGGTGGCCGCCCCGGCGAGTTGTACTCGTATCCCGGCGGCGGTGGGCCGTTGAGCGAGTAGTACCCAGGTGGCAGCGCCGGGCCCGCGGGAGCACTGCCCGGAGCCGGCGCGGTGACCGGGGTCTCGGAACCGGGAGCGTTGATCGACACGTAACCGGGCGGCAGCGGAGGTGCCGGGCCGGCGCCGGGAGGCGGTGCGACCCCTTCGGGTGCTCCTCCACCGCCCTGAAAGCCACCCGGGTCATGAGCCTGATGCCAGAGATCCCTGAGCGTGCCGACCGGGCCGCCACCGTACTGGCCCGAGCCGTACACCGGGTTGGCGATCTCGGGCACCTGCGGCGGACCAGCCGGTGCCGGAGGCGGGGGCGCGGCCAGGGCGGGATCCGCCGGTGCGGGCGCTGGATCAGGGACGACGGGGTCCGCTGCGGCCTGTCCTGCCGCGGCCAGCACAGCACCGACGGCGGTCAGGCCTGCGATCGCGAGCTTGGCCCCCTTGATCGCGAGCGTGGCGCGGTGCGCTTCGGTCATCTATCCGGTGGTCCTCTCTCGATGCACCCGCCAAACTCCTTCAGGAGTCAGGGCGGTCCGTGCATCGTCGCATACCGCCCCGGGGGCGCGCTGGGTTAGAGCGCCGCCGCCAGGACTTCTTCGACGCGTCCGGGCGACCCCGGTCGGCCTCGCGTGGCAGGCTGAATCCGTGTCTCGGGTACTGGTCGTCGGATCGGGTTTCGCCGGGCTGTGGGCAGCGCTCGGGGCCGCCAGACGCATCGACGAACTCGGAACGGCGTCCGACGGCGTGCAGATCACCGTGGTCAGTGAGCGTCCCTTTCATGACATTCGCGTACGCAACTACGAGACCGATCTCGGTGATTGCCGAATCCCGTTGCACAACCTGCTGGATCCCGTCGGTGTGGATCACATTGTCGCCGAGGTCACCGCAATTGACGTCGAAGCCCGGAACGTCACGGCGCGCCAGGACGGCCGAACACGCGTCATCGGCTACGACCGGCTGGTGCTGGCCGCCGGCAGCCGGGTCGTGCGACCGAACGTTCCCGGGCTGGCCGAATTCGGTTTCGACGTCGATACATTCGACGGTGCCAGGCGCCTCGCCGATCACCTCGACACGTTCGCCGCCAATCCGCAGATATCGGGCGCCGGCACAGTCGTTGTCGTCGGAGCGGGGCTCACCGGTATCGAGACCGCGTGCGAACTGCCCGCACGGCTCACCGCACTCTTCGATGGCCGCGTCGCACCGAAGGTCATACTCGTCGATCACAACCCGCAGGTCGGCTCGGATATGGGCGACTCGGCGCGTCCCGTGATCGAAACCGCATTGTCCGACAACGGAGTTCAGGTGATGACCGGTGTCGGCGTGACCGCCGTCGACATCGGTGCCGTTACCTTGTCATCCGGCGCGGTGGTACCGGCGGCAACCGTGGTGTGGTGTGCGGGAATGCGGGCCAACCCGCTGACTGCCCAACTGCCGGTGACCCTGGACCGGTTCGGTCGACTGCCCGTCGACGAGTACCTCCGCGTCGAGGGAGTGCCCGCGGTGTTCGCGGCCGGCGATGTGGCCGCCGCGCGGATCGACGACAGTCACCCGTCGGTGATGTCGTGCCAACACGGCAGGCCGATGGGGCGCTACGCCGGGTACAACGTGATCGGCGACCTCCTCGACCTGCCTATGCGTGCCCTTCGAATCCCTTGGTATGTCACCGTTCTCGATCTCGGTCCGGCCGGCGCGGTCTACACCGAGGGCTGGGACCGACAGGTCGTGGCCACGGGCACGGTGGCAAAGGCCACCAAGAAGACCATCAACACCGAACGGATCTATCCGCCGTTGACGGGCGATCGGCAGGCCCTGCTCGCAGCCGCCGCACCTGACCTTCAGACCAGGCCGCCCCGAGGTTCGAACGAGTAGCGTTTGGCTGAAAAATGGGTCACGGACCGAATGCCGTCGGTGGCGTCAGTGGAACGAGAACTGCACGACCGCGTTGTTGCCGCCGCGGCAGGTCACCCAGTCGCCCTCTCTGACACACGCCATGGTGTAGGTCTGATGTGTCACGGGGCTGAATACGTTGATCTGCACTGAATCCCCGGGAACCCGGAAATACTCCTGACGGACATTCTGGGCGAACGGGCACGAGGTGCTCTGGCCGGCCCAGATACCGCCGCTGCATTCCTTCATCTCCTCGCCCACCGGGCCGGCGCCCTGGGTGGTCAGCTCGTCGAGCTTCGCGAGGGTCTCGGCCCCCGCAACGCCGTTGACGAACAGGCCGGCGCGCTTCTGGAATTCGCGGATGACGGCTTCGGTCTGTGCGCCGAACTCGCCGTCGACCTGCAGGTGCGAATATGCCGGGTAGTCCAGGTTCAGCAGCGCCTGTAGCGTCGCGACCTGCTGACCCTGACTGCCGTTCTTCAATGTGACTGTCGGATATGGAGGCATGACAGGCGCTCCTCTCATCTCGGTGGCATGGAGCCAACTGCTGATGATCGCAACGTATCTGCGTCCCGTGACCGCGGGCACGCGTAGCCGACTACTCGAAACGATGTGGACGAAACGATGTGGACCAGCGGGTCGCCGGCACGTCCTAGCGGTCGTTTCCGTCCGGCGGCGACTCGGGCGGCGGCGGTGTCAGCGCGTCCCACGTGGTCCACGTATAGCGCTGCTCGGGAAGGCCGGTCGCGCCGAGCATGAATGCCCGGTGCCCGCGGTTCTCGCGGGCGATGGTGGTCAGCCAGGTAGTCACGGTGCTGACGCGGTTGCGTACGCCGGTGAGGAATGCGATATGGATGAAACCCCAAGCCAGCCAACCGAAGAAGCCGGCGAGCTTGACCGGGCCGACCTGCAGCAGCGCCTGTCGGCGCGCGATGTACGCCGCCGAGCCGAGATCTCGGTAGCGGAACGGCCGCCGGGGTTTTCCGGCGAGTTCCCGGCGAACACACGAGGCCACGTGGAGCCCGCCCTGCATCGCATTCTCGGCGACACCCGGCAGGTTCTCCCGGCCGGCCAGATCGCCGATCACGAAGATTTCGGGACGGCCGTCGATCGAAAGATCCGGCCCCACCGCGATTCTCCCACTGCGATCAGCCTCGACTCCCAGCACCTTGGCGAGGTGGCGGGCGAATGGCACGGCTTCAACCCCGGCCGTCCACAACACGGTTCGTGCCGCGTACTGCTCGTCGGGACCACCGGCCTTCGGGGTGACAGTCACCCCGTCCCGGTTGACGTCGGTCACGTGGACTCCCATGTGCAGTTCCACGCCCAGTTTCTGCAGCGACTTCGTCGCCTTCTCCCCCAGCTCGGAACAGAAGGCCTTCAGCACCCGTTCCCCGCCGTCGAACAGCAACACCCGGGCTTCCTTGGGCTCGATGCTGTGGAACTCGTGAGCCAAGGTGCGCGTGGCCATCTCGCGGATCTGCCCGGCCAGCTCGACCCCGGTCGGACCGCCGCCGGCGACAGCGAACGTGAGCCAACCGTCACGCTCCGGACCCGGTGGCAGCGTCTCGGCGATCTCGAATGCCGTGAAAACCCGCTGCCGGATGTTGAGTGCGTCGTCGAGTGTCTTCATTCCGGGCGCCCACTCCGCGAAATGCTCTTTGCCGAAGTAGGACTGCTGCATGCCCGCGGCCACGACGAGGACGTCGTAGTCGAGGGTGAACGTCGTCTCATCCGGCCGGCGGGCCGTGACCCGGCGCAACTCGGGGTCGAGGTCGATCGCGTCACCGAGCAACGTGGTGACGTTGCGGTGACGCTCGAACTCCTCGCGTAGCGGTCGGCTGATCTGGCCGAAGCCCAACGTCCCGGTGGCGCATTGGTAGAGCAGCGGCTGGAACAGGTGTCCGGCAGCCCGATCGAGCAGGGTCACGTCGACGTCGACTCCGCCCAATCGACGCGCGCAGAACAGCCCGCCGAATCCCCCACCGATGATCAACACTCTCTTCCGACTGTTGCCCACAACTAGGAGGTTAACCGTCGTCGCTGGAAATGCGACCGTGCAGCGCGGATGCGCGCAACGTCAGGTGGTTGCGCTCGGCCACCGAATGCGCCTCGGCCGCAGCCTGCACGTACAGCCGTGCCGCCGTTGAGATGTCCCCGGCCCGCTCGTGAAGGTAAGCCGCCGCAGCGGTGTATCGCGGCAACGCCGGGTCCAGTTCGGCGAGCGCGGCCAAACCTGCCCGCGGCCCGTCGGCTTCACCTAACGCGACTGCGCGGTTGAGGCGTACCACCGGGCTGTCGGTGAGTGCGACGAGTTCGTCGTACCACTCGACGATCTGCACCCAGTCTGTCTCCTCGGCGGACTGGGCGTCGGCGTGCAGCGCCGCCACCGCCGCCTGGGCCTGATACTCCCCGAGCCGGTCGCGGGCCAGGGCGGCTTGCAGGAAGTACACACCCTCGGTGATCAGATCGCGCCGCCACAGTGCGCGGTCCTGCTCGGCGAGAGGAACCAGGGTCCCGTCGGCCCGGGTACGCGCCGGGCGCCTGGCGTGGTGCAGCAGGAACAACGCAAGCAGACCGCTGACTTCCGGATCGTCGGTGGTCCGGGCGAGCTGACGGACGAGCCTGATCGCCTCGGCGGCCAGGTCGACATCGCCGCTGTAGCCCTCGTTGAACACCAGATACAGCACCCGCAGCACGGTGCGCAGGTCGCCGGGACGATCCATCCGAACCGCGGACACGGTGCGCTTGGCGCGGCTGATCCGTTGCGCCATCGTCGCTTCCGGCACCAGATACGCCTGCGCGATCTGGCGGGTGGTCAAGCCTCCGACCGCACGCAGTGTCAGGGCGACAGCGGCCGAGGAGGTCAGGCTCGGGTGCGCGCACAGGAAGTAGAGCTGCAAGGTGTCGTCCACCGCGGCGGCCGGCCCGGCGGCCGGCTCCGCAGAAACCCGGGCCTCGCGGTTCCGCCGAGCAGCATCGGACCGGGTGAGGTCGAGGAACCTGCGCCACGCCGTGGTGATCAACCAGCCCTTGGCATCGTCGGGCCGCCCGTGCGGCCAGGTTTCCCAGGCCCGGACCAAGGCCTCCTGCACGGCGTCCTCTGCCGTCGCGAAGTCCGCACCGCGATGGACGAGGGCAGCCAGAACACCGGGAATCAGATCCCGGAGTCGGGCCTCGTCCACCGCACCGGGGTCCATCAGTCGGTGACAGTCGGTGGGGCGGTCAGGAACGGACGCACCTCCAGCCACTCGTGGATGGGCCGCCCGCCCGCACCCGGTGCCGCGGACAGTTCGCCGGCCAATGCGACCGCCCGGTCGTAGGAGTCGACGTCGACGACCATCCACCCTGCGATCAGGTCCTTGGTCTCGGCGAACGGGCCGTCGGTCACCGGTGGCTTGCCCTCGCCGCCGTACTGGACCCAGCTGCCCTCCGGGGCCAGGGCCTGGCTGTCGACGTACTCGCCACTGTCCTTGAGCCGATCCGCGAAATCGTTCATGTACCGGATGTGGGCCTCGATCTCGTCCGGGGTCCACTGGTCCATCGGAATGTCGTTGACCGACGCGGGGGCACCCCGGTAGTGCTTGAGAAACAGGTACTTGGCCATGAGATTCTCCCTTCGGATTCGCAACCCGGGTCGGTCGCTCACAACGGGGACGGAGCCGCCACGGTGTTCTCGACATCGAAGCCCAAAATATTTCTGATCTCATGTCGGGCCACGTCACACGGGTACAGGATGACGTATACGCCCGTCGTCCGACCTCAGGTGCACAACCGATCAGTTCGATTGGCTAAGCTTCGACTATCCAAGTTCAGATTCGAGCACCGAGGTGGCATTCATGTTCCTGAGCAAGGCAGCCGTGGCGACCTTCGCGGCCGCAGGCCTGATCGGAGCCGCACTCGGCCTCGGCGCGGCCACCGCGAGCGCCGATCCCGATCCGAGCCTCCCGCCGCCGCCGAACGCGCCGAAGAAGCCGGCCGAGACGTGGCAGGGCCACCCGATGGTCTGGTGGAACCTGCCCGCCGGCGGTCACTGGGGCGTCTGGGTCAACGGCGACTTCCTTCCGTTCACCTGATCCAGCACCGAACCTGACGGCCAGATGACGTCCGTCGAGGCCATCGCCGCGGTCCCGTTCATCGACGGGATCGTCTACGGCGAGGGGCCGCGTTGGCACGGTGACCGCCTGTGGTTCACCGACGGCCTGGCCGGCCGGGTTTACTCGGCCGGCGCCGCCGGTGACCTCGCGGTCGAGGTAGAACTCGCGCGCGCCTCCGGACTCGGGTGGCTACCCGACGGGACGCTCGTGGTGTCGACTCTCTTCTCGGCGGAGCTGCACCACGCCGACGCGCACGGAAACGTGACGGCCGGCTACGACCTGAGCGACATCGCGTGGTCCACCAACGATCTGCTGGTCGCGCCGGACGGTCGGACGTATCTCGACCTCTATATCGCCGACGGCCGCGGCCTGACGGGCGGGATCGGACTGGTCGCCCCCGACGGCGCCGTGCGCATTGTCGCCACCGGACTTTCGATGCCCAACGGCCTCGGACTGCTGCCCGACGAATCGACCCTGGTGGTCAGCGAGACACGCGGTTCCCGCCTGTTGGCGTTCACCGCCGGTCCCGACGGCAACCTGGGAACACCGACCGTGTTCGCCGACCTGGGCCCGGACCGGCATCCTGACGGACTGTGCGTCGACACCGCGGGCGGAGTGTGGGTCGGCTCGTATGACACCGGAGAGTTCCTGCGCGTCGTCGCCGGCGGCGAGATAACGCACCGCATCGAGATCGACCGCGGATGGGCGGTGGCTCCGGCGCTGGGCGGCCCCGACGGGCGGACGCTCTACCTGGTGGTCGACGAGACGAGCCACGAAGATCTGTTGGCGGGCAAGTCGACTGGACGGATCCTGCAGGCGCGCGTCGACGTTCCCGGGCTGGGGTCGCCCTGATCGCCTGACTCAGTTGTCGGGCTCTGCGCTCTCGTCGTCCTCGGGCTCCTCGGCCGGGGCCGCTTCCAAGGGGACGCTTTCCGCGCGCGGCGTGCCGACAGTCGACGTGTTGTCGGCCGGTTGTAGGCGGACCACCTGGCCCACCGCCCGGCGCAGCCCGGGCGGTCCTTCTTTCCGGAAGAACTCACCGATGCGTCCGGCGCGGTACCGCAGCGGGGAGCCGAGCAACTCACCCATCACCACGCCACTGCCGAGTGCCAATGCCGTCGCTGCCGCGCTCAGCAGGTGTGCAAGCCCCTCACCGAACTTCTCGTCGACGGCGAAGGCGAACACCGCCCAGAACACCGAGAGGCCGGGCAGCATCGGCATGATGCCGGCGGTGGCCGTCACCAATGCGGGAGACTGCCGCCGAATGGAGATCAACGTCGCCAGGAAACCGACGCCGACGGCCGCGATCCCGGTGGCCGCCCACTGGCCGAACCCGGCCGTCCCGAGTCCGATCAGCGTCAGCTCCGCCAGACCGGCCGCCAGACCGGCGGTGGGCAATGACCGCAGCGGTGCATAACTGGCCATGGTGAGGCAGATCCCGGCCAGCGCGGCACCCACTACCGCCAGGACGATCGGCAGCGGTCCTCTCGGCGTGATGAACGTGCCTGCCGTGTTGACGTGCAGTTCGATCTGGATACCCAGCAGGGTTGCGGCCTGCAGGGCACCGGTGATGCCCACGACGATTCCCGCGGTGAGAAACACGGCGTCACCGAGCCGCGCGACCGCGGTGACCATGTAGCCGGTCAACGCGTCCTGCACGGCACCGACCAGGGTCATGCCGGACAGCAGCAACACGATTCCGGTGGCGACGAGCGCGCTGAGACCCTGACCCGTGTACCGGTAGGCCGCCAGCGCGATCAGAGTCGCGATCGCCGCCCCGACCGCGTGCTGAAAGAAGAACGGCGTGCCGATCCGATTCAGCAGACGGCCGACCCGGTCGATCAGCGCAGCCGTCACGGTGGCCAGCAGACAGGTCAACCAGTTGCCGCCCAGCAGCATCGCGATACCGAGCGCGAACCCCGCCCACCCGGCGGTCGCGAGCCACCGAGGAAACGGATGCGGGCTCTCGGTCAGCTCGTCCATGGCCTCGTGCGCCTCATCGACGGTGATACCGCCGGAGGTGATGCGCCGCACCAGACGGTCGAGTTCGGCCAGCCTGGTGTAGTCGGTCGACCTGGTCCGCACCGCCCGCATGATCGTGACCGGAGGGCTGTCCGTGGTGGGCAGTGCCGACACGATGATGGTCGCGACGGTGATGTCGACGACGCAGTCGGTCAGCCGGTAAGCCTGGGCGACGTCCTGGGTGGTGGCGACGACGTCCGCGGTACCCGACCCCGACGAGAGCATCACCTCGGCGAGCCGAATGGTCAGGTCGAGGACCTTGCGGGTGTGTACATCACCCATGCCGGCCGACGCGCGACTGCGCCGGCCTGCCACCGGTGCCGGATCACGACGCCCACGCAGGGCCATGCGCAGCCCGCCACGCAAGCGGTCCCTGCCGTTCGATCCTTCCTCAGCCATTTGTGTGCAGCGTAGTCATGAACCGCCGCGGGCCGGTGGAAGCCGGGCTGCCCAGTCGGTTCAGGTCACCCGGCGCGGTCGGCAGCCCGGATCACATCGGAGCCGACAAAGGTGAAGATCTGGGCGCCCGGTGTCAGCGGTTCGGGTGACCCGGCGAAGCGGTGGGCTCCGACGCCGTAACTCACATCCGGCTGCGACACCCAGACCAGATCGAAACCGAGCTCGTCAAACCAGTTGAGGATCAACGGAACCCGGTCCGGAACGGTGCGGCCGCGAGTCCACAGCACCGTGCCGCCGGTTCTGGTCAGCTGAGGCAGGAAGCCGATGGTCCGCTCGATGTCCGCATCGGTGATGTTGCCGAAGATGCCGCACGCCACGACGATGTCGGCGGGGACCAGGTCCTGGTATCGGTCGATCAGAGCGGCATCGCCCGTCACCACCTCGACCCCGGTCAGCCCGTACCGGTCCACGGTTTCGGCGGCGATCTCGGCGTTGCGGGGATCCAACTCGACCAGGCGCGCCCGAACGTCGTCGCGTCGCGGATGGTCGGTCAGCACTTCGAGTAGATCGCGCCCCTGCCCGGCGCACAGGCTGACGACCCGCAGCGGGCCCGCCGGAGCATCGTCCAGCGCCTGCCGGATCAAGGTCTGCACCGCGCGAAGCCGGTGTGCCAGTGCCGAATCCGGCCGGTCGTAGTCGTCGTGCCAGCTGTGCCAATCCACGACCGAACCGTAACGCCACCGCGCTCTCGGATGGTGCCGCCGCGGGCGGCACCATCCGAGCACGCTTGACTGCGCCCCGCTTCGCGCAGGGTGAATCACGCAGGTAACGAGCGGTATTCGAGCACACGAGCAGGTGCCTTCGGAGCGCGGCGAGGGTTTACCGCGGCGTGATGAATACTGGCAGCTACCGCTGGAACCGCACATAGCGGTCCACGGCGGCCGCATCGCCTCGGGAGTACGTGACGCTGTCCACCTGAGCGCCGTGATCGTCGACCAGCAGAAGGTTTCCCCCGGAGTTGCCGAGCTGTGCGCCGGACCCGTCGAGCACGACGACGGCCGAGGCACCACCGGCCAGGTCGGCATCCAGCTTGCTCTCCCGACCGTTGCGGTCGACCAGACGCCAACCGTGCAATGACACCGCCTCGGTGGCGTAGTTGCCGATCACCACCGCTTCGTGTCCGGGGTCCGGACCGGCGGGATTGATCAGCGCCCGTTCCAGATACGCCAGGCCGGGAGTCACCTGACCACCGCCCGCGGCCGGCCCCACCAACCGGGACAGTGGCTGCGCACCCGGTGCGGCGTCGCCCTGTGGGTCGGTGGGTACCCGCTGGGTCTGAAAGGCGAGCAGGATGGCAACGACACGATCGGGGAAGGCCAGCAGCAGACCGCCGTCGTGGAAGGCCCCGTTGTCCCCGGCATGCGCGCCGACATTGCCCTGGTTCATGTGGATGTCGTGAACACCGTGCAGGCCGTCGGTGTTACCGAAGTCGGCGTCGATGGGCATGTGCATGTTGCGGTCGAACTTCGCGCCGAACGCGTAGAGTTCGCCGCCCGCGGATTGGCATTGGGTCAGGTACAAACCCAGAAGGTCTTGCAGGTCATCGGCATTCGCGCTACCGCTGGGTGGAAGCGCCCGGCCGAGGGCGAAGTCGAACAACGGAGCTTTCACGTAGTCCAACGAAGACGCTGACGTGCCTGGGGTGACAGAGAAGCCGGACGCCACCGCACTCAGTCCGTTGACGACCGGGTGCCCGACCAGTGGATCCACCATCCAGAAGACGACCTCGCTGCCGTCGTTGGATTCGACGTTGACCGCGACCCGCCACGGTTGTCCGGAGTCGTCAACCGCCCGGATCTGCAGGTGCGGGGTTGACCGCCCGTCTTCCCTGACGAACCGGTCCGGTCGTGCGCGCAGAACGCCGTAAGTGATCGTCATGATGGACTCCTCCGTTTCGATGCCGACACAAGGACTTTCATGTGCCTGCACCCGCAGAAACTATCGGCCCGACGTGGTGCGGACACGCGTAGCGGACTACCCGAAACGGAGAACCGCGACTATCTGCCGTGGGAGGCGAAGAACTGCCCGGAGGCATCCGAGGCGTCGAAGGCATGGCTGGCGGCCCCGACAGACTGCACGGGAAGGATCTCGGGTACGCCCGGCCACGTGTGCCCACCCCCGTCGACCCGCATGAACACCACCGACGTTCCGCCGGCACAGCCGTCGGAGGCGATGCGGTGGGTTTCTGTGCCGTCGCCGGTGCTGGGCAGCACCTCGTCCGAGGGGGCCGGGCAGCCGTTGATCTGGCGCCACCGGTCCACCATCGCCGGCCCGGACACCACGGCGCTGCCTCCGCCCCGCCCTGTCATCGGCCCGCCGTTGAACGGCACGACCGGGTCGGCCGTCCCGTAGGTGGCCAGGACCGAGACGGGCCTGGAGGGATTGCAGCCGACATTTGTCCCCAACGTGCCCGCCACCGGGGCGATCGCGGCGAACAGGTCGGCGCGATCACACGCCAGCCGGTTGGCCATGAACCCACCTGCCGACAGACCCGTGGCATATACCCGGCCGCGCGGGATGCCGTTCTCGGCGACCAGGCGATCGACGAGGGTCGAGATGAACCCGACATCGTCGACCCCCTGACGGTCGGGCACCGAGGCGCCGCGGCCGTCGGCCCAGCTGTAATCGATGCCATCGGGGTAGACCACAGCGAACCCGTAGGCGTCGGCCACCCCGTCGTAATGGGTGAGCGCCGCCTGATCGGCTCCGGTCGCCCCGGCGGCGTGCAGATTGACCACCAGCCCGGAAGGTGGGCCCCCGGCCGGCAGGTGGAGCCGGTAGGTGCGCATCGTGCCGCCGAAGTCGATCTGCGCCGACGGTAAGGGCGCGGCCAACGCGGGCGGTGGCGCGACCGCACATCCCAACAGCGCGACGAGCGCGGCGGATACCACTGTTCTGAGCCGTCCCGGTGTGAAAAGCACCGGGGCAGAGTAGATATCACGGGCGAACTCTTGGGCAACGCCAGGTGACCTACCGGAGAAAAACCTACCGGTAACCGTCGCCATCCGCTTCCACGCCATCCGGCCCCCACCGATTCGTCGTCCAGCAAACGAAGTCCCGACGCTACCCGTTCGCTGTGACCGGCGGGGCGAGATAACCGGATTCGGCCGCCGATCAGACGGTCAGGACCATGCGGTAGCGCGCCTGTCCCTGCTCCATGGCGGCGTAGGCGCTGGGCGCCTCAACTAGCGGGCGCTCCTCGATCCGGGCCCGCACCCCCGACAACACCGCGAAGTGCATGGTCTCTTCGACGTCACGTGCGGTTCCGGACGGGTGCCCGGAGATTGTCAGCGCGGGCTGGATCAGTTGCACCGGGCTGATGGGCAACGGATCGGCGGACACCCCGATCGCCACCAATTCGCCGCGGGGCGCCAGCCCGCCCACCGTCTCGGCCATCGCCTGCGAATTCCCCACCGTGGCCAGAACCACGGCCGCGCCGCCCAGGTCCCGCAGCGCTGCGCTGACGTCGCCCGCGGTCGAGTCGATGTAGTGCCGGGCCCCCAACGCTCGCGCATCGGCTTCCTTGCCGGGGCCCCGGGCGATCGCGACCGTCTCGAAGCCCATCGCGTGCGCGAACTGCAGACCGAGATGCCCCAGGCCACCCACACCCAGGACCGCGACCACGTCGCCGGGCCGGGCCCGGGTGTGACGGAGCGCGTTGTAGGTCGTCACCCCGGCGCAGCCCATCGGAGCGGCCTCGGCGAAGGAAAGTTCGTCAGGGATCCGGGCGAGGGCGTTGGCCGGCACCGTGACGGATTCCGCGTATCCGCCCGGATAGTGCAGGCTCGGCACCTGGCCCTTCTCGCAGACGATGAAATCGCCCTTCCGACAAGGAACACAGACGCCGCAGTGCCCGCCGAACCAGCCGATCGCCACCCGGTCCCCCACCGCGAAATCGGTGACGCCCGCGCCCACTTCGGCGATGGTGCCGGCGATCTCATGGCCCGGTGTCACCGGCCACGCGATGCCCGGGAATCCGCCGTTGAGAATGGCCCGGTCGGTGCCGCAGACCCCACAGGCGGCCACGGCGACCCGGACCTGTCCCCGATCGGGCGAGAGGGTCTGAGCGTCAACGAGTTCCAGGGTGCCGCCAGCTGATTGGACGTGAACAGCTCGATGAGTGGCCATGTGAATCCTTACTGTCACCGTCGGGATGTCTCGCCATCATGAACCGTCGACGGCCCGCTTGGCCAGGGTCTGCGCTCAGCCCAGGACGAACGGCAGCTGTACCGCGGTCTCCCCGAGAGCGGTCAGCTCCAGATCTGTCGGCGCCCGCCTGCCGGTCGCCAGCCGCAGGATGTCGTCATCGGAGAACTCCGCGGGGAACCGCGCGCCCGTGATGTCCCCCAACATCGCGCGCGAGCGGGCCAGCCCCGCCGCCGGTGGGCCCGGCACCCCCGGCAGGTGCGCGACCAGATCAAGGTGGTGAAGCGTCCATTCGAGGACGTAGGCGTCGAGGTAGTCGCCGACGGTGAGAACCTGTCCCTGCGTGCCTACCCGAGCGTGCGGGTCGGCAAGGTCAGCGGCCCGTTCCGCGGCCGAGCCCACGTCGTCGAGATGAAACTTGAGCAGGGCCGGATCCCCGTATGCCGCGGCCAATCTGACGGTCAGCGCGTCGAGAGGATCCTCGCCCGTCGGAGGCGTTCGGCTGACCTCCCAGTAGGTCAGTGCGTCACGGGTCACTTCGGCATCGGTCGGGGTGACCAGGGTGATCAACACATCCTGGGCATCAATGACCAGGTGGCACAACAGATCTCGAACCAACCACCCCGCACAGCCGGAGGGCTGAGCGAAATTCCGGGGATCGAGTGCGGCAACCGCGGCACGCAGCGCCGCCCACGAATCCGAGAACTGACCCACAATTGCAAACTAGCAGCGGACCACTCGCTCGGCCGCAGTCCAGTCGTAGGGCAGGAATTTGCCGTCGAACGTCACCACCACGCGGTCACCGGCAGGATGCGGCTTGCGCTGCACGTCGACGCTGAAGTTGATGGCGCTCATGATGCCGTCACCGAACTGTTCGTGGATGACTTCCTTGAGCGCACCGCCGTAGACCTGGAGCGCCTCATAGAACCGGTAGATGGTGGGATCGGTGGGCACGGCCGTCGGCAGTCCACCCCGCATCGGGACCGCGGCCAGTACCGGAATCACCGACTCGTCCAATCCGAGCAGGTCCACGATGATCCTGCCGGACTCGGCCGGCACCGGGTGCTGCCCGAGCAGGGCGGACACCGTCCATACCACGGGTCTGTCGATGGCGTCGGCCAGCTGCTGCCACGTCAGCCCCTTGGTCAGGCGGGCTTCTACGATCGCGGCGGTGATCTCGTCTCTGCTCATACCAGCCAGCATGCCCGCGGCGAACGGTCACCGCACGCCCAAGGTGCCCTCCAGATACTCACCGCGGCAGGCCACCCGGGCCAGCTTGCCGCTGGTGGTCCTCGGAATCGCGCCTGCCGGCAGGAATCGCAGATCCGCCACGGTCAATCCGTGTCGGTCGGACACCGCCGCGCGGATGGCCCGACCGGCTTCCTCCGGATCGGCCTGTTTGGTGCGGGCGGCACGTTCGGCGATCACCACCAACCGCGCACCGTCACCGTCGCCGTCGGGAGTGACGGTGAATGCCGTGACATAACCGCGCCGGACCAGTGGCGACGCGTCCGCCACGGTGGCCTCGATGTCCTGCGGATAGTGACTGCGACCGTCGATCCGCACCAGGTCGGCCATCCGCCCGGTCACATAGAACTGCCCCTCGAAATACACCCCGAGATCACCGGTCCGCAGCCAGGTGGCGTCGTCGGGCAGCCCCGCGGCGTGACTGCCGGAGGCCAGACGCGAATGCAACGACACCCCGAACACCTTGCTCGTCTCCTCGGGGCGGTCCCAGTAACCCCGACCAATGTTGTTGCCGTGCAACCAGATCTCCCCGACCTCACCGTCGGGCACTTCCTCGGAGGGGCCGTCGGCTGTCGCGGGGTCGACGATCACCGCCCACAAGCTGCGGGCCGGATGACCGCACGACACATGTGCGACGGCACCCTCGGCGTCGGCGCTGACGCGCACGGCCCGACCCAGGGTCAGCTGGTCACGGTCGAAGTAGACCACCGACGCCTGCTCGGCCGGGGCGATCGTCGAGATCAGCAGCGTCGCCTCGGCGATGCCGTACGACGGCTTGAACGCTGTCGGCGGCAGCCCGTACGGCGCGAACACCTCGTTGAAGGCCGTGATGACCTCAGGGATTACGGGCTCGGAACCGATGATGAGCACCACATTGCTCAGATCGATGTCCTCCCCCTCGGCGGGAACGCCGCGCTGCGCGGTCCATTCGTAGGCGAAGTTCGGTGCGGCGGTGATCACGCGGCCGTGTTTCGAGGCGTCGGACATCGCACGGATCCATCTCTGGGGCCGGCGGATGAACGCTGTCGGTGACATCAGCGTCGAGTGCCCGCCGTAGACCGCGGGAAACCCGATCATCGAAAGGCCCATATCGTGATAGAGCGGTAACCAGCTGAGGCCGTGGGTGTTTCGGTTCAACAGATCGATGGACAGGATCATCTGCAGCAGGTTGGTGCCGACCGCGCGGTGGGTGATCTCCACCCCGACGGGTGGGCGGGTCGAGCCCGAGGTGTACTGCAGGTGAGAGATGTCGTCGGGATCGACCGAGATCGGGGTGAACCCGTCGCCCTCCGAATCGGGAATCTCGTCGATGAGCTCGACCCGGGGCCGCAACGTGTCCGGCATCGTTGCGAGAAACTCCCGCACGGCGGCATCGCCCGCGGCGGTGGTGAGCACCGTGGTCGGCCGCGAGTCCAGCAGCGCGGTCTCGAGGCGTTCGGCGTGCCCCTGCAGTTCCGGTGCGAACAGCGGCACGGCGATGTTGCCGGCCTTGATCGCCGCGAAGAACCCGACGACATAGTCCAGCCCTTGGGGCGCGAGGATGGCGACGCGGTCACCGCTTCCGGCCACCTGCTGCAGCCGCGCTGCGACGGCCCGCAGCCGCACGCCCAGCTGCGTCCAGGTCAGCTCGATGACCTCTTCCTCGGCGTGACCGTGATCGAGGTAGCGGTAGGCGACCAGGTCCGGAACGTGGGCGATGTTGCGGTCGATCAGCGATATCAGGGTGGTGCCCGGGGGCAGCACGATGCCGCCGTTCTCGTCCAGGCAGTCCTCGATGCGGAGCAGGCCTGCCGGGGCCTCGTATTGAACCTGAGTGCCGCTGTCCATGCCCGCAGTCTAGGTCGCGGCGCCTTCGAGGCGGGCCGCCAGTTGCTCGAACGTGAGGGTCCACCCGCTGTGGAAGTTGTCGAATTCCTCTGGTGGCAAAAGGAAATGCTCGATCGACATCATCGTCTGCCCGTCGCCGACCGGCTCGAATTCGACGTTGACGATGCTGACCACGGTCGGGTCGGCCCAGTCCGAGTTGCTCCAGGTGAATCGCAGCACCCGGGGCCGGTCGATGGTCAGGAACTGTCCGGTGATCAGCACGCTCGAACCGGAATCGTCGATGTCGAACCGCACGATCCCACCGACCCGAGGCTCGACTGCCACTTCGACGCAATACACCGGCCGCGGGCACATCCATTCCCGCAGCGACTCAGGGTCGAGCCATTCGTCGAACACCACATCGGGGGTCGCGGGCATCAGACGTCGCACGCGGACCGTCGGCGCGTCGGTCATCGGGAATCTGCCTTCCGCCGCAACCGGGCGGCCAGCGCATCCGCGCGGCTCGACCAGAAGTCGGTCTGCTCGGTCATCCACTGCTGGGCCATGGTCAACCCGTCCTGTTTGAGCGAGACCCAGTGCTCACGGCCTCGGATCTCGCGCTGTACCAGACCCGCGGCCTCCAGCACCCCGATATGGCGCGAGACACCGGCGAAGGTCATCGGCAACGGGGCGGCGAGATCGCTGATGCGGGTCTCACCCTCGCGCAGAGCCTCCAGCAACCGACGCCGGGTCGAATCGGCCAGAGCCGAATAGGCGCGGTCCAGAACTTGATCTTCAACCACCTTGTTGACTATAGCTGCGGTCCGTGGTTACCTCGAGGAACGTTATTCAACTGATTTGTTGAACGATTGAAGAGCGTTGCAACGGACTGACGACGGGAGCAACCATGAAGAATCCACCGATCGTGCCGGCCGCCGACTGGCAGGCCGCACTCGACGAAATGCTGGTCAAGGAAAAAGAATTCACCCGCGCACGGGACCGGCTCGCGGCGCTGCGCCGACGCATGCCGTGGACGCCGGTGGACAAGGACTACGCATTCGAAGGCCCCGAGGGCAGTGCCACCCTGCTCGACCTGTTCGCCGGACGACGCCAACTGATCGTGTACCGGGCATTCCTCGATCCGGGTGTGGACGATTGGCCGGAACACGGTTGCGTCGGCTGCTCGTTGATGGCCGACCACATCGGCAACCTGGCCCATCTCAACGCGCGCGACACCACTCTCGTCTACGCCTCCCGCGGGTCCCAGGACGACATCGCCCGGATCAAGACGCGGATGGGGTGGAGCCATCCCTGGTACACCATGGTTCCCCGGCCCGGCGCGGAGTTCGACGTGCACTTCGGCGTCGACGAGTGGCACGGCACCAACGCGTTCATTCGCGACGGTGACCGGATATTCCGCACCTATTTCATCGACAACCGAGGCGACGAGGCCTTCGTCAACACATGGAACTTCCTCGACATGACCGCACTCGGCCGACAGGAGACCTGGGAGGATTCTCCACCGGGATACCCGCAGACCAAGGCGTACGAGTGGTGGTCCTGGCACGACACCTACCCCGAGCACCAACCCTCGCGGTGGTTCGGCGATCCCGACCCCGACAATCCCCGCGATCCACGCCCACCACGCGACGACTGCGCGGCCTGCGGGAGCCACTGACCCACCGCGGTCCGATCGCCACCGGCCATTGGAGAAGATGGGCGGGTGACACAACCCCCGCTGACCGTCCCCGCCCTCCTGCGGCACAGTGTCGCCGAGTTCGGTGAGTCCGTCTACCTGACCACCCCCACCGAACGACTCACCTACCTCGAAGCCGAGGAACGGTCCGCGCGCTTGGCGCGGTGGCTGCTGCACCAAGGGGTGGGCAAGGGCAGCCGCGTCGGCCTGTTCTTCCCCAACGGTGCAGAGTGGGTGACGTGGTGGCTCGCGGTATCTCGGATCGGCGCAGTGGCCGTGCCGCTCAGCACCCTCTACACCCCCAGCGAGATCGCAAAGGTGCTGAGGCTCGCCGACATCGGGCTTCTCATTGCCCCCAACACGGTGCTGAACATCGATGTTGCCGACCGGTTGGAAGCCGCGCTGCCCGAGCTTGCGGACCACCCCACGAACCGGCTCGCGCTGAGCGCCGCTCCCTTTCTACGTCGCATCGCGGTGATCGGCGACAGTCCCCGGCCGTGGGCGTCGAGCGGGTGCAATGCCGCCGCCGACGTCGTACCGGCCGAAATTCTCGCCGCCGCGGAGGCCGAGGTCTCCCCCGCCGACCTCGCCGTCATGGTGCACACATCGGGCTCCACCGCCGATCCCAAAGGCGTCCTGCACACCCACGGCACGCTGGTGCGGCAGACCTCGACCTGGGCCGCCGCCATGCGGGCGATCACCGGGACGCAGGACCGGTCCCGGATCCTGTGCGCCATGCCGTTCTTCTGGATCGGCGGACTGCTCGCGGTCGCCGGCGCCCTACACGAGCCGGTCGCCCTGGTCGTCATGCCGAAACTCGATCCGGAGACTGCGCTGGATCTTGCTGAGCGGGAACGGATCACCGGGATCGTGGGCTGGCCGGCATTCACCCAGCGGCTCCGCGACCACCCGTCGTTCGCCGAGCGCGACCTGAGCAGTGCGCCGATGCTGCGCGACGGCCCGCTGGACATCGCCATGACCGACGTACCCGACGGATTTCCGGTGCACCGCACCATGTCTGAGACGGCGGGCGGGTTCGCCTTCACCGACATGGCCATCGTCGACGAAGACGGGTCCCCGGTCGCATCCGGGGAGACCGGCGAACTACTGGTCCGAGGTATCGGGGTGATGGCCGGGTACAACAAGCGCGAACGGTCGGAGACCTTCGACACCGACGGCTGGTACCACACCGGAGACAAGGTGTACCGGCGCGACGGCGACCCCCGACTGTTCTACGTCGGGCGCACCACCGACCTGATCAAGGCCGCCGGGGCCAACGTCTCCCCGTTGGAAGTCGAGGCCGTCATCGCCGAGTCTGCTGACGTGGCCCAGTGTGTGGTCGTCGGCATCGACGACCCGCAGCGCGGGGAGGAGGTCTGCGCGGTCGTCGTGCCGACCACGGACCTCGACCTGGCCGACCTGGCCACCTACGCTCGCCAACAATTGTCCACCTACAAGGTGCCGACCCGGTGGGCGCTGACCGACAGCGAACGGATCCCCACCCTTTCCAGCGGAAAATTCGACCGGAAAACCTTGCGGCAGATGATCATCGATAACGAGATCGAGACGGTCCGCCTTCAGCCGCCGCGCCGGACCGCGAGCTGATCACGCTGCGCTGAACCGTACCGGCATCGAGTGGATGCCGTTCATCAGATTCGAACGCACCCGCTCCACCGGCCCGCTGACCTCAAGATCCTTCATCCGGTACAGGATCTCGGGGAAAATGGCTGCCGCCTCCACCCTGGCCAGGTTCGCGCCGAGGCAGAAATGCGTACCGCCGCCACCGAAGGCCAAGTGTGGATTCGGGTTTCGGCCGATGTCGAAACGGTCGGGATCGACGAACTGCGTCTCGTCGCGATTGGCCGACGGGAAGAACATCGCCACGCGCTCCCCTTCGGCGATGCGAACACCATGCAGTTCAGTGTCTTTCGTTGCCGTACGGGTGAAAGCGGTCACCGGACTGACATACCGGAGCATCTCCTCGACCGCCGTGGACAGCAGCCCGGGGTCGGCGGCCAGTCGAGCAAGTTCGTCCGGGTGCTCCAGTAGCGCCAACGTGCCCGCCGACACCAGGTTTCGGGTGGTGTCTCCCCCGGCGTTGATCATCAACAAGAAGAACATGTTGAACTCGAGGTCGGTGAGGTGCCGACCGTCCACCTCGGCACCGAGCAGCGCGGTCGCGATGTCATCGCCCGGTTCGGCACGCTTGCGTTGCGCCAGCGCCGACGCGTACTCGAACATCTCGATCTGCGCCTGCATCACCGTGTCCGTCGCTTCGCCCACGTGCTCCGAGTTCATGACCTCGGTGAGGTGATACAGGCGGCGACCGTCCTCATGTGAGATGCCCAGCAGTTCGGCGATCACATATGACGGCAACGCGCCGGCGATGTCGGACACGAATTCACACTCACCCCGGGCCAGCACCCCGTCGACGATCTCGGTTGCCAGGCAGCCCAGCCGCTCACGGAGTTTGGCAACATGCCGCGGGGTGAATCCCTTGCTGACAAGCGTCCGCAGTGCGCTATGTCGCGGCGGATCCATGGTCAGCATCATCAGGTCGAGATGATACGAATTCTCCGGTAGCGGAACGTCGAAGAGCACTCCGGTCCGATGCGAGGACCACGTGGCGCTGTCCCGCGACACCGCGTGCACCTCGTCGTATCCGGTGAGCGCCCAGAAGCCTGCCCCGTCCGAGTAAGGATGCCAGGCGACCGGTGCCCGGCGCCGAAGTTCGCGGAATGCCGCGAACGGCACACCCGCCTCGTAGACCGCCGGATCGGTCAGGTCGACACCGCTGACGCTGACCGCATCGTCGAGCATGCCGTGACCGTAGTGCAACGAGGCGCCCGCAGGGTCAGAATCGGTCGATGAGCTCACGAAATCCGGCGGCGGGCTGCACCAGCGCGCCCGCCTCGCGGACCCTCGCGGCCAGCCCGCCATCCGATGTCACCACCGTGATGTCACCGGGTCGCGAATCCGCCTGAACCAACCGCACGATCTCGTCGTCCGCCGAGTTCGCGTGCGCCCGCTGAGCGTGCGCCACTTCGACGACGGCCGACTCGATCGTCGACGCCGACGGCCCCTCGAACACCACCGTCACAGGCAGGTTCTCGGCCGAAGCCCAGCGCTCGAGCCGCTCCACCAGACCGGCCATCGCACGATGGCGGTCCTTCCACCAACCGTCCGGCTTCGACCCGATCACGTTCATCGCGTCCACGATCCATCGCATTCGACCGAGGTTACGGGCACACCGCATGCGGAACCTGTCGAATCGGGGTTGACTGGACTGTCTCAGCCGAGCGCGGAGGAAGGGGCACCGACATGGTCGTCGAATCAAGTGGTGCATCCGCGGAGCCGGCCAAAACCAGGCATATCCGGCTGACGTCACACAGTGCTGTCGCGGGTACCCCGACCATTCACTGGGCCGCGCCGACTGCAGCGGAGCGCGGTCCGGTGATCGGTACCACCACCACCCGCGCGCACCGCAACGTGATCGGCACCCACAGTGGCTCCTACAGCGTGTACCGGGCTCTCGCCGTCGCCGCGGGCGCCCTCTCCCCGGAGCACCGCGCCGATCTCACCAATACCTCCCCCACCGATGTGATCGGGCCCTACCCCCAGTGGAGCCGACCCGAGACGATCGTCAGCCTGGATCCGTGGGGCGCGATGGTCGCTGACGCGTTCGCCGCCGAACTGGGCGCCGGCTATGACATCCGGCCGACCATCGCGGTGACGAAGGCCCATGTGATGGTGCCGGAGGTCGCGACCGCCATCGCCGCCGGCCGACTGCATCCGGACGGCCAGATACTCCTGGAAAACGGCGCGGCGCTGGTGACCAAGGCGGCCATCGAGCCGGTATGGTTCCTGCCCGGTGTCGCAGAAAGGTTCGGCTGCACCGAGAACGCCCTGCGCCGCGTGCTGTTCGAGGAGACCGGGGGTATGTACCCCGAACTCGTGACCCGCGGTGACCTCGAGGTGTTCCTGCCGCCGATCGGCGGGCAGACCGTGTACATCTTCGGCGCACCAAATGATTTGGC
Organism: Mycolicibacterium peregrinum; assembly: GCF_002102345.1. Classification (GTDB taxonomy): domain Bacteria; phylum Actinomycetota; class Actinomycetes; order Mycobacteriales; family Mycobacteriaceae; genus Mycobacterium; species Mycobacterium peregrinum. Next base: position 65,490 of record NZ_LQPP01000010.1, read on the forward strand.
CGATCCGACCGTGGAACTGACTGCCCGGGTGCACGACGAGTGCAACGGTTCGGACGTCTTCGGCTCCGACATCTGCACGTGCCGGCCCTATCTCACGCACGCCATCGAGGAATGTATCGCCGGCGCCCAGCGGGGCGGGGTCGGGTTGGTCGCCTATTCACGCAAAGAGGGCCGCGCACTCGGTGAGGTGACGAAATTCCTGGTCTACAACGCACGCAAGCGTCAGGACGGCGGCGACACCGCCGACCAGTACTTCGCCCGCACCGAATGCGTGGCGGGGGTGCAGGACATGCGGTTTCAGGAGCTCATGCCGGACGTCTTGCACTGGCTGGGAATCCGCAAGATCCACCGGCTGGTGTCGATGAGCAACATGAAGTACGACGCCATCACCGGCTCCGGGATCGAGGTCGGCGAGCGGGTCAACATCCCCGACGACCTGATACCGGCCGACGCCCGGGTGGAGATCGACGCCAAGATGGCCGCCGGCTACTTCACCCCCGGTCCGGTGCCGGGCGCCGACGAACTGAAGATCGCCAAGGGCCGCGGACTCACGCCATGACCATGACCACGGAAGGCGCGGCCGCAGTCGCCACGCTGCGCACGACCACCGCGATCCGCGAACGGGCGCAGCACCTTCTGCAACGCGCCCGGGTCGGCAACTCCGCCTGGTTCCTGGTGGATGACGATGCTCTGGACCGGGCAGCCGCCGAGGTCGCGGACGTCACCCGCAGCCGCTACCCGACGCTCGCCATCCCCTACCACGGCAGGTGGCGTCATTTCGAGGCCGGAGGTGTGGATCGTCGGTCCGAGTTGGACTCGCGCACAGCCGATTCGGATGTCGCGCCGCGTGCTCGATCGATGATCGACCTGGCCGTGGTGAGCGTGTTGCTCGACGCCGGCGCGGGACCTGATTGGCACTACACCGAGCCCGGCACCGGCCTTCGCCTGACCCGCTCCGAGGGCCTGGGAGTCGCGAGCTGGCACGCGTTCGGCAGCGGATTGTTCTCGAGCGATCCTGCCGATCCGCTGCGGGCAGATGCCGGCGCACTGCGCGGCCTCGACGACGAAAGCCTGGCGGCCGCTTTTCAGGTGGATCCCGGAAATCCACTACTCGGCCTCACCGGCCGGGTGCAGCTGCTCCGCCGCCTGGGTACCCAATTGGCCGCTCGCCCCGATGTATTCGGTCCGGACGGCCGTCCCGGCGGATTGTTCGACATGGTGACCGGCCCGACGGTCACGGCCCACGACCTACTCTCGGCGGTGTTGGACGCACTGTCGGGAGTGTGGCTCACCGACAACACCATCGGCGGTCAACCGCTCGGAGACTGCTGGCGGCATCAGGCGGCGCCGGGCCCCGGTCTGTCACGCGGTTGGATGCCGTTTCACAAACTGTCCCAGTGGCTGACCTACTCCCTGCTGGAACCGTTCGAACGGGCCGGTGTCGCCGTCACCGAACTCGATGCCCTCACCGGTCTGCCCGAATACCGGAACGGTGGTCTGCTGCTGGATACCGGAGTGCTGCGGTTACGTGATGCCGCGCTCGCCGAGAAGGACTGGACGGTGGACGACGAACTCATCGTCGAATGGCGGGCACTGACCGTCGCATTGCTCGATGAGCTGGCACCGCTCATCCGCGACCGTCTCGGCGCCCCACGACTGCCGCTGGCGTGTGTGCTGGAAGGCGGAACCTGGGCGACGGGCCGCGCGCTGGCCGCACGCCTGCGCGACGGCGCACCGCCGTTGTCCATCATCAGTGACGGCACGGTCTTCTAGGAGCGACGATATGGGCAACCTGCACGTCATCGATCATCCGTTGGTGCAGCACAAGCTGTCCCTGATGCGGCAGAAAGACGTGTCCACCAAAGGGTTTCGCCAGTTGCTGAACGAGATCTCGATGCTGATGAGCTACGAGGTGCTGCGTGACATCCCGGTCCACGACGTCGACATCGAGACACCCCTGGAATCCACGACAGGTGCCGTGATCGACGGCAAGAAACTGGTATTCGTGTCCATTTTGCGGGCCGGAAGCGGCATCCTGGACGGCATGCTCAGCGTGATGCCCAGCGCCCGCGTCGGCCATATCGGCCTCTACCGGGATCCGAAGACCCGCGTGGCCGTGGAGTATTACTTCAAGCTGCCGGGTGATCTGCACGAACGTGACGTGGTGGTCGTGGATCCGATGCTTGCCACCGGCAATTCGGCGGTCGCGGCGATCGACCGCATCAAGGAGTACGCACCGCGCTCCGTCAAATTCGTCTGTCTGCTGACCTGTCCGGAAGGCGTAGCCGCGATGCAGCAGGCACATCCGGACGTGCCCATCTACGCCGCGGCACTGGACCGGGAACTCGACGAGCAGGGCTACATCGTTCCCGGCGTCGGCGACGCGGGTGACCGCATCTTCGGAACCAAGTGATCACACATCGCTGGGGCCTCGGCGCCTTCATCGCCGTCGAGGCCGTCTATCTGCTCATCTCGGCCGCGTTCGGTATCTTCGCACCCCCGGGGCCGCCGCCGCCCTGGTTGATCACCCTGGCCATCGGGGTACCGACAGTCGTCGCCGCGACGCTGGCGATTGCCATCGCGAAATGGCGCGGCAACGGCCCCCGCATCGACTTTCGATGGCAGTGGTCCTGGCGAGCCGCCGGTCTCGGGTTGGCGTTCGGCATCGGCGGCCTGTTCGTCACACTGCCCGCCGCGTTGCTGTACCAGGCGATCGTCGGGCCCGACGCGACCTCCGCGGTCGGCGGGATCTACGAGGGCGTTCGGACCGGCTGGCCGTTGGCGGTGGCCGTCCTGCTCCTGGTCGCGTTCGTCGCACCGATCTGCGAAGAGGTGGTGTACCGCGGACTGTTGTGGGGTGCACTCGAGCAGCGGTGGGGACGCATCGTCGCGGTGATCGTGTCCACCCTGGTGTTCGCACTGGCCCACCTGGAACCCGAACGGGCCCCGCTGCTGCTCGTGGTCGCCATCCCAATTGCGTTGGCGCGGCTCTACTCCGGAAGTTTGTGGGGCGGCATCATCGCCCACCAGGTGACCAACCTGCTGCCGGGCGTCGTGATGATGCTCGGACTGCTGGGGATGATGCCGGACCGCTGAGGCCACTACCTCTTGCGGTCGCGCACCTTGTACGTCGAGGGCCACGACATTCTGGATTCATCGCCCACCAAAGGCGTCGCGGATCCACCGACCCGGACGTCGTAGGCTTCCTGCCCGGCGCCGACCTCACGATTGGCGTGCTCCTGCGCCAGGTAGTAGAGCTGGTCGATCTCGGCCTCGGAGAACGCCACGAAGGTGGTTTTGCGCACGATGTCGTTCATGCCCGCCGTCATCCGGTCGGGCAGGACCCGCGAGGCCAGCGCTGCCAGCCCGAGCAACGTGAACGGGATGACCCAGTAGCAGATGAACGACAACGGCGTCTTGGTGTCCAGGATCGTGGCATCACCCTGCACTACGGGGGGTATCGCCGCGGAGATCGTCATCCCGGCGAACGCGCCCACCCAGATCCAGGTCAGGATCTTCACAGTCCGTTGGAACAGATCACTTTCCACGACTCCCGGCGGCTGGCCCGCTGCGGCGAACTCCAGCACGAACGGCTTGCCGATCAGCTGACCGATCAGAGCGACCAGGAAGATCCCGGCGGTACTCAGTGGCTGTATCCAGCGCTCCATCGCCTCCTGGCTCAGCACCAGGGTGAGGATCGTCAGCACGACGAAGGTCGCGAGTGCACCTACCTCCAAGGTGCGCCCCGGCGCCCCGGAGATCCGGCTGATCGTGAATGTCGCGACGGCCGCGGCGAGCGCCACCAGCACGGCGACCAGGAACGGCACGTTGCCGACGAGAACCCAATAGATGATCCACGGCGCGAAGCCAAACAGGATGCCCACGAGCGCCTAGTCTAGGGGCTTACCGTTGCTCCGACGGCAACTACCCGCCAGTCTGCTGTTCGTCACTCGGCCGGGTGTTGCGGCGCCATTCGGAGATCTTGCGGCCCATCGAGTCTGCCGCGTTCGTCGCGGCCTGCCCCACTCCGTCGACCACGCCGCCCAAGCCGTCCCGGATGCCCCGGATCAGCGGGTCGTTGGACTGGTCGAAACCGTCCTTGTAGTGGCGTGCCGCCGCGCTGACGTCGTCAGCCCAACTCGCGTTCGCATCCTCGGACCGCAGCGGATAGTTGCCGGCCATGATCGCGCCATATCCGCCGGTATCGACCCACTTGGTCAGTGCCGCCGCTCGCAGCACCGAGAACGGATGCGTCTGCATTTCCAGGTTGAGCAGTTTGAGCACGCCGTCGCGCATGTCGCCGCTCGCGTCATAGTCACGGGCCTGGGCGAGAAACGCCTGCGAGTCGAGCTTGTCGAGGTGCCGGCCGGCCGCAAGCTTCAATTCGACCCGAATCGCCATGTCGAAGTCCTGTCCGCACAGCAGGCCCGCACGATCCCCCGAAAGTTCGGATTTGCGCTGCCATTCCTGCAACGCGGCGACGATGGCCCGCAGCGCCCAGCCACCGATCGGGATGAATCCGAACGACGAGGCCAACCGCAGCAGGTGGTGCAGCATCGTGCGGTAGACGGCATGACCGCTGAGCGCATGCCCGAGTTCGTGACCGATCACGAAGCGCATCTCGTCGTGTGTCATCAGTTCGTACATGCCCGAGGTGATGACGATGAACGGGTCCTCCATACCGATGCAGTACGCATTGGCTTCCGGCGACTGGATGATGAACATCTCCGGGCGTACCGGAGCGTCGAGCACCTGCACGCACTCGTCGAGCAACGCGTCGAGGTCGGCGAACTGCCGCGGACCCACCCGGGCCGAACTGGCCAGGTACAGCAGCCGGTGCTTGCGTTCGCGCAACATCCCCGACAGCACCTTGAGGACCTGATCGAATCCCTTGAGCCGACGCAGGGCGGTCAGCGCGGTCCGGTCCGCTGGATGCTCCCAGGCACGGGAACTGATACCGGGAAATACGGTCCGCGTGGTCGCAGGTGTCTGGTCTGTCAATGCTGTGCGCCTTCCTCGTCGTCAGCTCAGAGCCTACGGAGGGTTGGGCCGCCTCGGACGCACAAGATCTCAGGTGTCAGGCGATGATGCGGACCAGATAGGGCGTCATCCCCTGGGCGCGCACCGGCGTGACCGCGACGGCCGGCTCGGTGCCCTGGATCATCTGGTTGTTGCCGAGGTAGAGCGCCACACTCTGGGTGCCCTCAGGACCGTAGAAGATCAGGTCACCGGGCAACGCCTGCGCCGGAAGCACCTTCTGCCCGACCTTGTACTGCTCGCCGGATGACCGCGGCATCTTCACCCCGACTCCGCCGAAGGCGTACACGATCAGACCGGAGGCATCGAACCCGACCACATTTGCCGACGGGTCGGGCGCCAGGCCGAGACCCGGGGTCAGAACCGGAGCGACGGGAGCGGTCACCACGGGCGTCGACAGGCCCGGTGTCAGACCGCCACCCGCAAGCGGCGGGGTGGCAGGAGCCAGGCCCGCGGCGGGCAGGGAGCGGGCGACACCACGGGTCGGCCCGTTCACATCGCCACCGCCGTAGCTGAAGGGCACACCGCGCTGTGACATCGCGCGGGCGATCACCAGATCGACATAGCGTTGGTTGCCGGTCGGGCGTTCGATCGGCGCGGCGCCGGCCAGTCCGGGAGCCGCTACCAGGAATGCCAGACCGAACAGCAGGGCAAAGGTACGTCTCATCGAACATCAACTCTCTCGACCACCGGAAGGCGACGCCGGCCGCTGGTCGCTGTCAGCCGGGTCAACCATTTGTACCGCTCAATGATCGGTTTGCCCAATTAGATTGGGGCACAGACTCGATCAGATGCAGGACCGTGACCCAACAGTTACCGGAACGGCCTTGGGCAGCCGTTGTGCGGGTGGCCTCGGCACCGCCTCGTGCGCCGCGCGCCGGGGTGACTGCCGTCCCCCTCGGCAAAGTATCGGGGGGAGATCCGGTTTGACTTCGTCCGGGGCGAAAAACGTTGTGGGGCAGGGTGGCCGAGAGGGCTCACCACGTTTGCGGATGACCTGACACCATGGTGGCATGCATTCCGACGCGCATCCTCAATCCTGGTCTTCCCGGCTTTGGGAACCGATCGAGCCGACATTCACCGCGATCCTCGCTCACCCGTTCCTGACCGGCCTGACCGACGGCAGCCTGGACGACGCGGCGTTCGCCCACTACGTGGCACAGGACGTCCACTATCTGCGCGACTATGCCCGCGCGTTGGCCATCGTCGCCGCCAAAGCCCCCACGCTGGCGGAGACCGCGATGTTCTCCCGGCACGCCGCCGAGGTCTTCGATGTCGAGTTGGGCCTACACAGCGAGCTGCTTCCCGAACTGGGCCTGGACATCGAGGCGTTGAACGCGACGCCGATCGCCCCGACCACACGCGCCTACACGAGTTATCTGCTGGCCGCTGCCTACAGCGGCACCTTCGCCGAGGGGCTGGCGGCGGTCCTGCCCTGTTACTGGATCTACGCCTGGGTCGGGGCGGCGTTGCTGGAACGCGGTTCGCCAGATCGGCGCTACCAGCGTTGGATCGACAGCTACGGGGGCGACGAGTTCGCCGCCACGGTTGCCGAGGTTCTCGAGCTGACCGATCGGCTGGGACCGACACTGGGCGGGGCCGACGAAGCCGCCGCACGAGCCCATTTCGAGGTCACCGCGAAATACGAATGGATGTTCTTCGACGCGGCATATCGCCGCGAACAGTGGCCGATCTGAGCACCGGCCGGTTCCTCACCGGCGCGGGGCGCGCCGGTGAGGAGGGGTGACGACGATCAGAGTGCGGCCAGCGCGGCGTCGTAGTCGGGTTCCTGAACGATCTCGGGCACCAGCTCGGTGTAGGCCACCTTGCCGTCGGCGCCGATGACGACGACGGCGCGTCCCAGCAGACCGGCCATCGGGCCGTCGGACATGGTGACTCCGTAATCCTCACCGAAGCTGTCCCGGAACGCCGACGCGGTGATGACGTTCTCGATGCCCTCGGCTCCGCAGAAACGGCTCAGCGCGAACGGCAGGTCCTTCGACACGCACAAGACCGTGGCACCGGCAGCAGCGGCCCGTTCGTTGAACGTGCGCACGCTGGCGGCGCAAATCCCCGTGTCCACCGACGGGAAGATGTTCAGCAGCACCGACTTGCCCGCGAACTGGTCGTTCGTGACAGCGCCGAGATCGGTACCGGTGACCGAGAAGCTCGGGGCGGAGCTACCGACTGCCGGCAGGTCGCCGACCGTGTTGATGGGGTTTCCTTTGAAGGTGATCTGTGCCATGGGGCACAGTCTGTCAAAACCGGATGCGGCGCGGGCGGGCCGGGGTGCGACGATGGTGGTGATGATCGATCTGCCCGAGCCGGTGCGCGCGATGGGCAGGCGGGGACCTCACTGGCAGTCGTGGGTCGATGGTCTGCCGAGACTGATTCGCGCCCAGCTCGACGAGTGGGACCTGCACACCGACGGGCCCGCCTTTCACGGCTATTGCTCGATCGTGTTGCCGGTGCGGACCAGCGAAGGGGCGCCGGCGGTTCTCAAGGCCGCCTTCCCCGATGACGAGTCCGAACACGAACACCTGGCACTGCGCCGCTGGGCCGGCGCCGGTGCGGTCCGACTGCTGCGGGCCGATCCGCACCGCCGGGTGATATTGCTGGAACAGCTGCAGCAGCGAAATCTCAACGAGCTGTGGGACATCGAGGCGTGTGAGATCGTCGCCGGCCTGTACAGCCAGATCCATGTGCCTGCTCTGCCACAGCTGCGGTCACTCGCCGAATGCACCGAACGATGGACCGCCGACCTGACGCGACTGCCCCGCAATGCCCCGGTTCCGCGTCGGCTGGTCGAGCAGGCGATCGCGCTCGGCAAGGAGCTGGCCGCGGATCCGGCGGCCACCGGCACCCTGATCCACGGTGATCTGCACTACGAGAACGTCCTGGCCGCCGACCGCGCGCCATGGCTGGTGATCGATCCCAAGCCGATGAACGGCGATCCACACTACGAGATCGCGCCGATGCTGTGGAACCGGTGGGACGAGCTGGCCGGGTATGTCCGCGACGGGGTCCGGCGCCGGTTGTCGGCCCTGGTCGACGCCGCCGGCCTGGATGCCGACCGGGCCCGGGCCTGGGTGATCGTCCGGATGCTGCACAACGCGATGTGGGAACTCACCGAGACGGCGGATCCCGATGCGGACTCGTTGACGACCTGCGTGGCGATCGCCAAGGCCGTTCAGGACTGAGCGGTCAGATCACCTTGTACGTGAGGTCGTAGAGTGCGCCCGCGCCGCTGAACTGCTGGGTGAGCTCGCCCCTACCCAACTCGTCCGAGCGGATGAATATCGAGCCCACGTCCTGCATCTCGTCGGTACGCACGTCCACCTCTCTCAACACGATCTCCAACTGGCCGTCGAACGGCAGCAGTCGGTCCAGATCCACCACATCCCCCTGACACATCGACACAGCCTTGAACTGAAACCCGTCAGCTCTGCTGATACTGAGCTCGTCGGTCCCCGCGGAGTCCTGGGTCCGGACGGCCCGGAGTTCCGACAGCTTGGCGAACAACGACATGGCATCCTCCGTTGGATCTTCCCGCCAGCGGTAGCTGACCACGTCGATTCTCGAGTCACCGCCATGCCATGCACATGCGTAGTGCGCTACTTGAATCTGTTCGTCGGAGGTTGCTGCGCTGAGCCTCGCGGCGCCCCACTCGAGGAGGCATCAGAGCAGTTCAGGACGCGGAAATGGCACGCTGAAGGCGCTCGCGCCACCACGCCAGCCGGGCCGGGTCGGTGACCGCGTACCGCTCGAGTCGGTCGAGCTGCGGCGCGGGCGGCATCGGCGCCACCGGCAGATAGCCATCGACAGTGACCAGAGACCGCGAATCCGCGACGACATCGCCGGCGAGGAATCCCCTGGTTCCCAACTCACACGCGAACGCCAACTCGGGTAACGCCCCCGCCAGCGCGAGCCCCGCCCCGAGTCCGATCGTCGTCTCCAGCGTCGAGGTGACCACACACGGCAACCCGCAGGACTCGGCAACCCGCAACGCCCGCCGGGCCCCACCCAGCGGACCGGTGGCGAGCACCGCGATGTCGGCCGCCTCGCCGAGGCGCAGGCCCATCGGATCGTCGGATTCGCGGATCGACTCCCCGACCGCGACGGGCACCTCGACCCTCCGCCTGACCTGCGCCAACTCGTCGACCGTCGGGCATGGCTGGGTGACAAACTCCAGGCCGCCGGCCACCCGGTCGAGTGCACCGATGGCAGCGACCGCGGTGTCCGCATCCCACCGCCCCTTCGCGTCGCACCGCAGGACACCACCCGCACCAAGCCCGTCGCGCACGGCACGGACCCGCTCGAGGTCCTCCGCCAATCCTCCGACACCCACTTCGACCGCCGCAGTCCGACAACCCGATGCGGCGGCAATTTCGCGGGCCCGTGCGGCGTCCACGGCGGGAATCGTGATTGCGATGGGCACTCGGCCACGCACCGGATCGGGCCAGCCGACAGTTCCCGGCTCGGTGGCCGACGTCAGCCAGCGGGTCAGCGTGCCCTCGTGCGGCAGCGGACTGAACTCTCCCCACCCCTGTGGGCCTTCGATCAGCATTCCCTCGCGAACGGTGAGCCCACCGACCGGCTCGATGGTCGGGATGGCGAAAACCGGCGCACGGTCGAAGTCGATGAGGGTCTGCACAACCACGTGACGCTAGCGGACCGAACCGGGCGTGGGCAGACAACCCGCGGCTTAGACTGCGCCCGTAGGTCCGAAAGAGGTGCGGCTCATGAGGAGACAACCAATGACGAGCGCAGTGTGGCGCGGGGTGTTCACCGTGGTGTCGGCCGCGGTGCTGTCGGCCGGGTCGATGGCGGTGGCCACGATCGTGACGCCGGCCCCGAGCTCGGCCTGCCCGCCCGGGGAAACCGGCGTCACCAACGGTTGTTCGCCTTTCTGCATACCGGGCCGGCAGCTCGACACCGCGACCGGGCTGTGCCTGCCGGTGCCGCCTACCCCGCCGGCTCCGAATGGCGTTGCGACACCGCTTTTCTAAGCCGATACGCTGGGCGACATGGCGCAGGTACTGACGGTCAACGTGGCCCATCCACGACCAAACACAGCCGAGGGCCGCGCAGTCACCGGCATCGACAAGCGTCCCGTCGACGCGGCGGTCGCGGTACGCGCGCCCGGCCCGATGCACGGCGGGCTCGGCAGCGGGCTCGTCGGCGACACGATCGGCGACCAACAGTTCCACGGCGGCGACGATCAGGCGGTGTACGCCTACGCCCGCGAGGATCTCGACAGCTGGCAGACCGAGCTGGACCGGGAGATCGCCAACGGTGCGTTCGGCGAGAACCTGACGACCGCGGGCGTCGATGTCACCAACGCCGTCATCGGTGAACGGTGGCGGGTCGGTGCCCACGGGCTCGAGCTCGAGGTGTCCCGGCCCCGCATCCCCTGCCGGACGTTCGCAAACTGGCTGCAGATCAATGGATGGGTGAAAACCTTTACCCGGACGGCGATCCCGGGTGCGTATCTGCGCCTGGTGACGCCTGGACCGGTATCCGCCGGCGACGAGATCGTGGTGACCGATCGGCCCGACCATGACATCACCGTCGGGTTCGTGTTCCGGGCGCTGACCCTGGAGCCACAGCATCTCCCCACGATCCTGCAGGCTCCTGCCCTGCCGGAACCCCTCCGGGAACTCGCCGAACGCCGCACCGCCTCCAGCTGATCGGCCCGGCCCTGCCTGTGGGACAGGCTATTCCGGCCACTTGTTGGCGAGGATCACCTCGACGAAATCCTCCCGCACGAAAGTGTCGTCGAAGTGGGACAGCACGTCGGCGTTGACGGTGCCGAAGGTCGACCCGGGGCGCTGCTGTACCCCGTCGGTGAATGCCTGCAGGATGCGGTTCTTGAAGTCGGGCCGCGGATGCGCCGCGGTGACGGCACTCAGATCTTCCGGCGTCAGGTTGTCGAGGCCGATTCCGAGCACATCGGTTTCGACGCCGGCTGTCACCAGCGCAATCTCAGGCTCAAGGAACTCGGGCACCCCCGGCGTGGTGTGCAGTGCGATGCCCAGCCAGACCTTGCGCGCGGCGGCCTCGTCAACCCCGCGCCGCAAAAGGAAGTCCCGTGCGGCGTCGGCGCCGTCGACCTCGAAGCGCAGTTGTGAAGACGTGCGGTAGCCGTCGGTCAACCCGATGTCGTGGAACATCGCGCCGACGTACAGCAGCTCAAGGTCTGGCTGCAGGCCTCGGCGCAGGCCCTGTAGCGCGCCGAAGTAGAACACCCGGCGGGAGTGATGGAACAGCAGGTCGTCCTCGACATCGCGGATGTACTCGGTGGTCTCGCGCACCAGCGCGGTGTCCGGCAGTTCGATCCCGGCGATATTGCCGGTCAGTGATGTTGTCATGGATGTCTCCTTCGGATTCGACTCAATGGGTGGGTGGGTTGAGGTGATAGCGGGCCACGATGTCGGCGAACCATTCCGGCACCCCGTAGGTGAGGCCGTACTTGTTCGAGAGTTCGATGAACTCGGCGGTGGTGTGCAGGGGCGGGCTGTCCGGCTCGGGTTCGCCGGCTGAGGTCAGCAGCTCACCGAGTTCGCGGAAGTAGTTCTCGAAACCGTTTCCTGGCGTGATCACTTCGATGATGCGACCCGGCGTCGAACCCGCGTTCCACATGGCGTGCATCTGCCCGCGCGGCTTCGTGATGTAACCGCCCGGTCCCAGGACCACTTCATTGTCGTCCGAACGGAACCCGATCTCGCCGGACAACACGATCGAGTGCTCGTCCTCGTTGGTATGGCGGTGCGCCGCGGTGATCATGCCGACCGCGAAGGGATGCTCGACAATCGAGACCAGGCCGCCGGTGGTGCGGCCGGTGAGCTTGAAAACCGCCCCGAAGCCAGGGATTTCAGCCGAATCCCCGGCCCCGGGCTGGACCACTGTGACGGTTGCGCCTGTGGTGGATGACATGTGAACCTCCTTGTCGGCGTGCAACCAGTCTGCGCCGCGACCCAACCCCCCGAGCATGTCCGATCTGCCATCTTTCCCACAAAAAGCGACACAATGGATGCATGGCACAGGTTGGGGAACCACGGGAGATCGTGATCGTCGTCTTCGACGGGATGAAACTGCTGGATGCCGCCGGGCCCGCTGAGGTCTTCGCCGAGGCCAACCGGTTCGGCGCCGACTACCGACTGCGGTTCGCCTCGGTCGACGGCGCCGACGTCATCACCTCGATCGGCACGAGGTTCGCGGTGACCGATCGAATCGCGGAGATCGACCGCGTGGACACCGTATTGGTCTCCGGCGGAGACAATCTCGTGGGCCGGCCGATCGATCCGAGCCTGGTGGCAGCACTACGGGACATGCCCACTCGCACCCGGCGGCTCGCGTCCATCTGCACCGGCTCCTTCATACTCGCCGAGGCCGGCCTGCTCGACGGCCACCGGGCCACCACGCACTGGCGGCACGCACGACTGCTCGCGCGTGCCTATCCCACGATCTCCGTCGAACCCGACGCCATCTTCGTCCGCGACGGGGCCGTCTACACGTCAGCGGGAGTATCGGCGGGCATCGATCTGGCGTTGGCACTGGTGGAGTCGGACTACGGCGCTGAACTGGTGCGCGACGTCGCCCGGTCACTGGTCGTATATCTCAAGCGAGCCGGCGGCCAGTCACAGTTCTCGACGCTGGTCGAGGCCGACGCGCCGGCAGAGTCGGCGCTGCGTCAGGTCACCGAGATGATCGCGGCCGACCCGACGGCCGACCACAGCGTGAAAAGCCTTGCCGCACTGGCCTCGTTGAGTACTCGACAGCTGACCCGGCTGTTTCAAGCTGAGCTGGGCACCACACCGGCGCGCTACGTCGAAACTGTGCGGATCGATGTCGCACGAGCAGCCCTCGACGCGGGACGCCAGGTGGGAGAAACCGCCCGCCTGGCCGGTTTCGGGAGCGCCGAGACCCTCCGGCGGGTGTTCGTCAACCACCTCGGGGTGTCACCCCGTGCCTACCGCGACCGCTTCCGCACCACCTCCGGCGGCTGAGCACCGCGCTCAGACCCAGCGCGGAAGTTCCTTGCCGATCAGCGGAGCGATCTTGTCCGCCATGTAGGCGTGGCCGGCGTCGGTCGGGTGGATGCCGTCCGCCCCGATCAGCTCCGGATTGTCGAAGAACCAGCGTTCGGCGATCGGATCGACGAACATGGCCCCCACCTGCCGGGCCTGATCGCGCAGGATATCGCGAACGCCGAGCAGATTCGGCGGGACATCGGCGTTCACCCATGGCGGCCCGATCACCAGCATCCGAGCGGTGGGAGCGGCCTGCCGCGCCATCGTCAACGCATCGTGGCTCAACCGCGTCACCGCACCCAGGTCGGCGTCCTTGTCGTTGCGTGAACCGAAGAAAACGATCAACGCATCGTCGGGCTGCACCGCCCGTGGCGTCAGGTCGGCGAAGACGCTGCCGCGGTTACCGCGCGCCTCATAGCCTGCGCCCCCTTCGGCCACCACATCGGCGTCGACCTGCACACCGCGCTGCGCCAATTTCTGCCAGGCCAGCGGAGCCCAGTTCCTCGGCCCCATGCCACCCTCGGCGGGCATACCAGTGGTGTAGGAGTCTCCGATCACCGCGATGTGGCTGATCTGAGGATCCAGGCCGGAGGTGACAAAGCGCCGCTGAGGGGCCTGCGCGAACAGCCCCACCAGGAGGGCGAGCGAGACGATGAAAGTGGTCAGACGACTCACTGCAACCTCCACTGCCGGCGAGACCCAATTCGTCCCGGACCGCGATACCGAGACAGCCTAAGGTGTGAACCTGGGCCGTAGATAGGCGGCTGGTGACACAGCGATAACAAGGGCATAACAACCTGTCGCGCAGCGGGTTTGGATGGTTACAGCGGTCAGCCCGCGCGGGCTGGAACCTCGTCGGACCGGTCTGCGGACTCGGTGTCGATCCGGTGCAGTTTCGTGTTCGTCTGGTCGACCGGCCGGATGTCGACCATCCGGCGCATCCAGCGTCTGGCCGGCTCCTCTACGAGGTGATACAGCGCGATCGCGCCGATCACCGAGATCGCGAACAGGCCGAGCAGCGTCGCTTTACCCGAGAGCGTGGGTGTCAGGGTCAGCTCGAATTGCCGGGTGGTCCAGATCCAGGCGGTATGGACCAACTCGTGCACCATGTATAGGCCGAACGAGATTTGTCCGCCGTAGACCAGCAGTCGGGTGGACAACAGTGCCGGCAAGCTGCCGACGCCGACTGCCAGGGCGACCACCTGCGGGACGAACAGGATGTCGACCATGCCGCCGGCGTCGCCGACGGTGTTCAACGGGTGCTTGTCGAAGAAATACAGACCGCCGACGATGGCGGCGCCCAACAGGATCGAGAGGTAGCCCGCACCCTTCTGGGTCCGATCTGTCAGATGAAGCTTGCGCACCGCCGCACACGCCAGTGCGCCGGCGGTGAACTGCATGACGATGCGGGGCAGCCAGCTCCACGGGGTGTAGAAGTGGCCGGTGGCCATCAACAGCACGACCGGTGGGACCGCGGCGGCGATGGCGAGTAGGACCAGACTGCGTGCCCGGGTCGCGCGGGCGATCCGGAAGATGACCAGGATCAGCGCACCGAACAGCAGGTAAGCCAGCCACTCGGCGCTGATCGACCATGCCGGTCCGTCCCAGCTGGATCCGTCGAAGTACGGCTCGAACCACAGTTGGACCAGGAACAGCTGCCGCACATAGCTGACGGCGTTGTAACCACTCGTGTCCTCGGGCGGGATATGCCCGACGTTGAGGGTGAAGATCAGCCACAGCGCGGCCAGATGCAGCGTGACGAGGTACACCGGCCACACCCGCGACAACCGCAACCACAGGAAGTGCAACGTGGCCCGGGTGGACCACGTCGGGCCCATCCGATCGATGTAGTTCCAGGTCAGGACGAATCCGCTGAGAATGAAGAACAGGTCGACGCCCTGGGCGCCGCGGTCGAGTACGGGCGCGAGGGCCTTGGTGACATCGGGTGCCACCTGGTAGAGCAAGGGCCGGAAGTGGAACAGGACCACCCACACCGCTGCAACGATGCGCAGTCCCGTCAGGGCCTTGATCTCTGCGCCGCGCACAACACCCTTTTCCGTATCCACTGAGCTGATTCGTCACGTTACCGCCGCGGCTGGCCGGGCGGATCGGCGCGCGATTCGCGCAACCGGCAGCTCTCGCAGACTAGCAGCGCGCCGGTGCAGGTTGCGCTTGCCGCGCGGTCCACCCGTGCCGGTTGCCACGCCGGGGTGCGCGAACACCGGCGCGGGTGATCTTGTGCAGCAAAGCATTTGCCGACGTCCCTGTCAGCGCGGATCCTCGTCGCCGACGCCGACCCGGCGTGTCCGATTCCTGGCAGTCCGCCCGGTACGCCGATAGGCTCGAGTCACGTGATCTCTCGGGGAGGTTTGAGATGACCAGCATCGTCGGCCGCTGCGCCGCAGGCATCGGCGCGGTACTGGCGCCGTTCGGTCTGATGGCAGTGGTTACGGTCGCCGCACCGGCAGTCAGCTGGGCCGACTGTGCGGCCGGCGAATGGTGGGATCCGGTGGCGAATGTGTGCCACCCGCCGGTCGTGCCGTTGGGATGTGAGAACGGTGCCTGGTGGGATCCCGTGGCCAACACCTGTCGCCCGCCGGTCATGCCGCCGCCACCGATGTGCGACAACGGCTGGTGGTGGGACCCCGTCGGCAATGCCTGCCGGCCACCGCTGATCCCGCCCGGCTGATCACTGCGCCCGAGGCGTCAGGGCATCGGGACCGACGATCCGTCGTAGTTGCGGGCGTTGTTGTTCAGGGTGTCCATCCACGAGCGCAGCTTGGCGCCGCCGACCAAGGCCGGGATCGTGCCGTTGGCAGGGGTGTCGGGAACAGCGTCGGTTGGCTGCCACGGCTGGCAACCACTCGTCTTGAACGCCTTGTCGGTCGCCTCGATCGTGATGACCTGAGGCTTCTTCGTGAACGCGTTGTCGATGATGTCGCCGCCGTGCAGATCCGCCATCCGCTTCCAGTAGCAGGTGCCGCCCTCGACCGGCCCGGCCGAGGCATAGTTACCCGGCTGGATATCGGTACCGACCATGAACAGGCCGTCGTGGTCGATCGCTTTTCCGCCCGCCGCGGCCGCAGGGGCCGCTGGGGGGGCCGCGGGATCTGCCGGCGCCGAGTCGACGGGACCGGGGGGCGGGCCCGGCGCGGGCACGGGCCCCGGAGCGGGACCTGGGGCCGGGACGACCGGATCGGCGCTGGCGATGCCAGTGAACGCCCCGCCTGCAGATACCACCAGGGCGGCAGCGAGGATCACGGCTTTCATCGGCTTCATGAAAACCCAGGGTACCGGGTACAGCGCAGTGGTCTGGTGCCCTTCGGCCGAGGTCTGCGCCGACGAATCCCGCCGGCGTGATCTGTGGCACGCTCGCGGTGTGGAGCCTGCAAGTCCCGATCCCGATGCACCCCACCTGGCCGACGTGGTCCCGTCTGTACTCGCTGCGATGGGCGTGCCCGGGTTCGACGCGCGGATCGCCTTGCCCGGTCCGATCCGAGGAGCCTGCGTTCTGCTGATCGACGGACTCGGCGCCGAACTGCTCGCCGCCCATGCCGCCGATGCCCCGGTACTCACCTCCATGTCCGATGCCGCCGACCGCACCCTGCACGTCGGGTTCCCGTCCACCACGGCAGCGGGGCTGGCGGCGATCGGCACCGGATACCGCTCGGGTGAACACGGATTTGTCGGCTACTCGTTCCGGGTCCCCGAGGCCGGCCCGGAATTCGATGTGATGAACGCGTTGAGGTGGCGCCCGCATCCGTGGGGGCCCGACCTTCGCGACCGCGTGGTGCCCGAGCAGATCCAACCGCTGCCCACCACGTTCGAACAAGCCGGGGCGGCCGGATTCGAGGTCTCGATCGTGTCGGGCGCCGAGCACGCCGGGTCCGGTTTGACCCGGGCGCTGCTGCGCGGCGGACGCTACGTCGGCGTGCACGCTCTCGGCGATCTCGCCGCCGAGAGCATCGCGGCCGTCGCAGGCAGCGGCTTCTGTTACGGCTACCACGCCGACCTCGACCTGGTGGGCCACCTGCACGGGCCCGGGTCGCCCGCCTGGCGGATGCAGTTGCGTCAGGTCGACCGCCTGGTGGAGTCGGTGCTGGAGGCTCTGCCGTCCGAATGCCTGCTGACCGTGGTGGCCGACCACGGAATGGTCGCCGTGGACCCAGCGGCGGCGATAGACATCGACGAGTGCGAACCGCTTCGCGATGGGGTGGTCGCAGTCGGTGGTGAAGTCCGCGCCCGGCACGTCTACACCGCCCCCGGCGCGGCCGACGACGTTCTCACCGCATGGCGGACCACCCTGGCGGATTCGGCCTGGGTGATGTCGCGGGACGAGGCCATCGGTGCGGGCTGGTTCGGCCCTCGGGTACGTGACGACGTCCGTTCTCGCATCGGCGATGTGGTCGCCGCCGCGCATAGCTCAGCCGCGTTGCTGAGACGCCGAGTCGAACCTCTGGAGTCGGCATTGATCGGCCATCACGGTTCGCTGACGAGCTCCGAGCAATATGTCCCGCTACTGTCGGCGATCGGCTGAACGAACCGCACACCCGAAACAGGCTTAGATGGGCTAAGATTCAGCGCATGAAGCTTGCAGGGCTGGCAGTGATCGGTGCCGCGGCGGCAATTGCCTTCGCCGCTCCCGCACATGCCGAGATTGATACTGATTTCGCCAATGAGCTGCACACCTTCGGTATCTACGGGCAGCGGGACTACAACGCCTGGATCGCCAAGATCATGTGCAAGCGGCTGCACAACGGCGTCGACCACACCGCCCAGGACTCGGTCGGTTTCGTGAAGAAGCAACTGGCCAAGGACAGCACCGACGCCCAGTCGTGGCAGTTCACCGGCACCGCCATCAACTACTACTGCCCCGATCAGCGCGGCGTCTACGAACAGGCCGCGCACTGATCCGCCTGATCAACACCTTTGGGAGCGACATGTTGAACCGCACGAGCGTCAAGAACCTGATCCGCACCGGCGTCGCCACCTGCGCCGTCGCCGGCAGCCTGGCCGGCGCCGGCATCGCCTCCGCCGACGCCACCGACGACTACCCGATCCCCAACCGGATCCTGCGCACCCCCTGCACCGCCGAGCAGATCATGGCCGCCGCCCGCGACGTCGAACCGGTCTACTACGAGCGCTACATGATCGACTACAACAACAAGCCCGTCGCCGATCAGCAAGGCGCCCAGGACCGCATCCACTGGTTCTTCTCCATGGACTACGCCGGTCGCCGCCAGTACTCCGAGAACACGGCCACCAACGCCTTCTTCGAGAACATGGCCTGGCGCTGGCCGAACTGGGCCAAGCTGTTCTTCAACAACAAGGGCGTCGCCGCCAACACCACCGACGTCTGCCAGAACTACCCGCCCAACGACATGTCGGTCTGGGACTGGCACTGATCCGAGGATTTCCCGACGGGCTGGGTCCGGCGGCCGACACGGCCGCGGGCCCAGCCCGATTCCGTTAGCTCCATCACAATCAGCATTCCGATGCCTCGGCATCTCCCGGCCTGACCGCCCTGTAAATGTAGCCTGACCTGCGACTACGCTCCGGGTCGCCAAGGGTTCCCGCCACCGGCGGCCGGCCAGCACCCTGGGCGCACGATCACAGCTGTGTCACCGTTTTGCCACTCATTTAAATAGGCTAATATCTCGCTAAGTTTTTAGTTAGCCATTCGGCTAGACAGCGAGGCGTATCGAGGTGAACATGGTGCACGGGTGCTCCCCCAGCGGCTGCGATGCCACAAGCATGGCCATGTCGCCTCGCCGCCCCAATGCCCACTTTGCCCACAACCGACGGACCGGTGCCATTTCACGATGACCAACGCGACGAAAAGCTCTCGCCGGAAACAGTTTTCGATTTCAGGCCTGGCCAAGAAGTTCTGGATCCCCCTGATCATCGTCGTGGTGGTGTTGGTAGGCGGGTTCACGGTGATGCGGGTGCGCACGTTCTTCGGCGCAGGCAATGGCTCGGGGATCTCCAGCGCGAAGGTCGATGACACCAAGCCGTTCGACCCCAAGGTCGTGGTCTACGAGATCTACGGCGTCCCCGGTGCGACGGCCGACGTGAACTATCTCGATCTCGACGCCCAACCGCAGCGCGTCGACGGGGTGACCCTGCCGTGGACGCTTCGGCTGGAGTCCACCGCGCCGTCGGTGTTCCCCAACATCGTCGCGCAGGGCAACGGCGACTCCATCAGCTGCCGCATCACCGTCGATGACGAGCTCAAGGACGAGAGAACCTCCAACGGCGTCAATGCCCAGACCTTCTGCTTGGTGAAATCTGCATGAGCACCCCTGACGCCCCGACCGACGCCTTCGGAGTCGCCGGACCGAAAAAGGCCCACCACGGCGGGATCGCCAAGTGGATCCGGCGCCTGGCCGTGCCGATCATCATCGGCTGGGTTGTTCTCATCGGCATCCTGAACACCGTTGTGCCCCAGCTCGAAGAGGTGGGCAAGATGCGGTCGGTGTCGATGAGCCCCGACCAGGCTCCGTCGATGATCGCCATGAAGCGGGTCGGCGAGGTGTTCCAGGAGTTCAAGTCGAACAGCTCGGTGATGGTGGTGCTCGAGGGCGACGAGCCGCTCGACATCAAAGCGCACGATTACTACGACGAGGTCGTCGCCAAGCTCGAGGCCGACAAGGAGCACGTCGAGCACGTCCAGGATTTCTGGGGCGACCCGCTGACCGCGTCGGGCGCGCAGAGCTCCGACGGCAAGGCCTCTTACGTGCAGGTCTACACCGCCGGTAACCAGGGCGAGGCGCTGGCCAACGAATCGGTCGAGGCGGTCCAGAAGATCGTCGAGAGCGTCACTCCACCGCCGGGCGTCAAGGCATACGTGACCGGCCCGGCCGCGTTGGCCGCCGACCAGCACATTGCCGGTGACCGCAGTGTGAAGATCATCGAGGCGCTGACCTTCACGGTCATCATCATCATGCTGCTGCTGGTCTACCGCTCCATCATCACCGTGATCCTGACCTTGGTCATGGTGGTGCTCTCGCTCTCGGCGGCCCGCGGCGTCGTCGCTGCTCTGGGCTACTACAACATCATCGGGCTCTCGACATTCGCCACCAACCTGTTGGTGACGCTCGCCATCGCCGCCTCCACCGACTACGCGATCTTCCTGATCGGCCGGTATCAAGAGGCCCGAAGTGTCGGTGAGGACCGCGAACAGTCGTACTACACGATGTTCCACGGCACCGCGCACGTGGTGCTGGGCTCAGGCCTGACCATCGCCGGCGCCACGCTGTGTCTGCACTTCACCAACCTTCCCTACTTCCAGTCGCTGGGCTTCCCGTTGGCCATCGGCATGGTCACCGGCGTCGTCGCCGCCCTCACTCTGGGACCGGCGATCATCTCGGTGGCCAGCAGATTCGGTAAGACGCTGGAGCCCAAGCGGGCCATGCGTACCCGCGGGTGGCGCAAGCTCGGCGCCGCAGTGGTGCGTTGGCCGGGACCGATCCTGATCGCCACCATCGCGCTGTCGCTGATCGGTCTGCTGACCCTGCCCGGGTACAAGACCAACTACAACGACCGCAAGTACCTCCCGGCGGATCTACCCGCCAACACCGGCTACGCCGCATCCGACCGGCACTTCTCGCAGGCCCGGATGAACCCCGAGCTGCTGCTAATCGAAAGCGATCACGATCTGCGCAACTCCGCGGACTTCCTGGTCGTCGACCGCATCGCCAAGCGAATCTTCCAGGTGCCCGGCATTTCTCGGGTCCAGGCCATCACGCGCCCGCAGGGAACGCCGATCGAGCACACCTCGATCCCGTTCCAGATCAGCATGCAGGGCACCACGCAGATGATGAACATGAAGTACATGCAGGACCGCATGAAGGACATGCTGGTCCAGGCCGACGAGATGCAAAAAACGGTCGACACGATGGAGAAGATGCTCGCGTTGACCAAGGAAATGTCGGATACCACCCACAGCATGGTGGGCAAGATGCACGGCATGGTCGTCGATGTCGCCGAAATGCGGGACCACATCGCCGATTTCGACGACTTCTTCCGTCCGATCCGTAACTACCTGTACTGGGAACCGCACTGCTTCGACATCCCGATGTGCTGGTCGATGCGTTCGATCTTCGACACTCTTGACGGCATCGACACCATGACCGACGACATCCAGAAGCTGATGCCGGACATGGATCGTCTCGATGCGCTCATGCCGCAGCTGGTCACGATCATGCCGCCGATGATCCAGACCATGAAGAACATGAAGAACATGATGCTGACCATGCAGGCCACGATGGGCGGTCTGCAGGATCAGATGGAAGCGATGATGGAGAACCAGACGGCCATGGGCCAGGCGTTCGACGCTTCCAAGAACGACGACTCGTTCTATCTGCCGCCGGAGACCTTCGACAATCCGGACTTCAAGCGCGGCATGAAGATGTTCCTGTCCCCTGACGGGCATGCGGTGCGGTTCATCATCAGCCACGAGGGCGACCCGATGAGCCCCGAGGGAATCTCCCACATCGATGCGATCAAGAACGCTGCCAAGGAGGCCATCAAGGGCACTCCGCTGGAGGGGTCCAAGATCTACCTCGGTGGCACCGCGGCCACCTTCAAGGACATGCAGGAAGGTGCCAACTACGACCTGATGATCGCCGGAATCGCCGCGCTGTGCCTGATCTTCATCATCATGTTGATCCTCACGCGCAGTGTGGTGGCGGCAGCGGTCATCGTCGGCACCGTGGTGCTGTCGCTGGGCGCATCGTTCGGTCTGTCGGTGCTCATCTGGCAGCACCTGATCGGCCTGGAACTGCACTGGATGGTGCTGGCCATGGCGGTCATCGTGCTGTTGGCCGTGGGTGCGGACTACAACCTGCTACTGGTCTCCCGATTCAAAGAGGAGATACACGCAGGCTTGAACACCGGCATCATCCGCGCCATGGGCGGCACCGGGTCGGTGGTCACTTCGGCAGGCCTGGTGTTCGCGTTCACCATGATGTCGATGGCAGTCAGCGAGCTGGCCGTGATCGGCCAGGTGGGTACCACCATCGGTTTGGGTCTGCTGTTCGACACCCTGGTCATCCGCTCCTTCATGACCCCGTCGATCGCAGCCCTGATGGGCAAGTGGTTCTGGTGGCCACAGCGGGTGCGTCAGCGTCCCCTGCCGGCGCCGTGGCCCACTCCCGTCCAGCGTGAGCCGCAGGACTCGCTGGTCTAAACGGCCTGCTCCAGTCCCGACTTCAAGCCGGACAGTTTGACCGGCCAGCCGTGCGAGATCATCTCTCGCACGGGGCCGGCCGGGTCGAAACCGTCGTGGATCACGGTGAGCTTCACCTGGTCCCCGACCGGTTCGATGTCGAACGACACCCGCGACCGGGGTTCGGCCGCCGCCTCGGCGAGGGTCTCCTCGCTGAGGTGCGGGGCGATCTGTGTCAGTTCGGGCGTGAAGGTGTGGAACGTGAAGGCGAGCCGCTGGTAGGGATCGGACTCGACGACGACCTGCTCGGGGTCCTCGATACGCAGCCCGCCTTCGACCCAGGTGTAGGTCGAACCCTTCTGCCACTCGGATTCGATGGCGTGTCCCATGTAGCTGTCGGAGAACGCCGGGTTGGTGAGCGCCTGCCACAGCCTTTCCGGTGTGGTGCGGATATAGGTGGTGTACCCGAACTCGCCCGGAACAGCGGGATGCTCCAAGACCGTCTTGAGGTCTTGGAGTGCCTCTACCCTCGTCGAGTCGTAGCGGTCGATCCAGCGGTCGGCGATGGCATTGATCGGTTCGGGGTTGAGGTAATGCAGTTTCTCCCGCCCCTGACGCTGCGTGGTGACGAGGTTGGCCGCCTCCAGCACCGCCAGATGCTTGCTGACCGACTGCCGAGCCATCGACAAGCCGCTACAGAGCTGCCGCAGGCTCTGTCCGTCGTTGTCGTTGAGGCTGTCCAGTAGCAGCCGCCGACTCGGGTCCGCCAGCGCTTTGAAGACCTCGTCCACCCTCGCCATCCCGTCATAGCCCGGGCGCCCGGACTCCTTGCTCAATCATGCAGCCATCAGGCTGCATGTCAAGCGCGGCCAGCGCCGGGGATCGCCATCGCAACCGCGAATCGGAGCGCCCGACCGGGGCCCGCCAGCCACCATTCAACGGGGTGTCGCCGTTGCCGGATCTACCGCGCCACGGTGATCCGCCTGCGGCCGCGTCCGCAGAGGCGCCCATCGCCGCCCAGGACACCCTCCGGCCGCGCAGGCGGCCGGACAAGGTTCGAAATGCCTTTAACACCAGCGTAATTCGGACACCGCTTGCGTTGCGCAAGCCTGTGATCGGCCCATGGACCGTCAGCACAAGCCCAGTGCCACAGCACTATTGGCGATTGTTCGACACGTCTACCCACCCCGGGCAAACACATTCCGCTGGCAACCGAATTGCACGCGCAGGCAACCGCACTCAATCCGGAGATGCGTGAAACAGTCCATACCGGGCACCCCTTGTGAACGGAGTCACATATTTTGCCCGGCCAAAATTGGCTCTGCTAGCGTCCCGCCGCATGTTTGCTATCGCGACGCTTATGGCGCTTGTCCAGCAGGTTTCGGGCACGCCGTACATCTCGGGTGGAGACTCGCCGGCCGGCACCGACTGCTCAGGGCTGGCTTCCTGGGTCAGCAATATGGCGACCGGCCGTCCCGTCTACGGCGACCGGTTCAACACCGGAAACCAGGAGCGTGCGCTCCTGGCCCGTGGCTTCAAGTACGGAACCCAGCCCGGCGCCCTGGTGATCGGCTGGAACGGCGGCCACACCGCCGTGACCCTGCCGGACGGCACGCCAGTGTCCTCGGGCGAGGGCGGCCACGGAGTCCGGATCGGTGGCGGCGGGGCCTACCAGCGCCAGTTCAGCCACCACATGTACCTGCCGATCGCGGAAGAAACACCGCAGGAGGCGCCTGCGGACGCACCAATGGACCCGTTCGCACCCCCGCCCCCCCCGCCGATCGATCCCATGGC
>NZ_LQPP01000011.1 GCF_002102345.1 Mycolicibacterium peregrinum
CGAACTGCTCCACAGACCAGTCGCAACCGCGGCCTGAAATTCACACTCCCCGAGTCAACCGAACTCGGGGCAGTCCCAAGGACATCCGTAAGTGGATCGCAGACTGGAACGACAATCCTCGCCCGTTCAACTGGACAAAAACCGCCGATGAGATCTTCGAACGACTCGCCTCATATCTTCAACGAATTCCCGGCGCAGGACACTAGGAGTCTGCTGAATTAATCCGGCGTGGTGTCGGGGTTTGCGCCGGTGTTCTCGAGATGATGGGTGGATGCAGGGGCGGTCTGATGATCAGCGTGAGCTTCTTGACGCGGAGTCGGTAGCGGGGCATCTTCTGAAGTCCGACAGCATGTTTGCGTTTCTGGCGGCGCATCGGCACGAGTTGTTTCCCGAGCAGATGTTCGCTGATCTGTTTCCCTCGCGGCGGGGACGGCCCAGCGTGCCCGTTGAGGTGATGGCCTCGGTG
Organism: Mycolicibacterium peregrinum; assembly: GCF_002102345.1. Classification (GTDB taxonomy): domain Bacteria; phylum Actinomycetota; class Actinomycetes; order Mycobacteriales; family Mycobacteriaceae; genus Mycobacterium; species Mycobacterium peregrinum. The sequence goes on from NZ_LQPP01000011.1 coordinate 467, forward strand.
ATCACCTTGCAGGCGTTGCACGGCCTGTCCGACAACGAGACCGTGGACGCGGTGACCTTTGATCTGCGCTGGAAAGCCGCGTGCGGGTTGCCGATCACCGCGGCGGCGTTTCATTCCACGACGTTGACCTATTGGCGGCGCCGACTGGCCGCCTCAGATCGCCCCGACCGCATCTTTGAGGCGGTCAAAGCTGTGGTCACCGAAACCGGGGTGCTCGCGAAGAAAACACGCCGCGCACTGGATTCCACCGTTCTTGATGACGCGGTGGCCACCCAGGACACCGTCACCCAGCTGATCGCCGCGATCCGCCGGGTCCGCCGCGAGGTCCCCGCCGCCGGCGAGGTTGTCGCGGCGCAGTGCCACGCCCACGACTACACCGATCCGGGCAAACCGGCGATCGCCTGGAACGACCAGACGGCCCGCGAACAATTGGTCGATGGGCTGGTCAGCGACGCGCACCGACTGTTGGGGCATCTGCCCGAGGATGAACTGGGTCCGCGGGCGGCTGAGGCGGTGGCGTTGTTGGCGTTGGTCGCCGGCCAAGATGTGGAACCCGTTGAGGGCTCTGATGGCACCGACGGGCACTGGCGCATCGCCCAGAAAGTCGCCCCGGATCGGGTGATCTCGACGGTCGATCCTGAGGCCCGTCACGCCCACAAGACCGTGCACCGCCGCCAGGATGGCTTCAAAGCCCATATCGCGATCGAGCCCGACACCGGGATCATCACCGACTGCGCCCTGACCAAGGCCAGCGGCACCGACAACCACGAAGCCGTCATCGGACTGGCACTGCTCGAAGGCGAACAGGCCCCGGTGCGGGTGCTGGGTGATTCGGCCTACGGCACCGGCGCAGCCCGAGCCGCCCTGGCCGGCAGAAAGCATGTCGCGGTGATCAAACCGATCCCGTTACGCACCCCGGTGCCTGGCGGGTTCACCAGTGAAGATTTCACCATCGACTTCACCGCACGCACCGTGACCTGCCCCGCCAACCACACCGTCGCGATTACCCCCAGCGGCGGCGCGAAGTTCGAAAAGTACTGCCGCTCATGCCCTTTGAGGGTGCAGTGCACCACCGCCAAATGTGGACGCAACCTCACCATCAGTGAGCACGAACACCATCTCCGCACAGCACGGGCAGCCGCCCGCACACCCGAATGGCAGGCTGAGTACCGCCGGCACCGACCCATGGTGGAACGCTCGATCGCCTGGCTGACCCACCGAAACCGCAAAGTGCGCTACCGCGGCGTGGCGAAGAACGATCACTGGCTGCACCACCGCACCGCGGCGTTGAACCTGCGCCGCCTGATCACCATGGGCCTGACCCATACCGGCGCGACCTGGGCCATCGCCTGAGGCCACAACTCAAGGGGGCTTGCCTGCCGATACGCCCGATATCACACGCAAACATGGCGAAGCGATCTCGCACCAGCCAACCTCCCGGCCTGACCTCACACACGCCAACGAGCGCTTGAGACAACCCGCTCCTAAAACGCCCTAATTCAGCACACTCCTAGAGCGCTGGACTCCACCGGAGCCGATCTCAACGTCGACGGCGGTTCAGACTTTCGGTAGTGCTCACCCGGCGGCTGGGCCGGCTGGGTCGGTGTGTACGGCAGGTGCGGTGAGCCCGGTCAGCATCAACTCGATCACCTGCTGGCGGACCTCGTCGAAATCGGTGTCCACCCGGCCACGGATACGCGCCTCGAGGTGCCGCACGGCGACCGCGTGGATGGCGAACGCGTCGAGTTCAGGCCGCGCGTTGGGCAGACTCCCGTCGGCCAATCCTTCGATCAGTGCGGCGGTGAGGACTTCGCGGTGGCGGGCGTAGGTGGCTTCGAGGCCCGCACCGATGCCCGGGGCGCCGGCGACTTCTGTTGACATGAACGCCAACGCGTCGCGGAACCGGGTTTCCTGCCAGCCGATGCTGAGGTAGTGCTCGATCCAGGTGGCGACCGCCGCGGCAGGCGTTTGTGCGGTTGCGACGGACTTCTGCAGGTCGACCAGGATCAACTCGCCCGCCCACTCCTGCATCGCGATGATCAGGTCGTCCTTGGAGGCGAAGTGCCGGTAGAAGATCCGCCGGTTGACTCCTGCTGCGTGCAGGATCTTCTCGATCGATGTGCCGGCCGTGCTGGTAGGGGTGCCACTGCTGATCAACCGGAATGCGGCGCGCATGATCGCCTCACGTTCCGTCTGATCACTCATACGCGCTCCGTTCCGGGGAATCCAATTCCCAAAATAGCATGGGGGATTGTATGGGAATGGCATTCCCGATAGTATGACGAGCGTAACTTCACGCCGTTGTCGACGATGCGGCCGCTAGACCCAGACGCTCACCGACAGCCCGCCAGGTGGGTGCAACGACTGCCGCGGCGACGTGGCGCACATCGAAGGAGTCGACATGAAGGGCCTGCCCAGCATGCAGCCGACCGGATGGTTCCAAGTTGGCTGGAGCGCCGATCTGGCGGTTGGCGATGTCATCGGTTTGCACTATTTCGGGGTCGACCTCGTCGCCTTCCGTGACCTCGACGGTGCGGTTCACGTGCTTGATGCGCACTGCCAGCACCTCGGCGCCAACCTGTCCAAGGGCGGTTGCGTTGTCGAGGACGGCATCCAGTGTCCGTTCCACGGCTGGGTGTGGAATGGGCAGGGCCGCAACGTGCGGATCCCGTATGAGAACCGTCCCAACCGTGGGCGCAAGGTGCGGTCCTGGCCGGTGACCGAACTCAACGAATCCATCTACATCTGGCACGACGCGTCCGGCCGGGCACCGATATGGGAGGTGCCGGACGGGTTACAGGTGCTCGGTGCTCACATCCATGAGCGGCAATACTTCGCCGTGGGCCCGGAGGCGCGGATCAAATTCCCGGGGATCCATGTGCACCCGCAGGTCATCGCCGAGAATGCCGTCGATCCGCATCATTTCCGGTTCGTCCACCACACCCCGGTCAGCCCGGTTGTGCTACGCGAGAGCAGTGATGAGTCCACGTGGTCGGCCAAAGTCGGCTTCGGTCGGCGGTGGAACGACGGGGTCGACATACCAGGGGAGACGACCAACACCCTGGAGATCTACTGGTCGGGTCTGGGCATTGCCTTCAACGGCGAGCACACTCGGGAGGGGTACCGGGTCATCAATATCTGCGCCACTCCGGTCGATGATGAGACGTCCGATATCTTCTCCACGTACTGGATCGACGTGGCCAACGGCAACTACGAGGAACGTCTGACGGCCGCACAGGCGGCATTGCCGGACGATATCGCCATCTGGGACAGCCAGCACTACATGGATCCTCCGGGGCTGACGGCTTCCGAAGCCGCGGGATTCCGCCAACTTCGCAATTGGGCACGTAGCTTCTATCCCGAAACTGACCCGACTGCTGCCAACCCCGTTCCCTCCGGCGCTCGTTAGCCGCCACGGAACGATTCGATCAACGCCTCGACATCGGCGACGCTGCGCAGCAGATCGTTGAGATGGGTGCAGGTACTTGTTCCGTGCAACTCCTGACGTACCCGGAAGTGCAGTTCAGACAAGGTCATTCCGGTGATGCGCTCGGCGCTGGCAACCGCACCCGGGCATTCCTGCCACGGCAGCACTCGCGGCGTCGCTTGGGAGTCGACGATGACGCCGGTGGCGTCCACGGTCGCGGTGAGCGTGTATTCGTGGATGATCGTTTCCACGTCGTCACCGCGTACGTAGGTGTCACGGAACATCGCGTCGATCCCGATCCGCTCGGGCGCTACTTCGAAGACGTCGATGCGGCGCCGGCGGCGCATGCCGAAGCGGGGCAATCGTGAAACCTGGTGCCAGGCATGGGGATCGTCAGTGTGATCGAGATCGGGCGCCTCCGGACCGGTGACGACTACCGGATCGCCTGCCTCGAACGAGGTCATCAGCAGTCCGCCGGTGGCGAAGCCTGCGCATTGATCGGCGACAGGTAGATAGCCAGACCGGCCCGCATCTCCGAGCAGACCCGATGCCGACAGGGCGTGCCCGGAGATGAGCGTCGCGACGGGAACGTCGTCGAGCAATGTGTAGCGCAGGTCGCGAGCCTGTCGCAGCTCGGGTGCTGCTCGGTCGGCCGCGGCGCGAAATCCGCTCATCGCCGGTGCCCCGGCGAGATGCGCCACCGCCGCGACCGGTGGCGCCACCTCGACGTGTCGCACGACTCGAGCGACCAGCTCGATGGTGGCCGATAAACCGGCCGAACCGATTTCGGTGACCGCGCCCGCGTCATCGGTCCAGACATCACGGGCCCGCCCGTTCAAGTACACCGGGTCCAGCGCGCCGTCGTCACGCGTCATATCGATCGACGAGGTACGGCGCGCAGACCGCGCCCTGCGCGCCGGATTCCCGGTCGTGGGCTGGTGTATCCCGTGCAGGGGATGAAGCCCGAACGCCGGAGTGCCCAGATCCGTCACTCCGCCGATACTAGGCCTCCGGACGGAACGCGAAGGTCACCAGCGACGTACCGTCAGCGGTCTCCAAGGTGGTGGTCGTCGACACCAGGCGCTGTCCGATCCGTAGGTCGGCCGGAGCAGCACCGACGATCAGGGTCTCCACCAGTACACCCTCGGGCAATTCGACGAAACCCACCACATAGGGCTGGAACACTTTAGGATCCCGGTTGCCCTTGTACGGCAGAGGCGGCGCGAACTCCTGGGTCGTGTAGGTGTACAGGGTTCCCTCGGTGGACAATTCGATCGTTTCGATGTCTTCCTGGATCTCTGGTGTGCCATCGAAGAGCTCGGGTCGCTCGGCGGGGAACTTCACCGCACCCGACGAGCGCCTGCGGGACGCGAACAGGACCGCGCGGTCTCCGTCGACCCGGAACAATCCGTCGGTGATCAATGTGGTCACGTCAGCTCACCTCGATAACCATCGCCGCGCCCATGCCGCCGCCGGCACACATGGACAACACGCCGAGACCACCACCGCGCCTGCGCAATTCGTAGATCGCCGAGGTGACCATCCGGGCTCCGGTGGCCGCGATCGGGTGGCCCAGACTGATACCTGACCCGTACACGTTCACGATGTCCTCGTCGAGACCGAGTTCACGGGAGCATGCCACCGCCTGCGCGGCGAACGCCTCATTGATCTCGAACAGCGCCACATCCTCCAGCTTGCGCCCGGCCAGGTCCAGCGCCTTGGGGATCGCCGTGATCGGGCCACTTCCGGTGCGGTTCGGGGCCACGCCCACCGCCGACCACGACAGCACGTGTGCCAGCACCTCGCCGGAGGTATCCGGACTGGTCAGCGCCACCGCTGCGGCAGCGTCGTTGACGCCCGAAGAATTACCCGCGGTCACGGTGAAGCCCTCGATTTCCGGATGCAGCACCTTCAGGCCCGCGAGGGTCTCCAGCGAGCTGTCGCGACGGGGATGTTCGTCGGTGGCGAAGGTGATGGTGGTGCCGTCGGCCTGCGGCACGCGGATCGGGACGATCTCATCGACGAAGGAGCCGGCGTCGATGGCCTTGACCGCGCGCTGGTGGCTGCGCAGCGCCCATTCGTCCTGCACCTCGCGGGTGATGCCGTACTGCACCGCGCAGTTGTGCGCCACGGTGATCGACATGTCCAGCGCCGGGGCGTCCTCGGTGGGCGGGTGCGAGAACGGGAACCACTGTTCGTAGTCTTCTGGTGACTTGCCCGAGGTGAAAGGCTTGCGCTTCTGCATGATTGGCCCGGTGGAACAGGATTCCGTGCCGCCGGCCAGGATGGCCCGGCTCATACCCGCCGCGATCTGGCCCGCCCCGACGGCGATCGCCGACAGGCTGGATGCGCACTGGCGGTTGACCGCGAGGCCGGGGACATTGGTCAGGCCGAGATCCACCGCGACATAGCGCGCGCTGTCACCGCCGCCCTGCAGGCTCTCGGCGAGCACCAGGTCGTCGAAATCTGCAGCGGACAATCCCGACCGCTCCAGGACCGCAGCGACCACCGGCTTGGCCAGTTCGACCGCCGGCACGTTGGCCAGTGTGCCCCGGCGCGCGGTTCCGATCGGTGTGCGGGCAGCGGCCACAATCGCTGCGCGGGAAGTCGTCGAGCCCATGTGTCTCCCAAGATCCTCGAATGTCCGGGCCGCTTGCCCGGAGAGCGTGGCCAGTCTATACCGTTAAACAAATATCTGTATATCGGGTCGGATATTCACGGGGTGTTGTTCTACCGCTGCCAGATTTGCGACCAGAACATGCGGCATCTGCTCGCGGCGTCTCTGGCGCCGCGGCGGTAGGCAACTGCGCCCGCGCGCGGGTGTGGTGCACTATTCATATATCGTTATATGAATAGTGGTATCGCTGCGGATTGGGGAGTTGGATGAAGGTCATTGGGTCAATCGCTGATGCGGAGCAGGCCGTCGGCGAAGAGCTCGGTGTCGGCGATTGGATCCTTGTCGACCAGCAGCGCATCGACGCCTTCGCCGACATCACCGAAGACCACCAGTGGATTCACGTCGACGTAGACCGGGCCAAGGACGAAAGCCCGTACGGGGCAACCATCGCCCACGGCTTTCTGACGCTGTCTCTGCTCCCGGTGCTCAGCTCGCACAACTACCGGTTCGAGAACTCGAAGATGCGGGTCAACTACGGCCTGAACAAGGTGCGCTTCCTGGCTCCGGTGACGGCGGGCAGCCGGGTGCGAGCCAGGACGGTTCTCGTCGAGGCCGCGAAGGTCGATGACAGCACGGTGAATGTGACGATGCGCCACACCATCGAGCTCGATGGCTCAGACAAGCCGGCCGCGGTGGCGGACCTGATTGTGCGGGCGATTTTTTGAGCCCGGACCCGGCGGGACAGCGGACGAATATGCTCACCGTGGTGAGTGTCGCAATCGAGGAGGCTCCTGTGAAAGGCCAGCGAGAAGCGAAGCGGGATCGCGCATGAGGGGCGGCCCGTTCGACGGAAAGGCCGTTCTGACCGGGGCGGGTAAGTCGCAGGTCGGCCGCAGGTTGGGCCGGACGGGTCTCGACCTGACACTCGAGGCGGTACTGCGGGCCATCGAGGATGCCGGGCTCAGTGTCGACGATGTCGACGGAATCGCGAGCTACCCGGGGCCGGGGGTGCCTGACGCCGGGTTCTCCGGCGCGACTGTCCAGGAGGTCCGCAATGCCCTCGGATTGCGCTCCCGCTGGTACATGTCGGCGATGGAGACCGCGGGCCAGATCGGCCCGGTGATCGAAGCCTGCATGGCGGTCAGCCTGGGGCTCGCCAACCACGTCGTGGTGTACCGGTCGGTGTGGGAATCCACGGCGGCTCAGCAGGCCGGCGGCGGCCGGGCATCGGTGCTCTTCGGCGGCGGCGAGTTGCCGCCGCACCTGGAATGGATGGCCCCGTTCGGCGCACTGTCGGCGGCGAACTGGCTGGCGATGCCGGCCCAGCGTTATATGCACGACTTCGGTTTGACCCGTGAGCATCTCGGTCACATCGCGATCAACGCCCGTACCAACGCCGGGCTCAACCCCGAGGCGGTGTACCGCGATCCGATGACGATGGAGGATTACCTCGGTGCCCGGATGATCTCCGAGCCGCTGTGCCTCTACGACTGCGACGTGCCCTGTGACGGTGCCACCGCCGTGATCGTGTCGCGCCGCGACGCTGCGGCCGGTCTGCCGCGGCACCCGCTGACCGTGGAGTCGGTCGGTCCGGGCATGTTCGAACGCGCCACCTGGGACCAGCGCGTGGATATCACCACGATGGCCGCCCACGATTCGGCTGCGACACTGTGGGAGCACACCACTTTGACGCCTGCCGACGTGGACATGGCCCAGCTGTATGACGGCTTCTCCTTCCTGACCGTGATGTGGCTGGAAGCGCTGGGTTTCTGCGGTCACGGCAAGGTTGGCGAGTTCTTGGCTGATGGCTCGACGATCTCTCTGGACGGACCTCTGCCGATCAACACCAGCGGCGGACAGCTCTCCGGCGGCCGGTTGCACGGCATGGGCTTCCTGCACGAGGCGTGTGTGCAGATGTGGGGAGAAGGCGGCGAGCGGCAGGCCCCCAAGACTCCCGAGGTGGTAGCGGTCGGGGTCGGCGGCGGGCCGGTGGCCGGCTCGATGTTGTTGAGCAGCAGGTAAGTCCACGTCGATGGGCAGCGCCGAGGCCGCAGATATGACGCTCGGTGACATCGTCACCGACAATGCGGTGCGCTTTCCTGACGTCACGGCCTACCGGCACGGCAACGGCGCGGTCAGCCATGCGCAGTTGCGTGAGCGGGCGGTACGGCTGGTGTCGGCGATGGTCGCGGCAGGGGTTCGGCGTCAGGATCGCGTCGCGGTGCTCAGCCGCAACTGCATCGAGTTCGGTGAACTGAACGCGGCTTGCCAGCTCAGTGGAATCATCCTGGCAACCATCAACTTCCGGCTCGCCCCGCCGGAGATCCACGACGCATTGCAGCGGGTGGAACCGGCGATCGTGTTCGTCGCCGACGAGTTCCTCCCGATGATCACCGGCCTCGTGGACGACTTGCCGTCACGGCCGCTCGTGGTGGCCATCGGCGGCGAACCCCCGCCGGGCGTCATCGGCTACGCAACCTTCCTTGACAGCGGGCGGGGTCGTCAGCTCGAGTTCGTCGCCCAGCCGGAGGACATCGCCTACCTGCTGTTCACCAGCGGCACGACCGGCGCCTCGAAATGCTGCATCCTCGGGCAGCGGGAGATGCGCGCGGTCGCGCTCACGATGAATAACGAGATGTGTTGTGGCAGTGTCGATCGTGGACTGATCACCATGCCGATGTTCCATGTCGGAGCACTCGCGATCGTCGGTGGCCTGCACGCCCGTGGGGCAACTGTGGTGCTGCAGCAGCAGTTCGACGCGGCCGATGCGGTGCGGCTGATCGCCGCCGAGCGGATCACGGTGTTGCACCTGGCTCCGGTCATGGTCCGGGCACTTATCGACGCCGTACTGGAGCCTGCGGACGTGGAATCCGTACGCACAGTGGTCTACTCGGCAGCACCGATGACCGCGGCTATCTTGCGACGGGCGATGTCCGTGCTGCCCGCCGCAGGGTTCCTCAACCTGTACGGGCAGACCGAGGTCATCGTGTCCGGGCTGCCACGGGAACTGCATACCCCAGACGCGGAGGAGCAATTGCGTTCGGTCGGTTTCCCGTTCCCCGACACGCGGATTCGTATCGTCGACGAGAACGGACGGGACCTGCCCACCGGGCACGCAGGGGAGATCATCGTGCGGTCGGCTTCGATGTTCCGCGGTTACTGGCAGGACCCAGCGGCAACCGCGGCAACGCTGGTCGATGGATGGTGCCATACCGGCGACGTGGGCCACGTGGACCGACGCGGGCTGTTGCACTTGGTGGACCGCAAGAAGGACGTCATCATCAGCGGCGGGGAGAACGTGTATTCACCAGAGGTCGAGGACGCGCTCGGCGCGCTCGACGGGGTAGCCGCCTGTGCGGTGATCGGTTCGCCCGACGACCGATGGGGTGAGGCGGTCTGCGCCATCGTCGTCCCGATGCCCGGAGCGTCGCCCACCCTGGAGTCGCTGCAGGACGGTGTCCGGCAGCGACTCGCCCGCTACAAGGTTCCCCGCCGGCTGGTGTTGGTCGCCGAACTGCCGGTGTTGGCCAGCGGCAAGGTGGACAAGAAGCGACTCCGCGCCCAGTTCGCGGTCTGAGTTACCGGCGCGTGGCCGATATACCTCGGCCACGACGGAACAGGTCAGGCTACATCGGCACGCCGGGCTGAGCCCAGGCCGAGCGAAGTAGGGAGCGCCGCAGCAGGGTCACGATGAGGTCGGCAGCGCGCTCGTCGCTGTCAGGTTCGTCTGCCGTTGTCGGTTCGGTCATCCGGCCCAGCACCGCGAGGAACACTGCACCGGCTACGTCGCGGTCGATTGCGTCCGGCAATGCGATGATCTCCAGCAACGTGTTGACCGCGTGGTGGATCGCCCCGATACCATGACCTACCGCAGCGTCGGAGAGCCGTTCGGCGACGGTGCCGTCGAACCAGGCGCGGATGACGCCGCGGTAGCCGCGGTGAAAGCGGACATAACGCTGGACCCAGCTCCGGAACGCGTCGGTGTCGGCAATCCGAGGCAGGGTAGGGGCGGACTTCTCGATCTCGGCCACGGCCTCGCGGGTGAGTTCGGCGAGGATCTTGTCCTTGGTGCTGAAATGCCGGTACAGGGTGGCGCGGCTCACATCTGCGGCGGCTGCGATGTCCTCCATGCTCACCGCGTAGTAGCCATGCTCGGCGAACAACGACGAGCTGACCAACAGGACGTCGTGCGCTACCGGCGACTGTTCGCTCGTCACCGTGGCGGGCTCAGCCGCTGTTATTTCTGTGACTTCGGTCGATGCGTCGGTCACGTCGGTGACCGTGGGCGGTGCGGACATGGCCTCGGCCGGGGTGTCGGGGAAAAGCATGAGCTGCAAGGCGACGGTCAGCGACCACGACACCACCTCGCTGGCAGGTAGCGGGAACATCGCACGGTGTTGGTAGAGATGCACCATGTGCGGGACGCGCATGAGCGTGGCCGCAGCTTCGTCGGTGCCGAGCCCCTGCAGCTGCGCTGCGTGCAGCCGGGCGGTCACGCGTCGGCGGTACTCCTCGGCGACCGGACCGGCATCGATGACAGACAACTCGGTACCGATACCCGGGTACTCGGCGAACGCCGCTGCATGGGCGTCATAAATGTCGGCCCATTCGGTGAGCCAGTCATGCAGCGCGCCGAACCCGTCCACCGTCGGGCCCAGATCGCCCAACCGTTCGCCGTGCTCGAGCACGGCCCTTCCCGCGGCCTCGCTGAGTTCGCGAAAGATCTCCTCCTTGCCGGCAAAATACTGGTAAACGGTCGCGCGGGACGAGTTCGCGGCTTTGGCGATCGCGTCCAGCGAGGTGCTGTGGAAGCCGTTGGCCAAGAATACGTCGGCCGCGCAGGCGAGTACCTGTTCGCGTTTGTGCAGACCACGCCGTCCGACCTCGGTGTTGGCGGCGGGTGCATATCCGGGACGACGGGTCTTGTCCGGCGATTTCGGCATGAGAGAAGTATCCGGGCATCGCGAAACCGGCCCGAACGCGGTCTTCATGGTGCAGGCGCGGGTCCGGGCAGGTTGCGCTTGGCTTTCCCGGGGTAGCCGAAGAACTTTTCGAAGTTGGCGTCGTTGATGGGCTGGGCGCTGTTCCGCTTCGCGGCAGCGCGCAGCGCGTCCAGTCGGGCGCTGGCCTTTTCCAGGTCGGCCGGGGACGCGGTCTGCCTGAGTTCCTCGAGGGTGGCTGCGGCCATCGCGATCTCGATGCGTAATCGTTCGCCTGCCTCCCCGAAGGTCAGGAGGTCGTGATCGTCCTCGTCGATTTTCTCGCGAGCGTCGGCGGCTGGGCGGGGATCGGTCATGTCGGGGCTCTCAATCGGTAGACGAACGTGTCCTGCATCATATAGTCTCTGAGATGAACCGTCAGAAAACAAGACGGAATGTCAGAAAAGTAGACAAAGAAGGAGCGTGCAGTGCCGCTTCAAAATGACCACCAGATCGTGTCCGTCGACGACCATCTCGTTGAGCATCCGCGGGTGTGGCAGGACCGCCTGCCCCAGCGGTTCCTCGAGGCGGGGCCGCGGATTCTTGAGCTGGATGGCAAGCACCTGTGGAGCTACGACGGGCAGGTCTTCCCGACCATCGGCCTCAATGCGGTGGCGGGCAAGCCGCCGGAGGAGTGGGGGATGGACCCGGTGCGTTACGAGGACATGATCCCGGGCTGCTATGACCCGGTTGCCCGGGTCGCCGACATGGATCTGGACGGCGTGCAGTCGGCTCTGTGTTTCCCGTCGTTCCCCGGGTTCGGCGGCGGCACGTTCTTTCGTGCTCAGGACAAGGAACTGGCGCTGTTGTGTGTGAAGGCGTGGAACGACTTCTACATCGACGAGTGGTGCGCCACCGCGCCGGAGCGCTATATCCCGCTGGCGATCCTGCCGGTGTGGGATATCGACGCGAGCGTGGCCGAGGCCGAGCGAGTGGCGGCCAAGGGCGCGCGCACGATCTCGTTCCCGGACAGCCCGGTGCCGTTGGGTCTGCCGTCGTTTCACTCGGATCACTGGGATCGGTTGTGGCAGGTCTGCTCGGATGCGCAGATGCCGGTATCCCTGCATTTCGGGTCGGGATCCTATGTGCCAGGGTTTTCGTTCTCGTCGATGAAGCCCGTGCCCGGCCAGATGGCCATCCCGGACGCCCCGTTCGCTGTGGCGATCACCCTGTTCTCCACCAACCTGATGTGGTCCACGGTCGATCTGTTGTTCTCGGGCAAGCTGCAGCAGTTCCCGGATCTGCAGATTTCGTTGGCCGAGGGTGGTATCGGTTGGGTGCCTTACATCCTGGAGCGCTCGGACTACGTGTGGGAACGTCACCGCTACTACCAGAACATTGATTTCGATGCCCGGCCGTCGGATTTGTTCAAGAAGCATTTCTGGGGTTGTTTCATCGATGATGAGCATGGGTTGAAGAATCGTCACGAGATCGGCATTGACCGGATCACCTTGGAGATTGACTTCCCGCACAGTGATTCGAACTGGCCCAATTCGCGCAAGCGGGCGGCTGAGGTGCTCGCCGAGGTGCCCGATGATGAGTGCTCGCTGATTGTCGAGCAGAACGCCCGCCGGATGCTCAACTTCCCGCGGGTGTCCACCGACGAACGTCAATTGGCCGGCGTCTGAACCGGTTGAGGCATTCGCCGCGGACACCGGCGATGTCATGAACGTCACGTGGGGCCGGGATATCTCGGCCCCACGTTGACGTTTGGCGGCGTCGATGGCCCGCCGGCCCGTTCGTCGCGTGAGGGTTTAGAGAGTTCCGCGGGAGACCAGTTGTGCCGCGATGACATTGCGCTGGATCTCGTTGGTGCCTTCACCGACGATCATCAGCGGGGCATCACGGAAGTAGCGCTCGACGTCGTATTCGGTCGAGTATCCGTAACCTCCGTGGATGCGGACTGCATCCAGCGCGATCTGCATGGCAGCCTCGGAGGCGAACAGCTTGGCCATGCCGGCTTCCATGTCGCAGCGGTCACCGCTGTCGTAGCGTTCGGCGGCATACCGGGTGAGCTGTCGGGCGGCGGTGAGTTTGGTCGCCATATCGGCCAGATAATTACCGACCGACTGGTGTTTCCAGATCGGCTGGCCGAAGCTCTCGCGTTCCTGCGCGTATTCGAGGGCGTCCTCGAGCGCTGCGGTCGCCACGCCGAGCGCCCGTGACGCGACCTGAATGCGTCCCGTCTCAAGGCCTTTCATCATCTGCGCGAACCCCTTGCCGGGCACGTCGCCGAGTATCGCCGAGGCCGGGACTCGGTAGTCGTCGAACGAGAGCTCGCAGCTCTCCACGCCCTTGTACCCGAGCTTGGGCAGGTCGCGTGACACCGTCAACCCCGGTCCGTGTTCGACCAAGACCACGGAGATGCCGCGATGGCGTGGCGACGCCTGCGGGTCCGTTTTGCACAACAAGGCGATGAGACTGGATCGGCGGGCATTGCTGATCCACGTCTTCGTGCCGTTGATGACCAGTTGGTCACCGTCGGCGCGCGCCGTAGTCGTCATCGCCTGGAGATCTGAACCGCCCCCGGGTTCGGTGAGGGCCATGGTCGCTCGAATCTCGCCGCTCGCCATGCCGGGCAGGTACTTTTGCCGTTGATCCTCGGTCCCGTACAACGAGATCAGTTTGGCGACGACGGTGTGCCCGCCCATCGCGCCGGCCAGGCTCATCCAGCCACGGGCAAGTTCTTGTGTCACTTGCACATAGCAGGGCATCGACACGGGGGAACCGCCGTACTCCTCGGGCACGGCCAGGCCGAAGATCCCGATGCGCTTCATCTGTTCGATCCACGCATGGGGGTACTCATTGGCGTGTTCCACCTCGCGCACCGTGGGTTTCACGTCGCGGTCGATGAACATCCGCACTGTCTCGACCAACATGGTCTCTTCGTCGTTGAGCTCGGACGTCATTCGTAGACCTCTCCACGGGTGGGCGACCCCCCATTATTAGCGGATAGCAATGTCAGATGCAAGTAGATCCAGCCACTTTCAGGCCGCGCAGCCGTAATGGAATATGCACTAAAACTGCGGATATCGATGGCTGGACCTACATGACGATACTGTCAGATTAGTCGAAGGGCGAAGCGGGTGTGGCCAGCGCTCCTGGGGCGGACGACATGCGCCAAACCCGGTCTCCATGCGATCCCGTGAACGATAAATAGTTAATCCTTTAGTCTTTATGGAGTCAGGTTTTTCGGACCGTCTACCGGGACGGTCGAGTGGAGGAGGTCGCATGAAAGTTCGTCTCGAACAATCGAAATGTGTGGGTCACGCGCAGTGCTACGCCGTCGATCCCGGGCTGTTCCCGATCGACGACTCGGGCTACTCGATTCTTGAGTCCACCGAAGTCAGGCCCGAGGATGAGCAGCGCGTCCGCGATGGCGTCGCCGCATGCCCTGAATTGGCACTGGTGCTCGAAGAAGGCTGACAAAGGGTTGCCAATCGGCCCTCGCCGCGTCACTATGCTTACATAGTTAACCAGGTGAACGTAGTAGTGAGGTGTGATGCAGACAGCTGATTGGCGGGTACGACTGGAATCGTTACTCGCCGAATTCCACCGTCGTCAGGACGAGGCAGTCCGGTCCGGCGTGAAACCGGACCGGATCGAGGCGGCACGCGCGTGGCATGGCAACCTGGTCGACAACGGGTTGGCGGCGCCGGGATGGCCCCGTTCGGTCGGGGGCCTGGAGTTGTCGCTGAACGATCAACTGGACTACTACCGGATGACCACCGACGCCGGTGCCCCACCACATCCCTGCCCGCTGTCGTTCATCCTCGCGCCCACCCTCATCACACACGGGACCCAACAGCAGAAGGATCGCTTCCTGGAGCCGTTGCTGCGGGCGGATGAGTTCTGGTGCCAAGGGTTTTCCGAACCGGGTGCGGGCAGCGACCTGTCATCGCTGTCCACCCGAGCGGTCCGCGACGGCGACGTGTACCGGGTCACCGGCCAGAAGGTGTGGACCACGATGGCCGACCGGGCCGACTGGATGTTCGCACTCGTGCGCACAGGCACCGGGGAAAAACCTTCTGACGGCATCACGTATCTGCTGATCCCGATGGACAGTGCCGGGATCACCGTGCGGCCACTGCGTGACATCAGCGGTGCTGCGCATTTCGCCGAGGTGTTCTTCGACGATGTGGCCGTACCCGTCGAGAACCGGGTGGGTGAGGAGGGCGCGGGCTGGTCGATCATGCGGACCTCGTTGGGTCATGAGCGGGCGACCGCGTTCCTCGCCGACGAATTCAAGTACCGACGCACCGCCGACCGGGTGATCGAGTTGGTGGCATCCCGACAACTCGACAACGATCCGCTGGTCCGCCAGGATGTCGCCCGGCTGGAATCCGGGGTGCGCACCATTGCCGCCAACAGCGCCCGCGCGCTGGCCGCGGTGCTGCGCGGCGAGGACCCCGGTGGGGTGGCCTCGGTGAATCGGCTGGTGAAATCGGAGTTCGAGCAGCACGTGCACGCACTGGCACTGCGCGCGGTCGGCCCGTATGCCGCACTGGGCAGCCGCGCGCCCGATGCCGTCGACAACGGTCGCTGGACATTCGGCTACCTGATGAGCCGTGCCACCACGATCGGCGCAGGCACCGCCGAGATCCAGCGCAACACCATCGCCGAAAGTGTGCTCGGCCTGCCGTCACACCGCGGCGAGGGGAAGCGGACCGCGGCCGTCACCCCGGGTGCACCGCTGGCTGTGCCCGAAGAGGACGAAGGCGAACTACGCGGCGTGCTGGCGAAGGCGCTTTCGGCCAAGGTGGACGTGACGACGCTGCTCGACCGGAAACGCCCGATCGATGCCACCGACCCCGCCGTGTGGTCGACCCTTGTCGAGTTCGGCCTGCCCGGCCTGGCCGTAGCGGAGTCGCTGGGCGGCGCCGGCGCGCGACCGAGGCTGCTCTATGCGGCCATCGAGGAGGCCGGCAAAGCGTTGGCGCCTACCCCGTTGGTCGCGACGGTGATCGCGCTAGACGTTGCAGTGCAGTGCGCGGCAAAGGATTTGGTGCAGCGGATCACCGCGGGCACACCCGCAGCCTTCGCAGTGCCGTTGAACGACGGCGGTTGGGTGACCGGTGGACCGGAGCTGCCCGAATGGGACGGTGTCGGCCTGCACGGAGTGGTGCCGATCGTGCCGGGCGCACCGAGTGCCGAGGTGTTGATCGCGCTGGCACGCACCGCCGAGGGGGAAATGCTTGTTGCCGTTGACGCGGCCGCCGACGGCGTTGAGGTGACAGCACATCAGCCGCTCGATCTGACCGGAACCATCGGGGCGGTCACCTTCGCGGGTGCGTCGGGTGAAGTGCTGGCTGACGGTGCCGAGGTGCGTCGGGTGCTGCGCATCGCCCGCCGCCAGGCCCTGTTGGCGGTGGCGGCCGATTCGGTCGGAGTGGCCGCACGGGCGCTGGCGATGGCCGTCGAGTGGGCGGGTGAGCGCCACCAGTTCGGCCGGGCCATCGGAAGTTTCCAGGCGATATCGCATCGCTGCGCCGACATCCTGGTTGCGCTGGAAGGTGCCCGCAGCCAGGTGCAGGCGGCCGCAGAGGCCGATTTCGAAGAATCGGAGTACCTCGTGGACCTCGCCGCCGCGGCCGCGCTCGACGCGGCCGTCACTGCCACGGAGGGCGCCCTGCAGATCCACGGCGGCATCGGTTTCACCTGGGAGCATCCGATCCACCTGATGCTGCGCCGAGCCAAGGCGAACGCCGTGTTGGTCGGCCGGGCGGATGCGCTGCGCGACCGCGCCGCGGGGGAGTTGCTGCGGCCGTTGCAAGAGAAGCGACTTGAACAAGCGTTGACCCGTTGACCGGCTGACCAAGCCGAATCGAACAGAAAGACAGAACGTGGAATACGGTATGGGGCCCGAGTTGGAGGCCTTCCGCGCGCAGGTGCGGACATTCGTCGCCGAACACGCGCCCGCAATCCCGCCTCGGGCCGGCGTGCGCAGCGCCGAGAACGAGGCCGAACTGAAGGCGCTGAAGGAATGGACCGCGCGGTTGTTCGAAGCGGGCTACGTCGGCGCGGACTGGCCTACCGAGTACGGCGGCCGCCACGACCGTTCGGCCGAGCACGAAATCGTCGTCGGTGAGGAGCTGGCCCGGGCGGCGGTGCCAGGAGCTCAGGGCGGCAGCATCCTCGCCTCCCACGCACTCATCCATTACGGCACCGACGAGCAGCGCCGAAGGCACCTGCCCGAGATCCGTGCCGGCCGCCAACTGTGGTGCCAGCTGTTCAGCGAGCCCGGAGCCGGCAGTGATCTGGCGTCACTGCGCACCCGGGCGGTGCCCGACGGCGATACCTACACCGTCAACGGGCAGAAGGTGTGGACCACCGACGGGCACTGGGCCGACTACGGGTATCTGCTGGCCCGTACCGACCCAGACGCTCCGAAGCACAAGGGCATCAGCGCGTTCATCGTGGATATGTCCAGCCCGGGTATCACGGTGCGGCCGCTCCGGGAATTGACCGGAACCTCCGATTTCAACGAGGTGTTCCTCGACAACGTCACGCTGCCTGCCGAGGCGATGATCGGCACGCCGGGGCAGGGCTGGGCGATCGCGAATGCCACGCTGGCGCACGAGCGTACCGGTGTCGGTGCGGCGGTGGTGAAGCTGAAGTTGGCCGTTCAGGCTCTCACCGACCTGGCCCGGCGGGTGCAATGCGGCGGTCGCCCCGCCATCGAGAGCGATCTCGTGAAGGATCGGATCGGCGAGTTCAGCGCCGAGGTCGAAGCGCTCGCGGCGCTGACCTATGCGAACGTGACGCGATGGTCACGTGGTACCGAACGGATGCACGACGCCGCCATGGCCAAGCTGATGTTCAGTGAGGTCAACCTCGAAATAGCCCGCTTTGCAGTAGAACTCGGCGGCGAGGACGGTGTGCTGGTAGAAGGCGACGCGAATGTCCTCGACGCCGGTCGGTGGCAGGACGAGTGGTTGTATGCTCGCGCGTACACCATTGCCGGCGGCAGCTCGGAGATCATGCGGAACCTGATTGCCGAGCGTGGACTGGGCCTGCCGCGTGGGCGCTAGGCCCTTACGCGGTGACGAGTGCGGCGCGGTGTTCGGCGACCGTGCCGTCGAATGCCTCGTCGACCTTGATTCGGCGTAGCAGCAGATGCAGGTCGTGCTCCCAGGTGAAGCCGATACCACCGTGCACTTGGAGGGCGTCGCCGGCGACGCGGGCGGCCGCGGCCTTGGCGTATGCGGCGGCCGCAGAGGCCGCCCGCGACCGGGCCGCGCCCACCGAGGTATCCAGCGCGAGCGCGGCGGCCCACAGCGAGGCTCTGGCGGACTCCACCGCAACGACCATGTCGGCGCAGTGATGTTTGACGGCCTGGAACGAGCCGATCGGCACGCCGAATTGCTCGCGCTGCCCGGCGTATTCGACAGTCATGTCGAGCAACCTGGTCGCGGCGCCAAGCGCGTCGAACGCACGGTGCACGGCAAGCGCATCCCGCACCGCGGTCAACGTTCCGGCGGGCAGTTCGGTTCCCTCGGGCAAGGCGGCGACGTCGGTACCGTCGAAGTTCACTCTCGCCCACGAACGGGTCAGGTCGAGGGTCGACATGGCAATCAGCGCGGGAGCAGAAACGACCGACAGGTACTCCTTTTCGCCGGCCTCGCCCACCACCGCGACGGAGGCCATATCGGCGGCCATCGGAACCGGGGTGCTGGGCCCACGCCGGCCGGAACCGAACGCCAATCCGGTCAGCGAGCCCTCGCCGGTGCTGATCCCTGCTCTGTCGAGCAGCCAGGCGGCAACTGTCAGATCAGCGATCGGCAACGCGCTGGCCGCGTAACCGTGGGCCTCGGTGAGAACCGCGAGATCTACGTGGGTGCCACCCATTTCGGGGGTGAGCAGCGACAGCAAACCGGATTCCGTCGCGTGCGCCACTGCTGCCGGGTCAATGGTGATAGGTGCTGAATCCAGTGTTGCGCGGACGCGCACCAGCGGGTCGTTGCGGACCAGCCAGG
Source organism: Mycolicibacterium peregrinum (assembly GCF_002102345.1). Taxonomy (GTDB): domain Bacteria; phylum Actinomycetota; class Actinomycetes; order Mycobacteriales; family Mycobacteriaceae; genus Mycobacterium; species Mycobacterium peregrinum. The sequence goes on from NZ_LQPP01000011.1 coordinate 19,466, forward strand.
CACGCTCGGCTTCTGCGAGTTGGTCCTGCTCGGCGGTCAGTCCGAAGTCCATCGTTCAATTCCCTCCACTACGTTGACCTAGTAAACCATGTCGATTAAGTTAAACAGAATACTGATTAGGGAAACGGTCTATCTGGAAAGTGACAATGACGAGCATCGAAGAAGCGTTGGGAAGGCTGTGGGACGCCAACGATCACGCGCGCATGCTGCAATGTGACGAGCATTGGGAGTCCTGGGGTCGTGTCCGCACGCTGACCGAGCGGATCGACAAGGAGTTGACCGCGGCGGGGTGCGGTGAGGGCGGCCGGGTTGCGGTCGTGCTGCCGAATCGCATGGAGTCGGTCGCCGCCCTCATCGCGATCTTCCGGGGTGGACGCACTCTGGTGACCATCAGTCCGCTGCAACCACCGGAGCGGTTGAGTGCCGACCTGGCTGCCGCCGAAGTGGCCTACGTCCTGGCGCCGCAGGCGTTGTGGGCGGAAGCTGTGTTCGGCCGGACGGTCGGGGATCTCGGTGCCACCGGGTGGAGCCTCGAGGGCGATGATGTGATCGCGCAGGCTCGGGGACGCGCGCAGGCCGACCACGGCGATTCCGCCGTCGCGATCGAGATGCTGACGTCGGGTACGACAGGTCCTCCGAAACGTATTCCCTTGACCCGGGCCCAGTTGGAGGTCGCACTTGCGGCTGCGCTGCAACACAACGACCGGCCCGGGTCCCGCACCAAACCGCCGCTGTCGGGAACCGTCGGCCTGGTGACACTGCCCATCGTTCATATCGGCGGCCTCTGGTCGCTGCTGCAGTCCCTGGTCGCCGCCCGACCGATTGCGATGTTGGATCGGTTCACGGTTCAGGGCTGGCACTCGGTGGTCAAGGAGCACAGGCCCGCCCTCGCGGGTTTGCCGCCCGCAGCCATCAGATCGGTCCTCGATTCCGATGTTCCGGCCGAGGATCTGGCGAGTATCCGCGCCATCAACGCGGGTACCAGCCCGGTGGATCCTGAACTGGTCGAGGCCTTCTTCGAGCGTTACGGCATTCCGATCCTCGTCGTCTACGGCGCGACAGAGTTCTCCGGCGCCGTGGCCGGGTGGACGGTGAAGGACTTCCATGCTCGGCGGGCGGAGAAGAAGGGCAGCGTGGGACGCGCGTTCCCCGGCGTCCGGCTGCAGATCGTAGATGAGGACGGCGCCGTGCTCGGTCCGGATGAGAGTGGCAGGCTGCAAGTGGCGACTCCGCAGACCGGGCGCGCGGACGAGTGGGTCACCACCAGCGATCTTGCGCACTTGGATGCCGACGGCTTCCTCTACATCGACGGTCGCGCCGACGACGTCATCGTCCGTGGCGGGTTCAAGGTGGCACCGGAGATCGTCGTGCGGGCCCTGCGTGGGCATCCGGCCGTAGCCGATGCGGCCGTGGCGCCCATCCCGGATCACCGTTTGGGCCAGATCCCGGTTGCCGCAGTCGAATTGCGGTCAGGAGCAGAAACCGATGGTGAGGCATTGCGTCAGCACTGCCGTACCCAGCTCACGCCGTATGAGGTGCCCACCCAGGTGTTCGTGGTCGATGCGCTACCCCGGGGTGCGGCACTGAAGGTGGACCGTAGGCGTCTGCTGGCCATGCTGGCGGAGCTCGGTGCCGGACAGATCGACGACAACTCCCACTCACAGAACGCCAACAATCCGCAGAAGGAGAATTCATGACTGATGCCGCCATTGTGGAGCGCAGAGGCAACGTCGCGCTCATCACGATCAACCGTCCGGAGGCCCGCAACGCGGTCAACGGCGCGGTGAGCATTGCCGTCGGCAATGCATTGGAGGCCGCACAGAACGACCCCGAGGTCTGGGTGGTCGTGCTCACCGGGGCCGGAGACAAATCCTTCTGTGCCGGCGCGGATCTGAAGGCGATCTCGCGCGGGGAGGACCTCTTCCACGACACAAACCCGGAGTGGGGCTTCGCCGGTTACGTAAATCACTTCATCGACAAGCCCACCATCGCCGCGGTCAATGGCACCGCTTTGGGCGGTGGCTCGGAGCTGGCGCTGGCCAGTGATCTGGTGGTCGCCGGCGAAACTGCCAGCTTCGGCCTACCTGAGGTCAAGCGTGGCTTGATCGCCGGTGCGGGCGGGGTATTCCGGATCATCGAACAGCTGCCTCGCAAGGTGGCGCTCGAACTCGTGTTCACCGGCGAGCCGATCGCCGCCGATGAGGCGCTGCGGTGGGGGTTGATCAACCAAGTGGTACCCGACGGCAACGTGGTGGAAGCTGCGCTCGCGCTCGCCGAGCGGATCACCGTGAACGCGCCGCTGTCGGTGCAGGCCAGCAAGCGGGTCGCCTACGCCGCCGACAACGGCGTGATCGCCCATGAGGAGCCCAAGTGGGCGCGTACTCAGCGCGAGTTCACCGCACTACTGAAATCCGAAGACGCACAGGAAGGCCCGTTGGCCTTCGCGCAGAAACGTCAACCCGTATGGAAGGCACGCTGACATGGGTCGTGTAGAAGGAAAAGTCATTCTGGTCACCGGTGGCGCCCGCGGTCAGGGTCGTAGCCACGCGGTCAAACTGGCCGAGGAGGGTGCCGACATCATCCTCTTCGACATCTGCCACGACATCGAGACCAACGAGTACGCGCTGGCGACGTCCCGCGATCTCGAAGAAGCCGGCCTGGAGGTGGAGAAGACGGGTCGCAAGGCCTACACCGCCGAGGTTGATGTACGCGACCGCGCGGCCGTAAACCGCGAACTCGCCAATGCGGTAGCAGAATTCGGCAAGCTCGACGTGGTCGTCGCCAATGCCGGGATCTGTCCGCTGGGTGCGAATCTCCCGGTTGTGGCCTTCGCTGACGCCTTCGACGTGGACTTCGTCGGCGTGGTCAACACGGTGCATGCCGCACTGCCCTATCTGAAGCCCGGAGCGTCGATCATCACCACGGGTTCGGTCGCGGGTCTCATTGCCGCCAAGATGCCGCCCGGGGCGGCGGGGCCGCAGGGGCCGGGCGGGGCGGGCTACAGCTACGCCAAACAGCTCGTGGACTCGTACACCATGCAGCTGGCCGGACAACTGGCACCGCAATCCATCCGCGCCAACGTCGTTCACCCCACCAACTGCAACACCTCGATGCTCAACAGTGATCCGATGTACCGCCAGTTTCGGCCGGACCTCGAAACCCCGACCAGAGACGATGCCCTACTGGCGTTCCCCGCCATGCAGGCGATGCCCACGCCGTACGTCGAGCCGTCCGATATCTCGAACGCCGTTTGTTTCCTGGCCTCCGACGAGTCTCGCTACGTGACCGGCCTACAGCTCAAGGTCGACGCCGGCGCCATGCTGAAGTTTTAGGGGATCTGATGACCACTACCGAGAAGTCGGCCGCTGAAGAGGGCCGGATCACCGATGAGGATATCCAGCGGGCCAAGGCACAGATCGGGATACCGGTTTTTCAACGTGATGAGGCGTGGAACAAGCTGCCATCAGCGGATGCCATCACGCAGTTCGCGTTTGGCTGCGGGGATGACAATCCACTGTTTCACGATCCGGCATACGGAACCGGCACCCGCTGGCACGGGCAGATCGCCTCACCGACCTTCCCGATCTCCACGGGCCTGGACCAGACTCCGAAGTTCACCGATCCAGAGCGAAAGAAGTTGTTCCGCGGACTGTTCCGCGGCACGGGCAAGTACTACTCGGGAGTGAAGTGGACGTGGTACCGCCCGATCTACGCCGGACGCCCCGTGTTGGCGGAGAACTACACGCTGGACGTTCAGGTCAAGGAGAGCGAATTCTCCGGCGGGCGTTCGGTCAAGGAGACCTTCCGGTATCTCTACGTCGACATCGACGGCAATCCCGTCGCCACCCGCGACGAGTCCTATATCAACGCCGAGCGTCAGGGCTCCAAGAAGTCCGGCAAGCTCAAGAACATCGAACGCAAGCACTGGACGCCTGAGGAATTCGAACAGGTCGAGGCCGAGTACGAGGCAGAGGTGCGCCGGGGCGCCGACCCGCAGTGGTGGGAGGACGTGGCGGCCGGTGCCGAACTGCCTGGAATCATCAAGGGCCCGTTGACGGTTGTCGACATCATCTCGATGCACATGGGCTGGGGTTGGGGTGGATACGGTGTCGGACCACTGAAGTTTGCTCATCAGTTACGCAAGCGGATGCCGGCGTTCTACCAGCCCGACGAGTACGGCGTTCCCGACGTCGTGCAACGCCTGCACTGGGACGCGGCGCGCGCTCAGGCTCTCGGCATTCCGGCACCGTACGACTACGGCCAGATGCGAGCAGCGTGGGTCAGCCATCTGCTCACCAACTGGATCGGTGACGACGGCTGGCTGGCCGAGATGGATCTGCAGCTGCGCGGATTCAACTATCACGGTGACGTTCATCGGTTGACCGGCAAGGTCACTGCCAAGGGCGAGAGCGCGGGCGAAGCGGTGTCGTTGGACGTCTTCGCCACCAGCCAGCGCGACGAGGCCACCACTCGCGGTACCGCGAAGGTGTTGCTGCCGTCGAAGGAGACTGGCGCCGTGGTGTTACCGGTCCCCGATGCCGATCTCAGAAGGCGTGGAGCGCAGGTTGTCTCGCGAACATCAGGAAGGGTCGGCGGCGAGATGCGCCGACTGTATGGAGAGTGAGATAGGGCAATGAAGCGACTCGTTTTGGAGGCCGAGCACGAGGCGTTCCGGGACACCGTGCGCCAGTTCATCGAGCGTGAACTTGTGCCGAACGCCGAGAAGTGGGAGACCGACCGCATCGTCGACCGCCAGGCGTATACGGCTGCAGGCGAATATGGACTCATCGGGTTCAACATGCCCGAGGAATACGGCGGTGGAGGCGTCGACGATTTCAGGTTCAACGCCGTCATCGACGAAGAGATCGCCCGCTACGGCGGTCCGGCACCGTCGTTGAGCCTGCAGAACGACGTTGTCGGACCATATTTCTCGTCATTGGCCAACGATGAGCAGAAGAAGCGCTGGCTGCCGGGCATCATCAGCGGTAAGTTGATCGTCGCCGTGGCCATGACCGAGCCGGGCGCAGGCAGTGACTTGGCTGGTATCCGTACCTCGGCAGTTCGCGATGGTGACGACTGGATTGTCAACGGTTCGAAGACATTCATCTCGTCCGGGATCAACTGCGATCTGGTGGTGGTGGTGTGTCGTACCGATCCCGATGCCGGGCACAAGGGCTTCACCTTGCTCGTGGTCGAGGACGGGATGGACGGGTTCAGTCGTGGCCGCAAGCTGGACAAGATGGGTCTGCACTATCAGGACACCGCCGAACTCGTATTCTCCGACGTCCGGGTGCCTGCGGCCAACCTCCTGGGCAAAGAGGGGCGGGGCTTTTATCACCTGATGCACAACCTGCCTTCGGAGCGGTTGTCCATTGCTATTTCGGCCATCGGCGGTGCCCGCGAAACCTGGCGGCAGACGCTGCAATACGCCAAAGACCGCAAGGCTTTCGGGCAACCGATCGGCAGCTTCCAGCACAACCGTTTCCTGCTGGCCGAGATGGACACCGAACTCGAGATCGGCGAGCAGTACATAGACCGGTGTCTGCAAGCGGTGGTCGACGGTGAGTTGACCGCGGTCGAGGCCTCGAAAGCCAAGTGGTGGTGCACCGAGACCGCGAAAAAGGTGATCGATGGCTGTGTGCAGTTGCACGGCGGCTATGGCTACATGACCGAGTACCGGGTGGCCCGCGACTACCTGGACAACCGCATCATGACGATCTTCGGGGGCACCACTGAGATCATGAAGGACATCATCGGTCGCGACTTGGGATTGTGATCCTTCCGATGAATCGGTTGTCGTGAACGGTATTTCGGTCGACCACGAGGGTGCTGTCCAGCGGATTCTGCTGGATCGGCCGGAGAAACTCAACGCCGTCGACACCCCGATGCTCGACGAGTTGTCGGCCCGGCTTGCCGAAGCCGCGGCCGACGACTCGGTACGGGCGCTTCTGCTCACCGGAGCGGGGCGGGCGTTCTGCTCGGGCGGCGACTTGACCGGCGGTGACACCCACGGCGCCGCGCACGCCGCCAACCGGGTGGTTCAGGCGATCACGGCTCTGCCGAAACCGGTGGTCGCCGGAGTGCACGGCGCGGCGGCCGGCTTCGGCTGCCCGCTGGCGCTGGCCTGCGACCTGGTGGTGGCCTCGCCCGCGGCGTACTTCCAGTTGGCATTCAGCCGGGTCGGGTTGATGCCCGACGGCGGCGCCTGTGCGCTACTGCCGGACCTGATCGGGCGTGCCCGCGCGGCACGGATGGCAATGACCGCCGAACGGGTCGACGCTGCAACGGCATTCGAGTGGGGGATGATCTCACATCTGGCCGGCGCTGACGACTACGAGACAGTGCTGGAGGATGTGTTGCGGTCGGCAGCCGGTGGGCCGACATTGTCGTACGCCTGGACCAAGCGCGCGTTGGTTGCCGGGACGCTCGGCGAGCTGCGGCAGGTTCAGGCCATCGAGGCGGAAGGCCAGCTGGCCTTGGCCCACAGCTCAGATTTCCGCGAGGGTGTGCGGGCCTTTCGGGAACGGCGGAGCCCCGACTTCCGAGGTCGTTGAGCTCGATATCAATCTTTGCAACCCGTTGATCGCTAAACAGTTAACTGATTATCGCGATTCTGCTGTGGTGTGGGGCATTCGTGCGATACGTTGCGACCACAGTCATAGAAAGGTGGTCCAGTGGCCGGAGCGGCAGTGGCATTTCTCCTACTCCTACTGGGTATTGGTGCGATCGCGGGGGTTGTCGTGGCGACCGTGTTGGGTTACACCACAATCGCCATAGTCGTTGGGATCGTCTCAGGCGCCTTCTTCGCCGGCCGAGTGTGCTGAGCAGACGCATTAGCCACCGGACGCCTGTTCGCGGGGGAGCCGGCTCCGTTCCTGGAGTTCGGCCCTGAGTTCCTGCGTGTCAGAAGTGTGTTCCAGCACCGACATCAGGTCCGCCGACAGCTGAAGATGCTGACGCATACCCATTTGCTCCCAAGCCCGCACGAGCATGGTCTTCGTCGCCATCAGTGTGGACAGCGGGGCGCGAGCAATCTTGGCCGCCAACGCTTCCGTCACCGGTTCGAGCTCGTCGCGCGCGACGACGCGGTTGACCAAGGTCCGCCGCGGACAGGGTCTGTGCGGGTCATCCGCGTTACTTCCGTTGAGTTAGTTGCTGATTGCCGGTGCGGCCAGCGAGAACCTATCGTCGGTCAGCTGTGCGATGAGGAAGGCGGCGATGTCGGCCCGTGTCATCGCTGATCCGACCCTGTCACGGCCGAGAAAGCCTGCCCGGACAGTACCTTTCGGCTTTCCGTTCGTCGGCCGGGTGATCCGGGCGATGGTCCAGTTCAGCCCGGACTTGGTGATCGCCTGCGTCATCCCGGCGAGCTCGGTGAGGGCGTTGGGAAACATCGTCCCGGCCATGATCGGCAGGATCTTGGCTTTCAGCGTCGGCTGGTCCCGCTCGTCCGGGACCGACGGTGTCGCGAGTCCGATGTAACGACTGACGTTCTCGGCTGTCATGGCGGCAGCGATGTTCTTGGTTCCCTCAGTGATCGGCGTGCCCTTGGCGCCACGTTTGAGCGATGGCCCGAGGGCGCTGATCACTGCGTCGGCCCGGTGGATGGCCTGCCGAATGCGCTCGACGTCTGACAGTTCCCCGGTGACCGTGGTGAGTGCGCCATCGTTGATTTCGAGTTTGGCCGGGTTGCGAACGTATGCAGTGACCTTGTGGCCCGCGGCCAGTAGATCGGTAACGACGAAGCGGCCGATCTGGCCGGATCCGCCGAAAACAGTGATGTTCATGGCGATACCTCTAGGTTAGTCAGGGTCGGCGCCTGGTATCCGGGCGCCGATTCCGGTCAGGACGATATCAATGAATGGTCGAACATGTTGGTGAGCATTAAGTTTCGCATCGTGATGACTCGCCGGCGCCAGGTTCATAACGTGCATCATGACACTTCCGAACAGGCACTCCGCGACATCGAGTGACGCCGCTTCCGTGGATATTTCACCCCGGCGCAGCGCGCGCTGGAAGATTGCTGTGGACGTCTCGATGAGTGGTTCCGTCACTCGGGCCCGGATACCGTCGAGTGTGGCAATGCCAGCGACCGCGTCCACCGTGATCCGCACCGCCGTCCAGCCGGACGGCTTGAGAAAGTATTCGAAAAGATCTGTGGCCCAAGCCGTAACGTCGTCGTAGAGGGTCCCGGTGTCGGTTCGATCGGCCAGGTGTGCAGCTCCGGCGACGACACTGTCGACCAACAGCTGTTCCTTGGACGACCACCGCAGATACAGTGACGACTTCCCGACGCCTGCCGACTGGGCGACCCCTCGCATCGAGAAACCCGACCAACCGTGCCGGGCGTATTCGTCAAGGGCGGCGGCCATGATGCGATCAGTGGCCAACGGGTCGCGGGGTCTACCGCGAGTCTCGTTGCCCTCCATCGGCCGTCCTTTCCTCGGTTTCGGCAGCTGGTTTCGGCAACTTTAGCCGCAGCGTCCCCGGAATGGGACTTGCGGACCGTAGTGGTCCGTTATAGCGTATGGCCTGCGTCACATTGGCTGAATCGAGGAAACACATGCATTCCGCAGCGAACCTTCGTGCCCTTGCTCAGATTGCCGCCTCGGTGCTGCCGCGGGTTCCGACGCGCGGGCCCTGGAAGTCCGCCGACGTCACCGCCACCTGGCTCACCGAGCACTTGGCGGAGGATGTGCAGGGTGCCGCCGTCCTGGCGGTGGCACCCCTGGACGGAACGACCGGAACGACGGATCGCCAGCGGATCGTGGTCGAGTGGAATGACGTAGGTAAGGAGGCCGGCCTGCCGGCGAACCTGTTCCTCAAGAGCTCACCGCTGTCGGCGAAGAACCGGGTGATGGTGGGCGCCCTGGACATGGCAGTCAACGAAGTGCACTTCTACAACGAGGCTGCCGCCTCCCTCAAGGGCGTGGTGCCCAAAGCCTGGTTCGCCTACGCGGGTATCGGTGCTCGGTTCCTCATCGTCCTGGAGGATATCGTCGCCGACGGCGGTCGACCTTATGCGCTGGCCGACCGCTGTGAAATCGCGCATGCCCGCGGTGTCATCGAGGCTTTCGCTGATCTGCACTCGCAGTTCTGGAACAGCCCCCGATTCAGCCGCGACCTGACCTGGGCGCGGACCTGGAGTGCCCGTCCGGGCTATGCCGTGCTCAAGCAGTTCTACTTGCGGGGCCGCGCCGGAGCGCTCAAGCTCGGCCGCCCAGAAGTGACTCCGGCCGTGCGGGCGGTTTCGCAGGCGCTGGACCGACACGCGGCTGCGTACTACCGCGAATTCGAGGCGGGTCCCTTGACTCTGCTGCATGGAGATTCCCATCTGGGCAACACGTTTTCGACGAGTGACGGCCGGTCCGGCCTGCTCGACTGGCAGGTTGTCTGGCAGGGCCCCGGCCTACGCGAAGTGTCCTACTGGATGACCACCGGCCTCGAGCCTGAAATGCGCCGCGCCCACGAGCGGGAACTACTCGAACGCTATCTCGACGGCCTGCGATCCGGCGGCGTCCCCGATGTGCCGCAATACGGCACGGCTTTCGAACGCTACCGGTTGTTCTCCGCAGAAGCCTGGGACGCCACGGCGATGACCATCAACTGGCCAGGACTGCAAGCCGAGGAGAACGCCGAGGCCGCCTGGCGCCGAGCGTGCGTGGCGGTCGAGGATCTCGACACCGCATCACTGCTGAACCGCCTCCGCTAACCCAGCACCACGACCAGTGAGGATGTTATGACTGATACCTGCCCCGCAATGCCGGCCCTCGATGCGCTGCCGTTTCGCGCCGACCGAACTGGCGCATGGCGCATGTTGCATGCCGCCGGCGATGTCAGTGTCTCGGATAAAGGCGTCTACTTCATCACCGGCGCCGATGCGGTCGAGGCCGCCGCCAAGCAACCCAACGTGTTCTCCTCGAGTGGGGCGTTCGCTCTCTTGGGCAGCCCGATCCCGCTCGTACCGATCGCATTCGACCCACCTGAGCACACCCGGTATCGGCGCATGGTGGACAAGTTCTTCAGCCCGCGCAGTATGGCCGCCATCGAACCTGAGCTTCGTCAGCAGGTCGGCGACTTGATCGACGGGATCGTCGCCGGCGGCGACGCTTGTGAAGTGGTCGGCGCGTTGGCAATTCCGTATCCCTCGCAGGTGTTCCTGACATTGTTCGGTTTGCCGCTCGAAGACCGGGACCGCCTGATCGGGTGGAAGGACGCGATCCTCCAGTTCGCCGAAGCAGATAGCCCCGAGCCGACTCCCGAAGTGTTGATGCAGGCTGCCGAGATGTATGGGTATCTGTTCGAGCACCTCACCCACCGCCGCGACAATCAGGGCGACGACCTGCTCAGTCAGCTGCTCGCCGACCGCGAGGAAGGCGGTCTGACCGACGAGGAGATCCTCGGCCTGTGTTTCTTGTTCATCATTGCCGGTCTGGACACCGTCACCGCTGCGGTCGGATTCGCGATCACTGCTTTGGCGCAGGACCCGGCACGTCGGCAACAGTTGATCGAACATCCCGAGGAGATCCCGACCTTCATCGAGGAGATACTGCGCGTTGACGGCCCGGTGCCGTATGCGCCGCGGGTCACCACCGAGGAGGTCCATATCGGCGACGTTGCGATTCCTGCCGGATCCACCTGCTGGCTCAGCTTCGGAGCAGCGAACCGGGATCCGGCCCGCTTCGACGACCCGGACACCGTGCACGATGACCGGGCCAATCATTTCGCCTTCGGGCGCGGTCCACACCGCTGCCTCGGATCACACTTGGCGCGCATGGAACTTCGGCTGGTGATCGAAGAGTGGAACAAGCGGATTCCGCACTACGCGCTGAGCAACGTCGAAGTACCACAGGTCATCTGGCCGAGCGGGACTCTCGCACTCGAGCGAATCGATCTGACTATCTCACAGTGACTTGGTCTTCGGGTTTCAGATGGCCGGGTTACGAACGCCTTCGAGCAGGGCGTCGAGGGCCTCACCGACTGCGACGCGTGCGGCCGGGACGTCGTCGGAGTTGCCGACATACAGTGCTGCCTCTTCGCATGAGACGAGCAGAAGATGCGCTAGGGCGTCGGGTGCCACTGCTCGCATACTCCCGTCGCGAACGCCGTCGGCCACGAGCTGGCGGATAGTATTGAGGCCGTAGGAGGAGCCGATCGCACGGAACCTTTCCCATCCCAGCACCGCGGGCGCATCGAGAACAATGCGGCGGATGTCGCTGTCCAGACCGGTGTCGAGGTAGCTGTCGATCGTTCGCTTCAACCGGCCGAAGCCTGAGGGTAATCCGATGAACGGATCGACGTGCCGATCCATCAGTTCTTTCAGTACCTCTTCGAACACGGCCCCGAACAGGGCGGACTTGTCTTCGAAGTGGTGATACAGCGCGCCTCGGGTCCCGACCCCAGCCGCCCGGGCGATCTCCTCGGTACTGGCGGCGGCGAAGCCCACTCGGGAGAACATCTCTCGCGCAGCGCTGAGTATCTGCTGGCGTGACCGCTCGCCGCGCTTCAGTGACACCCTGGGCATACATCGACTTTAGCCGCCATCAATCACTGTCATCGGAAGTACCGTGCTCGCAGGTCTGCCTTGCGCACCTTGCCCAGTGCTGTGCGTGGCATCGCGTCGACGACGACCAGTCGCTCCGGTGTCTTTTGGCGGGCCAGACCAGACGTTGCGAAATGCGCCTGAATTCCGTCGAGATCGACTGTCGCTCCCGGCTTCAGCACCACCACTGCGGCGACTACATCACCGTAACGCGGATGCGGTGCGGCCACCGCCGCGCCCTCCGCCACCGCCGGGTGCGTGTTCAGGACGTCTTCGACCTGTCCTGACGAGATGGTCTCTCCGCCACGGATTATCACGTCTTTGATCCGGTCGGTGATGGTCAGCCGACCTCCCTCATCGATGTGGCCCAGGTCGCCGGTACGAAACCAACCGTCCGCGGTGAAGGAGTCGGCATTGAGCCGAGGATCCTGATACCCGACGAACTGCTCGGGACCCTGTACGACGATTTCACCGTCGACACCGCACCCACACTCGGTGCCGTCCGGTCCGAGGACGCGTACCTGTGACCCTGGTAGGGGCTCGCCGTCCGTACTCAGTCGAGCCGACCGGTCTTGGCCGGTGTACAAGCCGGTGACCGTCGGGTGCTCGGTGGAACCGTAACTGCGGAACGTTCTGATGCCTGCGGCCGCCGCGCGGCGGCCCAGTTCCTCGGTCACCGGCGCGGCCCCAATCAAGAACTCGCGCAGCGTCGCGAGCGCCTCGGCGGTGTCGCCCAGATCGAGCAGGCTCTCCAGATGGAACGGCGTTCCGGCGGTGGCCGTAACCCCGAATCGTCGCACCACATCCACGGCTTGGGCCGCATCCCAGCCGTCGATGAACACGGCGCGGCTGCCGGAGAACAGTGGTCGCAGAATGCTGCCAACGCCAGCGATATGCCCTGGAGGAAAGCTCACGAGCTGTACATCGTCCGGACCGCCGGCAAGCACGGACGGCATCGTCCGGTGCTCGGCGAGCAGCGTGTTGTGGGAGTGCTGCACGCCTTTGGGTGCCGACGTGGTGCCTGAGGTGTACACCAGCAGACACACCTCATCGGCGGTCACCGCGGGCCGAAAGTAGTCACCGGCGGATCGGTCGAGTTCCGACCATGTCGTGAAGGCCGGCCCCGGCTCGGCGTCGAGCAGGACGACAGCGCGCAGCGTCTCGATATCAGCGAGGTCCGGTACTCGTTCGCGGTAGGACGTCGACCTCCAGCGGTCGGCCATGATCAGGACCTTGGCGGCGGCTTCGGCCAGAATGAACCGGACCTCGGCGAGTCCGTAGATGTGCGGTATCGGTACCAACACCCCGCCGCAGAGCAGGACGGCCTGGTAGGCCACGGCGCACTCGGGCCGGTTCGTCAGCTGGACAGCCACCGCGTCGCCCGCGCTCACTCCCAATCCTTGCAGAGACGCCGCCACCGCCAGTGCGTCACGGTGGATGGCATCGATCGTCGGGCCGTATACCTCACCGTCGACGACAAAAGAGACTGGTGTCGAGCTATTTCCGCGCGCCCCGGTTTCGAAGGCATCCAGGCAGGTCGTCTGCGCGAACCACCCTTGCTGGTACCACTTGTCTCGCAACTGCGTGTAGTCGAAGACTGCCGTGCTCACGTTACTGCACCGTCGATCTTGAACTGGATCAGTTCGACCTCGGAGAAGCCCAGCGCGCGAAGTACTTCGTCGGTGTGCTCTGCGAACTGCGGTGCCCGGGTCAGCTCGGCCGGGCTTTCGTCGAACTGTACTGGGTTGGCTACCAGCTCACGCGGTACACCATCACTGTCAATGATCTGCGCAATCAACCCATTCGCGCGTAGCGACGGATCCTGGCCGACCTCCCATGAGTTCTGCACTGCGGCCCACTGACCTTCGCCACGCGACAGTATGTCCAACCAGTCGGCGTATGGTCGCCCCGCCACTACGGTGGCGACGATGCCGGCCGCCTCGCCCGCGTTGGTCATCAGCTTCTCGACCGTGTCGAAGCGTTCGTCGACGGCCAGGTCCTCTCGTCCGATCAACGAACAGAACTCGGGCCAGTAGCGACCCGGCTGTAGCATCGCGAATTCCAGCCAACGGTCGTCGGAAGTCCGGTAGGCACCGATCAAAGGGTTGGTCGCGGATCCGTGCTTCGGCGGCTCGGGTGCAGGCAGTGGTCCCTGTGCCATCAACGCCAGGTTCACCGAGAACTGCGTCGCCCACGCACCGACACCCAGCAATGAGACATCGACGACGGAGGGATCGCCCGTGATCGAGCGGGAGTACAGGGCTGCCGCGATTCCGCCGGCGATCGTCATGCCACCCATCGAGTCGCCGTAGGCACCCGCGGGCATCCTGGCCATCTGTTCTGCGGTCGGCGCAGTGACCCCGGCCGCACTGCCCCCGCGCGCCCAGAAGGCAGTGCTGTCGTAGCCGCCTTTGTCTGTCTCGGGTCCGCGCTGGCCGAATCCGCTGCCGCGGACGTAGATGATGTCCCTATTGATCGCTCGCACGTCTTCCAGTTCAATTCCCAAGCGGTGCCGTGCATCCGGCAAAAAGTTGGTGACGAAGACGTCGCTGGAGCGGACCAGGCTTTCGAACACTGGCCGGCACGCCGGGTTGTCCAGCGCCAGGCCAACGCTGCGCTTGCCGCGGTTCGGACCTTCCATGATGGGGAAGTACGACGACCCTTGGCTCGTCACGTCCAAACCCAACAGACGCACCAGTCCGCGTTGGGCGTCACCGCGCTCGGCATGCTCCACCTTGATGACGTCGGCGCCCCAGTCCGCCAGAACAGCGCCTGCTGCCGGCACGAACGTGAACTGGGCGACCTCGAGGATCCGGACGCCCTCCATCGGTCGGCTCATGGCGGCTATGTTTCCCAGTGCAGCGGTAGCGATTGCAGGCCAATCTGCCCGCCGTTCTCGTACAGCGCGACATCCGGGTCCAGTCGGTAGTGCGGGATACGTTTGTGCCACTCCTCCATGGCGATCCGCAATTCGCGGCGAGCCAAATGTGACCCTAGGCAACGGTGTGGTCCCGCGCCGAAAGCGATGTGGTTGTTCGGTGTGCGCGTGATATCGACGGAGGCGGCGTTGGCGAACGCTGTGTCGTCTCGGGTGGCGGCATTGATGGGGAGATTGACCATATCGCCGGCTTTCATCGGGCAGCCCTGCACGGTGGTGTCCACGGTGACGCGGCGCGCCGAGGTCACGATGGCGTAGACCCGCAAGAATTCCTCGATTGCGGTCGGAATGGTTTCGGGTGCGTCGACAATGAGTTGCCTGTCGGCGGGATTGTCGGCCAGGTGCCAGAAGATCCAGCCGAGTGTCGAAGTGACGGTATCGAGGCCGGCCATGAACATCAGCAGGCAGAATGACAACAGGTCGGCATCGTTGACGGGGCTGTCATCGATCTCGTATTGCAGTGCCCTACTGACGATGTCGTCGCGTGGGTCGGCGCGCCGTTGGTCGATCACAGTGGTGAAGCGATCCATGACCGCGACCATGGCGCCAGCTGCGTTGTCGCGTCCCGCCTGATCCTGCGGACTGTGCAGGATGGCAGTCTCCCAGCGCAGGAACTGGTCGAGTTCGTCGGCGGGTAGGCCCATCAACTCGAGAAAAATGGTTGTGGGGAACTGTGCCGCGAACTCTGCAATGAAGTCGCATGAACCCTTGCCGGCAACGGCATCGACGCATTCGATCGCTCGGGCTCGGACGGTGTCGTCGAGGCGGGTGATCGCGTTGGGAGCGAACAGTGGCCCGAGTTGGCGACGCCACTGGCGGTGTTCGTCACCGTCGAGCATTTCGGGAATCCATTTGTATTGGGGATCGGGGTCCAGCGCGGTGACAACGCTGCTGGAAAAGGTATGCGGGTCCTGCATGACCTGCAGGATTCCTTCGTAGTTCACGATCTCCCAGAAGCCAGGTCCGAAATCGTTGTGATACCACGGAGATCGGGACCTGAGCTCGTCGTAGGTGGCAAAATGCGCGCACGCTGGCTGCACGGCGGTGTAATCGAAATTCAGTGAGGTGTGCGGTTGTTCGGTCTGGCCCTCAGACGTGGTCATCGGAGATCTGCCTCCTGAGTGGTGGATGTGCTTGCGCTCAATTGGTGTGGGTGTGCTCTAGCCGAACAGGCTGGTGTCGGGGGCGCCGCCGTCGACGGCTATGCGCTGTCCGGTGATGTACTCCCCGTCCTGAGAGGCGAGAAATGCGATGACTCCGGCGACATCTGGGGGCCGACAGGTCCGGCCGAAAGGATAGGACGGTTCGAGTTCGGCGATCGAGGCTCCCGCCGCAGCAGCGACGAGCCTTTCCCCCATGTCTGTGGCCACCAGGCCGGGGGCGACGACGTTGACCCGAATGCCGTACTGGCGCTCCTCGCGGGCCAACGTGAGTGCTGCAGCCTCCAGTGCGCTCTTCGCCAGGGTGTACGCCGCAGCACCTTTGGCGAACTCGCGGGTTATGGTGCTCGATATCGCGATCACGTCAGCACGACCGGTCGAGCGGAGCTGTGGCAGAGCGGCCCGTATCAGAGCCAGAGGGCCGAGCAGGTGCACATCGAGCAACCGCTGGTATTCCGCGCGGTCGGTATCGGCGATGCTGGTTCCGCGCGACGCCGTGCCGGCGTTGCTGACCAGCAAGTCGAGCGTGCCCATATCGTCGCTGATCGCTGAAAGCATTGGTAATACGGCACGTTCGTCGATGACCGAGCCCAAATAGGCTTGGGCTCGCCCGCCGGTCGAAGTGATTTCGTCAACCACGCTGCGGGCAGCCCCGGCGTCTTTGCGGTAGTTCACGGCCACTGCTGCGCCGTCGCGAGCCAGCCGCAGGGCGATGCCACGGCCCACCCCGCGGGAACCTCCGGTGACGAGGGCGACCCGGCCCGTCAGTGGCTTGGCCACGCCGTGGACCGGCGGTCGCGCCTCAGTCACCTCGGCCACGAGTAGACCACCACGAATAGTATTGCCATCAGGCCATAGCAGGTCAGCAGGATGTACAGTGTTTCGCGACGTAGCCCTTCGCGGGTTCTCGGAGGCTGCATGAGGGCTTGGAGGCGGTCGTCATCGGGGGTCATGAGTGTTGTCCTATCTCGTCAGGGAACGTAGATACTGTGGCTGCCGCTGGCCACGCGCATGATGAGCAGCGGCAACACGGTCATTGCGAAGAACGAGACCTGGAAGATCACGAACCAGGACCCGAATCGGGCAAGTTCGAACTTCCATCGCGGGATGGTGACCTCGTAGTCCAGGAATGCGTCGAACTCAGCGGTGCGATCGACCCTTGCGGCAGTACGTTGGTCGGCGACCAAGGTTGACGCGCTGGCAGTGTTCTGAGGGTCGCGCGGTGCCGCGGTCGCCGGTACCGGTGGTTTCGGCCGGGTGAACCGTTGCAGCCCGAGGAAGCGTTCGAAGTGGTTCAGCGTCCGGATCGGTGGCTTTCCGGCCCAGTAGGCGATCAGGTTGGGCCAGAATGTCATCAGGCCGATCGTCCATAGCAGGGTGAATTTTCTGCCGTTGGCGAATTCGAGGTGGGGCCCGATGCCTGGGTCGTAGACCCACCAGCCCATCGCTGCGGCGGTGGCTTCGACCAGGAAATCCCACACGTAGTTCACCGGTATAGCCAGTACCGCAATGGCTTTGAGAAGGGACCAGCCGTAGCGATCGACCAGGAACTGGCCGATCTTCAGGACTATC
This sequence comes from Mycolicibacterium peregrinum, assembly GCF_002102345.1. Taxonomy (GTDB): domain Bacteria; phylum Actinomycetota; class Actinomycetes; order Mycobacteriales; family Mycobacteriaceae; genus Mycobacterium; species Mycobacterium peregrinum. The sequence goes on from NZ_LQPP01000011.1 coordinate 36,678, forward strand.
CAGGCATGCACGGTCCAGTAGCAGGCGTAGGCAAACGGCATGAACAACGGATCGTTGGGGGTTTTGAGGGGCAGCCAGTCCAGTAGGTGGTGCTGGGCGAAGGTTGGGCTGTAGATCAGCTGCTGACCCCAATCTCCCACTGTCTCCATCCAATACACCAACATGCTGTTGGTCAGGAACAGGAAGCCCCAGGTGAGGCGTCGTCGGCGCACGGTGTCGATCACGGCGAGCAGCACGACCAAGCCGCCGAGGATGGGGATGACCCAGTTGAAGAACCAGACACCGCTCGGGTGGAGCAGCGCCGGCGGTGTGGGCGGCGCAGTGAGTGCAAACGTCATCGTTCCTCCATCGGTCAGCACAGGGCGATTGGGGTCACATCACGCTAGGAGGGTGACGTGGGCCATAGCCATGTGTAACATACAGCTGTATGTTTTTGAGAGTCAATGGGTGCCGAGGCGATGTTTCAGTGGGTCAAACATGTTGCAGGAAGGGATAACCGGGGTGCGAGTACCGATCTACGGCGCATGCAGGCCCGCTGACGTCGCCGTCCAGGCGGCATCAGTAGCGCCGACGGCTGCGCTGTGAGCGCTGTCGGGCCACCGGCAGGATCCGCGCCGGAGGTGGTGCTGTCACGCCCGCGTGCCGGGTTGATCCTGATCGAATTGAATCGGCCGCACCGCTTGAACGCCCTGACTGCAACGATGGTCGAGTCGCTGCATCAAGCGTTGGCTGAGGCCGGCGCGGACCTACAGTGTCGAGTCGTCGTTCTCAGTGGCGTCGGGCGGGGGTTTTGCGCTGGCCTTGACCTCAATGGGTACGGGCAGTTGCGACACGACCCCAATAGCGGAGATGTCCAGGCGAAGTTGTCGGTGCAGCGTCATATCGCATCGCTGGTTCAACGCATCAGGGCGCTTCCGCAGCCGGTGATCGCTTCAGTCAACGGAGCCGCGGCCGGGGGTGGACTGGCCTTGGTGTGCGCCTGCGATGTGCGGCTGGCTTCGGTAAACGCTGAATTCGCGGTGTCGTTTATCCGGGTCGGATTCTCGGGCTGCGATATCGGAACGTCATGGATGCTGCCGAGGCTGGTGGGGGCCGGTCGGGCCCATGAGCTGATGCTGACTGGTCGAAGGTTTGACGCGGCGGAAGCGCTGCGGATTGGCTTGGTCTCGGACGTTGTGACCGCGGTAGATCTTCCCGACCGGGTCTCCGGCACCGTCGACGCACTGCTGGCCGCGCCACCGTTGTCGTTGGCACTGACCAAACAGGCGATGTGGCTGTCGCTGGAAATCCCGTCTTTGGACGCAGCGATCGAACTGGAGAACCGGCAGCAGGTGCTGACTGCGCTGACCCAGGATCAGGCTGAAGCGATGACTGCGTTTCGCGATGGCCGTAAACCGAAGTATTCCAATCGATGACACGGATGAATCAGACGGGCGGTCGGAAAACGATGACGATGGCGACGCACCAGGACAACGCCTCCACCCTCAGCAGCGACATGCTTGCCTGGGTGGAAGACGTTGTCGGCGCGACTGTCACCGCGGTGGACAGGCGCCCCGGCGGAGGTCGGCGCGAAGCCTGGTTCGTCGACGTCGCGTGTGCCGACGGGTCCACGCTCGAACTGTTTCTTCGTTACGACCGCACGGACCCGTCCGCGTCCGGTGATCCGTTCACCCTCCGTCGTGAGGCGGCGTTCTTTTCTGCCATGGCCGGCAGCGCCGTGCCGGTGCCGCACATCTATGCCGTTCATCCTGTCGAGCAGGCGATCCTCTCCGACCGGGTCGCGGGGGAGGCATGGTTCTCCCGGCTCAAAGATCCCGATGAGCGAGTTGTGGTAGCGACGGACTTCATGCGGATCCTGGCCGCACTGCATGGCCTGGACCCCGAAAGGCTTCAGTTGGATTCGGAGCGGGGTCCGGGGACGTTGCCGGAGTTCGTCGCAGCCGAAATCGACCGGTGGGAAGCGTTTTACCGCACCAGCGAGGCGGCGCCCGACCCGCTCATCGAGGTCGGCTTCGCATGGCTGAAAGCCAACATACCCGCTGCACAAGGGCCGGTGGTCATCGTGCACGGGGACGCCGGGCCGGGAAACTTCTTGTACAGCGGCGGGCGGGTGTGTGCGGTGCTGGACTGGGAGTTGGCCCACCTCGGTGATCCCCATGACGACTTGGCATGGGTCAGCGTCCGCGCCGTGCAGGAGCCGTTCACCGACCTGGTCGACCGATTCGACGACTACGCGCGGTTCAGCGGCAGGCCGGTGGACATCTCCCGGGTGCGGTACTACCGGGTGTTCGCCGAGCTGAGGATCCTGGTGCTCAGCCACCGCACGATCGGTCACACCGACCCGCTCGGGGAAGTCGGAAACGCCTTGATCTACACCGCATTACATCGTCGGTTGTTCGGTGAGGCAATGGCTGACGTGCTGCGGATCGGCCTGCACCAGCCGGCCGACCTCGACGCGCCGAGCACGCCACGTGCATGGTGGTATGACGCCGCACTCACGCAGATCGGTCAGATCATCGTTCCCCGTAGCACGGATCCGTTCGTGATCCTGCGGAGCAAAGGTGTTGCCCGGATGGTGAAGTATCTGCGCGAAATGGACCGGCTCGGCGGCGCGGCTGAGGCGGCCGATCTCGACGACCTGACCGATCTGTTGGGCGCCCGACCGGTGTCGGTGGCCGAGGGCGTCGCTGCGGTCCTCGACCGCTTCGGTTCGGGCGCAATCGATGTCAACGATGTGGTGCGGGTGCTGCACCGGCAGACACTTCGGGAGATGCAGATCTTGCGACCGGCGATGGGCGTGCTCGCCGAACGCATGTTTGATCCGCTGGAACGGTCATGAGCCGCTTCCTCGCCCGACGTGCATGCAGTCCGCAGCGATTGGGCGGAATAGCCAACGCAATCAACAGTTTCCGTGGATCGTCCCCGGCACAGATGGGAAGGGCAGTGCAATGGTGCAATATCTCGCAGTCTCGGATGAAGATCTCGCGCAGCGTGTATGCGCGGCGCTCGAGGCGGACGGAGTGGCCGTCGTCGAGGATGCGATCGGCCCCGACATGATCGCGCGGGCCAAAACGGCCCTGGAACGTGGAGCCCGCGAGGACGAGGCCCACGGTTTTCAGGTCCGCGGATCCGCCTATGACCCTGATGACCTCAACATTCGCGTACGGAATTTGCCCGGCAAAGATGCGGTGTTCCGGGAGATGCTCGAGCTGCCGGCGCTGCGGGCAGCGGTCACCGGATGGCTCGGCCACAGTGTCCGGTTGTCGAATTTCACGTCCAACACGACGTTGCCCGGCGCGGGCGCCATGGCGTTGCACGCCGACCAGAACCCCATCCCGGCTCCGTGGCCGCCCTACCCGTGCACCCTGAATGTGGCCTTCGCGATCGATGCCTTCACTCCAGACAACGCCACTCGCTACATGCCCGGAACGCACCGTGAGAGTGGCCCCCCGGCCTGGGAGGGCACGCATCCCGACGCGATCCCATTATGTGGGCCGGCGGGGTCAATGATCTTCATGGAGGGCCGGATCCACCACCAAACCGGCCGCAACACCGGCACGGCACCGCGCTCAGGCGCGTTCGCCTTCTTCGCCCGCTCCTTCCTGGCTCCGCAATTCGAATGGCACCGCGGCATACCGCAGGACATGCGCGCCACCCTGAGCCCGTGGCTACGCGAGATCCTGGGTTTCGGGCAGTCCGGTGGCACTGCCAACTTCATCCCGGAGGATGCCACCGCTGCCGCGGCCCCGGTGCAGCGATGACCGCCAGACCCACGTGTCCTCGACGTCGAGGCGAACCCGCCCCAATGAGGAGCTGAATGTGAACCTGCACGCCATCCCCGTCCCCGCTGTGCCCGGCTCCGAGGACTTTGCGCCATCCGATGACGGCCTCCATGAATCCGGCAGCGAGTTCTATTTCAATGAGACTTACTGGTTTTCGTTCTTCGCACCCGAACGCGGCCTCGGCGGATGGCTCTACTCGGGCATCCGGCCCAATGCCGGAGTAACCACCGGCGGCTGCTGGATCTGGGACTCCAGCGGCACCGATCCGTGGGAGATCCCTTTCTTCGAACAGTTCAACTGGCTGAAACCGCCGACGTCATCCGACGCTCACCAGCTCGTGTTGCCCAACGGAAACACCGTCACCACCGCCGAACCTGGGCAGGCATACGATCTGGTCTTTGACGACCGCGACCGTCTGGAAGCGCGCCTGCGGTTCACCGGTACTGAACGCCCGGTTCCGCTGCGCCCGGGCACACCGCCCTATCCCAAGGCATCGCACTTTGACCAAACCGGACATGTCGGCGGCCACCTGCTCTTAGATGGTCAGCGCATAGACATCGATTGCTACGCCATGCGGGACCGGTCATGGGGACCGCGCCGGGAGCGCGGCTACCGACCGATGGCCTACACCTGGCTTGCCGATGCACACACCTCGTTGCTGACCTATGCCACACCCGATGAAGGCCGCGACGGGACTGACTCGGTCTATGCAGGCTATCTACGTCGTAACGGTGCAGTCGGCTACCTTGTGTCGGGTGTCCGGCAGGTTCGTCGAGACCCGCGCAAGCACTGGATCACCGACATTTCGATAGACGTCATCGATGGCGACGGGCGCCCCTTCAGCGCACATGGCAGGGCAGTCAGCAGAATGATTTTGCCGACCGCCACGAGCGTGTGCGTCAATTCGCTGATGGCATTCACGGTGGACGGCACGATAATCCATGGCGAGGACCAGGACGTGTGGCCGATGAACGCATGGCGCACGATGCCCGGGACATAGAGCGCAGGTCTGTGGTGGCGCAGCCAATCTGCGGCTCCGTGCAGCCCGGGGAATTCACGGACGCGGTAGTTTTCCAGGACCGACAGCCAGCCTCGGTGGTTTCGGCCGGGGGTCGGGCTCACGCCATAGTCACGCAGACCGCCTATGGCGGATGGCGCGAAGGCCGGCTGCCATGAACTCCGGTGTCGTCTCCGCCGCGCGGACGGCGTCGTTACCGGCGTCCGCTCCCTGAAGCGCGCGGTGGGTGATGCCCTCGGCGATGACGCCGAGTTTGAAGTACGCCAATGCCAGGTAGAAGCTCCAGTGCGCAAGGTCCCGCCCGGACGCCATGGCGTACATCTGTGCCAGGGCGTCGGGCGAAGGCAGCCGCGGGCTGGTCCACGCAGCCTTCATACCCAGCACGAGGTCGAAAACGGGCTCGCGGTACACGCACATCAGCGCGACATCGGTAAGCGGGTCACCAAGAGTCGACATCTCCCAGTCGACCACGGCGCGAACAATATTCGGGTCGGTGGCGTCGAGAATCGTGTTGTCGACCCGAAAGTCGCCGTGCACGATGGATACCGCCGACGTAGGTGGCACTGCGTCGGCGAGGGCCGAGTGCAGCGCTGCGACGTCAGGTAGGTCGCGTGTCTTGACCCGGTCCCATTGTCCGGCCCAGAGTTTGACCTGCCGGGCCAGGAATCCGTCGGGGCGGCCGAACTTCTCCAGGCCGACGGCCGGGTAGTCGACCGCGTGCAGGTCGGCGAGCACGCTGACCAGTGCGGCTGTATTGGCTTCGACCGCGGCGTCGCTGAGTGTGGCCAGATCGTCCTGATCCCGGATCACGGCGCCGTCGACGAATTCGACGACGGTCATCGGCGCGCCGAGGGCGGTACCGTCGGCATCGAAGGCGACGGTTCTGGCCACTGGAACCGGGCTGTCCTGCAATGCGGAGGTGACGGTGTACTCGCGCGCCATGTCATGCGCAGACGGGGTGAGCCCACTGGTCGGCGGCCGTCGGATCACCCAGGAGCAGGCGTCGTCATACGCCTTGAACGTCAGGTTCGATCGCCCACCGCTGATCAGTTCGACTTGTAGGTCGCCCGTGACCGGAACGCCGGAGCTGACGAGATAGTCGCGCAGCGCGGCGCTGTTCATGCCCGGTAGCGTCACTTTCCCTCCTGTTCAGCGCGTTTGGCAGCGCCGACCACTCGTTTGGCGATGGCCCACCGGTGTACTTCGGAGGGGCCGTCGTAGATGCGGAACGGGCGCACCTCGCGGGCGAGACGGGCCAGCGGCAGGTCGTCGGAGACACCCAGGCCGCCACACATCTGCGTGCTGCGGTCCACGATCCGGAAAATCGCCTCGGCGGCGTGTGTCTTGGCGATCGAGGTCGCGGTCGAGGCGTGTCCGCCCTGATCGAGCTCCCAGCACGCTCGCGTCAACAGTGCACGGGTCGAGGCGATATCGATCTCGTTGTCGGCCACCATCTTCTGGATCATCCCGAGATCACCGAGCCGCGTACCGAAGCCTTCGCGGCGTGCCACGTGAGCCACAGCGATATCGTGCCCGCGGCGCGCCGCACCGAGCCAGCGCATGACGTGCGTCATTCGAGCGGGCCCAAGCCGCACCTGGGCGTATTTGAAGCCCTGGTCCACTTCGCCGAGCACCGCGGAGTCCGGGACGAAGAGGTCCTCGAAGAACACCTCGCAGTGCCCACCGATCATTGCCTTGTCCGAGGTGCCGATATGACGGCCGACCCGCAGTTCCGGCGCGTCGGCCGGGGACAGGAACATAGTGGCTCCGCCACGTTGGCCGGGCTCGCCGGAGGTGCGGGCGAAGATGATGAAGAAGCCCGCGCCGTCGGCCCCTGTGATGAACCATTTGTGTCCAGAGATCCGCCAGCCGCCGTCAGCGCGCACCGCTCGGGTGCTGAGCGCCGACGGGTCCGAACCTGCGCCCGGTGGCGGCTCGGTCATCGCGAAGGCCGACCGGATCTCACCCCGGGCAAGGGGTTCGAGGTACTGCTGCTTCTGCTCCGAATTGGCGATGTGGGCCAGCATGTGGACGTTGCCCTCATCTGGTGCGGCGATGTTGAGCGCGGTGGGGCCGAACAGGGAGTAGCCGGCCGCCTCGAAGACCGGCGCGCGGTCGGACATGTTCAGCCCGTGGCCGCCGTATTCGATCGGTCCGTGCGGCGCGAAGACCCCGGCGTCTTTGGCAGCCTGCTGCAGGACAGCTCGCACGTCATCGCCGCCGGCCGCAGCGATATCACCGTTGTGGTCGTCCTCGAGCGGGAGTACGACATCGCGGACGAATGTCTCGGTCTGCTCGACGAGTATCCGAACCTCGGATGAGTATGACAGGTCAATCGGCATCGGGACTCCTTGGGACGCGCAGGTGCAGCTGGAACGATCGTTCGGCCCTGTGTGCTGAAACGCTGACATACCGTGGGAACTGAAGCAACAGATGTTCAAATATTCCGAACATCGGATGATGAGGAGCGCGCCGTGCCGATACACCAGGCGATTCGCACGGCGCGCCTCGGTGCCGGACTGTCGCTTCGGAGACTGGCGCACCTGCTCGATGTCAGCCCCGCGACGATGAGTGCGATCGAGACCGGAAAGACAGGAGTATCCGTCGAGCGCGTACTCGCGATTGCCGAGGCTCTTGACGTGGACATCCGCACGCTGATCGGAGGTATGCGCCGACCGTCGTTGCTTCGCAACAGCACACACCGGGCGAGTTCCCCGATCGGCGGCCAGGTGTCGTGGCGTGACTTTCCGCCACTGGCGCTCGACCCGGTACTGCGAGCCGCCATCGAGTCGTTCGTGGCGACCGGCTATCACGGTGCCACCATGCGCTCTCTGGCGCAGCGGGCCGGCGTCAGCGTTCCCTCGGTCTATCACCGCTACCGAGACAAGCAGGATCTCCTGGTACGCATCTTGGACATCACCATGGGTGAACTGCACTGGCGGGTACGCGCCGCCCGCGACGAGGGGCAGACGAGCATTCACCGGGTGGCGCTGATCGTCGAGGCGCTCGCGCTGTACCACACGCACCGGCGTGACCTGGCGTTCATCGGTGCGAGCGAGATGCGGAGTCTGGCCGGAACGAATCGATTCCGAATTGCCAAATCACGCAGTGATATCCAGCATCTGCTCGATGAGGAGATCGCGGCGGCGGTCAGTGACGGACATGTTGCGACCGAGCATCCACGCGACGGCGGACGTGCAATCGCGACGATGTGCACATCTCTGGCCCAATGGTTTCGGATCGACGGCCCGTCCTCCCCGGAGCAGATCGCCCGGGAGTACGCCGATTTCGCGCTTGACCTACTGCGCCGCGAGTGATCGACGACCGCGCTGTCCGCTAGAGGTGTCCCGCCGGTTTATTTCCACGTACGAAACACGTTGCGCTACATCAATACGACAACCGTTGCCGGCGGTTCGGCAGCTCGCCAGCAGCAGCTGGTCAGCGTGGATGCGTCGATGATCCGCTGTTCGGCGCACCAACTCACGCACCGGGGGTTGGCTAGCGGAGAAATGTGCCCAATTTGTCAAGGAAGATCTGTTAAGGAAGCCGAAGCCGATCCCCCTGTGGGGCGAGGCAGGCGGGAAGGAAAGCGCGGATGAGTCCTTCGTCGCCGCCGTCCTCGGCCCGGCCGGGTTCGGCGATCAAGCTGAACGCAATGCGTGTGACCCAGCGCGCCATGGTGTCGGCGGTGAGGTCGTCGCGAACTTCGCCGGCCTGCATGGCGGCTTCGAGTCGTCGGCCCAGAACTTGTGCAAGGTGCTGGCTCCAGGTTTCGGAGGCCTCGGCCGCGTGAAAGGTTTTACTCAGATCGTCAGCGCCGATCAGCAGTGCCATGGTGGGCGAGTTCCGTGCCCCGCGCAGCCCGACCGCGGTGGCCTTGACGAGCTGCTCCAGGAAGGGTTCCTCGGTGTCCCAACAGGGGTCGGAAGCGTCGAGTACGGCACGGATCGCTCGCACGAATGATGCGGCCAGCAGGGCGTCCTTGGTGGGGAAGTAGTCGTACACGGTCCGGCGGTGCACACCGGCTCTGTTCGCGATATCGCTCATCCGGGTGCGGCTCATGCCACGCTCGATGTAGCACGCTTCGGCGGCGGCAAGCAATCGCTCCCGAGCCTGCTCTTCGCCGACAGGTGCATCGGCACCCCATGGTGCAGCCCGCCCTGAACTCGTCCGCCCTGACACGCTCGTCATTCTTGCAACCTCGATGTCGCGCTACATCTTGACTGGAAACCACGTTTCACCCTACCGTGTGGTTAGAACCACAATATTCCAGATATGTGGTTCAGAGGACTCGAGATTCAATCGATTGGATACATTGGCCTTTCGGTAACGACATGTACCTAGTAATCTACGTTGCCTATGTGAGCCAGGTCTCGACATGTCGGAGCACCGTTGATACTCTCACTAAATAACGGCGCATCAATGAGTCATAAATTAAAGGTAAGCGCACATGGCAGCCGTCGTCAGCGGGACCGCAAACCTCCGCGGCGATAACCTCAGCCCTGGCCCCGAGGATGGATGTGGGTAGATGCAGAAGCCGATGACCGGGGTGCGTGTCCTGGAAGTTGCGCAGTTCACCTTCGTGCCTTCGGCGGGCGCTGTGCTCGCAGACTGGGGCGCGGATGTCATCAAGATCGAGAACCCCGTGACGGGCGATGGGCAACGGGGGCTGGTGACTGTCGGCGGTCGTTCGGCCACTGCGCCGGGGGTCGCGTTCGCGCCCATGATGGAGGCACCGAACCGCGGCAAGCGTAGCGTCGGCTTGTCCCTCGCGCTCAACCAGTCGCGTCCGGTGTTCGAGGAACTCGTCCGGCGTAGTGATGTCTTTTTGACCAACTACCTGCCGCAGGCGCGAGCCAAGCTCCGGATCGACCTCGAGGAGATTCGCCGCATCAACCCGGCGATCATCTACGTGGCGGGCAGCGGCTTCGGCAGCGAAGGGCCGGACCGGGATTCCGGCGCACACGATGTCACGGCCTTCTGGGCACGCTCGGGCAGTGCCGACGGAGTGACGCCCACCGACTCGGAAGCGCCGACCGGCATACCGGCCGGGGGGTACGGCGACAACATGGGCGGTATCACCATCGCGGGTGCGGTAGCCGCAGCGCTGTACGGCAGGCAGGCTACGGGCCAGACTTCCGTCATCGACGTCTCTCTGCTGGCGGTAGGGGCGTGGGCCAACCAGTTCAATCTGAATCTGGCGATGCTGTATGACTGCCCGCTTCCCAAGATCGACCACCGCGGCCAGGCCCCCGGCAACCCGCTGACCGGGGCCTACCGGTGCTCGGATGGCCGGTTCATCCAGTTGTCGATGCTGCAGCCGACCCGCTACTGGTCACCCATATGCCGGCTGTTCGGTCTGGAGGAAGCGGCCGACGACGAGCGCTTTGCCTCGCTGGAGTCGCTCGCGGCGCACGCCGACGAGGCCACGGCACTGATATCGTCGGCGATCGGTGCGCGGACCTTCGAAGAGTGCAAACACCTCCTCAACCTGTCCGGCGGTCAGTGGGCTCCCGTTCAGGATGCCTGGGAGGCCGCCAACGATGAATCGCTGATCGCCAACGGTCGCATCGCCGATATCGTTGATGCGCACGGCAATAAACAGCGGTTGGTGGCCAATCCGGTGAAATTCGACGAGGCGGCCGCCCATCTCACCCGCGCACCGATGTTCGCCGAACACACCGATGAGGTGTTGCGGGAGTTGGGTATTGGCGATCACGATCTGATCGATTTGAAGATCGAAGGGGCCATCACCTGAGGCTCGCCAGGTCAGCCCGGCGAGTTCGCGGAGGTACCGTCTCAGCTCGGTAACAATAACGGAGGCGGCGTGAATCCGGGGTTTACCAACGTCGTTGCCATGCCGCTGCCGATGGGCCCCGTCTTGTCGAACAGTGTGGTCACGCCGGTGCCGATCCCGGCGTGACCGTAGTGGGTCACCGCCGCCAAACCAATGTAGGGACCTTCTGGCAAGCGAGTGAGCGTGAGGGTGTAGTCGGCGTTGATGAATTGCAGTCCGCCGGCGCCCCAATGGGTTATCGAGCTGGTCACGTCCCCGGCCATCGCGGCGCGCGTGAAAGGGGACAGTGGCTCGTCGTCGACGAGTGACTTGGTCTCCCGCACCCACGCGAACTTCTGTCCGCCGTGCCGCCATTCGTCGCCACCGACACCTGGACTGCCCGCAATCGGATCGCGGCCGTAGGAGTGGAACAGCATGAGGTGGTCGTCGTTCGGCATATCCAGTGCCGCAGGGATTTCCGGCATCGTCATCGGCGTCGTCCACACCTTGTCCGTGATGTGTTCGCTGTGGCGGAGGAACAACACGCTGGCCCGGGCCACCATGACGTCGTTCTGAGTCATCACCGCGTCGACGAGTCGAAGTCGGTGCCCGTCACGCGCCACCGAGGAATGCACCTGCAGGGGTGAGAGTGCGACGGGCCGCAGCAGGTCGACCGTCAGCCGGGCGGCCTGCAGGTCAGCGGCAGCATCGGTGACTTCCTGCTCGATCGCCCGCGCGAGTAACCCGCCGACGTAATGACCGCTGAGGGACGGACCCCATGGCCCGCGCGCCAAAGGTGTTGGCACATAACTATCGCCATCGGTGACGAAGAAACCACTCGGCATTCGCCCTGCTCCTAACTCGGTACTCGTTCGGTGAGTATGCGCGCCGTCATGGCTCCATCAGTCTTCGACGCCCCCGGGGACGTTTTCCGCTTGGTATTCGTCGGGTAGGCCCACCAGTACCGTCGCGATCACACATCCGTTGGGCCCGGCGTGCCACGAGTGCTGCGCGCCGCCGACGAGCACCACATCGCCGGCGGCCAGGTCGGCATGACCGGTCTCCAAGCCGATGCGTACGGTGCCGGAGATGATGACGCCGTAGTCGACCGTCGAGGTTTTATGCAGGGGCGCTTCGAGATTTGGTCCCATCTCGGTGATGATCCATTTGGTGGCGCCGACCGGAGCGTCGAATTCCACGCTGGTAGCTGCGGTGTCACCGACGGTAGGAGGTGTCGGGGAGGCATCCAGCGTCCACAGGTGATGTATGACAGCCTCGGTGCTGCGCAGTTCGCCTCCGGTCCAGCCGTCGGTGAGGATGGCGGGTGACCCGTCTGGTGGAACGTGTAGTACCGTCTCGGGCCGACCGTCCGAGACCACCGTCGAGCGGCCGTCTGCCGTCGTCCCGATGATGACTCTGCGCATACTCTTCTACCTTTCCGTACGGTGCATTCGACACCGCTCGATGAGGGTGCGTGCCAATTGCTCGGGGTGGCTGAACATCACCTCGTGGCAGGCGTCGATCGTGATCATCGTCTGGACCCCGCCGAGCGCGGCGATGCTGGCATGTTGGGACGCCACCGACAGCGCGCGATCGCGGGTGGTCATGATCCAGGTGCGCGGTACGTCCTCCGGAAGCCCACTGCGGTCGACGGGTTCTCCTGGGACACGGGAGGATTCAGTGTACAGCTTGGACATCGCCAGTTGGCGCTGCGCGCGCGTCATACCGTTGCAGAACGCCCACCGTGCCACCAGGGCCGGAATCTTCATCGGTCTGCCGATACGGGCTGCACGCCGTGCGAAGACCGCCAACGGGCCACCGAGCGTGTCTGCAATCGCCAGCCCCTGCGGAGGAACGAAGGCGGTGGCCAGGACCATCTCCCGGACCCTCGACGAACCGAGCTTGGTGACCACGCCGGGCACCGTGACGCCGGCCATCGAGTGTCCGACGATCACGATGTCGCCAAGGCCCGCGCCCTCGATATCGGCGACGACTGAATCGACCCACTCACCGATGGTGGCGGTGGCGAGATCTCCGGGCTTGTTGCCATGGCCTGGCAGGTCTACCGCGAGGACACGCAATTCCGGTTCCTGGCTGCGCAACTCGGAAATGGTCAGTTCCCAGCAGTCGGCGGCGTGCTCTCCACCATGGACGAGGACGAGGTCGGGCAGAGTCACGGGGCGCAGCCCCCTCAGCGGTCGATCAGCTGCGACGCCAGCAGGTCGATATCGGTGCGGAAGTCGCTGAAACTTCTACTGGCGGGCTCGATGGTGATCCACGTGACGCCGGCTCCGGCGTAGTCGTCCAGCTTGGGCTGTACTGCGGCGGTGAACGCCGTGCAGTCGCCACTGGCGAGCAGGTCGGCCTCGAACGGCACGAACGACACGTCGGCCGGGCCACGGTCGAGCTCGGCCCGCCGCTTGTTCACCGAACCGATCCATTCACTCAACGTCTCGATGTCTTCCAGTGGTCGAGCCCGGGTGATGGCGGCCATTTCACCCGACGCGGCCATCGGCATCCAGCCGTCGGCCACCTCGATGACACGGCGCTGCGCTGCGGCGCTGTTGCCGCCGATCCAGATCGGGGGGCCGCCGTTCGTCAGCGGCGGCGGAAGCGCGATGTGTCCGCTCACCCCGAATTCCGGACCGTCGTGGTCGACGCCGGCCCAGGTCGACCGCCACGCCGCGATCGCCTCGTCGAGCAGCGCACCTCGGCGACCGAAATCGGCCCCGAGTGCCTCGAATTCGGATTTCAGATAACCCGCACCGGTGCCCAGGGTGAATCGGCCGCCCGACAGCAGGTCAAGGCTTGCGGCCCCTTTGGCGGTCAAGAAGGGGCTGCGGTAACCCGACACCAGGATGTAGGTCATCACCCGGATGCGGGTGGTCGCGGCGGCGGCAAAACTCAACGACACGAACGGATCGAAGGCGTGGTGGCCGCCGTGGGACAGCCAATCCCGGTCGGGATACGGGTGCTCGGACATCGAGAACGCATCGAAGCCGGCCTCCTCGACCAGGCGAGCGATATCGCCGATGGCGGCGCCCTCGCACCACCGATTCCAATGCTTGACCGCCCGCATCGGGAACATCAGGTTGTAGCGCACGTCACCCCTATCACTGACAATTAGCGAACCATATAACTATCTCAACAGTGATCTGGCAATGACCTCACGCTGGACTTCGGTGGCACCTTCACCGAGCCGTTTGACCCGCAGGTCCCGGAACCAGCGTTCCAGCGGGAGCTCCGCGGATATGCCCAGGGCACCATGAAGTTGGATGCACCGATCCAGCACCTTGTACGCCGCCTCGGTGCCGTACATCTTGGCCACCGACGCGTCCACCCGGACGTTACGGCCCAGATCGGCATTCCAGGCGGCTTGGTACATCAACAGCCGCGCGGCGCGCAGTTCCACCTCGCTGTCCACCAGCATCCACTGCACACCCTGCTTGTCGGCGAGTCGCCCGCCGAACACGTCGCGGTCCTTGGCCCACTGGCAGGCCAGGTCCAACGCACTCTGTGCGATCCCGATCGGCCCAGCCGCGTAGATGATCCGGCCGTGGATGAGAAAGTCACTGGCCAGCGAGAAGCCTTGTCCCTCATCGCCGATCAGCTGATCGGCCGATAACCGCACATTGTCGAAGTGCAGTTCGTAGGGGGCGAACGACGCCATCACCGGGATGCGGCTGAACGTGACGCCGGGGGTGTCCTTCTCCAGGATGAACGCCGAAATGCCCTGGCGCCCTTCACCGGTGCGGGCGTACACCACTCCCCAGTCGGCGCCGGGTGCGTGCGAGATCCACATCTTGGACCCGTTGAGCAGGTAACGATCTCCGTCCCGGGTTGCCTTGAGCTTGATGGCCCGCGCGGGGTCGGATCCGCCAGAAGCTTCGGTGATCGCGGTGTACGCCTTGGACATCGTGCCATCGATGATCGGTCGGGCATACTTCTCGAACTGCTCGGACGACGCCTTGAACATGATGTTCGGCGGATTGCCGCCAAACGCGCCGAGCGCCGGGAAGAACGCTCCCATCCGGCATTTCGCCGCCTCCTCGGCAACCACCACCTGCCCGAGCACGCTGAGCCCGGCGCCGCCGTACTCTGCGGGAGTCTGGAGAGCCCACAGTCCTAGCTCCCGGGCTTTCGCCTGAACCTCGACCAGTTGCTCGCGGGGCAGCCCTACCGTGTCGTGGTCGAGCTTCTCCTCGAGCGGATGCACGTGTGCATCCATGAACAGCCGCACGGTTTCGCGCAGCATGACCAACTCGTCGGGCAGCTCCCAAGCGCCGCTTTCGCTGTCGCTCACGCTGATTGCGCAGCAGCGGCCGCCCGCAGGTCACGTGCGCTCTGCAGTTGCGGCTCGTGATTGGCCTCGTACCGCTCGATCCATTCGTGTGGCAGCTTGCCCCACGCCTCGCCGATGCGCAGCCGCTGCGCCGAGCTGAACACCTCGGCGGCCACCACATCACCGACGAAAATGGTGTTCTCGTCGTTGTCGAGCGAACCGGTGATCCGGCACTCGACGTAGCTGTGTGCATCGAGCAGGATCGGGGCCCCGGTGACTCCGGGCTTGGTGCGTAATTTGGAGATCTTGTCGCCGTCGCGGCCCGAGCTGCCGCCCAGGGTCATCAGGATGTCCATCGAAGCGTCGATTTCCTCCGGGCCGGCCGACAGCATGTGCATCACGAAAATGCCGGAATTGATCAGCATGTCGTGGCTACGGTTGTACTTGGTGAGGCTGACGGTGGCGCGGGGCAACTCGGGCACGATGCTGGCCGAGCCTGCCGACAGCGACATCAGGCCGTTCGCGAAGCCGTTGTCGATGGTGGTGATCGCCACCGGGAAGGGGCGTAGGCCGGCCAGGACCTTGTCGGCGGCCGCGAGGTCGATTGTCATGTGTCTCTCCTCTGTTGATTCGTTACCCGAGGGTGAACGGGTCGCGGGTTGCCCCGGACAGCTCCACCCACACCGCTTTGGTCTCGGTGAAGTCCTTGACGGCATCGATACCGTTCTCCCGGCCGATGCCGCTGTGTCCGACGCCTCCGAACGGAACATGCGGTGCCACAACGCGATAGGCGTTGACCCACACCGTCCCGGCCCGAAGCTTCGCCGCGACGCGGTGGGCCCGGTGCACGTCCTTGGTCCACACCGATGCGGCCAGCCCGAACTCGGTGGCATTGGCCGCGGCGATGGCGTCGTCCTCATCGGAGAAGGTCATCACCGCCAGCACAGGACCGAAGATCTCCTCGGCGACGGCTCGCATCGACGGGTCGACGTCAGTCAGCACCGTTGGCTTGACGAAGAAGCCGCCCAGTTCACCGGCCGGCTCGCCGCCGTAGGCGATCGTGGCACCCTGCTCACGGGCGGAGGCGAAGTGCGACAACACTTTCTCGTATTGCGGCTGATTCGACACCGGGCCCATTTCGGTCGCCGGATCTTTCGGGTCACCGAGTTTGATGGTGGCCGCGCGAGCGACGATGCGCTGCACCAACGCGTCGGCGACGCTTTCGTGGACCAGCAATCGCGACCCGGCCAGACAGGTCTGCCCGGTGGCAGCGAACACGCCGGCGATCACGCCGTTGGCGGCGGCATCGAGGTCGGCATCGGCGAACACCACCTGCGCGGACTTACCCCCGAGCTCCAGGGTAAACCGGGTCATGTTCTCGACGGCGGCCTTGCCGACCCGGATCCCGGTGTCCGTGGACCCCGTGAACGCGATCTTGTCCACACCAGGATGTGACGCCAGCGCGGCACCGGTCTGTGGACCCCAGCCGGTGACGACATTGATCACGCCGGGCGGAAAACCGGCCTCGGCGAACAGCTTTGCGAACACCAGTGTCGAGGTAGGCGTGTGGTCGCTGGGTTTCACTACGAACGTGCAGCCTGCGGCCAGACCGGCCGCCAGTTTCCAGGTCAACAGCAGTAGAGGCGAGTTCCACGGGGTGATCGCCCCGACCACCCCGACCGGCTCGTGCCGGGTGTAGACGAGATAGTTGGGCTTGTCGACCGGGACGACCTCGCCCTCGAGCTTGTCGGCCAGCCCCGCATAATAGAAGTAGTAGTCCGGTAGCGCCCGCATCTGGCCGACCATCTCGCGGGTCAGTTTGCCGCCGTCGCGCACCTCCAGCTCGGCCAGCTGCTCGGCGTCACGTGCGATGAGCTCGCCGAGGCGCCACAGCATCTTGCCGCGGGCGGTCGCGGTGAGCGCGCCCCACGGCCCGTCCAGTGCGGCGCGGGCCGCAGCTACCGCGCGGTCGACGTCGGCGGCATCCCCGTCGGGGACTCGGGCCCACGGTTGCCCGGTGAACGGATCCACGCTGTCGTAGGTCGCCCCGGACGCGGCGGTCGTGGACTCGCCCCCGATCACCAGGCCGAACTCGACCAGTTGCTGGGTGTCAGTCATGCGCTCCTCATCGAGTTCGCGGCTTCTTCTTGTTGTTGAGGGAGTCGGGAACAGCGCCGGCATTGCCCAAGTCGGTGTAAAACTTGCCGTGCCGCGCAGCGATGGTCGGCGGCAGGTCCCGGGCCTCCCACATGGCCCGCACCGTGCCCTGGATGCCGGCGGGCCGGCGGGCGGCGATCTCGGCCGCCAATTCGGCGGCCCGCGCCCGCAGTTGGTCGTCGGGGACGACCTCAGTGACGATGCCGATCCGCAGCGCGGTCTGTGCCGTCATCCGCTCCTCGCTACCCAACAGCGCCCAGCGCATCACCTCGCCATAGGGCACGCCGAGGGGAAGCATGCCCATCGGCTCCAGTGCCGAAACGATTCCAGCGTTGGCATGGGGGTCGAAAAAGGTAGTGGTCTCGGCGCAGATCGAGAAGTCGCATTCGTTGACGAAGTACATCGCGCCGCCGGCGACAATGCCATGTAGCGCGGCGATCACGGGCTTCCACACCTTGTGCGCCTTCGGTCCCAGCAGCTCGCCCGGATCTTCCTGGTTGAACACGGACTTGTGTTTCCACCAGGTCCCTTGAGCGACGTCGATGCCGGTGCAGAAGGCGCGCTCACCGTTGGCTTGTAACACCGCCACGTGGATGTCGTCGTCGTCACGAACCCGGGCCCACGCCGTGGCGAGGTCGGCGGCCATCTGTTCGGTGAAGCTGTTCAACTTTTCGGGTCGGTTGAGCGCCACGGTGGCGACGTGGTCGCTCACGTGAAACTCGATGGTGCTCAGGCTGGTGGTGTCGGTCATAGCTGCTCCCTTGTCGATGCGATGGATACGGGCATCATCGCACCCTATCGACGACGTGGTTCACCTGGTTAGCGATCTCGCGTTTGAGGATCTTCCCGGCGGGCCCCAGCGGGAACTCGCTCCAGAACAGAAACCGGCGCGGCTGCTTGTAACCGGCCAGCTCAGCGCGACACAACGCAGCCAGCTCGGCGCTGAGCGCATCCCGGTCGGCGACATCCGCTTTGGGGATGACCACCGCGACCGGCGTCTCACCCCACTCCGGGTCGGGAGACCCGATGACC
This sequence comes from Mycolicibacterium peregrinum, assembly GCF_002102345.1. Classification (GTDB taxonomy): domain Bacteria; phylum Actinomycetota; class Actinomycetes; order Mycobacteriales; family Mycobacteriaceae; genus Mycobacterium; species Mycobacterium peregrinum. The sequence continues at coordinate 54,725 of NZ_LQPP01000011.1, forward strand.
GCCACCAGGTCGACCCCGGTGTGGTGCGCAATGACCCGTTCGATCTCGGCGGGATACACGTTGAAGCCGCCGGAGATGATCATGTCGGTCTTTCGGCCGGTGATGTGCAGATAGCCGTCCTCATCGAGGAAGCCGAGGTCGCCGCTGCGTAGCCCGTCTGGCCGGAACGTCTCGGCAGTCTGCTCGGGCCGGTTCCAGTAGCCGACGGCGTTGGCGGGACTCGCGATCACGATCTCGCCGACCTCTCCGGTGGCGAGATCGTTGCCGTCCGAGTCGACGATGCGGATCACGCACATCGGTGTTTCCCGACCGCAGGAGGTGGCGATCGACGACCGGCCCGCGACGATATCGCGATGATCCTGCGGGGTGAGGATGGTGGCCTGCCCGCCGCATTCGGTCAGCCCGTAGCGCTGCTGCAGATCGCAGCCGAGTAGGTCCATCGCCTTGCGGGCCAGTCCTGGCGGTACCGGTGCCGAGCCGTAGGAGATCCGTCGCAGGCTGGACATGTCCCGCGGCGGGCCGTCCTCCAGGATGGCCAGGGCGCGGTGCAGCATCGTCGGAATGAAGGTGGTGAACGTGATCTTGCTGCGTTCGATCTCGTCGATCACGGCTTGCGGGTCGAAGCGCTGGTGGATCACCATGGTCTGGCCGAGATACAACCAGGACACGGTGCGCACCATGCCACCCGCGGTGAAGAACGGGGTGGTCGCCAACATGACGTCCGAGCGGTTCGCCTCGGTCACCAGATTGGTGTCCGCAGCTTGGTAGAGCAGCGCGCGATGAGTGTGCATCACCCCTTTAGCGCGACCGGTGGTGCCGCTGGTGTAGAGGATCACGGCGACGTCCTCGGGTGCGATGTCCACCTGCGGCGCACTGGGATCGGCTGCCGCCAAGGCTGATTCGTACTCGGGCCCGATGGTCAGGACCAGAGGTAGATCGGTCAGCTCGGCAAGGAACTTCTCCGTGTGATCGGCGTGGATGAACACAGCCCTTGCGCCCGAGTCGTCGCGGACATGGGCGACCTCATCGGCGGCGAGCCGGATGTTGACCGGAACGGCGACCAGCCCGGCTTTGGCCAGCCCGAACGAAATCTCGGGCCATTCAATACAGTTGCGCGCGATCACCATCACCCGGTCACCGGAGGTAAGTCCTTGGGCGACAAGATGATTGGCCAGCCGACGAGCCCGGTCGTCGACCTGAGACCAGGTATGTACCCGGCCGGCGTCGAGGAGCGCGTTCTTATCCGGGTAGCGGCGGGCGTTGTTGGCCGCGATATCTCCGATGAGCATCAGATCAGGAAGTCCTTTAAATCAGGAATGCCAGGGTCTCGACCGGACCGCTCGCGTCGATGAGGTGCACGATCTTGCGGATCAGCCACGGACCGTCGGGTGAGCGGCGAACGGTGTGCGTAACCCGTCCGGCCCAGAAGCGTTGCCGAATACGGTATTCGAACAAGGCAAAGTTGGATTCGACGGTCACGGTGTCGCCGTCTTCCTCGATGACCTCCGAGTTGGACAACACCCGGCGCAGTACCGACGGCGGTGTCTGCGAGTGCCGATTGCCGGTATTGAGTTGAGCCACCCGGCTTTTGATCCGCCGCCGGTTGTCGTTGATATAGGCCAGCGTGGTCCGGGGGTTGTCGTCGGGGTGCATGGGGACGCGGTACTCGACCCGGTCGTCGTCGTTGGCCCACAGCGCTTCCCACTCCGAGTAGCGGCCCTCGTCGGCGAGTCGGGCCTCCAGGTAGAGGAAGGACAGGATCTCGGCGTCGGGTATCGGCCGCAGGGCCAGCCGGGTCGGGGATGCAGCGGTCACGGTTATGCCTTCCCGCCGACGACGTCCGCCCATCGCGAGTAGAACCCGCGCTGCGGTGTCTCGGCACTCTTGTCCCGGTTGATGATTCCGGTGTCATCGATGATGTCATCGGCCACTCCACGGGCCAGTACCAGCCATTCCGGCAGTTCTGCGGCAAGCCCGGCCTGATTACGCATTCCGATCTCGCCGTCGTCAGCGATGAGGAAGCCGGCTGGGCCCATCGCACCTTCGGAACGCCGCAGCGTGCGCTCGTTGAGCGCGTCCTGGCCGGGAATCAACACCGCGGTCGTGTAGGCGACGGTGCGATCCGGGGCCTGTGGCTCGACGAACATGACGTTCATCTCGGCCAGGAACAGATTCGGCCAGATCAACGTGTGTGGCGGGCCCACCACCAGCGCGTCGTGCGCCTGTTCGGGACCGTAGGCACCTTCCAATGCCTCCACGTAGTCGGCGAGCTTGGCGCGAGGGATCCGTCCGTACCAGACGAATTCCTCGTCGAGCTTGCGGTATTCGTTGGTGTAGTCGATCTCCGAGTGCCCGTTGCCGAGGTCGCGCACCAGCACGTCCACCTTCGTCGGGACATGCGAAACCTTGGCCGGCTTGATGGCGTCATACACCGAGGCATGCGTGAACAGGGCGTGGTAGCCGTCAACGTTGTTCTCCACCACCATCTTCCAGTTGGCGTGGTGCAGATGCTTCATCCAGTTGGCCCGCAGATCGATCTTGCGGGTGGGGGACAGGTTGAGGAGGCGGTCGATGGCCCGGGTGGCGTTGCCGAGGTGCTCACGCAGGGAGACGCCATCTGGGGATAGGGAGGCGAAGACGAACCCGCCGTAGCTGTCGACCCGGGGTGCCTGGGCAAGACCGAGGTCCGCACGCAGTTCGCGGTAGGTGTCCCCGTAGCCCTCACGCATCGGAACGCCTTGTAGTGCACCGGTATTGCTGAAGGTCCAGCCGTGGTAGGGGCAACGGAACGAGTTGGCGTTGCCGCTCTCGGCGTTGCACAGTTTGTTGGCGCGGTGGGTGCACCGGTTGAGTAGCACCCTGACCTCGCCATCCTTACCGCGTGCCACCACGACGGGGTCGCGGCCGATGAACCGGGTGAGGTAATCGCCGGGCTCGCTGACCTCGCTGTCGTGTGCGACGTAGACCCAGCCGGTCTTGAAGATGGTCTCCATCTCCCGGCGGAAGATGTCAGCGGATGTGTAGACCGAGCCGTGCACGCGATCGGTCTGGACGATTCTGCTGACGTCGAAATCGCCGACTTCAGGCGCGGATTCGAGAGTTGTCACTGGTCCTCCAGGGTGTCGATGGCTGGTATCGCGACATCGCCGAGGTGGCGAAAGCCGATGCTCACTGCGGTATCGATGCGCGGTGCGGTGTCCGTGGGCTGCACGGTTGTCAGCACCAGTCGGTGTCCGCTGGCCAGTTCGGTGTCGACGATGGGGTACGGGCTCTGCACGCGGACCAACCCGGGCTCGCTCCGGTGCATGAGCGTCGCGGAGTGTACTGTCCCGCGTAATTCAACTGCGCGCCAGTCTGTTTCGGAGGCGCCGCAGCGGTCACATATTTCCTGGTCGAGTTCGAGGGGCTGACCGCAGCCCGCGCAGAACGGCAGCACGAGCTCGCCACGATGGGCGGCCTCGTAGAGCGGCGCCAGCGAAACGCTGTCCACCGTAGGTGCAAGGGTGTTGTCCAGCAGCCAATCCTGCGATGTCACGGTGGTCATGCCGCCCGTTCCAGCACCAGCGCGGCGTGGTGGTCCAGTCGGCCGCCGATCCCGCCGACCAGTGCCACCGTCGCGTCCGGGACCTGACGCTTGCCTCCGTCACCCCGCAGCTGGACAACCGCCTCGGCCAGCGGTGTCATGCCCTGCAGATAGAAACCGGACAGCTGGCCCCCACCGGTGTTGGTCGGCAGCGCCCCGCCGGGGCCGGTCTGGCCGTCGCGCACGAAGTGGCCCGCGGGAACGTCGCCGGTCAGCTGGTACTCGTCGAGCAGCAGCAGCGTGACGATCGAGAACGGGTCATACAGCTCGGCGATATCGAGGTCCGAGCGGCTCATGCCGGCCTGCTCGAGTGCGTCGTCCACCGCCCGGCGACCGCCTCCGAACCACGACTCCGCTCCCGCGCGTCGTCGGCGGACCGGATGGTGGCGGCCGGTGCCTCGCACCCGCAGCCGGGCCGCGCCCGTCGAAGGCCGATTGGTCAGCACGACGGCAACGGCTCCGTTCACAGGCCGGGCGCAGTCGAGCCGGCGCAGCGGCTCGGCGATCATCGGACTGGCGTCGTAGCCGTCCTCGTCGAGTGGCTCGCGGTTGACGGCGTCCGGATTGTCCTGTGCCCAACGTCGCGCGGTGACCGCCACCGAACGTAGTGCCGCAGCGTCGGTACCCGTCGTATGCAGCCACCGCTGGGCCAACAACGCGTACGTCGGTACCGAACCGAGCAATCCGGAGGCGCGTTCCAAACCGCGGACCCCGGCGTTGCCGCCGCTCTGTGCATAGGTTGAACCTGCGCCCTTGCCTGCGACGAGCGGTGCGTCGGCGAAGACGCAGAGCACGGTCGATGCTTCTCCGGTGGTGATCGCGTGGCGCGCGCGCTGAATCATCGCGATGGTGGTGGCGCCCTTGATCTCGACGTGTTCGAGGAGTCGAAGGTCCCGGAAGCCGCCTGCGGCGGCGAAACCGACACCGAGCCGGTCCGGGCGTACACCCTGGGAGGAACCGACGAGGAGCCCGTCGACCTCGGCACGGTCGATGTGAGCGTCGGTGAGCGCGGCGACACTCGCCTCAGCGGCCAGCCGTAACGGTGTAGCGCCGGGCCGCAAAGACATCGCCGTCATGCCCAGGCCGATCAGGTCAACGTCGCACCTGCTCACGACTGCCTCCGTGGGCGGCGTTCGCCTTGTCCGCGGTCGAGTTGTCCGCGTTCACCGCGATAGTTACCGACACGCAGCCAATCGTCGCGGTCCGCCGCAGTGGCCTGCGTGAAACTGGCGAGTTCGAGTGGACACAGGAAAACATGCTCGCCGCTCTCCAGATCTTCTACCAGCAGGCGCGGGCCGTTGCCGTTCTCATCCAACGACACCCGCACAGCCGCGAACTCGTTCACCAACTCGGCGAGTTCCCGGCGTCCTGCGGAAGTGTTCACCTGCCCAGTTTTACCGCATACGACTGTCAGAAGCAATGCAGTAAATCCCGGCGGTGCAAAGATCCCGCAGCGCGGTGTGGGAGTGGTTTCAGTGGTTATCTACTTGGGAACATGGCACCATTGACGGCTGAGCCAGGGATCGAAAGAATAAGTTGACACGATTGTCAGAAGACTGATCAGGAGAGGTTGAGATGACCCAAGCGCAGGCGCCGCAGACGGCGGCCGACGGGAACCTCGTGCCGAACACCGACAACTACCGCAGCATCTGGATGTATCTGAAGGAACTCGAGTTCCGTCAGGGCTTCGTCGATATCCCGGTCAATGGCACATCGGTGCGTACGCGATACGCAGAAGCGGGCGATCCCGCCAAACCGCACGCGATCCTGCTGCACGGCACCGGCGGACACTGGGAGACCTTCGCCCCCAACCTCGCCGCGTTGAGCGAACACTTCCATTGCGTGGCCATCGACATGGTGGGCAACGGCTTCTCCGACAAGCCCGACTACGACTACGAGATCGCGGTGTACGTCGAGCACGTCCTCGGGGTGATGGACCACTTCGGTATGGCGTCGGCCAGTTTCGTGGCCATGTCGCTGGGTGCGTTCGTGGCCTCGGCCGTGTCCGTGGGCCGCCCCGATCGGGTGGACAAGGTGATCCTGATGTCGCCGGCCGGACGAGAAGCATCGGCCTCGAACATGGCGCGCATTCGGGCCGAACGCACGAAGGCGGTCAACGAGCCGACCTGGGAGTCGTTGCACGCCGTGTTCGCGCACCTGATCGCCGACGAGGCCAATCGGCTGCCCGATCTGATCGGCTTGCGCCAGGCTGTCTACCGCCGCGCGGACACCCGCAACACCATCGACCGGCTGCTGATCCTGCAGGACGAGAAGGTGCGCAATCGGAACCTGATTCCGGACGAGGCGTGGCGCGGCATCACCGCACCCGTGATGATCGTGGCCTCGGGCAAGGACCACGGGGTGTACCAGGACACCGCGCGCACCATCGCGGAGCTGATTCCGAATTCCGAGGTGTTCGAGATGCCGTCGGTGCGGCACTGGCCGCATTTCGAGGATCCAGTGGCGTTCAATGCCGCGGCGGTGGAGTTCTTGACCAGATGACCCGCCCGGATCCCACTGCCCTCGAAGACATCGCCCGTCGGCTGTACGAGGCCGAGCAGACCCGCACGCCGATCCGGCAGCTGTCGCTGGACTATCCCGACATGACCATAGAGGATGCGTATGCGGTGCAGCGGACGCTTGTCGAGCTGAAAGTCGCCGACGGCCGAAAGGTCAAGGGGCGCAAGATCGGCCTGACCTCCAAGGTGATGCAGCGCGCGGTGTCGATCGACGAACCGGATTACGGCGCGTTGTTCGATGACATGTTCTTCGAGGACGGTGGACGCGTACCGCCCGGCCGCTTCATCCGGCCCCGGGTCGAAGTCGAGTTGGCGTTCGTGCTGGGCGAGCCACTGCAGGGTCCGGACGTCACCTTGTTCGACGTGCTGCGCGCCACCGAGTTTGTCACGCCCGCAATGGAAATCCTGGATGCCAGGGTGCAGATGTCGGATCCTGAGACCGGTCACCTGCGCACTATCGTCGACACCATTGCCGACAACGCTGCCGACGCAGGTCTGGTGCTGGGCGGGCGAGTCTTCCGGCCGTTGGACGTCGACCTGCGCTGGGTGTCGGCGCTGTTGTTGCGCAACGGCACCATCGAGGAGTCCGGGGTGGCTGCCGCGGTTCTCAACCACCCCGGCAACGGTGTCGCGTGGTTGGCGAATCGGCTGGCTCCGCATGGGGTTTCGCTGCAACGCGGCGAGGTGATCCTGTCCGGATCCTTCACCAAGCCGGTGTTCGCCGAGCCGGGCGACACCTTCGTTGCTGATTACGGACCGCTGGGCACCGTGTCGGTGGTGTTCGACCGGGAGGCCTCGTGAGCCGGTGGGCGGAACGAATCCAGGCCGGGCGACCACGGTTCGGCATGTGGCTGGCCTCCGGCAGCGCCTACATCGCGGAGATTTGTGCCGGCTCGGGCATCGACTGGGTCCTGTTGGACCAGGAACACGCCCCCAACGACCTGCGCACCACGCTGGAGCAGTTGCAGGTGCTGGGCGGCTATCCCGATGTCGACATCCTGGTGCGGCCACCCGTAGCCGACCCGGTCACCATCAAGCGACTGCTCGATATCGGCGCGCAGAACATCATGGTCCCGATGATCGATGATGCCGACGAGGCCGCCGCCGCCGTGGCTGCCATCCACTACCCGCCGGCCGGTATCCGAGGTGTCGGCAGCGCCTTGGCGCGCGCCTCCCGTTGGAACCGGATATCGGACTATCTGTCCACCGCAGACGCTTCGGTGTCGCTGACCGTGCAGGTGGAAACGGTGGCGGGGATTGAGCAGCTCGGCGATATCGCCGATGTCGACGGCGTCGACGCGGTGTTCATCGGTCCGGCCGATTTGGCCGCATCGATGGGCAGACTCGGCCAGCCCGAACATCCGGATGTGGTGAGCACCATCGAGGCTGCACTGGCGACGATCGTCGCGCACGGCAAGAGCGCCGGGGTGAACGCATTCAACGAGAAGATCGCCCGACGGTATGTCGACGCCGGGGCGAGTTTCGTTCTGGTGGGTGCCGATGTGGCGCTGCTGGCCCGGGGTGCCGAGCAATTGGTCGACAAATACCGGGTCACGCCTTGAAATGTATAGATCTGACTATGACGTCACTAGTTCTCGTGACCAATGCTACGTGTCGACACTACTATCGAACAGTCAGATGCCGACGGGTGAGCATTGTTTCTGACATATATGTCACCTATACTCGCTGACTATGGACCTGGACTTCACCCCTGATCAGATCGAGTTCCGCGATCAGGTCCGCACCTGGCTCGACGAGAACAAGCCGACCGAACCCCGACCCCGTGACGACGCCGGTATCCGCGATTACGACCTGGCCTGGCAGCGTACCCAATGGGAAGGCGGCTGGGCAGGCATCGCCTGGCCGACCGAGTACGGCGGCAAGGGGCTGACGCTGCTGCAGCAGCTCATCTGGTACGAGGAGTACGCCGCCAGAGGGTTTCCCGGCATCGATGCCTGCTTCGTCGGCCTCTCGCACGCCGGGCCGACTCTGATCACCCGGGCCACCGATGCACAGAAGTCCTTGCACCTCCCGAAAATCCTTCGCGGCGAAGTGCTCTGGTGCCAGGGATTCTCAGAGCCGGACGCCGGCTCTGATCTCGCCGCGCTGCGCACCAAGGCGGTGATCGATGGTGATCATCTGGTGGTCTCCGGGCAGAAGTTGTGGACCAGTTTTGCCACCATCTCCGACTACCAGGAACTCCTGGTACGCACCGACAACACCGGCAGCAAGCACAAGGGCATCACCTGGGTGATCTGCGATATGAACACGCCGGGTATCGACATCCGTCCGATCGAGACCATCGAGGGTGGTGCGGAATTCTGCGAGGTGTTCTACGACGATGTCCGGATCCCGCTGTCCAATGTGGTCGGCGACATTGGTGCGGGCTGGTCCGTCGCGATGGCGACGCTGTCGTTCGAGCGGGGTACCGCCTTCACCGCCAACCAGGTTCGGCTGGCCAAGATCATCGAAGACCTCATCGACTATGCACGCGACCATGTCGGCCCCGATGGTCGCAGGCCCGCGATTGCCGACGACGAGATCGCGCGGCGACTGGCACACGCGCGGGCGTCGGTAGCTTCGTTGCGTGCGCTGACCTACACCAATATCTGCGAGGCGTTGAAGACCGAAACGCCTGGACCACGGGGATCCATCGTCAAGTTGATGTATGCCGAACTGGCCAAGGAAATCGGGAAATTGGCCATGGACGTCATCGGTCCGGCCTCCAACCGCCATTCGTCGCGATGGGACATCGACGGCTGGGTGGGCTACTACTACTACAGCTTCTCCCAGGCGATCGGCGGAGGCACGTCGGAGATTCAGCGCAATATTGTCGGCGAGCGGGTGTTGGGACTGCCCCGATGAATGATCAGTCAGGAGACGGACGTGGATCTGTTACCAGGAGCTGAACAGCTCGAAATCGTGGCAGCGGCAGGGGAATTCCTCGCCGAACGGATGCCCGTGGAACGCATCCGCACTGACCGGTATGCGGAAACATCAGTGCCCGAACAACTCTGGCGCGAGGGCGCGGAGATGGGCCTACTCACCCTCGGACTCGACGAGAAGTTCGGTGGGTCGGGCCGACCGTTCGACGACGAGGTGCTGCTGTTCGTCGAACTCGGTAGGCGGCTCGCCCCCGGTCCATTCCTGGCCTGCACGTTGGCTGCCCGGGTGGCCGCGCTCAGCGGGGACACCGCGCTCGCCGAGCAGATCGGTTCAGGACGCGCCCTGGTTGCGCTTGCGGTGCTACGCGGCGACGGTGAGGTGCGGCCGGTGAAGGGCACCTTCGACGTGTTCGAACCCGCAGGGGCATCCCATGCCCTGGTCGTATCCCGCAGCGGGGCTGCGCTTGTGGACATCGAATCGCTCGGTTCGCTTTCGCCGGTGGAGGCGGCCGACCCCGGCACCCGGATCGCCACCGCCACTATCGAATCCGCCGAACCCCGCTACTGGTTGCCGGCCGAGGACGAGTGGATCTGGGGACGTGCCATGGTGCTGACGGCAGCCTTTCTCGCCGGTTTGGCTGCGGCGGCCGGTGCGTCGGCGATCGAACACGCCAAGACCCGTGAGCAGTTCGGAAAGCCGATCGGTGTGAACCAGGCGATCAAACATGCGTGTGTCGATATGGAGATCGCCGCGGAAGCCGCTCAGGCGCAGACGTTCTTCGCCGCGATCGCACTGGCTGACGGCCGAGACGACACCCTTTTGCAGGTGCTCTCCGCGGTGACTGTCGCCGGCTCGGCAGCGGTCGACAACGCCGCCGCCGGTATCCAGGTGTTCGGCGGCATGGGTTACACCTTCGAGAACGATATGCACCTGTATCTGAAACGCGCACATGTGTTCCGGCATCTCTTCGCCGAGCCCACCGAGGTGCTGGCCGAATTGCTGGCGCAGGATCGCGCCCAGTGAGTCGCGGTGTCGCGGTTGCCGGGGTCGCGCTGTCCGACGTCGGCAGGGTCGACGACAAGAGTCCCTATGAGCTGATCGCGCAGGCAAGTCGGCGGGCCCTGGCCGATGCCGGGCTGACCCCCGCCGACGTCGACGGACTGGCGTCGACGGGGCAGGGCACCCTACCTCCGGTCGACGTCGGTGAGTACCTCGGTCTGCGGCCCCGATGGATCGATTCGACGGCCGTGGGGGGAGCGGCGTGGGAGGTGATGGCCGCGCATGCGGCCGATGCCATCGCCGCCGGACACGCCGACGTGGTCCTGCTCACCTACGGGTCCACCGCGCGGTCCGACCTACGAAAAGGCTTGCGGGGCGCCAACATCAACTGGGGCGCGCGTGGGCCGCTGCAGTGGGAGGCGCCCTACGGGCACACGTTGGTCTCCAAGTACGCGATGGCGGCGCGTCGTCATATGCACACCTACGGCACCACCATCGAGCAACTGGCCGAGGTCGCGGTATCGGCTCGATTCAACGCCGCGGACAATCCCGAGGCGTACTACCGCGACCCGATCACCGTCGACGATGTACTGGCCGGGCCCATGATCGCCGACCCGTTCACCAAGCTGCACTGCTGCATCCGCAGTGACGGCGGAGCTGCGGCCGTTCTGGTGAGTGCCGACCGTGCGAAAGATCTCAAGAGCAAACCGGTCTGGGTGCTCGGAACGGGTGAGACCACCTCGCACATGCTCACCTCACAGTGGGACGACCTCACCGTCGGTCCAGCTGCCGTCAGCGGTCCGCTGGCTTTCGCGCGTGCCGGGGTATCACCATCCGACGTCGACGTGGCCGAACTCTACGACGCGTTCACCTACATGCTGCTGCTCACGCTGGAAGACCTGGGTTTCTGCCCGAAGGGGGAGGGCGGCGCATTCGTGGAGACGGGGGCGCTGCGGTTGGGTGGCGCACTGCCCACCAACACCGACGGTGGCGGACTGTCGGCGTGCCACCCGGGACAACGCGGACTGTTCCTGCTGGTCGAGGCAGCACGCCAGCTGCGGGGGGAATGCGGGCCGCGCCAGGTGCCCGACGCCAAGATCGCCTGCGTCAGTGGCACCGGCGGCTGGTTCTGCTCCAGCGGCACCGTGATTCTCGGCGCCGAGGAGCCCTGAGTGAACGGCGCACCGCTTGGCGCGGACGCCGTTGACACCCGGGCGTTGTTGACGGCCGCGGCACTGACCCACGGCGACCGGGAAGCGTATGTGGAGCCGGGCGCGCGGGTCACCTTCGCCGAGTGGATCGGCCGGGCCCGCAGCGTCGCCACGCAATTCGCCGAGTTCGGGGTCGGCAAGGGCGACGTGGTCACGCTGTGGCTGCCGTCGGGCATCGACTACGCGACGTGCTACGCCGCCGCCGCGATGATCGGCGCGATCACCACCGGACTCAACCCGCGGCTTGGCCGTCGCGAGATCGAATCCATTGTCCAGCAGGCTGATCCCGCATTGATCGTCGCTGATGAACGACTGGGCGAGTTGCCGGCCGTCGGGTGCCGTGTGCTGCGGCGGGATGCTCTGTCGACCGATCCCGCCGCGGTGGCGCCACCGGCTGAACTGACCCGACACGATCCCGTGGCGCTGATCTTCACCAGCGGCACCACCGGAACGCCCAAGGGAGCGGTGTACGACGCCGACCGGCTGGCGGCCGGCGCCGCATCGGCCGGCGTGATGAGCGCTCCCTACGATCGCCGCCTCACCTCTACCCCGTTCGCACACGCCGGTTACATGTTCAAGCTCTGGGATCAGCTGGTCTGGGGCACCACGCTGGTGATCCCGCCGGCACCGTGGTCGGCCCAGGGCATGTTCGACGTGCTGCGCGATGAACGGATCACTGTCGCGGGGGCCGTGCCGACCCAGTGGACCAAGCTGCTCGACGTCGACGGGGTGAATCCACAGGCATTGCCGCATTTGCGGATCGGTGTGGTGGCGACCGCACCGGCACCTCCCGAGCTGGTGCGCCAGGTTGCTGAACGGATCGGTGTGCCGCTGGTGGTGCGGTACGCGATGACCGAATGCCCGACGATCTCGGGGACGGCAGCAGAGGATCCGCCCGAGGTGCAGTTCCGCACCGTCGGCCGGCCCGCTCCGGGAATGGATGTACGTATCGGCGCCGACGGTGTCGTCGAGGTCAGCGGTCCGTGCGTGATGCGCGGCTACTGGCGCAACCCGGAACTCACCGCCGAGGCGCTGCGCGACGGCTGGTTACGCACCGGCGACATCGGGGTGCTCGGCGACGACGGCAATGTCACCTTGCTGGGACGCAGCGGCGACATGTATATCCGCGGCGGCTACAACGTGCATCCCGGTGAGGTGGAGCGGACCCTTGCCGATCACCCCGCGGTGAAACAAGCTGCGGTCATCGGGCGTTCCGCACCGGTGATCGGCGAGATCGGGATTGCTTTCGTCGTCCCGCATGACCCAGGCACACCGCCGACGCTGGCCGAGCTACGCGCGCACGTGGCCGCCGAGCTGGCCGACTACAAGGCCCCGGACGAGTTGCTCGTCGTCGAGGAGTTGCCGCTGACCGCGATGCTCAAGCCGGACCGGACTGCGTTGCGGGAACTGGTGCCACTGCACGACAACGTAATTCAGCGGGTGCGGACCAGATAAGCCTCACGGCTGCTCCGGGCGTAGCACGATGAACAGCCCTTCGGCTTCGGCGCAGAGGGTTTCGCCGTCCTTGAGTTCGGCCCGCAGCACCCGCTTGCGGCCCTGCTCGCTGACGAACCAGCCGCGTACCGAAAGTTCCTTGCCGACTGGAGTGATGGACCGAAAGTCGGTGTGCAGATAGGCAGTCCGTGACGGAGCCCGATCGCCTGAGTTGGACAGCCTGCCCAGCACCTCGTCGAACAGCAGCGGGATCGCACCACCGTGCACCGCGCCACCGCCACCGAGGAAGTAGCGACCGAACCGCACCGTGCCCGACACGCTGTCCCGGTCGCCGTCGATCGGAACGAAGTTCGGTGACATGGTCTGGCCGCGGCCGGGCAGGTCGAGCCGCCGGGCGAAGATCTGGCGCCGCTCACCGACAGCGGCGGGCGCCAACCGGTCGGCCCACCCCCGCAGGTCGCGGGCCAACTCCACTGTCGTGGCGGTATCCGGAGCGGCGGCGGCGACACCGTCGAGAAAGTCCCGCAGCGCCGCGATCATCTCGCCGTACTCGGGCCCCCCGCCCGGATTGCGCAGGGCCGGCTCCTGCCACGTGCGGATCTGCGGAAATCCGCCGCGGATCGCGGAATCTTCGGTCATGATGCGCACGATACCGTCATACATCCAACGCTAATGCATTGACATTAATCTTGACCGCTGCCATGCTGGCGTGGTGCACGTCACAGGGCTGCGCGAAGACATTCTGGCCCCCACTGGAGGAGCGAATATGGCGGCTGATCACCCGGCAACCGATGGTCCGTTGGCAGATCTGGTGGTGGTCGACCTCTCGACCACCTTGGCCGGCGCGCAGGCCACCCAGTTCCTCGCCGACTGCGGCGCCGAGGTCATCATGGTGGAGCCACCCGATGGCAGCCCGTTACGCGACCTGGCCGGCTGGCCGGGATTGCTGCGCGGTAAGCGCAGCATCACGCTGGATCTGCACGATGACACCGATCTGGACCGGTTGCGCGCACTGCTGGGGCGGGCCGATGTCATGGTCAATACCCTGCGCCCGGCATCGGCCGAGCGCCTTCGTCTGAGCCCGCGGGTGTTGTCCGAGCGTTATCCCCGACTGGTGGTCGCCAACATCACCGGCTGGGGATCGACCGGCCCGTGGCGTGACTACAAGGGCTGGGAAGCCTTGATCATGGCGAAAGCCGGAGTGATGCACGAGAAACGCGGTCTGACCCCGCGTCCCGGACCGGCTTACGTCTCGGTGCCCTATGCATCGTGGGGTGCCGCGCATGCGGCAGTGCAGGGAATTCTGGCCGCATTGATCGAGCGGGACTCCAGCGGCCTGGGTCAGGTTGTGGAATCCAACCTGGTGACCGGGATGGGTTCGATGGACCCGTACAACTGGTTCTACGAGATGGTGCTGGAGCGTTATCCGGGGGCGTTCGAGCCGATGGACGCCGCTTATGACGAGCTGGGACGGCCGCAGGCCTACCTCATCTATGCCCTGTTGGCTGCGCCGACCAAGGATGGCCGGTGGCTGCAGTTCGCACAGGTGTCGCCGCGGCTCATCCATGCCTGGCTGGAGGAACTGGACCTGCTGAAGGAGCTGGCCGATCCGAAATGGCAGGGTTTCCCGACGCTGCCCACCCCCGAGCTCCGTACCGAGTGGTGGGACATGATGCTGGCCCGGGTGGGGGCCCGCACATTGGCGGAGTGGGAAGAGGTGATGGCCACCAACCACGACCTGTCTGGGGAGCTCTTCCGCACTCCGGATGAGGCGCTCGATCACCCCCAGATCGTTCATGAGGGCCGCGCCGTCACCGTCATAGATCCCGATCTCGGGCCGGTGCGCCAGCCGACCACGCTGATCCATGCTGATGGCAAGCCGCTGACGGCCATCCGGCCGGCACCGCGGCTCGGGGAGCACAACACCTCGGTGAGTTTCGACGACACGACCGAGACTGTGCGTCCTGCCCGGAGCCCGGTCGACGCGCCGCTGGCCGGCGTGACGGTCCTGGAATTCGGCAGCATGTACGCGGGTCCGTACGGTGTCACCCTGCTGACCGACCTGGGTGCGCGGGTGATCAAGGTCGAGCCGCTGGCGGGGGACAACATCCGCACCCTGGTCGCCTTTCCCGAGGCGGGTGGCGCAAAGGTGCTGCAGGGCAAGGAAAGCGTCGCGATCGATTTCACCAAGCCCGAAGGGCTGGAGCTGGTGTACGAGCTGGCGAAGCAGGCAGACCTGGTGCTGCAGTGTTTCCGCGGCGATGCGGCCGAACGCGCCGGGATCGACGAGGCGAAACTGAAGGAGGCCAACCCCGACCTGGTGGTGCTGGGCATGTCCGGCTACGGCGCCGACGGGCCGTACGCCCATCGTTCCGCGTACGCGCCGTCGATCGGTGCGGCGTCGGGCCTGTCCGTGATCGACAGCCGCGGCGCTGCCTCCCCGCCGGCCGATATTGACGAAACGCACCGCCGGGCGGCGACGCTGCACGCCGGTAGTGCCACGCCAGCGGTGCAGTCGGACGGCATTGCCGCGCTCGGCGTGGCGTCGGCGCTGCTCGTCGGTCTGTATGCCAAGCGCCGCGGGATCGAACTCCCGCATCTGAGGACCACCATGTTCGGTACTGCGCTGCAGGCGTTGATCAATTACAACACCAGTTATTCCGGGCGCCCGGCGATCGAATCCTCCGACGATCAGTTCTACGGGCTGAACGCGCTGTATCGGATGTATCAGGCCGCCGATGGCTGGGTGTTCCTGGCCGCGCCGCTGGCCGGCGAGTGGCCGGCGCTCGCCAAAGCCATGGCGCCCTATGTGGATCTGCACGCCGACGAACGGTTCGCGGGACCCGCATCACGGGCCGACCATGACGAGGCTCTGATCGACATCCTCACGCCGGTGTTCGCCACGAAACCGGCAGCGGAGTGGGAGCGCGAGTTGTCCTCGCAGGACGTCGGCTGTGTCGAAGTGGCGGAACGCAATTCGGAGATCCTGCTGCAGACCGATCCGTTCTTCGAGGCGGGCTATGCGGTCGAAGCGCACAGCCCCATCTTCGAGGAACACCGCCGGTTGGCGCCCTTGTGCCGGTTCTCCAGGTCGCGGACGAAGGCCGACGCCGGCTGCACGATCGGCCAGCACACGGACGCGGTGCTGCGTGAGATCGGCATCGCCGACGACAGGATCGCCGCCCTGCGGGCGGCTGAGGTGATTGGCGGCGGCAGCTGAGTCAAACGACCGTGGTTTCAGTCGGTCAAAAGCGCACGGGTCTCGTAGGACACCGGGGCGGTCAGCATGCCCACCCAGGCGTCGACGTAGTTGTGCAACTGGGCCTCGCCCATGCCGTGACCGGAACGCGCGGCTGCGGCCAACAGGTTGATCAAGCTGATGTAGAGCTGGAACGTCCGGCCCCGCCGGACCCGTTCGGGCAGATCCTGCAGCGCCGAGTCGACAAGTTCCTCCACCCTGTCCTGGGTCCACTCGTCGTCAAGGTGGTCCGGCCAATAGTCGCTGCGGGCCCGCGGATCTTCGCTGAGGCGCGCCAGGAATGGCACGAACATCTCGCCGGCCTCGATGCTGTTGGCCAGCGGGCGGACCAGCAGCCACACCACCGCTCGGGGATCCGCCTCCTTACCTTGTTCGCGCATTTCTTCCAGCATCTTCTGGCGATCGGACCCGAGAGTGCGCTGGCGGTGGACGATCAGGGCCCGGATGAGGCCGTCGCGGGAGCCGAAGTGATAGCGGATCACCGAGGTATTGGACTGGCCGGCGGCCTCCTGGATTTCGCGCAGGGTGACCGCTTCGAGGCCACGCGTGGCGAACAGCCGCTCGGCGACCTCCATCAGCATCACCCGCGTCGTCTCGCCGGAGGCATTGCGGCGCCGGGTGGGGGCGGATTTGTCGGTGTCGGTCATGGGACGTTCTCCATCGCTCACAGTTTCGCCTGTCAGTACATCGCTGAAATAGTAATGGAAAAACATTAAAATGCTGGACTTTTGGATCTCCAGGCTGGCATCATCACGTGAAGAAGCCCGCACACTGTGAAGGAGCAATCATGATCTGGACGAATTCGGGTGACTCCCACTTCCTGGAACCCGAGGATCTGTGGCAGTCCCGGCTGCCCAAGAAGCTGGCGGACCTGACGCCGCGCGCGGAGAAGGACCCCGATGGCGAATACGAGACCGTACAGGTCGACGGGCAGATCTTCCGGCGCAAACTGCCGTCCTCGGCAATGGTTGCCTTCGTCGAAGAGAGTATGAAGCCGCAGGGCATCCGGGACGCGAAGGCCCGTCTGGGTGACCTTGACAAGGAAGGCGTCTGGGGCGAGGTGATCTTTCCGTCACTGGGCATGTGGGGATCGACGTTCCGCACCCCGGAGCTCTTGAAGGCTTGCATGCGGGCCAGCAACGAGTGGGCGCTGGAGGAAATCGTGGCGGTATCGCCCCGATACGTCGTGACGGCGCAGGTCTCCACCCTGGTGGTCGAGGACGCGATCGAAGAGCTGCACTGGGCCGCGGGCCAGAACTTCAAGGCCGTATTCCTGCCCACCACGCCGCATCCGAGTGCACCCGACTGGCATCGTAAGGAATGGGAGCCGTTCTGGGCGGCGGCCGAAGAAGCGGGCATCGTGATCGCCTTCCACATCGGGACCGATCCGGTCGATATGACTGTCGGGGGTGCCACCGGGGGAGCGGGCATGGTGTACCGCGGGCCGGGCGGGGCCATCATGAACTACGCGGAGACGACATTCTCCGGCCAGCGCGCGGCGATGAAGATGGTGGCTTCGGGTGCTCTGGACCGTCATCCGAATCTCAAGGTGCTGATCTCCGAGGGTGGCGCGACCTGGGTTCCGTTCCTCGGTGACCGGCTGCTGGAGGGCTATCGCCAGCACCATATGGCGGTGCGGCCCAAGCTGACTCGCAGCCCGAAAGAGATCCTCTACAGCCAGGTGTATGCGTCCTTCCAGCATGACGAGACGGCGGTGGCCGCCTTCGATCACATGGGCTACAAGAACGTCATGTTCGGCAGCGATTACCCGCATATGGAAGGCACGTTCGGCCACACCCAGGACACGCTCAAGGGCTTGTTCGACGGGGTTAGCGACGAGACTCGGCTGCGAATCACCCAGGGCACGTTCTATGAACTGTTCCCCGACGTTCCGGCCATCCCGGCCGAGTTGGTCTGAGCCCGTGGGAAACAGCTCTGGGTTACGTGACGTCGCGATCGTCGGTGTCGGTGCGACGCCGTATTACAAGCGGGGCGGATCGCTGCCGAAGACGACTACTGAGCTCGCATGCGAGGCGATCCTGGCCGCATGTGAGGACGCTGGCCTGCCGGTCACCGACATCGACGGTTTCGCCTACTATTCGGGCGCCAGCGCCGGCTACACCGAGAAGATGGACACCGCGGATTTCATGGAAACTCTTGGGATTCCAGAAGTTCGGTTCACGGCAGCACTGACATCCGGCGGGGGCGGCTCTGCTGGCGCAATCGGATTGGCGCGCGCCGCCATCGTTGCGGGCGACGCCTCGGTGGTCGTGACGGTGATGGCGTTGCAACAGTCCAAGCAACGCCTCGGGTCGGTGTTCTCGGCGATGGACCCGGACCCGATCAACTCGTTCCTGATGCCTTCCGGCCTGTTCGGGCCCGGACAGTTGATGTCGGTCCTGGCCCGGCGGCACATGCACTTGTACGGCACCCGACGCGAGGCGTTCGCCGAAATCGCACTGTCGACCCGGGCCAACGCAGCCAACCGGCCCAAGGCCATGCACCCCGAGCCGCTGACGCTGGAAGACTACTTCAACGCGAGGATGATCGCGGAACCGTTGTGTCTCTACGACTTCTGTCAGGAGACCGACGGTGCGGTCGCGGTGATCACCACCAGTGCCGACCGGGCCGCCGATCTGCGCCAGCCGGCGGTTCCGGTCGTGGCGGCAGCCCACGGCGGGGTCAAAGACTGGGGCCGGGCGTTCGCTTGGATGGGGATGCCCGACGAATACTTCGCGTCATCGGGTAACAAGCCCATCGCCGACCGGCTCTACCGGCAAGCGGACATCACTGCCGCCGATATCGACGTGGCGCTGCTCTACGACCACTTCACGCCGATGGTGTTGATGCAGCTGGAGGACTACGGGTTCTGCGCCAAAGGGGAGGGCGGGGCATTCGTCGAAAGCGGTGCCATCCGATACAAGGGCGGCAGCATCCCCGTCAACACTCACGGTGGTCAACTCTCCGAGGCCTACATCATCGGAATGACCCACATCATGGAAGGGGTCGAGCAGATGCGCGGAACGGCAATCAATCAAGTGAAGGACGCCGAATTAGCTTTGATCACAGGTGGTCCCGCGAGTCTTCCGGTGAGCGGACTGATCTTGGGCGCTGCCGCGTGAGCGCCACTGCGGTCACCCTGGCCACCGCCATCCCGGGCGAACATGTCCGGATCGCGGTCAACAAGGACACCGAGCCCTTCTGGCAGGCAGCGAAGGAACGGCGCCTCGTCGCACCGCAGTGCGCGGACTGCCAGACGTTCCGGTTGCCGCCGACACCGTTTTGTCCCAACTGTCAGTCCAAGGCAGTCAACTGGATCGAACTCTCCGGTGAGGCAACGGTATACAGCTTCGCCGTGGTGCACGGATTTCCCGGTATGCCCGAGCTGACCTTGGTGCCTGCGGTGCTCGACCTACCGGACGCGCCCGGTGCCCGCCTGGTGTCGAACGTCGTCGACGTCGTACCCGACGAGGTGCAGATTGGCACTCGCCTGCAGGTCGACTTCACACCGATCAGCGACGGGTGGATGCTGCCGATTTTCCGGGTCGCGCAGTCCTCAGCAATCAAGGAGTGACACATGTCCGACGACAGCGCGCTACACGAAAAGCCTCTGGAATTCCTTACCAGCATCGCCAACACCGGTGGCGACTGCGACGGCCAGGCAATTCTTCCGATCGATGGCCACTACCGGTGCACCTGCTCGTGCGGCCACTGGGACATCGATATCGACGATCCGCAAGAAGGATTGCGTCAGGCTCGAATTCACACCGGCAGTGCAACCGAATAGCCACGAGGAGTCAGCACACATGGGAAATCTGGAAGGCAAGGTCGCCTTCATCACGGGTGCCGCACGCGGGCAGGGCCGCGCGCATGCCGTGCGGCTGGCGGCGGACGGCGCCGACATCATCGCGTTGGACATCTGCCGCGACATCGATTCGATCGACTATCCGCAAGCCACCCCCGATGATCTTGCCGAGACCGTGAAGCTGGTCGAGGATCACGGCAGGCGCATTGTCGCGCGTCAGGCCGATGTGCGCGACGCCGATGCCGTGGAACGGGTAGTCGCCGAAGGCGTCGGCGAATTCGGTCGCCTCGACATCGTGATCGCCAATGCCGGTGTGGTCCGGCTGAGCGGCGATGCCGACGCCCGGCAGACTTTCCGCGACATCATCGACGTGAACCTGATCGGCGCATGGAACACTGTGCAAGCGGCCACCCCCGTACTGATCGAGGGTGGTCGAGGTGGCTCGATCGTCATCACCAGCTCCAGTGCGGGCCTCAAGGGTACCGGCACCGACCGGGCCGGCGGGCAGGCCTACACCGCGTCCAAGCGGGGCTTGGTCGGTCTGATGCAGGTGTGGGCAAATGAGTTGGCGCAGTACTCCATTCGTGTCAACACCATTCATCCGACGGGCGTCGCGACCGGGATGGTGATGAACGAGACGATGGGCAAGCTGTTCGAAGCAGGCGATCCCGCGGTGGCCACCATGCAGAACGCGCTGCCGATCCAGATCCTGATGCCCGAGGACATTGCGAATGCGGTGGCGTTCCTGGTGTCCGATGAGGCGAAATTCATCACCGGAACTGCGTGGCCGCTCGATGCCGGCTTCGCGGTGCGGTAACGGAGGAGAACCCTGATGACCAGCTCGACAGTCGACGTCGAACGCCCCACAGTGGAACTGCGCATTGGATCCGAGCGCCTGACCAGTGGATCCTGCGGTGTGTACCACCACGTCGACCCCACCACCGGCCGGCCCGATGCCGAGGTTCCCCTTGCCGGTCCGGCTGAGGTGGACCGGGCCGTGCAGGTGGCCCATGCCGCCTACCTGGAATGGCGTCGCACCAGGCCCGCCGACCGTCGCCGGGTGCTGATGCGGCTGGCCGACCTCATCGAGGATCACGCGGCAGATTTCGGCCGGCTCGCCGCGATGGACAACGGCACGCCGGTGAGCACCACCTCGGCGATGACTTCCACGGCTGTCGAGTGGACTCGCTACTACGCGGGTTGGGCCGACAAGATCAGCAGTGAGGTCACCGCGTCCCTGCGTGCCGATGGCGAATTCAGCTACACGCTGGCGCAGCCATGGGGCGTGATCGGTGCCATCATCACCTGGAACGGTCCGCTGATCTCGCTGGCGATGAAGGTGCCGGCGGCGTTGGCTGCGGGCAACACCGTCGTGATCAAGCCATCGGAACTGACACCGTTCACCGCGGGACTTTTCGCCGATCTCGCTGTCCAGGCCGGTATTCCCGACGGCGTCATCAACGTGGTGACCGGGGGGCCGGAGGCAGGCCAAGCGCTGGTCGAGCATCCCTTGGTCAAGAAGATCAGTTTCACCGGCGGCCCGGTGACAGCACGCAAGATCCTGCGGTCCTGTGCGGACCTCATCAAACCCGCGGTCATGGAACTCGGCGGCAAGTCCGGCAACATCGTGTTCGCCGACGCCGACCTCGACAATGCCTGCGGTGTCGGGACCATGTTCTCGGTCGGGGCGCTCAGTGGGCAGGGGTGCGCCCTGCCCACCCGGATGATCGTCGAGCGGGCGGTGTACGACGAGGTCATCGAGCGGGTACGGTCCATCGCGGGGTTCCTGAAGGTGGGCAATCCCTTTGCGGCCGATTCCATCTCCGGTCCGGTGGTCAACCAGCAGGCGCTGGAACGCATCATGGGAATGATCGAACGTGCCAAGGACGGTGGTGCGCGGCTGATCACCGGCGGTGAGCGCATCGGAGGGGAGCTGGCCGACGGTTTCTACCTGCAGCCGACCATCTTCGCCGATGTCGATCCGGATTCGGAGTTGGCGCAGAATGAGGTCTTTGGCCCAGTCCTTTCGATCATCCCGTTCGATGGCGACGATCAGGCCATCGAGATCGCCAACAGCACGCCCTACGGGTTGTCGGGGTACGTCTTCACCAATGAATTGCGCCGGGCACACCGCGTCGCCGAGGAATTGGAGACCGGTGAGGTGCTGATCAACGGCGCCGCCAACCTCGGCGTCACCCGGCCGTTCGGTGGTATCGGAATCAGCGGCATGGGCAAGGAAGGCGGACGGCAGGGTCTCGACGAATTCCTCCGGACCAAAACGGTCAGCATGGTCTGACGCAGTCCCGGCACGCGTGGTTCTGGAGTCATCGACCCGTTGATTGCGGCAATCGACTGCCATTTACTTCAACAATGACAGTGCACTGTCGTAGCATTGGGTAACGCGGCCTACGTCGAACGCGGGCTGCCGCAGACGCTGCGGAAAGGCAACATGAGCGAAAAACATTCCAGGTCAACATGTCCCGTCTTGAGCATCGAGATGAACACGCCCGACGCGCCCGCGCTGACGCACTTTCGCCGGCTGGATGAATGTCAGGACAGTGCGCGGCCGGTATTCCGTAATACCGACTCCGGGATGGACTACTGGGTGTTCACCGACAATGCGGTGATCCTGGACGGCTTGCAGCATCCTGACCTCTGGTCCAGCAGTGTCATCGTGCCGACCGATCCGGAGCCGCCGTACAAGTGGATTCCGATCATGATCGATCCACCGGATCACGCCAAGTGGCGACAGGCGTTGGCGGAGTACTTCTCGCCCGGTCGCGTGAAGGGCCTGCGCGACGCGCAGCAGGCGCTGGCCGCCACCCTCATCGACCGGCTGGTCGATGAAGGCGGGTGTGACTTCGTCGAACGAATCTCGCGGGTATTCCCGTCGACGGTCTTTCTGACGATCATGGGCATGCCTGTCGAGGATCTGGAGAAGTTCCTCGTGTGGGAGGACATGATCCTGCATCAGAGCGGCGTGGGTGAGGAAGCCAACGCCGCCAGCCTCGAGGGCATGACGCACGTGATGGGCTACTTCTCCGGGCTCATTCAACAACGCCGGGAGAACCGTGACCCGGAGGCCGACGACATCGTCAGCAAGGCCATCGACTGGACGATCGACGGCGAACCGATCAACGACCTGGAGCTGCTCAACTGTCTGCTGCTGCTGTTCATGGCCGGCCTCGACACGGTGTCCAACCAGTTGTCCTACGCGATGCTGCACCTGGCCACCCATCCCGACGACCGCGCCAGGATCGTCGCCGAGCCCGAACTCATTCCGAAGGCCGTGGAGGAGGCGCTGCGGGTCTATCCGATCGTGCAAACTGCGCGAAAGGCGACCCAGGACATGGACTTCCACGGATGCCCGGTCAAGGCCGGCGACATGGCGTCGTTCTCCTTGGCGTTCGCGGGCCGCGATGCGGCGGCCTATGCCGACGCCCGACGATTCGACCTGGACCGCGGCGTGACCCGGCACCTGTCCTTCGGCGGTGGCCCGCACCGCTGCCTCGGCTCACACCTGGCTCGGCAGGAAATGGCCGTGGTCCTCGAGGAGTGGCACAAGCGCATCCCGCGCTACGAACTCGCCGGGGAGCCCATCGAGCACGGCGGCCAAGTGTTCGGCGTGGATTCGCTCCCGCTGAAATGGGGCTGATGTGCGCATTTCACTGACCTTTGATGTGAGCGCAGGTATCGGGTCCGGTGAAACGCTGACACAGACCGCGTGGGCATTCCTGCCTGAGCATCCGGCCGAGACGCGGGGCGTGTTGCTCTGTCTTGCCGGCGGTACCTACGACAAGCACTACTGGCATATCGACATCGAAGGACATCCTGGCTACAGCTTCGGCGAGCACTTGGCCGCCGCCGGTTTCGTCGTCATCGCCGTCGACCACCTTGGGATCGGCGACAGTACCGATCCCCTTTCCTCTGGACCCCTGGGTTTGGAGTTGCTTGCCAAAGGTAATGCCGAAGTGGCGCGCCAGGTCAGGGAGCGGCTACGAGATGGCAATCTCCACGAGGGCCTCCCGCCGGTGGCCGTTCCGGTGGTCGGCGTCGGCCATTCCATGGGAGCCTGCTTGACGACGATGGTGCAGGCCACCGCCCGTCCGTATGATGCCGTCGCACTGTTGGGATATGGCGTGCAGATCACCAATGTGTACGAAAGCACCGCCGATGCACAGGATTTGGAGCAGCGGATTCAACAGACCATCGAAGTGGCCTGCCAGATCACCGGGGCACGGCCCACCGACATTCATACCTTTGCGCCGCGTTCGTATCTCGTGGACCTGTTCTACGCGGGTGAGGTGCCCCAAGCCGTCGTCGACGCGGATACCGCGGCGCAGAGCCGGGTTCCGGTCAGGGCGGCTGCCGAGGTGACCACTCCTGGAATGGTCGAGCGCTACGCCCCGCTGGTGGATGTGCCCGTGTTCCTGGGTTTCGGCGCTGCGCTCGACGTATCACCCAATCCGTATGCAGAGACCGCCAACTACACCGGATCGTCGGACGTGACTTTGTACCTCGTGCCGAAATCGGGACACTGCCACAACTTCGCCAGCCACCGCGGACAATTGTGGGACCGGATCGCGAAGTGGCTACACACAGTCGTGTCGGTCCAATCGGTTCAGGTTTAGGAGAGCGCAGTGAGCAGAACAGTCGGGTTCCTCGGCGCAGGCCAGCTCGGAGAGCCTATGGTTCTCAGATTGCTCGGCGCCGGCCACGATGTGCTGGTGTACAGCCGACGCGCCGAGGTACGGGACCGTCTCACCGCCGGTGGCGCAACCTCCGTCGGCTCGGTAGCCGAGCTGGCTTCGCGGAGCGATGTCCTGCTCTCGTGCCTGTTCTCCGACCCGCAGTTGCGCGAAACTGGCTTGGGACCAGACGGTTTCATCGCCAATGCCAAGCCTGGATCGGTGTTCGTCTCCCACACCACCGGCACTGTGGCCACCCTGGAAGCATTGCGGGACAGCTCGTCGTCGGCACCGGCGATCCTGGACGCCCCGGTTAGCGGAACAGCGGAGAACATTGCCGCGGGCACGTTGACGGTGTTGGTCGGCGGCCCGGCTGACGCCGTCGCCACAGTGACACCCGTGCTCGCCGCCTACGCCGATCCGGTGGTACCGACCGGAGACCTGGGCAGTGCGTTGGCCATCAAGCTGATCAACAATCTGCTGTTCGCTGCCAACGCCCAACTCGTTGCCGCAGCAACACAACTCGGTGACAAGCTGAACGTAGATTCAGGTGCGTTGCTCTCCGCGCTCCAGGTCTGCAGCGGCCGAAGCGGCGTATCCGCGCATGCCCACCGCATCGGAGGAATCGACCTGTTCTCGGAATTGGCCGGACCGTTTCTACGCAAGGACATTGCAGCGTGCCGGAATGCAGCGACCGAGGCAGGGGTTGACCTCGGTCTGTTGGGTGACGTGGTGCGCGAAGGGCCCCTATCGCTGCAGGACAGTGCCGACTGAACGGGCCCGGCTCATTTCTTGGGCGAGGCGTCCCAGAAGTCGCGGTTGGTGAGTATTCTGCCGTTGCGTACGGTTCCCACCGATGCACCGTGCAGGCCGGCCGGTTGCATGATCCATTCGACGGCGAACTGCTCGCCACTGACCAGGGCCGCGAGAACCTCGTACTTGGCACCGGGCGCGAGTTTCAGTGCGCCGTCGACGAATGCACGGGCTTCGCTTGCGCCCGTGGCGGTATGACCAGTCGGGACATCTTCGAGAACGACATCGGCGTCGAACCACGCGCTGATGGCCTCCGCGTCACCGGAATCCCAGTCTGCGTAGTAACGCTTCACCCAGGATGCGTCCTCGATCGCTGTCAGTTTGTCGGACACTATGAATCTCCTTTTGCGGTTGTCAAGATGCGGCGTACCGCACCTTCGAGCGGTTGACCGCCATCCCGGCCCAGTTCTTCGGTGCCAGCAGCTTTCAACGCGGGATGGATGGTGTTGCCTTCGGCCCGGCTTCGGGTGGCCAGCCAGCCGACGAACATCAGGTATGTGGCGGTGAATGTCTCTACGGCAACATCTTCCGTGAACCCTGCACCGCGCAGGATGTCCAGCGCGGTATCGGTGAGCCGGGTGGCCGCCGCTGATGGGCCGGTCGAAGTCAGTGCGCGCAAGCCGGTGCCCGGATAAGCGAGGAAGGCTCGGTCCATGGCAAGCACCAGTTCGACATACTGGTCGATCCAGGAAGCGTCCGGATCCATGTGCACCTCGATTCGCGCCGCGACGGCCTCGACAACGCGATCGGCAAGGTCGTCACCACCGCGTAGGTGGTAGTGGATCGCCGGGGGAGTCACCCCGCATTCGGCGGCTACTTCACGAACTGTCAACTGCTCCAAAGAGCATCGCGAGACCACCCGCATGGCAGCCTCGACGACGTCGGTCTTCGAGATCGGAGACGGCTGAGTGCCGCCACGCTGACGCATGGATGTCCGCCCCTCCGCAGCGGCATTGGATGACCCCATTATGTCATAGTAAATGGGAACTGCGAAAGGTCTCACATGGATGCTGAAGTTGTTGTCGTGGGCGGTGGAATTGCCGGATGTACGCTCGCGATCCGCTTGGCCTACGCGGGCATCGCGGTGCGAGTCCTCGAACGTGAGCAGGCCTACCGCGACATCGTGCGTGGAGAAGCCATGGTGCCCTGGGGTTTTCGCGAGGCCATCGAGCTGGGAGTAGCCGAGACGATCATGCAGGCAGATGGCGTCTCGGTGATGACGAAGATGGTGCCCTACGACGAGGGCCTCAGCGTCGAGGCGGCCCAACGGCGTTCCAGGGACCTGTCCACGGTGGTCCCGGGCGCGCCCGGCGTCGTGGGGGTGGGTCATCCGGAGCTGCGCGAGGCGCTGGCCACGGCCGCGGCCAATGCCGGCGCCGAGGTTGTGCGCGGCGTTCGCCGGACGGCAATAACGGCCGGTCCGACACCCTCGGTCAGCTACGAGACGGACGACGGCAGTCGAACTGCCATGTGCCGGTTGATCGTGGGCGCCGATGGAAAGATGTCGGCCACCAGGTCTGCGCTCGGGATGACGCTGTTCACCACACAGGCCCGGGTCCGGTTGTCGGGCATGCTCGTTGACGACGGGGGGGTGTGGGATCGCGCGGAAACAGCCATCTCCGTGGACGGCCGAAACCAGTACATCGTCCTCCCGCGCGCGGACCACCGATTGCGGCTCTACGTCGGCCGCAGTGTCGACGATCCCGAACCCCTGAAGGGGATCTCCGCGGTCGAGGAATTCATGAAGGCGTTTCGAACGCCGATCTTCCCGAATTCGGATGAGCTCGCAGCGTCCACGCCGATCGGTCCGTGCGCGACTTTTCCGATGAACGACGCCTGGGTGGACGAGCCCGTCGTGCCCGGTGCGGTGCTCATCGGCGATGCGGCCGGCTGGAGTAATCCGGTTACCGCCCAGGGACTCAGCATCAGCATGCGTGACGTGCGGGTACTGGCGGGAGCACTGTTGGGCAGTTCCGATTGGACCCCGCAGGGGCTGGCTGGGTACGTCCAGGAACGCCGCCTTCGCATGGGACGTCTGCGCTTCGCCAGTGCGCTGACAGATCTGCTCACGGGATTCGGCACGCCGGATCGGTTGGCCCGTAGGTCACGGATGTTCAAGCTGCTGCACCACCGTCCCGAACTCGGTGCCGCCCTCGATGCGGTGCACGCCGGGCCGTGGGAAGCTCCGGAAGATGCCTACACACCAGACATTCTGACCACGCTGGCGCTGGCCTGAGCTCACCGCTACAGCTGCCGTAGGTACCGCTCGACCAGATCGACTGCGGACTGCGGGTAGCTGCGCGCGGTCGCCACATCCAGGCCGTCGCGCACCAACAGCAACGCCAGCCGGTTGTTGATCAGGGACAGTACGAAGGCCGCCACCAGCTGATAGTAGACGATGTCTCCCGTCAGCTTCCCCCCGAATTGTCGGTAGCGGCTGACGAATTCGTCGTCGGTCGGCACCCCAGGAGGCCTGGTGAACCCCAGCGACTCGCAGAGAAACGTCTCGAACATGAGCCACCAGCCGAGATCGATGTCGGCGGGTCCGGTGCCGGCTGTCTCCCAGTCGAACAGTGCGGCCACCGACAGATCATCAGCGAACGACATGTTCCCGACGCGGGCGTCTCCCCAGACCACGGTTTCGTCGTCGGTCTCGGGAGCCTGATCGTGGATCACCCGCAGCGCACGGGCCAGAGTGTCGGCGCCGACCTCCAGGTCGTCGTGGCACCAGTCATACCAGCCCTGCAGGGTGTTCAGGTAGCGCTGCAATGCGGTGGAGTCACCGGGACCGTCGGCCCGGAGAAACTCCAGATCGTCTGGGGCGTTGACCTGGTGGACCGTCACCAGTGCGCGTAGGCCGTTGTCACACAACAATTCCCGTTCCGCTGCTGATAACTCCATAGTCCACCCGCGCTTATGCCAGCTCGGGACATCGGACGGGGTGCGGCCGTGAACCCGGCGCATCACATAGAACGGTGCTCCCAGGATCGATGGATCTGTCTCAACCCCGACGATGCGCGGCACCGCGATATCGTGCTGCCCGAGCCGACGCATCACCTCGGCTTGCCGGGGCGCGTCGGGTGTGGTGAACAACTGATGATCCTGCGCCTGCAGCCGCAGCACCAGATTCTCGCTGTGAGGACTGTGCTGTGGATCGGTCCACGTCGCCGTGAAAAACACGGTCTTCCCGGAGTAACCGGCGTCCGGCGCGCTGAAGTCGGAGATCTCGATCGACGTCGCGGTGTCCGGTGTCAGGTGCTGCGGCAGCCAACCGCGCATGATGTTGTCGATCCCGGAACCGACGTCACTTCGCGTTGATGTGTAGGCCACGGCATACCCCTTTCGCCCGCAAAGTGAACACTAGTGTCAGAATAGGGTGATGGACGCCGAAATATCCAGTCGCATACCGCTCGGTGCCTATACGCTGCCGGGCCGGGTCTCCGACCCCCGGGCCGCGGTGGCGCAGGCGGTGGCGGCCGAAACGCTGGGACTGCGTACCCTGTGGCTCAGTGAGCGATGGGGTACCAAAGATCTGGGTGTGATCGCCGGCGCCCTCAGCCAAGTCACCGCGACGATCCGAATCGCCTCCGGCATAACCCATTTCCAATCTCGGCATCCTGCGCTACTGGCCTCGCTGGCGATGACGGCCCAAGCGCTGTCGAACGGCAGGTTCGTCCTGGGCATCGGACGGTCCGTGGACGCCATGTGGGCCGCTGCGGGTTTGCCGCGCTCGACGAACGCCTCGATCGTCGACCATGCCGACATCTTCCGGCGGCTGTGCCGCGGAGAGAAGGTGCGCTACGACGGACCGGCAGGCCGGTATCCGTCGCTGCGGCTCAACGATGTACCCGATCAGCCGGTGCCGCCGCTGGTGTTCGCCGCCATCGGGCCGAAGGGGCTGCAGTTGGCCGGTCGGCACTTCGATGGTGTGTTGCTGCATCCGTTTCTGACTCCGTCGGCGGTGGCGCAGTCTGTGGCGATCGTCCGGGACGCCGAGCGATCCGCAGGCCGGCCGGCAGGCAGCGTCCGGGTGTACGCCACGGTGGTGGCCGCCTGCGATCTGCCCGCCGAGGAGGAACTCGCGGTGGTGGGGGCCAGAGCGGTCACCTATTACCAGATTCCGGGGTTCGGGGAGCGACTGGCGGCGGCGAACGGATGGGATCCGGAACCATTGGAGCGCTTACGCTCTCACTCTCTGTTGGCGGGGATCAGGGGCGCGGCGGACTCGGTGCTCACCCGCGAGCAGTTGGTCGAGGTGGCATCGGTGTTGCCGGTTCAATGGACCGCGCAGGCGGCTGCGATCGGCTCACCACGCGCCTGCCACGAGGCTTTCGAACGCTATCGCGATGCGGGCGCAGACGAGCTCGTCCTGCACGGCAGTACGCCCGATCGATTGGGTCCGTTGTTTCCGACTGTCAAGGCAGGTCCCGGACATAAATGACGTCGAGGTGATCGGCGAATGGGTTCGTACCGGCCTGGGTGGTGAGGTTGTCGCGATCGAACGACGGACCCGGGTCGTTGTTCAGCACCGCCTACCAGGTCCTCGAGGACCAACACCTGTTCGACACGGCCCACGACCTAGCCCGGGCCCGCACCGATTTTTATCAGGAACTCCGCGCCATCTTGCGCGACATCGATCATGTCGAACAGATCGCCCATGAGCAGTTCTTCATCCGAGAAACCGGCCACTCAACACCTGCCGACACCACGAGCACCACCGCCCAACAACCACCCCTCACAGACGGAGCTAGCCATGCAGATTCGTGAATGGACGTCGGCAACGACGCCGGCCGTCATCCTGCACCCCTCGGGTACCGAGGTGAGCTTCGCCCAGCTGGAGGCTCGCGCGAACCAGCTGGCGCACCATCTGCGCAGCGCTGGTCTTCAGGAAGGCGACACCATCGCCGTGTTGATGGAGAACAACGCCCACATTCACGCGGTGATATGGGCAGCCCGCCGGAGCGGCCTCTACTACGCCTTGATCAACACGCACCTGACGTCGTCTGAAGCGGCGTACATCGTCGACAACAGCAGCGCGAAAGCCATCATCGGTTCACGGGCCTTGCGCCATATCTGCGAGGGTCTCGCCGAGCATCTGCCCGACGGTCTGCCCGAACTGCTGATGATCGCCGATGACGACCTCGACGGCTGGATGCGGTACCCGGAATGCGTAGCCGATCAACCGGAAACCCCCATCGCCGACGAGCGTGAAGGCGACCTGTTGCAGTACTCGTCGGGAACCACGGGGCGCCCCAAGGGCATTCGCCGTCCCCTCGTCCACCTGGCTCCGGACGCGGCGCCGAACATGCTGGCACCGCTGCTGGCGGCGGTGGGCCTGAGCGGCGACGCGGTCTATCTGAGCCCCGCGCCGCTCTACCACACGGCCCCGTCGTTCTGGTCGCTGTCGGTGCAGGCAATGGGCGGCACCACCGTCGTGATGGAACGCTTCGACCCCGAGTCGGCGCTCGACGCGATTGCGCGGTATCGCATCACGCACGGCCAGTTCGTTCCGGCGATGTTCGTCCGGATGCTCAAACTTCCTCAGGCCGTGCGGGATTCCTACGACGTCTCCAGCTTGCAACGCGTCGTGCACGCCGCCGCTCCGTGCCCGGTGGAGATCAAGAAACAGATGATCGACTGGTGGGGTCCGATCGTCGACGAATACTACGCATCATCGGAAGCCATCGGCGCATCCTTCATCCGCGCCGAAGATTGGCTCCAGCATCCGGGATCGGTGGGCAAACCGCTCGTCGGCGTCCCGCACATCCTCGATGACGACAGCGTGGAACTTCCCCCGGGCGAAACCGGCACCATCTACTACGAGGGCGGGCACCCGTTCCAATACCTCAAGGACGAGACCAAGACCGCCGAGGCGCGCGACGCGCACGGCTGGGTCACCGTCGGAGACATCGGCTATTTGGACGACGAGGGCTACCTCTTCCTCACCGACCGACGCCACCACATGATCATCTCCGGCGGTGTCAACATCTACCCGCAGGAAGCCGAGGACCTGCTCGTCACCCACCCCAAGGTGCTCGATGCGGCGGTGTTCGGCATTCCCGACGAGTCGATGGGGCAGAGCGTCAAGGCAGTTGTGCAGACCGTCGATCCCGCCGACGCGAGCGACGAATTCGCCGACGAACTAATACTCTGGCTGCGGGAACGGCTGGCGCACTTCAAATGTCCACGCACGATCTCGTTCCAAGCCCAGCTCCCGCGTACCGACACCGGCAAGCTGTACAAGCAGGAACTGGTCGCAAAGTATTCGCAGGGCGACGCCACGTGAACGGGGTGATACCTCCGGGAATGCGTCACAGTTGTGTCGCATTCCCGCGCGCAAGTCGGAAGCCGTTCGGACGTCGGCTTCAGCCGCCGAGACGCAGCCCCGTATTGCGCGTGCCGAACACGTCGGTAGCCATGATCGCGCCTAATTTGTCTGCATCCCAGCGCTTTTGGCCGTTGGATACCGATGCCACCGGATGCCAGCCTTTGAGCAGCTGCAGGTTCTCACCCATCGCGCGAATGACCTGGCCGCTGATGTGACCGGCCTCGGGGCTGGCCAGCCACGCCACCACCGGTGAACCCAGCGACGGGTCCTTCCGGTCGAATTCGTCCTCGCCGCGTTCGTCGGGCTCGATCGGTGCCTGCGCGCCGGGCATCGAGGCCGACATCCGAGTGCGTCCGCCCGGACTGATCGCATTCACGGTGGCACCGATCGACGCCAGTTCCAGGCTCAGGGTCTGGGTGAGCCCGACGATGGCGGCCTTGGCCGCGCTGTAGTTGGTCTGCCCGAAGTGTCCGTGCAGGCCCGCACCGGACGTGGTGTTGATGATGCGGCCGTATACCTTGCCGCCACTGGATTTGGATTCGTCCCGCCACTTGCGGGCCATGGCGCGGCTGGTCAGCCAGCTGCCCCGGACATGCACCCGCATGACCAGGTCGAAATCGTCGACCGTCATGTTCCAGATCGCCTTGTCACGCACGATGCCGGCGTTGTTGACCACGATGTCCAACCGGCCCAGTTGCGAGTAGGCGCGCTCCACAGCCAGCTCGACCTGTTCCTCGTCGCCGACATCGCTGAAGTCCGAAACCGCTTTACCGCCGCGACTTTCGATGATCTGCACCACCTCGTCGGCGACCTTGCCGGTGCCCTCGCCGGACAGGCTGGTGCCGAGGTCGTTGATGATCACGGTGGCGCCGTGTTTGGCCAGCTCCAGGGCGTGGCCGCGACCGATGCCGTGGCCGGCCCCGGTCACCAGGGCCACCTTGCCGTCGAGTAGTCCAGTCATGCGTGCTCCTCGCTAGGGGTGAAAGTGGTCAGATACGGGCTCTCGGGGTCGTTCTCGTCGACGGGCCGGAATACCGCGGTAACCGGCATACCGACTCGAAGGCTTTGTGGGTCAGCGCCTTCGATGGTTGTCATGAGTCGCGGGCCCTCGGTCAGTTCCACGATGGCAGCGACGTAGGGCAGTCGCTCCTTGAATGGTGCCAGATCGTTGACGAAGACCGTCGAATAGGTATAGAGCGTCCCGGTTCCGCTGGCCGCAACCGCGCGCACGTCCTCGCTCCAGCAAAACGGGCAGAACGGTCGCGGATAGTGGTGGACCTTGCTGCATGCGGCGCACTGGGCGATCAACAACCGGCCGTCACGCGCGGCTTCCCAGTACGGCGCGCTGGCCGGGTCGATGGTG
Organism: Mycolicibacterium peregrinum; assembly: GCF_002102345.1. GTDB lineage: Bacteria > Actinomycetota > Actinomycetes > Mycobacteriales > Mycobacteriaceae > Mycobacterium > Mycobacterium peregrinum. The sequence continues at coordinate 87,634 of NZ_LQPP01000011.1, forward strand.
GGAATGTCCGCTCGGGTCATGGTCACCACCCGGTGAATTCGGTCGGACGCTTCTCGACGAACGCCTGCACGCCCTCTTTCGAGTCGTGCGAATACGACTGGATTTCCTGCGCCATCGCCTCGGCGACGAAGGCACCGGACCGGTCGGTGTCGGGGGAGTCGTTGAGCAGTCGTTTGGTGAATGCGATCGCGGTGGTGGGTGCCCCCGCAAGCCTGCCGGCGAAGTCCGCGACCGTGGCATCGAGCGCGTCGATCGCCACCACCCGGTTCACCAGACCGAGGCTCAAAGCCTCGGCAGCGGTGAGCTTCTCACCGAAGAATGCCATCTCCTTGGCCTTCTGCATGCCGATCCGCCGCGGCAGCAGATAACAACCGCCGCCGTCGACAACCAATCCGCGTTTGGCGAAAGACTCGGCGAAGTAGGCATTTTCGGTGGCGATGACCAGATCCGAGGCATACACCAGGTGAGCTCCGACACCGGTGGCCGCACCCTGCACCGCGGTGATTACCGGCTTGTTGCAGTCCAGCACGCTGGCCACCAGCTTCTGGGCGCCGTTCATGATGCGCCGCATCGGGTCCATCACCCGCTTCGCCACCGTGGCACGCCGCTCGGCGAGCGAGCCGACATCGGCGCCGGCACAGAAGTGTTTACCGTTGGCGCGCAGAACGACTACGCGCACCTTGTCGTCGGCGTCCGCCGCAGCCAACAATGCGATCAATGCATCGCGGTCATCGGGTCGCACCGCGTTGGCGGCTTCGGGGCGGTTGAGGGTAATGGTCAGGACACCGTCTGTGGTGTCCGACAGCACTGCAGGTTGAGTGTTCATGGAGTGTAAGTCGCCTTGAGGTGTTTGATGCCGTTGACGAAGTTCGACCTCAGCATGACCGGTTCGCCGACCGAGGTGATGTCAGGATAACGGTCGTAGAGCATCTTGAATGCGACGTTGAGTTCTAGCCGAGCGAGGTGCGCACCCAAGCAGAAGTGCGGTCCTGGCCCGCCGAACGCGATGTGGTTGTTCGGCTTTCGGGCGATGTCAAAGAGCTCCGGGTCAGCGAAGTTGGCTGGGTCGCGGTTGGCGGCGGGGTACCACAGGACGACCTTGTCGCCGGCGTTGAAGGTGTGGGTGATCGCGCCCTGCTCGTCGGTCAGTGTCACACCGTCGCGGGTGACCGTGCGGCGCATATGGATCACCGGGCTGGCATATCGCAGGATCTCCTCGATCGCGGGTGATGCCAGTTCGTCGTAGTTCGCCAGTAGCCGGTCCCGCTGCTCGGGATGCGTGGACAGGATCAGCAACCCATGCGTGAGCGCGTTGCGGGTCGTCTCGTTGCCAGCCCCGATCAGCAGGATGAAGAACTTGGCCAGTTCTTGCGGGGTCAGATTCTCCTCGTCAGAGGTCACCAGTTTGCTGATCACATCGGCGCGGGGGTTCGCGATACGGTCCTCGGCAATACTTTTCAGCAAGTCGATGAGTCGCTCACTGGTTTCGGTGACGGCGGTCTCGATGCCCTTGATGCTCTGGTCCGGTACGTACTCGGGATCGGAGGCGCCCAGCACCACGTTGGTCGCGCGCAGGATGAACTGCTCGTGCTCGCGTGGCACGCCCAGCATGTTGTCGATGATGCGAAGCGGCAGCAGCGTGGCGAAGGAGGAGACGAAATCGCACTCACCGGAGCGCGGCATCTCGTCGAGAATCTCGGCGGTCGTCTCTTGAACCAGGCCGCGGAGGTCCGCGAGGATGCGAGGGGTGAAACCGCGGGAGACGATCTTGCGCAGCCGCATGTGCTCGGGGTCGTCCATATCGATGATCGAGCCGCGGTATTCGCGCATCTCGGCCGTCTGGTCGAAGATCTGGGTGCCCTGCCCCGAGCAGAAGTCCTCCGGCCGCCGACTGATCTGGGAGACGTCGCGGTGCGAGCCGACGGCCCAGAATCCGCGCACCCGGGAGGACGAGGGCCGACTGGTCCGGACGAATACCGGGCCGCCGGCCTCTCTCAGGCGCCGGTAGAGGTCGCTGCGGTCGGCTGGACGCTCCTGCCACCACTGCAGGTCGATCAGCGGGGCGAACTGCTGCTCATCGGTGTCGATCGCGCTCACAACAAGCAATTCTGGCACTAGTGTCACTTTTTGGCAATGCTGTGGTGCGTAGTGTGTGGCCTGTTGTGTCGAATACCCGCACGTCGACCAGTCGAGTGATCTAACATGTGTGTCCATATTGGACGAGGTTAGGACAACTATGACGCACCAGACACCGAAGCGGGTCGGCATCATCGGCGTGGGGTGGGGCGCTCATGTGCAGGTACCAGGCTTCCGGGCGGCGAACGGCTTCGATCCTGTCGCACTCTGTGCACGCATGCCCGAGCGGCTGGAACGGGTGGCCGCCAAACTGGGCATCGAGGAAACCTCCACCGATTGGCAGTCGTTCGTGACCCGCGACGACCTCGATGTCATCTCGGTCGCGACACCGACCAATCTCCATCGCGACATGACGCTGGCCGCCTTGGCAGCGGGCAAGCCGGTGTTGTGCGAGAAGCCGCTCGCCGGTGACCTCGAATCCGCGCGCGAGATGGTGCGGGCGGCCGCCGATGCCGACCTGCCCACCGCATGCTGTTTCGAGAACCGGTGGAATCCGGACTGGTTGGCTGTCGCCGACAAGGTGCGTTCGGGCTTTCTGGGCACGCAGTATCTGGCGCGGGTCAGTCGCAGCGCGTCGTACTGGCACCCGAGCCACGCGTTGCAGGCTGACTGGATGTACGACAGAGAGCAGGGTGGTGGTTATCTGGCGGGGATGTTGGTGCACGACCTGGACTTCCTGTGCAGCCTGCTCGGTCGACCGGTGTCGGTGTGCGCTGAGGTGCGGACCACCGTCCCGGTGCGGGAACGGCCCGATGGGACGACGCTGAATGTCACCGCCGACGACACCGCGGCGGTGTTGATGCGGATGGAATCCGGGGTGACTGCGGTGCTGAGCGTTTCGGTGATGGGCGCCCACGCCGATCATTACCGGCTGGAGTTGTTCGGTTCCGACGGCACGCTCATCGGAGACGGTGACCTGCGCTCGGCGGCATACTCGGCCGGCTTGACCGTCGACGACGGACTGAGCCCGTTGGCGGTCGACGACCGCGAACCGGCGCATCCAGAAAAGCTGCCGACCGGTCTGGCCGGACATGCGAGCCGGGCGATGGCCTTGATGCTTGAGGACTGGCTGCCTGCCTTCGACGGTGCGCCCAGTTCGGCGGCCACTTTCGAGGACGGATTGCTCTCGCTCGCGGTGATCGACGCCGCGCACCGCTCCGCCGAGGGCGGCGGCTGGGAGCCCGTGCAGGTCTGAAGCGCGTCGCCTATCCCTCAGCGGCCGGATAGATCAGCACGCCACGGATATTGGCGCCCGCGTGCATGTCGGCGTAGCCGTCGTTGACCTTCTCCAGGGGATAGGTGCGAGTGACCATGGAATCCAGGTCCACCTGTCCGGCGCTGCTGAGCTCGAGGATCTTCGGGATGTCAGCACGCGGATTGCCTGAGCCGTAGAGCGTTCCGATGATCTGCTTCTCGGTCAGCGTGAGGTCCATCAGGTTGGCGCGGATCTCCCGTTCCAGCATGGGGTGGATGTTGGTGACGACGAGCTTGCCGCGCTTGGCCGTCATGGCCAGGGCCTGACCGACGAGCTGACCGTCACCGACTCCCATCGCGCAGATGAACTTGTCCACGCCGCGGTCCCAGGTCGCCTCGGCGACAACGCCTTTGGCCTCATCCCAGCTCGCTGCGGTGTGGGTGGCGCCCATCTTCATCGCTTCGGCCCGCTTGTATTCCGAGGGGTCGATGACGGTGATGGTGCGGGCGCCGGCGAGACGGGCGCCCTGCACCGCCGCTGCGCCGATACCGCCGACGCCCGCGACGGCGACGGTGTCACCCGGTCGTACCTCGGCGGCGTACACCGACGATCCCCAACCGGTGATGAAGCCGCAGCCGAGCAGGCAAGCCCGGTCCAGGCGGTAGTGCTGCGGGACCTTGACGCAGCTCGCCTCGTGCACCACGGTGTGATGGGCGAAGGACCCGACCCCGCAGGCCAGCGCGAGGTCCTGGTCGCCGAAGTGGTGGCGAGCGGTGCCGTCGTGAATCTGCATGCCGGAGTAGATTTTTGCGCCGAGATCGCAGAGGCTCTGATGGCCGGTCGAACATGACGGGCAGCGGCCGCACGACGGGATGAAGCTGAATACGACGTGGTCGCCAGGGGACAGCCACGACACATGCTCACCGACCGCCTTGACCACGCCCGCGCCCTCGTGGCCGCCGATGCATGGCAGCGCGATCGGCATATCGCCGGTCACGAGGTGGTCGTCGGAGTGGCACATGCCCGAGGCGTGTAACTCGACCAGCACCTCGGTCGCCTTCGGCGGGTCCAGTTCGATGGTCTCGATCGACCACGGCGTGTTGCGTTCGAACAGCACGGCTGCCTGCGTCTGCATTGATGAAATCCCTTCCGGATCAACGAATGATGGCTTGGTACTCAACGAAGCCGGTGATGCCCTCCGGGCCACCCTCACGGCCGATGCCGGACTGTTTGAAGCCACCGAACGGGCTGCCGAAGTCGAGTACGGCGGTCGAGTTGACGGCCACCGAACCGGCCTGCAATTGGGCTGCCACCGCGGCCGCGCGTTCCTCATCAGCCGACCACACGGCACCCACCAGTCCGTAGCGCGAGTCGTTGGCGATGGCGACCGCCTCGGGAATGTCCTCGTAGGCGATCACCACGACAACCGGACCGAAGACTTCCTCGCGGGCGATCTCCATATCGTTGGTCGCTTCGACCAGGGCAGGTGTGACGAACCATCCCGGCCGGTCGGGACGCTCACCGCCGGTGAGCACTGTGGCCCCCTCGTCGCGCGCCCGCTGCAGTAGTCCTTCGACCTTGTCGCGCGCCGCTTCGTTGATCAATGGACCGATATCAGTGGACCGGTCGGCCGGGTCTCCGACCGTCAACGCGGAGATCGCGGTGCTCAGCGCGGCCACGTATTCTCCATAACGGCTGCGCGGCAGCAGGATTCGGGTCAAGGCGGCGCACAGCTGGCCGTTGTTGCCCATCACTCCGCCGACCAGTCCGGCGACCGTCGTCTCCAGTGGCGCGTCGGGCAGCACGATGGCCGCGGACTTGCCACCCAGTTCGGTACTGCAGCGACGGATCCGGGATCCGCACGACGCGGCGATCCGGGCGCCGACCGCCGTCGATCCGGTGAAGCTGACCTTGTCGATACCGGGATGCTCGGTGAGCAGCTCGCCGGTCGCGGCGCCGCCGTTGACGACGTTGACCACGCCGGCGGGGATCCCGGCTTCCTCGATCGCCTCCATGAGCACACCGAAGCTCAGCGGTGCATCGGGTGCAGGCTTGAGGACCACTGTGCAGCCCGCGGCCAATGCCGGGCCCAATTTCAGTGCCGCGATGAACAAGGGGGTGTTCCACGGCACGATCGCGCCGACCACGCCCACCGGCACCTGTCGTACGTCGACGACGCCACCGGCCATCGAGGGACGGCTGGCGGTGAACGGATGGTCGGATGTGATGGCGGCGTAGGCCCGTAACACCCCGGTCGCCGTAATGACCTGGCCGAAGGTGCTCCACGAGCGCGGCGAGCCGATTTCGGCGGTGGACAGGTCGGCCAGCTCGCCCTTACATGCGGTCAGGACATCGGCTAGCCTTCCCAGCGCGGCGCCGCGCTCGGCGGGGGAGGTCTGCGCCCAGGCGGGCAGCGCGTCGCGGGCCGCAGCGACGGCGGCAGAGACTTCGGCGTCGCCCGCAATACCCACGGTGCCCAGCACCTCGCCGGTGGTCGGCGAGGTCACCTGCACTGTGGCGGCGGCAGTGTTCGTCACCCATTTGCCTGCGACGTAGCTCGCCGTCAACTCAATCATGGACGCCAATTCTGGCATTGATGTCATCTTTAGACAAGCTGCTCATGGGGGATAAATTGTTGTTCCGGTTTTGCATCCGGAGTATTTCTGACACTATTGGTCACTATGAACGCAGCGCCTGACAATGACGCCGACCTCGACGTGGGACAACCCTGGGAGGTGGTTGTGGAGCGCGGCAAGATCGCCGAGTTCGCCGAAGCCATGCTCAGCGCGGACCCCGCCTTCCGTGGTCCAGACGCGATCGTTCCGCCGACCTTCCTGACCAGTGCCGCCCGCTGGGCGCCACCGGGCGTCCGGGTCAACGTGGGTTTCGACCGCAAGCGCCTCCTGCACGGCGAGCAGGAGTACACCTTCCACGGCGACCTGCCTGCCGCCGGTGATGTCCTGACCGCGCAGGAGCGGATCGTGGAGCGTTTCTCCAAGCCGGGTAAGCGTGGTGGCACCATGCGATTCGCCACCGTGGTGACCGAATACCGCGACGCTGCAGGAGATTTGGTGGCCGAGGCAAAAGCCACCTTCATCGAGACGGCGGCCAAGCAGTGAAGCGCGGTGATCAGGCGCCACCCCGGGAGTTCGGCCCACTCACTCGGCAGATGTTCGTGCGCTACTCCGGCGCGTCCGGTGACCTCAACCCGATGCACTACGACGATGAACTGGCGCGGTCCGCGGGTTACCCCTCGGTGTTCGCCCAGGGCATGTTCTCCGCCGCGCTGTTGGCCGGGTTCGCCACCGACTGGCTGGGGGCACCTGCAGTGCGCCGATTCGGCGTCCGCTTCCGCGAGCAGGTCTGGCCGGGTGACGTTCTGACCTGCGCGGGGACGGTCGTCGCGGTGTCCGAGGAGGGCGACGTCGATCGCGTGAGTGTCGAACTGACCGCCACCAGGCAGACCGGCGGAGTGGCGATTACCAGCACTGCGGAATTCGCGGTACCCCGAACCGGAGCGCGAAACACGGCACGCGGTGCCGCGGGTCCTCCGGATCAGCAATAGGCTGGTGACACCATGTCCGACGCCTCGATAGTCCGCCGCGCCAGTTACGGCCCGTCCAGCCCGGCCGTGGGTGCGCGGGGGGCCAGCACCCGCAGCAGGATCACCGAGGTCTCACTGGAACTGTTCGGTCGGCTCGGCTACTTCGACACCTCGGTCGACGCGATCGCCAAGGCAGCAGGGATATCGCGGGCCGCCCTGTATCAGTACTTCCACGGCAAGGACGAGATCTTCCTGGAGTTGTTGAACGAATGCGGCAGCGCACTGTTCCGCGTCGCACGCCGCATCGGTCCGATGGGACCGGATGAAACCGGTTTCGACAATCTCAACTGGTGGCTCGGCGAGTGGAGTTGGGTTTTCGAGAAGTACTCCACGATGTTCGTGCAGTGGACGGCGATCGCCTCGTCGGACACCAAGGTGCGTCCCGCGATCACGGGGTTCGTGCGCAGCTACAACCATCGGCTGGCGGTACGGCTCGGCGCGTCCGGCCTGCACGGTCTGGACCCCGAGGTCGCAGCCATGACGATGACCGCACTGGTGCACCGCATCAACCTCTTCGTGCACACCGACCGCGCCTACGGTCGTAGCGCCAAGGACGTGATCGACACCCTGTCGGTGTTCCTGCAGTTGGTGATGTTCCCGGATACGCCACCGGCAGTGCTGAAGTCGTTGGGGCTGCACGCCAGCACGGACCCGACCGCCGATGTGTACGCCGTGCAGGTGCCCGATGCGCCCGATCTCGTGGGGCTGTCCATCACCGAGCGCACCACGAACCTGAGCAAGCGCGCCGTCGCCACCGTGACGACGCTGGCCGACGCCGGTGCCGCGCAGTTCCGGGCCAAGGGATACCGCAGCACCAGCGTCGACGACATCGTCGCGGCCGCTGAAGTCGCGCGTGGCACGTTCTACAAGTACTTCAGCGACAAGCAGGATCTGCTCGCCGCGGTGGGTGCCGAGGTCTACGGGGCTGGAAAGGCATTCGCCGAACGGATCGGGCAGGTGGATCCGGTGGCCGACGAATCGACTCTGCGGCACTGGTTGGCCACGTATGTGGAGTTCTACGACCGGTACTCCGGTTGTATCGACGCCTGGGCCGAGGGCACCACCGACGACCCCACGATCGTCGGGATCGGTGAGAACGGTCAGGTGCTGATGGACCTCGGCGCCGCCAGGATGTTGGCCCGCAGCCCCGGTGCGTACCCGTACGACCCGGTGATCTCGGCACTGATCCTGCGCTCACTGGTCACCCGGGTGCCTGAGGCCGCCCTCGATCTGCCCGAACCGCTGAGCCAGGACGACGTCGTCGAGTTGTTGATGACCTGCATCAAGCGGGGTTTTTTCGCTCAGTCGAAGTGACGCCTGCGGAGATCAAGTCCTCGATCTCGGCGGGCGGGTATCCCAACTCGCCCAGTATCTTTCGGCTGTGTGCGCCCAATGCGGGCACGTCACCGAGTACCGGCTCGACACCCGCCAGGCCCGCAGGCGGCGGCAGTGCCTGCGCGGGCCCACCAGGAGTCTGAATTCCGCGCCAGCGGTCTCGGCCGGTGAGCACGGGATGGTCCGACAGTTGCTCGACATCGTTCATGCGCGCATGCGCCACCACCGCTTCGTCAAGACCTGCCTCGAGTTCGCCGGTATCCAACCGGGCCACCGTTTCGCTGATGATGGCCTCCAACTCGTCGCGGTGTGCGACGCGGTCCGGATTCGTGGCGAACCGCGGATCCGCGACGAGATCGGCTCTGTTCAAGACGATTTCGCAGAGCCGCTGCCATTCCGGCGGATTCTGCACCGCCAGCAGCACCGTGCCGCCGTCACCGGCGGTGAACGGGCCGTACGGAGCGATGGTCGGATGGCGGGCACCCGTGCGGGCGGGCGCTGTCCCGCCGTACCGGCCGTAATAGAGCGGCTGGGACATCCATTCGACCAGCGCATCGAACAACGACACCGAAACCGGTCGCGCCACACCGGTGGTGGCGCGGGTGTACAGCGCGGTGAGAATGCCGGAGAACGTGAACATTCCGGCCGCGATATCGGCGATGGACACCCCGGTGCGTGCCACCTCTGCCGGCGAACCGGTCACCGACAGCAGCCCGGCCTCGGCCTGCACCAGCAGGTCGTAGGCCTTTCGGTCCTTCCACGGGCCGTCCTGGCCGTAGCCGCTGATGGTCGCGGTGATGACCCGTGGGTGTGCGCGGGCGACCGACTCGGCGTCCAACCCCATCCGGGCGGATGCCCCCGGCCCGAGGTTCTGCACCAGCACATCGGCATCCTCGAGCAGCCGGTGCACGATCCGCAGCCCTTCGGGCGCTTTGAGGTCCAGCGTCAAGGACTCCTTGCCGCGATTGAGCCAGACGAAGTAACTGGACTCGCCGTGCACCGAACGGTCGTACCCGCGGGCGAAGTCACCCCCTTGGGGGCGTTCGACTTTCACGACCCGGGCGCCGAGGTCGGCGAGCTGGCGGGTCGCGTACGGTGCCGCGACTGCCTGCTCGAGGCTGACGACAGTGATTCCTGCCAGCGGTGCGTCCGTCATTTCGTCAGCGGATCCCGCGGCAGTCCGAGCAGGCGCTCGGCGATGGTGTTGCGGATGATCTCCGACGTCCCACCGGCGATCGTGAGACACCGGGCGTACAGATAGGCGCGGGTCACCTCCGGTGTTCTGCCCGCGATCGCCGACGTACCCGCCAGCTCCATCGCGAGTTCGCTGACGTGTTGCGAGGATTCGGCCTGCAGCAGCTTGCTGACGTTGGCCTCGGCCGCGGTGTCGCCTCCTACGATGGCTCGGCTGGCGTTGCGCAGATTCAGCAGGCGCAGGGCATGCAGTTCGGCGATCACCTCGCCGACTCGGTGCTCCCAACGGGTCGATGACGCGCCTGGAGCGTTGTCGAGCAGTTTGATCAGGTCGTCGGCGCCCACGCCGATGGCACCGGAGCCGCCGCCGATCGATACCCGCTCATTGCCCAGCGTCGCGCGCGCCACCAGCCAGCCGCGGTTGACGTCGCCGACCACATCGCTGTCGGGGACGAACACGTCGTCGAAGAACACTTCGTTGAACAACGCCTCACCGGTGAGCTCACGTAGTGGCAGCACCCGAACGCCGGCCGAGGACATGTCGATCGCCATCATCGTGACACCCGCATGCTTGGGGGCGTCGGGATCGGTGCGCACGGTCGCCAGACCCCATTGGCATTCGTGGGCCAAGCTGGTCCACACTTTCTGTCCGGTGACCCGCCAGCCGCCGTCGACCCGGGTGGCCGTGGTGCGCACCGCGGCGGCGTCAGAGCCCGCGTCGGGTTCGGAAAATAGCTGGCACCAGTTGGTCTGACCGCGCAGCACCGGCTCGACCCAGCGGGCCCGCTGGTCATCGGTGCCGGCTTGTGCGATGGTCAGCATCACCCAGCCGGTGATGCCCAGGTCGGGTAGCTCGATGCCGCCGTCCGCCGCGAACTCCTCCTCGATGACGAGTTGCTCGACCACACCGGCTTGCCGTCCCCACGGTTTGGGCCAGTGGGGCACCAGATAGCCGGAATCGACCAGGTAGTCGCGCTGCCCGTCGGAAGGCAAGCCACGCAGCCGCTCGACCGCCTCGGCCGCCTCACGCCGGAATCGGTCGGCCTCAGCGGGCAGGGTGAACGATGCGCCGTGCGCGGCTCCGGTGCGCTGGGCCTCGGCGATCTCTGCTAGAGCGTCGCCGGTGTCACCGATCAGCGCGGCCAGGCTGCGGGCCCGCCGTAGATAAAGATGCGCGTCGTGCTCCCACGTGTAGCCGATACCGCCATGCAGCTGAATGTTCTTCTGCGCGACGAACGTCTGCATGCTTGTTGTATGGGCGGCGGCAACCGCAGCGGCGAAAGACGCATCGTCGAGATCGTCGGAGCGCGCCGCGTCCCACACCGCCGCAGTGCTCTGCTGGGCGCAGATGAACATGTTGGCGAGGTGGTGCTTGACCGCCTGGAAGGTGCCGATAGTGCGGCCGAACTGCTCGCGAACCTTGACGTAATCGTTGGCCATCCGCAGCGCGGCCCAGCCGACACCGACCGCTTCGGCGGCGGCGAGAATACGAAACGCGGTGCGTCCCTTGGCGCTAGCGCCGGAAAGGACGCGTTCGGCGGACAGCGCGACGTCCCGCAGGGTGACATCGCCGATGCTGCGGGTGGTGTCCAAACCGGCAAGTGCGGCGACGGACACACCGTCGGCCTCCGCGTCCACCACGATCAGGTCCGCGCCGGCGGTCAGGACCAGCACACCGGCGTCGGGTGCTCCGGCGACGGCGCGCGCCGTGCCGTTGGCGACCAAGTCGCTGCTGAGCGTGATGTCTGCCGAGAGTCCCACCGCGCCAACAAGGTCCCCGCTCGCCAACTGGGGGAGGAGGGCCGCGCGCAACGTGTCGGTGCCGCAGCGGTCGATCAGCAGTGCGGCGGTCGCGGTGGGCAGGAAGGGCCCTGGGCACAGTTCGTGGCCCATGGCTTCCAGGACGATCGTCAGCTCGGCGATACCGAAGCCGGAGCCGCCGTACTCCTCGCTGATGGCCAGCCCATGCCAACTGAGCTCTGCGGCGGCGGCCCAGAGGCCGGCAGGGTGTGGCGAACCGCCGTCCAGGGTGGCGCGGGCGGCACCGCGACTCTGGTGTCTGGACAGCTGCCCCACAGCGGATTCGGCCAGCTCGTGGTGTTCCTCGACGATGGCGAGCGCGGAGATGCTCACGATATTACTCCCGGCATAGTGACGGATGTGTCAGATGCAATCTAACATGATGCTTCAACAGCCCAAGCGGGCCTAGTGAGCGACATGAACGGAGCGTCAGAAATGACTGGTGATGGTTCTCGACCGGCCTCTGCCGGCCCGCTGTCCGGTATCACTGTTGTCGAGTTGGCGGGCATGGGGCCGGGTCCACATGCGGCGATGATCCTCGCCGATCTGGGCGCCGAGGTGCTGCGGGTGCATCGGCCGGGACAGTCCGGTGGTGGTGCCGGGCTGCGCGGCAGGCAGCTGATCGCCGCGGACTTGAAGAACGCGGATGATCTGGAGCGGGTGCGGGAGCTGATCGACTCTGCCGATGTCCTCGTCGAAGGATTCCGTCCGGGCGTCACCGAGCGGCTCGGCCTCGGGCCCGACGAATGTTGCGGCCGTAACCCGCGATTGGTGTACGCGCGTGTCACGGGGTGGGGGCAGACCGGTCCCCGCGCCCAGCAGGCCGGCCACGATATCAACTACATCGGGTTGACTGGCGTGCTGCACGCCATGGGTGCTCCGGACCGGCCCCCGGCTCCGCCGCTGAACCTGGTCGGAGACTATGGCGGTGGCTCGATGTCCGCAGTCGTGGGGGTGCTCGCGGCGTTGGTGGAGCGGGAGGTGTCCGGACGTGGTCAGGTTGTCGACGTCGCGATCGTCAACGGCGCCGCGCTGTTAGGGCACGTGATGTGGTCGATGCGCAGCGACGGCCGCTGGTCGGATCAGCGAGGCGCCAACATCTTTGACGGGTCGGCGCCGTTCTACTGCACCTATGAGTGTGCGGACGGCAGGTATGTCGCGGTGGGCGCTTTGGAGCCGGAGTTCTTCGCCGAGATGCTGCGGCTATTGGAGGTCGCCCCGGAAGCCCTTGGTCCGCAACGAGACCAGGCGGGCTGGCCCGAGATGCGGCGGGTGCTGTCGGAAAAGTTCCGGCAGCGTTCCCGCGACGAGTGGTCTCGGGTGTTCGCGGGCAGCGACGCCTGCGTCACGCCTGTGCTGACGGTCACCGAGGCGGCTGACGACGGCCAACTGCAGGCCCGCAACGTGTTTGTCGAGGTGGACGGTGTCCGCCAGCCGGCGCCTGCGCCGCTGTTCTCCCGTACCCCGGCGCCGCAGCCGGTGCCTGCCCGAGCCGGGTCGCTCACGCCGACGTCGCGACCGCCATCCCGGTGATCCATTCCGGCACCGGCTCGTAGACCAGCGGGGTGACCGGTCGGCCTCCGCCCGCGGCGCCGGCTGCCAGCCAGGTACGCACCTCGTTGGCGCCTGCGCCAGCACGGGCATGGGCGGCGTCGACGAGCCGGATCAGCGCATCCAGATCCCAGGCCGACATTGCCTCGAGTACTTCGGCGTCCCAGTCGGGTCGAATCTTGTTGCGCGCGTCCGCCATACCCTCGGCAATGATGCGCGCCCGGTCCTCGTCGCTGAGGTCGTAGGTGTCGACCTCCAGGCTCGGCGGTGAATGCGACAGCCCGCCGGTGCCGATCAGCAGAACACGTTGGTCGACGCCATCGAGGAAGCGGCCGACCTCGGCTGCGAAATCGGCGACGCGGCGTGCGGTAGGCAGCGGTGCGGTGGCGCAGTTCACCGCCACCGGGATAACGGGTTTAGCGGTCAGTTCGCCGAGTAGATCCCGAATAGGTTGCGCAAAGGCGTGATCCAGCGCGATATCGCGGCATGCGGCGATATCGAATCCGGTGGACAGCAGGTGGTCGCACAGCCGACGGGCGAGAGAGGACGGTACGTCGAGGTCGCCGGCCGGGTGGCCGCCCTCGGCCAGGATCGACGCGGACAGCGCAACGCCGAAAGCGGGGACCACGTGCCGGAAAGCGCGCCGGTGGTCACCGCCGAACAACACCACGATATCGGGGTCGAACCGCCGGACCTCCTCTGCCGCGGCTGCCAGCGCCGAGCGGAACTGCCGACCGTAAATGTGCTCGACGTCGCGTTCCTTGCCCGGGCTGTGGCTCGCGCAGACAACCAACCGCTCTGATGGCATCCGTCACCTCCGGTAGAAGTGACACTAATGTTAGATCAATCTTGTCGGCGACGCGAACCTCCGCCGGCTCGCCATGGAGGTGCTCGTCGGGCAGTGACTGGACGTCCCAGCCGCCCACTGAGACAGCAGATTCGAGATATTCGTTGACACTGTGACAGTGAACTGTCATGTTGGGTAGGTCATCGCCAAAGGAGGCGTTCAGTGACCGATGTTGCCAGCCGCGGGACGGTCGATGAGACGGCCGCGCCGGCTCCCGCTCAAATCAAGACACTGCGGCCCGTGCTGTTTTGGTCGAGTGTGGGTGCCGTCTGTGTGGCGGTCGCCGGGTATGTCTATCTGTCGTGGATCGTCTCGGGCAACGCGGCGCCGGTCGATCCAGGTCCTGATCCGATCCCCGGCGGCACGGCGCTGGCGATTGTTGCATTCCAAATTGCCTGCCCCATACTCGCTTTCGCGGCGATCGTCTATGTCGTCCGCAAAAGTCTGCGCGAACGGCAACTGTGCGTCGAGGCCGCCGTCGTGATCGGCTCGACCATCGCCTGGTGGCATGACCCGCTGATCAACTGGTTCCAGCCGGTGCTTTTCTACAACGCGGGTCTGGTCAATTTCGGCAACTGGATGGAGAACGTCCCCGGCTCGCTCAGCCCGGGAAGTCGGTTGATGGCCGAGCCGGTCTTGATGATCGGGATGATCTACATCTGGATGCCCTTGACCATGGGGTCGCTCGCTCGGTGGGCCATGGGCCGGGCGCGACACCGTTGGCCGACTTTGGGTCCCGTCCGTACGTTCTGTTGCGGATGGCTCGCGGTTTACGTCATCGAATTCCCGCTGGAGATCTTCGCGGTGCAGCACGGCTTGGTCGCGTACCCGGCCTCGATACCCGGCGCCACGCTGTGGGCCGGGCAGACGGTGCAGATTCCGCTCTACGGTCCCATCCTGTGGTCGCTGGTGCTCAGCTCGAGCGGCGCGCTGATGTTCTTCCGCAACCGCAAAGGCCAGATCCGGGTCGAGTCGGGCATCGAGACGCTGCACTGGGCCGGGCCGTCGGTCAAGGCGCTGTTACGGGTTTTGGCGGTCACCGGCTTCCTGCATGTGGTCGCGATCGGCGCGTACGACCTGCCGGTCAATCTCGCCGGCCTCTACGCCGGCCCGACCGACACCTACCCGAGTTATCTGCGCACGCAGTACTGCGGCCCCGAGACTCCACGGGACTGCCCCGACGGCACGCGCTTCGAGGATCGTTGACCGTTGTTATTTCAGCCGTTGCTATTTCAGCACGGCGGGCAGTGCGGCGAACTCTTGGCGGATCAGGTCATCGAGGGCACGTCCCGGCGCAGCCAACCATTGATTGAGTGCCCGCTCGACGAGCAGCATGCCGATGGCTGCGAGGAGTTCGCACTCGCTGTCCGGGGAGGGCAACTGGCGCCGGTCGGCGATCACCTTGGCTATGGTCTCGGCATTGGCTTCGTGGTTTCTGCGCTCACGGCCTGACAGCACCAGCGAGGACGCTACGGCTTCGTGGTACTGCGCAATACGCTTGCGAATACGTTTGAGGCTGGGCGCAAGCAATGCGAACGAGTTGGCCATCGCTTCGAAATCGGATATCTCTTTGGGCTGGGCGAGGTAGACGCCGCTCGCCGCGTCGATGAAGTCGTACTCACCGAAAAACAGCACCGACTCCTTGGTCGGGAAGTACCGGAAGAAGGTTCGCGGGGACACCCCGGCGCTCTCGGCGATCTGATCGGTGGTCGTCTCGTCGTAGCCTTTGGCGCTGAACAGGTCCAGCGCGGCTTCCAGCAGTGCATTGCGCACGCGGTCGGCATGCTCGACTCGTGGTGAACGGTCGCCCCGTGCCATCCGCCAACCTCCTCGACCATCTCAGGTTCCTGAGATTACAACGACCGCCGTATTCGCCGCATCGCAGTATCGGCTAGCTCATTGACACCCACCGTCGTGCCGACGATACTTACTTCAAATATGACAGTCCACTGTCATATTCTATCCGAAGACGCCTGTCGGCGTACGAAGAGAGGATTTCCGCCCCGATGACCGAGCTCAGCGTGACTGGAACCACCAACATCAACGATCTGCCATTCGCGCAAGACCGGTCGCGCGCCTGGCGTGAGCTGCGAGAGGCCGGAGAAGCGGTCCGCTCGGGTGAGGAGATCGTCCTGACCAGCGCCGCGGCAGTCGAGTTCGCCGCCAAACGCCCCGACAGCTTCTCGTCGGCCCGTGCCTTCGATCGACTGGGCAGCCCGGTCCCGCTGATTCCGATCGCGATCGATCCGCCGGACCACACCCGGTTCCGTCGCATATTGGATCCCTTCTTCAGCCCGAAGAAGATGGCCGAGCGTGAGGCAGAACTGCGCCGCCAGGCCGGCGAGCTGATCGACGCGATCGTGGCGGCGGGACAATGTGACGTTGTTCCTGACCTCGCCACACCGTTTCCCTCCCAGGTGTTTCTGACGCTGTTCGGATTGCCCATGGCCGACCGCGACCGGTTGGTGCAGTGGAAAGACTCGATTCTGCAGTTCACCGATCCCAGCAGCGCCGAAGCGACACCTGAAGTGCTGGCCCACGCGCTGGAACTGTTCGCCTATCTGACCGAGCACATCGCCGAGCGGCGCCACGACACCACCGGCAGTGACATGCTCAGCCAACTGATGCGGGACACCGAGGGAGGTATGTCGGACAACGAAATCCTCGGGCTGTGTTTCATGTTCGTGTTGGCGGGTCTCGACACGGTCACCGCGGCGGTGGGATTCTCGTTGGCCAAGCTGGCCGGTGATGCCGACCTACGCCGAAGGATCAGCGCCGATTTCTCGTTGATTCCCGCCTTCGTCGAGGACATCCTGCGCGTCGACGGTCCTGTCCCGTTCGCGCCGCGGGTCACTACCGAAGAGGTCGAGATCGCCGGAAGGATCGTGCCGAAGGACACCACCGTGATGCTCAGTTACGGAAGTGCCAACCGCGATCCGAGCCGCTACGAGAACGCTGACGAGGTCCACCTCGACGACAAGGTGGTGCACTTCGCATTCGGCCGTGGGCCGCATCGGTGTCTGGGTTCACACCTCGCCCGGCTGGAACTCCGACTCGTCCTCGAGGAATGGCACAATCGGGTTCCCGAATACACGCTGGCCGGTGACAAGGATCCGCAAATGCCTTGGCCCACAGGGACAATGGGATTGCAATCGGTGCCGCTGAACATTACGCCCGCATAGCGCGCAGACCCCGCTAAGTCTCGTCACCGATCTCGATGACCGTCGCCGCGATGTAGCGGTCGACGTCGGTTTCCGGCGGATAGGCGGGTCCGTTGCGGCGCTGCGCACCGACCACGATGTCGACGAGGCCGTCGGCCATGCCGGCGAGTTGATCGGGGGAGCCGTCGATGGCCAGGCTGTGTTGCACGGAGACCAGGCCGTGCAATCCTGTCCACAGGGTGTGAGTCGCCTGGTAGAGCGGCAGCGACAACGGGTAGCCCGCGTCGGCGCATGCCGCCAGCGCCCGGCGCAATCTGGCGGACACCCGCCGTGCGGGGTGCAATCCCATCCGGCCGGGTTCGACGGCGGGCTGGCGGACTTCGTACATGAGGCGGTAGTGGCCGGGGTTGTCCATTGCGAAGTGACAGTAGGCGTGCACCTGCGCTCGGAGCCGCTCGCGCGGCTGTCCAGGGGCCGCCGCGGCGTCCGCGGCGCCCATCTGATCGGAGAGTTGCCGATACTTGTCGGCCAGGGCCGCCCATACGAGTTCGGTCTTGTCGGCGAAGTGCAGGTAGATGCTCGCCGGGGTGACGCCGACTTCTCCGGCGACTGCTCGCATGGTGAGTTTCTCGTCACTGCCCCACTCGTCGAGCAACCGATTCACCGCAGCGAGTACTTCCTCGCGTAGTTGCTCGCCCTGGCCGCGGCGGCTCCGCCGTCGTGTTGGGTGCACGTCTGTGCGATCGGCCACGCCCACCACCTTAGAGTGGGCGGGCCGATCGGCAATCGTCACCAGGTGACGAGCATCTTTTTAACGCCGTAGTTGGTCCCGTAGGTGTCCATCTCGACCTCGTCCAACGGGGTGGCCAATTTCAGGCCGGGGAATCGTGCGAACAGTTGCGGAAGGATCGTTTTCAGCTCGGCCCTGGCGATGTTCTGCCCGAGGCACTGATGCACGCCGTAGCCGAAGGCCAGGTGTCGGATCATCTTCCGGTCGAAGTCCGGTTCGTCCGGGTTGTCGAACACCCGTGGGTCGCGGTTGGCTGCGGGCATGGCGACCACCACCAGGTCTCCCGTGGCGATGGCTTGGCCACCGATCTCCAGGTCTTCCTTGGCGGTGCGGCCCAGCCCGAACTGGACGATCGTCAGGTAACGCAGCAATTCCTCGACGGCGGTACCGATCTTCTCCGGATGTTCCACAAGGTCCTGGCGCTGAGCGGGATGGGTGAGCAGCGTCAGTGTGGACAGCCCGATCATGGCCATCGTGGTGTCGTGGCCGGCGAACAGCAGCAACGCGCCGATGCCGATCAGGTCTTCGTCAGACAGGATGGACCCGTCCTCCTCGCTCTTGCGGATGAGCTCGGCGAGCAGACCGTCGGAACCGGGGTCGGCGCGCTTTTCGGCGACCAGCTTGGTGATGTACTCCACCAGCCAGTGTGCGCCGGTGTCGCGCTCGGCACGGCGTTTGCTGGTGTCCATCATCACCTCGGTGGCGTGGTGGAACTTGTCCCGGTCCTGATAGGGCACGCCGAGAAGTTCGCAGATGACCAGGCACGGAATCGGCAGCGCCAGTTGCTCGATCAGGTCGACCGGTGTGCCGCCTGCTCCCTTGGCCTCGATGGCGTCCAGGTGCTCGGTGACGATGGTGTCGATGTAGGGCTGCAGGTTGGCCTGCACCGACTTGGGCGTGAATTTCCCTGAGAGCAGCCGCCGGTAGGCCCCGTGGTCGGGGGCGTCCATGGAGTTGAACGTCGGGGGCAGGGCCTCGGCGGAATCGTTGTCGTTGGGGTCGACGTCGTCCTCTGCTGCCACGTCGTGCCGTGGTCGTTGCGAACTCATCCGTGGGTCGGAGAAGACCTGGCTGCCCTCCTCGAACCGGGTGACCAGCCAGCCGATCCGGCCACTGGGGAACCGCATTCGGACGATGGGTTGGTCTTCGCGCAGCTGGTGATACGCCAGGGGCGGGTCGAGAAGCTGTTCCCGTTCGATCGGCATCTCGCGAATGCTGGTGGTCATTGGTTGTGCTCCTTGCCTTGTGGAACGTCTCCTGGAACCGAGTGAGCGCGGTCGCCGGTTTGGACCTCGCGCTCGCTGATGGCGGCTTCGACGCCTTGGTTGACCTGGGTGCCGTTGCCCCAGCCGACGTAGTAGTGCAGCTGCAGGACGGCCTCGCGGAGCTCACCGGGGGTGAGTTCCGCGTTCTCCAGCGCACCGCGGGCCTGGATCTCGATCAGGTCGGCGCGGCCCAGCGCGGCGGTGGCCCCGATGACCAGTAATCGGCGGTCCCGGATCGAGAGACCGGGTCGGCTCCAGATCTCGCCGAAGAGGTGATCGATCGTGTCGTCCAGCATGGGGTTCGACACGTCGGGCATCGTCTCGGAGAACCCCGCTCCGTAGACCGCGTCCATGGTCTTGCGTCCCAATTCGGTTGTTTCACTCATGAGATTCCTTCTGTGGGATGGTCAACGTTGCGCCGCCATTGGCGCGAGCAGCGTCGACGAGGGGAACGAGGATGCCGTTCCTTGCCGCGAGTTCCTGGGCTGCGGCGAGGTCCTTGTCCATGAGCCGGCGAACCTGCGGCACCATCTCGCGGGTGCTCTCCTCGGCCGCGAGTTGGTTGCGCAACCAGGAGAACAGCGTGGTGCCGCCCGGATCGGCGTCCTCGACGACGGTGATCAGCTTCGCCGGATCGACGCCGGCGGATTCCACCACCGTGGCCGCCTCGTGGACGGCGCGCCAGGTGCCGTAGGTGATGATGTTGCGGGCGATCTTGGTCGCCATTCCGGCGCCCAGCGGCCCACAGTGCACCACGTCCTTGGCGAAGTCGGACAGCACCGGCATGGCGCCGGCGACCGTGGCGTCATCGCCGCCGAGAATGGCGACGAGCCCGTTCGGTACTGCCTGTGTGACACCACAATCCAGCAGGGCCACACCCTTTTTCGCGCACGTCTGGGCGAGCTCGTGCACCACGGGCACCGCAACGGTGGACAACAGCACCAAGATCAGGCCTGGATGAGCTGCTGAGAGGACGCCGTCGTCGGCGCATAGCACCTGGCGAGCCTGGTCGGCGTCGACCACGGCCAGCAGCACGACGTCGCTGTCGCGGGCCACCTGAGCCGGTGACGCCGCGGCAGCGGGCACCCCGGCAAGGCCGGCGGCAGCGTCGGGGCGGATGTCATAGACCGTCGGGGTCCGGCCGTTGCGGGCGAGATCGACCGCGACGGCACCGCCTATCATGCCCAGCCCGATGACTCCGGCACGAGGTGCAGTTTGCGTGTATTCCCTTGCAGTGGATTCTGTTTGGATGCTCATGCGGTTACTCTCTCGTTGCGGATGGAGGTGAGGTCGGTCTGTGCTGCCACCAGTGCCCGGGCAGTTCGCAGGGGGCGGATCATGTTGATGCCGACGGCTGCCCGGGCACGGCCGCCCTTGCCGTAGACGGCGACGAGCTCGCGGTCGCCGACGCTGCCGTCGGTGACGGTGAACGAATCAGCGCCGCGTGGCAGACCGTAGATCTGGATCTTCAGGTCGTACTGGTCTGACCAGATGTAGGGGACCGGGACGAACGGGGCCGGACTGGATCCCGCGAGGATGTTGCGCGCAACGGCAAGGCCCTGCTCGGCAGCGTTGGTGCGATGTTCGACGCGGATACGTTCACCGATGTCGACGTGGTGCCACGACGCGACGTCGCCCGCGGCCCACACGCCCGGCGCTGCTCGGCAGTATTCGTCGCAGAGCACGCCATCGCCGGTGGGAATGCCGCTGCCGGCAAGCCATTCGGTGTTCGGAATCGAGCCGATCGCGACCAGTACCGCATCGGCGGCCAGCGTTGTGCCGTCCGCCAGGCGAACACCGGTGGCTCGACCGTCTTCGGTCGCGATGCCGACCACCCGGACGCCGGTGTGAATCTGGACTCCGTGTTCGACGTGTACGTCGACGAGGAGTCGGCCCAGTTCGTTGCCAAGCACATCGGACAGTGGAGCGTCGACGTCGGACACCAGAGTGACCGTTGCGCCGGCGGCGCGGGCCACCGACGCCACCTCGGCTCCGAGGAATCCGGCGCCGACGATCACCAGTCGCGGTTGTCGGGCCAGTTCTGTGCGCAGGCGGCGGGCATCGTCGAGGGTGCGCAGGACGTGTACCCCTGCGACCGCGTCGGTGCCGGGCAGTCGACGGGGACGCACTCCGGTGGCGATCACGAGGTCGCGGTATCGCACCTGTGATCCATCGGAGAGCGTGACCGCTCGGCTCGCCGTGTCCACCGAGTCGGCGCGCACGCCGAGTCGTAGGTCGAGATTCAGTGCGGCGATGCTATCCGCCTCGCGTAGCTTCAGCTTGTCTTCGGGCCACGCACCGGCCAGCACCTCCTTGGATAGCGGCGGACGGTCGTAAGGAGGCCGGTTCTCGTCGCCGATGAGGGTGATCGGTCCGTCGAAGCCGTCGCGCCGCAACGTCTCAGCTACCGAAAGGCCGGCCGCCGATGCGCCGACCACAACGACACCCGCGTCGGCGGTCACTCCTGAACCTCGATCGCCACCGCGGGGCAGACTGCCGCCGCCTGGCGCGCACCCTCCCACTGGTCTTCGGGCGGGTCGGCGTTGAGAAGAATGACTATCCCGTCGTCTTCTCGCTGGTCAAAGATGTACGGTGCGGCAAATACGCACTGGCCCGCGGCGCAGCACTTCGTCTCGTCAATGGTGATGTGCACAGTCTCGGCTCCTTCGTCTCTATAAGTGAACTAAGTTCATTTATAGGGCAAGGATATACCGCAAGCAGCGTTCGCCGCGAGCCGGGAGAGGTGATTCGGCACACAATCAATAGATGAGCTAATGAATACGGCGGTGAAACAGCGCGCCTCTGGTGCTTCGACCGGCGCTTACCCGGGATTTGCGACGTCGGGTGCGAACGGCCGTCCCTGCGGCCTCCTCGTGCGCCCGATCCGCCGCAAAGTCATCGAACCGCGAAGCCGGCGTCCAGTGGCCACGCGATGCCGGTGATGAACTTCGCTTCCTCGGAGACCAGGAAGGCGACGGCGCCCGCGACGTCCTCGGGCATCAGCATCGGGATGGGAAGTACGTTCTGCATGGCGTCCATCGCGACGTCGCCGGCTTCGAGCAGCTTTCCCATCGTCTCGTTCATCACCATCCCGGTGGCGACGCCGGTCGGGTGGATGGTGTTGACGCGGATGGAGTGCTTGCCGAGGTCGTTGGCCCACACCTGCATCAGTCCGACGAGTCCTCGCTTCGCGGCCGCGTAGGCCTGGCCGCCAGTCCTGTCGGTGCCGGTGGCTTTGAGTCCGGCGGTGGAACTGGTGATGACGATGGAGCCACCTCGCCCGGCGTCGATCATCGTCGGCAGCGCTGCCTGCACGGTGTTCCACACGCCGATCAAGTTCACGTCGACTATGTCGCGGAAGACCTGCCGGTCGTCTGCGCCGGCGCTGAGTCGAATGATGCCCGCGTTGGCCAGCACGATGTCGACGCGTCCGAACTCCGCGAGGCCTTCGGCAAGCGCGCTCTCCACAGCGTCGCCATCGCGCACATCGGCCTGGCGGGCGACGATGCGTCTCCCCTCGCCCTCGACGAGTTTGACGGTTTCGTCCAGGTCGGAAGGTGTGGCATTGGGATAGTCCATCGAGTCGATATCGGCGCAGATATCGAGTGCGATGATGTCGGCGCCGTCGGCGGCCAGGCGAACGGCATGGGCACGGCCCTGCCCGCGTGCGGCGCCGGTGATGAACGCGACCTTGCCGTCAAGGTTTCCCATCTGAAGCTCCTTTGGTGGGCTGATTCGTTGCGGGGCAGGGGAATTGGTCGTCCAAGTCGGCCGCCGGTATGCGCTGCGACGACTGCGTGGGCCGTGTACTCGGCACGATATGGCAGTCAACTGTCACAGTCAACACTCAACAGTCCACGGGCTTTGGCTATTTGGTGACGGGCAGCGGCCGCACGTGTCAGAATCGGCAATAAGAATGGCAGTGGACTGCCACAAAGGTCCCCGAAAGGGCCAAGGTTCAGGAGGAACATGGGCGACGATGGTGTGTCAGCCGACTTGACGGACCCGATTCGGGGATGCAGCGAGCCGGACCGGATGTGGACGCTGACCAACGTCGGCGAAGCCACACCGGACATCCTGTCCCCGTTGTGCTGGTCCCTGTGGGGCGGCGGCGTCGAACGTGCATCTCGCGCGGGCATCTACGATTTCGGGGTACTGCCGCGTTCGGCACTCGTGGTGCCTGACGATCCGAATCAATGGGCGACCGCATGCTTTTACGGCAGGCAGGCGATGAACGTCGACCGCGCACGTGAGCTGGCCGGCCTCCTGCCCGGCACGACAGGCGACGACTTCGAACGTGACCTGTTGGGCTCGGTGCGCGCGGATGCCACGCCCACCCGAAGCGATCCCACCCGGCTGCCATTTGTGGCGGTGAAGGCGCCGCTCGCCGTCATCCGGCAACGCTGGGTACCCCAGCGAGTACACGACGACCAGATGGCCTGGTGGCGGGCCGAGGTGCTGGCAGGTGAACCTGCTAATCCCCGGGCTTTGCTGGCCGACTCCGTAGAGCGGTTCGCGGTCGTGATGCAGGCACACATCCGCACTCGGATGATCCTGAATGCGCTGCGCTCCCAAGTCGAGTCGATAACCGGTCGGCTCGGTCGCTCGGATCTCGTTCCGACCCTGCTTGCCGGATACGGCGGTGTCATCGAGACGCGACTCGCCGATGACGTGTGGTCCATCGGGCAGGGCGGACTCTCCATCGCCGAGTTCATCGAGCGACACGGATTCCACGGTGCCAACGAGGGCAACGTCATCGGGCGTTCGTGGCGTGAAGATCCCGAGGCGGTGGTCCGCATCGCCGCGGTGCATGCGGGCAGGCCCGAAGCCGAACGACCCCGGGCGCGGGCGGAACGTGCGGTGGCTGCCCGGGAACGGGCGGAAGCCGAACTGCTGGCAGGGTTATCGGCGCCGCGGCGGTACCTGTTCCGTCGGCTCCTGCAGTTCACCGGTTTTCAGGTGCGGTCCATGGAACTCACCAAGGCTGCCTTCCTCACCGCGGTCGACGGAACCAGGGCCGCGGCGGCCGCGCTTGGCCGGCAGTTGGTTGCCGAGGGTGCGCTCGACGCACCCGACGACACCTGCTACCTCACCACGGCCGAATTGCTCGGGCCGCTGCCCCGCCAGGCACGCGCGCTCGTCGCCTTCCGCAGACAGCAGCGCGAAGAATACCGGGCCGTGGAGATTCCGGTCATTTTCACCGGAATGCCGGAGCCGGTCGACACTGACGACCCGGACTCCGATGGCGCCGTGCGGGGTACGCCGGCCGGCCCCGGGGTGGTCGAGGGCATCGTGCGGGTGGTGCTCGATGCCGACTCCGACGACGTGCTCTCCGACGGTGAGATATTGGTCTGCAAATTCGTCGATCCGGGTTGGACGGCACTGGTTTCCCTCGCCGGTGCGCTGGTGACCGATATCGGCAGTCCTGCCAGTCACGGGGCGATCGTCGCCCGCGAACTGGGTATCACGTGCGTGGTCGGAACCGGCAACGGCACCCGCACACTGCGCAGCGGTGACGTGGTCCGGGTGGACGGTGACACCGGACAGGTCGCCGTGCTGGTGCGGTCGGGTGGATTGGACGTGGGCGGATTGGACAAGGAAGGACAACCGAATTGACGGAAGTGGCGAGCGTGATGTCTGCCGGGCTGAGCGTGGAGAGCGAGAGCACCGCGCGGGCATGCCCCGATGTCCCGGGCTGGACCGAGAACATGTTGTTCACCCCTTACGATCCGGTGAGCGACATCGGGATGTGGCTACATCTGGGCACCGTCGCCGATATGTGGGAGATGTGGGAAGACCGGGTGCTCATCGCTCTTCCCGAAGACCAGGGCGTGCTCAGCATGTGGGCCTACCACCGCACGGTTCCGGAACGACAGCCCGCGGGCGCGAACCTCGAATTCCGCTGCGAGCAGCCATTCTGCAAGTGGCGCATCACGTTTGACGGGTTCTGCCTGCGTTCGTCGTACGGCGAGATGCGCACCGGCCTGCTCAGCGACGGTCCCAAGAGTCATGTCCGGCTCGATCTCGAAGTGGAATGCGTTACCCCGGTGTGGGACGCCGGGACGGCGGGCGACGGGATGTCCAAGCAGAGTTGGGCGCGAGAGCATTATGAGCAACTCACTCGGGTCACGGGTGAGGTGACGGTCGACGGGGTGGTATCGCATTTCGACGGCGGCGGCTGGCGTGACCACTCCCGTGGACCGCGTGGCGCCGACACCCTGGCCGACTGGGGCGGTCACGTGATCGTCGGGGGAGTCATGCCCAGCGGGCGGGCGTTCGGATTGTGTCGTTACTGGGCCAGGGATGGGCATACCACTCTCGAAGGTGCGTACACGGTCACCAACGGTGTCCTCGGACATGGTGCACTGCAACAAATCCCGCAAGCCCCGCTGATCCAGCGCGATGGCGAGCGGTTCACCTGCGCACTCGACGGAACACCCATCCAGGGCGTTGTACGTTCGTCGCTGTGGCTGTCGATGGCCGATGGTCTGCCCTATGGGGTGATGGATCCCGTTCGGGCCTACACGGTCAGCTGGGCAGAGGTGACATGGTCCGGCGAAGTCGGCCATGTCTACATCGAGCGGTCGAATCTCACGGATCCCGCCGGGCGGTGACGGTGTCACCCTGGGGCCGGGCTGGACAGCCGCTTACTCGTCCAGCCCGGCGTTGGCCTCGTCCGCACGAGTGAGCCCGGCCGCGCCGATGAGTTCCTCGTGCAGCTCGAACCACACCGTGTGATACGAGTCGACCAGCGGGCGGGTGAACCAGCTGGTGTCCCCGGCCTGTATCTGCCCCAACGCCGCCGACAACTTGGCGGCGTAAGCACCCAGGCGCGGAAGCTGTCCGGCGACAACGGTCAGGATGGGCAGCACCGCACGGTGAACGTCGTCGAGCCGGTCCAGCACCGCAGCGTCGTGATCGGCGTCAGTGTGATCGTTCGGCTCGCCGTTCTTGAGCTGCCAGGCGGACACCAGGGACTTGAAATCGCGGTTGACACCGCGGAACTCCTCATACGAGCGGATGATCGTCTCACCGTCGACGTCTTGCCTTTCGACGGTGAGCAACTCGGTCAGCCGGGCTCGCCCGGCGGGGGACAATCGGACGGTCGAACCATTGACCACCAGATCTGCCTCGGTGAGCTGCTGGACCTTGGAGTTGACTGTGGACTCGTCCTCGTCGAGGGTGGCGGCGAGCGCTGCGGGCCGGACCCGCCCCTTGAGCCGAACGGCCTGCAGCAACGCCAGCTCATCCATCGTCGGACCTCCTGTGGTGTTCGGTGAGCCGGATCGCTGTCAGCATGACGGTCAGCGGTCTGTCGCAGACCACGTCGGTTTGTCCGCTCGCCAATGCATCGTGCACCGTGGCGGTATCAGCGCCGGTGAGCACCGGATGCGGACCGGAGGAGTGGGCCTGCAGCGGGCTGACGGTGCGGGCGAGTGCGGTCAGCGCAACCAGGTCGGGATGGTCGCGCTCGGACCACGCCGTCAACTCCAAGGCGCCTTCGCGTACCTCTCCCTCGCCGCCGTCGACCGTGATCACCTTGCCATCGAGTGCGGCGGCCACGCCTGCGCCACAACCCACCACGGCAGGGCAGCCAAGTTCGCGGCTCACCACGGCGGCATGGGAGGTGGTGCCCCCGAGTTCTGTGACGATGGCGCGGGAGGCCATCATCCCGGCGACGTCGTCCGGGCTGGTTGAAGTGCGGACCAGGATCACGTCCTCACCTGCATCGGCGGCGTCGAGCGCGTCGTCGATATCCACGTAGGCCGTACCCGATGCGATGCCCGGGCAGGCCGGTAACCCACTGGCCAACAGCTTTGCCGCCAACCGTGTTTCGGGCTGAATCCCAGGGGACAGCAATGTGCTGACCTGCTCGGGGGTGACCCGTCGCAGGGCTTCGGCGTCGGTGATGAGACCGGTGTCGTGGAACTTGAGTGCCAGCCGCACGGCGGCCTGCGGGGACCGCTTGGCCGCACGGGTCTGCAGCAGCCACAGCCGGCCCTCCTCGACGGTGAACTCGATGTCCTGGACGTCGCGACCCAGCTTTTCGAGTTGGTTCGTCGCCGCGATCAACTCGGTGAACACCTGTGGCTGCGCGACGCGCAATGCATCAAGTGGCAGGCAATCGGAGGTGCCAGAGACCACGTCCTCACCCTGGGCTCTGGGCAGCCATTCGCCCAGTGGTTCGTCGGCACCTGTCGCCGGGTTGCGGCTGAACAGGACCCCGGTGCCCGAGTCGCCGCCGAGGTTGCCGAACACCATCGCCTGCACCACCACCGCGGTGCCTCCGTCGTCAGCCAGACCCTGATGGGTGCGATAGGCCTCAGCCCGAGGGCTGTGCCATGACGCGAAGATCGCCTCGATAGCACCGCGAAGTTGAACGAACGGGTCGACTGGGATTTCGGCGGATGCGTTCCCGTCCAGCACGATTCTGCGGTACATCGTCTGGAACCGGGAACGCGTGTCGGCGGCGAATCCCGGTGAGGTGTGCGCAGCCAGTGACCTTTGGACCGCATCGTCGATGCCGAGGTCGAGCACCGTATCCAGCATGCCGGGCATAGACTGTGCGGCGCCGGACCGGACGCTGACCAGGAGCGGCCGTGGGCCGTGGCCGAACGTGCGCGAGGTCTCGGTCTCGAGCCAGCCGAGTTTGTCGACTACGTCGGGCCAGATGCGATCCAGG
The DNA here is from genome assembly GCF_002102345.1 of Mycolicibacterium peregrinum. GTDB lineage: Bacteria > Actinomycetota > Actinomycetes > Mycobacteriales > Mycobacteriaceae > Mycobacterium > Mycobacterium peregrinum. The sequence continues at coordinate 115,195 of NZ_LQPP01000011.1, forward strand.
ATCTGCTCGTCGCCTGCCATCAAAGCCGCGCACACGTCGGTGGTTATGCAGAACGCGGGAGGTACCGGCAGTCCGAGGCCTCGCATCAGGTTGATGCCGAAAGCTTTGTTGCCCAGGGTGTTACGTGACTCACTCGCGCTACCGTCGAGCAGGACTACGTAGTCCTGCTCGAGATCCGGTGCGGGGGCTTCTTCAGCGGTCGACCTCATGTTCGGCAGCACCTATCCGACCTTGGGGATGATCTCCTCAGCCACCCACTGCATGTGGTCGAGGTAAGCGTTGAAATCGTTCAAGGGCGGCGGGTTGACCCAGGTGTCGGTAACGCCACGGTCGGCGAGCATGTTGCAGTTGTCGATGATCTGCTGAGCGCTCTGGCCGAAGTGCGCGTTCGGGTCGTCGACAATGGCGTGTTCCTGTCCGATGGACAACACGGCGAGGCTGTAGAACACCGAGAAGGGCCGGTCGCCGAAACCGGGCTGGGAACGTAGATAGTCCAGCTTGGCGGGCAGCTCGTCAGGTTTGGTGAGCCACGGTGCCCAGCCATCTCCGAAGCGGGCCGCCCGGCGCAGTACGGCATCGGCGTCTCCGCCCATCCACAGCGTCGGATGGGGTGTGGAAATCGGTTTGGGGCCGAAAGCGATGTCGTCGAACGTGACGAACTCTCCGTCGAAACTCGGTGAATCGTTGTGCCACAGTTCGAACATGGCTTCGAGGTACTCGTCGGCCATCCGGCCCCGCTTGTTGAAGGGGACACCGACTGCTTCGTACTCCTCCTTGAGCCAGCCGACCCCGACGGTGGTCTGCGCGCGACCGCCGCTGAACCAGTCGAGCGTCGCGATCTGCTTCGCGGCGACGATCGGGTTGTGCAGCGGGAGGATGGTCACCATCGACCCGATCGTGATGGTTGACGTAGCGCCGGCAATGTAGGCCTGCGCGGTGGTCGCATCGAAATAGTGGTCCCCGGAGAGCTCGACATGAGACGTCGGTGTGAGGAAGTGCTCGGGGAGGAAGACCATCGAGTAGCCCAATTCCTCGGCCCGCCGCGCCACGTAACCGATATCCCGCCCGCCCAGGTCATGCTCCCAGGGTTGGGTGATGGCGGCGACGTGCATGCAGTTGGGCAGATATACGGTGAATCGCATTGCCAGACTCCCAGTTTCGATTTGAGCAGCACCGCAGGTGCGTACCTCGCCGCCACGCTCGGTTCCGTGCCTCAGAACGGTATGGCAGTTGACTGTCACAGTCAACAGTGAAGGCCGAGAATAGACGGGTTCCGGCTCAGGGAGCGCATGATGTCCAGTATGGAAGTTGTCCCGGCCCGGTTCGACCACGCCGTTCAGCCTGACCGGTGGTACCGCGAGGGGTGGTACTCCCAGCGCACATTAATCGATGCCCTGGAGTCTGGTGCTGCCGAAAATAGCAATACTCCTATGGTTTTCGTTGCCGATGGCGCCGAGACCACTACGACGCCGGTGGAAATCCTGCGGCAATCGCAGGAGGTGGCCGCTGGCCTGCAGCGGCTTGGTGTCGGAGTCGGTGACGCGGTAGCGGTGCAGTTGACCAATCGGCTGGAGTGTGCCGTCGCCTATGAGGCAGTGTTGATGTGCGGAGCCACCCTGGTGCCGATCATCCACATTTACGGTCCCAACGAGGTGGGGTTCATCGTGGTGCGCTACCTCGACCGGGTAGGGCAGTTCTCGACGATTCCGACGCTGCAACAGGTGGTGGTTGTCGACGCAGCACCCGGCGAGGGCTATCTGGCCTGGCCGCCACTGTCCGGTGACCAATACCGACGTCCGGCGCCGTCGGCCGATGACGTGGCAGTATTGATTTACACCTCAGGCGCCACATCGTCACCGAAAGGTGTTCAGCACAGCCATAATTCGATGCTCGCCGAGCAGAAGACTCTGCCTGACCTGGTGAGTGAAGGCGATGGTGTGGTCCAACTGGTCACATTTCCGCCGGGCCACATCGCGGGGGTGGGAACTCTACTTCGGCCGCTGATTTCCGGGTCCCATCGGTCTTCATGGATGGTTGGGATCCCGCGCTCGCCGTTGACTTGATCTACCGGCATCGCGTAACGGCCACCGCCGGCACGCCGTTCCACCTGGAAGGGTTGCTCGACCTCGGCGACACCGGTGAGAAGCTGGCCACGCTGCGGGAATTCCTGGTCGGGGCGGCCACCGTCACCGAGGAACAAGGTCGGCGCGCTGGAGCGGCGGGTATCAATACTTATCGCTGCTACGGCTCTACCGAGCAACCCACCATCACCGCGGCCCGGTCTTCCGATGCGGCTCCGGCCCGGATGGGCACCGACGGTAAGCCGATGCAGGGTGTCACGGTGCGGATCATCGGTCCGGACGGCAGTGAACAACCGGCCGGTGCCGACGGCGAGATCGTCACCCAGGGGCCGGACCAGTTCATCGGCTACCGGGACCCCGCGCTCAACGCGGACGCGTTCACCGCCGATGGCTGGTTCCGCACCGGCGATCTCGGACATCTGGACTCCGACGGGCGGTTGACCATCACCGACCGCATCAAGGACGTCATCATCCGCGCCGGTGAAACCATTTCGCCCGGGCAGGTCGAGGACGTTCTCAACGCACACCCCGCGATCGCAGAGGGCGCCGCAGTCGCCGCGCCACACCCGCGCTACGGCGACGTGGTTGCCGCGGTGGTGGTCCTCAAACCCGGAGCCGCAGTGGATCTCGCCGATCTGCGTGACCATTTCGCCGCGTCAGGGCTGGCCAGGCAGAAGACTCCGGAGCGGCTGGCGATCGTCGATGCGCTGCCCCGCACCTCGATGGGGAAAGTTCGCAAAGCTGAACTTCGCAGGCAGCATTTCGAGCGTCCGTGACGAGGTGTTCGTCGTCATCGGCGGCTACGGCCACGCGTTGACTATGACAGTAGACTGTCATAATGTGAACAGAATCCTCCGCCGACGAGAAGGGCGTACTTCGTGGCTCCGAATCTGTTCGTTGTGTTGACCAACCCGATCGAGGGCACCGATGATGCTTTCAATGCTTGGTATGACAACCAGCATGTCCCGGAAGTTCTGGACGTCCCCGGTGTGGTGTCGGCCCAGCGGTATGACATCGCTGAAGTCAAGGTGCCCGATGACGAAGACCTTCCCGCACAGTTGCCCCCGCCGACCCATCGGTACATGGTGATCTACGAACTGGGTGACGAACCGGACACGGTGATGGCAGAGTTCCTCAAGCGCGTCATGGCGGGGACGCTGACGTTGGGGGAGTGGCTCGACCTGAGCACGGTGTCGCTCACCGGCTGGACACCTCGTGGCCAACGCGTGACGGCCGCGCAATAATGGGCGACCTACTTACCGGCATTGCGGCTCAACGTGCCTGTAGGCGCTTCGATCCGGATGGCACGGTATCCGACACAGACATCGAGCAGATGTTGACCGCAGCCGTGCACGCGCCGAGCGCGGAGAACACTCAGCCGTGGACGTTCATCGTGGTTCGCGACGCACAGAGCCGAAAACTGCTCGCAGAATGGTGGACTGAGACCTGGAATGCCGGTGGCGGTGACTTCGTCAAGCAGAGTCTCGACGACAAGGCGCTCGTTGCTGATCTCGAATACGGTTTCGCCAAAGGCGGATTCGCAGCAGCGCCGGTCATCGTGGTGGTGTGCGCCGACACCGATCGGGTCGCCGAGATCTACGCACCGTCCTCGATCTACCCGGCCGTGCAGAATCTGCTGCTCGCCGCGAACGACCTCGGATACGGCTCATGCCTCACCACCGGGCTGACCACTTTCGGCATCGACCGGGTCCGCGAACTGCTCGAGTTGCCTGCCAACTTGAACCCGATGGCCGCCGTCTATGTGGGCCAACCCAACAAGAAACTTTCACCGCCCCGTCGTCGCCCGGCCACGTCGGTGACGTATCGCGAGCGATTCGGGACACCCTGGTGACGAGAATGGAGATGTGCTAATGACATTGGCGATAACCGAGGATCATCGCGCGCTCGCCGAGGTGGCCACCGCGATGGTGAACGGACGTGGCGGCGTCGCAACCGCCCGCCGGATTCTGCTTGAGTCCGACACCGCCGGAAGGTGGTGGACCGAAGACGGACTGTGGAAAGAAATCGTGTCCACCGGGTGGCTGGGTCTGCACATCGACGAGCAGTACGGCGGCCAGGGCTATGGACTGCCCGAGCTGACCATCGTGCTGGAGCAACTGGGACGCGCAGCAATCGGCGGGCCGTTTCTGCCCACTGTCGCAGTGTCGGCGGTGATCGCCGAAATCGGCACCGACGAGCAGCGCAGACGTTGGCTGCCCCAGCTGGTGTCCGGTGACCTCGTGGCCGGCATCGGCACCAAGAGTGATGCGGCTCTTGCGGATTCACGCGTCACCGCCTCCGCAGTGCCTACCTTGGCCGAGTCCGCCGCAGACGTGTTCTTGCTGCCGGTGGGCGACGATGTGGTGCTCGTCGGGACCGGTGACGGGGTGAGCACGAGGACAATCGAGTCAGTCGACCAGCTCTTACGGCCGGTCACACTGGTCAGCCTCTCCTCGGCTGTGGTCGCCGAGGTGTTCCCCGGTGCGGCAGCGGTTGTCGCGCGCGTGGTGCGGTTGCTGGCCGCGGCGGAGGCAGTCGGCGGACTCGGCGCCTGCACCGAGATGGCCACCGGGTATGCCGTGGCCCGGGAACAGTTCGGTCGGCCCATCGGCTCTTTCCAAGCGGTCAAACATCATTGCGCCAACATGTTGGTCGACACGGAGCTGGCGGTGGCAGCGACCTGGGACGCCGCCCGGGCCGAAGGCGTGGAGGCCGAGCTGGCGGTGGCGATGGCGGCGGGACACGCCCTGCCCGCCTACCAGCAGGTGGCGCTGCTGAATGTTCAGGTACACGGTGGGATCGGCTACACCTGGGAGCATGATGCCCATCTCTATATCCGGCGTGCGACGGTGCTGCAGGTCTTTGCGGGTGACCAGGAGGCGTTGCGCGACCGGGTTGTCGAGTTGCAGATCCACGGAGTGCGGCGGGGTCACTCGGTGGAGCTTCCTCCCGAGGCCGAGCAGTATCGGCAGGCGGCGAACGACTTCCGTGCCGAGGTCGAGGCTGCTGCCGCCGAGAGCGCCCAGAAGCTCTGGGCGCGCAGCGGATACCTGCAGCCCCACTGGCCGAAACCATACGGTCGCAACGCCGGCAGCACCGAGCAGCTGATCATCGAGGAAGTTCTCGCCGGACTCGATAAACCCAGCCTCGGCCTCGGCGAATGGGTGGTGCCCACGCTGCTGCAGCATGGCAGCGCCGAACAGATCGAGCGCTTGATGTGGCCCAGTCTGGAAGGCGAGGTGCGGTGGTGCCAGCTCTTCAGCGAGCCCGGTGCCGGCTCTGATGCCGCGGCGGTGGCCACCAAGGCCCGCCGCGTCGAGGGCGGCTGGGTGGTCACCGGACAGAAAGTGTGGACCAGCGATGCAGTGAACTGCCAGCGTGGACTCGCCACCGTGCGTACCGATCCAGATGTGCCCAAACACAAGGGCATCACCGCGATGGTGATCGACCTCGCCGATCCGGCGGTGCAGATCCGCCCGCTGACCGAGATCACCGGTGAGACGATGTTCAACGAGGTCTTCTTCGACGATGTGTTCGTCCCCGATCGTGACGTGGTCGGCCCGGTGAATGCGGGCTGGGGCGTGGCGATGGCGGCGTTCGGCAACGAACGGGTGTCCATCGGCGGCGGGTCCGTCACGATGACGGCCGACGCGTTGATCGATCTCCTGACAGCGCACCGTCCCGGCGACACCGGGCTCGCCCGCGATGTCGGTGCGCTGCTGATCGAGGCATATACGCTGGCGGCGTTGAACCTGCGGCAGGCCGCCCGTGCGGTATTCGAAGCCGGCGCCGGCATTGAGGGCAACATCGCGAAGCTCTTCGGCGCTGAACACGCCCAACGGGTCGCGGAACTCGCGTTGCGGATCGCCGGTCCGGCGATCCTTGTTGGCGAGGAGCCCACCGTCGTGCATGACTACCTGTTCAGCAGGTGCCTGACCATTGCAGGCGGCACGTCGGAGATCGTCAGAAACCTGATCGCAGAACGCATTCTCGGCCTGCCGCGCGATACGTCAGCCAAGTAGATCGGAGAAACCAGATGACCTGTGCCGTAGTCGGTATAGGACGCACGCAGTACTCACGCAAGTCCGGTCGCACCACCCGAGCGATGGCGGTGGCGGCGTGTCGGGACGCCATCGATGATGCGGGTCTCACCCCTGCCGATGTCGACGGCATCTGCACCTTCATGGTCAACGATTCCGAACAGCCCATCTTCGTCGGCTGGGCCCTGGGTATCGACGAGTTGGCATGGGCCAATGCCATGTACGGCGGCGGGAACCTGGTGGCTGACCAGATCGCCACGGCCGCCGCGGTGATCGAGGCCGGGATATGCAAGGCAGTCCTGGTCTACCGCTCGCTCAACGGGCGTTCCGGCCATCGTTTCGGACATGTGGAAGGGCCGATGCAGGTAACCCACGATGACCAGTTCGACACCGCATCGGGGTACATGGTGCCGCCGCAGTGGTTCGCCATGTGGGCCCGCCGACATCAGCACGAATATGGTTCCACATCAGAGGATCTCGGCCAGATTGCCATCACTCAGCGGGCACATGCCGGGCCCAACGAACATGCAATACGCCGCGAACCGCTGACGCTGGACGACTACCTCGCCGCCCGGTGGATCAATGAACCGTTCCGGGTGCTGGACTGCACGTCGGAGGTCGACGGCGCGGTGGCCATCCTGATCACCGGCGAGGACATCGCCCGCGACTGCAAGCAGGATCCGATGTGGCTGGTCGGATCGTCGAACTCCCAGAGCGGAGCAGGCTGGACGTCATGGGATGACCCAGCCGAGATGTATTCACGCACCGCTGGTCCGAAGATCTGGGCGAAGACGGGCCTGACGCCGGCCGATATGGATGTGGCGTGCATGTACGACTGCTTCACCTACACCGTGATGGCCACCATGGAGGGCTTCGGCTTCTGCGAGAAGGGCGAGGTGGGCAAGTTCTTCGCCACGGGTCGCGCCACCTACGGCGGTGACGTGGTGGTGAACCCACACGGGGGCCTGCTGTCCGAGGGGTACATCCACGGTCTCAACCACCATTACGAGGCAGCGTTGCAGCTACGCCATGCCGCCGGCGTGCGTCAGGTCGACAACGCCCAACTGGCGCTGGTCACCGCGGGTGGAGGCCCGTTCGGCGGGGCCAATGTCTACAGCAGGGAGAAGCCATGACATCGACTGCAGCACCGAATCCGCTACTTCTGCCGCCGATTCCGGTGCCTGACCCGGATACCGCGCCGTACTGGGAGGCGCTGAAGAACGGCACGCTGATGCTGTGCCGTTGTGATGACACCGGCAAATGGATCCATCCACCCTTGGAGCGCAGTCGCTACACCGGCGGCCCGGTGCATTTCGAGGAGGTTAGCGGCGAAGGCACGGTGTTCAGTTACATCGTAGTGCGCCAGGTGCTGGTTCCGGGACGGATACCGCCCTATGTCGTCGGGCTGATCGAGCTCGTCGAACAACCCGGCCTGCGGATCAACGCCGTCATCGCCGCCGATCCTGCCGACGTACGAATCGGTCAACAGGTCAAGCTGCGCATCACTGAGCTTGAGGAAAGCGGCTACCGCATACCCGAATTCGTCATCAAGTAGAGCGTAATCACCGCGAGCGTGCGCGTCTGCTGCTCGCCACGCCGTTTCCGAACGGCATTTCGCGCACGCTCGCCCCTTTCGAAGATCAGCTCAGCAGCGCGCCGGTACCGAGGTCGGAGTACGCCTCGGCGAAGCGCCCGAGTACCGCCTGCACGATCTCCACGGAGTACATCTGGTCGGGCGTGATCGCCCACATGCAGAAGCCCCACGCCGGGCTCTGGCGATAGGCGGTCCACATCTGCTCGCGGTCGGGTAGCGCGGTGACCCCGGCGTCGAGCAGTCGGCCCCGGTAGTTGTCGAGGAGTTCACGCTCGTGGCTGCGCCGAAGCTCGGGCGGCAGCGCCCCGATCAACGCGTACCCGACGTCATGTGACCACGAACCACGCCGCACCAGTTGCCAATCGAGGACACCCATTCGGCCGTCAGGAAGCGAGTAGGTGTTGCGCGGGTGCGGATCACCGTGTAGCAGTGTGATTGGGTCGGCCGCCACGTGGTCCTGTAGCGTCCAGAACGCCGCTTCCATGGAGTCAGCGTCCGCACCGGTAGCGTCGAGCAACTCCTTCTTGTACGGGATTTCCAAAAACGCACGGATGATCGCGAAACCGTTGCTGCGCAGGAAGTTCGCGAATCCGCCGGTTAGTGGGTGCTGCAGCCAGGCCAGATCACCGTCCTCGCGCAACCGGGGACTATTCCAGAACGGGGCGTGTACCCGGCTCAACGTCGCCAGCAGCTCGTCGACCTGCTCCACCGACAGCCCGGTTACCGCGTCGGGTACCTGGGCGCCCCGCAGGGTGATGTCCTCACCGACCACCAGGAACTGTGACGGGCCGTCGAGGTGGTCGGCGAAATACGTGCTCATGGTCTCGACGTCGAGATCGTTGCGCAGGTCGCGATAGAACGTGGTCTCGTCGTCCAGCAGCACGGTTCCGCCGCCCCCCTCCGACAGCGACTCGTCCACCGCCGGAGGCAGATTGTGCACGGTGCTCAACTGTGTTTTCACGAAAAGCTGTCGGGGCAGCTCGGTTTCGGGCGAGTCGTAGTCGACATCGAGGTGCAGGTGAGAGGTGGTGCCCTGCCACGTGCTGCGTACCCGGATGTCGGTGACAGTCACTCCTGGTCGGTGTCGACGCAGCAAGGAGGTCAACACCTCGGGTGTCAGGTCCTCGGGCGATTGCAGGGTCACCGGTAATGCTTGGCTGGTCATGGACATCCTCGTCTACGTCGATAAGTATGACAGTCAACTGTCATACTAGCGGTGAGGGCAGCCCGGGTGGCCGAAACGTGGAAATGGCTCGCGCCGCGGAGATCAGGCGGTGCCGACCGGACGGAACAACGGCAGCCATACTCGGCTCTCCTCGGCGCCCGAGAGCGCGGTCCAATCCTCGAAAAACACCTCGACGGCCGTCCCGATCCGAATGTCGTTCTCCGACACCCCAACCACATTGGTGATCAGTCGAACATCGGGTTCATCGTCGAGTTCCACCATCGCCACGATGTAGGGCGGCTCGAAGCCGGGGATCCACGGCTGGCGGTTGACCGTATAGGCAGCCACCTTCCCGCGCCCGGACACCGGCTCGGGGGCGACATCGGTGCTGCGGCAGCGCCAGCAGGTCGGGCCGGGCGGGTGGAAGAAATGTCCGCAGCTGTGGCAGCGGTTGATCAGCAGCTCACCGCGCTCGCCCCCGGTCCAGAAGGCCCGCGATTCAGCCGTCGGACTGGGTGCCAGCCGAAGCTGCGGCCGCTGATAACCGGTGTCAATCGTCACTTTGTGCCTCCGCTGAGCGACCGGCCGATGACCAGGCGCTGAATTTGATTGGTGCCTTCGAAAATCTGGGTGATCTTTGCTTCGCGCATATACCGTTCGACACGATAGTCGCGGGTATACCCGTAGCCGCCGAGCACCTGGACGGCATCGGTCGTCACCTTCATTGCGGCGTCGGTTGCGACGAGCTTGGCGACCGAGGCGTTGCGTGAATACGGCAGGCCGGCATCACGGCGGCGTGCCGCATCCAGGTAGGTGGCGCGCGCGGAATCCACCGCGGCGGCCATGTCAGCCAGTAGGAATGTCAGGCCCTGATGGTCGATGATCTTGCGGCCGAACGTCATTCGTTCCTGAGCGTAGGCTGCTGCTTCGTCCAGCGCGGCCTGGGCCAGCCCGACCGCTACCGCCGCGATGCCCAGCCGTCCGGAATCCAACGCGCTGAACGCGATTTGCAGTCCCTGACCTTCATCGCCGATCCGACGCTGCGCCTCGACGAATGCATCGTCGTAGTGCGCGGTGGTCGTCGGAACCGCGTGCAGCCCCATTTTCTCCTCCGGTTTGCCGAAAGACAGACCGCTGGTGTCCTTGTCCACCAGGAAGCACGAGATGCCCTGTCCGCCTTCACCGGTACGCGCGAACAGGCTGTAGAAGTCGGCGATCCCGCCATGGGTGATCCAGGCCTTGGCGCCGTTGACCCGATAGCCACCGTCGGTGGGTGTTGCCTTGCACGCCAAGGCGGCGGCGTCGGAGCCGGCTTGAGGTTCGGACAGACTGTAGGCCCCCACCTTCTGGCCACTGAGCATGTCCAGCAGCCACGCGCTCTTCTGCTGGTCGGTGCCGAACGCGATCAGCGGATGGCAGGACAGGACATGGACACTGACCGCTACCGCGACTGCAGCCCACCGGGCAGCGAGCTCTTCGAGGACCTGGAGATACACCTCGTAGGGCTGCCCGCCGCCGCCCCATTCCGCGGGGTGGGGCAACGTGAGCAGACCAAGTTCGCCGAGTGTGCCGAAGACATCTTCGGGGTAGGTCTCGGCCTTTTCGTGCTCGTCGACGATCGGGGCGAGAACCTTGTCGGCGACGTCTGCGGCCAACTGGACCAATTCGCGTGCTTCGGCCGTCGGGAAGAGGCGCTCGACGGTCACAGTGCGCCCTGCCACTGACAGGCGGTCAGATCCGCGGACAGCTCCCACAGTCGGCGTGCGCAGTCGGGGTCGAGAGCCTTGTCTTTGAGCTTGGTGGGCTTGGGCTTGCCCCATTGATGCATGAGTCCGCGCGGGGCGAGGTAGGTCCCGTTGGGCAGCGCCGTGGTGATGGCCTGGATGGTGGAACGCGCACCGTCTGCCGGGCTTTGCGCGATATGTGGTGAAATCGCGCGTCCGGCCCACTGCAGCACACCCGAACCGTCACGGGTAATCGATGTGTTCGTCATGCCCGGATCCGAGGCGTAGGCGGTCACCCCGCGAACCGTAAGCTCACGCACGAACAGCAGGTTCGCCAGCTTGGACTCCCCATACGCCGCCCATGGGTTGTAGCGACGCCGCTCCCAGTTCAGATCATCGAAGTGAATGCGTGCGGTGTTGTAGTTGGTACTCGCCACCGAGACCACCCGATCGCGGATCCGGTTTCCGAGCAGGCAAGTCAAGGCGAAGTGACCGAGGTGGTTGGTGCCCATGTGGGCTTCGAAACCGTCAGCAGTCCGAGTGAGTGGCAGGCCGAGCACGCCCGCGTTGTTCACCAGCACGTCGACAGAGTCGACGGTGTCGGCGAACTTGCGCACGCTGGTGAGATCCGCCAGGTCGAGTTCGCGTACATCGACGTCACCAGACATCGATGCCGCGGCCTCGTATCCTTTGTCGAGGGTTCGGCAGGCGATGACCACCTCGTGGCCGGCCGCGGCCATTGCGCCGGCGGTTGCTCTGCCGACGCCACTGTTTCCGCCCGTGACGATGATCCGCACGTTTCCGAGTCCTCCTTCGCGCCGATGTTTCACCAAACAGTAAACTATTTATCGTTTTCGCAACACGGCGATTTGGAGTCGAATGCTAGTAACGCTTGCGGATGTGTTGAACCTGTTCGAGCTCTCAGCCCTCGGGTCTGACACCTTTGAAGGCACTCAGCCTGACCCGCCGAACCATCACATCGTCGGTGGTCAGATCGCCGCGCAGGCGTTGATGGCGGCCAGTAGGACTGCGCCGGGGCGTCACCCGCACAGTCTCCATGTGTACTTCCTGCGCCGCGGTGACGCACGCTGGCCGGTTCGGTTCGAGGTCGCCCGACTGCACGACGGCGGCACCATCTCGTCCCGCCGGATCTCCGCCACCCAGGGCGGTGTGGTGCTGATGGAGGGTCTCGCGTCGTTCACCGCTGGCGTTGCGTCTGCCGCCTATCAGCGCACGATGCCCGCGGCTCCGCCGCCGGAATCGCTGACGCCCATCGAGGAGCAACTCGCGCCCTACGCCGAGGAGTTCGGTGGCTGGTGGGTCGCCGAACGGCCATTCGACGTCAGGTATGTCGATCCGCCGCCGCGCATCGCCATGGACTCGGACGAACCGGCAGGGTCGGTGAGTCGAATCTGGCTGCGCGCCAGGGGCACGATTCCGGACGACCCCATCGTGAACAGTTGTGTCCTCACCCTGCAGAGCGCCCTCACGCCGGTGGAGGCGACGCTCGGGTTGATGCAGAAGTCGCAATATGACATCTCAGCTCTGCTTGATCACACCGTGTGGTTCCACCGTCCTGCGGACTTCTCAGACTGGCTTTTCTACGAACAGGCCTCGCCCACCGGGATCGCCGGACGTGCTCTGGCGACGGGCACGGTCTATAACCGGAGTGGCGATCTGGTGTGCACGGCTGCCCAGGAGATCTATTTCCCACCACCCCGCAGATAGTTAGCTTGTGTAATAATTTGTCGTGTATCCGTAGTGTGCGGACGCCGAAGGGGCAAGCATGGCCAGAACAGAGAACGACTCCTGGGACATCAACGAGAGCGTGGGCGCCACCGCGCTGGGTGTCGCGGCCGGCCGGGCAGCGGAGACCAACAGTGAGAACCCGTTGATCCGCGATCCGTACGCACAGATGTTTCTGGAGGCCGCGGGCGACGGTCTCTGGAATATGTATCTGCGGCCCGACGAACTGCCCGCTGAACTGGCGGAGCTTGACCCCCGTTTCAAAGAGCGGATGCAGGCGATGATGGGCTACACCGCGTCGCGCACGTTATTTTTCGACGAGTTCTTCGCTGATGCGGCGGCGTCCGGCATCCGGCAGTCGGTGATCCTGGCGGCGGGTCTGGATGCACGGGCCTGGCGGTTGGATTGGCCGGCCGGCAGCGTGGTGTACGAGATTGATCAACCCAAGGTGCTGGACTTCAAGTTCGCGACCCTCGAGGCGAGGGGGGTATCGCCGCTGGCGACGTATGTCGGTGTTCCGATCGATCTGCGCAACGACTGGCCCGCGGCCTTACGCGCGGCGGGTTTCGATCCTGCGGCGCCGACCGCGTGGTCGGCCGAGGGCCTGTTGCCGTATCTGACGGCGGATGCGCAAGACATTCTGTTCGAGCGGATCACGGAGCTCAGCGCGCCGGGCAGCCGGGTCGCGGTGGAAGCGTTCAGCAACGAGTTCTTCAGCGCCGAGAGCTTTGCGCGTCGCGAGGAGCAGATGCAGCGGTACCGCGAAGCCGCGGCCAAGCTGGGCCGGGAAGGCATCGCCGCCTCCGGCAATCTGCTCTACGAGGAGGAACGCACCGAAGTCGTCGACTGGCTCACCGCACGCGGTTGGCAAGCCACTGGGGTGAGCGCGGTCGACCTGCTGGCCCGCAATGGCCGTTCCATTCCAGCCGGTCTGGATGACGGGATTCCAGAAAGTATCTTCGTCGACGGGCGATTGCGCTGACGCTCCTCGGCTACGGGCCGGTGTATCCAGGCGGGTTGGGGGTGTCCACCCACAGATCGAGTCCGAGGTCCGATCCGGGCACACAGTCATACATCGAAAGGTCGGTGACACCGCTGTCCAGCAGCACGTCTTCGCACAGCAGGCTCTGCCCGGTGTAGTCCCTCGCCGGCTTGTTGAAGATCGTGTACGCGGCGTCGGCGTAGACGTCGGGCTTGCGGGCGCGGCCCATCGCCTCGTCGCCGCCGAGCAGGTTCTGCACCGCCGCGGTGGCCACCAGGGTGCGCGGCCACAGCGTGTTCGACGCGATGCCGGCTTCGCGCATCTCTTCGGCGATACCCAACGCGCACAACGTCATTCCGAACTTGGCCATCATGTAGGCGGTGGGCTTGAGCCACTCGGACTCCAGCCGGATCGGCGGGGACAGGGTGAGGATGTGCGGGTTCTCGCGGCCCTTCATGTGCGGGATACAGGCCTGTGACACTGCGTAGGTGCCGCGGATCTGGATGCCGTTCATCAGGTCGAAGCGCTTGAGCGGTACTTCCTCGATCGAGCCGAGGTTGATGGCCGAGGCGTTGTTGACGCAGAGGTCGATGCCGCCGAACTGCTCGACGGCCTTGGCGACCGCGGCTGCCACCGAGTCACCGTCGCGGACGTCCCCGACGATCGGCAGGGCCTGCCCGCCGGCCTCCTCGATCTCCTTGGCGGCGGTGTAGACGGTGCCTTCGAGCTTGGGATGTGGTTCGGCGGTCTTGGCGACCAGCGTGATGTTGGCGCCGTCTGCGGCGGCCTTCTTGGCGATGGCCAGGCCGATACCGCGGCTGGCGCCGGAGATGAACATGGTCTTCCCGGACAACGACATGTAGGTCCTCCTGGAGGTTGAGTGTGCGCGGAGCTTGGCGCCGGGGCGGGTGAGGGGGCGAATGGTTCGTGCCGACGCGCTCCCGTCCCGAAGCAGGCTTCAGGCCACTGAAAGATAAACAGTTAAATAGTTATTGCATTGTCGGATCGCAACGATACAATGTGCCGAACTCGGCTCGGCGGAGGGGCGGAATATGGACCCGAATCCTGACTACGACGCGAGCGACGAGGTCGAATACTTCTTCAACTGGTTACCGTGGGCATTGCGAGGCGTGTATCCGCCACCGGTCTACCCACTAGACGGCTAGAGATCCGGCGGAGCCGGATTTTGAGTCAAGTTCGCAGTGCATGGGTGAGGTTTACGGTGTGTGAGTGGCGTTGGGAGGGTTGGTGTCTCGTCGCCCGAATTATACTGCCGTAGTGAGGTTTTCGACTGCTGTGCGGTAGACGTTGGCGGCGCAGCGCAGAGGTCGTGGGGTGGGTGTCGTGGTGGCGAATTCGGCCAGGCCGCAGCGTAGTACGCGGTCCTGGACGCAGGTGAGGAACTGTGCGTGTCCAGGCTGTGGTCGACGACGAGGTAGCGGTGAGTGCCCTCGATGCGGGTGATCAGTCCCCGGGTTTTCAGTCGGCGCAGGTCGTAGGTGATCCGCCCAGCGGTGACGGTGGCAGGGTCCAGGCCGCGTAGTTCGGCGGTTTAAGTGCGCAGGTCTTTGTTGGTGCAGCCGTGCAGCTGGCACCGGAAGATCAGCAACGCCGAGAGCAGGGCGTGGGTGCGCCGGTCGGCGAACCGTAGTCCCGGGTTGCGGGCGCCGGTGGCGGTGGTGACCGCTTCAGTGATCGCGGTCAGGGCGTCGGTGCCGGTGATCGGGTCGTGGCTGAGTTGTTGGACGCCCAGCAGGCGCCGGTTCGCGGTGTAGCCGATCTCCCGCAGGGCGGGCAGATTGGTCAGTCGTTTCCCGATCCCGAAATCGCGGGTGTCGTTGATGGTGGTTTCGGTCAGTAAGGCTTTTCCTTCCTTGTGGTACTGCTTGACCGTGGTGTGTTTGTAGTCCACGTGCAGGCTCGGGGTGACCCCGGCGGTGATCGCCCGGGTCCGGAACCGGCCCGGGGTGGCGAGCGGGGTCCGCGCCAGCGCAGCTGGCGGTCGAAAGATCAAACTGACCTGGTCGGGGCGGCCGATGTCGAGATTGTCGCGGATGACGTGTTCGAAGAAGACCCGGCGCGAGGGCGGTGTGTCCAGCATCTGGGTCAGCGATAACTCGGCCTGCAGGATCGAGCACCCGATCGACCCAGTCGACTAGGGTCAACAACCCGTCCGACCGGAGACCCCAACCCCAGCGACCAGCGCCATGCCTCGTCGGGCTGGGGCGAAGCCCCGTTAGGAATCGACCAACACTCCAGGTGCTCACAGTGCTCACCGGCCAGCCGCTCGGCAATCAGGTTCACCTGATCGGACCACGACCGGTCTCGACCGGTCTCGACGCTCTGATCAGTTCCCACTACGCTCCCTATATCTGTGGGCCCTCAACCTCTCGCTGGGCTACCAGCGGCTGGTTCGCCCCAACCGGTGGTGCCGCGCGTGACAGGCTTAGGGGTTTCTGCCAGGGCGGTCACTTCCCGGAAGCCCGCCCGCAGGCAGGTGGCGAAGAGGTCGCCGTCTGTGATCGCCTCCGGGTCGAAATTGACAGTGATGCAACAGTTTCCACCGTAGGAAACCATCGTCATCATGGCCGCCACGCCAGGGCGTGGGCCCATCGGGTAGACGCCGGTCACCCGCGCACCGGCGAGATAGAGCTCTCGCCCCACCCCGCCTATGTTGGAGGCCTGAACGTCGATGGCACCGGTCATCTCACCGGCGAGTCGACTCAGCAGCGGACCTGGCAACGCACCCAGTGCCGGTGCGATCAGGTCAAGAAAACCCAGCGCCGGTTCGTCCCTGGCGTCGGCGATGAACTGGTGGATCGCGGCGATGCGGGCGGCGGGATCGGGTTCACCCACCGGTGCGGTGAAGCGGGCAGCAGCGAATCGGTTGCCGCCCAACGGATCAGCGTCGGTGCGCAAACTGATCGGGATGGCCATCGGGATGACGTCGACGGGCAGCGCGAACGCCTCGTGGTAACGGCGGACCCCGCCGAGGATGGCCGCGAGAAAAGCGTCGTTGACCGAACCGTGCGCAGCCCGGGCTGCGGCCTTCATCTCCGGCAGGGGCACGTCCAACGTGAGCAGCCGGTAGCCGGGGCCACCGTCGCACAGCAAGCGGGAGCGTGGCGCGGCAACGGGGGTCAGAACGCGCCGCAGGGAGGCGCCGAATCGCACGGCTCGAGACGCGGTGCCCAGCGGGTCGCCGGCCAGCCGCCCCACCCCGGTCAGCGCGCCGCGCACCAGATCACCCGGCGCGGCCAGCGCCGCGGCGGCGATCAGGCTCGCCGGCGTGCTGACCGGTCGCGCGGGCGGGCGGGAGGTGCTGCGCCGCGGGGTGGGGTCCACGCCATGACCATGGGTGAGGTCGAGCAGCTGCAACAGCCCGAGGCCGTCGGTCAGACTGTGATGAGGTTTGAACAGGTAGGCAGCCCGCCCGCCGTGCACGCCGCTGACCAGAACCGCTTCCCACGGCGGGCGCAGTGGGTCAAGGGGCCTGCTGGCGAATTGGGCGATGAACGCGTGCAGCTCGGCGGTCGATCCATCACCGGGCAGGCGGACCCGCTGGAGGTGATAGGACAGGTCGAAGTGCGGATCGGGGGACCAGGCGGGGACGATGATCGGCACGGGTGGCTCGACGATGCGCTCCCGCATCCGCGGTATCGCCGAGGTGAGCCGGTCATGGGCGCTCACCAGCCGGTCCCAGTCCGGCTCGCGGTCGAGCAGCTCGATGAGCACTCCGGTGGACCGGGTCTGATGCAGCCCCTCGGCGCGCCACATCACGGCTTCCCAGGCGCTCAGGCTCGTCGCCCCGCCCCAGTGGGTCAGGGTGTCGTCCTCCTCGGCGGCCACGTCAGTTACCCCCGACCGCGCGGCCCGGATACGCGTCGACTGCGCCGGTGACCTGCAGTATCAGCCGCGCGACGCCGGCCGGGTCGTCGGACATGGGGACGTGTCCCACGCCGTCGAGGCGGACCAGATCGGCGCCGGGGAGCCGCGCCATCATCGGGACGCCGAATCCGTCGAAGGGCAGCACCCGGTCGTGGACGGCCCAGACCACGCGGGTCGGGTAGTCGCGGTCCGCAGGCAGCGGCTCCATGCTGCGCTGGGGCAGGCGCCGGAGCAGGGGGTCCACCGCCGGTGACTGGGAACTGGCGCGGATGAGGGCGGCCAAGCTCTCGGGTGATACCCGGCTGGGGTGAGCAACCTGCCCGGCCATCATCAGCCACCGCAACGCCGGGTTGGCCGCCACGGCGTCGGCATACGGTGCGCAACGCGACGACAGATTGACTGTGAGGCCGATTGTCTTGGCCGTAAACGCAATTCGGCGCTGGGAGTTCCAGGCCCCCGCCGGGCTGAGCAAGACCAGCGACTGCGCTCGACCCCGGCGGGCGAGCTCAACGGCCAGCCACCCGCCCAGGGAGTTGCCGACGATGTGCACCTGGCCGAGTCCGAGTCGGTCCAGGTCCTCCTCGACGCCGTCGGCCAACGCATCCAACGACGGGGCGATCGTGTCGTCCAGGGGCAGACCGCCGCCGTGGCCCCGCAACGTCGGTGCGATCACGTCGTGGTGTGGCTCAAGGAATTCCAGCACCGGGGTCCACACCCGCCAGATCGCACCGATGCCGTGCAACAGCAGCAACGGTGTTCCCGAGCCGCCCCGGTGCATCGCCGTCAACTCCAGGCGGTCGGGTACGGGTCGGGTCAGCGCTCGCGCGGTGGTAAGCACTCCGGCCGCGAAGGCGCCGCCCATCAGGAACGGGCTGAGATATCGGGGAATGGGCATGGCGCTCCTGGGAGTGGTTTCAGGGTCGGGTGGGTCGGTCTGCGAGGGCGTATTCGGGTAGGGCGGTGTCCCCGATGCCCGCGAGTACGGTGATCGCGTCGTGGAGCCGGTCGAGTTCCTCGGCGAACTCCTGCCGCCGCGCGGTGAGCTCCTCGGCGGAGACGGCGGTGTCCAGCAGTCCGCGGTGGGCGGCGAGTTTGATTGCGGTGCCGAACATCTCACCGGAAATCGATTCCTCGCTGGCGATGCGCCTCTGCAGTGACCACTGCCTGGCCAGGCGCAGGCAGGCGCCGAGGAACCGCTCCTCCTCCCAGGTGTCGTCGGGCGCCGAGACCAGCAGCTGCTGTGCCACGACGCGGTAGGCGTCGACGTAGGGCCGTAAGACCAGGGGAGCCACGATGAGACTGCTGCCGGTGAGCCACCGGTGCGCCTGGGTGGCGCTGACCTGATCAGTGGGCTGCTGGGCCGCGCCGGCCATCAAGCTGACCTCGTTCCACAGTTCTTGGGCGAACTCGGCGCGGGCGGCGAAGAAGTAGTCGAACTTGAGCATCTCGCGCACAGCCAGTGCGCTGTGCCAGGCGGTGCTGGTGTCCCCGGTGGGTGTCTGGGCCAAGGTGAGTAGCGCGATCTCGGCGATCGCCCGTACCACCAGCACGTGCACGGCGCTGTTGCGGTAGACCGCGGCGATGAGGTGCTGATCGTCTCCGATGCCCCACACGGTCTGCGGACCGTCGCTGTAGCACCTCAGCACCCCGGACTCCTCAAGGCTGCGCAGCGTGCGGAACACCGTGGCCCGATCGGTCAGATCGGTGTTGCCCGCCACGGCCCACCCGCGAGCGTGCAGGTAGTCGGCCAACGGTTCCACGGTGTCACACACCTCGGTCAGGGTCAGCGCCTTGTCTTGCCCCAGCATCGCCACACAGACCGCCGCGGTCGCGGACACCGGAGTGGTGCGGTTGATGCGGTGGCAGATGTCGAGTGCCAGGCGCTCCACGATCTGGCGGTCGTCGAGTCCCTCCTCGTGCAGTGCCGTCATCCGCTCATATACCGGTATCGGCGCTCCGAAGTCGAGATAGATTCGGCCCAAGGGTGTTTGGAGGCGCCGGGCATAGGCGGCCAGCCACTTGAGGTCCTCGGGTTGCTTGCGGATTCCACGCGCCTCCCGGGCCATCAGGTCCACTTCGTGCAGGGGCAGTTGGTCATAGATGATGGAGACGGGCACGATGAGCGCGTCGGCCGCCGCGACGGATTCGATGGCATCGGTCACGTAGCGCAGCAGACCGAACCGGGGCGGGCGGAGTTTGCCGGTTCGGGTGCGCCCGCCTTCGATCGACCAGACCAGGTTGTTGCCCTGGGAGACCAGGCGCCCGACGACGGCTCTCAACGCCGTGCGGTATACCGGTGCGTCGCCCGAGGCGCGGCGCACGTGCACGAT
The DNA here is from genome assembly GCF_002102345.1 of Mycolicibacterium peregrinum. Taxonomy (GTDB): domain Bacteria; phylum Actinomycetota; class Actinomycetes; order Mycobacteriales; family Mycobacteriaceae; genus Mycobacterium; species Mycobacterium peregrinum. The sequence continues at coordinate 134,745 of NZ_LQPP01000011.1, forward strand.
CCCGTTGCGTCGCGCCAAGGTCCCGAGCGGAAAGAAGTCGAGGTTGGCCCCGGCCATCCCGAAGCAGGGCGACAGACCGGCTTGCGCCAGGCGCGGGGGAAGGGCGAATTCGTCAAGGTAGGACCGGTGCGAGGTCAGGAAGATCAACGTGTTGTGGCGGTCGAGTTCTCGCAGTTTCGTCAGGCTGGCGGGATCGGTGACGATCTCATAGCCCCGCACCAGCCACGCGGCGATGCGATGCCAGGTGCCCAACACCACCGGGTTGTGGCTGGCGGCCATCTCACGGACGTAGCCGGCTGCCTCGGCCCGGACCCGGAGGCGCTCGTGTCCGAGGCGGTCGGCCACGGCGTCGGTGGCATCGAGGAATGCCTGAGATTGCAGCAGCGCGGCGACGTCGGGGGGATCACCGGGGCGCGGTGCGCCGTCCTCGGCGGGCCGGTGCGGGCCGATCGGCCACCGTCGCCAGGGCGCCTGCGGGCGCCCGTCATGGGCACTGGGCATGTCAGTGACTCCGTCCGGTGGACTCGGCGATCAATTGTGACCAGCGCCGTCCGGCGGCGACGCCGGGCCAGTCGTCGAGGGTGTCGGGGTAGAGCTCTTGCATGGCGCGGCGCCAGGTGTCGATGTCGTCGCGGTCCCAGCCTGCGGTTGGCAGGGGTTGGTGCACCGCGACCTCGATGGTGCCTTTCTGGGCAATCATCGCGTTGCGCCACATGATTTCTCCGGCGTTGCGGATCACCACCGGCACGATCGGAACCCCCGCGTCGCGGGCCACATGGAACCCGCCCTTCTTCAAGGTTCCGACCGCGGGTGTGAACGATCGGGTGCCTTCGGGCGCCAGTGCGATCGAGGTGCCCGAGCGCAAGGTGTCCACGGCGGGCTGCAACGCCGAGATCGCCTGGGAGGTGTTGGAGCGGTCCAGAAACGCCACCCCCGCCAGGTCGAACAAGGCGCCGATCACCGGCATCTGCCGCACCTCGGCCTTGACCACGATCGTGAACCCCGTTTCGATGACGCGGGAGGCGATCAGGACGTCGACCAGGGTGCTCTGATGGTTGACGAAGAACACCGCCGGGCGCTGTGATCGGGCGTGCTGGCCGCCGGTGACCTCGATGTCGATGCTGCCGAGTCGGGGCGCCACCCGCCCGAACAGGCTGGTGGCCAGATCGACGCCGCGTCGGCGGTCCCGCCGTAGGACTCCGGTGGCCACGCCGAGGCCACCGGCGCCGAGCAGGGTGGCGAACATGGCCGCGGTGCGCAGTACCGGCAGGGGATCGCGGCGCCGGCCGCGTGTGGCGAAGGACAAGATCGGCCACTGTCGGGCGTGGGCGAATGCGGCCAGTCGCGGCGCGGGATTCACCGGGTGCGGTGAGCCAACCGACGTCAGGAGGTCGATGTCGTCGTCTCCGTCGGCGTAGACGTGACTGCGCCCCAGATCGATGTCCCGGGTGCGCGCGAAGTCTTCGACCGCGGCGAGTTTGCCCGGCCCCCACAGCGGTCGACCGGCCACGCGCCCGGTGAGCACGTCGTCGTTGGTCTCCAGCCGGGTGCACAGGACATGCTCGACCCCCAGCGCCCGCGCCAGCGGTGTTGCCTCGGCCCACGTTCCGGAGGTGAGGATGACGACGGTGTGTCCGAGGTTCTGATGGGCGCGCACCAGCCGCCACGCACCGTAGAACAACGCGCCGGCGAGTTCGCGGGTGAACAGCTACCTGCCCGAGTTCGGTCACCTCGTCCTCGGTGCGGCCCACCCAACCACGAATGGCTTCCTCGAGCAGGGCGGCGAACCCGGTCTCGTCGAGGGTCGCCCTGTCGGCACTGTGGCCGGCCCGCACGAACGCCTCGGCCGCCTCGGTGCCGGGGCTGCCCTGGCGTCGATAGGCCCCCAGGGCGGCGTCGGGCTCCACCAGCGTGCCGCCGAAGTCGAAGAACGCCGCAACGTGCTCGCCTCGCGGTCCGGCGTGCACAGCTTCGATGAGCTCCTCGAGCACGCTCGGCGTGGGTGTCTTCACGCGGGAAACGGCGCTGTGCGGAGGTAGGCGCCGTGGTGATAGATCAGCGGGGCGGGGGGCGTGCCGTCGGTCTCCTGGGCGCAATGTGCGTGGGTGACCAACCCGATGACCAGTGTCGAGTCCCCGGCGGCGAGTAGTTGGCGCAACTCCACCCGTAACCAGGTCGGGGTGTCGTGCAGCACGGGTTCACCGGTGTCCAGCGTTCGCCACAGCGAGGAGTCGGCGAACCTCAGGTCCGCGCTGCGCGAAAAGCGTTGCGCCAGAGGGAGTTGGTGCTCACCGAGGAGGTGGATGATGATCGACGCGGCGTCCCGCAACGCGCCGATGCTCGACGAGGTTTCGGTGATGTTGAAGCTCACCAACGGCGGGAGCAGCGACAGCGAGGCGAAGGAGGTCGCGGTGAACCCCACCGGCCCGCCCGGAGAGGTGAGGGTGACGATCGCGACGCCGGCGGGATGGCGGCGCAGGGCCGCGCGATAGGCGTCCGGGTCGAGTCCCTGAACGTCTTCTGCGTCATCGGGTGAGGCGGACATCGCGTGCTCCTTGCTTGGAGGTGGTGGTCCTGGAGGTGGTGAGCTAGGCGCTGTGTGCGGTGGGGTGGGGGTGGCAGCCGCGGGCGGGCGCGGCGGCCCGCGCGGCGCGGTGTCGTCGCCGGCAACCTTCGAGCAACCTGACCCGGGTGGGATCCACCGTCACACCGAGGTGTGCCAACGCCGGCAGCGTGGAACCCAGGAAGTCCTCCACCGTCGCAGCGCACAGTGGCCGCACGATCACGCCGTCGGCGACGCCTGCAGTGAACACGTCGCCGATCAGTCCGGCCAACCCGCCCGGGGTGCCGACGTAGCGCAGGGAGTCCGGCCGGGTCGGTCCGCCGGTGCAGGCGTCGTGACGCTCCATCCGAGCGATGGCCGTGCGGACATCGTCGGCGGTCATCGCGTCCACATCGAGCAGCACGGTAACCTCACCCCCGGCTCGTCGCGCGTCGGCGTGCAGACCGGTCGTGGCGCGTGCAGCGGCCCGCAGGTCGGGTGCGGTGATGCGGACCGTTTGTCCGTCGGGCGGAGTCAGTTCGACCCATCGCCGAGTGGTGAGGAAGTCCAGGGCGATGTGGAGCCGTCGCGCAGCTGGGCCGGGGTCGCCGGTGGTTGGGGTCATGAGTTTCCCCTCATCCGACTTGCCGCGACTGGCCCTGCCAGTACGGTTCGCGCAGGGATTTCTTGTCGACCTTGCCGGTGGCGCTGAGCGGGACCTCGTCGACGAAGACAACCGTCTTGGGGGCGCACACGCTGCCCAGTTCGGCTTTGACGTAATCGATGAGTTCCTGCTCGCCGATCGTGACTCCGGCTCTGGTGACGATGACGGCCAACACTGCTTCCCCCACTTCTCGTGCGGTACACCGATGACCGCGGCCTGGGCGACGGAAGCGTGGGTGCTCAGCACGTCCTCGACCTGTCGGGGGAAGACGTTGAATCCGCCGGAGACGATCAGGTCCCGCTTGCGGTCGACGATGAACAGGAACCCGTCTTCGTCGAGGCGACCCACGTCGCCGGTGTGCACCCAGCCCGCCCGCAGCGTCTCGGCGTTGCGGGAGGCATCCAGGTAGGTGTCCATCTGCCCGGTCTGCTTGGTGCACACCTCTCCGGATTCACCGACCGGGAGGGGTCGGCCCGCCTCGTCGCGGATCTCGACGGCGACGTTGAGCAGGGCACGGCCCGCCGAGGCCAACCGTGCCACCCACGTCGTGTCGTCGGCGCGGTGGTCGCGTTTGCGCAGGCAGGACACGAAGCCCTGCTCGGTGCCCGCGTAGGTCTGGATGAAGATCGGCCCGAAGGTCTCGAGTGCCGCGCGCAGTCGTTCCGGCGTGATCGGTGCGCCAGCGTAGATCAAGGTGCGCAACGTCGACAGATCGAACTCAGGTCGGCGGGGGGAGTCCAGCAGCAGGTAGATGATGGTCGGGACGACTGCGGTCGCGGTCACCTTGTGGCGTTCGATGTTGCTCAGCAGGGTCGCCACGTCCAGGGCGGGCAGCATGACGTTGGTGCCGCCACGGATGAATGTCGGCATGACGAACGCGTGGGAGAAGTGAGTCAGCGGTGCGCCGTGGGCGAACACCTCGCCGAAGGCGATGTCACCCATGTCCAGCCCGGCCGTGATGCCCTCGTAGCCCCACGTGAAGTGCGAGTTCACCACACCCTTGGGTTCACCGGTGCTCCCCGAGGTGAACATGATGAACGCCTCGTCGTGCTCGTCGATGTCGACGTCGGGGCGGGTGCGTGACTGACGGCTGATCAGAGCGCCGAAATCGACCGCATCGACAGCGTGTTGGGTGCCTGCCGCCGGTGCGTTCTCCACGCGGATCAGCCGCTGCAATGCGGGCAGCTGATCGACGATCTCGGCGACTACGATCTCGAATTTGGCGTGGTAGATCAGTGTGGTGGCCTCGGTGGACCCCAGATTGGAGACGAACGCGCTCGCCGAGGCCCGGGTAGCCATCTGGACCAACACTGCGCCGGCCGCCCAGATGGCGTGCTCGCACGGGATGAACTCCAGGACGTTGGGCATGAGCAGGCCGATGCGTTCGCCCTTCTCGACACCTAGCTCGACCAGACCGTTGGCGATCTGATTGCGCCAGTCGCGCATCTCCTGGTAGGTCAGGGAACGATCTCCGTCGATGATCGCCACCGAGTCGCGGTAGTAGGTGCACACCCGGTCCAACACGTCGGGCAACGGTCCCCACATGTCAGGCCCCAGTCCAATCCTCGGAGGAGTCTTCACATCGGATTCGGTCAGCACGGTCAGGTTGCATGGGTGCTCCTTGTCGCGACGTCGCGTTCGGCCCGATGAAGGCCTGGAGGCCATCGATGGACGATGGCCACCACGCTATGGACCGATGAACGCGGCAGCGCCTAACTCAAGGGTGAGACTTACTGCTCCATGGGGAGATATCGGTGGTGGCCCGCCCTCATCTGCCGGTGCGATCAGATAGCGCAGTGGAGCGCCTCGACGAGGTCCGCACGGACTTCGTGGTCGAGGGGGTAGAGCGTGTAGAGGGTGAAGCGGTCGACCAATCCGCTGAAGCGCCGCACGATCTCGGCACCGACGTGGCGGGGATCACCGACCACGGCAATGGGGTGCAGTGCCCGCCGGGAGTGCTCGTCACGGATCGCGCAGAAATTCACCGCAGGTCAGGTAGGCGATATCCGATGTCCAGACCCACATCGATGCGGCCCCGGTCGAAGGCGCGCCCGAACTAGATTGTCGAGGCCGCCCTCGGCCTGACCCACGAACTGAGTCTGGACAAGCTCACGATTGCAGTGCAGGAACCGACCGGTCTTCGCGTAATGCCGTGGGTCCCTAAATCGCCTGGTGGCAGCGAAAAGCACATGCTGCGGCTGGGTCGAGATTGCAGGCCCGCCAAATTGCGGGGGAAAGGCTGCAGTGACATGGCACCTACACAAGGCGCCCCGGCGGAAGTCCACCGGGGCGCCCGATATTGGTCCATCGCAGGGTTACTTGGCAGCAGCTTTGTTGAGTAGGAACTCGCCGATGTAGGTGCGGGTCTGATCGGCGTTGAGCGGCTGGAACATGGATGCGGCCGAATCGCGGTAGAGCCGTTCGAAGATCGTTCCTTTGCGGAAGGAGGAGCCGCCCACCATGCTCATCGCATGCCGAGACATGTTGAGCACGTTGTCGGCGATGAAGGTCTTGGCCAGGCCGAGGTAGGGGAAGCGCAGCTCCGGGTCCCAGAGCTTGTCCTTGCCGTCGATCTGCTCCTGGCAGGTCTGGTAGAGCACGCGCCGACTGAACTCGTACCGAGAGGCCATGTCGCCGATGCCGTCGATGATGTGACCGACACTCTTGACTTCGGTGTCGGCAGCGACGATCGCGCCGAACGTCGCACCGAGGTGCTTCTTGGACAGCGTCTTGACCGATTCCTCCAGGATGCGTTCCTGCATGCCGAGGTAGATGCTGGCGAACATCAGCGACGCCCACTCAAGGACACCGAACGCTCCGGCACGCCAGGGAGCGACGAACCCGTCCTCGGGCACGAAGTAGCCATCGAACACGATGGTCTGGGTGCCAGTGGCGTGCATGCCCAGGGCGTCCCAGGTCTTCTCGATGCGGATGCCGTCGCCTTGGTAGTTCTCGTCGAGATTGAAGTCGCCGATGAAGAGCTTCTCGGCCGCCACCCGCCCCTCGAAGGTGTCCGGTAGGTTGCCGTCGGCATCGGTCTCGGTAGCGTTGGTGGTGATGATGTCGGCGGCCTCGCACAGCGTGCCCCACGTCTTCTTGCCGTAAAGCCGCCAGCCGCCACCCTTCTGCGGGACCGCTTGCATGTCGGCCAGCCCGGAGAAACCGGCGCGTTGCTCGGAGAAGGGGCCGAACATCAGTTCGCCGTCGGCGACTCGGCCCAGCCAGTACTTGTTCTGTTCCTCGCTCATCAGGTTTCCGGCGATGCCGACCATGATGTAGTGCATGTTGTAGGCCAGCGTAATCGCGGAGTCACCCTTCGAGAGCTCCGAGACCACCTTGGACACCTGCAGGATGTTGCCGCCAGGCCCGCCGAAGGCCTTGGGGATCGGCAGTGCGCCCAACCCGGATTTCTTGAAGGCTTCGATCGACGGGTAGGCGAAGCTGTTCTCAGCGTCGTATTTAGGGCCGATCTCACGGAAGAACTGCGAGACCTCTTGAGCCTTCGCGAAATACGGGCCGAAATCGTCGTCTGTCATGTCTTGTTCCAGCATGGTCACTCCTGTAGCTCTTGGTGTCCGGTCGTCCACATGCTGCTCTGACACCACGGGCTGCACACCTCTCCCAAGGGGGAACTCGCTCCGGCATCGGGGGAGATCGCCGATCAACAGCAACGCGGGGCGAGCACGGTCATGTCCCCCCTACGGGCAGGTGGTTTCCTCCCCTCGGTAGTGGCCGCTATGGGCTGGTCGTCCATAGCCTCGAAGTTGTCCTACTTGCATTTCAACGCGAGGAGTTGAACCTTCCGATGAGCCACACGTTCGCGGTCAAATGGTTGAAAGCGTTCCGTACCAGCCCGGAGGCCGTGGTCGCCCTCTACGCTGACGACTTCCTGTTCGAAGACCCGATTCTTGGGCAGCGCATCACCTCCAGAGAGGAACTGCTGCGCGTATTCGCCCCGTATGCCAACAAAGACACCGAAAATGGCATCGGTATCAACAACTTCCGCATCGACGAGGTCGTCGGAGACAAACACGCGGCGATCTACCGCTGGACCTGGCATGCGCCAACGGCGGCTGCGTTCGTCGGTGTCCCCACCCACGGAGCGGTCCCTGGCGCCCGCGGTATCACCTTCCACATTTACGACACCGACGGTCGCATCAAGCGGGAAGCGAGCTTCTGGGATGTCTCGACTGCGGTCCGCGACCTCGGTCTGCCCGTCGACCCGACCGCCGTGGCCAAAGCTCCGGTTCTCGTCTGAAAGGAATTGTGATGAGCCTTAACACCTCTCAAGCCAGCCAACATGCTCAACGCTGGACGGATGCACTGACCAGCGACACGGCGTCGGCTGTCGCCCTGTATGCCGACGACCTGGTGTACGACGACCACGGCGATTCCGACCACATGATCGACACGGCCATCACCAAGGCCGAGCTTGAACCACGGCTCGCCCCTTTTGCGAACAAAGACCTCAGTAACGGTATTGGTGTGCACAAGTTCACCGCCACCGAGGCATTCGAGCTGGCCGGCATCGATGGGCAGCCCGCGGTCGTCATTCTGTGGGATTGGACCGGCGACGGACTCACGACCTTCCGAGGTGTGCCTACCGAGGGCAAAAGCCTCAGCACCCGGGGTATCACCTGGCACCAGTTGGACGAGCAGGGCAAGATCGCGCGCGAAACCACCTATTGGAATGACACTCCGGTGCTGCAGGAACTGGGCCTGCCGATCGTCACGCCGGAATACTGGGTCGAGGGTTTCGACCCTGCCTCGCTGACGGGATAGCTGCGGGTGTCCAATGACGGTACGTGGGGTGTGCTCCCTGATGTTCTAGATCGCGCGTGCGCCTACTACGGTGAGCGCACCGCGATCCTGGACGCGGCGTCTGGTGCGAGTATCAGCTACCGGGAACTAGGAGAGTGGCGCAACAAGATCGCTCATGCGCTGATCGGTAGTGGTCTGCAGAAGGGTGAACGGGTCGGGCTGCTGATGCCCAACTGCCTCGAATTCATTCCTATCCAACAGGCGGTTTGGGCGGCCGGAGCGGTGCTGGTGCAGATGCCGACGCGAGCTGCTGCCGAAGGATTCAAGTCCAATCTGGCCCAGACCGATGCGACGACGCTGCTGTATCACGCGAAGTTCGAAGACGCTGTCGCCGCGATTCGCGGGGATTTGCCCAAGCTGCAGAACGTGATTCGGGTAGGCACCGTCGAAGGTGATCCCAAGGTCGAGGCTTTGGATTTTGCCACCCTCGTGGCTGGGCATCCCTCGCAGCGGCCACAGGTTGAGATCAATGAGCACGACGAGGCTTACGTGCTCTTCACCTCGGGAAGTACCGGTGAGCCCAAGGGTGTCGTGAATTCGCACTTCACGTGGAGTCACTACAGCATTTCAGCCGGCCTGGAGATCGGCGATATCCGGTTCGGCGAGGTGTTCGCCCACGGTGCGCCGCTAACGCATTTCACGCAGATCTTCGTGATGCCGACCTTCATCCGCGGTGGCACCAACGTGATGCTTCCCGGGCTGGAGCCGGATTCGTTGCTCACCTACATCGAGCGACACGGTGTCACCGCGGCCGCATTGGTGCCGACCATCATCTATCTGCTGCTCGATCATCCTCGCCGCAACGAGTGTGATCTGAGTTCGCTGCAGACGGTGGTGTACGCGGGATCGCCGATCACACCTGAGCGGCTGCGCCAGGCGCTGGAGGACTTCGGGCCGATCTTTATTCAGACCTATGCGGGCACCGAGCCCGGCTATGTGGCGTGCCTGCGTAAACACGAGCACCTGCAGCGGGACGACGAATCCACCCAAGAGTGGACCGCTCGCCTCGCTGCTGCGGGCCGACCGATGTTTCAGGTCAGCGTTACCGTCCAGGACGAGAACGACACAGTGCTGCCTGTCGGCGAGGTCGGCGAGATCTGTTCACGCCAGCTCGGTCAGATGTTGGGCTACCTTGATCCGTCTCGCGACGCTGAAACCCTGCGCGGCGGATGGGTCCACACCGGAGACGTGGGCTACCTCGACGGCGACGGGTACCTCTACATCGTTGACCGCAAGAAAGACATGGTGGTCAGCGGTGGGTTCAACGTTTTCCCCCGCCAGGTCGAGGATGTGCTGGCCACCCACACGGCAGTGTCGCAGGCGGCGGTGATCGGTGTGCCGGACGAGAAGTGGGGTGAGGCGGTGATGGCCATCGTGGTCGCCCGCGCGGGTGAGATCACCGGGCCGGCACTGGAATCCGAACTGATCAAGCATGTCAAGTCGGCACTGGGCAGCATCCCCGCACCCAAAGCCATCCTCTTCGCCGACAGCCTCCCGCTGAACCCAGCAGGCAAGGTTGACAAAAAGGCTATTCGTAAACCCTACTGGCGCAACAAGTCCCGTCAGGTCGGCTAGAGAAAGGATGCTCGAGATGTCCGAGCACTACCCGATGTACATCGACGGCAAGTGGGTCGACACCGACGAGGTGTACGAGATCCGCAGCCCAGCAACAGAAGAACTGGTCGCCACCGTCGCGAAGGGCACCACCGCGACAGTGGACATTGCAGTGAGTGCCGCCAAGGAGGCCTTCGCCGAAGGTACATGGCGCCGGACACCACCGGCGGAGCGGGCCGCGATCATCAACACTGTCGCCGAGAGGCTGGGTGCTCGGGCCGACGAGCTCGCAGCGCTGCAGACCCGCGAGAACGGCGCCACGATCCGCATCACCAGCGCGCTACATGTGGGTCTTTCGGTGGCACAGCTGCAGTATGTGGCGGCGATCGCGCAGCACTACGAGTGGGAGACACCCGGGCCCGCCATCGAACCGGTTGCCGCCGACGGTGTCGTGGTACGCGAGCCGCTTGGCGTGGTCGCGGCGATCGTGCCGTGGAACATCCCGATGCTGACGACGGTGTGGAAGATCGGTCCGGCGCTGGTCGCCGGGAACTCGGTGGTACTCAAGCCTGACGAGCACGCTCCACTGCTGGCGTTGGAGTTGGCCCGCGAATTCCACGCCGTCGGCCTGCCCCCGGGTGTGTTCAACGTGGTGACCGGTGATGGTGAGCCGGTCGGGGCGCGCCTGTCTGGTCATACAGATGTCCGCAAAGTGGCGTTCACCGGGTCCACGGCGGTGGGCAAGAGTATCTTGCGCCAGTCGGCGGATTCGGTGCGCCGGGTCACCCTCGAACTCGGCGGCAAGGGTGCAAACATCATCTTGGACGACGCCGACATCGACATGGCCGTCGACGGCGCGTTGTTCGCCTGTATGGCCAACAACGGCGAGGCCTGTGAGGCGGGTACGCGTTTGCTCATCCCGGCTTCACGGCGCGATGAGATCGTGGAGAAACTGCTGGCGAGGGCATCGACGCTGCGGATCGGTGATCCGCTGGACCCGAGCACCCATATCGGGCCGATCATTTCGCGGACACAGCAGGATCGAATCCTGGACTATTTCAGGATCGCGGCCGAGGAAGGTGCCACCGCCGCCCTCGGCGGCAAGGTTCCCGAGGGACCAGGGTTCGACAGCGGCTACTGGATCGAACCGACGATCTACCTCGATGTGACCAACGACATGAGAGTCGCCCGCGAGGAGGTGTTCGGTCCGGTACTGGTCGTGATGACCTACGACTCCGACGAGCACGCTCTCGCGATCGCCAATGACACCAACTACGGTCTCTCGGCCGGTGTCTGGGGCAGTGAGCAACGGGCCGCCAGCCTGGCGCGCCGATTGGAGGCCGGCATGGTGTGGGTGAACAACTGGCACATCATCCACCCGGCCTACCCCTTCGGCGGATACAAGGAGAGCGGCTTGGGCCGTGAAGGCGGTCCCAACGCGATCGACGAGTACGTCCAGGAAAAGTTCATCGCGCTCGACCGTTCCGGGGGTATCGAAAACAAGGCGTTCGCCATCGTGATCGACCCCCTGCAGGGAACTGAGCGCTGACGAGGAGAAGCTGATGACGATGGCGATTGCAGCGTGTGGCACAGCAGGATCTGAGGGAAAACCCAGACCGCATCTGCGATTCGGTGTGGAATCCGATAAAGGCTTGTGGACCAACAGTTCTGACGAGTTGGTACGTATCAGTGCAGTGGATCTGCGCGACCTGACGCACAAGGCGGCCGCGACCCGTCAGGATTGTCCACATGCTGTGATCGTCGTCGACATCGATGTGATGATCGCACTGGACGTACGGGCGGCGCGTACCGCGATGAGCGATCCAGCGTTTGAGTCCAGTGACACCATGGTGTACGTCGGTACTCCAGCGGGACTGTCAGGCTTGATCGCCGATATCTACGCGTTGGGTATTGCTGACGGTGCAATACTTCGTCCGGTGGACGATGAAGGCGTCCTGGATCTGATCCACCACGTCGTCATACCTGAGTTGCAGACGATGGCGGCAGCATGATGGTCACCGCTGAGCAGTATCGCGCCGCACTGCGTCGTCATCCCGCTGGCGTCGCCATCGTCACCATGATGTCGGCCGGCGGACCGGTCGGCTTCACTGCGACGTCGTTTGCATCCTTGTCGTTGAACCCACCGTTGGTGTCGTTCAACATCACCCATACCTCGTCGAGCATCGAGGCCATGCGCGCGGCGATCTCGGTCATGGTCCATTTACCCGGTGCCGATCAACTCGAACTGGCACAACGGTTTTCGCGGTCCGCCGAGGAGAGGTTCTCCGATCCTGCGTTGTGGGATACACTGCCAACGGGCGAACCCGCGCTGCACGGGGTGCCGACATGGCTGCGCATCGAGGTGGACCGTCTCATAGCTGCCGGCGATTCCACGCTGGTTATCGGCAAGGTTGTCCAGATTCATTGTGAAGATTGCCCGGCGTGCCCGGAACCGCTGGTGTACCACGATGGCGGCTATCTGTGCACCCAACCGCTTTGCTGACCGATCACGGCACAACGGCCAGAGGTCAGGCGTCTTGCAGGACCCAGGCGATCGCTTGGGCGCGATTGACCGCACCGTACTTGCGCAAAATGTGCTTGACATGCGATTTCACGGTGCCCTCGGTGATTACCAATTGATCGGCGATCTCGTGATTGCTGGCACCGGTCACCATGAGCCGCAGCACTTCGGATTCGCGCTCAGTCAACTCCACCCGCCGCGGCGAGTGAACCGGAGCGGATTGATCTCGGCCGCTGCCGTCGCTATTCGTGTCATGAAGACCAGTGGTGGTCTCCACACTCATGTCACACAGGTCTTCAATCTGGTCGACGGTGGTGATCAGCAAATCCCTGATGTTGTCGCGCTGTTCGCGCAAGTTCTCCATGAGCGCGGCACGCTGGTAGATGTGGCTAAACCCATCGGCGAACGCCCACAACACATCCCGATCACCCTCGTCGACCCGCGTGGTCTCAGGGTAGTGGTCGGTGTGCAGAAACCCCATCACGTCGCTGCCCTGCACCAGCGGTGCCACCACATAGGAACGGGACTGGCCGGCCTGCACGATCAACGGTCGATACACGGGCGCATCGGCAGTGTCCTGGATCAAAGACGGCTGCCGCCGAGACAGCGAAACCGCTTCGGGCGTGGTCGGCGTCAGCGGCACCTTCTGGTTTTGCCAGGCGCCGAACCAGGCTCGGTCCGCGACATTGGTTTGATCCAGCAGGATCAGCGGTGTCCATCCGCCGGCGTCCACAGTCGAAAGGACCGCTCGTCGAAACCCAAGGCGAAAAACCAACTCGTGGCAGGCATTATCGATCAGAGCCGCAGTGGTCGGCATGCTGCGCAGCCTATTGAGGCTTACCGCGCAATCAGCCAACCGCTGACTGCGCACGCCGGTCTCGAACAGATACCAGTCCATGGCCAACTGCTGAAGGCGCAACAGCAGGACGCACACCTGTCGCTCGGTCTCGGTATCTGAGCTGCCCACCGCGCGTAGTCGCAGAGCGCACAGCCGAGAGAATTCTGTTATCACCTCTGCGACATGAGCAGGGGAATCGGATTCGAGCCACGCCGGCCGCTCAACTCCCAGGACCTCGACGACCTGCTCACAAAGAGTTGAGAAGCCCTGGCTGAACTCGGCTTGTTTCGACAACCATTCCGTGCGCGCCCGCGCGCTGCCCACCGCGCGTGAGGACTCCCCGCCGATGAGCACACTCATCGGCTAGACCTACTCGCGCTGCGGGTTTCGCGCAGATAGAAGGAGATGGCCGCTGCCCGATTGCTGGCGCCGAGTTTGTGCAGAATGTGTTTGACATGAGATTTCACGGTGCTCTCGGCCACCGTCAGTTGATCGGCGAGCTGGGCATTGGTCGCTCCGCTGGCCAGCAGACCCAAGACCTCGCGCTCACGGCTGGTCAATGTGCCCAGTCGGGAAGAGTCCCGGCGCTGGGCTACCTGGTTCGCTTTTGGATGACGGGCCCCTGGCACGGCGGTGGACTCCACTGCGTTCATCCGGGCTGGGAGCACCGTCTCGGCGCGCAGAGCAATGGGTCGCACGAGGTTGGTGCCGGCTGTCGATCCCATCGCGGCGTCGCAGACGTCGAGGATGTACTGGCGCTGACGCTCGATGCGCTCGACAAGTAGAGCCTTTTCGTAGGACAGCCCGACAGCGTCTGCGAACATTCGCAGCAGATCGCGGTGAACTGCGGTCAACGGTCGCCTGTCGGTCGGGCTGTCGGCGTGAAGCAATCCGATGACTGTTGAGCCCGTCACGATCGGGGCGACCACGTACTCGCTGACTTGCATGCGCTCGACCAGGATCCGGTCCACCCGAGCCTCGGCAGCGGCGTCCAGAATCAGGGCCGGCAACCGCCGGCGCACGACCTCGGCCTCCACCAGTGGTGAGGCCAGGGAGATGTGTAGGCCGTCGATCCGGTCGCTGTCATGGCTTTCGACGTGCACGTTTACCTGCCGCTCGGCATCGACGCCGTACACAGCCTCGGGCAACCATGTCGAGCCACTCACCCGGGAGAACATCACTCTTTGGAACACCGCCGAAGCGGCCAATGCGCGAGGTGCACAATCCAGCGTCGCCGCTGGGGATGCGGCTTCCCGCACCGCTGCCAGGGCGGAAAGTAGCGCGCTGAGCGCGCCCGACATCTGCTCACCCGGCGATGCGGGGTTTGGCCGCGACACGTAATCAGGCGCAAACAGCTGCTCGCCCAGCAACGGTGCGTCGACGGTCGGCGATGACCACGACAGAAGCTCAGTACTGATGGGGTACTCCTTGGTCGCATCACAGGAATGCGGTTCAGCATTTACTAACGCACCCTCATCATTGGTGATATGAATCACTTTGTCAAACTCCCTGCGACCAGCATCTCCGCCGATGACCTCCTATTTGTGGGTGATCGAACGACTTCTGGGTTGACATCTCCGACCTCGCACTAGTAAATCTCAGTTCACTAAACCGAGGTGAGGGGCGAAATGGACCCATTGACGCAAGCTGCTTCATGGCCCGGCGATCTGGTACTTCCAGTGATTGCCGCGCCGATGACGAACGTGTCAGGACCGGAATTGGTGACGGCGGCGTGCCGGTCTGGAGTGATTGGTTCCTTCCCTACGCACAACGCGACCTCACCACCGGAACTCGACTCCTGGCTGCATCAGATCCTGTCGGAGACTTCCGATGATGGGTCCGCGCCGGTGGCGCCGAACCTGGTGGTGCACCGCAGCAATGCACGCCTGCAAGCCGACTTGGACTGCCTGATTCGCCACCGGGTCAAACTGGTCATCACCAGCGTGGGCTCGCCGGCTGCAGTGGTGGATCCATTGCATGACGCGGGGGCCCAGGTGTACGCGGATGTGGCGAGCCTGCAGCACGCTTGGGCCGCGCTCGACGCCGGCGCGGATGGGCTGGTGCTGCTGACCGCCGGTGCCGGGGGGCAGACGGGGTGGGCGAACCCTTTCGCCTTCCTGAGAGCCGTCCGCGAGCGGTTCGACGGCCCGATCGTCCTGGCGGGCGGCATTGCTGACGGCCGGTCGATTCTTGCCGCGCAAGCCGCCGGCGCCGACCTGGCCTACGTGGGGACTCGGTTCATCGCCACTGTCGAAAGCCGGGCCAGCGATGAATACCGGCGAGCCTTGGTGGAGTCGTCGCTCGACGACGTCCGATTGTCCGACCGGGTGGGCGGAATACCGGCAAGTCTGCTGGCCGCATGGCTGGATCGCCAGGATCTCGAGACCGCCGACTGCGGTGAGGGTTTCGCCCAGGATCAGTTGTTGTCCAACCGGGACGCCTGGAGCGCAGGGCACAGCGTGTCCGCTGTTCACGCAGTGGGAACCGTCGAAGAACTTGTTGCGGAGCTGGCCGGACAGTACCGCCAAGCCCGCAGGGAACTGGCAACGCTGTGTGCGAGGGATAGGCCGCACGAGTGAGTGCCCCGTTAGAACGGCCTTTGTCACCTATTGGGGGTGTCTTCGTCTCCATCCCCATTGTGATCGCCGCCAACCGACTTAGTGTATTCGCATTCACTAACACCGTTAAGGATATCGATGCCAGCCCTGCCATCGGAGATTGACACGGACTCCGAAACCTATGCCAGCAACTACGAGGTGCAGTCCGCGGCGGTCGCGGCCCTCACCGAACAGCTCGAAATAGTCGCCGCCGGCGGCGGTGAGCGCTACGTCAAACGTCACCACGATCGCGGCCGGCTGCTGGCGCGTGAGCGTATCGAGTTGCTCCTCGACCGTGATGCGCCGTTCCTGGAACTGTCATCCCTGGCGGCGTGGGGCACTCAATTCAATGTGGGCGCCGCGATCGTCACCGGCGTCGGGGTGGTCAGTGGCGTGGAGTGCATGATCATCGCCCACGACCCAACCGTTCGCGGTGGGACGATGAACCCGTACACGTTGCGCAAGAACCTGCGTGCGCTGGAGATCGCAAAGGTCAACCGGCTGCCCGTGTTGTATCTGGTGGAGTCCGGTGGTGCTGATCTGCCCACCCAGTCGGAGTTGTTCGTGCATGCTGGCCGCATCTTCCGGGATCTCACCGAACTGTCCTCGATGGGGATTCCGAGCGTCGCCATGGTGTTCGGCAACTCCACTGCAGGCGGGGCCTACGTGCCGGGCATGTGCGACTACGCCGTGCTGGTCGACAAGCAGGCTAAGGTCTTTCTCGGCGGCCCGCCGTTGGTGAAGATGGCCACCGGAGAAGACGCTGACGACGAGTCCCTCGGTGGCGCAGACATGCACACGAGGGTGTCCGGACTCGGCGACTATTTCGCCATCGACGAGGTCGACGCCATCCGCATCGGCCGCGACATCGTCGCGCACCTGAACTGGCACAAGCTCGGACCTGGACCGAGCAAGCCTGCCGACGAGCCGCTCCACGACGGCGACGAGCTCCTCGGGATTGCCTCGGGTGATTCCCGCGTCCCATTCGATCCCCGAGAAGTGATCGCGCGCATCGTCGATGGCAGTCGCTTCTCCGAATACAAGCCGCGGTGGGGGACCAGTTTGGCCACCGGATGGGCCTCCGTGCACGGATTTCCCGTCGGCATCCTGGCCAACACACGAGGTGTCCTTTTCAGCGAAGAGTCCAAGAAGGCAACAGAGTTCATCCTTCTGGCGAATCAGACTGACACCCCGCTGATCTTCCTGCAGAACGTCACCGGTTTCATGGTCGGCACCGACTACGAGCAGGGCGGCATCATCAAGGACGGCGCGAAGATGATCAACGCCGTCACCAACAGCACCGTCCCCCACATCACTGTCAACATGGGCGGATCGTTCGGCGCAGGCAACTACGGAATGTCTGGACGGGCCTATGACCCAAGGTTCATGTTCAGTTGGGTCAACGCCAAGCTGGCCGTCATGGGGGCCCAGCAGCTTGCCGGTGTCCTCTCCATCGTCGGCAAGGCCGCAGCGGAGGCCGCCGGCCGAGAATTCGACCAGCAGGAAGATGCCAAGCGCACCGCTGAGATCGAGGAACAGATCGAGCGCGAATCGCATTCTTTTTACATCTCGGCGCGCATCTATGACGATGGGGTGATCGACCCCCGCGATACCCGATCGGTACTCGGGATGGCCCTGTCTGCAACACATTCCAATGTCGTTACCGGACGCCGTGGCTTCGGCGTATTCAGGATGTGAGGAACGTGACCACCACTCATCAGCCCATCAGCAAGCTACTCATCGCCAACCGCGGCGAGATCGCTTCGCGAATCATTCGCACCGCTCGAGAGATGGACATCGCCACCGTCGCGGTCTACTCCGACGCCGACCGGTCCGCTCCCTATGTCGACCAGGCCGACGAAGCGGTACACCTGCCAGGCACTGCTCCATCCGACACATACCTGCGGGCCGACCTGGTGTTGGCCGCTGCCGCGGCCACCGGCGCCGACGCGATACACCCCGGCTATGGATTCCTGTCCGAGAACGCGGATTTCGCCAGATCCTGTGCCGATTCGAAGGTGATCTTCGTCGGCCCCAGCCCCGATGCCATCTCGTCGATGGGGTCCAAAATTGCCGCCAAGGACATGATGGCTGAGGCGGGTGTGCCGGTACTCCCCGGTGTAACAGTCGGGGACCAACAGGACGCCGACCCGGACAGCCTGCGCAAGGCAGCAGCCGACATCGGTTTTCCGATACTGGTCAAAGCCGCTTTCGGCGGTGGGGGTCGCGGAATGCGGATCGTCAGCGACGAGAACGAACTGCTGGAGGCGGTCGCCGGTGCACGTCGTGAGGCGGCTTCTGCCTTCGGCGACGGAACAGTATTCCTGGAGAAGTTCGTCGAGTCACCCCGGCATATAGAAGTGCAGATCTTCGGCGACAGCCACGGGACCGTCGTGCATTTGGGGGAGCGCGAATGTTCCATCCAGCGCCGTTATCAGAAGATCATCGAAGAAGCACCCTCGACGGCCGTCGACCCCTCTCTGCGCGAGGAACTGGGGCGCGCCGCAGTCGCCGCGGGTAAGGCGCTGGCCTATGAGGGGGCCGGCACCGTCGAGTTTGTGATGGCACCCGACGGCTCGTTCTACTTTCTCGAAGTCAACACCCGGCTCCAGGTGGAACACCCGGTCACCGAGCTGGTCACCGGAATCGACCTAGTACGCGCGCAGTTGCTCGTCGCCGCCGGTGAGCCGCTGCCCGACGAGATGCTGGCGACCATCCCCAACGGGCATGCAGTTGAGGTGCGGCTGTACGCCGAAGACGTTGCGGCTGGATTCATTCCGGTGTCGGGAACCCTGCACACCCTGGAATTCCCCGGGATGCCGGGGGTACGTGTCGACGCCGGATTTACCTCTGGATCGACGGTGAGCACGTTCTATGACCCCATGCTGGCCAAGGTCATCGGTTACGGCCAGACGCGGGACGAGGCTTGCAGGCGGGTCGCTCGGGCGCTACGTGAAACTCGCATCCACGGAGTGACAACCAACCGCGATCTGCTGGTGGGGATTCTGCGTGAACACGAGTTCCGGGCCGGCGAAATCGACACCGGCTACCTGCAACGCCACGATCCCGCCGATCTGAGCGTGCGCGAAAAGGACGCGATACGCATCCACGCGGTTAGTGCGGCACTGGCTTCACTGGCGCGTCGGGCGCGCCAGACAGTGATTCTGCCTGGCCTTCCCTCAGGTTGGCGCAACTTGCCCAGCCAGGATCAGGTGGTCCAGTACCGTGCCGGCGACGAGATCATCGAGGTGCGCTACCGCGTTGAGCGCGGCGGCATCAGAGTCACCACCGGTGATTGGGCGCCGCAGGTCCAGATGGTCAGTGCCACCGACGACCTGATCGATGTCGAGATCGATGGAGTGCGCCGGCGCTATCGAATGGCTCGCGACGGGGATGTTCACTACATCGACAGCGCGCTGGGCTCGACTGCGTTGCACGAGATTCCACGGTTTCCCGACCCAAGCGCGACGCAGGAGACGGGATCGTTGCTGGCTCCCATGCCGGGCGCGGTGGTACGCGTGGAGGTCAGCGAGGGCGACGAAGTGAGTGCGGGCAGCGCCATCGTGGTGCTTGAGGCGATGAAGATGGAACACACCGTGCGCACCCCTTCGGATGGTCTGGTCGCAACGGTTGCCGTCAAGCCCGGTGACCAGGTGGAATCGGGTCAAGTGCTGGCTGTGGTTTCCGGTCCTGACGACGAAGCCGCCTCATGAGTGTCGATTACGAGGTTCGCAACGAGATTGCCTGGCTGACGATCAACCGTCCAGAGGCGCGCAACAGTCTCAATAAGGCGGTTCGCGACGGGTTATTCGATGGGATCAGCAGGTTCAACGGAGACCGACACGCAAAGGTGCTCGTGCTCACCGGCGCTGGTGACAAGGCGTTCTGCGCCGGTGGTGATCTGAAGGAGATGTCGGAGGAACAACTCACCGTTCCGCCGGTCGATTTTGTACCGCAGTTCGGGCGAAACATCACCGTGGACAAACCGACGATCGCCGCCGTCAACGGCGTCGCGTTCGCCGGCGGATTTCTGCTGGCGCAGACCTGCGATCTGTGCGTGGCCTCGACGACCGCGAAGTTCGCCATCACCGAGGTCAAAGTGGGCCGCGGGTCGCCATGGGCAGCGCCGCTACCGGCGATGATTCCGCGCCGTATCGCCATGGAACTGGTGCTGACCGGATCCCCGATATCAGCCGCACGCGCCCACGAGATCGGATTCGTCAACCGGCTGACCGAGCCCGCCGATCTGCAGGCGGTGACACAAGAACTCGCTGAGCAGATAGCCGCGAACGCGCCGCTGTCGGTAGCGGCGGGCAAGCAGACTGCGACGCTGACTGCTCAGCATCCACTGAGCGAGGCATTCGAGTTGGCCGAAGCAATTTGGGAGCCAGTGTATTTGAGTCAGGATGCGCAAGAGGGCATGGCCGCCTTCAAGGAAAAGCGCTCCCCTGTGTGGAAGGGACGCTGATGGGATTGGACTACGGCGGACTGTTAGCCGAGCTGCGTTCCGAATCCGAATTGCTCATGAATCATTTGCAGGAGTTGTCGTTCGAGCATTGGGGCCGGTCAACACCTGCGGAGGGATGGAGCATTCAGGACCAGGTGTCACACTTGGCCTTCTTCGACGACGCGGCGAAACTTGCCCTGACCGAGCCGGACAAGTTCGTACCTAAGGCAGACAAACTCATCGCCGACGGTATGGATTTCCCCGACCGGATCGCCGAGCAACTTCGCATTCTCGCTCCCGAAGCACTGCTGCAGTGGTTTGTGGCTGCCCGGCAAGACCTACTGGGCGCGTTCGCCGCCGATGACCCTAAACGGCGTGTGCCGTGGTTCGGTCCTGAGATGAGTGTGGCCTCCTCGGCCACGGCTCGCCTGATGGAAACCTGGGCGCACGGACACGACATTTACGAAGCGCTCGGTGTGCAGCACCCAGTCAGCCCGGCTCTGCGCAGTATCGCCCACCTCGGCGTATCCACGTTCGCATTTTCGCACCAGGTCAACGGCCTGGCTGTGCCGACCGAGCCGGTCGGAGTGCAGCTGCAATCGCCGGATGGAGAACCCTGGTGCTGGGGACCGCAAGACGCAGCGAACAAGATCGTCGGCTCGGCACAAGATTTCGTCCTCACCGTCACCCAACGCAAACACTGGACTGAAACCGGGCTCACCGTGACTGGTCCAGTGGCCACGGGCTGGATGGAGATCGCTCAGGCATTCGCCGGTGCGGCCAGCAAGCGCAAGCCAAAGGTGCAGCAGTGATCAAACGCGCAGTTCGGATTGGTAACGCCTCAGGGTTCTACGGAGACCGTCACTCGGCGATGCGCGAGTTGGTCGCCACGGCCGACATCGACGTGATCACCGGCGACTACCTGGCCGAGCTGACCATGCTGATTCTGTGGAAGGCCCGCAAGAAGAACCCTGACACCGGTTATGCGCATACATTTCTCACGCAACTACGCGAGGTGGCCGAGGAATGCGCGCGTCGCGGGATCAAGATTGTGGTGAATGCGGGAGGCCTCAACCCCGCAGGGATGGCTGCGCGGGTACGTGAGCTTGTCGCCGAACTCGGTGTGGATCTAAAAGTGGCCCATGTGGAGGGCGACGACTTGATCCCGCAGCTATCTCAACTGATCGAGCAAGGCATCGACTTCGCCAATCTCGATACCGGGATCCGATTGCGCGACAAGAACGTCGAACCGGTATCGGCCAACGCCTACCTGGGCGGCTGGGGAATCGCCTCGGCGTTGACCCGCGGCGCAGACATCGTCATCACCGGCAGGGTGACTGACGCGGCGCTAGTCGTCGGGGTGGGCGCCTGGTGGCACGGTTGGGCACGCGATGACTACGACGCGCTGGCGGGCGCCGTCGCGGCCGGTCACGTCATCGAGTGCGGCCCACAAGCCACAGGTGGAAACTACTCGCAGATCCACGAGGTCACCGACCGTCGCTACCCGGGTTCGCCCATCGCGGAATTGGCCCACGACGGCAGCTTCGTCATCACCAAGACGCCTGACAGCGGCGGTG
Source organism: Mycolicibacterium peregrinum (assembly GCF_002102345.1). Lineage (GTDB taxonomy): Bacteria > Actinomycetota > Actinomycetes > Mycobacteriales > Mycobacteriaceae > Mycobacterium > Mycobacterium peregrinum. The sequence goes on from NZ_LQPP01000011.1 coordinate 156,306, forward strand.
TGGTGACCCCGGGCACCGTGACCGCGCAGCTGCTCTACGAGGTCGGAGCGCCTGCCTACGCCAACCCCGATGTGGTCGCGCACTTCGACACCTGCTCGATCTCCCAGGTCGGCGAAAACCGCGTACGGGTGGGCGGCACGCTCGGAACACCGCCACCGCGAACACTCAAGGTCGCGATGAACTACATCGGCGGCTACCGCAACACCATGACCATGGCATTGACCGGACTCGACATCGACGAGAAAGCCCAATGGGCGGTCGAGGAACTCCTCACCATCCTCGGCGGGCGGGACCGTTTCGACAGCGTCGATGTCCAATTGCTGCGCTATGACACTCCCGATCCGATGACGATGGCGCAGGCAACCGCCCATCTGCGGGTCACCGTCAAAGACCGCGATCGCTCAAAGGTCGACCGGGCATTCTCCAATGCGGTCATCGAGCTGTACGTCGCCGGCTATGCTGGCTTTTACACCACGACCCCGCCCACGTTGGCAAGCGAATTCGGTGTCTACTGGCCAACATTGGTTCCGGCAGCCGCAGTGCAGCACACAGTGGTTCACCCCGACGGGACGCGAGAGCTGATCGATTCTCCGACCGAGACTGCCGAAGTCGATGTGTCCCGGCTAGTGCCCTCGTCGGCCCGCCCAGATTTCGGACCGACCACGCGCCGTCCGCTGGGCAGCGTCGTGGCCGCCCGCTCCGGTGACAAGGGCGGAAACGCCAACGTCGGAGTGTGGACAGACACCGACGAGCGCTGGGAGTGGCTGCGCACGCACCTGACCACACAGAAGCTCGCCGAACTAGTGCCTGAGGCGCAGGGGCTGACCATCCACCGCCACGAGTTCGCCAACCTCAAAGCCCTCAACTTCGTCGTCGTCGGATTCCTCGGCGACGGCGTGGCATCGTGCACCCGACCCGACGCCCAGGCCAAGAGCCTGGGGGAGTACCTGCGGGCGCTCAACACTGACGTACCGGACAAGTTGGTCTAGGAGAGCTCAGGCGAATGGACTTCACCGAATCCAGCGAACACCGCGACCTGCGCGCCGCAGTTGCCGCGATCACCGACAAATATGGGCCGACCTACTTCGCCGAGCGGGCCACGGCTCACCAACCGACCGATGAACTCTGGTCGGAACTGGCCCAGCACGGGTTCATCGGAATCAACTTCCCCGAGGAATTCGGCGGTGGCGGCGGGGGAATGGCCGAACTGACAATCGTCTGCGAGGAAACCGCCGCTCGGGGATGCCCCTTGCTGCTGATGCTCGTATCTAGCGCCATATCGGGTGAGCTTCTTGCCCGCTACGGCACCCGTGGCCAGCAACAGGATTGGTTGCCGCGCATGGCCTCCGGGGAAACCAAAGTGGCGTTTGCCATCACTGAGCCCGACGCCGGGTCCAACACCCGCAAGATCACTACCACAGCGGTACGTGACGGTGACGACTATGTCATCAACGGCACCAAGTACTACATCTCCGGCGTCGACGAGGCCGGCGCCATCGTCGTCGTGACACGCACTGCGCCGGAGCGACTGTCTTTGTTTCTGGTGCCCACTGACACAGCAGGCCTGGCCAAACACCCGCTCCCAGTGGGAATCAACCTGCCCGAGAAGCAGTTCACGCTGCACTTCGACGACGTCCGGGTGCCTGCCTCAAACCTTCTAGGTGTCGAACACGAAGGATTCAGCCAGGTTTTCGACGGGCTTAACCCTGAGCGCATCACCGGAGCTGCGGTGTGTGTGGGCATCGGCAGGCATGCGGTCGAAAAGGGAACCGATTATGCGCGCCAACGGTCGGTGTGGGGTCCGCCCATCGGTAGCTATCAGGCGATCTCACATCCATTGGCCAAAGCCAAAATCGAAGTCGACCTCGCCGCGATCGCCACCGGCCGGGCTGCCTGGCTGTTCGATCACCAGTTGCCCGCAGGTGAGGCATCCAATATCGCGAAGTACGTCGCCGCCGAAGCGGCGGTCAGCGCCGTCGATCACGCGATCCAACTTCATGGCGGAAACGGAATATCAGCCGAGTACGGCCTTCTCCCGCAATGGGGGCTGGCCAGATTGTTGCAGATCGCGCCGGTCAGCAGAGAGATGATCTTGAACTATGTCGCGCAGCACACCCTCAACCTGCCACGATCGTACTGATCGCGGCAGGCAAGCAGAACTATCGTGAAGTTCGGTCTGCAGCTTGGCTATTGGGACGCGCAACCGCCCACAAACCACGCACAGCTGGTTGCCGCGGCTGAGGAGGCCGGGTTCGAAACCGTGTTCACGGCCGAGGCATGGGGCTCGGATGCGTTCACCCCGCTGGCCTGGTGGGGACGGCGGACCCACCGGATGCGACTTGGGGTGTCGGTGGCCCAGTTGTCGGCTCGCACACCGACAGCATGCGCGATGGCATCACTGACGTTGGACCACCTCTGCGGTGGACGGCATGTCCTCGGGCTCGGTGTGTCCGGGCCGCAAGTGGTGGAGGGCTGGTACGGACAGCGTTTTCCTAAACCGCTGGCACGGACCCGCGAGTACATCGACATCGTTCGCCAGGTCTGGGCCCGGCAACGAGAAGTCACCAGCAGCGGACCCCACTACCCACTTCCGTTGACAGGAAAGGGAACTGCTGGCCTGGGAACGCCGCTCAGGTCGATCACCCACCCCCGGCGCGCCGAGATCCCGATCATGCTGGGGGCCGAGGGACCCAAGAATGTCGCGTTGGCCGCCGAGATCTGCGATGGGTGGCTCCCGATCTTCTACACGCCGCGAATGGCCGAGACCTACAACTGCTGGCTCGACGAGGGGTTCTCACGTCCTGGTGCACGTCGCTCGCGTGCCGATTTCGAGATCTGCGCGACCGCCAACGTCGTGATCACCGACGATCGAGCGGCGGCGTGTGAGGCCATGAAACCGTACCTGGCGCTGTACCTGGGCGGTATGGGTTCCGAGGACACCAACTTTCACGCCGACGTCTACCGCCGGATGGGGTACGCCGACGTGGTCGACGAGGCAACTGTACTGCTGCGCAGCAAGGGCAAACACGCAGCCGCACAAGTAATTCCGGACGAAATGGTGGAGGACTCGGCAATTGTCGGGGATCGCGACTACGTCCGTGAGCAGATCAAGGTGTGGGAGGCCGCCGGTGTCACCACCATGGTCATCAACGCCCGCAGCCCCGAACACATTCATCAACTGAGTAACTTGTAAGGACAGGCATGCTGGACATCACCGACCTCAATCGCGTTCGCACCATCGCCTTGGCGCGCCACGATGCCCTCAACGCCTTCGATGAGGCGCTCTACGACGCCACCGCGATCGCACTGCAGGAGGCCGCCGAAGACGACAACGTTGCCGTGGTGACACTCACCGGGTCCGGCCGGGCGTTCAGTGCCGGGACCGACCTGAAGGAGCTTCAGGCCAGAGCATCCAAAAACGGCTTCGTCCCAGGGGAATACGGCTTCAACGGATTGATGGATGTCCTCGCCGAATTCCCCAAACCCCTGATCTGCGCAGTCAACGGGGTGGGTCTGGGCATCGGCACCACCATTCTGGGATTCGCCGACCTGGCCTTCATGTCCACCACCGCTCGGCTGAAGTGTCCGTTCACCAGTTTGGGACTCGCCCCCGAAGCCTCGTCGTCGTATCTGCTGCCGGCCCTACTGGGCAGGCAGAACGCGGCCTGGGTGCTGATGTCCTCAGAATGGATCGATGCCGAGCAAGCCCATGAGATGGGGTTGGTGTGGCGGCTGTGCGAGCCGGGCGATCTGGACGCCGAAGTGCGTCGCCACGCCGATATTCTTGCCAGCCATCCCATTTCGAGCTTGATCGCGGTCAAACGGAGCATCACTGCGCCGCATATCGATGCAGTTCGCGCGGCATTGGCCCGAGAGGACGCCTATCTCGAGGATCTTCTGGGGGCGCCGGACAATGCGCAGGCTCTTGCGCGGTTCGTCGAGGGCCGCAAGTAGCGGCTCACGAGCGCATACCGGCGACGATTGCCGCCGCTGCCTCCTCGGCCAACGGATACGGCGTCAGCAGGGTGAACCGATCGACCAACCCGCTGAACCGACTGAGAACCTTTGGCCCGATCTCGGCCGGTTCACCCACCACGGCAAACGCGTCCAAGATCTCGTCGTCGATCAGGGCGGCCATTGTCGTCCAGTCCCCAGTCTTGGAAAGCCGATGCAGCTCGGCGTGCAAGTCATGCCAGCCGTGCAGTTCGAGGACGTGCCGGTAGGCCGGTGTGGACCCGTAGAACGCGATCTGGCGCCGGACTGCCTCGACGGCATGGGTGATCTCTCGGTCGGTGCGGCCCGAGGCGATCAGTCCGGGATAGGACACCGTGAGATCACTGCGCATGCGGCCGGTTTCGTGCAGGACCGTGGTGACCGCCGGCAGGGTGATCTCGCAGAGGTAGCGCCTCGTAGTAAACCCGTGCACGAGCAGGCCGTCGGCGACACGCGCGGCGGCCTGGGTCATCTTGGGTCCCACGGCCGATACCACGATCTTGGGATCTCCGTACGGATGAGGAGTCGGGGTGAACATCGGGGTCATCAGCGTGTGCTGATAGTGGACGCCCCGGAAGTCCAGGCGCTCCCCGCTACGCCAGGATTGCCAGATCGCGCGGAGCGCGTGTACGTATTCGCACATCCGGTCGGCGGGAGCCGACCAGGGCATCGAGAATCGTCGTTCGATGTGCGCCTGGATCTGGGTGCCCAGGCCGAGCACGAAGCGCCCGCCACTCATTTCCTGCAGATCGTTTGCGGCCATGGCTGTCGTCATGGGATTGCGGGCGAACGCCACTGCGACACCGGTGCCCAACTGCACATCGGCGGTGGTCATGGCTGCGATTGCCAAGGGAAGAAATGGATCTCGGTCAACGTCGGTAGACCATATGCCGTCGAACCCGATGCGCTCGGCGCGAGCTGCTTGAGCGATGAGGCGGGCGATGCCGGCCTCATCGCTGCCTGAGACTGTGCCCCCGATGTTGCAGTCGATGTACATGACAGGAGTCCTAGTTGAGCGCCCGCAGGCCCGCACGCACTTCATTGACAAAGACGGCAGGCTGCTCCATTGATGGAAAGTGCCCGCCCCGCGCGGGCTGGCTGTAATAGCGAAGATCGGGATAGCGGGTGCGCGCCCACCGTTCGCTCATCGTGAACACGTCCCCAGGGAAACAGCTATAGGCGGCTGGTGCCGGCACGGGTTCGAAGCTGCTCAGAACTGGTTTGAAGCTTTCCCAATACAGACGGGCCGAAGACGCTGCTGTCGCAGTGAGCCAGTAGAGGGAGATCCCGCCGAGCATCTTGTCGCGCGTCAAGACGTTCTCGGGATGACCGTCGCAATCGGTCCATGCCGCGAACTTCTCCAATATCCATGCGCACTGCCCGGCCGGTGAGTCGACTAGCCCGTAACCGGTCGTCTGCGGTCGGGTGCTCTGTTGCTGCGAGTAACCCCCTTCCCAGTCGTTGTAGTACTGCAGCTTGTCGAGCTGGCGACTTTCCTCCGGCGTCGGATCGCCGAGCTTGAGCAGCTCGGCCGGATCGCAGATGGCCATGTTGAAGTGGATACCTCTGACCGAGTCGAGCTGACGTGTCCCCATCGATGCGGCCACGATGGAGCCCCAGTCTCCGCCTTGGACAAAGAAACGCGGGTACCCCAGCCGCTGCATGAGTTCGGACAGTGCAGCGCCGGTACGTTCAACCGTCCACCCCCGTTGCGACGGCTTTTGGCTGAATCCGAATCCCGGTAGCGACGGCACCACCACGTGATAGGCATCTTCGGGCTGTCCACCGTAGGCCTCTGGATTGCGCAACGGCTCGATGATGTCGAGGTGTTCGAAGACTGACCCAGGCCATCCGTGCACGATGATCAGCGGCTGGGCACCGGGTGTGGGACTCGGGGCGTGCAGAAAGTGGATGTCGAGACCATCGATCGTTGTCACACCCTGCTGATACGAGTTCAGCTGAGATTCGGCCCGGCGCCAGTCGTAGTCGGCCGCCCAATACCGGCAAATCTCGCGTACGTATTCCAGCGGGGCGCCCTGCGACCAGTCGTCGACAGTCTCATGTTCGGGCCAGCGGGTTCGGCTCAGCCGCCCGCGTAGATCGTCAATGTGGGCCTCGGGGATAGCGCACCGAAATGGGCGTATGAATGGCGATGCGACCTCCTCCACGATGCCCTGATCTCGGCTCATATGTGCTGTCCTCCTATTGCTGGTTGAGGGTTGGTCGATTCATCAGATGAGTTGCGCGTCAGCCGCCAACTTCTGTCCTGGCGCCGGGGTGTCGGTATCGGCGGACTTGGCCGGGAGAAAGGCCGCAAGTCCGTAGATCACGATGGCGCACAGGATGATCGACACCAATGTCGCGGCAAAGATCAGTGCGGTCGACGCCAACCCATTGTCGAGGTGCATCGCGATAATGAGGGGGTAGCCCAAGCCAAAGTTAGCTCCAAAGAACGTCATTGGGAACACGACGAACAGGCTCAGTAGGGCCCACCAACTGGATGCTTTGCGCCAGATGAGAACTGCCACGATGGTGAACAGAACTACCTGCGTACCCTCCAGGATTCCGATGACGATCGGGTAGTTCCAGATCCGCAGCACATGAGGGCCGTAATAGGTGTAGACGTCGGTGGCGGTACCGATGACTTCGAAGACACACGAGGTGATTACTTCTAGTCCCCACAGCGCAAACAGACCCTTGCGATCGAAGCGCCCCTCGTAAGCGCGGCGTCCGGCGTACAGGCAGGCGCCCGCGTAGAGAATGATGTAACCGCTGTGGGTCCAGTTCGGCTGCGGGATTCCGAAGGCCGAAAAGTGCATGAGTCCGGCGCCGGGCTGGCCGTTCTGGGCGTCGTAGAACCACAGGTCGAATGCGACGTCATACAGCGGCTCGGCGTACGCGGCCACACCCGCGGCCACGCACGCGAAGACGTAGAACGGCGTGCGGTATTTGCGCCCCATCTGAACAGCGATGATGATCATCGCCAGCGCGATAGCCCAGCTCAGCCAGGTAAAGATGTTCTGCCACAGGACACTGACATCATGTGTCATCACCTCTGGGGTCATTCGGCCCATGTCTGCTCCTCCTTCGGTCGAGGCGACGGTGAGCCGTTAGGTGCCTCGGTGCCGCCTGCGTAGAGAAGGACGCTATCCAGAGTGACGTGCGCCTCATATCCCCCGCAGGGAGACATTGCGCTCCCATTAAGGGGTGTAGGGCCAGGCCAGCTGTCAGCGTCGAGATGTGCCGACGCGGTTCGCTTTCAGGATGTCGCGCGCCGAGTCGGTGAGCAGGCCCCGCAACCGGTCGTCGGCCAAACCCGTGTTGTGGAATAGGGGCGATTGAATCGCGCCGATCGCAGCATGCACCACCACCCTCGCCTCAGTGTCGTCCAAATCCTCGCGCAGCTCGTTCACCAGATGAACCCACTCTTCGAGGTACAGCCGCTGCTTGCGGCGCAGCCGCCTGCGGTCCTCGTCGGGCAGATTGTTGATCTCGTTGTAATAGACCTGCGCGAGCTGACGGTCTCCCACCACGAACTCGACCTGACCTTCGATCAACTCCTCCAAAGCCGTTGGCAGGTCGCGGTTGCCGTCGAGAATGCGCTGCTCGTCGGCGATCAACTCGTCGATCACTTGGTCGAACAACGCGACCAGGATTGCCGATTTACTGTCAAAGTGGCGATAGACACCCGAGCCCGTGATTCCAGCCGCGTTGCCAATTTCAGCAATCGACACAGCGTGAAAACCTTTACGTCCGATCAGGTCTGAGGCCGCAAGCAAAATGCGGCTTTTGCGCTCGGGATCGCGGGTTCTGGCTCCGGCTGCGCCGGGCGACGGGTCAACGACGATGGGTGCACCTCCTAGTGCATCAGCACTCATTATGCATCGCGCTTTGTCTGGGCATATCACTTCTCATAAGTGAACCACAAATAACTAACTCGGCCGTCAATGCAACCAGGGTTGTCGCACGCCTCGGTGCGGTTGTGCCCCGATGGGGGGATCCATCTCCTCCTGCAAGGAGGGGAAACCGCAGTGATCTGTGCCATACATTTTCGGCGTGCTTCCCAACGAAGGGTTCCTGTTCATGTGCAGCGCGCATGCCGTACGGCAAAGCGACGGGCCGCAGAGCAACGCAGGACGAGCGGTGCTGCCGACGTTGCCGCTTGCGGTTCATCGCCAAAGTGACGCTGGCTTACCGCGCACTGCTCCAAGCGCTGACTGTCGGCACATGCCGACCCATCCCGACTCACAGCGTCGAGAAGCTCAATGATCGCGCTGGGGCCCGCTGCTAAGCCCGTCAGTGCGGTCGGCGGATTTTTCGCGATGACCCTCGATGTGCTCGTACTGATCTTCAGGCCACCGTTCGCGTGGCGGGAGTATCTGGACCAAACATGGTTCGTGGCACGGGTATCGCTCGCCCCGGCTCTGATGTTGACGATTCCCTACACCGTGCTGCTGGTTTTCACCTTCAACATCTTGCTGATCGAGTTTGGGGCCGCCGACTTCTCGGGAACCGGCGCCGCGATCGGCACGGTGAGCCAAATCGGCCCGATCGTGACGGTGCTGGTGGTAGCTGGGGCCGGTTCTACGGCGATGTGTGCTGATCTGGGCGCCAGAACAATTCGTGAGGAACTCGATGCCATGCGGGTAATGGGAATTGACCCCATCCAAGCTTTGGTGGTCCCGCGCGTGCTGGCGGCGACGACCGTGGCGCTCGCGTTGTCGGCAACGGTGATCATGGTGGGGTTGGCCGGCGGGTTCACGTTCGCGGTCTTTATCCAGCACGTGCCTCCTGGCTCGTTTGTGGCCGGCTTGACTGTGCTGACACATGGTGCCGATGTGGCTGTGGCTCTGGCCAAAGCCGCATTGTTCGGGCTATCAGCTGGACTGATCGCCTGCTACAAGGGCATTTCTGTTGGGGGCGGTCCGGCCGGTGTCGGTAACGCAGTAAACGAAACAGTCGTGTTCACCTTCATGGCCCTGTTTGCGATCAACGTCATCGCCACGGCGGTCGGCGTGAAGATTACGGTGGTCTGAGGTGGGGGCATGAGTTCTGTAGTACGGCAGAGGTTTCCGAACTTTAGTCGTCGCTTTGGGCGAATCAGTTCGGCCTGGAACGACATTGGTGTGCAGACGCAGTTCTATGCACGGGCGATCGGTTCGATCGGTGACGCTGCGATGAACTACCGCACCGAGCTGATCCGGCTGATCGCAACGATGGGGCTCGGGGCCGGGGCGTTGGCCGTTGTTGGCGGCACTGTCGCCATCGTCGGGTTCTTGACCACCACCACCGGTGCGCTAGTCGCTGTCCAGGGCTACAACCAGTTCGCCTCGGTGGGCGTGGAAGCCCTGACCGGTTTCGCCTCGGCATTCTTCAACGTCAGGCTTATCGCACCGGGCACCACAGCGGTGGCGCTGTCGGCAACTATCGGTGCCGGCGCGACTGCCCAGCTGGGGGCGATGCGCATCAACGAGGAAATCGACGCACTGGAAGTCATCGGGATCCGCAGCATCAGCTACTTGGCGTCCACGAGGGTGGCTGCCGGGATCATCGTCGTGATTCCGCTGTACTGCGTCGCAGTGATCATGTCCTTCGTCTCATCGCGGCTGGGTACGACCCTGATCTATGGGCAAGGGTCCGGAGTCTATGACCACTACTTCAATACATTTCTCAACACGACCGACCTGTTGTGGTCGTTCGGCCAGTCCGTGGCGATCACGGTGGTGATCATGTTGGTGCATACCTATTACGGGTTTACCGCTTCGGGAGGCCCCGCCGGTGTGGGTGAAGCGGTCGGCCGAGCGGTGCGGACGTCGTTGATCGTCGCGGCCATTGTCATCGTGATGATCTCGCTGGCGTTGTACGGCCAGTCCGGCAACTTCCACTTGGCAGGGTGAGCTTATGAATTCGGGATCAAGTCAAGGGCGGATCAAGCCGGCTTGGTGGACACTGATCCTCGTCGCCGCTCTCGGCGTCTTTTTCTTCACGACCGGTTCGTTGTTCGCCGGAACCTTCCGCACCTTCGTACCTGTGACGCTGATGTCGGACCGGGCAGGTCTGGTGATGGAGACCGGGGCCAAAGTGAAACTCAACGGCGTTGAGGTGGGGCGCGTCAGTGAGATCCACGGCGGCGCCTCCGCAGTGAGCCTGCAGTTGGAGATCGCGCCCGATCAGATCAAGTTCATCCCGGCAAATGTTGACGCGAAAATCACAGCGACAACGGCCTTCGGTGCGAAATACGTTGACCTGCGCTACCCGCAGAGCCCGGCCAGCGCGCGTCTGGCCGCCGGCGCGGTACTGCACTCGCGCAACGTCAGCACCGAAGTCAATACGGTCTTCGAGAATCTAACCGAGGTTTTGAAGATGGTCGATCCTGCCAAGCTGAACGCTGTTCTTTCGGCACTGGCCGAAGGATTCCGAGGCCAAGGCGAGCGCATCGGCCAAGCCATCACTGACTCCAATGAGGTTCTGGCAGAGATCAACCCACGCCAGGACACCATTCGCGAGGACTGGAAGGCGATGGGAAATCTCAGCGCGGCCTACGACGGTGCCGCCAACGACATCATCAAGATTCTCGATGCAGGCACCACTACGGCCGAAACGATCACATCACATCGCGCGCAGCTTGATACGTTGCTGATCAACGTGATCGGCTTCGGGCGGGCCGGTGTCTACCTGCTAGCCCCCAATGCGAAGAACCTCGTTGATGCGATCAACGGCTTTGCACCGACATCGGATCTGCTGATGAAATACCAACCCGAGTACACCTGCCTGCTCGATGGATCGGTCGCGTTGTTGCAGAACGGACACGTGGATGCCTTCGGCGCCAACGGCCGCTCGGCGATCTTCGATATCGGCCTTTTGCTCGGCAACGATCAATACCTCTTCCCAGACAACCTGCCAATCACCGGAGCCAAGGGCGGACCCGGCGGAAAGCCCGGTTGCGGTTCGTTGCCTGATGTCGCAAAGAACTTCCCGGTACGGCAGCTAGTGACCAACACAGGCTGGGGTACCGGCATGGATATCCGGCCGAACCCCGGCATCGGATTCCCTGGATGGGCAAACTATTTCCCGGTCACTCGCGGAATCCCGCAGCCACCCGTCATCCGCAACCTCGGCGGTGGTCCGGCTCCCGGGCCGGTCCCATACCCCGGCGCACCTGCTTACGGAGCCGACCTCTATGCCGACGATGGAACGCCGCTATGGCCCGGTCTGCCGCCAGCACCACCGCCCTCCGAGCAGCCACCGCCTGACCCGAACAATCCGCCGCCCGGTGCTGAGCCCTTCATTCCACCGGTACCCGCCGCAATGACCCCGACCCAGTGATGGCCCGGTGACCATGACAGGAGCCGATCTGTGAACAAAGAAGTGCTCGCCACCCTGATGCGCGTTGTCGCCTTCTTGACCGTCTGCGCGGTCGGTGTCTTCGCCTTGTTCTCGATCTTCGCCGACCTGCGGTTCGGCGAACGCAAGCAATACACCGCACAGTTCACCGACATCAGCGGGCTCAAGGAAGGAGATTTCGTGCGGATCGCTGGTGTGGAAGTCGGTCAGGTGCAAGGTGTTTCGATTGACAGCAACGCCAACGTCCTCGTCGATTTCTCCACCGAGGACTCGGTAGCACTGACCACCACAAGCACCGCAGTAATCCGCTATGACAACTTGATCGGCGGCCGGTACATGGAGCTTCAGCAGGGACATGAACCCGGCGAGGACTTAGCGGCCGGTGCGACAATCCCGGTGAACCGCACCCAGCCCGCCCTCGATCTCGATGAACTGATCGGTGGATTCAGGCCGCTGTTCAAGGCGCTGGACCCTGATCAGGTCAACGCATTGAGTACTCAGCTGGTCCAGGTGTTTCAGGGGCAAGGCGCCACCATCGGGTCATTCCTGGACCAGACAGCGGCAATGACCTCCACACTGGCCGACCGCGACCAACTGATCGGCGAGGTGATCGCCAACCTGAATGCCCTGCTCGGTTCACTCGGAGGGCAGAGTGACCAGTTCGACAAGGCAGTGAACTCGCTGTCGGAGCTGGTGGCTGGGCTGTCAGCGCGTAGGACCGACATCACCAACGCCATCGCACACAGCGACAATGCCGCCACCGAGATCGGTGATCTCGTGTCCCAAGCCCGTCCACCGCTTAAAAACCTGGTTGCCCAGACCGACCGAGCCGCGGGCATCGCTGTAGCCGATCACGAGTACCTGGACAACATCCTCAACACTCTGCCCGACAAGTACCGGGTGCTTGGCAGGCAGGCGATGTACGGCGACTACTTCAGTTTCTACATCTGTGACCTCATCTTGAAGCTGAATGGCAAAGGGGGGCAACCCGTCTACGTCAAACTCGTCGAACAGGTGACCGGACGGTGCGCGGCGAAATGAAATCCTTCTCAGAACGAAATCCGATCACCATTGGCTTGGTCGGAATTGCCATCACGATTGTGATAGCGCTTGCAGCGCTGAACTTCGACAAGCTGCCGATGCTGAGCAGGACCAAGGACTACTCAGCCTATTTCGCCGAAGCGGGGGGACTGAACACCGGCGCCACAGTGCGTGTCTCGGGATTTTCCGTCGGAAAGGTAAACCGCATCAGGTTAGACGGCACGAAGGTTCTGGTTGATTTCACCGTCGACAGCAAGATTCGGCTCGGAGAACAGAGCGAAGCGGCGATCAAGGTGAAGAGCCTTCTGGGAACGAAGGTGATCGACGTCCTTCCACGCGGCGACGGCCAGCTACACGAGGCCATTCCGCTGGAGCGAACAACTTCGCCCTACCAACTGCCCGATGCGCTGGGCGATCTCGCCACCACCGTCGAAGGGCTGAACACCGACAACCTTTCGACCGCATTGGACACCATGGCGCAGACCTTCGCCGGCACCCCGCCTGACGTCAAGATCGCTGTGGCCGGTGTGGCACGACTGTCGGACACGATCAACAAGCGGGACGTCGAACTGCGCAACCTGCTGACCAATGCACGTAAGGCGACTGCCGTGCTAGCCAACCGCAGCGACCAGGTCGTCGGCCTTGTCAACGACAGCAATGCATTGCTCGCTGAGTTACGCAGCCAAAGCGATGCCCTCGACCGGGTCTCGCGAGACATCAGCAGCGCTGCCACACAGTTGAGAGGGTTCATGGCGGACAACCGTCAGCAGTTCCATCCGATGCTCGACAAGCTCAATGGTGCTCTGACGATCGTTGATCGTCGTAAAGATCGGCTGCAAGAGGCAATCAAGCTCCTCAACAAGTACGCGTTGTCGCTCGGTGAATCGGTGGGGTCTGGTCCGTTCTTCAAGGCCTATATCCCCAATCTGATCCCCGGCCAGCTCGCGCAGCCGTTCATCGACGCAGCGTTTTCCGATCTCGGTCTGGATCCAGCGACGCTTCTTCCGTCGCAGCGAGTCGATCCGCCGGTGGGGCAGCCGGGAACCCCGGCGTTGCCGGTGCCGTTCCCGCGGACCGGGCAAGGGGGAGAGCCACGCCTGAATCTGCCCGACGCGATCACCGGAAAGCCCGGTGACCCGCGGTATCCCTACCGGGAGCCCCTACCTGCGCCTGCACCCGGAGGCCCGCCGCCCGGACCGCCGGCGCCCCCGATCCCCGGGCTGGAATCGACACCCGAGCCGACACCAAGCCCGGTCTACCAACCCGCACCCGGCGAGCCCAATCCGACTTCGGCAGGTGAAGGACAATGAGCATCAGCAAGAAACATCTGGCGCTAGCGGTCGGCCTGGTGGTCATCCTGGTGGCAGGACTGTTCGTCACGCTGCGGATGACTGGCCCAACCGCGCGAACCACGATCACGGCCTATTTCGAAAACAGCAACGGGCTGTTCGTCGGGGACGACGTGCTGATCCTTGGGGTGCCGGTCGGCAAGGTCACGGAGATCGAGCCGCAGCCCGAGCGTGCCAAGGTGACGTTCTGGGTGGACACGCAATACCGGGTGCCGGCAGACGTCACAGCGGCGATCCTCTCGCCTCAGCTGGTGACTGGCCGAGCGATCCAGCTGACCCCGCCCTATGAGACTGGTCCCCGGTTGTCCGACAACGCAGTTGTACCAATAGAGCGAACCGCAGTTCCGGTGAGCTGGGACGACTTTCGGGTGCAGTTGGAGAAGCTGACCCGCACGCTGCAGCCCGAGGGACCTGGCGGCACCAGTGCACTCGGCAACTTCATCAACACCGCTGCGAACAACCTGCGAGGCGAAGGTGCCAACATCCGCGACGCGCTGGTGAAGCTGTCTAAGACGGTGACCACGGTCAGCGATCACAAGGACGATGTCTTTTCCACCCTGAAAAACCTCGCCGCTTTGGTTTCGGCGCTGCACGACAGCACCGATGCGTTGTCTGCCCTCAACCGCAATATGGCGGCGGTGAGTGCGCTGCTCGCCGATAGCCCTGACGAGGTCGGTCAGGCGATTGCTGACCTGAATTCGTTGGCGGTGGATGTGAAAAGCTTTGTGGCCGAGAACCGGGATGCCGTGGGAACGACGTCAGACACCTTGGCCTCGATCAGCACCGCGCTGGCGCAGAGTCTCGACGACATTAAGCAATCGCTTCATATCTTTCCCTCCACGCTGGCCAACTTCGGCAACATCTACGAGCCGGCCAGTGGCTCGTTGACCGGTGCGCTGGCGGTCAACAACTTCTCGGACCCGATCTCGTTCATCTGCGGTGCGATCGAGGCGGCATCGCGTCTGGGCGCCGAGCAATCGGCGAAATTATGTGTGCAGTACCTGGCACCCATCGTCAAGAACCGTCAGTTCAACTTCCCGCCGTTCGGGGAGAATGCTTTCGTCGGTGCGCAGGCACGGCCGAATGAGGTGACTTACAGCGAGGATTGGCTGCGGCCCGACTATGTTCCACCTGCCCAGCCCGCGGCCGCCAGTCCGGATCCGGCACCGCTTTCCGCTGAAGCTGCGCCGTCGGAGGGCAGCGCTGACCCTGCCGGCGGGTTGCCAGGGCTGATGATCCCGGCGGGAGCGGGATCATGAGTAACAGTGTCCGACGCGTGATGACCCCAACGATGGCCGTGAAACGACTCGTCGTTGGCACAGTTTGTGCGGCCGCACTGATGCTTAGTGTCGCCGGTTGCAGTAACTGGCGTGGGCTGAACTCCGTGTCGCTGCCGGGAACCGAGGGTGGTCGGCCAGGCGCCTTCGACATCCAAGTTCAAATGCCGGATATCACCAATCTGCAACCGAATTCGCGCGTGCGGGTCGCAGATGTCACGGTCGGCACCGTGACCAAGGTGGAGCGTCAAGACTGGCATGCGCTGTTGACTCTGCGGCTCAACGGTGAGGTGGATTTGCCGGCAAACGCCACTGCGACCATCGGCCAGACCAGCCTATTGGGGTCGCTGCATGTCGAGTTGGCACCCCCCACCGGTTCCGCGCCGCGTGGAAGGTTGCACCAGGGTTCGCTGATTCCGTTGGACAACTCGGCTACCTATCCCACCACCGAGAAAACCTTGGCGGCTGTGTCGATGCTGCTCAACGGTGGCGGTCTAGGCCAAATGCAAGACATCACCAAAGCGTTGAGCACGGCCCTACGTGGTCGTGAAGCCGACTTGCGCAATCTCATCAACCAGATCGAGACCTTCGTGGCGAGAACCAATGAGCAGACAGGCGACATTATCGAGGCCACCGACAAACTCAACAGTCTCACCGGCAAATTCGCCGCGCAGCAACCCGTGTTCGACAAGGCTGTGCGCACGATTCCCGACGCGCTTGTGGTGCTCAAAGATCAGCGAGAGAAGATGATTGAGGCAGTGGACCAGCTCGGAAAGTTCAGTGCGCTGGCCGCGGACTCGACACGGCAAACCAAGGATTCGCTGGTCCGCGAGTTCAACAACATCGGACCTGTGCTGGAGTCACTGGCAAATGCGGGTCCCAATATGACGCGATCGCTATCGATGCTGACCACCTACCCGTTCCCGAACGAAACGCTGGAGAACTGGCTGCGCGGCGACTACGCGAACATGACGGCGATTGTTGACCTAACGTTGAGCCGTATCGATGCCGGATTCTTCACCGGCACCCGCTGGGAAGGCGATCTGACCGAGCTCGAAATGCAGTGGGGCCGAACGATCGGGCAGCTTCCCAGCCCGTACACAGCGGTCAATCCGCTTGTGGCTCCATATCGCTGGGATCAGGGGCGCTAGCATGATTCACCGCAGAACCAAGATTCAGCTGGCCATCTTCGCCGTCATCGCTGTGGTGTTCGGTACCGTGATGATCTTCGGATACATGAGGCTGCCAACTCATCTCTTTGGGATCGGTCAGTACACAGTCACACTCAACCTCGACTCGACTGGTGGTCTCTATCCGACCGGCAACGTCACCTACCGTGGGACCGAGGTCGGCCGCGTTAAATCGGTCGGGCTCAATGAAAACGGCGAAGTACAGGCCGTATTGACACTGAAATCGGGTATCGACATCCCCTCGGATCTGCGCGCCGAGGTGCACAGCCAATCGGCGATCGGCGAGCAGTACGTCGAATTACTACCGCGTAATCCCGCAGCCGCGGCGCTCAAGAATGGTGACGTGATCGCAGCGAAGGACGCCTTCATTCCGCCCGACATCAACAGCCTGCTCGACGCCGCAAACACAGGCTTACAGGCGATTCCGCATGACAACCTCAAGACCGCAATCGACGAATCGTACACGGCAGTAGGAGGTCTGGGACCCGACATTTCGCGGCTGGTCCGGGGATCGACCGCCCTGGCTTCCGACGCCAGGAAGAACCTGGACTCCCTGACCACCTTGATCGACCAGTGGCAGCCAGTGGCTGACTCGCAAACCCGCACCGGCGATTCGATTGCTGCGTGGGCGGCGAATCTGGCGATTGTCACCGATCAGCTCAGACAACACAATTCCGACGTCGCAGGTCTTATCGAGCATGGAGCGCCGGCGGCCGCGGAGGCCCGCCAATTGCTGGAGCGGCTGCAGCCGACCCTGCCAGTCCTGTTGGCCAATTTGGTAAGTATCAACCAAGTCGCCCTCACCTACCAGCCTGGCATCGAGCAACTGCTTGTCCTGCTCCCGCAAGGCATCGCCCAGCTGCAGGCGCCCAACCTGGCCAACCGCGACAATAAAGACAAGGCGCACAAGGGCATGTTTCTAGCCTTCAACACCAACATCAACCTGCCGCCACCGTGCACCACGGGATTCCTTCCGGCTCAGCAACGACGGCCCCCGTCATTCCAGGATTACCCGGACCGGCCGGCAGGTGACCTTTACTGCCGCACCCCGCAGGACTCGCCATTCAACGTCCGCGGCGCCCGCAACCTGCCGTGTGAGACGGTCCCAGGCAAACGCGCACCGACGGTGAAACTCTGCGAGAGCGACGAAGATTTCGTGCCCCTCAACGACGGCTACAACTGGAAGGGCGACCCCAACGCAACGATGTCGGGGCAATCCATCCCCGACTTGGGACCAGGCCAGGGACCGCCGGCCCCACCTCCCCAAGGAGAGCCGGTACCGATGGCGATCGCTCGATACGACCCCGCCACCGGCACGTACCTGGGCCCAGACGGGCAGGTGTACACGCAGACCGATTTGGCGGACAACGGATCAAAGGAGCAAACATGGCAGTCGATGCTGACACCGCCAGGAACGAACTGACCGAACAGGACAGCCAAGCCGACTTGGATCCCGAGATCGGTGGTGACTCGCAGCAGGCCACGCCCCAGCCCAACGGAGTGCGTGCAGCGTTGGTGGTGGGAATCCTCATGCTCGCAAGCATCGGCGGATTGACCGGCTGGCTCGGTTGGCAAACCGATCGGTCCGAACAGGCCCAACAGCTAGACGACATGTTCCTGCAGGCCGGTCGCCAAGGTGCATTGAATCTGACGACCATGGACCATGAACATGTCGAAGACGACATCCAGCGCGTATTGGACGGGTCCATCGGAACCTTCTACGACGACTTCGAGCAGCGGGCACCGGCATTTGCAGAAGTAGTGAAAACCACCCAGTCCAAGACCCAGGGCAGTGTCACCGAAGCCGGAATCGAGTCAATGTCTGGCGATTCGGCCAGAGTGCTCGTTGCAGTGTCGGTGAAGACATCGAATATCGCCGCCCCCGAACAACGCCCGAGATTGTGGCGCATGCGCATCGACGTCCAGAAAGTCGGCGATGTCGCGAAGGTGGCGAATGTGGGGTTCGTGGCATGACCGCCTGGCTCAAGACCAATGGCAGAGTCGATACTGACGCAGGCGCCGCAGAGGATCGCCTCGGGCACGCCGAGGCGGAACTCACTGAGGAGACCTGCGACGAGGGCAGCGAATTCGAAGCCGATACGACGCCGGTTGCGGCCGAGCGACGAGCTGTGTGGAGGGCTCGTCGACCGATCGTCTGGCTCACCTACGGGGTTATCCCAGCCGTTATCATCGGGCTTGCCGCGTGCGCAGGCTATTTGCAGTGGCGCAACACTTCGATACGCGCCGCGCAGTCCGCGGGTGCTAGTGCGGTGTCTGCTGCTACCGACAGCACGATAAAGATGTTGTCCTACAAACCCGATACCGTGCAGAAGGATCTGGAGTCAGCGAGCGAAGGGCTGACCGGGGCGTTTCGTGATTCCTACAATTCGCTGACCCACGATGTTGTGATTCCGGGGGCTCAGCAGAAGCAGATTTCGGCGGTAGCCACTGTGCCTGCCGCTGCGGTGGTTTCGGCATCCGCCAAGCGCGTTGTGGTCATGGTCTTCGTCAACCAAACCACCATTGTCGGTGCTGATCCGCCGACAGCGACAGCCTCAACGGTCAGGGTCACGCTGGACAAGGTGGGTGAACGATGGCTTGTTTCCGATTTCACCCCGATCTGAGTCGGCGCGTCGCCTGCCTGCTGGCCGCGGCCACGGTAGGCGCCGGGGTGGCTGCTGTGTCGACTCCTCATGCGGCCGCAGAAGACTTTGTCTACTTGGTCAACGTCACGATGCGCCCCGGTTACAACTTTGTAGGCCCCGAGGCGGCACTGGCCTACGGCCGCGGCATCTGTTCGAAGGTTGCAGCGGGAACTGGCTACAGCCAACTCATCGGTGACATCAAGGATGACTTCAGCACCACCGATGAATTCCACGCCTCCTACCTGATAACGCAGGCCGTCAACGAGCTTTGCCCCGAATCAATCTGGCAGTTAAGAAATTCCGCAGCCGGATACCGACCTGGTGAGGTGAGATGAAATCCATTCCCCGGCGATCAGTAATCCTGTGCGGTGTGCTCGCCGCGGGCGCCACCCTGTATGCGCCGCCCACCGCCGAAGCTGACAACCGCCGCCTCAACAGTAGTGTCGTTTCCAACGTATACACGGTTCAACGCCAGGCCGGCTGCACCAACAACATCACCGTGGATTCACGCCTGCTGGAAGCCGCCCACTGGCACACACTTGACGTCCTCAACGACCGATCCCTCGAGGGTGACACTGGTTCGGACGGATCGACGCCACAAGTTCGGGCAGCCAACGCGGGGTACCGCGGCCGCGTCGCAGAAACTGTCGCGATCAATCCGGCGTTGGCCATCAACAACCTTGACGTGATCAACCAGTGGTACAACCGGCCTGACTATCTGGCCATCATGCAGGATTGCAGCTACACCAGGATCGGCGTCTGGTCGGAGAACAGCCTCGATCGCTCGGTTCTCGTCGCGGTGTATGGAAGCGCGGAATCCTGACGACGTTGATTACGCAACCGCGAGCCGCAATCCCCTTCTGGGAGGACCGAATTCCTCCCAGAGGTGGGTGCTAGCTCTTGGCTCAGCCTGCACGATGTCACGGGTGCCGATCGGCAACTGCCGGTCGGACGCGAGGATTCATGATGGCTGCCACGACGGAATGAGGTGACACGCAATGGATTCACCGTGGAGCGGCACGAGTAGTGCTACCGCCGAAGTTTCGTCAGCCTATCCGCCGCCTGCCGATTTCGCGGCCAACGCCAACGCGACGGGCGAGTTGTACGCCGAGGCCGAGAACGACCGGCTGGCCTTCTGGGCCGCCCAAGCCGATCGGCTGAGCTGGCAGACCCCGTTCAGCGAGGTGCTGGACTGGTCGGAGGCTCCGTTCGCGAAGTGGTTCGTCGGCGGCAAGCTCAACGTGGCCTACAACTGCGTCGACCGTCACGTCGAGGCAGGCAACGGCGACCGGGTCGCGATCCACTGGGAAGGCGAGCCCGTCGGCGACGCCCGCGACATCACCTACGCCCAACTCAAGGACGAGGTCAGCAAGGCCGCCAATGCGCTGACCGCACTCGGCCTGACCGCAGGCGACCGGGTCGCCATCTACATGCCGATGGTGCCCGAGGCAATCGTCGCGATGCTGGCGTGCGCGCGCCTGGGCGCCATGCACAGCGTCGTGTTCGCCGGGTTCTCGGCATCGGCACTCAAGGCCCGCGTCGAAGACGCCGAGGCCAAGCTCGTCATCACCACCGACGGCCAGTACCGGCGCGGCAAGGCCGCCTCGCTCAAGGACGCCGTGGACGAAGCCGTCTCGGATCAACCGTCGGTCGAGCACGTCCTGGTGGTCCGCCGCACCGGCATCGACGTGAACTGGACCGAGGGCCGCGACCTGTGGTGGCACGAGACCGTCGAGGCGGCCTCGACCGAGCACACTCCGGAGGCATTCGACGCCGAGCAGCCGCTGTTCCTGCTGTACACCTCGGGCACCACCGGCAAGCCCAAGGGCATCGTGCACACCTCCGGCGGCTACCTCACACAGTCGGCGTACACCCACTACAACGTGTTCGACCTCAAGCCCGAGACCGACGTGTACTGGTGCACCGCCGACATCGGCTGGGTAACCGGGCACACCTACATCGTCTACGGCCCGCTGGCCAACGGCGCCACCCAAGTGGTCTACGAGGGCACGCCCACCTCACCCACCGAGCACCGCCACTTCGAGATCATCGAAAAGTACGGCGTCACAATCTATTACACCGCGCCCACGCTGATCCGCAC
>NZ_LQPP01000012.1 GCF_002102345.1 Mycolicibacterium peregrinum
AACCACTCTCCAGGGCAAAGCAGTGCTCACCGACCGGCGGCTCGGAAATCAGCATCGCCCGAACGGGACCATTACTGACCGAAGGCTCGCTGATCGATTCCCATTAGGGCAGCTGGGCTGAGGTGTCGGTCACTATGGCCGGTCTGGTGGCCAACAGCAAACCGAAGTGGCGTCGGAACGTGTTGCGTCGGCCGCCTAGAGTGGTGCGAATGTTCAACGCGACCGCAGAGCCCGGTAATGCCTGAGACAGGCACCGGCGGCTCGTCGCTGGACCAGCTCTACCAGCTCCATCGCGAGGTGGCCGATTCGCGCTCGTTGCGGCTCCTGGTGACGAACAACCTGGCCACCTACCTGACGCTGATGGAACGCCACCTTGACCGGGGTGCCAAGCTCACCGAGACGGACCTGGTGGTCCGGCTGGAACGCGACCTCGCCGACCTAGGCGCCGAAACCGACCAGTCGGGTCTGGCCCTGATCAAGCACTGGGCCAGCCAGGGCTGGCTGCACCGGATCACCGAACAGTCCGGCGACACCGAACGCAATGTCTGCTACCTCACCTATGAGGCGCGGGCCGTGCTGGATTTCGCCCGCCGCATGCGCCGCGAGGACACCGTCGCCACCGGCGGTTCGATCACCGGGATCGCGGCCGGTCTGCGCCGCGTGGCCGGCCAGGTCAGCAACGACCCCGACCGCATCCGCGCCGACATCGAAGCCGAAATCGCCAAGCTGCGTGATGAACTGGATGCCCTCGAGCAGGGCCAGCGGCCCGAACCCGATCTGGTCGACGTCGAAGACGAGGCACGAGCCATCGCCTTGCAGATGGAGCAGATCGTCTCCGACATCGGGCAGTACGGCGCGATGCTGAACCGCATCACCACCCGACTGCTGGATGCCTCGGCCGATACCGATCTCGGTTACCGGGAGCGTCAACGCCAGTTGTTCGACGATTACGAGTCGCTGTTCGCCTCGCGTGAGAGTGCGTCTTACAGCGCCTTCACCCGGATGATCCAGGACCCTGAGCAGCGGGCCGCGCTGGTGGCCGACATCGAGGCGGTGACCCGTGAGCTGCCGCATCTGGACCCGGGCCTGCGGGAGGTGATGACGGGATTCTTCGGCCTGGTGTCGGCGCAGACGGCCGAGGTGGGCCGCACCCGCCAGCGCTGCGCCCGCCGGATCAAACGCTTCGTCGCGTCCGGCACGCTGGAACACAGCCGCGGCGTCACCCGGCAGCTCAACGACGCCCTGACCAGCGCACAAGAGCTGCTCAGCGTTTCACTCGCCGACAGCCGCATCGGCGTCGAGGTCCCGCTGGTGCGAACGGACTTCAATTCGATTGGCGCCGTGGCGTTCAAGATTCGTGACGCCCTCCCGCCGTCGCAAGCCGAACCCTCCCACGGTGAGGTGAACTTGTCGGCCTTCTCGGCACTGGCGTCCCAGGTGGACGCCGCTGAGCTCGCCGAGTTGATCAACGGTGCGGTGGCGGACGGGCCGTTGTCGCTGCCCGACGCGATCGGCATGCTGGACGCGGCGTACCTGGGCCACGTCATCGTGCTGTGGTCCTGGGCGCTGAAGCAACACGTGGGAGAACCGGGCGACAGTCCTTCGGCTCGCGTGCGGTTCCGGTCTCTGGAGGGCGCCGACCGCGAAATTGAAATCCCCCGACTGGTTTTCAACGAACCAATCCCTACTGCCAGCGAGAGCATGCTATGACCGACACCCCGGAGACGTCGCCCGTCAAAGACGGCGTCATCGATTTCGATGCCCTGCCGAGCATCGACGCCGTCGAACGGTCCACCGACCAGCGGCGCGCGCCCCGCTTCGACGGGGATGTCAGTGAACTGCCCGACCGCGCCTGCTGGGCGCTTCAGCATCTGCTGTCGCGTCGTTACGTCAGCAAGGACAACCACTCGGAGCTGTGGTCGTGGGTGACCCGGTACCGTGCCGAACTCACCGTGCGGCTTTCGGAACTCGATATGCGGCTGTGCATTTCGGATGATCACGACATCGCCTACGTCGAGCAGGCCGACTACGAATCGCAGTGGCGGCGGCGGCTGCTGCGCCGCGAGACGCTCAACACTTATGACTCGATCCTGGCCCTGCACCTGGCCAAGCTCATGCGCGCGGCGGCGCGCGACGAGAACGTACTGATCAGCCGCGACGAGATCCACGAGCTGTTCGCTGGGGTGAACAACGACACCGACCGCGACACCGCTTCGTTCGACAAGCGGATCGACAACGCGATCGAGCGGCTCACAGACATCGAGATGCTCGTGCGCAATCGGGAGGACGAGGACAGTTTCACCATCAGCCCGGTGGTCAACGCCATCATGACGGCTTCGATGATCACCGAGTTGCAGCAGCAGTTCGAGCAGCTCAAGCGGGCCGCGAACGGCACCGTCGATGACTCCGACGACACAGACGTATCCGAACGGCTCGAAGACGAAGTGAACGCCCATGGCTGACCCGACCAACCAGTTCTCCCTGTCGCGCCTGCAGGTCATCAACTGGGGCGTGTTCGACGGATATCACTCGATCCCGTTCAGCCGCCACGGCACCCTGATCACCGGATCCTCGGGCAGCGGTAAATCCTCACTGCTGGATGCGATTTCGCTCGCCTTCCTGCCGTCGCACCGCCGCAACTTCAACGCCTCGGGCGACACCACCGCCGCGGGTTCGGGCACCGGCAAGCGCACGGTCGACAAGTACGTCCGCGGCGCGTGGGGCGAGCGGCGCGAGGGCACCAGCCGCCAGATCATGTACCTGCGCGGGACAGGGCCGGCGTGGTCCGCGGTCGCGGTCACCTACAGCGACCGCACCGGACGTTCGGTCACCGGGTTGGTCCTCAAATGGCTGGCCGCGGAGAAGACCTCGGATCCGGGCAGCCGCTACTACCTGATCGACGCCGACCGCGACATCTTCGGCCTGTGCAACCGCTGGGCGTCCAACGGCTATGACGCCGCGGTGTTCCGGGACGACGGCTGGACCGGTGGCCGCAGCGAGAGCCAGTACCTGGCGCAGTTGTACTCCAGTATCGGTATCCGGGCCTCCGAAGCGGCCCAGCAGCTGCTGGGCAAGGCCAAATCGCTGAAAAGCGTTGGTGGTCTTGAACAGTTCGTCCGCGAGTTCATGCTGGACGAGCCGGCCAGCCTCAGCGGGGTCGAGGAAGCGCTCGAGCAGATCAACCCGCTGGTCGAGGCCCGTGGCCTGCTCGACGTGGCCCGGCGAAAGCGCAACACGCTCGGCAACATCGCCGCGGTACAAGCGCGTTATGCCGAGGAGGCCGCCAAATTCGGGGTGATCGACACGATCGACAACACCATGATCCGCGATTACGTCGACCATGTGCGGCTGGCCCAGGCCGGCCCGGAGATCGCCAATCTCGATGATCAGATCACCCAGCTCGGCGCCCAACGCGATGAGTTCGGTACCCAGCAGCGTCAGCTCAAGAACGAGCACAACTCGCTGATGGCCCAGATCAACACCGTCACGGTGGATCTGGTTCCGCTGCAGCAGCGCTTGACCGAGGCCGAGCGGGTCAGCGAGGAGGTGTCGCGCCGGCGCAGCGGCTATGAGGACAAGGTCACCGCACTGGGGTTGACCCCGCCGGATAACGGCGAGGAATTCTGGTCGCTGCGTGAGACTTTGATGGAGGAGGCCGACCGACTGCACCGCGAGCTGTTCACCGGAAATCAGCCCTACGTCGAGGCCTCGGCGAAGGAGGTCCGGGCTCGTGAGGCACGCGAGAGCGTGGAAGCCGAGCTGGAGCGGGTGCAGCGGCTGGGTTCTCCGCTGCCCAGAACCGAGTATGAGATGCGGGCACGTATTGCCCGGGCGCTCGACATCTCTGAACGCGATCTGGTGTACGTGGCAGAGCTGATGGAGCTCAAGCCGGAGGAGTCGCGGTGGCGCCTGGCGGTCGAAAAGGTATTGCGCGGGGCTGGATTGCGCTTGCTGGTTCCCGACGCCCATATGGAACGGGCGCTGCGTTTCGTCAACGAGAACGACATGCGCGGCCGCATCCAGCTGCAGCACGTCCAGCACGGTTCGCAGTTGCGAACTCCGCCCCCGGGCACGCTGGCCACCAAGCTGCAGCTGGCCGACCCGACGCACGACAGTGCCGTGGAGGCGCTCAACGTGATTGCCGCGGTCGGTGATTACGTGTGCGTCGACGGGCCGGGGGAGTTCACCGAACAATCACGCGCGGTCACCGATCAGGGGCTGCGCAAGGACAGCGGCCGGCTCTCCATCAAGGACGACCGGTCTCGGCTGCGCCCCTCGGATTACATCTTCCTCGGCGGAACAGCGGCCAAAGTCGAAGCGTTGCAGGATGATCTGACTGCCGCCCAGGACGTGTACCAGGTGGCACGCACGGCCCGTGAGCGACTGGATGAGCACCGCGGCCAGCTGCAATCCCGGGAACGGGCCTGCCGGGCGCTGTGCGACCAGTACATGCAGTGGAGCGACATCGACACCGATTCGGTCGACGCGATGCTGGAGCGGCTGCAGGGCGAACACGATCTGCTGGTCTCGGACAATCCCGACGCCGAACGGCTGCAACAGCGGGCCGACGATTGCTGGGAGCGCGTCGAGAAGGTCATCCAGCAGATCGGCTCACTCAACGAACGCGAGACCACCCTGGACCGCAGGCGGACCGCGCTGCTGGAGCTGAGCGAGACCCTGACCGAGCGGCTCGGTGCCGACGAGTTCCCGTCGCATGCCCGGGACACGATCGACGGTTATGCCGCCGACATCGCGCTGAACCTGGAGTTGCTCGAGCCCGAGCCCTACCGGAACGAACTGGTTCGCGTCATCAGCCGTGAACGGGATCGCCTGCGGGCGGACCGCAACCGTTCGCACGATGAGTTGGCCGGCATCATGGCCGCCTACGACAGCTCGTTCCCCGACGCGATCCCCAACGACAGCGACGTGTTCGACGAGCGTGTGCACGATTACGTGGCGTTGTGCCGCCGGATCGACGAGCGGGAGCTGCCCGACGCCTACGAGCGCATGCAGCGGCTGATCACCGAGCAGGCGCCCGGAGCGATCCTGAACCTGCACATGATCGCCGACAACGAGGCTCGGCGTATCACCGAGCAGATCGCCCGCGTCAACACGGGTCTGGGCGCGGTGGAGTTCAACCGCGGCACCCGGCTGACGCTGCACGCCGGCACCCGGCATCTGGCTGCCGTCGACGAACTGAACGAGAAGGCCCAGCGCATCTCGTCCCGGGTGTCGCTGGTGAGCTTCGGCGACGAGACCGCGATGTTCGAGCAGTACACCGACATCCTGCAGTTGCGAAAGCTGTTGGCGGGCAACACCCCCGAGGACCGCCAGTGGACCCGCGATGCCCTCGACGTGCGTAACCGGTTTGTGCTGTACTGCGAGGAGCGGGACGCCGAGACCGGCGAGGTCATCCGGACCTACAGCAACTCCGGTGACAACTCCGGCGGTGAGCAGGAGAAGCTCATGGCGTTCTGTCTGGCCGGGGCGCTGAGCTTCAACCTGGCCAGCCCGGACAGCGACGATACCCGGCCGTTGTTCGCCCAGCTCATGTTGGACGAGGCGTTCTCCAAGTCGGATCCCCAGTTCGCTCAGCAGGCACTGTCGGCGTTCCGTAAGTTCGGTTTCCAGTTGGTGATCGTGTCGACCGTGCAGAACAGCACGACGATCCAGCCCTACATCGACAACGTGGTGATGGTGTCCAAGTCGGACGCGTCAGCGCCCAACGCCCGCCCCGTCGCGTCGGTCACGTCAGCGTCGATCTCAGAATTCGCCGATCTGCGAAAGACCTCGGGTGAGGCGGTTGCGAGCACCTAGTGCGAGGGCAGGGCCCGGCCGATCAGAATTGGTGTCCGAACCGTCGTGACGGTGCATTTATCCTCGAATGGTGACGCCAACCCTGCGAGTAAACGCGCCGACGTTGCGCGATGCTGCCGCAGCGGAGAAGTCGGTAGCTGCGGCCACGTCGAACACCGGAGCCACTGGGGCGCTGAGTGATGCGGCGGCCGGCATGGCGGGACTGCGCACCGCAGGTGGCTGCCAATCGGCCCAGACGGTCTTGGATGCGGCCAACCAGTCGGTGAGTACGGCGCTGAACGGTCATTCGGAGAAGCTCGAGGCGGCAGCTCAGCAGTATGAGGCCACTGACGCCACCTTCGGGCGGCGATTGCAGCAGTTCAGTCGATGACGGTCACCGTCGAGCAGGTGGAGGCCTCGCAACCGGAGGCGCTGACCCGCGCCGGCGCTCAGATGGAGGCGGCCGCGACGGCCTACCAGACTCAGATCGACCGGCAGCAGGCCAACCTGGCCAAGCTGAGGTCGGGTTGGCAGGGCCCGGCGTCGGAAGCGGCAATTGCCGACGGGCAGAAGACCCTTGAGCAGATGCGACGCGTGCACGAGGCCATGGTTCGGGTGCAAGCTCCTCTGCAGGCCGGCGGCGCGCAGTTGACCCAGATCAGGTCGTCGGTGTTGCAGACCGTGGCGCAGTTGGAGGGTCAGGGTTGGCAGGTCGCTTCGGATGGCACGGTGTCGGTGCGGCCGGGCAGCGCTCTGGATTTCTACGCTCGCCTCAGCCCGGTGAACGCGTTGATGGTCCGCATGCTGGCGGTGCGCAACACCGCTGCGGTGAAAAAGTT
This sequence comes from Mycolicibacterium peregrinum, assembly GCF_002102345.1. Taxonomy (GTDB): domain Bacteria; phylum Actinomycetota; class Actinomycetes; order Mycobacteriales; family Mycobacteriaceae; genus Mycobacterium; species Mycobacterium peregrinum. The sequence continues at coordinate 6,636 of NZ_LQPP01000012.1, forward strand.
GCTGGCTCAATTCGACGCGGCCGATCAACATACCGACGAAGCGGTCCGGCAGGCAGTGGCCGGCCTGACCAACACCCCGGGCAGCGGGCCCGGCGGGGGCGCACCGACCCCCGGGGACAAGGCCGAGCCACAGATCCCCGACACCAAGGACCCCCACGCCATCCATGATTGGTGGCTGTCCCTGACTCCGGAGCAGAAGGCGCAGATGCTCCGCGATCACCCGGACAAGATCGGGAACCTCAATGGCATCCCGACCGGTGTGCAGAGCGAGGCCAATCTGAAGATCCAGAAACAGGATCTGGCCCGGGTCAACTCTGCGGCTGAGGCGCATCATGTCAGCGTCGACGAGGTGCGGGCGCACCCGGAGAAGTACGGTCTGACCGCCACAGACATCACGCGGTACCACAATGCGGTCGAGGTGCAGAAGGCACTGGACCGCTATGGCCGCGACGCCAAGGACAGTAACAACCGAACCCCAGAGATCTTTTTGAAGAAGTACGACCCGGAGGCGTTCGGCGGCAAGGGCGCGGCGGCGATCGCGATCGGTAACCCCGACACCGCAAACAACACCACAGTGAAGGTCTCCGGTCTCACCACCTCGGTGAAGGGCGGATCGCTGGACAACCCGGATCCGGTCAACCTGTACAACGAGACCAGTTTGGCCGACCCGAGCAAGTCGAACTCGGTGGTGATGTGGATGGGTTATGACGCGCCGGACGACCAGGCGGTTGCGGTGCCCAACATGGCCCGCCACGGTGCTGAACTGTTGGCCGCCGACGTCAATGCGCTGGACGCCACCCACCTGGGTTCCAGCCACCTGACTGTGATCGGCCATTCCTACGGCTCGACCACTGTGGCCGATGCGGCGGCCGGGTTCGGTATGCGCGCCGACGACGTTGTGCTGATCGGTAGCCCCGGAACCGATCTGGCGAAATCGGCGGCCGATTTCCACTTGCCTCCGGGCGGCCATCTGTACGTCGGGGCGGCCAGCACTGACCCGGTTACCTACCTCGGTCGGGAACACATGACTGGGCCCGGCTTGGGCCTGGGGGCTGATCCGTCGATCGATGGGTACGGATCGACCCGATTCGACGCCGAATCGTCGTTGCGCGACTACGGCACCGATCACAGCAGATACTTCGAAAAGGGCTCCGAGTCGTTGTACAACATGGCGGACATCGCCTCGGGTCACGGTGATCGGTTGCAACAGAATGGGATGACCGCCGAACATCGCTCAGATCACTGGTATGCCAAAGTTCCGGTGGTGATACCGACCCCGATGGGCCCCATCCCGGTGCCCGGCACCTCGATCACCATCCCGGGTGTCGACCAAGCCTTCGACCCGGAGGCGGATCGGCGCGCTCAGGACAACCACCGCCATTAGGAACTGAGGGAGGAGCATGAGGATTGGGTACGCGCTGGAGACACGTGATCGGGGCATTGTTGTTGGCCGGGTTGATGGTCGGGTGTGGTGACAGGGTGACCGATCCGATGTCACCGGAGCAGGCACGGGCGCAAGTGATGGATGCCGGCAAAGAACTGGTCCGGGACCTGGGGTTGCGGGGCAACCTGGTGAAGACGACGTTCACCTACGAATCCTGCACCGACGACAACAAGGGCCCGTTCCGAGGCAAGCTCGTGATGGTCTTCTGGATGCCCGGCGCGGCCCGGTCCGCGCCGGTGGACCCTGCGATGCTCATTACCGCACTGCAGCAACACGGATGGCAGGGCGATCCCGGCTCCCACTCACACAGCAGCGCAACGTTGACGAAGAATGACGTGGACGCATACGTCCATGTGGTCGAGGCCTACCCGCCCCCGGTAGGGCACGCCAGCATCGACCTCTACGGTCAGTGCCGCGACACCTATGACCACTCCAAAGACCCGTTCGATCGCGGCGACGTGACGGCTGAGCTGGAATCGCAATAGCCCCCGGCTACTTCCCGGTCAGACGGGCTGCACCGTGGCAGTGAGGTGTGGGTAGCCCTTCTTCAGGTTGCGCAGCGTCAGCTCCCAGCCGTCGCCGTCGCGTTCGACGTAGAGCCCGGCCTTGGCGGGCAACACCACGGGTTTGGCGAACCGCACGGAGTATTTGACCGCATCGGGGAGCTGCCCCTCGATGTTGGCCAGAACGGCTGCAGCGCTGAACATCCCGTGCGCGATGACCGTGGGGAAGCCGAACAGCTTGGCGGCGATCGCGTTGGTATGGATCGGGTTGTGATCTCCGCCGATCGACGCGTAGTTCCGAATCTGGCCCGCGGTGATGCTCAGAACCGCGTTCGGCGGCGGCAGCTTCGGCTGCTTCTGCGGTTCCGGCTTCGGTTCACCGGACAGGCTGGTCTTCTGCTGGTGCAGGAACGTCGTCACCTGGTGCCACGCCGTGTCATTGCCGACCTTGAGCTCGGTGACGATGTCCACCAGCAGGCCCTTGCGGTGTTCACGCAAGTTCTCCGCGTGTACGGCGGCGCTGACGGTGTCGGTCACCTTGATCGGCCGGTACTGCGTGATGTGGTTCTCGATGTGTACCGAACCCATTGCGGCGAACGGGAAATCGAATCCGGTCACCAGTGACATCACCGTCGGGAAGGTCAACGCGAACGGGTAGGTCAGCGGCAGGGTGTCACCGAACCGCAGCCCGGTCACCTGCGCATAGGCCGCGACGTTGGCCGGGTCGATGGGCAGGTTCTCGACGGTGATGGTGTGGGCCGGCAGGCTCTCGGAGCGTGGGATGAACGGCAGGGCGCCGACGACGGCGCGCAGCATGTTGTTCACTTCTAGGCCCCCAGCATGGCCTGGCCGCAGACCCGGATCGTGTTGCCGGTGACCGCATTCGACGCCGGGCTGGCGAAGTAGGCGATCAACTCGGCCACGTCCACCGGCTTACCTCCCTGGAACAGCGAGTTCAGCCGGCGGCCGACCTCACGGGTGGCCAGCGGGATGGCGTCGGTCATCTTGGTCTCGATGAAGCCGGGGGCGACGGCGTTGATCGTGATGCCCTTCTCGGCCAGCACCGGCGCGAGAGCCTCGGTCAGCCCGATCATGCCGGCCTTGGTGGTGGCGTAGTTGGTCTGCCCGCGGTTACCGGCGATACCGGCCATGGAGGACAGTCCGATCACCCGGCCGCCCTCGCCGAGCGTGCCGCTGGCAACCAGGCCCTCGGTGAGGCGCTGCGGAGCGAGCAGGTTCACCGCGATCACCGAATCCCAACGGCTCTCGTCCATGTTGGCCAGCAGCTTGTCGCGGGTGATGCCGGCGTTGTTCACCAGCACGTCGACCTTGCCGCCGTGCTGTGCGGTGACGTGGGCGACGATCTGCTCGACCGCATCGTCGGCGGTGACGTCCAGGGTCAGGGCGCTGCCGCCGACCTTCTCGGCGACCTTGCCAAGATCCTCGGCCGCTTGGGGAACGTCGACCGCGACCACGGTCGCGCCATCTCGCGCGAACACCTCGGCGATGGTCGCGCCGATGCCGCGGGCCGCGCCGGTCACCACGGCGACCTTGCCGGCCAGCGGCTTGTCCCAGTCGGCGGGCGGGGTCGAGTCGGCGGCGCCCACGCGGTACACCTGCCCGTCGACGTAGGCCGACTTGGCCGAGAGGATGAACCGGAGGGTGGACTCCAGGCCGGTGGCGCCGGGCTTGGCGTCGGCGGCCAGGTAGACCAGCGACGCGGTGGCGCCGCGCTGCAGCTCCTTGCCCAGCGAGCGGGTGAAGCCCTCCAGAGCACGCTGAGTGATCTGGGCGTGGACGCTGCCTGCTTCGTCCGGAGTGGTGCCGATGACGACCACGCGGGCGCACGACGCGAGGTTGCGCAGCACCGGGGTGAAGAACTGGTAGAGCTCCTTGAGCCCGGCGGCGTCGGCGATGCCGGTGGCGTCGAGCACCACGCCACCGAAGGAATCGGCCCAGCGACCGCCGATGTTGTTGGACACCACGTCGTAGTCCCCGGCCAGCGCGGCGCGGAGGGGTTCGACGACGCGGCCACCGCCGGCGGAGCCGGCAATCGAGCCGGAGTCGCCGATCAGTAGAGACCCATTGAGCGGCGGCTGCCCGGGGCGGTACCGGCGCAGGGTCTCGGGCTGCGGCACGCCCAGCTGCTTGGCCAGGAACGATCCCGGCCCGGAGTTGACCACTTGGGAGAACAGGTCGGAAGCCACTTCAGCTGCCTTTCGCTTCGCAGTACTGCGTTGTCAATACCGAACTTACTCCAGAGTAAGAACAGTGGGTAATATGGCCCCGGACAACCCGACAGTGGAGGGCAAACAGATGGCCAACAACACGACCCGGCGACGCGTTGCCGTTTTGGGTGGCAACAGGATTCCGTTCGCACGGTCCGACGGCGCCTATGCCAACGCCTCCAACCAGGACATGTTCACCGCCGCCCTGGACGGGCTGATCGAGCGGTTCGATCTGGCTGGTGAGCGGCTCGGTGCGGTGATCGGCGGCGCGGTGCTCAAGCACAGCCGTGACTTCAACCTCATGCGCGAATGCGTGCTGGGCAGCGCATTGTCGCCCTACACGCCGGCCTTTGACCTGCAACAGGCCTGCGGTACCGGCCTGCAGTCCGCGATCGTCGCCGCCAACGCCATTGCGCTGGGGCAATACGAGTCCGCGGCCACCGGTGGCGTGGACACCGCGTCGGACGCCCCGATCGCGTTCGGCAACGACCTGCGGCAGGTCCTGCTGGGCCTGCGCCGGGCCAAGTCCAACGTGGACCGGCTCAAGCTGGTCGGCAAGCTGCCGGCCGCACTGGGCGTCGAGATCCCGGTCAACAGCGAGCCCCGCACCGGCATGTCGATGGGCGAGCATGCCGCCGTCACCGCCAAGGAGATGGGCATCAAGCGCGTCGACCAGGATGAACTGGCCGCCGCCAGCCACCGCAACATGGCCGCCGCCTACGACCGCGGCTTCTTCGACGACCTGGTCACCCCGTTCCTCGGGCTGTACCGCGACAACAATCTGCGGGCCGATTCCTCTGTAGAAAAGTTGGCGAAGCTGCGACCCGTGTTCGGCGTCAAGGCCGGTGACGCCACCATGACCGCGGGCAACTCGACCCCGCTGACCGATGGCGCCTCGGTGGCGCTGCTCGCCAGTGAGGATTGGGCCCAGGCACACGGTCACGAGCCGCTGGCCTACTTCGTCGACGGCGAGACCGCGGCCGTCGATTACGTCAACGGGCCCGACGGGCTGCTGATGGCACCGACCTATGCGGTGCCGCGCCTGCTCGCCCGCAACGGGCTGACCCTGCAGGACTTCGATTTCTACGAGATCCACGAGGCGTTCGCCTCGGTGGTGCTGGCCACGCTGGCGGCCTGGGATTCCGACGAGTACTGCAAGGAGCGCCTCGGTCTGGACAAGGCGCTCGGCAGCATCGACCGGAGCAAGCTCAACGTCAACGGTTCCTCGTTGGCAGCGGGTCACCCGTTCGCGGCCACCGGTGGCCGGATCGTGGCGCAGTTGGCCAAACAACTGGCCGAGAAAAAGAAGGAGACGGGTAAGCCGGTGCGCGGCCTGATCTCCGTCTGCGCGGCCGGGGGGCAGGGCGTCACCGCGATCTTGGAGGCGTAGCTTGCGGAGCCCGACCATAGGGCCTGGAGGCGTAGCTTGCGGAGCCCGACCATAGGGCCTGGAGGCGTAGCTTGCGGAGCCGACCATCGGGGAATGCGGCGTGACCTCTAGAAACCGCAGGCCGAAAAACATCCGAAAAATTTCTTTCGGGGATGTGTAACGGCCGCGGCATAGAGGTCGATACATGGGTAGCTCCGTGTTGCCGTCTGACCCCCCGACCCGACGGCAACACGGGGCGACCTAGCTTCAAATTCTCGGCAAATTCGGCCGTACTTTTCTCTGGTTTGAGGGGTATCCGAGGCGTACGATCGAGCCTACGACGGGTTCGGGAGTGACTGATCCAAAGAGTCGGTACAGGGGTGAAAGACCGGCTGCGTGAGACGAATTGAAACGCCCCCAGGTGTCCTCCCGAACCCGCCCTTTTTTGTTTTGATCCCCGCATCGTCTGGCCCATACGGCCCGTAGCGTGGTGCCATGCAGACCAGCCTCATCGCCTCGCTCAGTGACACCGGTGGCCGCTCCCCGATCGACGCCACAGTAGAGAATCTCGCGCAATTGCACGACGAGGGATTCCGGCGGGTCTGGATGACCCAGATGCCCTACGAACCGGACTTGCTGACCGTGCTCGCTGTCGCCTTCCGTGAGGTCGGCGGGATCGAGGTGGGCACCGGCGTCATCCCGATCCAGAATCAACACCCGATGCTGCTGGCGCAGCGTGCGCTCACTCTCAGCCTGATCAGCGGCGGCCGGTTCCTGCTCGGCCTCGGCATGACCCATGCCGCGGTGACCGAGGGGATGTGGGGCATTCCGTGGGACAAGCCGGTGCGTCGGCTCCGTGAGTATCTGGACGGACTACAACCGCTGCTGGCGGGCGAACCTGCCGACGCACCGGGCGAGACGGTGACCACGCGCGGCGCGCTGCAGATCCCGGGGGCGACGGCACCAGATGTGTACATCGCCGCGTTGGGGCCACAACTGCTCAAGCTCGCCGGCCGTCGCACCGCGGGCACCGTCACCTGGATGACCGGGCCGACCACACTGGCCGAACACGTGTCCCCGACACTGCGCGAGGCGGCCGGGGACCGCCCGGTCCGCGTCGTCGCGGCACTTCCGGTCAGCGTCACCGACGACGTCGACGGTGCCCGCGCCCAGGCGGCCAAACAGTTCGCGATGTACGGGCACCTGCCGTCGTACCGCGCCATGCTCGACCGCGAGGGCTACGCCGGACCCGAGGATGCTGCGATCATCGGTGACGAAAGCACTGTGGCGGAACGCATTCGGGCGCTCGGGGCGATTGGTGTCGACGAATATGTCGGGGTGGTGTTCGACGCCTCGCCCGAAAACCGGGCCCGCACCAGGGCGCTGCTGCGCTCGCTCGACAGCTGACGGGGATGATTGTCGCCGATCTGGCGGTTGCAGTCCTTGCCGGTGACCGCGAGTGGATGTGGTCACCGGCAAGCTTGACGCATCGCCAGAAACGGAGTCCACAGTGCCTGCAACGCCACCAGCGGCGGAGAATCTGAGCATCCTTGTCATCGGGGCAGGAGAACTCGGCGCCAGCGTGTTGTCCGCTCTCTCCCATCACGTCGCGAGCCCTCCAGGTGCAAACCTCGCGGTGCTCTTGCGGCCACCGGCATCAGGTGCCGAGGCGAAAAGCGATGCGCGCCACAGGAAACTGGCGGAGGCGGAGATCACGGTGGAACATGCCGACGTCTCGACGGCGTCGGTGGCAGAGCTTGCGGCCGTAATGGGGCGCTACCACACCGTCATCAGCTGTGTCGGTTTCGCGGCCGGGCCGGGTACACAGCGCAAACTCGCTCGATCGGCCCTCGCGGCCGGAGTACCGCGGTTCTTCCCGTGGCAGTTCGGTGTCGACTACGACGAGATAGGCCGCGGTAGCGCGCAGCCGCTGTTCGATGAGCAGCTCGACGTGCGTGACCTGCTGCGAGGCCAGCACACCACCGAATGGGTGATCGTCTCCACCGGCATGTTCACCAGTTTCCTGTTCGAACCCGAGTTCGGCGTCGTGGATCTGCCTGCCGGTACCGTGCATGCGCTCGGAAGTTGGGACAACCAAGTCACCCTCACCACTCCCGAGGATATCGGGGCGCTCACCGCCGATATCGTCTTCGCCGAACCGCGACTTCGCGACACCGTTGTCTATCTCGCCGGGGACACCATCAGCTACCGCGAACTCGCCGATATCGTCGAACGGCTCCGTGGGAGTGCGGTGACCCGCACGCTGTGGACCAACGACTTCCTGGCCGAGCAGTTGCGCCAGCATCCCGAGGACACGATGAGCAAATACCGGGCGGTTTTCGCCCGCACCAAAGGGGTTGCGTGGCCGAAAGACCATTCCTACAACGCTGTTCGCGGTATCACCACCACGACCGCCGAAGAATGGGCGCGAGCGAACCTGGTGTGATGTCGGGCAGCTAAGTCAATGTGGTCGGCTCGGGCTCGGATTCTGGCTCGAGCAGTTTGCGAACCGAGGTGCGAGATCCGTACGGGCGCAACATGCGACTGGCCGGACGGGGCCGCACGATCTGCGGCCACCAGAACCACCGGCCGAGCAATGCCGCGATGGACGGCGTCATGAACGACCGCACGATCAAGGTGTCGAAGAGCAGACCGAGGCCGATGGTGGTACCGATCTGTCCGAGCACGATGAGATCGCTGAAGATGAACGAGGACATGGTGGCGGCGAACACCAGGCCGGCCGCGGTCACCACCCGGCCGGTTCCGGCCATGGCGCGGATGACGCCCGTCTTGAGTCCGGCCCCGATCTCTTCCTGGAAGCGCGATATCAGTAGCAGGTTGTAGTCCGCTCCGACCGCCAGCAGCAGGATGATGGCCAGAGCCAACACGATCCAGTACAGCTGGATGCCGAAGATGTACTGCCACACCAGGACTGACAGACCGAACGACGCTCCCAACGACAGCACGACCGTGCCGACGATGACCATCGCGGCGACCAGGCTGCGGGTGATGAACATCATGATGAGCAGGATCAGGCTGATTGCTGCCAACGCGGCGATGAGCAGGTCGTACTTGGCGCCGTCCTGAATGTCCTTGTACGCAGACGCAGTTCCGGCCACGTAGATCTTGGCGTCCGACAGTGGCGTGGCCTTGATCGCGTCGAACGCAGAGTCCTTGAGCGCGTCGATGTGCGAAATGCCCTCGGGTGTGGCGGGAGTGCCCTCATGCGTGATGATCATGCGGGCGGCCTTGCCGTCGGGTGACATGAACAGTTTGAGGCCACGTTTGAAGTCGGGGTTGTCGAAGGCTTCCGGCGGCAGATAGAACGAGTCGTCATTTTTCGCGGAGTCGAAGGCCTGTCCCATCGCGGTCGAGTTCTCGAGGGCCTCCTGGGACTGCGAGTTGGTGCCGGCCGTGGTGGCGTAGTTGGACAGGGTCAGATCACGGTTGCGCTCCTGGATGGCGATCTGCGGCGGTAGCAGCGCCACGAGTTTCGGTTGGAGGGCGTCGAGCTTGTCCAGGCTCGCGGTGATCTGACCGAATTGGTCGCTGAGCTTGTCGATTCCGTCGAGCGCATCGAAAACCGACCTCAACGCCGCGCACATGGGGATGTCGAAACAGTGTGGTTCCCAGTAGAAGTAGTTGCGCAGGGGACGGAACTGATCGTCAAAATTGGCGATTTTGTCGCGCAGGTCGTTCACGATCGCGACGGTGTCGTGGAACGCCTGCGTCTGCTCATGGGTGGCTGCCGCACTGGCCTGCTGCAACGAGACCTGCTGCTTGAGGATGTTGATCGTGTTGGACAGCTCGTTGGCCTGCTTGAGCAGATCGGCGGCGCGGTCCTGCTGGTAACCCAGATTCATGATCTGGCTGGCGCTTTGCGCGCTGATCTGAAATGGGATGGAGCTGTGCTTGATCGGTGTGCCCAGTGGTCGGGTGATCGACTGGACCAGGGCAATGCCGCGGGTGTGCAGAACGGCCTTGGCAACACGTTCGAGCACCAGCATGTCCGCGGGGTTGCGCATGTCGTGATCGGTTTCGATCATCAGCAGCTCGGGGTTGAGCCGGGCTTCCGAGAAGTGGCGGGTGGCGGCGGTGTAGTGTCCCGAGTCGTTAATTCGGTCTCGTTTGTTATTGTGGGCCATGGCGACTCGGGGTCCTGCTGCAGCTCAGAT
>NZ_LQPP01000013.1 GCF_002102345.1 Mycolicibacterium peregrinum
GTGTCGATTCTGGCGGTGCTCAAGTCGGGGGCGGCGTATCTGCCGATCGATCCGATGCATCCGGATGCGCGCGTCGAATTCATGCTCGCCGATGCGGCACCCGCGGTGGCAGTGGTGACAGGTGGATTGGCCGCGCGGTTGGCCGGTTGCCAAGGCCTGATCGTCATCGATGCCGACGACCCCCGCATCGATGAGCAGCCCAGCGCGCCCCCGGTGGCGGCCCCGGCCTCCGACGACATGGCGTATCTGATCTACACGTCGGGCACCACCGGTGTGCCGAAGGGTGTTGCGATCACGCATCGCAACGTGACCGAACTGCTGGAGTCTTTGGATGCCGATGTCGAGCGCGAGGGCGTGTGGACCCAGTGGCATTCCTACGCGTTCGACGTCTCGGTGTTCGAGATCTGGGGCGCCCTGCTGGCCGGTGGCCGCCTGGTGGTCGTCTCCGAGGAGGTGACCCGCTCGGCAGCAGACCTACTCGCGTTGCTGGTGGCCGAGCAGGTCACTGTGCTCAGCCAGACCCCGTCGGCGTTCTATGCGCTGCAGGCTGCCGAGGCCCAGCAGCCCGATCTGGGCCGGCAGCTCGCGCTCAAGACCGTGGTGTTCGCCGGTGAGGCGCTGGAACCTCAGCGCCTGGAGTCATGGGTGGCAAACCACCCTCCTGGATCGCCGCGCCTGCTCAACCTGTACGGAACCACCGAGACGACGGTGCACGCCTCGTTCCGGGAGATTGTCGAAGCCGACACCACCAGCACGCTCAGTCCGGTCGGGGTGCCGCTGAGCCATCTCAGTTTCTTCGTGTTGGACAAGTGGCTGCGTCCACCGCCGGTCGGAGTGGTGGGGGAGTTGTATGTGGCAGGCACCGGCCAGGGCATCGGGTACTGGCGTCGTCCCGGGCTGAGCGCATCGCGGTTCGTGGCCTGCCCGTTCGCCGGTAACGGGTCACCGGGACAGCGGATGTACCGCACGGGAGACCTCGCGTCGTGGGGACCCGACGGTGAGCTGCGTTATGCCGGGCGTGCCGACGAGCAGGTCAAGATCCGCGGATACCGCATCGAGCTCGGCGAAGTTCGGGTGGCGCTGTCCGAGGTGGCCGGGGTGGAGCAGGCGGTGGTGATCGCCCGTGAGGACCGGCCCGGCGACAAGCGTCTGGTCGGTTATGTCACCGAATTGACCACCGGGGCAGTAGATCCGGGCGCCGCACGCGCCGCGTTGGCCGATCGGCTGCCCAGCTACATGATCCCCGCCGCCGTGGTGGTGCTCGAGGCCTTGCCGCTGACGGTCAACGGCAAGCTCGACAAGCGGGCGTTGCCCGCCCCGGAATACACCGACGGTGACCGGTACCGGGCCCCCTCCAGTCCTACCGAGGAGATCCTGGCCGGGATTTACGCCCAGGTGTTGGGTTTGGAACGGGTCGGGGTCGACGATTCGTTCTTCGATCTCGGTGGTGACTCGCTGCTGGCGATGCGGGTGATCGCCGCGGCCAACACGAGCCTGGACTCGGGGCTTGCGGTGCGGGCGATCTTCGATGCGCCGACGGTGGCCCAGCTGGCACCGCACATCGGTGAGGGGTCGGGTCGCCGCACCCCGCTGGCAGCCAGAGAACGTCCCGAGGCGGTGCCGCTTTCCTATGCGCAGCAACGGTTGTGGTTCCTCAATCGGTTCGAGGGCGGAGCGGCCACCTACAACATGCCGACCGCACTGCGGATCAACGGCCCGCTGGATGTCGATGCGCTGGGCGCAGCTATCGATGATGTGATCGAACGGCATGAGTCTCTGCGCACGGTCTTCCCGGACGCCGACGGGGTGGCTTTCCAGAAGGTGTTGCCCGCCGAGGCCGGGATGTGGCGGCGTGGTGGCCCCGTCGTCATACCGTTGCCGGAGTCCGATGTGATGGGCGAGCTGATGACGCTGGCCGGGTACCGGTTCGACCTGGCCACCGAGATTCCGATCCGCGCCCAGATCTACGAGGTGGGCCCACAGCGGTATGTGCTCGCGATCGTGCTGCATCACATTGCTTTTGACGGCTGGTCGATGGCCCCGATGGTGCGCGACGTGGGGGTGGCCTACGCCGGCCGCAGTACCGGCCGAGCTCCAGAGTGGACGCCGTTGCCGGTGCAGTACGCCGATTACACTCTGTGGCAGCAGGAATGGCTGGGGTCGGAGTCCGATCCCGACAGCGTGATCGCCGGTCAGCTGGACTACTGGCGTCACGAGTTGGCGGACCTGCCAGAGGTGGTGTCGTTGCCGGCGGATCGGCCCCGTCCGCCGGCACCCACCTACCGTGGCGAGGCCGTCGACCTGAACATCGACCCGCAGCTGTGGGCCGGGGTCAAGGCCGTTGCCGCAGCGCACAACACGACGGTTTCGATGGTGTTGCAGGCTGTCACGGCGGTGGTGTTGCACCGCGCCGGCGCCGGTGAGGACGTGGCTCTGGGCACCCCGATCGCCGGCCGGATGGACCAGGCGCTCGACGAGTTGGTCGGGTTCTTCGTCAACACCTGGGTGTTGCGGGTCGGGGTGAAGTCTGCGCTGCGCTTCAGTGACGTGCTGGAGCAGGTGCGGCAGAAAGCGCTGGACGCCTACAGCAATCAGGACGTGCCGTTCGAGCGGCTGGTGGAGCAACTCAACCCGGTGCGTTCTACCTCGCATCACCCCCTGTTCCAGGCCGCCCTGGTGTTCCAGAACAACAAGCGCCCTGAGGTTCTGGACATCGACGGGGTCAGTGTCGAGGGATTGGCGGCCGACATCCGGACCGCGAAATTCGACCTGGACATCGATCTGCGGGAGGTGCCTGGCGAGGACCCGGACGCGCCGATGGCCGCCGGCATGGTGACCTACGCGACCGATCTGTACGACCGTGCCAGCATCGATCGATTCGTGTCGTGGTTCGGGCGGGTGCTCGAGGCTGTGGTGGCCGATTCGTCGGTGGTGGTCGGCGACGTGAGCCTGCTGGACCCCGATGAGCGGGATCAGTTGCTGTACAAGTGGTCTGGCGCCGAGGTCAACGCGGCCGTGGGTCTGGGGGACCAGCTGTTGGCTGCGGCGGTCGCAGCCGCTCCGGATGGAACGGCGATCGTCGACGGCACCCGCCAGCTGTCGTATCGCGAGCTGGACGAGGCGTCGACCCGCTTGGCGCGGGAGCTGATCGCCATCGGAGTGGGCCCGGAACGCACCGTGGGTGTGGCTGTCGCCCGGTGTGCCGAACTGCTGGTGGCGTGGTGGGCGGTGCTGAAGGCCGGTGGGGCTTATGTACCGGTGGATCCGGGGCACCCTGCCGAGCGGATCGCCACGGTCCTCAACACCGCTGAGGCCTCCTGTGTGCTGATCTGCGGAGCTGACACCCTGGCGGGCACCGGAACTCGCCCAGTGTTGCGTCTCGACACCCTGGACGTGTCGGGACACAGTGCCGACCCGATCACCGATGACGACCGGTTGGCACCGTTGAGCGTCGATGCCGCCGCCTATGTCATCTTCACCTCGGGTTCCACGGGCACCCCCAAAGGTGTGGCGGTGACGCACGCGGGTCTGTGGGGAGTCGCCGCGGCCCACCGGAAGTGCTTCGCGATCGGTGCGGATTCACGGGTGTTGACGGTGGCCGTGCCGACGTTCGACGCTTCGGTGTACGAGTGGTTGCTGGCCGTGGACATGGCGGCTGCATTGGTGGTGGCACCGCCCGACTCCTATGCCGGAGAACCGCTGACGTCCGTGATCGCCGATCAGCGCGTCGACGTGGCGGTGTTCACGCCGACGGTGCTGGAGACGCTGGACCGGGCCCGCCTCGACGGCCTCAGGACAGTGATCACGGTCGGGGAGGCATTGCCGGCGGAGTTGGTCGCCGCCTGGGCGCCAGGCCGGCTGATGTACAACGGATACGGGCCTACCGAGATCACCATCTGGGCCAGCTGCACACCGCCCCTGACGGCGGGGCACCCGGTGGACATCGGCACCCCGATCACGGGGGTCCGCACGCTGGTACTCGATGCGCGGCTGAACCCGGCCCCGGTCGGCGTGGTGGGTGAGCTGTATCTGGCCGGTCCCGCGGTGGCGCGCGGTTACGTGGGCCGGGCGGACCTGACCGCAGATCGGTTCGTGGCCAACCCCTTCGGGGGACCTGGGTCGCGGATGTATCGCAGCGGTGACCTGGTGCGCTGGACGGACTGGGGGACACTCGAGTACCTGGGCCGCGCCGACGCGCAGGTCAAGCTGCGCGGGCAGCGTATCGAGTTGGGGGAGATCGAGAACACCCTGTTGGCCTGCCCGCAGGTCGGCCGGGCCGCGGCGGCGGTGCACCACACCGACACGGCCGATCACCTGGTGGCCTACGTCAGCCTCGAGCGCTCGAGTACCGCCGACCACGAGGCCGAGGTTGTCGATCAGTGGCAGCAACTCTATGACGAGCTCTATGACGCCAGGGATGAGGCGGAAGAGTTCGGCAGCGACTTCCGGGGTTGGAACAGTAGCTATACCGGGCAACCGATTCCACTCGATCAGATGCGGGAGTGGCGGGCCGGCGCAGTCGATCGGATCCTGGCTCTGCGCCCGCGGCGGGTGCTGGAGATCGGTGTCGGCTCAGGCCTGATACTCACGCAGGTGGCCCCTGAATCCGAAGAGTATTGGGGCACAGACTTTTCGGCGCCGACCATTCAAAAGTTGCGGAGGGCCGTGGCCGGGCAGCAGTGGGGGGACCGGGTGCGGCTGCAGGTTCAGCCGGCTGATGTCGTCGACGGTCTGCCGGCGGGGCATTTCGACACGATCATCATCAACTCGGTGGTTCAGTACTTCCCCAACGCCGGGTATCTGACCGACGTGATGGACAAGGCCATGGAACTCCTCGCGCCCGGTGGGGCGTTGTTCCTCGGCGACGTGCGCAACCACACCCTGCAGGGTGCCTTCCAAACTGGCATCGCCTTGGCGCACGTCGACCCGGCCGACACCGACGAGGTTCGGCAGCGGGTTCAGCGGGCTGTGCTCGGTGAGCCCGAATTGCTGTTGGCGCCAGATTTTTTCACGGCCTGGGTGGATGGGCACGAGGCGGTGGGCGGCCTTGGTATCGAAGTCAAACGCGGTGACGCCGACAACGAGTTGACGCGGTATCGCTACGACGTCGTCATTCACAAGACTCCGGCCGAGGTGTGCTCGCTGGCGGATGCACCCGTGTGGGCGTGGGCGGACTGTGCGGGCGTGAGCGGACTGCAGGACGAGCTGGTTTCGAAACACCCGGCCATGGTGCGGGTCACCGCGATTCCCCGCGCCGGGGTGATCGCCGACGTGGGTATCGAACAGGCTCTGGCAGCCGGAGGGCAGGCGACGGATACCGCGTCCCATGTCGATGCCGTCACGCCCGAACAGTTGTATCGGCTGGGTCAGCAGGCGGGGTACCGGGTCGCGGTCACCTGGGGCGCCGAGCCCGGCACGGTCGAAGCGATGTTCGTCGCGGCTGACCACCCCGGCCACCAGGCGGCGCTCACCGATCTGTACCGGCCGGCGTCCGGGGTGCAGCAGCGCGGCAGCCTCGCCAACGATCCCGATGCCAACAGCAAGGTCAGCGCGGTGCGGCAGTGGCTGAGCGCGCGGATGCCCGACTACATGGTGCCGACTCAGATCGTGGTGCTCGATGCGCTTCCGGTGACCTCCTCGGGCAAGATCGACCGCAAGGCCCTGCCCGCGCCGGTGTTCACCGTCACCGCGTTCCGCGCGCCGCGGACCACGAGCGAGAAGACCGTCGCCGAGACCTTCGCCGAGGTGCTGGGCCTCGGTCGGGTGGGCCTCGATGACGACTTCTTCGCACTCGGCGGTGACTCGTTGATCGCCACCCGCGTTTGCGCCCGACTGCAGTCGGCTCTCGGCCGCGATGTCCCGGTGCGTTGCCTCTTCGATGCGCCCACCGTCGGCGGCCTGGCCGATTACCTTGACCGCAACCAAGGCCGGGCCAGCCGCCCGCCGCTGCAGGCAATGCCGCGGCCACAACGTATTCCGCTGTCCTACGCGCAACAACGGATGTGGTTCCTCAACCGGTTCGAGGGCGGGGCCGCGACCTACAACATGCCGAACGTGTTGCGGATCAACGGGCCGTTGGACGCGGATGCACTGGGTGAGGCGCTCGACGATGTGATCGCCCGGCACGAGTCGCTGCGCACGGTCTTCCCCGACACCGACGGCGTGGCCTTCCAGGATGTGCAGCCTGCGGCGGCCGGGATGTGGCGCCGTGGGGGCCCTGCGGTGGTGCCGCTCTCGGAACCCGACGTGGCGCGCGAGCTGACGAAGCTCGTGGAGCATCGGTTCGATCTGGCCACCGAGATCCCGATTCGGGCGCAGATCTACGCGCTGGGCCCCGAACAGCATCTGCTGGCGATCGTGGTGCACCACATTGCTTTCGACGGTTGGTCGATGGCTCCGATGGTGCGCGATGTCGGGCTGGCCTACGCCAGCCGGTGCGGCGGACTGGCGCCCGAATGGGAACCGTTGCCGGTGCAGTACGCCGATTACGCCTTGTGGCAACAGGAGTGGCTGGGTTCGGAGTCCGATCCCGACAGTGTGCTCGCCGCGCAGCTGGCGTACTGGCGCCACGAGCTGGCGGATCTGCCCGAAGTGGCGTCGTTGCCGACAGACCGGCGCCGTCCCCCGGTGCCCAGCTATCGAGGCGACGAGGTACCGCTGCAGGTCGACCCGCAGACCTGGGCAGGGGTCAAAGCGCTGGCCGACGCGCATCACGCGACGGTGTCGATGGTGCTGCAGGCTGCGATGGCGGTGGTGTTGCACCGGGCCGGGGTCGGAGAAGATGTCGCGCTGGGCACTCCGATCGCCGGTCGCACCGACAAAGCGCTCGATGAGTTGGTCGGGTTCTTCGTAAACACCCTGGTGATGCGGGTGGGGGTGAACCCTGCCCTGCGGTTCGGCGATGTGGTGGAACAGGTGCGCCAGAAGGCGCTGAATGCCTACAGCAATCAGGACGTGCCGTTCGAATTGCTGGTGGAGCAGCTCAACCCGGTACGTTCCACCTCGCACCACCCGCTGTTCCAGGTACTCATGGTGTTCCAGAACAACATGCGGCCCGAGGCCTTGGAGATCAACGAAGTCAGTGTCGAGGCGTTGCAGGCTGATACGAGCACAGCCAAGTTCGACCTGGACATCCATCTGAGCGAGGTGCGCAACGAAGTTTCGGGTGCACCGATGGCTGCCGGCATGGTGATGTACGCGACCGATCTGTACGATCGCGCCACGATCGAGCGGTTCGTGGGTTGGTTCGGTCGGGTGCTCGAAGCGGTGGTGGCTGACTCGTCGGTGGTGGTGGGTGACGTGGACCTGCTGGATTCCGACGAGCGGGAACTGGTGCTGCACGAGTTGTCCGGCGCCGATCTGCAGGGCCCGGTGGGGCTGGGGGATCAGCTGTTGGCCTCGGCCGTTGCCACGGATCCGGATGCCGATGCGATCATCGACGGCCAACGGGTGCTGACGTATGGCGAGCTGGATGAGCTCTCGAATCGGTTGGCCAGGGTGCTGATCGACGCCGGGGTGGGGCCGGACCGCGCGGTGGGTGTGGCGATGGGCCGCTCGGCCGAATTGGTGGTGGCATGGTGGGCGGTGCTCAAGGCCGGCGGTGTCTATGTCCCGGTGGATCGGGCTCATCCGGAGGCGCGGATCGCGACCCTGCTCGACACCGTGGATGCCGTCTGCGTCCTGAGCCGTGATGTCGACGCGGTCGGTGGTGCCGGGGAACGTCCGGTGTTGCGCTTCGATGCCTTGGATCTGAACCAGTGGTCCGCGGATCCGATCACCGATGCGGATCGTTTGGTGGCGTTGGACATTCGTGACGCCGCGTACGTGATCTTCACCTCGGGTTCCACCGGAACCCCGAAGGGGGTCGAGGTCAGCCATGCCGGTCTGCTCGGTTGGGCGGCGGCGCAACGGGAGATGTTCGGACTCGATGCCCGGTCACGGGTCTTGATGGTCTCCGCGCCCACCTTCGACGCGTCGGTCGGTGAGTGGTTGCTGGCGGTGGCCTCGGGCTCCGCCCTGGTGGTGGCGCCACCGGATTCCTATGCCGGGGAAGCCCTGACGGAGATACTCGACAGCCGGTGCGTCGATGCGGCGGTGTTGACCCCGACCGTGCTGGCGACGCTGGACCGATCCCGGCTGGACGGATTGAGCACGGTGATCGCGGTGGGCGAGGCGGTGCCCGCGGAATTGGTGGCCGCCTGGGCGCCGGGCCGACGGATGTTCAACGGCTACGGCCCCACCGAAACCACGGTATGGGTGACCTGTGCGCCGCTGTCGGTGGGACAACCGGTGAGCATCGGGGCTCCGATCCGCGGTGTGTGCGCGCTGGTGCTCGACGCGCGGTTGAACCCGGTCCCGGTCGGTCTGGTGGGGGAGTTGTACGTGGCCGGGCCTGCGGTGGGGCGCGGCTATGTGGGCCGGCCGGAACTGACTGCGGAACGGTTCGTGGCCGACCCCTCCGGCCTGACCGGTGTGCCGGGGGCCCGCATGTACCGCACCGGCGACCTGGTGCGCTGGAACGCCGTGGGGCTGCTGGACTACCTGGGCCGCGCCGATGCCCAGGTGAAGCTGCGCGGTCAACGCCTGGAGTTGGGCGAGATCGAGAATGCCCTGCTGGCCTGCTCGCAGGTGAGTCGGGCGGCTGCGGCGGTGCACCGTGGCGACACCGCCGACCATCTGGTCGCCTACGTGACGCTGGAGGAGGCGAGCACCGTCGGCGACGGATCCGGTGCCCTCGACCCTGGGCGCGGCGGCCGTGACGAGTTGTACGACGCCGAACTGGAGATGTCGGAGTTCGGCGGCGACTTCGAGGGGTGGCGCAGCAGCTACACGGGGGAGCCGATTCCCTTGCCGGAGATGGCCGAATGGCGTTCGGCCGCAGTGGACCGCATCGCCGGCCTGCAACCGCGGCGGGTGCTGGAGATCGGTGTCGGGTCGGGACAGATCCTGTCCCAAATCGCCCCCGAGTGCGAGGAATACTGGGCGACGGACTTCTCCGCATCGCGCATCCAGACGTTGCAGGCGGCGGTGGCGAGGCAGCCGTGGCGTGACCGGGTGCACCTCCTCACACAGTCCGAGCACGTCACCGGCGCACTTCCGCAGGGGCACTTCGACACCGTCATCCTCCACGCGGTGGTCGGCAAGTTCCCGAGTGCGGGCTACCTGACCGAGGTCATGGACAAGGCAGTGGAATTGCTGGCGCCCGGCGGGGCGGTGTTTGTCGGTGACGTGCGTAACCTCGGGTTGCACAGCGCATTCCAGACCGGCATCGCGTTGGCTGGTGCCACCACCGAGTCCGGCGACGAGATTCGCAAACGGGCGCAGCGGGCCGTCGTCGACGAGAGCGAATTACTCCTGGCGCCAGAGTTCTTCACCAAGTGGGCGGCCGACCGGCCATCCGTGGCAGGGGTCGACATCCAGGTCAAACGCGGTGTGGCTGACAACGAGCTGACGCGGTACCGCTATGACGTCGTCATCCACAAGACCCCCGCAGCCGTACGCTCCCTGGCCGACGTGCCGACGTGGGCGTGGGCCGAGTGCGCGGGTGTGAGCGGGATGCACAGTCGGCTCATGTCGCAACGTCCGCCGATCGTGCGCGTCAGCGCCATACCCCGTGCCGGGGTGATCGCCGATGTGGCCGCCGAACAGGCCTTGGCCGCCGGTCGTTCCGTTGTGGAAGCCGGCGCCGCGGCTTCCGGTTCGACACCCGACGACACCGCTACGCCCGAGCAGCTGCACCGGCTCGGAGAGGCGACCCGATATCGGGTGGCGGTGACCTGGGGTGCCCAACCCGGCACCGTCGACGCGGTCTTCATCGCACTGACCGATGTCGCCGGTGGCCAGGCGTTCACCGATGTCTACCTGTCCCCGAACGGGGCAGGCAAGCGCGGCAGCCTCGCCAACGACCCGGCCACCAACACCAAGATCAGCGTGGTTCGCCGACAGTTGAGCTCGAGGTTGCCCGAGTACATGGTGCCGACCCAGATCATGGTGCTCGACGAGTTCCCGTTGACCTCATCGGGCAAGGTGGACCGGCGGGCGCTGCCGGAGCCGGTGTTCGCTGCCGCGACGTTCCGGGAGCCGCAGACCCCGATCGAAAAGACCGTCGCCAAAGCGTTTGTCGATGTGCTCGGGGTGGAGCGGGCGGGGCTCGACGATGACTTCTTCGCCCTGGGCGGGGACTCGCTGACGGCGATGCGCCTGATCGCGGCGATCAAGACCGCACTCAACATCGATTTGTCCGTGCCCACCGTGTTCGAAGCGCCGACCGTGGTGAGCCTGAGCGAGCGGCTGCAGTCGGACACCATCGGTGTGCAGGAAGTGGTTCCGGTTCAGCCGCTGAAGCAGGGCACCGGCGTACCGCTGTTCTGCATCCATCCCGGGTCCGGGATGAGTTGGGCCTACTCCACTCTCGGCAACTATCTGGACTGCCCGATCCTCGGAGTGCAGCAGACCCTCGACAGCGGTGAAAGCTGGCCCGGGTCGATTCACGACATGGCGAAGAACTATGCGGACAGGATCCAGAAAGTTCATCCCGCCGGTCCGTACGATCTCCTCGGCCTGTGTTTCGGCGGTGTCGTGGCCCATGAGATCGCGATCGAACTGCAACGACGAGGGTCGTCCGTGCGGCGGCTGATCCTGCTCGACGCCCAGCCCGAGGGCGACGCCAACATCCCGAACCGCCGAGTCAAGGAGGAGGACGTCCTCGAGGAGATCCTGCGGTTCGCGGGCATCGGTGCGCCGGACTCCGGTGAGCCGCTCACCTATGAGCGGGTCGAGCAACTCGTGCGGGAGCTGACCGGAGTCGAGTTCTCCCGCTACAAACCGCTTTTGGACATGACCGTTCGCAACGTGAACACCAACGTGGCGTTGTATCAGACCCACGAGCCGGGCCTGTTCGACGGTGACATGGTCATCTTCTCGGCATTGCGGAAGGAAACCGCTCCCACGTCCTCCGCCGAACAGAACTGGCATCCCTACGTGGCCGGCGAAGTCACCGAGTATTTCGTCGACTGCACCCATGAGGACATGCTGACGGCGCCGGCGGTCAGTACCTACGGCGATCGGCTCAGGCAGGTCTTCGTCGAGGGTTGATCCGGCGCGTTCAGAGGAACGTACCGGTGAGTGAAAAATCGCTCAGCGCAGTCGAAAGATCTTGCTGTAGAACTATATTCGAGTTGGTCCGGCCGGGTCGGTAGGAAACCGCGGAGACGAACACCTTTCCGTGGGATGTCCCGGAGAGGAACGACTGCACCCCGCGGAACCGTTCCAACATCGTCATGGTCACGCCCGTGTGGAGAATCCTCAAGGAGAATGAATCGGCGTCGGTGCCATCGGCCCGCCCGGCGGCCGCCCCAATGGTGCCGACGTTGGATGCGCCGACCAGGTTGGGCGCGGCGACGCTGTTCGCCATGCCGGCCGCCCGCAGAATCCGCTTGGGCAACAGGGGAACCAGAGCGTTCACCGCGTACTCGTCCTCGGACGCCTCCCGGTGGCGGATCAAGGCCTGCTTGATTGCCGTGCGGATGTCGTCCAGATCCGTCGCTGCCTGTGCCGGGTCCACGGTCACGCCCACATTCCCGATCGCATTGGCGCGCGTATCGTCCGGCGTCCGCTCGCTCACCGGCATCATCACGATGACGGATCCGTCTGCGCCAGTCCGTCCCACGCGCTGAGCGAGTCGTGCCGCCAATCCCACCAGCAACGCGTTCGTGGTCCCGCCGAGCGACTTTGCGCACGTTTCCCACTCGCCGGCGTCGACGAAGACCGTCGCCATCGGGAGCGCGATCGCTGCCTCAGCACCTGGCGGCAGTATCTGTGACTTGGCCGTCAGTGGGGTGCCGATTCCGCCGCCTTTGCGGCTACGCCGGCCCAGCCGGGCAGCGGCGGCGATGGCCCGGCCGACGGCCGGGATGTCGCGTGCGCACTGGCGGATGTCCTCGCGCACCGCCTGCCACCGCCGGCGGGATTCGGCGGCCGGCCAGCGGACCGGGTCATCGCGGCCGGCCGCCGCATCTGCCAGGGCCTGCCACAGCCCGACGCCGTCGACGAGGCAGTGCGGGACCACCAGGCTCACCCCGGTGCCGCCATCGGTGAACGGGAGCACCGCAAGGCGCCACCCCGGCCCGTGCTCGCAATCGAGTGGGGCATTGGCCCGCTCGTCGAGCCAGTCGGCGAACTCGTCACGTGGCCGTGCCGACGCGACCTCGATATCGGAGGACCTGCGGGGTCCCACCCAGCGGTGGCGACCGAATGGCAACGGCGACTTCTCGATACACCGCGATAACCGACCACGTTGGAGATTGGCGTGGAACCGCTGTAGACCGCCGGTGTCGATCGGGCGGTCGTACGTCCAGACGCTCTGCATGAGACTGTTTGCCCCAGTCGCCCGTCCGACGTCGAACGTGGTCTGATCGAGCAAATCGAGTACATTGCTCATTTTCCGAACGCTACGTGTCCAACCACGTATTCGTTCGAAAACGCCAGGGTGCCGCCGAATCGGGCTCCGGCGGCGGGTGCGTCAGACTGTGCGAGCCAGCCGGTCGGCGAGCAGGCCGGCGAACTTGGCCGGGTCCTCGGGTATCTCGCCTTCGGCGAGAAGCGCTGTGCCATAGAGCAGTTCGGCAGTCTCGGTGAGCTGTTTCAGGTCTGTGTCGTCTGGCCGGTAGGCCTGACGCAGGCCGGTGACGAGCGGATGCACCGGATTGAGTTCGAGAATCCTCTTTCCGATCGGAACCACTTGTCCGGACGCCCGGTACATGCGCGCCAGGGCGGGGGTGATGCCGAACGCGGGGGTGATCAGGCAGGCCGGCGACTCCGTCAGCCGGCTGGACAACCGCACCTCCGATACGTGCTCACTCAACGTTTCGGTCAGCCAGGCCAGCAGGTCGGCGAACTCCTTCTCCTGCTCGGTGCGCTCGGCCTCGTGTGCCGACTTCTCATCGTCGGAGTCGAGGTCAACCTCGCCCTTGGCGACCGACTGCAGCGGCTTGCCGTCGAATTCCGGTACCGACCCCACCCAGACTTCGTCGACCGGGTCCGTGAGTAACAGCACCTCGTAGCCTCTGGCCTTGAACGCCTCCAGGTGCGGTGATTTCAGGAGCTGCTCGGTCGACGGCCCGGTCGCGTAGAAAATCTGTTCCTGACCGTCCTTCATGCGCTCGACGTACTCGGCCAGCGTGGTGAGCCCGTCCTCGCCCGCCGCGGCGGAGACGGTGGATGCGAAGGATGACACTCGCAGCAGCGTGTCCCGGTTGTCCGGGTCCGACATCAGGCCTTCCTTGAGGACGGCGCCGAACTGAGCCCACAACGTGCGGTAGTCCTGTGGCCGGCCCGACTGCAGATCGGCGATCGTCGACAGGACCTTCTTGGTCAGCCGCCGGCGGATCGCGGTGACCTGCCGGTCCTGCTGCAGGATCTCGCGGGAGACGTTGAGCGACATCCCTTGCGCGTCGACCACACCCTTCACGAAGCGAAGGTAGCCCGGGATGAGTTCGTCGCAATCGCCCATGACGAAAACGCGTTTGATGTACAGCTGCACGCCCACCCTGGCGTCCCTGGTGAACAGGTCGAACGGGGCGTGTGAGGGGATGAACAGCAGGGCCTGGTATTCGTAGGTGCCCTCGCCCTTCATCGGGATGACCGCGAGCGGCTCGTCCCAGGCATGGGCGATGTGCTTGTAGAACTCGCTGTACTCCTCGTCGGAGACCTCGTCCCTGGGCTTCGCCCACAGCGCCTTCATCGAGTTGAGCGTCTCGCCGTGCATCCGGATCGGCCAGGCGATGAAGTCGGAGTACTTCTTGACGAGCTCTCGGATCTTCGGCTCTGCCGTGTAATCGTGCAGTTGATCCTCGGCGTCCTCGGGCTTGAGGTGCAGCATGACCGAGGTGCCCGGAGGAGCATCATCGACGGATTCGATGGTGTAGGTGCCGTCACCGCTGGACACCCATCGGGTGGCGCCGCTCTCGCCGGCCTTGCGGGTCAGCAGCTCGACCTTGTCGGCCACCATGAACGTCGAATAGAACCCGACGCCGAACTGGCCGATCAACTCTTCGGAGGCAGCCGCGTTCTTGGCCTCGCTCAACTGCTGGCGCAGCTCGGCGGTACCCGATTTCGCGAGGGTGCCGATCAGGTCGACCACTTCCTCGTGCGTCATACCGATGCCGTTGTCGCGCACGATCAGCGTCCGCGGCTCCTGCGATACCTCGATCTCGATGTGGAGGTCAGAGGTGTCGGCGTCAAGGTCCTTGTTCCGGAGAGACTCGAGCCGCAGCTTGTCCAAGGCGTCCGAGGCATTCGAGACGAGCTCCCGCAGAAAGGAGTCCTTGTTGGAGTACACCGAGTGGATCAGTAGTTCCAGCAGCTGGCGTGCCTGGGCCTGAAATTCCAAGTGCTCGACCTGTGGTGGCATGTGAAGAGCTTAGAGACCGCCCATGCCGCGGGCTACCAGCGAGACACCGACGACTGCCAGAATGGCGGCCGCGAACTTCCGGTGATGGGCGCGCGCCCAGTCGTGTAGTCGTTGCAGGGCCGCCTGCGTCCTTTCCGGAGCAGCCACGTTGCTGATCAGAATGATCTCCTCCACCGCCAGCACGCCGATGACGAACGCGATGGCGGCGCCGACCTGGACGCCGAGCACCGCGCCCGAGGCCACGATGATCGCAAGGGCGAACACCACCCCGTCGAGAGGCGGCAGCACGATGATGCCGATCACGAAGGAGATCCACGAGGATCCGTCCCGCCAGGCGGCACGGATCCGGCCGAACAGCCGACGGATCGGTGATTCGCCTTCTTCCGCTGCGGCCGCCGCAGCCGTATGCAGGAGACGCGAGATCGCCGGTGGTGCCGATGAATCAAGCAACAATGTCGACACGCTGCCGGTGCCGTCGGGGTTCGCCACTGCCGGGTTGCCCTGAGGGGCCGGGCTTCGCAGCAGTGAACGCGCCAGCATCAGCGCGGCGATCACCAGCAGAGCCGCACCGATGATGATCGCGGTCCGTTGGGCGGCGGGGTTGGCGGTCGGGTTGGCGAAATCTTTGGCAAAGGATGCCGAGGAAGGTGCGGCGTGCAGCGCGATCAGCGGAACGATCAGGGTGGCCAGCCCGATGATCGCCGCGCCCGACCAGTAGGCGACCAGGTTCCGTAAAGGCCGAAGCCGGGACAGCACCACAAGGATGATGCCGAGCCGCACGGGGTTGATCGACGTCAGAAGCGCCAGTACCAGTAGTGACCCCCACATGGTTGTCTCCTCCGTCCGATTCGTGACCTCGGTCTGTCGATCGCGTGCCCGGGTTTTCTCACGAGGCTTTCGCGGGAATGAGGCTCGCGCACAACAGTTCTGTCAAGCCATGGATGGTCGTGATCCCGGTGGCGGGAATCCGCACGCCGGTCTCGGTTTCGATGCGGGTGCGTAGTTCGAGAGCCCCCAGCGAGTCCATGCCGTATTCGGACAGCGGACGGTCGGGGTCCACGCTGCGGCGCAGGATCAGGCCGATCTGGGTCGAGATCGCCTGCTGCACCCTGATGGGCCACTCCTCGGCGGGAATCTTGTCGAGCTCGGCCAGCAGTTTGCCTGCACCCGCGTGGTTTTGACCGTTGGACCGGAATGCCTCGGCAAAAGGTATCCGCTCGGCGAAGCTACTCAGCCAAGGTGCGCCGGTGATCGGCGCGTACCCCGTGTAGGCGCGATTGTGACGAAGCAGCGCTTCGAAGGCGTACGCGCCCTCGTCGGGAGTGATGGCGATGCCGGCCCCCTCGGCCAGATCGGTGCCGCGA
This sequence comes from Mycolicibacterium peregrinum, assembly GCF_002102345.1. Taxonomy (GTDB): domain Bacteria; phylum Actinomycetota; class Actinomycetes; order Mycobacteriales; family Mycobacteriaceae; genus Mycobacterium; species Mycobacterium peregrinum. The sequence continues at coordinate 15,775 of NZ_LQPP01000013.1, forward strand.
CCGATCTGCCCCCAGGCTCCCCACGCGATCGCCATGCCGGGCAGGCCCTGAGCTCGGCGCCACAAGCTGAATGCGTCCAGCCAGCTGTTGGCCGCCGCGTAGGCGCCCTGACCGGGTGAGCCGACCAGGGCGGCCGCCGACGAGAACGAACAGAACCAGTCAAGGGGCTGGTCGGCGTCGGCTTCCTGGAGGGCACGGTGCAGATTCCAGGCGCCGTAAACCTTGGGGGCCCAGTCGCGCTCGATGAGCTCATCGGTGATGTTGGTCAACGCCGCGTCCTCGATCACCCCCGCCGCGTGCAACACACCGCACACGGGCAGCCCACTGGCGGTCGCAGCGGCCACCAACCGTTCCGCGGTGCGAGGTTCGGCGATGTCACCGCATTCGACCACGATGTCAGCACCCGTCGCACGAATGCGATCGATGGTCGCCTGTGCCTGGGCGTTCGGCTGTGACCGGGAGGACAACACGATGCGTCCACAACCGTTCACGGCCATCCTCTCGGCTACGAACAGTCCGAGCCCGCCGAGACCACCGGTGACTATGTAGGCCCCGTCGGGGCGGAACACGTGCACCTGCGACGGCGGGACCACCAGCCTGCTGGAGCCGGTGTGCGGGATGTCGAGCACGAGCTTGCCTGTGTGTTGGGCGCCGCCGATCATCCGAATGGCGGTGGCAGCGTCGGCAAGTGGGTACCGGGTGAACTCCGGCATCGGCAGGTCGCCCTCCGCGCTCAGCAGGTACACCGTGGCCAGCAGCTCCCGGAGTCGGTCGGGGTGACTGACGGACATCAGCGCCAGGTCGACGGCATGGAACGAGAGGTTGCGCCGGAAGGGGAAGAGACCCAGTCGGGTGTCGCCGTAGATGTCCCGCTTGCCGATCTCCACGAACCGCCCACCGAATGCCAGCAATTCGAGGCCGGCCCGCTGGGCGGCGCCGGTCACCGAATTCAGCACGATGTCTACGCCGTACCCCTGGGTGTCCTCGCGGATCCGATCCGCGAAATCGAGGGTCCGCGAATCGTAGACGTGCTCAACACCCATGTCGCGCAACAACTGCCGACGTTGCTCGCTGCCTGCCGTGGCGAAGATCTCCGCGCCTGCGGCACGGGCGATCGCCATCGCCGCCTGCCCGACCCCGCCGGTCGCCGAGTGGATCAGCACCTTGTCGCCCGCTCTGATCCGCGCCATGTCGTTGAGCCCGTAGTACGCGGTGGCGGTCGCGACCGTCAGCGCCGCTGCCTCCGCGTCGGACAGGCCGGCCGGCAAGGTGGTGGCCAGGCGTGCGTCGCACGTGACGAACGTGCCCCAACAACCGTCGGCGCACAGACCGCCGACGTGATCGCCGACCCGGTGGTCGGTCACGTCGGGTCCGACGGCGGTCACCACGCCGGCGAAGTCGATGCCGAGCTGCGGAAGTTGGCCGTCGAAGGCGGGATAGCGGCCGAAGGCCACCAGCACGTCGGCGAAGTTGATGCTGGACGCGGTGACCGCAACCTCGATCTGTCCCGGCCCCGGCGCAACGTGGTCGCAGGCGACGAGTTCCATGGATTCGAGGTCGCCGGGTGTGCGGATCTGCAGGCGCATCCGGTCGCGCTCATGGTCGGCGAGGGTGGTTTGCCGTTCCTCGGGGCGCAGCGGGGCAAGACACAACCGGGCGGTGTACCAACGGCCGTCGCGCCAGGCGGTCTCGTCTTCCTCGGACCCACTGAGCAGTTGCAGCGCCAGCTGTTCAGCGTCGGTGGCCTCGTCCACGTCGATCTGGGTGGCCACCAGGTGCGGATGTTCGGAGCCGATCACCCTGATCAGACCCCGCAACTCGGCCTGCTCGAGATTGGCCACATCGCCGGCCACCACGGTCTGCGCGCCGCGGGTCACGACGTAGAGGCGAGGCAGCTCGCCCGGTATCTCGGGCAGTTCGCGGGTGATGTGCACCAGGTGGCGCACGTACTCGCGGCCCCGTAGCGGGAACTCGTCGCCGGCGTCTGAACTCTTCGGTTCCGCAAGGATCACCACACCGGTGAACTGTCCACCGCGCAGTCGGCTGCTGAGCTCGTGCCCGGTCGATGGGTCATCGTCGCGGCTGGGCCAACTCATGGTGGTGCACTGCGCGCCATGGCCGGTCAAAACGCTGCACAACTTGTCTGTCACGGCATCGGCGGCAGCTGTGGCACTGATCAGCAGCCAGGACCCGGCGTCGGCATACTCCGCCTCCGGCAGTTCGCGTTGCTGCCATTCCACAGCCAGCAGCCGCTCGCTGAGAACCTGGTCGTCGTGGGCAGTTCCGGAGACTCCGGTGCCGAGTCGTAGCCCCTCGACCCTGAGCAGGACCGAACCCTCCTCGTCGAGCACATCGATGTCGGCCTCGATTTCCGAGGCGTCGGCGTGGATCAGCCGGGTGTAGCAGTAGCGCGCGTTGCGGGCCGGACCGTAGCCCCGCAATCGACGGACCTCCAACGGTAACGCCAGCACGTCACCGCCGAGGGCCTGCACGTCGGGGATGGCCTCCACGGACTGGAAGCACGCATCCAGCAGCGCCGGGTGTACCTGGTAGGCATCCTGTTGCGACCGGATCGAGCGGGGCAGTGCCACCTCGGCGAGCACGGCCTGAGCTGGGCCGGTGTGTACTGCGACCAGACCGGAGAACGCCGGACCGTACTGAATACCGTGTTCGCTCACACGGTTCCGGATGTCGTCGCCGCTCTCCTCGCCGGGGAGCGCAACCAGGAGATCCGACAGATCGTAGGCGGCAGGCTGCTCTTCCTCTGCGGCCTGCAGTACCGCGCTTGCGTGCCGCGCCTGGTCCCCGTCGTGATTGGTCTCGACGGTGAAGTCGACGACCCCCGGCGACGCCACCAGCGCCGTCGCCCCGACCGGGGTCTGCTCGTCCAGCAACAGTGCCTGCTCGAAGTGGACCTCGCGGACCTCCGACGCCGCGCCCAACACCGAGTTCGCGGCCGCCAGCGCCATCTCGCAGTAGGCGGCTCCGGGAAGCACGGCAACGTTGCGGATCTGGTGGTCGGAGAGCCACGGCTGGGCGGCCGTGCCGACATCCGCCTGCCACACGTGGTGCTCGGGCTGTTCCTGCAGGCGCACGCCGGGCCCCAACAGCGGGTGTACCGCGATGGTGCAGCCGCCGTGCGTCGGAGAATCGTGCCCGCCGCCGCTCAGCCACAGCCGGCCGTGCGTCCAGGTCGGAAGTGGGGCGTCCACCAACCGCCCGCTCGGGCCGAGCTCGGTGAAATCGACTGCCGCGCCTGCGCTGTGCAAGTCGACCAGGAACCCGCGCAACCCGTTCGGCAGGGCCTGCCCGCGGCGCATCGCGGCCAGGGCGGCCATCGGTGTCTCGCGACTGCGGGCCGTCTGTTCGAGGGCCCGGGTGAGCAGCGGGTGCGGCGAGAGTTCGGCGAAGACCCGGTGCCCGTCCTCCAGCGCCGCTTGTACGGCCGTGGCGAACCGCACCATCCGGCGCATGTTGGTCACCCAGTACGCGGCGTCGCACACCGGTTGCTCGCGGGGGTCGAACAGTGTCGCGGAGTAGAAGGGGATCTCCGGTGGCATCGGTTTCAGGTCGGAGAGTGCCGCGGTCAGATCGCCGATGATCGGCTCGACCTGTGGCGAGTGGAAGGCGACATCGACCGGGACCTCACGAGCCGGCACCCCGCGCTTCTCCCATTCGGCGACGAGTTCGCGAACCGTCTGGGTGGCACCGGCCACGACGGTGGATTCCGGCGAGGCGACGATCGCCACCACGACATCGCTGATTCCGCGTCCGGTCAGCTCTGAAAGCACCTGCTTGGCAGGAAGTTCCACCGCGGCGGTGGCGCCTGTGCCGGCAATCCGCGACATGAGTTGTGAGCGGCGGCAGATCAGGCGTAGTCCGTCTTCGAGCGAAAGCGCGCCTGCGACAACGGCTGCTGCGCCTTCGCCCAGGGAGTGGCCGATGACCGCAGCGGGGCGCACCCCGTACGCCCTCATCGTGGCGGCCAAGGCCACCTGCATGGTGAACAGCGTCGGCTGCAGCCGATCCTGACCGCTGACGGTCTCCGCCGCCGACATCGCCTCGGTCACCGAGAATCCGGACTCGGCGGCGATGATCGGCTCGGCCAGGGCCACGGTGGCGGCGAACACCGGTTCGGTCGCCAACAACTCGGCACCCATTGCCGCCCACTGTGAACCCTGGCCGGAGAACACCCAGACCGGGCCTCGGTCGCTGCGCCCGACCGCCGCTTCATGGGGCGCCTCGCCGTCCGCGATCTCACGTAGCGCCGCGGTGAGTTCGGCGCGGGTACTTGCGTTGACGGCGGTGCGTACCGGTCGGTGCACGCGTCGGCGCGCCAGGGTGTACGCCAGATCGGTGAGCGCGACCTCGTCGTGTGTCTGCACCCAGTCGGCCAGCCGGGCAGCGGTGTGACGCAGCTCTTCTGGCGAGGTGGACGACAGCGGGAACAGCAGTGGTGCCGCATCCGCCTCGGGGCCCACGTCGGTGGCGGCGGGATCCGGTGCCTGCTCGGGGGCCTGCTCCACGATGGCGTGCACGTTGGTCCCCGAGAGCCCGTATGACGACACCGCGGCCCGCCGGGGATGGTGCCCGTTGGTGCACCATGCCGTGGTCTCTTGGGGCACAAAGAGATTGGTCTCGATCGGGGCGAGCTGATCGGGTAGGCGGGTGAAATGGAGATTCGGCGGAACCACACCGTGGCGCACTGCGAGAACGGCTTTCATCAGCCCGACCGCGCCGGATGCCGCCTGGGCATGTCCCATGTTGGTCTTCACCGACGTGAGGGCGCAGCGTCCGTCGACGCCGTACACCTTCGCCAGGCTGGCGTACTCGATCGGGTCGCCGACCGGGGTGCCCGTACCGTGCGCTTCGACCATCCCGACCGTGCCGGGATCGATACCTGCTGCGGCCAAGGCCATTCGGTACACCGCGGTCTGTGCGGCATCCGACGGCGTGGCGATGTTCACGGTGTGACCGTCCTGGTTGGCGGCCGTGCCGCGGACCACGGCCAGGATCCGATCACCGTCGCGCACCGCGTCGGCCAATCGCTTCAGCAGCACCACAGCACAACCCTCGCCCGAAACGAACCCGTCGGCCGCGGTGTCGAATGCGTGACAACGCCCGGTGGGGGACAGCATTCCCTCGGCTGATCCGGAGGCGAACTTCCGCGGGTCCAGCACCAGGGTGACGCCGCCGGCGAAGGCCAGGTCACTCTCGCCCTCGTGCAGGCTGCGGCAGGCCAGGTGCACCGCGGTCAGGCCGGAGGAGCAGGCCGTGTCGACCGTGAGTGCCGGGCCGTGGACCCCCAGGGCGTAGGCGACCCTTCCGGAAGCCAGGCTGAAGTTGGTTCCGCTGTACCCGTACGCGGCCTCAAGGGATTCGGCGTCAGCGGCCAGCATCACGTAGTCGCCGTGCGTCAGCCCGACGAAGACTCCGGTGCTCGAGTCCGTCAGATCGTCGCGGGAGATGCCGGCATGTTCCATGGCCTCCCATGCCGTCTCGAGCAGAATCCGATGCTGAGGGTCGATCGCAGTACCCTCGCGCTCGTTGATCTCGAAGAACTCCGAGTCGAAGCCGGCGACGTCATCGATGAACGCACCCCATTTCGACACCGATCGTCCGGGAACCCCGGGTTCCGGGTCGTAATAATCGTCGGCATCCCAACGGTCGGGCGGCACCTCGGTGACCAGATCGTCGCCGCGGATCAGCGCGTCCCACAGTTGTTCGGGGGAGTCGATGCCGCCGGGAAGCCGGCACGACATCCCGATGACGGCGACCGGGGTGACCGGTTTGCCGTGCCGCGGGCTCGGAGGCATCTCGGAATCGGGCTCCGGCAACCTGCCATACATGCTCTCGGACATTGCCAAGTGCCCTCCTCCCCGAGGCCGATTGGCGGTCTGGCCGCTACCGGTTCGGATGCCCGGCGCTGGTGCGGTGAGCCGACGCAGCTACGCCGGTGTTCTCCCACCGCCCTCGCCGGCGCAGGGTCCTCAGCGGGCGGTCACAGTTACTCACGCTAGATTCGCTGGGGGTGAGTTGTCCCACGATCGGAGCAATCGATCGGTCAGATACAAGCGATTGCAAATAGTTTGCGCAACCGCACGAATAAATGACATAACTGTGACGCACTCTCGGTGCAGTTGAAGTTTGCCGCGCTTTCCAGATATGCGGCTGCAGTCGCGGCGTTACCCTATGCCCGTGGGTGATACGTCCATTCTGACGTTGCTGAACGAGCGTGCGGGTCTTCAAGGTGACGACAACGCGGTCACTTTTATTGATTATGAAAATAACTGGGATGGCGCTCCGGAAAGCCTGACCTTTGCGCAGTTGTACCGCCGGACGCGGAACCTGGCGCGACATCTCCAGGAGTGCGGGGCGCCGGGTGACCGCGCTCTGATCCTGGCCCCGCAGGGGATCGACTACATCGTGGCTTTTCTCGGCGCGATGCAGGCGGGACGCATCGCGGTTCCGTTGTCGGTGCCGCTGGGAGGCGCCACCGATGACCGGGTCGGATCTGTGCTGCGGGATGCTGCGCCGACCGTCATCCTCACCACGTCCGCGGTCGCCGGCGTGGTGGCCAACTACATCTCAACTCAACTCGACTCCTCTCCACTCGACGGATCAGCTCCGGCGATGGTGGAGGTCGACCGCCTCGATCTCGATGCGTCGAACGGCTTCTCCGGGGCCGGCATCGACAATCACCCGGACACCGCGTACTTGCAGTACACGTCGGGGTCCACCCGGAACCCGGCCGGGGTGATGATGTCGCACGAAAACCTGATGGCCAATTTCCGGCAACTGTTGCCCGGATACTTTTCCGCCTTCGGAAATGTCATCCCGCCCGGCGCCACGATTGTGTCGTGGCTGCCGTTCTATCACGATATGGGTTTGTACCTCGGAGTTTGTGCTCCGGTGCTGGCCGGAGTTCCCGCCGTGCTCACCAGTCCGATGGCGTTCCTGCAACGACCGGCCAGGTGGATGCAATTGTTGGCTGACAATCCCCGGGCCTATTCCGCCGCGCCGAACTTCGCCTTCGAATTGGCTGTGCGAAAGACATCGGACGACGACCTGGCCGGCCGCGACCTCTCTGATGTGTTGGTCATCATCACCGGCGCGGAGCGGGTGCATCCGGCAACGCTCGAGCGCTTCACCGACCGCTTTGCGCGGTTCAAGCTGAACCCGGCGGCGATCCGCCCGTCGTACGGGCTCGCAGAGGCGACCGTCTACGTGGCGAGCAACCCACCGGATCGGCCACCGGCGGTCGTGCGATTCGAATCAGACAAGTTGACCGCCGGGGTGGCGGAGCGTACGGAGAACAGCAACGGCACACCTTTGGTCAGCTACCAGATGCCGCAGTCACCGACGATCCGGATCGTCGACTCCGAGACCCGCACCGAATGCCCGCCCGGTTCGGTCGGTGAGATCTGGGTGTACGGGGACAACGTCGCGACCGGTTACTGGGGCAGACCCGCGGAGAGCACGGCCACGTTCGGCGGCCAGCTGGTAACGCCTTCGGACGGCACCCCTGAAGGGCCGTGGCTGCGCACCGGGGATCTCGGCTTCGAGTCCGACGGCGAGCTGTTCGTGGTCGGCCGCATCAAGGATCTACTGATCGTGTACGGGCGCAACCATTCTCCCGACGACATCGAGGCGACAATCCAGGAGATCACCCGGGGTCGATGTGCGGCGATCGCGGTTCCGGACGGTCGCACCGAGAAGCTCGTCGTCATCATCGAAGTCAGAAAGCAGGGCGACTCTCATGCGGAGACCATGGACAAACTCTCCACCGTCAAGCGAGAGGTGACCTCGGCGATATCCCACTCGCACAGCCTCGGTGTCGCCGATCTTGTTCCGGTGCTGCCCGGTTCGATCCCGATCACCACGAGCGGCAAAGTCCGACGGTCGGCGTGCGTCGAGCATTATCGGCAGGGCCGGTTCGCCCGGTTGGACGCGTAGCAGACAACGCGGGGCGGGGGAGAATGAATCTGGCCTACGAAGACCGCGGCCACGGTGAGGCGGTGCTGTTCATTGCCGGCCAAGGCGGTCTCGGACGCACCTGGGATCTGCACCAGGTGCCTGCATTCCGGGCTGCGGGGTACCGCGTCATCACGTTCGACAACCGGGGAGTCGGTGCCACAGCGCATACCGACACGTTCACCACCGCGACGATGGTGACCGATACGGCCGAGTTGATCGAGCGGCTGGGCGTTGCGCCCGTACGGCTCGTCGGTGTCTCGATGGGCTCCTACATCGCGCAGGAACTGATGCTGTCCCGACCGGAACTGGTGAGCCAGGCGGCGCTGATGGCCACGCGTGGCCGCCACGACCGGGCGCGCGAGTTCTTCCGGAAGGCAGAGTTGGAGCTCGCCGGGTCCGACGTGCGTCTCCCGCCGGCCTATGAAGCGAAACTTCGTTTGTTGGAGAACTTTTCGCCGAAAACCCTGAACGATGACAGCTCGGTCCGCGACTGGATCGACACCTTCACGATGTGGCCCACCAAGCCGACCCGGGGAGTCCGCGCCCAGTATGACGTGGCCCCCGAGCAGGACCGGCGGCCCGCATACCGGTCGATCGCCACGCCGGTGCTGGTGATCGGTTTCGCCGACGACCTCGTGATGCCCCCGCACCTCGGCGCGGAGGTGGCAGAGGCCCTTCCGAACGGCCGGTATCTCGAGATCGCCGACACGGGGCACCTGGGATTCCTCGAACGGCCGGAAGCGGTGAACTCGGCGATCCTGGAGTTCTTCGGCGATGCCTGAGATTCGGTGTACGTCCTACGGCGGCAACAATGTTGACCGGATCAATCGGCCGTGGGTACCGGCGGTACCGCATCCGGCGTACTCGACAGCTGATACCCAGGGAATGTCCAGCCGGTGCCGATCGATAGCAACGGTAACTTCCGTTCCACATCGTGACCACACGGTTTGCATTACGATCCCGTATCACGTTGGGAATAGCCCGATATGGAGGTCGCCTGAATGCTGTACTTGTCAGGTTCGGATCCTGCCCGAGTCAGATGTTTGCCGTGACCCCTCCGCACGGCTGGTTCGGGGCGCTACCGGTAACCGAATCGGCGGGGTAGACACGGATGGGGGTTCGTGATTTGGGGGTCATGAAGCGGCTGTGGATTCCGCTGCTCATCCTTGTCGTCCTCGGTGCCGGCGGATTCACGGTGCTTCGGTTGCACGGTGTCTTCGGTTCCGAGATCCGCCCCGCGTATTCCGACACCGAGACCCAGGAACGCAAGCCGTACAACCCGAAGCAGTTGGTGTACGAGGTGTTCGGTTCCCCGGGCACGACAGCGAGCATCAGCTATTTCGACGTCGATGCCGAGCCGCAGTTCATTGAAAGCGCAAGCTTGCCATGGACCCTGAAGTTCCCCATGTCTGAGACGACGGCGATGGCCAACATCATCGCGCAGGGCACGGGGAGCACCATCGGCTGCCGCATCACCGTGGACGGCAAGGTCAAGTCGGAGCGCACCGGGGAGGGGACCAGCGCGTTCACCTTCTGCACGCTGAAGGCCGCATGAGCACCCAACCCACCGCCGACAAGCCGCCGTTCATCCCCCGGATGATCCGCAAACTGGCGGTGCCGATCATCCTGTTGTGGTTGGTGATCACCTACATCCTCGGTGCGACGGTCCCTCCGCTGGAGCAGGTGGAAAAAGAGCGCTCGGTATCGATGATTCCCAACGACGCACCGTCATTCGACGCGATGCAGCGCATGGGCACGAGCTTCCGGGAATCCAACTCCAACAGCGTGGCGATGATCGTCCTGGAGGGGGAACAACCGCTCGGCGACGATGCCCACCGCTATTACGACGATTTGATCCGTCAGTTGAAGGCCGATACGGCACACGTCCAGCACATCCAGGATTTCTGGGGGGACCCGCTGACAGCGGGCGCGGCGCAGAGCGCCGACAACAAGGCCGTCTACGTGCAGATGAGCCTCACCGGTGACCTCGGTCAGGCCGCCGCGACCGAGTCCTTGGAGTCCGTCCGCGACATCGTCAACAGGACCCCGCCACCGCCGGGGGTGAAGGCCTACGTCACCGGGCCGGTCGCCCTGGTTTCCGATCTGAGCCAGAGCGGCAACAAGACCGTGCTGCTGGTCACGGGCCTGAGTCTCACGGTCATCCTCGTGATGCTGCTCTTCTTCTTCCGCTCGATCGTCACTGCACTGCTTCTGCTGCTACTGGTCGGAATTCAGCTCCAGGTGGCTCGTGGCGTCGTGGCGTTCCTGGGCGATCAAGGCGTGATCGGGCTTTCCACCTACGCCGTGAACCTTCTGGTCACGCTCGGAATCGCGGCGGGAACCGACTACGGCATCTTCTTCGTCGGCCGATATCAGGAGGCGCGGCAGGCCGGCGAAGAGCGGGAGCAGGCCTTCTATACCACCTATCGCAGCGTCGCCAAGGTGGTCCTGGCCTCGGGACTGACCATTGCCGGAGCGGTGTTCTGCCTGAGTTTCACCCGGCTGCCGTATTTTCAGACCCTGGGCATTCCGTGCGCGCTGGGGATGGTCGTTGCCGTTGCCGTCGCCCTGACGCTGATTCCGGCGGTCCTTGCCCTCGGCGGGCGCTTTCGACTGTTCGAACCCAAACGCAAGATCATCGTGCGTCGTTGGCGGCGCATCGGTACCGCGATCGTCCGCTGGCCCGCACCGATTCTCGTCACGACCTTGGCCGTTTCGCTCATCGGGTTGCTGGCGCTGCCGAAATACCAGCCTGGTTACAACGACCAGAATTATCTGCCGAAGGACATTCCGGCCAACGAAGGGTATGCCGCGGCCGACCGGCACTTCCCGCAGTCGCTGATGACGGCACCGGACATCTTGTACATCGAGGCCGACCACGATATGCGCAATTCGGCCGATTTCCTGGTGCTGAACAAACTGGCCAAGGGAGTTCTCGCGGTTCCGGGTGTCGCGAGAGTGCAGGCCGCGACGCGGCCCGAGGGCACTCCGCTGAAACACACCACGATCCCGTTCATCATGAGCTCCGGCAACGCAAGTCAGTTGCAGCTCTTGCCATTTCAGAAGGCTCGGATGAACGACCTGGTCACCCAGGCTGATGAGCTGCAGAAGACCATCAACACGATGCAGCGGATGTACGGCTTGATGCAGCAGCTCGCCGCCACTACGAATGCGATGGTCGCGAAAACTCATGAGCTGGAAGACGTCACCAACGAACTGCGCGACCACATGGCAGACTTCGACGATTTCTTCCGGCCCCTTCGAAACTATCTTTACTGGGAACCGCACTGCTTCAACATCCCGGTCTGTTGGGCGCTGAAATCGCTGTTCGAAGCTCTTGACGGTGTCGACCGGCTGACGTCGACGATGCACCAGCTCGTGGGGAACCTCGACCAGCTCAATCTGCTCATGCCGCAGATGATCGCCCAGTTCCCGTCCATGATCGCGACGATGCAGAGCACTCGCACCATGATGCTGACGATGCACAGCACCATGTCGGGAATCTTCGGTCAGATGGAGGAGAACGGCGACAACGCCACCGCCATGGGCAAGGCGTTCGACAATGCCCAGAACGACGACTCCTTCTACCTCCCTCCCGAGATTTTCGACAATGAGGACTTCAAGAAGGTTCTGGATGTTTTCGTCTCGCCCGACGGGAAGTCGGCGCGCATGCTCATCACGCAGCGCGGCGATCCGGCGACGCCCGAGGGCATCGCCCGGGTCGATCCGCTACGAACGGCGGCGGAGGAAGCGCTCAAGGGAACACCTCTGGAAAGCGCCAAGATCTATCTCACCGGTAGCTCGGCGATGGCAAAGGATCAGGTCGATGGTTCTACCTACGATCTCCTGATCGCAGGAGTCGCTGCCCTCTGCCTCATCTTCATCATCATGTTGATCATGATCCGAAGCCTGGTGGCCGCGCTTGTCATCGTCGGCACGGTGGCGCTTTCGCTCGGTGCGGCATTCGGGCTGTCGGTGCTCATCTGGCAGCACATTCTCGGAATCCAATTGAACTGGCTCGTGCTCGCCATTTCCCTGATCATTCTTCTGGCAGTCGGTTCCGATTACAACCTGCTGCTGGTATCCCGCATGAAAGAGGAGATAAAAGCAGGAATCAACACCGGCATCATCCGTGCGATGGCCGGTAGCGGCAAGGTGGTCACGGCTGCCGGACTGGTGTTCGCATCCACCATGTTGTCGATGCTTGCCAGCGACGTGCGCACGATCGGCCAGGTGGGCTCGACCATCGGCATCGGCCTGCTGTTCGACACCCTGGTCGTGCGCGCGTTCATGACGCCGTCGATCGCTGCGCTGCTGGGCCGCTGGTTCTGGTGGCCGTTGAGGGTCCGACAGCGTCCGGCCAGTGCACTGCTGCGGCCGATCGGTCCACGTCCGCTGGTCCGATCGCTCCTGCTGTTACCGGACGAACGCGGCTCCTGATGATGGTGTCCTTCTGCGTGAGGACAGCCGCATGAGCGAGCAGTCGACGCACAGCAGTCCGCCGTTCGTCGCGCGGTGGATCTATCGGCTCTCGGCGCTGATCATTCTCGGCTGGGTGGTGATCGTTGCAGTCCTGACCTTCGCCGTCCCGTCACTGGAGCAGGTCGGTCGGGACTACTCCGTGTCGCTGGTTCCCAGAGACGCTCCGTCATACCAAGCGGTGCAGCGCATGGGCCGCAGTTTCCAAGAATCTGATTCCGACAGTGTTGCGATGATCGTCCTGGAGGGTCAGCAGCCGCTCGGCGACGATGTGCACCGGTATTACGACGACCTGGTGCGACAGCTGAAAGCCGATACGAAGCATGTACAGCATGTGCAGGATTACTGGGGCGACAAGCTCACCGCCTCCGGCGTGCAGAGCCCGGACAACAAGGCTGTCTACGTCCAGGTGAATCTCGCCGGTAACCAAGGCGAATCCCTGTCCACCGAATCGGTGGAGGCTGTCCGGGACATCGTGAACCGGGCTACGCCGCCGGCGGGGGTCAAGGCCTACGTCACCGGCCCCGCGCCGCTGGTCTCGGATATGAACCACGCGGGTGACAAGTCCATCATCAAGATCACCGTGGTTTCCCTGGTGGTGATCCTGACGATGTTGCTCTTTGTCTACCGTTCGGTGGTCACCGCCATTCTTCTGCTGGTCATGGTGGGCATGCAGGTCCAGGCGGCGCGGGGTGTCGTCGCCTTCCTCGGCGATCACCAGGTCATCGGGCTTTCGACGTTCGCCGTGAATCTCCTGGTATCGCTCGGGATCGCGGTGGGCACCGATTACGGCATCTTCTACATCGGCCGATATCAGGAAGCGCGCCAGGCCGGTGAGGAGCGCGAGCAGGCGTTCTATACGACGTATCACAGCGTGGCCAAGGTGGTGCTGGCCTCGGGCCTGACGATTGCCGGCGCGATCTTCTGTCTGAGTTTCGCGCGCCTGCCGTATTTCCAGACCATGGGTGTGCCCACCGCGGTGGCGATGGTCGTCGCCGTTGCAGTGGCACTGACGCTGATTCCGGCCGTGCTGGCGCTGGGCGGACGCTTCGGTCTGTTCGAGCCCAAACGCAAGATCATCGTCCGCCGTTGGCGGCGCCTCGGTACGGCGATCGTCCGCTGGCCCGCGCCCATCCTCGCAGCGGCGATGGTGGTGGCACTGATCGGCTTGCTGGCGCTACCCGCATACAAGACCAGTTACAACGACCGGTTGTATGTGCCCGCCAGCATCCCGGCGAATGTCGGGTACGCCGCCGCCGAGCGGCACTTTCCCGCGTCGCGGATGACGCCGGACGTACTGATGGTCGAGGCCGACCACGATATGCGTAACCCGTCGGATTTCCTGGTGTTGAACAAGCTGGCGAAAAGTGTCTTCGCCGTGCCCGGTATTTCCAGGGTGCAGGGCATTACGCGCCCTGAGGGCACCCCGATCGACCGCACTTCGATTCCGTTTCTGCTCAGCATTCAGAGTGCAACTCAGGTGGAGCTTCTGCCGTTTCAGAAGAATCGAATGAACGACCTCGTCAAACAGGCCGATGACATGTCGAAGATGATCGCGAACATGCAGCGTCTCTACGCGGTGACGCAGAAGCTGGTCACCACGACCCATGGCATGGTGAAGAACACCCACGACATGGAAGATGTGCTCAAGGAAGTGCGGGACCATATTGCAGATTTCGATGACTTCTTCCGGCCGATCCGCAATTACCTGTATTGGGAGCCGCATTGCTTCGATATCCCGTACTGCTGGGCGATGAGGTCCTTCTTCGACGCGATGGATGGGGTCGACGCGGTTGCCGACAAGACGCGCGACCTTGTCCGCAATCTCGATCAACTCGACGCGCTCATGCCGAAGATGGTTGCGGTGTTCCCATCGATGATCGCCTCCATGCAGGTGATGCGGACCATGATGCTGACGATGCACAGCACAATGGCGGGCACTCTTGCGCTGATGGACGAGAACAGCAAGAACGCCACCGTGATGGGGCGGGCCTTCGATGCCGCACAGAACGACGACTCGTTCTATCTACCTCCAGAGGTTTTCCAGAACGAGGACTTCAAGCGGGCGATGAACCTGTTCTTCTCGCCTGACGGAAAGTCGGTGCGGTTGATCATCACCCACCGCGGAGACCCCGCCACGCCCGAGGGCATCGCACGGGTCGACAAGGTGGTCAGGGCGGCTGAGGAGTCGCTGAAGTCCACTCCGTTGGAGAGCGCCAAGATCTACCTGGCGGGCACCGCGGCGACGTACCGGGACATGCGGGACGGGTCCACCTACGATCTGCTGATCGCGGGAGTCGCCGCGCTCTGTCTGATCTTCACCATCATGCTGATCGTGACGCGCAGTCTCGTCGCCGCGCTGGTAATCGTTGGCACCGTTGCGCTTTCGTTGGGTGCGGCCTTCGGGTTGTCGGTGCTCATCTGGCAACACATCCTGGGCATCTACCTTCACTGGCTCGTGCTCGCGATGTCCGTCATCGTTCTGTTGGCGGTCGGCTCCGACTACAACCTGCTGCTGGTGTCCCGGATGAAAGAGGAAATCGGCGCCGGGATCAACACCGGCATCATCCGGGCCATGGGCGGTAGCGGCAAGGTGGTGACGGCCGCCGGCCTGGTGTTCGCGTTCACCATGATGTCGATGGTGGTCAGCGACCTGCGAATCATCGGTCAGGTGGGCTCCACCATCGGTATCGGCCTGCTGTTGGACACCCTGGTCGTGCGTGCCCTGATGACTCCGTCCATAGCTGCGCTGCTGGGCCGCTGGTTCTGGTGGCCGCAACGGGTGCGTCCCCGCCCCGCCAGCGTGCTCCTGCGGGAGACCGGCCCGCGGCCGCTGGTCCGAACATATTTGCTGAAGCAAGAAAACCCCGAGTGAACGACTGTGTGGACATTAGCGAATCGCGATCCAAGCGCGATGTGACCGAGTAGAGTTCGGGCCTCGGGGGGAGGAGGTTCTCACATGATGGAGCTAATGTCGGTCAAGCTGGCTGCCGCAGTGGGCGGACTGGCGATGATGGTGGCCACCGGGGCCGGTATCGCGTCGGCAGATCCGCTGGATTCGATCGTGAACACCACCTGCAGTTACCCCCAGGTGATGGCTGCGGCGAATGCCCAGGATCCGGCGGCGGCCGCCCAATTCGAGGCGGACCCGACCTCGTCGGCATACCTGCACCAGTTCCTTTCCGCGCCAAGGGCTCAACGGCAACAGATGGCCCAGATGATCCTGAGCTCGAATGGCCAGTACCTGGGGTTGATGCAGCAGATCTTCGGGACCTGCAACAACTTCTGAGCTCAGGTTCGTCAGTACGTCGGTTTCGTCCCACCGAGCTGCTTCGTCAACGCGTCGGCCGTCGCCACGAGAGCGCGGGCGCGGTCGCCGATCTCGTTGTCCGTCAAGGCCGTTCCGATGTGCAGTGACGCCGCCATGACCTGACGCTGATAGTGGTCGAACACCGGCGCGGAGATGACGCTGATGTCATGCGGCGCTCGGCCGCCGGGGCCCTCGTCGAGCAGATACACCCGCTCGCCGATGTCGGATACCAACTCGCTCAGCAGCGCCCGCAGTTCGTCGGGCAGATTCGTCGACATCCCTGCCATCAGCGCGTAGAGCCTGCGGCCGCCCGGGGTCAGTCGTTCCACCAGATATCCGTCGGCGCGGCAGCTTTCGATCACCCGGTGCAGTCGGGTGGATTCGGTGCGCAGTGGAATGGTCGGCACCTTGGCCAGCCACGCCCGCAGGGCATCGTCGTCCCACAGCACGAACATCAGGCCGACGGGCGGCGCGAACGGATAGCTCTGTCCCACCCGCACGCCGGGGTCCCGGCCCGGCGGGCCGACCAGCTCCAGCACGGTGATCCGGTCATCGACCACGGCGGTCAGGCCTGCGGACGTGTCGAAGGCGGCTGACAGCGCACGTAACTCGGCACGGGCCGCCGGGTTGACCCGCATCGACTCCTGCGCCATCTGGCCGAGTGAGATCAGGCTCGGCCCGAGCCGGTATGTCTTGTCTGCGTCGTCCCGGATCAGGTAGCCCGATTCGGTCAGGGTGCTCAAGATGCCCAGGCAGGTCGGCTTGCTCAGTCGCACCCTTCGGGTGAGCTCGGAGAGCCCGAACCGCTCCTGCGGATGACGGGACAGGAAATCCAGGATGGCCACCACCCGGGCGGTAGGTGGTGAAGCGCGGCCGGCCGACTCGGCGTCTGTCATCGGTCCTCCTGGCGGCAATCGGGCGTTGACTCGAATTGGAACGCGTTCTAGTGTCGGGTAGGAAACTCTACCACTGCGGTCCAATATTGGACCGAGAGAGCAGATGCTGGATGTACTCACAACCGCTGGCCGATGCCATTGCCGAGGCAGAACACCTGGTGACCACCGCGCCCTTCATCGAAACCGAGGCCGATCTCCTCGAGGGCCTGCAGTACCTGGCCGGATGCATCGCTGCGTGCACGCACGTCGCATTCGACTACGACCGCGAACACCCGTTCCTGCACAGCGGAACCGGGCCGTTCACCAAGATGGGTCTCGACAACCCCGACACCATGTACTTCGGCACCCGGGTTCAACCCGGCCACGAATACGTCGTCACCGGCCGGCGTGGCACCACCACCGACGTCAGCTTCCAGCTGCTGGGCGGCGAGTACACCGACGAGAACGTGCCGGACAGTGAGACCGCGTTCGACGATCGCAAGCTCGACATCGCCGCCGACGGCACCTTCGAGTGGCGGTTCACCCCGGCCACGCCCTCGCAGCTGGTGATCCGGGAGGTCTACAACGACTGGTCGGCGCAGCGCGGCACCTTCGCGATCTCGCGTACCGACACGGCCGGCACCGCGCCGGCGCCACTCACCCGCGAGCTCATCGAGAAGCGTTACGCCACTGCGGGTAAGCAGCTCGTGCAGCGCGTCAAGACGTGGCTGCAGTTCCCGAAGTGGTTCTACGACAACCTGCCCGTCAACACGCTGACCGCGCCGCGCCTGACCCCCGGTGGGCTCGCCACCCAGTACTCGTCGGTCGGGCACTACGACATGACGCCTGAGCAAGCGATGATCATCACGCTGCCGGTGTCGGATGCGCCCTACCTGGGCTTCCAGCTGGGTAGCCTCTGGTACATATCTCTCGACTACATCAACCACCAGACGTCGCTGAACGGCACCCAGGCGCAAGCGGACCCGGACGGCAATATCCGGATCGTGGTGTCCGAGAACAATCCCGGCGTCACCAACTGGTGTGAGACGCTGGGCCACGCCAAGGGGTATCTGCAGTTCCGCTGGCAGCGGGTTTCACGTGAGTTGAGCGCCGAGGACGGTCCGACCGCAGAGCTGGTGGACATCGCTTCCGTGGCCGGGAAGCTGCCGTACTACGAGAGCAACAAGATTTCCGACGACGATTGGCGGGCGCGCATTGCGCTGCGTCAGAAGCTTATTGGCGAAAGGATGGTGGGCTGACCGATGGCCGGACTGCTGGATGGCAAGGTAGTGGTGATCAGCGGGGTCGGACCCGGGCTCGGGACGACGCTGGCGCGCCGATGTGCGGAGAACGGCGCCGACGTCGTGTTGGCGGCCCGCACGGTGGAGCGGCTCGAGGACGTGGCCAAAGAGGTGACGGCGCTGGGCCGTCGCGCGCTCGCGGTGGGCACCGACATCACTGACGACGAGCAGGTCGCCAACGTGGTGGCCCGCACGACCGAGGAGTTCGGGAAGGCCGACGTGTTGATCAACAACGCGTTCCGGGTGCCGTCCATGAAGCCGTTCGCGAACACCACCTTCGAACACATGCGGGATGCGATCGAGCTGACCGTGTTCGGTGCACTGCGCATGACCCAGGGCTTCACTCCGGCCCTGGAAGCCGCCAAAGGCTCTGTGGTGAATGTCAATTCGATGGTCGTGCGGCACTCACAGGCCAAGTACGGCGCTTACAAGATGGCCAAGTCGGCCCTGCTGTCCATGTCGCAGACCCTGGCCACCGAGCTGGGGGAGAAGGGCATTCGGGTCAACTCGGTCCTGCCCGGCTACATCTGGGGTGAGACTCTGGAGGGGTACTTCAACCATCAGGCGCAGAAGTACGGCACCACCGTGGAACAGATCTACAACGCGTCGGCGGCCGGGTCCGACCTCAAGCGGCTGCCGACCGAGGACGAGGTGGCCTCCGCGATCCTGTTCATGGCCAGCGATCTGTCCAGTGGCATCACCGGTCAGGCCCTTGACGTGAACTGCGGAGAATACAAGGCATGAGTACGCCGCGTACCAATGTGGGCACCGTCGAGGATCTGCACGCCTCGGCGGTAAAGGCCTGCGGGCTGCAGGATTTCGGCACCGACGACGACAACTACATCGAAGCGCTCGGGGTGTTGCTGGAGTCCTACCAGCGTGACGCCGATCTGACCGAGCTCGGCAGCAAGATGCAGCGCTTCTTCACGCGCAATGCTCTGGTGGCCCGCCTGGTGTCCAACGCGGCGTTCACGCAGTACCCGCAGCACGCCGAGGTGCCGATCGAGCGGCCCATCTTCGTCACCGGCCTGCCGCGCACGGGGACCACGGTGATCCACCGGCTGCTCACTGCCGATCCCGCGCATCAGGGGCTGGAGATGTGGCTGGCGGAGTTCCCACAGCCGCGGCCGCCGCGGGAAACGTGGCCGGACAACCCGGTTTTCAGTGCGCTCGATGCCCGGTTCAAGCAGGCGCACGAGGAGAACCCCGACTACACCGGTCTGCATTTCATGACCGCCGACGAGGTCGAGGAATGCTGGCAGCTGCTGCGGCAGTCGTTGCACTCGGTGTCCTACGAGACACTGGCCCATGTGCCGACCTACTCACAGTGGCTGGCGCGCCAGGACTGGACCAAGTCGTATCAGCGGCACCGCAAGAACCTGCAGCTGATCGGTCTCAACGAGCCCGAGAAGCGTTGGGTGCTCAAGAACCCCAGCCATCTGTTCGCCCTCGACGCGCTGTTCGCGACGTATCCGGACGCGCTGGTCGTGCAATGCCACCGGCCGGCGGAGACCATCATGGCCTCGATGTGTTCGCTCTCGCAGCACACCACCGCCGGCTGGTCCAACACCTTCACCGGCAACGTGATCGGCGAAGATGCCATGGAAACCTGGTCGCGCGGCCTGGAGCTGTTCAACACCGAACGGGCCAAGCACGATCCGGCTCAGTTCTGCGATGTGGACTACTTCGAATTCATCAAGGATCCGGTGGGCGCTGTGGAAGGCATCTACCGCACCTTCGGGCTGGATTTCACCGATGCCGCCCGCCAGGCGATGATCGATAGCCACACCGCGAGCCAGCAGGGGCCGCGGGCGCCGAAGCACACCTACTCACTGGCCGACTACGGGTTGACCGACGAGGCGGTCAAGGAGCGGTTCAAGGGGCTCTAATTTCTCCCGCGAGCAGACACAAAGCTGCCCCTTTTCCTCGGAAAAGGGGCAGCTTTACGTCTGCTCGCGCAAAGGGGAACCGGCGGTCAACCGTCGCCGGGGGAGGGCGCCGTGGACACCTCTTCGAGGCACCCTTCGGCGACGGCATGCTTGATGCTGTCGGTCAGCCGCGGGCATGAGCGGGCACGGGCCGGATCCCCTCCGCCGGAGCGGATCTCCTCGAATGTCGCACAACGCCGCACGGCCTCGGAATTCCATTGCACCGAGGTGTGTTCTGCGCTGAGCTTCTTTACCTGCACCGCCACGTGACAGAACCGGCAGTCCACCGAGACCAGGCCCGAAGTCAGGTAGCGCTCGCGGTCGCGTGCACTCGATTCGCGGACCGCGGCCGCGCGCTGCGGATCGGAGGCGAAATTCGGTGCCTTGGCCCATGTTCCGCCTGGAGAATCGGAGCCGGCGTGATGAGCTCCATCCTGATGATCGTCGTGGCCACCGTGCAACAACAGCATCGAGCGGGCCAGGTCGTCGACATCTGGCGCCCGGCTCCGCTCGTTGCGTGTGGTCATCAGCTGGACTGCGCTGTTTCTTTCTCGGCCGCTTTCTGCTCGGCCTGGACCTTCAGGTTCTCCTCAACCTCCACGTGCCACTTCTCGTTGGCCGCGGTGGTGTCGATCTCCATCTCGAAGCGGTCGGTCATGTCGGGCGTGATGTCCGCGACGTCGACGTAGAACTGCTGGTACCAGCGGCGCATCTGGTAGACGGCGCCGTCCTCTTCGACCAGAAGCGGGTTGTCGATACGGGTCTTGTGCTTCCAGATCTCGACGTCCTGCATGAAGCCCTGGCTGACGCCGTCGGTCATCGCGTTGGCCAGCTTCTGGGTGGTCTTCTCGTCCATGCCCTTGGGCTTTTCGACGATGACGCCCCACTGCAGCATGAAGGCATCCTGGCTCACCGGGTAGTGGCAGTTGATCAGGATCGACTCGGCCTTGTAGCCGCTGTAGTTGTTGTGCAACCAGTTGATCATGAACGACGGACCGAAGTAGGACGCCTCGGAATCCAGGTGGGACTCCCCGTACTGGGTGCCCATGCCGCCGATGTCCTGACGGCCCACGTTGTGCAGGTACTGCGAGGCGATGTGCCCCTCGAAGACGTTCTTGAAGTACGTCGGCAGTCCGTAGTGGATGTAGAAGAAGTGCGCCATGTCGGTGACGTTGTCGATGATCTCGCGGCAGTTACTGCCTTCGATCAACATCGAGTTCCACTGCCACTCGGTCCACTCGTCGCTGGCGGCCTCGGGGATCTCGGGGATCTGCACCTCGGGCTGCGGGTCGTTGCCCTCGTGATCGTGCCAGACGAACAGCAGGCCGCCGCGCACGTCGGTGTGCCAGGCCCGGGTTCGGGCCAGACGAGGGGTGCGCTTGGCGTAGGGGACGAGCTTGCACTTGCCGTCGCCGCCCCAGCGCCAGTCGTGGAACGGGCAGGCCACGGTGTCGCCCTTGATGGTTCCCTGCGACAGGTCGCCGCCCATGTGCCGGCAGTAGCCGTCGAGGATCTTCAGGTCGCCTTGGGAATCGGCGAACACGACCAGCTTGGTGCCGAAAATCTCGACAGAGTGCGGCTGACCGTCAAGGAAGTTCTTGACCGGTCCCAGGCAGTGCCAACCCCGCGCGTAGCGGTCTGGCAGGGCGCCGGTGTCGATCTCTCTGATGCCGGCATGTTCGGTAGTCACGGTGGGCCTCCCGTATCGGTGCTCTTAACTAGAACACGTTACAGTTTTCGGCGCCCTCCTGGCAATAATTCAGGCGTGACCTGCGGCATACCCCTCGTGAACGGCTTCTACTCCCGCTCCGGAAGACCGATTCGCAGAGCGATCTGCTGCATGCGTCCCACGCTGGCCACCGTCTGCGGCGGTACCGGATCGTCCGGGTTGCTGTCGAACTCCAGGCGTACGACCGCGCGGCCCTGGGTGTACATCAACAGAGTCACCGCCTTGGAGCCGTCGGGTGCGGTCCCCGAGATGACGGTGCCGTTAGAACCCACCGGCACCGGTTGCGGCTGCCCGCCGGTGACCATCGTGCTGACGGCCGCAGAGGCCTGCTTGAGCGTGGCGGACGCAGTGGCGGCATCCGGGTAGATCAGGATCGTGTCGGCGATCGCCCTCGTGTCGTCGGCGTTGACGAACAACGCACTGGCGCCGGACTGACCGTCGGGATTGACGTTGCTGGACCGCGCGGTGAACGATTCCGGCGGAATGCTGACATCCTCGGCCTGCAGCAGCAGGTGGCTGTAGTCGGACGCCTCTGATTTCGACGACTTCGGCGTCGCCGTCGAGGACGGTGAGGACGGCGTGGCCACCCACGGCGAACTCGGTGAATCAGCGGCCGGAGAGCACGCTGCGGCCGTGCCGACGATGGCCGTGGCAAGACCGATGGTGAGCAGGAACTTGGGGCGGGTAATTGTCGTGAGCGACATAGTTACTGTTCAGGGTACGCGTCGTCGCGCTGACGCCGGTTTCCTGCGGTATATGTGGACGATGCCGCTGTATTCGTTCGAGGGCCGTTCGCCCGTGGTTGACCCGAGTGCGTTCGTGGCCCCAACGGCGACTTTGATCGGCAACGTGACAGTCGAGGCGGGCGCCTCGGTGTGGTTCAACACCGTGCTGCGCGGCGACTTCGCCCCGATCGTCGTCCGTGAGGGCGCCAACGTTCAGGACGGGTCGGTGCTGCACGCCCCGCCGGGAATCCCGGTCGACATCGGTCCCGGCGCGACGGTTGCCCACATGTGCGTCGTACACGGCGCACACGTGGGAGAGGAGGCGCTGATCGCCAACCACTGCACGGTGCTCGACGGGGCGGTGATCGGGCGACGCAGCCTGATCGCGGCACATTCGCTGGTGGTCGGCGGCACCAAGATCCCCGACGAGGTGTTGGTCACCGGTGCGCCCGCGAAGATCCGGGGACCGATCGCGGGCACCGGCGCACATACCTGGATACAGAGCAACCCGGCGGCGTACCGGGAACTGGCCCAGCGTTACCTGTCGGGCCTCGCCGAGCTCTAGGCCTCGATCTTCTCGGCGCTCGCGCGGTCCACTTCCCAGAACGCCCGCAGCGCGACCATCTGCCCCTCGTCGTTCACCCGGTAGGTGAACACACCCGGGGTGGTGATCCGGTGCCCGCCCATGGTGGTGACGATGCTGCCGACGTTGGCTTCCTCGTTTCCGCACTGGAACGTGTCGAGAAACTTGAACTCGAGGTTGTCCGTCGGGGCGATGGCCTTGTCCCAGAACGCCGCGATGGCCTCCTTGCCCTGGTGGCCCTTGCCTTCGGGATCGAAGAACGAGGGCCCGATGGGATCCTGGACGATTGCGTCGTCGGCGAAATTGTCCAGCCAGGCCTGCTTGTCCCGAGCGGCAACCGCATCCCGGGATCGCTTGCCTGCCAGATGCGCCGGGTGCAAGGGATCGGTGACCCGATTAGATTCAGCCATGTCAGTCCTGCCAGCCGGAGTGGATGTACGTGTCGGCGAACCGCTTGAGCGAATCCTGCTTCTTCTCCAACGGGGCATCGAAGCCCAGGCCCTCGAGCATCCACGGGATCACGATGTTGTCGGTGATCCCGGCCGCGGCGAGCTCACGGTGCCCGTCGAGGTCGAACTTGTCGATGCACACCGCCTGGAACTCGAAAGGCTCGCCAGCCCGGCCGTATTCGGCGCGCAATTTGTTGAGCGCCGTCACGGTCTCACCCAGCTGTGCACACGTCATCATCGCGCTGGTCCAGCCGTCACCGACCCGCGCTGCGCGCTTGAGGGCGACCGGGGTGTGCCCGCCGACGTAGAACGGGACGGGCTCGGACGGGGCCGGGCTCATCTGCAGACGCTCGAAATCGTAGAACTCACCGTGGAACTCGACCATGCCGCCGCCGAGTACGAGCTTGAGCACCTCGATCATCTCGTCGACCCGCGCGCCCCGCTTGGCGAACGGAACCCCACACCACTCGAATTCCTCCGGTGCCCATCCGATTCCGACGCCGAACCCGAACCGGTTGTTGGTCAGATTGGCCACGGAACCGACCTGGCGGGCCAGCAGCAGTGGATTGCGCGAGCCGAGCTTCATGACGTTGGTGTAGAACCGCAACGTCGAGGTCGCCGCACCCATCGAGGCCGCCGCGATCAGCGGGTCAACCCAAGGGGTGTCGGCATTCCACATCCGCGAGCCGTCCGGGGTGTACGGATAGTCCGCGGCCTGCTTCTCCATGTAGAACAGCGAGTCCGGCAACGCGATCGAATCGAACCCGACTTCCTCAGCGGTGCGGGCCAATCCGGTCAGGTGCTCGAGCGGGCCCATGGCCACGCTGAGCGTGTACTTCATGCGGGTCATGAGGCCGGCTTGTCCGCAGGCTTGTCGCTCGAGACCACCCACATCGAGTAGTACTGCGCACCACCGCCATAGGCGTGCCCCAACGCCTTGCGGGCACCCTCGACCTGGTGGTCGCCGGCCTTGCCCATCACCTGGATCGCGGATTCGGCGAACCGGATCATGCCCGAGGCGCCGATCGGGTTGCTCGAGAGCACACCGCCGGACGCGTTGAACGGGATCTTCCCGCCGATGGCCGTCTCGCCGGCCTCGGTGAGCTTCCAGCCCTCACCCTCGGCAGCAAAACCGAGGTTCTCCAACCACATCGGCTCGAACCAGGAGAACGGCACGTACACCTCGGCCACATCGATCTCGTCGATCGGGCTGGTGATGCCGGCATCGCGCCACAGTGCGGCCGCGGCGTCCCGGCCGGCCTGCGGGTTGACCTGGTCGCGACCGGAGTAGGCCAACGGTTCGGTCCGCAGCGCGGTGGCATGGACCCAGGCCACGGGATGACCCTCGGCTACGCGGGCGTCGGCTGCTTCCTCATCGCCGATGACCATGGCGGCCGCACCGTCCGACGACGGGCAGGTCTCGTCGAAACGGATCGGATCCCACAGCATCTGCGAGGCCATCACCTTTTCCAGCGTGATGTCGGGCTGATGCAGGTGAGCCAACGGGTTCTTGGCGCCGTTGAGCCGATCCTTGACCGCGACCATCGCGCCGATGTGGTTCGGGGCGCCCGAGCGACGGATGTAGGCCCGCACGTGCGGAGCGAAGTAGCCGCCCGCGCCCGCGCCGACCGGCTTGGTGAACGGCACCGGAATGCTCAACGCCCACATGGCATTCGATTCCGACTGCTTCTCCCAGGCCATCGTCAGCACCCGGCGGTACTTGCCGGACTTGACCAGGCTGGCGGCCACGATCGCGGTCGAGCCACCCACCGAACCGGCGGTGTGCACCCGGATCAGCGGCTTGTTGGTGGCACCCGTGGCGTCGGCCATGAACAACTCGGGCATCATCACGCCCTCGAAGAAGTCCGGTGCCTTGCCGACCACGACGGCGTCGATGTCGTCCATCGTCGAGCCGGAATCGGCGAGCGCCCTGTCGATGGCCTCGCGCACCAGGCCGTTCATCGATACGTCGTGACGCTTGGCCACATATTTGGTCTGCCCGGTGCCCAGGACCGCTGCTTTGTTCGCCATTATTTGCCCTCCAGGACCGCGACCAGATTCTGTTGCAGCGCAGCGCCACTCGTGGCGTGCGCGAGCACGCGCCCGGCCGAGCCGGAGAAGATGTGCTGCGCGGCGAAACCGATGCGCTCCAGGCCTGCGGAGAACATCGGGTTGGCGGCCAGCGCGCCGCCGGAGGGATTGATCTTGGTGGCATCGCCCAGACCGATCGCCTCGGTGAGGATCAGCTGCTGATGGGTGAACGGGGCGTAGATCTCGGCCACCTCGATCGAGCTCACGTCGCCACCGGTGGCGACCTGCGCCGACGCGGCGGTCGACGTGGAGACGGTCAGGTCACGGGCGCCCAGTACCGGGGTCTCGATACGGTGCTCGAAACCGGTGATCCAGGCCGGGTTCTCGCGTAGCTCACGGGCCCGGTCGCCGGCGGCCAGCACGATGGCCGAGGCGCCGTCGGTGATCGGAGCGATGTCGTGGCGGCGCAGCGGGTCGGCGAAGAACGGGCGGTCCAGCAACTCGGCGACCGACGACGCGGATTCCACCGAGTCCACCCGGTCGGCCACTGCGAACGAGTCCAGGGCCACCTGCGCCATCTGCTCAGCGGTCCACTTGCCGGCATCCAGGCCGAACCGGGCCTGCAGCCCGGCAGTCGACACCGCATCGGGCCACAGCGGCGCAACGGTGTAGGGGTCGGTCTGCAGAGCCAGCACTCGGCGCAGCACACCTGCCGAGGACTTGCCGAAGCCGTAGACCAGCGCGGTATCCACCTCGCCGGTGAGTATCTTGATGTAGGCCTCGTACAGCGCCCAGGCCGCGTCCATCTCGACATGCGATTCATTGATCGGCGGCACCGCGCCGATCGAGTCGATCGCCGAGATGAACGAGAAGGCCCGGCCGGCAAGGTAGTCCGAGGATCCGGAGCACCAGAAGCCGATGTCCGTCTGCTGTAGGCCGAGTTCGTCGAAGAGCCGGCCGAAGCAGGGCATCAACATCTCGACGCCGTTGGTGGTGCCATCAGTGCGGCGCACATGCGGGGCATGGGCGAATCCGACGACAGCGACATCACGAAGAGTCATGTGGGGGTTCCCTTTACAGGTGGTGCTTGTAGCTGTCGTAATCGGCGTCGGGCTCACCCGTCGGCCGGAAATGCGAGATGTTGTCGATGCCGAGGCCCCATTCCTCCCGGGGCTTCCACACGGCTTCGACCCTCATCCCCATCCGGACTTCGGACGCGTCGATGTCGGTCACGAGATGCAGGAACGGAATGTCGGCACCGTCGAGCAGCACGTAGGCCGCGACGTACGGCGGCTTGATGCGCTGACCGGCGAACGGGATGTTGATGATCGCGAACGTGGTGACCGTGCCCTTGTCGACGAGCTCCACGAACTGGTCGAGTTCCTTGCCGGTGGCCGGGTCGGCTTCCTTCGGCGGGAAGTACACCTTGCCGGTGTCTCCGGTGCGTGCGCCGAGCAGTTTGCCGTCGCGCAGACCCCGGAGGTAAGTGCTCTCCGGCTGAGAAGCCGTGTGTTGGATCTCGATGTTGGACGGGGTGACCTGCATGGTGACCGGATCGCGATCGTCGCTGACCGGCGGAACCTCTTCAGGTGTCTCGCCAGGGACGAAGTAGGCGATGTCGGTGATCGCACCCACCGGCTCGTCGACCCAGTGCGCGTGCACCCGGGCACCTGAGCTGAGTTCGCCTTCTTTCACGTCCACGGCATGCAGGAGCGGCGTATCGGCGCCGTCGAGCTTGATCAACGCCCAGGCGAACGGCCGGTCCAGCGGCTGGCCTTCCAGCGGCGTGGGTTGCCAGGTCCAGGACACCACGGTCCCGACACTGGACACGGGAACGACCTCGGTCAGGGCCTCGTAGGTGACCGGGTCATACTCAGCGGGTGGCACGTGCACGCGTCCGTCAGAACCGCGCACGCCGACGATCCGGCGCTCACGCAGGGCAGTGAAGAACTGGCTGAGCAGTGGGCCCACTGAACGGGTGTAGTCAAAAGACAGTTTCAGTGGCGCGGAAAGTGGCGGCTCACGGTGATCTGTCGAGGCCGGGCGGCTTTGGCTGGCTGTCACCCATCGAGTAGAACAGGTTCTAACAATCGTGGCAAGGACACGTGGGAAGGCAATCTAAATGAAGCTGGGTCTGCAACTCGGATACTGGGGCGCACAGCCGCCGACCAATCACGCCGAACTCGTCGCTGCCGCCGAGGCGGAGGGCTTCGACACGGTCTTCACCGCTGAGGCCTGGGGCTCGGATGCCTACACGCCGCTGGCCTGGTGGGGCCGGGAAACCACCCGCATGCGGCTGGGTACCTCGGTCATCCAGATGTCCGCCCGCACCCCCACCGCGTGTGCGATGGCCGCGCTGACGCTGGATCACCTCTCCGGCGGCCGCCACATCCTCGGCCTCGGTGTGTCCGGACCGCAGGTGGTCGAGGGTTGGTACGGGGCCAAGTTCCCGAAGCCGCTGGCCCGCACCCGCGAATACATCGACATCCTGCGTCAGGTCTGGGCGCGCGAGGCTCCGGTGCACAGCGACGGCCCGCACTACCCGCTGCCGTTGACCGGCGAGGGCACCACCGGCCTGGGCAAGAACCTCAAGCCCATCACCCATCCGCTGCGCGCCGACATCCCGGTGATGCTGGGTGCCGAGGGGCCCAAGAACGTCGCGATGGCCGCCGAGATCGCCGACGGCTGGCTGCCCATCTTCTACTCGCCGCGCATCGCCGGCATGTACAACGAGTGGCTCGATGAGGGATTCGCCCGGCCCGGCGCCCGGCGCACCCGGGAGACCTTCGAGATCTGTGCCACCGCGCAGGTCGTGGTCACCGACGACCGGCCGGCGATCATGGAACTGATGAAGCCGCACCTCGCGCTGTACATGGGCGGGATGGGCTCTGAGGACACCAACTTCCACGCTGAGGTCTACCGCCGGATGGGGTACGCGGAGGTCGTCGACGACGTCACCAAGCTGTTCCGCAGTGACCGTAAAGACGAGGCCGCCAAGATCATTCCCGACGAATTGGTCGATGATTCGGCGATCGTCGGTAACCTCGACTACGTCAAGGAGCAGATCAAGGCCTGGGAGGCCTCGGGCGTGACGATGATGGTGGTCGGTGCCCGGTCTGTCGAACAGATCAAGGACCTCGCCGCCCTGGTGTAGGTCGGTTTCCAGCCGCGAACAGACGCGCCGGTACCCGTGAATGCGCGTTTTCGGGTACGTCCGCGTCTGTTCGTTCCCGATGAGTAGACACTATGTTGCAACCTGTCTACTCGAGGTTCTAGATTCTCTGGTGTGAGCGACGCCACTCCAGTCTCGCAGCACAACGTGCTCGGCACCGTGCTGACCATGCCGGTGCAGATTCGCACCGCCGAGCAGCACATGGCGATGTTCTCGGTGGACGCCGACGCCGCACAGCGCATGGTCGACTACAGCGGCCTGCGCGTGTACCGGCACCGGCCGCACCGTGCGCTCGTCGTGTTGATGCTGATGCACTACATCGACGGTGACCTGGGTCCATATCTGGAGTACGGCACCAACGTCATGGTGAACCGGCCCGGCTCGCAGGCGTCGGGCCTGCGTGGCCTGGGCTCGGCCGGTGCCCTGGTGCACCACCTCCCGGTCGACGGCGAGTTCACCCTGCAGGCCGGCCGGCAGATCTGGGGCTATCCGAAGGTCCTGGCGGACTTCACCCTTCGCGACGGTAAGCCGTTCAGCTTCGACGTGACCATCGACGGCCAGTCGGCGGTGGGCATGGACTTCAAGCCCGGGCTTGCCGTTCCATCCCGGTTCACCGCCAAGCCGCAGGTGCAGTCCACCTTCTCCCACCTCGACGGCGTCCTGCGCGAAACCGAAGGCCAGATGCGGCTTTCCGGTGTGCGGTACCGCCCGGGCGGGGTCACGGTGCGGCTGGGGGAGCACCCGTACGCCAAAGAACTAGCGGCCCTGGGCCTGCCCAAGCGGGCGATGTTGTCCAGTTCGGTCCGCAATGTACAGATGACGTTTGCTGACGCCAAGGAGATCTCATGACCCAGACCCTTCCCACGACCAAGCCTGATGTCGATCTGGCCGACGGGAGGTTCTATTCGGACGGCGGGGCCCGCGAGGCCTACCGGTGGATGCGGGCCAATGAGCCGGTGTTCCGTGACCGCAATGGTCAGGCTGCCGCGACTACGTATCAGGCCGTCCTCGACGCCGAGCGCGCCCCGGAACTGTTCTCCAACGCCGGTGGCATCCGCCCCGATCAGCCCGGCATGCCCTACATGATCGACATGGACGATCCGGCACATGTGTTGCGCCGCAAGCTGGTCAACTCCGGCTTCACCCGCAAGCGCGTCATGGACAAGGTGCCGTCGATCGTGAACCTGTGCGACACCCTGATCGATGCGGTGTGTGAACGCGGGGAATGCGATTTCGTCCGCGACATCGCCGCGCCGCTGCCGATGGCGGTGATCGGTGACATGCTCGGTGTGTTGCCCACCGAGCGCGAAATGCTGCTGAAGTGGTCGGATGACCTGGTCTGCGGGCTGTCCTCGCACGTCGACGAGACCGTGATCCAGAACCTGATGGAGACGTTCGCTGCCTATACCGCGTTCACCAAGGAGGAGATCACCAAGCGGCGGGCCAATCCGTCCGATGACCTCTTCTCGATCCTGGTCAACGCCGAGGTCGAGGGCCAGCGCATGAGCGATGACGAGATCGTCTTCGAGACGCTGCTGATCCTGATCGGCGGCGACGAGACCACGCGGCACACCCTGTCCGGCGGCGTCGAACAGCTGCTGCGCAACCACGATCAGTGGGAGGCGCTCGTCGCGAATCCCGATGCCTTGCCCGGCGCGATCGAGGAGATGCTGCGCTGGACCTCGCCGGTGAAGAACATGTGCCGCACGCTCACCGCCGACACCACGTTCCACGGCACCGAGCTCAAAGAGGGCGAGAAGGTCATGCTGATGTTCGAGTCGGCGAACTTCGACGAAGCCGTCTTCGAGAACCCCGACGAGTTCCGGATCGACCGGAACCCGAACAGTCACTTGGCATTCGGCTTCGGAACGCACTTCTGTCTGGGTAACCAGCTGGCCCGCCTCGAACTCAAGTTGATGGTCGAGCGGTTGCTCGCTCGGCTGCCGGATCTGCGCCTGGCCGACGGTGCCGAGGTGCCGTTGCGCCCGGCCAACTTCGTCAGCGGTCCCGAGGCCATGCCGGTCGTGTTCACCCCGACGGCGCGGGTGGGGGCCTAGCCGCAAACTGCGGTCTGGCTGTGTACTCCTATGCGTTGGTTAAGCATCAGCTGTGTAAGGCGCTCACAGGTTTCGCATAGGCAGTCTAATTAGATAGTCTCGCGATATCGGGGGATATGACGCGACGACTAGAGGAGTGCACGAGATGGCACGACATTTACCTGGGCGAAGTGTGTTGAGCGGAATGGTGCTGGGTGGGACGCTCCTGGCCGGAGCCATTGGGGTGGCCGGGCAGGCCAATGCGGCACCGGCACAAGGCATCACGCCGGCGCCGGCGAGCGTGATGTCGGTGGCCCCGGCACCGCAGTTCCCGCCACCACCTCCGCCGCCGCCCCCACCGTTCTGGGGGCCGCCGCCACCGCCGCGGTGGGGCCCGCCTCCACCGCCCCCGCCCGGCCATTGGGGACCACCTCCGCCCGGACACTGGCGCTAGACGTCCCGAAATCGAGGACCTGCTCGAAATATTGAGCAGGGCCTCGGTTTTGCGGCAACGTCTACTTCATCTGGACGTGGGGTGGCCGCTTCGCCGCGACTGCCCCGGTGGCGTCGGCGTTGCCTTTCGCTGGTACCGAGACGGACACGGTGGTTCCGGGTGTGCCCGTGACCACGAAGGTGCCGCCCGCGGCCAGAACCTTGGCGCAAATCGAGGCGAACCCGATGTGGCCATCCTCGACGCTCTGAGCAAGACGCTCGGGTGGAATGCCGACGCCGTCATCTGCGATGCACAGTGCGGCCTGAATACCGTTGTAGCCCAGGGTGAACCGCAGATTCTGGGCCTGTGCGTGCTTGATGACGTTCGTGGAGAATTCCCGAGCCGCGCTGTAGATCAGATGATCGGCGTCGGTGCGCAGGTCGTCGGGCCAACTGTCGGCGTCCAACTGGACTGTGAGGTTGGTCCGCGTCGCGATGCCGTCGGCCAGCGAGGTCATCGCCGCCTTGAGGCCGGCCCGGGCCAGAACCTCGGGATGCAGTTCACGGACCACGTCGCGTAGCAGGCGGGAGGACTCCGCCAACGCGAAGTCGACGCGGTCCATCCCGTCGACCGATCCGTCCCTGACCTCTTCCATGTCGCGTCGCGCCACCAGCACGTACTGGAGCGCACCATCGTGCAGGCGTTCGGAGAGCGATTGGCGTTCACGCTTCTCCAGGTTGATCACTTCTTCGAGCAGGCGGGTCCGCTCGAGGGCCAGCGCGGTGATGGTCCTGGTCCTGGATTGCTGAATCCACGACAACGCGACCGAGCCGGCGGCCAGGCCGAACAGCACCGCGGTCCGCGCCAGAATCGATCCCCAGGGCTCATTGCCGTTGGCGGCCTTGTCAACCCAGCTCACCACGAAGAACGTGAGCACCGTAGGGACCGCGATCGTGGCGCTGACGACGGGATCGAGTTGCGCTGCCGCGATCAGCGGGATCAGGAACAGACCGTGCTGTACCACGTCGGAGGTCCAGGTCTCTGCCGAACTGATCCCGGTTTCCGTCGAAATGATCGCGACCGCAAGGAGATCCACGCACAGCATGAGCAGCGCGACCGATCGCCGGGTTCCGCCGCCCAACCGGTCGGCGGAGCGCAGCGTCCACCAGCTCCACACCGAGACCGCCGCGACGTAGCCGACGAAGATCGCGCGGTGCAGCCACAGGTTCGAGTGCGGGGGCTGCGACACCAGGGCGACGCCGATGAACATCGCCATGAGCATCCGCAGGGCGAGTTGCAGTAACAGGCCACGGCGTACCGAGTTATCGGTGGTTGGCGCAGACGCCTCATCGCGTTCAGGCATGCCCGGCTCCCGTCCCGGCAAAAGTTGGCACGAGTATAGGGCTGCTCAGTGCCGCAATGAGGACAGTTGGCGGGCGAAATCAGCGATGAGGGCGGTCTGTGCCGGCAGTGCGGATCAGCGCATCTGGAACTTGGGCGCGCGCTTCTCCTTGAAGGCCAGCGGGCCCTCCTTGGCGTCCTGGGACAGGAACACCGGGATGCCGTTGGCGGTGTCGGGCTTGAACGCCTCGTTTTCGTGCATGCCTTCGGTCTCGCGGATGGTCTTGAGGATGGCCTGCACGGCCAGCGGGCCGTTGTTGTTGATCACCTCGGCGATCTCGAGGGCCTTCTCCAGCGCGGTGCCGTCCGGAACGACATGACCGATCAGGCCGTACTCGAGCGCCTGGGCGGCGGTGATGTGCCGTCCGGTCAGCAGCATGTCGCAGGCGATGGTGTAGGGAATCTGGCGCACCAGGCGTACCGCCGACCCGCCCATCGGGTACAGGCTCCACTTGGCTTCGGAGATACCGAACTTGGCGCTCTCACCGGCGACGCGGATGTCGGTGCCCTGCAGGATCTCGGTGCCGCCGGCGATGGCCGGGCCCTCGACCGCGGCGATCAGCGGCTTGGTCAGCCGGCGGCCCTTGAGCAGGCCGTCTATGCGCGACGGGTCATAGCTGCCGTCTTTGAAGGAGTCGCCCGGCGGCTTCTTGGTCGCGCCCTTGAGGTCCATGCCGGCGCAGAAGTACCCGCCGGCACCGGTCAGGATGCAGGTGCGGATCTCCGGATCGTTGTCGACGCGGTCCCAGGCCTCGACCATGATCGAGAGCATCTCGGTGGAAAGCGCGTTGCGCGCCTCCGGCCGGTTCAGCGTCAGGATCAGAGTGTGTCCGCGCTGCTCAATAAGGGCGTCAGGCCCTTTTTCGGTATCGCTCACGGGTGTCGGCTCCTATGCATTCTCAACCCAGACTTGTCTCGAAATGTAACACGTTCTAGTTTAGGTTCTGTGGCTCTGAATATTGCTGATCTTGCCGAGCACGCCATCGATGCTGTGCCGGACCGTGTCGCGCTGATTTGTGGCGATGAGCAGTTGACCTATGGCCAATTGGAGGAGAAGGCCAACCGCCTGGCCCACTACCTGATCGACCAGGGCGTCAAGAAGGACGACAAGGTCGGCCTGTACTGCCGCAACCGCATCGAGATCGTGATCGGGATGCTGGGCATCGTGAAGGCCGGCGCCATCCTGGTCAACGTCAACTTCCGCTACGTCGAGGGCGAGCTGAAGTACCTGTTCGACAACTCCGACATGGTCGCGCTGATCCACGAGCGCCGGTACGCCGACCGGGTGGCCAACGTGCTGCCCGAGACGCCGAACGTGAAGACCATCCTCGCGGTCGAGGACGGTTCGGACGACGACTTCCAGCGCTATGGCGGCGTGGCCTTCGAAGATGCGCTGGCACAGGGCTCACCGGAGCGCGACTTCGGCCCGCGCAGCGCCGACGACATCTACCTCCTCTACACCGGCGGCACCACCGGGTTCCCCAAGGGTGTCATGTGGCGCCACGAGGACATCTACCGAGTGCTGTTCGGCGGCACCGACTTCGCCACCGGCGAGCCCGTTGCCGACGAGTACGACCTGTCCAAGCAGGCTGTGGCCAACCCGCCGATGATCCGGCTGCCCATCCCGCCGATGATTCACGGCGCCACGCAGTCGGCCACCTGGATGTCGCTGTTCTCCGGCCAGACCGTGGTGCTGGCACCGGAGTTCAACGCCGACGAGGTGTGGCAGACGATCCATGACCACAAGGTCAATCTGCTGTTCTTCACGGGCGACGCGATGGCCCGCCCGCTGCTGGACTCGCTGCTGGCCGCGCAGGCCGCGGGCAAGGAGTACGACCTGTCGAGCCTGTTCCTGCTCGCCAGCACCGCCGCGCTGTTCTCGACCAGCCTCAAGGAGAAGTTCCTCGAGCTGCTGCCCAACCGGATCATCACCGACTCGATCGGCTCGTCGGAGACCGGCTTCGGTGGCACCAGCATCGTGGCCAAGGGCCAGTCGCACACCGGTGGCCCGCGCGTGACCATCGACAAGAACACCAAGGTGCTCGACGAGGACGGCAACGAGGTCAAGCCGGGATCCGGCGTGCGCGGCATCATCGCCAAGTGCGGCCACATCCCGGTCGGGTACTTCAAGGACGAGAAGAAGACCGCCGAGACTTTCCGCACCTATAACGGTGTCCGGTACGCCATCCCGGGTGACTACGCCGAGGTGGAGGCCGACGGCAGCGTGACCATGCTGGGCCGCGGCTCGGTGTCGATCAACTCCGGTGGCGAGAAGATCTACCCCGAAGAGGTCGAGGCCGCGCTCAAGGGTCATCCGGACGTGTTCGACGCGCTGGTGGTCGGCGTGCCCGACGAGCGCTTCGGTCAGCACGTCGCCGCCGTCGTGCAGCCGCGCGAGGGTGCCCGCCCGACCCTGGCCGAGCTCGATGCGTTCGTGCGCAGCGAGATCGCGGGTTACAAGGTGCCGCGCAGCCTTTGGCTGGTCGACGAGGTCAAGCGCTCGCCCGCGGGCAAGCCGGACTACCGGTGGGCCAAGGACACCACCGAAGAACGTGCGGCCGATGACGTGCACGCCAATCACGTGGGAGCGAAATAGATGAAAACCGAACTCTGCGAACGGTTCGGGATCGAATACCCGATCTTCGTATTCACCCCCTCGGAGAAGGTGGCCGCTGCGGTCAGCAAGGCCGGTGGTCTGGGTGTGCTGGGCTGCGTGCGGTTCAACGACGCCGACGACCTCGAAGAGGTCCTGCAGTGGATGGACGCCAACACCGGCGGTAAGCCCTACGGCGTCGACGTGGTGATGCCGGCCAAGATCCCCACCGAGGGCACGGCCGTCGACATCAACAAGCTGATCCCGCAGAGCCACCGCGACTTCGTCGCGAAAACCCTTGCCGATCTCGGGGTTCCGCCGCTGCCCGAGGACGAGGAGCGCAACGAGGGCGTGCTGGGCTGGCTGCATTCGGTGGCGCGCAGCCACGTCGAGGTGGCCTTGAAGCACCCGATCAAGCTGATCGCCAACGCCCTTGGTTCGCCGCCCAACGACGTGATCGAGCAGGCGCATGCCGCTGGGGTTCCGGTGGCCGCGCTGGCCGGCAGCGCCAAGCACGCATTGCGTCACGTCGACAACGGCGTCGACATCGTCGTCGCACAGGGGCACGAGGCCGGTGGGCACACCGGTGAGATCGGCTCGATGGTGCTGTGGCCGGAAATCGTGGACGCCCTTGACGGCAAGGCCCCGGTGCTGGCCGCCGGCGGTATCGGCACCGGCAAGCAGGTGGCCGCGGCGCTCGCCCTCGGAGCGTCGGGGGTGTGGATGGGCTCGGCGTTCCTGACCTCGGCCGAGTACGACCTCGGGCATCGCCTGCCCGGCGGCACCTCGACGATCCAGGAGGCGCTGCTCAAGGCCACCACCGCCGACACCGTCCGCCGCAAGATCTACACCGGCAAGCCGGCCCGGCTGCTCAAGACCAAGTGGACCGATGCCTGGGACGCCCCGGACGCACCGGAACCGCTGCCGATGCCGCTGCAGAATATTCTGGTCAGCGAGGCCCACCAGCGGATGAACGAGTCGGACAACCCCGACACCGTCTCGATGCCGGTCGGTCAGATCGTGGGCCGGATGAACGAGATCCGCCCGGTCGCCGACATCATCGGTGAGTTGGTGAGCGGTTTCGAGGCGGCCACCAAGCGCCTGGACGGCATCGCCGAGAGCTGAGCCGACGCCGGTTCGACCTCGACGAGTGTCGGTATGGTTGAGCCGGTGGATGTTCAGGATGCGCTGGCCGCCAATAGGGCGAACTGGGACGACCGGGCCGACGTGCACGCCCGGTCCCAGATGTACGACGTCGCAGGGTTTCTCGCCGATCCGACCGAGATCTCCTGGGTGGTGCGCAACGACCTGGAGGTGCTCGCGCCCCACCTGGGAGAGACCGGGGTCAAGGACCGTTCACTGCTGCATCTGCAGTGCCACATCGGTACGGACACCATCTCCTGGGCGCGGTTGGGGGCCCGCGACGTGCACGGTGTCGACCTGTCGCCCAACTCGCTACGGCACGCGGCCCGGATCGCCGAGGCCGACGGCCGTGACATCACCTGGGTCGAGGGCGATGTGCGGTTCGCGTCCTCGTTGATCCGGCGACGCTTCGACACCGTGGTGACCAGTACCGGAACCATCGTGTGGCTGCCCGAACTCGCCAACTGGGCCCGGTCGATCCATGATCTGCTCGAGCCCGGTGGGGTGTTCATGATCCGCGACGATCATCCGATCCTGAGCGCCATGGACTATGAGCCGTGGGACATCGTCGACGACTACCTCAGCGGCGGGGGAGTCCGCACCTACGACGACGCGGGGACGTACACCGAGAACTCGGCCGGCCAGATCACCAATGTGCGTAACCACGAGTGGCGCCACGACCTGTCCGAAGTGGTCACCTCGCTCCTGCGGGCCGGGCTCGTCATCGAGGCGTTGGCCGAACTGCCCTACATGGACTGGCGGGCATTCCCGGCGCTGGTGCCGTGCGACCAGGGCTGGACGCTGCCGCCCGGGACGCCGCGGATCCCGCTGAACTTCGCGGTTGTCGCACGGCGCCCGCGCTGACGGATACTGCACATTCGGCGGTCTAGCGGCCGGGCAGCTTCTGCACGGCCTGGATCATCGGGGTCAGCGCCTTCTGCCACAGCGTCTGCGAAATGCCCAGCGGCGGATCGAGATTGATCACCCTGGCAGTGGACACGGTCTGTGACTCGGTGTACTTGAGGATCCCGTCGGCGCCGTGGCGACGTCCGACGCCGGAGGCTTTCATGCCGCCCATCGGAGCAGCGGTGCTGCCGAACGCCAGGGCGTAGCCTTCGTCGACATTGACGGTGCCCGAATTGATCTGGGCCGCGATCGCCTCGCCCTCAGCCTTCGATCCGGCCCAGACACTGGCGTTCAGGCCGTACTCGGTGTCGTTGGCCTTCTCGATGGCCTCGGCCACGGAGTCGACCGGGTAGATCGACACCAGCGGGCCGAAGGTCTCGTTGCGGGCGCACTCCATCTCGTCGGTGACGCCGGTCAGCACCGTCGGCTCGAAGAAGAGTGGCCCGATGTCGGGGCGGGCGTTGCCGCCGGCAACCACCTTGGCGCCCTTGACCTTTGCGTCGTCGACGTGGCCGGACACCGTCTTGACCTGATCCTCGGAGATCAGGCTGCCCATGTCGGCGGTGAAGTCGTAGGCGCTTGACAGCTTCATTTTGCGCACCTGCTCGCCGAACTTGGCGGTGAACTCGTCGGCGATCTCCCGTTCGACGTAGATCCGCTCGATCGAGATGCACAGCTGCCCGGCGTTGGAGAAACATGCGCGGGTGGCGGCCTTGGCCACCACATCGAGATTGGCGCCCTTGGTGACGATCATCGGGTTCTTGCCACCGAGTTCGGCCGAGAAGCCGATCAACCGGCGGCCGCACTGCTCGGCCAGCGTTCTGCCCGTCGCGGTGGATCCGGTGAACATCAGGTAGTCGCAGTTCTCGACGATCGCGGTGCCGACCACCGAACCCGGGCCGGGAACCACCGCGAACAGGTCGCGCGGGAGGCCGGCCTGGTAGAGCAGCTCGGCGTTGGCCAGCGTGCAGTAGGGAGTCTGGCTGTCGGGTTTGACCACCACGGCATTACCGGCCAGCAGAGCCGGGATGGAATCCGAGATCGACAGGGCCATCGGATAATTCCACGGCGAGATGACGCCGATGACGCCCTTGGGGTGGTGGTTGACCACGGTCTTGACCAGGCCCGGCAGCAGGCCCTGCACTCGCTTCGGGGTGAGCAGCTTGGTCGCCTCCCGCGCGTAGTAGCGCGAGTTCAAGATCATGTCGACGATCTCTTCCTGCGCCGCCGAGCGGGCCTTGCCGGTTTCAGCCTGGGCCACGTCCATCAGGAAGTCACGATTCTTGGCCACCAGTTCGCCGAAGCGGGCGATGACCGCGGCGCGATCGGCGACCGGGCGCTTGGCCCACTGGGCCTGCGCGGTCCGGGCTTTGGCGAAGGCCGCGGTCACGTCGTCGGCAGTGCCGACCGGGATCGTGGTCAGCTCCTTGCCGGTGAAGACCTCGTCGATGGTTTTCGTCGCACGCGCACTTAGTTCAGCGTCATCGATCGCGACGAGTGCGCGCAGGCGAGCGAAATCCGCGGCGGACGGAGCAGGCATCGAAACTCTCCCTACTGGCAAGTAACTAACAGTCAAGGCCAACCTACTCGGTACCAACGGTCCGACAAAGGCCCAGCCTGTCCGATCTGTTCACGACTGGACCGGAGTCAACGGCCTAACCTGCGGTTATGGCCTTGAATCTGAACTCGGCGGTCATCGAGATCGTCACCGAAGACCTCCCGCGAGCCGTGCTTTTCTACCGGCTGCTCGGTTTGGCGGTTCCCGAACCCGACGGTCC
Organism: Mycolicibacterium peregrinum; assembly: GCF_002102345.1. GTDB lineage: Bacteria > Actinomycetota > Actinomycetes > Mycobacteriales > Mycobacteriaceae > Mycobacterium > Mycobacterium peregrinum. Next base: position 54,624 of record NZ_LQPP01000013.1, read on the forward strand.
GCACGTCGAGGTGGAACTGCCGGGCGGAAACCGGCTCGCGTTCGACACCGAGGAGATGATCGCCGGAATGCACCCGGGCTGGACTCCGCCGAGCGGGCCCGGTCGGGTCGCGCTGGCGTTCGGCCTCGACGCACCCGCTGATGTCGACGCGCTCTACGAGCGGCTCACCGCCGCCGGGTACCCGGGAACGCTCAAGCCCTTCGATGCGCCGTGGGGACAGCGCTACGCCACCGTCGAAGATCCCGACGGAACCTCGGTGGACCTGTTCGCGGCGCTGCAGAGTTGACGCCACGAAACTCCGGCCAGGGCGCGGACCTCGCGGTGCAGATGGGGTTGGTCGGAATAGCCGGCGTGGGCGGCGACCGCGCTCGGGCTCGCGCCCGTGCCGATCAGCCCGACCGCGCGACGAAACCGGAGGATGCGGCGAAGTGTCGCCGGCCCGTAGCCGTAGACCGCCCGGCACTGCCGTTGCATGGTTCGACTCGACCAGCCGGCCGCGCGTGCCGTCGCGGCGACCGATTCGCCGGCCGCCAGCCGGCGCGTGATGTTTTCAAGCGCCGGCAGGGGCCATGGTGCGGTCTCGGAGCGCGGTGTCTGCGACGCGAGCGTTTCGGCGAGCGTTTCTAGCGAACCACCGCGGTTGATTCTGCGCAGGTCGCGTAGGTCGACCCGCATGTCGCGCAGCTCGTACGCCGGGACGCCGAGTAGCCGCGGCAGCGCTCCGGGCCGAAACCGCAACGCCTGCACCGGGTCCCGACCGCCTGCGGTGACGAATGCCGTGGTGTCTGGACCGGCGACGACGATCTTGTCGTCCATCTCGATCAGGTCCATGCAGCCATCGGGCAGCACCCGGCCAGGTTCGGCCGCGCCGGTGCGCCGCCACCGGCATTCGACGAGCCCGGCCAGGTGTGGCGGCGCAGCATATTCGCGGTAGCCCACGTAGTCGACGCTACCCGCGCCGCCATGCGGTTGAATCGGGTCATGGCCGGGCGACCACGGGACACGTCGATCGACGAGCGAGTGCTCGCGGCCACGCGTGAGCTGCTGGTCGAGGTGGGCTGGGATGACTTGAGCGTGCGTCTGGTGGCGGCTCGCTGTGGGGTCGGCCGGTCCAGCCTGAGCCGGCGGTGGGCGTCGAAAGCTGAGCTGGTGCTGCACGCGATACTCGGCGAATCGCCCGACATGTCACCGTTCTCCGGCACGGACCTGGCGGGCTGGATCGAGTGGGTGGTCCGCGGCAGCCATCAGCTGTTCGTCCGGCCCGACGTGAGCGAGGCGGTACCCGGGCTGCTGCTGGCGCTGCGGGAGAACCCCTCCTTGCGCAAGGCGCTGTGGGACGGGTTCAGTGGCCCGGCCGTCGAGATGTTCGCGGCCAGGGGATACGGCTCCGAATCGGACGCGAAAGCTGTGCTGTCCATGGCGGCTGGTGCGGCAATGTTCGCCACCACGGTGGCCGTCGATGACGATTCGCCCGAACTGCAGCAGCAACTGGTGCGGTTGCTCAGCCGAGCCCTTGGCGGGTCAGCGGCCGAATGAGGCCAGCATGGCCTGCTGCGGCGACCGCCAGGCCTCGATGCCCAGGTCGGCGCGGGTGCTCGCGTCGTCGGTGGGGGTGGCTGCGGTCAGCAGCAGCGCGGCCTCGTGGCTGATCCCGTCCCCGAGCGGCAGTACCCCACCCAGCTGATCCGCCACCCACCCAATTCCCCGGAAAACCGCTGCGGACAAAGGGATTCGTCGGATCGGGCGCCCGGTGCCCTGTTCGAGCACGTCGATCATCTCGTTGAACGACACCATCACGCCGCCGCAGACATAGCGTTTGGGTCCCCGTCCGGGCGCCATCAGACGCTCGTGCACCAGTACGACGTCGCGCACGTCGATCATCTGCATACCACCGGCCATCCGGGGTGCCGCGCCCGCTTTGGCGATCGGTGCCCAGCCGCGCTCGGTGACCCCGGCGGCGGTGAAGAACGCCGGACCCACCACGCTCGACGGGTAGGTGACCACGACGGGGGCCCCGGCCTCCTGCAACCGGCGGGCCACCCGATCGGCATAGGCCTTGGTCTGGGCGTACGGGCTGCGGCCCGGCGCCGGCGGAGTGTCGGCGGAGATCACCCCGTTCGGCGGCGGGAACAGTGAGCTGTAGCTGCTGACCGAGACGATCGGGTCGAGCCCCGCCTCGGTGGCGCGGTGCAGGACGGCTTCGGTCGCGTGCGCGTTGATCTCCCACATCAGCTGCTCGCGCCGGCGGTCGGTGCCGACAATGCCCGCGGCATGGATCAGCGCGTCGCAGCCCGCGAGCAGATCCCCGACGGTGTCCGCGTCGCGGATATCGCCCTCCAGCACCGACATTTCGCCCAGTGCGGCCAGGCGGCCGATCACCTCGTCTTCGCCGCAACCCGGCGCGACCAGTAGCCGGATGCGATGCCCGGCGGCCAGCAGGCTCCGTACGGTGTGAGCCCCGAGGTAGCCGGTGCCTCCGGTGACTGCGATGTGCATGCTGGCGCCTCCCATGTTTCGATGCCGATGGTATCGAAATGGGCGTCGGGCTCGGATGGGGGCTACCGCTGAATCGGCCAGACCGGGTCGGCGCACGCCGTGCCCTCGGCCGACAACTGCCGCTTGATCACCTTGAACGTCTCGGTGCGTGGCAAGGCCGTGCCGACCCGCACGTACGACGGCCACTGCTTGGGCCCGAGGTCGGACTGCTCGGCCAGGAAGGCTCGGAATTTCTCGACGTCGAACGGTGTGCCGCCGGTCAGCACCAACGCGGCCATCACCTGATCGCCGACATCGGGATCGGGGATCGGGTACACCGCGACCTCGGCGACATCGGGGTGGCGCAACAGGATTCGTTCGATCGGCGCGGTGCCCAGGTTCTCTCCGTCGACGCGCATCCAGTCGCCGAGACGCCCGGCGAAGTGCGCGAAGCCGTCTTCGTCCAGGTAGGCCAGATCGCCGGTGTGGTAGACGCCGCCGGCCATGCGATCCGCCTCGGCGTCGGGATCGTTGTAGTAGCCGCGGAACCATCCGGCACCCGTCGGGTTCACCAACTCGCCGACGACCCCTGGGGGACAGGGCTCACCGGTCTCTACGTCGACGATCGCCACTTGGTCGGTGAGCGGGCCGAGGGCGCCTTCTGGGGTGTCGGGAGTGCGGGCGATAGCGACACCGCCCTCGGTGGAACCGAATCCGTCGACCACCGTCACCGCGAACCGCTCGGCGAACCGGCCCAGGTCCCGCGGTGAGCCCTCGTTGCCGTAGAGGATCCGCAGCGGATTGTCGGCGTCGTCGGCAGCCGGCTCTGTGGCCAGGATGTAGGACAGCGGCTTGCCGACATAGTTCGCGTAGGTGGCGCCGTAGCGGCGGATGTCGGGTATGAACCCGGACGCGGAGAACTTGCGCCGCAACGCAATCGACGCACCGGCGGCGGCCGCGACGGCCCAGCCGGCCATGATCGCGTTGGAGTGGAACAACGGCATCGACAGGTACACGGTGTCGGCCGGGCCGAGCCCGAACCGGTCGGCCAGCATCCGCCCAGGAAAGGCCACCTTGTCGTGGGTGACCCGCACGGCCTTGGGATCGCCGCTGGTGCCCGAGGTGAAGATGAGCATGAACAGATCGTCGGCCGCCAGCTCGGCGAACGTCACCGGGACATCGCGGTAGGACGCGAGTTCGGTTGCCCACTCGGCAGATTCGACATCGATGAAATCCACCCCGGGCGGGACCGCGTCGGGATTGTCGGCCAGCACCAGCTGGCAGTCGGCCTTGGCGATGTCGCGGGCCAGGGCCTCGCCGCGGCGGGTCTGGTTGAGCCCGACGGGCACCAGCCCGGTCAGTCCCGCCGCCACCAGCAGGCTGGAGAAAAACGTGGTGTTGCCCAATAGTGCCCCGATATGTGGGGGCTTGGAGGGGTCCAACCGGGCCCGCAATGCCGCGGCCACTGCTGCGCCGGCGGCGATGTGGTCGGCCCAGCTGACGAACGAATCCTCTTGGTAGAGGCCACGATCAGTCACCTCGGCCAGCGGGACGAGCAGCTCGGTGACCGTCGGCCCTGCGGCTGGACCCCCCATCCCTAGACCGGGGTGTCCGCGAGTTCGCGGCCGATGCGCAACAGCTGCCCGGTGGCTCCGCCGACGCCGAACTCGGTCTGCTTGGCGGCCAGGAAGTACCGGTGCACCGGGTGATCCATGTCGATGCCGACACCACCGTGCACGTGCACCGCGGTGTGCGCGACGCGGTGACCGGCCTCAGCCGCCCAGAACGCCGCACTGGCGACATCGATGTCGGCGGGCAGGTCCTCGGCCAGCCGCCAGGCGGCCTGGGTCAGCGTCAGGCGCAGGCCCTTGACGTCGATGTAGCCGTCGGCCAGCCGCGACGAGACAGCCTGGAAGCTGCCGATCGGCCGGTCGAACTGCTCGCGCTCGCGGGCGTACTCGGAGGTGAGTTCCAGGGCCCGCTCCAACACACCGAGCTGGAAGGCGCTGTGGCCCAAGGCTGCATGCGTGGTCAGCCATTCCGCGACCTCGGCGCCGCCGACCAGTCGGGCGGCGTCCACCGTCGTTCCCTGCAGTTCGAGATGGGCGACACTGCCCTTGCCGGTGGTGCTCAGCACGCTGACCGTCACCCCGGGATCATCGCCGGAGACCAGGAAAACGCTGAGACCGGACTCGGTCTCGGCCGGTACCAGGAACGCGTCGGCGATCGGCCCGTAGCTCACCTGAGTGCGGGTACCGGTGAGCTTGTATCCGCTGCCGTCGGCTTGAGCCTGCACCGGGCCCTGGCCCATCTCGCCGTCGAGGGCGACAGTGAGGATCTTGTCGCCGGACACCGCGGGCGCGGCCCACTGGGTGCGCAGTTCCTCGGATCCGTACGCGGCCAGCGCGCCCGCTCCCAGCACCACAGAATCCAGGTAGGGCACGGCGGCCAGCTGACGGCCCAGCGCCGTCAGCACGGCGGTCTGCTCGAGCACGCCCAGACCACCGCCGCCCACCGACTCGGGAGCCGCGGCCGACAGGACGTCGGCCTCGACCAGCTTGGCCCACAGATTGGCGTCGAACCGCTGCTCGAGCCCGTCGAGCTCACGCTGACGTTCTGGCGTGCACACCGATTCGGTGATCGTGCGCACCAGGCCACCCAGGTCGGCGGCCTCTTCGGTCGTCTTGAAATCCATTGGTGTGCCGTCCTTACCGGTTCACTCGGGGCAGGCCGAGCGCGACCATGCCGATGATGTCACGCTGAATCTCGTTGGTGCCGCCGCCGAAGGTCAGGATCAGCGCCGAGCGGTGGAACCGCTCGATGCGACCGCGCAGCAGCGCGCCCTTGCTGTCCGGGCGCAGCGTCGCCGAGGTGCCGAGCACCTCCATCAGCAGGCGGTAGCCCTCGGTGGCCAGCTCGGTGCCGTACACCTTGGCCGCCGACGCGTCCGCGGGGGAGGGGGAGCCGTCGGAAGAGGCCAGCTCCCAGTTGATGAGCTTGAGCACCTCGGCCTTGGCGTGCACCCGGGCCAGGTTGAGCTGCACCCACTCGGAGTCGATGATCCGCTTGCCGTGCACGTCCTTGGTGTTCTGGGCCCACTCGCGGACCCCGTCCAGCGCGACGTAGATCGGCTGCGACGACACCAGCGCGACACGCTCATGGTTGAGCTGGTTGGTCACGAGCTTCCAACCGGCGTTCTCCTCGCCGACCAGGTTCGTGGCCGGGATGCGCACGTCCTGGTAGTAGGTGGCGCTGGTGTCGACACCGGACATGGTGTGCACCGGCGTCCAGGAGAAGCCCTCGGCGGTGGTCGGCATGATCAGCATCGAGATGCCGCGGTGCTTCTTGGCCTCGGGGTTGGTGCGCACGGCCAGCCACACGTAGTCGGCGTAGGCGATTAGCGACGTCCACATCTTCTGGCCGTTGACCACATAGTCGTCGCCGTCACGCACCGCGGTGGTCCGCAGCGCGGCCAGGTCGGTACCCGCGCCGGGCTCGGAGTAGCCGATCGAGAAGTGCAGCTCGCCCGCGGCGATCTTGGGCAGGAAGAACTTCTTCTGCTCCTCGGTGCCGAAGTGCATGATCGTCGGCGCGACGCTGTTGATCGTCAGGAACGGCACCGGGGCGCCGGCGATCGCGGCCTCGTCGGTGAAGATCAGCGACTCCATCGGTGTGCGTGCCTGGCCGCCGTACTCCTCGGGCCAGTTCAGCGTCAGCCAGCCGTCCTTGCCCATCTGCGCGACGGTCTCGCGGTAGATGTTGCCGCGGCCCATCTCGCCCTCGGACGAGCTGAGTGCCTCAACCCGTTCGGGTGTCATCAACTTGGAGAAGTACGCGCGCAATTCGCGACGCAGCTCCTCCTGCTCGGGGGTGTAACCGATCCGCATTGCGCTGCATCCTCACTGCTTGGTAGACCTGAGTTCTCACCTGGTTGTAACACGTTCTAGTCTGAGGATCCAGGCCGGTGCCGGACTGGTATCCGTCACGTGTGGTCGTATTCTGTGGCTGCGCGCACGCAGCCCCGTGCGAGCACACGTCGTTAGGAGGTCGCCATGCGAGTAGAAGTTGACCGTGATCGCTGCGAAGGTAATGCGGTCTGCGTGGGTATTGCCCCCGATTTGTTCGATCTTGACGACGACGACTATGCCGTGGTCGAGGCCGATCCGGTGCCTGCCGACCAGGAAGGTCTGGCCGAGCAGTCCATCGCCGAATGCCCCCGGGCAGCCCTGATCCGTAAAGACTAGAGGTATTCATAAATATGACTGACGACGCTCAGATCGACCTGTCCGGAAAGGTGGCCGTGGTCACCGGTGCCGCTGCGGGCCTGGGCCGCGCCGAGGCCATCGGTCTCGCGAAGGCCGGAGCCACCGTGGTGGTCAACGACATGGCCGGCGCACTGGACGCCTCTGACGTCCTCGACGAGATCGCGGCCGCCGGTACCAAGGGCGTCGCCGTGGCCGGGGACATCAGCGCGCGCACGACCGCCGATGAGCTGGTCGCCACCGCCGACGGTCTGGGTGGCCTGGACATCGTCGTCAACAACGCGGGGATCACCCGCGACCGCATCCTCTTCAACATGAGCGACGAGGAGTGGGACGCGGTCATCGCGGTGCACCTGCGCGGCCACTTCCTGCTGACCCGCAACGCCGCCGTCTACTGGCGCAACAAGGCCAAGGCGGGGGATGGCACGGTGTACGGCCGGATCATCAACACGTCGTCGGAGGCCGGACTGTCGGGACCCGTCGGCCAGCCCAACTACGGCGCCGCGAAGGCCGGCATCACCGCCCTCACGGTGTCGGCGGCCCGCGCCCTGGAGCGCTTCGGCGTCCGGGCCAACGCGATCGCGCCGCGGGCTCGCACAGCCATGACCGCGGGTGTGTTCGGTGACGCGCCCGAGGCGGCCGATGGACAGGTCGACCCGTTGTCGACGGAGCACGTCGTCACTCTCGTCCGATTCCTGGCCTCGCCTGCCTCCGAAGACGTCAACGCTCAGCTGTTCATCGTCTATGGTCCAACTGTCACGTTGGTCGCGCCGCCAACAGCGGAGAAGCACTTCACTGCTGACTCCGATGCCTGGAACCCGGCAGACCTCAGCGGGACGTTGCACGATTACTTTGCTGGTCGTGACTCGGGGCGTGGATTCTCGGCGACGGAGCTGATGGATTCACGAGACTGACGGTCTCGTTGACCGTCGCTCAAAGGTAGTAGAACGTGTTCCAACTTGAGGTCGGGTCGGTACGCTCTGAGCTGTAAAAACGGCGTCCGACATGAGGATTTTGAATTCTTTGACACTGCGAACATGTTCTAGTTAGTATGATCCGGCTCACTAAGAGCACCGTAAGACCAAGGGGTGGGAGAGCGGCTACGTCACGTGGCCGTCAAACTTTCGCTAACGCGAGTTTCCGCGGAATTTCCCCCACCCGAGTACCCCGAGAACGGAGCCCAGGTTGATCGAACAGCTTGCGGTTCCGGCCCGGGCCGTGGGCGGCTTCGTCGAGATGTCCTTGGACACCTTCGCCAAGATCTTCCGTCGACCGTTCCAGTTCAAAGAGTTCCTGGATCAGACCTGGATGATCGCCCGGGTCTCGCTGGTGCCGACGCTGTTGGTCGCCATCCCGTTCACGGTCCTGGTCGCGTTTACCCTCAACATCCTCCTTCGCGAGATCGGTGCCGCCGACCTGTCCGGCGCAGGCACCGCCTTCGGCACCATCACCCAGCTCGGCCCGGTGGTGACCGTACTGGTCGTTGCCGGCGCGGGCGCCACGGCGATCTGCGCCGACCTGGGTGCCCGCACCATCCGCGAAGAGATCGACGCCATGCGCGTGCTGGGCATCGATCCGATCCAACGCCTGGTCGTGCCCCGCGTGCTGGCCTCGACGTTCGTGGCGCTGCTGCTCAACGGCCTGGTCTGCGCGATCGGCCTGGCCGGTGGCTATGTCTTCTCCGTGTTCCTGCAGGGCGTGAACCCGGGTTCGTTCATCAACGGCCTGACAGTGCTGACCGGACTCGGCGAGCTGGTGCTGGCCGAGATCAAGGCGCTGCTGTTCGGCGTGGTAGCCGGCCTGGTCGGGTGCTACCGCGGCTTGACCGTAAAGGGAGGCCCGAAGGGTGTCGGTAACGCAGTGAACGAAACCGTGGTCTACGCCTTCATCTGCCTGTTCGTGATCAACGTGATCATGACGGCCATCGGGGTTCGGGTGCTTGTTCGATGAGCTACGACGCCACACTTCGCTTCCGCCGGCTGTTCCGCGGCGTGCCCAAGGTCGTCGACAACATCGGCGAGCAGGCACTGTTCTACGGCGAGACCATTCGGTACCTGCCCAACGCGCTCAACCGGTACCGCAAGGAGACCATCCGGCTGGTAGCCGAGATGACCATGGGCGCAGGTGCCCTGGTGATGATCGGTGGCACCGTGGGCGTCGCGGCGTTCCTCACCCTGGCATCCGGCGGTGTCATTGCGGTGCAGGGTTATTCGTCCCTGGGCAACATCGGTATCGAGGCCCTGACCGGCTTCCTGTCCGCATTCCTCAACGTGCGCATCGTGGCCCCGGTGATCGCCGGTATCGCCCTGGCCGCAACGATCGGCGCGGGTGCCACCGCCCAACTCGGCGCGATGCGGGTGGCCGAGGAGGTCGACGCCGTCGAAGCGATGGCGGTCCATGCGGTGTCTTATCTGGTGTCCACCCGGTTGCTGGCCGGCCTGATCGCAATCGTGCCGCTGTACTCGCTGTCGGTGCTGGCCGCGTTCTTCGCCGCGAGGTTCACCACGGTGTTCATCAACGGCCAGTCCGCCGGACTCTACGACCACTACTTCAACACGTTCCTGATACCCAGCGACCTGCTGTGGTCGTTCCTTCAGGCAATCGTGATGGCGATCGCGGTGATGCTCGTGCACACGTACTACGGCTACAACGCCTCCGGCGGGCCGGTCGGCGTGGGTGTGGCAGTGGGCCAGGCCGTGCGCACCTCGCTGATCGTCGTCGTCACCATCACGCTGTTCATCTCCCTGGCCGTCTACGGCGCGTCCGGCAACTTCAACCTTTCCGGGTAGGTGGCAGGAATCTCTATGTCTGACGCAAACTCCAAGCACCGCCGCCATGTGAGGATCGCCGCCGCGATCCTGGCCGCTATCGTGGCGGCGGCGGTGGTCTTCACCTACCTGTCGTACACAGCCGCCTTCGTGCCGACCGACACCGTCAGCCTGACCGCGCCGCGGGCCGGCCTGGTGATGGAGCGCGATGCCAAGGTGAAGTACCGCGGCATTCAGATAGGCAAGGTCACCGACATCGCCTACGCCGGCCACGAGGCGAAGCTGACGCTGTCCATCAAGCGCGGCGAGATGCGGTACATCCCGTCCAACGCCACCGTGCGGATCGCCGGCAACACGATCTTCGGTGCGAAGTCGGTGGAGTTCCTGCCGCCCGACAAGCCGCAGGCGACGTCGCTGCGCCCGGGTAGCACCGTGGCCGCCAAGGACGTGCAGCTCGAGGTCAACACCCTGTTCCAGACGCTGTCGGATGTGCTCAACAAGATCGACCCGGTCAGCCTCAACGCCACGCTGACCGCGCTCGGCGAGGGTCTGCGCGGCCATGGGGACGACCTCGGTGCGGCCATCACGGGCCTCAACGGCTATCTGGCCCAGATCAATCCGAAGCTTCCGACCCTGCGCGAGGACTTCGCCAAGGCCGCCGTGGTGGCCAACATCTACGGTGACGCCGGGCCGGATCTGGCCCGCGTGGTCGACAACGTGCCTGCCCTGAACAAGACCATCGTCGACGAGCAGGCCAACCTCAACGCCACACTGCTGGCCGCGACCGGTCTGGCCAACAACGGCACCGCGACCCTGCAGCCGGCCGCCGACGACTACATCGCCGCCATTCAGCGACTGCGCGCCCCGTTGAAGGTGGCCGGCGACTACTCGCCGGAGTTCGGCTGCGTGTTGAAGGGCACCTCGGTTGCGGTGGACCGGTTCGCGCCGATCATCGGCGGTATCCGACCCGGCCTGTTCGTGTCGTCGAACTTCCTGCCCGGCTCTCCCGCCTACACCTATCCGGAGAGCCTGCCGATCGTGAACGCGTCGGGTGGCCCCAACTGCCGTGGCTTGCCGAACATTCCGTCGAAGCAATACGGCGGTAGCTGGTACCACTCGCCGTTCCTGGTGACCGACAACGCCTATGTGCCGTTCCAACCGAACACCGAGGTGCAGTTCGACGCTCCGGCGACGCTGCAGTTCTTGTTCAATGGTGCGTTCGCGGAGAGGGATCGCTTCTGATGGCGTCCAGTGCGCGTCCTGACCGGACCATGCTCAAGGTCAGCATCTTCACCATCGCGATGCTGTTGGTGGCGGCGATGCTGGTCGTGGTGTTCGGCGAATTCCGGTTCGCCTCGGAGAACGGTTACCACGCCACATTCAGCCAGGCGTCCCGGCTGAAGGCCGGCCAGGACGTCCGCATCGCCGGCGTCCCGGTCGGCACCGTCAACGCGGTCAAGCTCAACCCGGACAACACCGTCGACGTGGCGTTCGACATCAACAAGCGCTACCAGCTGTACACGTCGAGCCAGGCGAAGGTCCGCTATGAGAACCTCGTCGGCGACCGGTATCTGGAGATCACGTCGGGCCCGGGCGAGCTGCGCAAGCTCCCGCCCGGTGCAACCATCCCGCAGCAGAACACCCAGCCGGCGCTGGACCTCGACGCACTGCTGGGCGGGTTGCGTCCGGTGCTCAAGGGCCTCGACGGCAACAAGGTCAACGAGATCTCCAACGCGGTGATCGAGATGCTGCAGGGCCAGGGTGGGGCGCTGGCGAACATGCTGACCAGTACGAGCGCGTTCACCCAGAACCTGGCCGCCCGCGATCAGCTGATCGGTGACGTGATCACCAACCTCAACACGGTGCTCGGCACGGTGGACGAGAAGGGCGCGCAGTTCGACGCCAGCGTCGACGAGTTGCAGAAGCTGATCTCCGGCCTGTCGGAGGGGCGTGACCCAATCGCCGGTGCGATCGGACCACTGGCCTCGGCCGAGAACGATCTGACCGACATGCTGGAGAAGTCGCGTCGCCCGCTGCAGGGCGTGATCGAGAACGCCCGCCCACTGGCTCAGCGCCTCGACGAACGCAAGGCCGACGTCAACAAGGTCATCGAACCGCTCGCCGAGAATTACCTGCGGCTCAACGGGCTCGGTGCCTACGGTTCGTTCTTCAACATCTACTACTGCTCGATCCGGATGAAGGTCAACGGTCCGGCAGGCAGCGACATCCTGATTCCGTTCGGCGGCCCGTCGGACCCGTCGAAGGGGAGGTGTTCGGACAATGGCTAAGCGCGACGGCGACACAGCACTACGCACCGGGATCTTCGGGATCGCCCTGGTGGTGTGCGTGGTGCTGGTGTCCTTCGGCTACACCGGGCTGCCTTTCTTCCCGCAGGGGAAGAAGTACGAGGCGTATTTCAGCGACGCCGGCGGGATCGATCCGGGCAACGACGTCAACGTCTCCGGCATCGCGGTCGGCAAGGTGACCGACGTGGCGTTGGCCGGCGATACCGCCAAGGTCAGCTTCACGGTGGATCGCAACATCAAAATCGGCGATCAATCGCTGGTGGCGATCAAGACGGAAACGGTGCTCGGGCAGAAGTCACTGTCGGTGACGCCGAAGGGCAGCGGAACGTCGACGGTTATCCCGTTGGGACGCACCACGACTCCCTACACGCTCAACACGGCGTTGCAGGACCTCGGGCAGAACGTCTCCGAACTGGACAAGCCGAAGTTCGAGCAAGCCCTCCAGACTTTGACCGACACGCTGCGCGATGCCACGCCGCAGTTGCGAGGTGCGCTGGACGGCGTCGCCAACCTGTCGCGCAGCATCAACAAGCGCGATGAGGCCCTCGAGGGATTGCTGGCCCACGCCAAGCGGGTTTCGGATCTGCTGGCCGCGCGGGCCGGGCAGGTCAACCAGCTGGTCACCGACGGCAACCAGCTGTTCGCCGCGCTCGACGAGCGCAGGCAGGCGCTGAGCAACCTGATCGCCGGTATCGACGATGTGTCCAAACAACTTTCGGGATTCGTCGCGGACAACCGCAAGGAGTTCAAGCCCGCGCTCGAGAAGCTCAACCTGGTGATGGACAACCTGCTGGAACGCAAAGAGCACATCGGCGAGGCGCTGCGCCGCCTGCCGCCGTACGCGACCACGCTCGCCGAGGTGGTCGGCAACGGTCCGGGCTTCAACATCAACCTGTACGGCCTGCCGCCGGCGTCGATGTCCGAGGTTCTGCTCGATACCTACTTCCAGCCCGGGAAGCTGCCTGACAGCCTCGCCGACATGCTGCGTGGCTATATCTCCGAACGCACGATCGTTAGGCCGAAATCGCCATGACACAAGAGAGTTCAGTGTCCGGTCGCAACCGGTGGCTGCGTGTCGGGCTGGCCGCGTTACTGCTGGCCGTCCTCGCCGTCGGTGTGTACCAGGTGTGGCCGTCGCGGACCGGCCCCAAGCTCACGGCGTACTTCACCAACGCGGTCGGGCTGTACCCGGGCGACGAGGTGCGGATCGTCGGTGTGCCGGTGGGCACGATCGATTCGATCGAACCGCGGCCGTCCGACGTCAAGATCGAGATGACGCTGGACCGGGGCATCAAAGTTCCGGCGAATGCCAAGGCGTTGATCCTGTCGCCGAACCTGGTGTCGGCCCGGTTCATTCAGTTGACACCGGCCTACACCGAGGGCGACGTGATGGCCGACGGCGCATCGATCGGCCTGGACCGCACCGGCGTCCCTGTCGAGTGGGACGAGGTCAAAGAACAACTCACCCAGCTCAGTTCGCAACTCGGGCCGACGGCCAACTCGGTGCAGGGCCCGATCGCGGCGTTCGTCGACCAGGCGGCCACCACGTTCGACGGCAACGGCGACTCCTTCCGCAACGCACTACGTGAGTTGTCCCAGACCGCAGGCCGGTTGGGTGATTCCCGCACCGACCTTTTCGGCACGGTGAAGAACCTGCAGGTCCTGGTCAACGCGTTGTCGAACAGCAACGAACAGATCGTGCAGTTCACCAATCACGTGTCGTCCGTGTCGCAGGTGCTGGCCGACAGCTCCAACGGTCTCGATCAGACGCTGGCCACCCTGAACCAGGCACTGGGCGACGTCCGTGGCTTCCTCAACGAGAACAACGATGCGTTGATCGCCCAGGTGGGCAAGCTCGCCGACTTCACCCAGATCATGACCGACCACAGTGACGACATCGAGCAGATCCTGCACGTCACGCCCAACGGCCTGGCGAACTTCTACAACATCTACAACCCGGCCCAGGGCACCGTCGGTGGTCTGCTGTCATTGCCCAACTTCGCCAACCCGACACAGTTCATCTGCGGTGGCACGTTCGACATCGGTGCCAACCCGGACAACTACAAGCGCGCGGAGATCTGCCGGCAGCGGATGGGTCCCGTGTTGCGGCGTATCACGATGAACTACCCGCCGGTGCTGTTCCACCCGGTCAACAGCATCACGGCCTACAAGGGGCAGATCATCTACGACACCCCGCAGACCGAGGCGAAGTCGGAGACGCCGGTGCCGTACCTGCAGTGGCAGAACAACCCGGGCGTGACGCCGCCGCAGATCCCGCATGACGCGACGCTGAGTTCGTTGATCCTGCCGCCAGACGCACCCGCACCCGCACCCGGAACAGGAGTCGGTCCTGCGCCCGGACCTGCGGCCGCGCCTGCCGCGCCGGCACCAGGGCCCGAGGCCGCGCCCGCGCCTGCTCCTGCTGAGGCTGGTGCCGGCGGATGACGAGGGGTAAAGCATTGAGGGGTAAGGCATCCCGGTTCGGCGGACGCACGCTGGCGATCGGCAGTGGGGCGATGCTGCTGGCCGGCTGCCAGTTCGGTGGGCTCAACTCGCTCAACATGCCCGGCACCGCCGGCCACGGCAAGGGGTCCTACACGGTGACCGTGGAGTTGCCCGATGTGGCGACCCTGCCGCAGAACTCACCGGTGATGGTCGACGACGTCACGGTGGGCAGCGTGTCCGGCCTGGACGCCATGCAGCGCCCGGACGGAACCTTCTATGCGGCGGTCCAGCTGTCGCTGGACGGTGACGTCAAGCTCCCGGCGAATGCCGTTGCGCGCGTTGCGCAGACGTCTCTTCTGGGTTCTCAGCACGTACAACTCTCAGAGCCGGTCGACGAGCCTCCACAGGGGCAGTTGCGCGAGGGGTCCAGCCTCTCGCTGTCGAAGGTCAGCCGCTACCCGACGACCGAGGAAGTGCTGTCCTCGCTGGGCATGGTGGTGAACAAGGGCAATCTCGGTGCGCTGCAGGACATCACCGACGAGGCATATGCCGCGGTGGCCGGACGGGCCGGCAGCTTTGCCGAGCTGATCCCACGGCTGGCCGAGCTGACCTCGTCGCTGGACCAGCAGACCAACGACATCATCGCCGCGGCCGACGGGCTGAACCGGTTCGCCTCGATCCTGGCTCGCAGCAAGGACAATCTGGGCCGCACCCTCGACACATTGCCCGGGGCGCTCAAGGTGCTCAACGAGAACCGCTCCAGCATCATCGAGGCGTTCACCGCGCTACGCGGCTTCGCCGAGGTGGGTTCACGCATCCTGTCGGAGACCAAGGACGATTTCGCGGCCGACATGAAGGATCTCTACCCGGCGATCAAGGCGCTCAACGACAACGCCGACGATTTCATCAAGGACCTGGAGTTCCTGCCGACCTTCCCGTTCCACTACAAGTACCTGCGCAACGCGGTCCGCGGTGACTACCTGAACGTGTTCGTCACCTTCGATCTCACGCTGCGCCGGTTCGGTGAGTCGATCTTCACCACGGGCGGATTCGATCCGAACATGAAGCACCTCAGCGAAGTGATCAACCCACCGGACTGGCTGACGGGCTCGATGGCGAACCTGTCCGGACAGGCCGCCGACCCGTTCAAGATCCCCGCCGGAACCGCCACCCAGCACGAGGAGAAGCCGTAATGATCGACCGGCTGACCCGTATGCAGTTGATGATCTTCGGGATCGTCACCGTCCTGACCGTCGGTGCTATTTCGCTGTTCTACCTGCATCTGCCTGCAGCGGTGGGGATCGGCACCTACCACGTCAACGCCAAATTCCTCGCCGGCGGCGGGATCTACGAGAACGCCAACGTCACCTACCGCGGGGTGACGGTCGGCCGGGTCGATTCGGTCGGCCTGGCTCCCGACGGTGTGGTCGCCAGGATGCAGCTCAACAGTGGCACGGCGATCCCGCAGAACGTCACCGCGACGGTGAAAAGCGTCTCGGCCGTGGGCGAGCAGTACATCGACCTGATCCCGCCGGAATCGCCGTCGACCGACAAGCTGCGCAACGGCGGGACCATCGATCAGCAGAACACCCGGGTCGGCCAGGACATCGCGGGCCTGCTGCACGAGGCCGACGCCCTGGTGAACAGCATCGGCAACAGCCGCCTGCAGGATCTGCTGCGCGAGAGCTTCAAGGCCTTCAACGGATCCGGACCCGAACTCGCGCGGCTGATCGAGTCCTCGCGCCTGCTGATCGACGAGGCCAATGCCACCTCGGGTGAGACCACCCAGCTGATCGACCAAGCCGGGCCCTTCCTGGAAGCGCAGATGCGCAGCGGTGACAACATCCGCTCCCTGGCCGACGGGCTGGCCCGGTTCACCGGTGAGGTGAACAAGGCCGACCCGCAGCTGCGGACGACGCTCAAGACGGTTCCGGGCACCACCGAAGCAGCCAACACCGCGTTCAGCGGGATCCGGCCGACGTTCCCCGTGCTGGCGGCCAACCTGGCCAACTTCGGCCGCATCGGCGTGATCTACAGCAAGTCGCTCGAGCAGGCCCTGGTGATCTTCCCGGCCCTGATGGCCGCGCTGAACACCGTGGCCGGTGGTGTGCCGGCCGACGAGGGCGGCAAGCTCGACTTCAAGGTCGACCTGGGTGACGCGCCACCGTGCCTGACGGGCTTCCTGCCGCCGACCCAAACCCGGTCCCCGGCCGACCTGACCCTGCGGAATCTGCCGACGGATCTGTATTGCAAGACCGCGCAGAACGACCCGGCGGTCGTGCGTGGTGCGCGCAACTACCCGTGCCAGGAGTTCCCCGGCAAGCGGGCCCCGACCATCCAGCTGTGCCGCGATCCCAAGGGCTACATCCCGGTGGGCTCCAACCCGTGGCGCGGTCCGCCGGTCCCGTACGGCACCCCGATCGAGGACGGCCGCAACATCCTGCCGCCCAACAAGTTCCCGATGATCCCGCCTCAGGTCGATCCGGATCCGGGCCCGCCGGTGGTGCAACTGCCGCCGGGCGTGGAGCCGGGGCCGGGCCCGGCGCCGCACGCGCCGTTCCCGCTGCCGGTGCCGCCGAACAAGCCGGGCCCGCAGCCCCCGCCGTGGCCGTACTTCGCGCCGCCGGACCAGATCGTGCCGCCGTACGGCCGGACGCCTCCGGGCGCACCCGAACCGGCGCCGGCTCCGGATGCACCGTTGCCGGCCGAGGCACCACCTCTGGCCAGCGCACCCGCAACGGGCACCTACGATCAGCACAGTGGGGTTTTCGCTGACGCCGACGGAGGCACCGGTGTGTACGCAGCCGGCGCCGACGATCTGGCACCCGCGGAAACCTGGGTAGACCTGATGCTGGATCCAAGGCAGGCTTGATGACGGAAGAAACGGCCTCAAACAAGAGGCCGGCGCGTAGGCGCGCGTCCAGGGCGGCCGGCCCGACCGGGGCCGCGACCGCCGTGGAGGTGACCTCACCCGCGGTGGTGGTCGATTCATCGACCACCACGGCGGCCCGAGCGCCGAAGCTCACCCCGCTGAAGGCGCCGCCGCGCCGCCGTGCTCACAGTCGGCTCGTGGCGGTGGTGGCGGCCCTGGTGCTGGCGGTGGCCACCGCCGCGCTGGGCACGCTGGCCTACGTCATGAGCGATCAGCAGCGCGGTGTTGAGAATGCGCAGGCCCGCAACGAACGCTTCGTCGACACCGGCAAGCAGACCGTGATCAACATGTTCACCTACACGCAGAACACCATCGATGAGAGCGTGAAGCGCTTCATCGACGGGACCAGCGGGCCGCTGCGCGACATGATGAGTCAGGGCAACAACGCCGACAATCTCAAGGCATTGTTCCGTGACACCCAGGCCAGCTCGGAAGCCGTGGTCAACGGCGCGGCGCTGGAGAAGGTCGATGAGATCGCCGGTAATGCCTCGGTGCTGGTGGCGGTGCGCGTCACGGTCAGCGACATGGACGGGGTCAATTCCCCGACCCGTCCGTACCGGCTGCGGGTGATCGTTCACGAGGACGACAACGGGCACATGACCGGATACGACCTCAAGTACCCAGACGGTGGAAACTGATGCGTTCTAAGCTCGTTGGTCTGCTGATCGGCCTCCTCACGGTGGCCTTCGTCGCGCTCGGCGCGGTCGGCGGATCGTTGTACTGGAACCGCGTGGTGCAACGCGGCCAGGAGATCGCCCGGGCCGAGTTGCCGGCCGTCGCGGCCGAACAGATCCCGAAGGTGTTCGGCTACGACTACCAGACCGTCGAGCGCAGCTTGACGGAGATCTATCCGCTGCTCGCCCCGGACTTCCGACAGAAGTTCGAGCAGGACGCCACCGCCAAGGTGATTCCCGAGGCGCGCAAGCGTCAGCTCGTCGTCCAGATCAGCATCGTCGGCGTCGGTGTGATGACCGCCGAACGCGAGTCGGGATCGGTGCTGGTGTACATGAACCGCACGGTGACCGACCAGTCCCGCCAGCCGTTGTACGACGGCAGCCGGTTGCGGGTCGACTACCGCAAGATCGGCGGGAACTGGCTGATCAACGCGATCAGCCCGATTTAGTCCGGTTCAGGCTCACTTGGATTGGGTCAGAGCGTCCAAGAACGCCCTGGCCCAGCGGTCGACGTCATGGGCCAGCACCTGCCGGCGCAGGGCCCGCATCCGCCGCTTGCCCTCTTCGGGACTGTGCTCCAGCGCCGCCTCGATGGCATCCTTGACGCCCTCGAGGTGGTGCGGATTGATCAGGTACGCCTGACGCAGCTCGGCGGCCGCACCGGTGAACTCGGACAGCACCAACGCCCCGCCCAGGTCGCTGCGGCAGGCCACGTACTCCTTGGCCACCAGGTTCATGCCATCGCGCAGCGGGGTGACCAGCATGACGTCGGCCGCGACGAAGAATGCGATGAGCTCGTCGCGCGGCACCGGACGGTGCACGTAGTGCACGACGGGATGCCCGACCTCGCCGAACTCGCCGTTGATGTGCCCGACCTGGCGTTCGATGTCCTCGCGCATCGCCTTGTAGCTTTCGACCCGCTCGCGGCTGGGTGTGGCCAGCTGGACCAGCACGGTGTCGTCGCGTTTGACCCGCTGCTCTTCGAGCAGCTCGGAGAACGCGCGCAGCCGCACGTCGATGCCCTTGGTGTAGTCGAGCCGGTCGACGCCGAGGAGGATCTTGCGCGGGTTGCCCAGCTCGGCCCGGATCTGCCGGGCGCGTTGCCGGATCGTCCGGTTGCGCGCCTTGGCGTCCAGATCGGCCGAGTCGATCGAGATGGGGAAGGCTCCGACCCTGACGGTGCGGAAGCCGTAGGAGATCTCGCCGAAGCGAGAACGCACGCCGATCGAGGCCCGTGTGGTGTTGGCCCCGATCAGGCGGCGGGCCAGGACCAGGAAGTTCTGTGCGCCGCCGGCCAGGTGGAATCCGACCAGGTCGGCCCCGAGCAGTCCTTCCACGATCTCGCTGCGCCACGGCATCTGCATGAACAGCTCGACCGGCGGAAACGGAATATGCAGGAAGAAGCCGATGGTGAGGTCGGGGCGCAGCATGCGCAGCATCTTGGGGACGAGCTGCAGCTGATAGTCCTGGACCCAGACCGTGGCGTTGGGCGCGGCGGCGCGGGCGGTGGCCTCGGCGAAGCGCCGGTTCACGTCGACGTAGGCGTCCCACCACTTGCGGTGGTACACGGGTTTGACGATGAGATCGTGGTACAGCGGCCACAGGGTGGCGTTGGAGAATCCCTCGTAATAGTCCGCCACGTCCTGTGCGGACAGTTCCACCGGGAAGAGCTGCAGATCTTCCTCGACGATGGGCTCCTCGCCGCTGTCGGGGATACCGGCCCAGCCGATCCACGCCCCGCGGCGCTTACGCAGCAGCGGCTCGAGCGCGGTCACCAACCCGCCCGGGCTGCGCTTCCATGTTGTGCTGCCATCCGGCAACCGCTCCATGTCGATGGGCAGCCGGTTGGCCACCACGACAAAGTCGGAGCTACCGGAGGCGGCCTTGGGGCCGCCATCCGGACTCATTTACGCCTCGGTTTTCGAGGGCCCAATGCCGAGCATGGACAGGAACATCCGGCACTCGTCAGCGTCGGCGGCGTAGGTTGCGACGACGCGGCGGGCCTGGCTGGCGGTGCTGTCGGCGAGAGGCTCGACGTCGTCGATCTCGGCGGTTTCAGATTTCGCAGGCATGACACAACTGTATGCGACCGGGAGAACCCCGGTCGCGCCACGCCATCAGCCGATGGAACCGTGCACCGTCGGGCTGCTGCCGACGGTGGACTCCGGGACCGGCTGCGGCCCCTGCGCCTGCTGCTCCTCGGCCAGGCCGATGCACTCACCCGAGTTGGCGCCGGTGCATGGGATGGAGCCGCCACCGCCTGGTGCGTTGATCGCGGGCAGGTTCGGGTTGCCCGCGATGCTGCCGAAATTGCCCGGGGAGTTCGGCACGGTGTGCGGAACACAGTTGCCGGTGTAGAGGTCTTCTTCTTCACCACTCGGGCATGCGACGGCCGGGCCGGCGGGCAGCGGGGCGGAGAACGCGACGATCGCTGGGGCGGCGGCCGCAGCGAGTGCAAATCCGCCGGCAAAGATCAGTCGTCGCATCGAGATCGGGAAGGTAGCCATCGTCACGCTTTCTCTAGGTATTCGGTTGTTGCGTTGGTGGAATTCTATGGATGCTGTGAGATATCTGCATCCGATCTCGAAGTTGGCTGAGAACCCGTTTCCGAAGCGCTACGGGCTGGCACTGATCGTTGAGCGCGGAATGGGTTGCGGGCCTTCGGCGGCGTCCTCCTCGGCCAGGCCGATGCATTCGCCGGCATTGTGGCCGGTGCACGGGATGGCTCCGCCCCCGCCGGGGAGATTGACCGCAGGCAAGTCGGGATTGCCGGGGATGCCGCTGAACGGCGACGGTGAATTCGGCACCAGAAAAGGGGTGCAGGTGGTCGTGTAGACGTCCTCTTCCTCGCCGGAGGTGCACGCCGCCTGAGCGGCGGGCGAACCCAGCCACAGGGACAGCACATAACCGGCGCCGGCGACGGACAGGGCGACGGGCGCGACGAATTTCACCTCAGCAGTCTAGGACTGCTGAGGATTTACTGTGTGGTCTCTGCCGTGGCGCTGTGTCAGCCGATGGAACCGTGCACCGTCGGGCTGCTGCCGACGGTGGACTCGGGGACCGGCTGCGGCCCCTGCGCCTGCTGCTCCTCGGCCAGGCCGATGCACTCACCCGAGTTGGCGCCGGTGCACGGGATGGAGCCGCCACCATCGGGCGCGTTGACCGCGGGCAGGTCCGGATTGCCCGCGACGCTGCCGAAGTTGCCCGGTGAGTTCGGCACGAGGTCGGGGACGCACACGTTGGTGAAGGTGTCCTCGGTCTCCCCGTTCGGGCATGAGGCCAGTGCTTGAGAGGGCGTCTGCAGCGCCGTCAGGGCCGGGCCCGCGGCGATGGCCGTGGCGATGGCAGCCGCGACGGTGAAGCGGCGGGCGGTGAGCGAGAGGAGGGCCATTGCCGTGCTTTCTCTAGAACGCTGAGTGTTTTGCTGTACGACCGAATGGAGCGGCCTCAGGGCGATTTGGCAGCCGTATCGTCACATATCGGAAGTCTACGCCCCGCAAGGGAAAACAGGCGGTGATCAGGCTGGGCCCCGCGGGTGTCTCCGGCTGTGCTGTGAGCTCTCTGAATGGTAGCTGTGATCCCGGTGTGAGCACGGTTACCCGATGCACGTAATGTGCATTCCGTAACTACTTACCGTGCCTAAGAGGTGGTCCGAAATGGTCAGTCCCGACGACACAGCCCGCCAGGTCGAATACGAGACGCTCGACGACGGACGTATCGCCCGGATCTGGCTGAACCGTCCGGGTGCTCAGAACGCTCAGTCGCGCACCCTGCTGGTGCAACTCGACGAGGCGTTCGGCCGCGCCGAGGCCGACGACGCGGTCCGCGTGGTGATTCTGGCTGCCCGCGGGAAGAACTTCTCGGCTGGGCACGACCTCGGTTCCGAAGAGGCGCTGGCCGAGCGTCAACCGGGACCGGGCCAACACCCGACCTTCCGTTCGCACGGTGCCACCGCCGCCGGTGTCACCGAACGCACCTACCTGCAGGAGTGGCACTTCTACTTCGAGAACACCCGGCGGTGGCGCGATCTGCGCAAGATCACCATCGCCCAGGTGCAGGGCAATGCGATCTCGGCCGCCCTGATGCTGATCTGGGCCTGCGACCTGATCGTGGCGGCCGACGACGCCAAGTTCAGTGACGTCGTCGGAGTGCGGATGGGCATGCCGGGCGTCGAGTATTACGCCCACCCATGGGAATTCGGTGCTCGCAAGGCCAAAGAGCTACTGCTGACCGGTGATTCGATCGACGCCGACGAGGCATACCGGCTGGGCATGGTGTCCAAGGTTTTCGCACGCGACGAACTCGAAGACAAGACATTGGAATTCGCCCGGCGCATCGCCGAGCGTCCGACGATGGCGGCTCTGCTGGTCAAAGATTCGGTCAACGCGGCCAGCGACGCGATGGGCTTCACCGAAGCTCTGCGTCACGCCTTCCACATCCACGAACTCGGGCACGCGCACTGGGCGTCGGCCAACGAGAATCGCTGGCCGGTGGGGATGCCGCCGGATGTTCCCGACTGGCGGACATTGGGGGCTCCCAAGCCCGCCCGGCGTGATACACCATGACGATGCAGATTTCGTTAGAGGATCGGACCTATCTGGTCACCGGCGGCGGCAGCGGCATCGGCAAGGGTGCCGCAGCAGCCATCGTCGCCGCCGGCGGCAACGCCCTGCTCATCGGGCGCAATGCCGACAAGCTCAGCGCCGCCGCTGACGAGTTGAACGCCCAAGGTCCCGGATCGGTCCGCTACGAGCCTGCCGACGTCACCAACGAAGACGAGGTCCGCCGTGCGGTCGACGCGGCCACCGCCTGGCACGGCCGGTTGCACGGCGTGGTGCACAGCGCGGGCGGGTCGCTGACCATCGGTCCGATCACCCAGATCGACTCCGAACTGTGGCGCCAGACCGTCGATCTGAACGTCAACGGAACGATGTACCTGATCAAGCACGCGGGCCGGGAGATGGTCCGCGGTGGCGGAGGCTCCTTCGTCGGCATTTCTTCGATCGCCTCGAGCAACACCCACCGCTGGTTTGGCGCATACGGGGTGAGCAAGGCGGCGTTCGACCATCTGCTCAAACTGGCCGCCGACGAGCTCGGGCCTTCCTCGGTGCGGTTCAACAGCATTCGGCCCGGCCTGACCCGCACAGAGATGGTAGGCCCGGTCTTCGAGCTGCCCGCGGCCCGCGACGACTACGAGGCCTGCACGCCCATGCCGCGCTTCGGTGAGGTCGAGGACATCGCCAACCTGGCGGTGTTCCTGCTCAGCGACGCCGCGGGCTGGATCACCGGTCAGGCCATCGGGGTGGACGGCGGGCACGCGCTGCGCCGTGGTCCCGACATCTCGGGCATGCTCGAGCCGTTGTACGGCGTCGACGGCCTGCGCGGCGTCGTCGCCGAGTAACGGGTCAGGCCGGGTGTTGGGCCCCGGCCTCCCACGCGCTCAGCGCACCGACCGCCGACCAATCCAAATCGCTGCCGCCGGTGGCCAGCAGGGTCAGGAAACGGTCCCGCAGCAGGCTGGCGACGGGCAGCGGCACCTGTAGCTCCTCGCCGGCACTCAGCGCCAACTTGACGTCCTTGAGGCCGAGAGTGGCGGTGAAGCCGGCCGGGCTGAACTCCTCACGGGCCAGCAGCCCGCCATAGGTGCGGTACACCGGGGCATCGAACAGTGTGGAGGTCAGAAGTTCCAGGTACTGCTGTTTGTCCACGCCGGCCTTGCCCACCAGCGCCATTGCCTCGCCGAGGGTTTCGATCACCGAGGCGATCAGGAAGTTGCCGCTGATCTTGACCAGGTTCGCGGCACGCGGGTCCTCGCCGAGCACGAACGTGCGCTGCCCGATCGCGTCGAACACCGGGGTCACGGTGGATATCGTGGCTGAGGCTCCGGCCGCGACGACGAACAACTCGGCGGCCGCTGCGGCCTCGGGACGTCCGAACACCGGGGCGGCGACGAAACCCTGGCCGGCATCGGCGTGGGCCTGGGCGAGGCGTTCGGCCAGCTCCGTACTCACTGTCGACGACGAGACGTGGATTGCCTCTTCAGGCAGCGAGGCGAGGATTCCGTGATCTCCGAATGTCACCGCCTCGACCGCAGTGTCGTTGGCCAGCATGGTGATCACTGCGTCGCCCTGACAAGCCTCGCCTACCGAGGAGGCCGGGCGGGCCCCACGGGCTACCAGCGCGGCCACCTTGTCGGGGGAGCGGTTGTACGCGGTGACTTCGTGCCCGGCGGAGAGCAGGTTGGCGGCCATCGCCGCGCCCATGTTGCCCAGGCCGATGAATCCGATCTTCATGCCTCCACTATTACCGACTGTGTCGGCGGCGGGAGGGTAGAGCTACTGCTGGGCCAGCGGCTTGAGCTCGGCCTCGGGTTCCCCGGCTCCGCAGACCCGGTGTACGGCGTTCACGATGCCCTGGTACCCGGTGCAGCGGCAGAAGTTGCCCGAGAGCCCTTCGCGGATCTCGTCGTCGGTGGGGTTCGGGTTGTCCCGCAGCATCGCGGTGATCGAGGTGACGAAACCCGGTGTGCAGAAGCCGCACTGGAGGCCGTGGCACTCCTTGAGTGCGGCCTGCACCGGGGACAACTCGCCGTCGGGGCCGGCGATACCCTCGACCGTCGTCACCTCCTGGCCGTCCACCTGGACTGCGAACACCAGGCAGGACCGGACGGCCTGCCCGTCCAGCAGGACCGTGCAGGCGCCGCAGGCGCCGTGCTCGCAGCCGAGGTGGGTACCGGTGAGACCGCAGTTGTCCCGCAGGAAGTCGGCCAGCGTGACCCGGGGCTCGACCACACCCTGGTAGTCCCGCCCGTTGACCGAAACCGCAACCGGCAGTTCATGCATTGAGCGCCTCCTCGGCGTGGGTGGTTGCCTGCGTCCAGGCTCGGGAGACCATGGCGGCCCCGACCCGGGCCCGGTACGACGCCGAACCCTGCAGGTCGGCGGGAATGTCGGTGAGCTCGGACAGCGCCAGTTTGCCGATCTCTTCGGCACTGAGACCACCGATCGGGGTGCCGATCACCGCTTCCTCGGCCGGGGTGGCCCGCAGCGGGGTGGAGCCGAGCCCGAGCAGTCCGATGCCGCACCGGGTGATCCGGTCGTCCTCGTCGAGTTCGATTCCGACCGCGGCGCCGGCGATCGCGAAATCGCCGTGGCGTCGGGCGAACTCGGCGATCCCGAACCCGCTGCGTCCCGTTGCCACCGGAAAGCGCACCGCGGTAAGGATCTCGTCGGAGGCCAGCGCTGTTTCCCATAGGCCGGTGAAGAATTCAGTGGCCGGGATCTCGCGTGTGCCGCGCGACGAGGTGGCCTCGATCGTCGCGTCGAGCGCCAGCGCGACGGCCGCGTATTCCGCCGCCGGATCGGCATGGGCGATCGCGCCGCCCAGCGTGCCACGGCTGCGGATCTGGAAGTGCCCGATATGCGGTGTCGCCAGGGTCAGCAGCGGCACCGAATCGGCGATCTCGTCGTCCAGGCCGACCAGGGCGTGCGGGGTGGCCGCCCCGATGCGAACTTCGTTGCCCTGCAGCGTGATGTCGTTCAGCTCGGACAGTCGCGAGATGTCGATCAGATTGTCGAAGTGCGTCAAGCGCATTGCCAGCATCGGCACCAAGCTCTGACCACCGGCCAGGACCTTGGCGTCCTCGCCGTACTCGCCGAGCATGGACACCGCCTCGGTGACGGTGGCGGGCCGGTGATAGGCGAAGGGGGCGGGCTTCATGACACCAACCGCAGCAGTGCGGCGTGTAGGTCCTCGGTGCTCAGCCCGGCGCTCTTGCGCTTGCCGCGCCCGGCGCGGCCGACCAGGAAGCCGAGCACGCCGGCGGCCGCGACCGCGCCGATGGCCGGGGCGAAGCGCTTGGCCATCGGCACCGCCATCATCTTGGCCAGGGTCAGTGCGTTGATCGGGGCGGCCTCCTGAGGCGCCTGCTCGGCTGTCGTTGCGGCGGAGCCGGTTTCAGCCTGCGTCCGTTCGCCGAGAAGCTCGGCCTCCAGGCTGCGGGCGAACTGGTCGATCAGGCTGCCGGCCACATCGGCCAGCACACCGCGACCGAACTGAGCGGCCTTGCCCGAGATCGCCAGGTCGGTGGTGACCACCACCAGGGTCGATTCGGGGCCCTCGTCCTTCAGTTGGGCCGTCACTATCGCCGAGGCGGTGCCGTTGCCGCGGGTCTCCTTGCCGTTGGCCTTGAGAACCACCCGCTGGGCCGCCGCGTCCTTCTCCTGGAAGGTTGCATCGCCCTGGTAGGACACCGTGATCGGGCCGACCTTCACCTTGACCGCACCGGTGAAATCGTCGCCGTCGACGCTGCGCAGGGTGGCGCCGGGCAGGCAGGGCGCGACGCGTTCGACGTCGGTGAGCACCTCCCAGGTCTTGGCCGCCGGTACCGCGACCCGGAATTCGTTGTTGAGCTCCACGATCAGTTGTCCCTTCCTGATGTTTCCTGCGCCCGTTCGATGGCTTCGACGATGGCCGCCGGGGTGGCGGGCAGAGTGGTCAGCGTGACGCCGAGCGGGGCCAGCGCGTCGTTGACGGCGTTGATCACCGCGGGGGTCGAGCCGATGGCGCCGCCCTCGCCCGCCCCCTTGTAGCCGCCGACGCCGGGACCGGGAACCTCGACGTGGCCGTACTCGATCGTCGGGACCTCGGTGGCGGTGGGCAGCAGATAGTCGACAAACGTTGAGGACAGGGGGTTCCCGGCGTCGTCATAGGACAGCTTCTCCAGCAGCGCGCCGCCGATGCCCTGCACGGTGCCGCCGGCGATCTGGCCTTCGACCACGTTGGGGTTGATCATCGGGCCCACATCCTCACTGACGATGTAGCGCGTGAGGGTGACGTGCCCGGTGACCACGTCGACCTCACACGTGCAGGCGTGGGTGGCGTTGGCCCAGTGGATTGGCGCGGTCGGCGGGGCGGTGTAGCGGGCGGTCGCCTCCAGCGAGGCTGACATGCCGGGCGGGAGCATCTGCGGCTCGTAGTGTGCGCGGTAGGCCAGATCGGCGAAGCTGACCCTCTTTTCGGGGTCGTTGCGGGCTGTCGCCTTCGACCCGCCGAGCTCGATCTCGGACTCGTCCACCTCCAGCCGGGCCGCGGCCATCGCGACCAGCTGCTTGCGCAGGATGGTGCCGGCCTCGTTGACCGCACCCGCGGTCATCGGGGCGCTGCGACTGCCCTGGGTGCCCGCGCCGTACGGCGTCACCGCGGTGTCGCCCTGGATGGTGGCGACGTCGTCGATGTCGGCGCCCAGCGCGTCGGCGGTCAGCTGAATAACGGTGGTTTCCAGGCTGTTTCCCGTCGATCCGCCGTTGACGTAAACGTTGATCTTGCCGGTCGGCTCCATCCTGATGGTGCAGCCCTCGCTGGCCAGGTGGCCGGTGGCCGCGCCGGTCGGCTCGATGTAGGCCGAGAAACCCAGGCCGAGGTAGCGGCCCTGGGCCAGCGCCTCGGCCTGCTCCTTGCGGAAGCCCTCATGGTCGAGGATCTTGACCGCCTGCTCGAACGTCTCGATCGGGGCGACGTGGTCATACGGCATGCCGTTGGGGTTGAAGTACGGCATCTCGTCGCGGCGGAGCAGGTTCTTGCGGCGCAGCTCGACCGGGTCCACGCCCATCTTGCGAGCCGCGATGTCGAGAAGTATTTCGCGGGTGAGGGTTTCGTACTGCCAAGGGCCGCGGTAGGCGTGCAGGCCCGCGGTGTTGGAGAACACCGTCTTGTAGTTGAAGCTGGCCTTGGGCACCCGGTACGGGCCGGGGAAGAACATGCCGATGGCCGCGGTGGTCAGCACCGGATATGGGGTCGGGTAGGAGCCGACGTCCTGGATGAAGTCGATGTCGGCGGCCAGGATGGTGCCGTCGGCGTCGAAGGCCATCCGCACGTCGCCGTCGACATGGCGGGACTGGCCGGCCGACATCAGGTTCTCGCGGCGGTCTTCGATCCACTTCAGCGCCGTGCCCGATCGCGCGTTCGACGTCGCAGAAGAAACTTTTCGTGCGGCCAGCATGATGCACATGTCCTCGCGCATCGGGACGACCTTCTGGCCGAACCCGCCGCCGGTGTCGCGCATGATGACGCGTACGTGCTGGGCCGGGATGCCGAGCAGGCGGGCCGCGAACGCCCGCAGTTCGTGTGGGGTCTGGGTGGACGCCCAGATGGTCAGCTCACCGGAGGTCGCCGACCATTCGGTGACCATGCCGCGGCACTCGATGGGCACCGGCACGTGCATCTGTTGATAGATGTGTTCTTTCACCACATGCGCGGCCGAGCCGAAGACTTCCTCGTCGGGCGGCATGCCGGCCATCCCGCCGGCGTTGTTGTCCGGAAATGCTTCGTGGACGGACACTTCCGAGGTGAGCGCCTGCCGGAAATCGGCGATCGCGGGCAGGGGTTCGTAGTCGACGTCGACCAGGTCGACGGCATCCTCTGCGAGGTAGCGACTCTCGGCGATGACCAGGGCCACCGGATCGCCGACGAACTTCACCTCGCCCTCGGCCAGGGGAGGACGCGGGGTGTCGGGAACGTCCTTGCCCGCGACGGCATGCCACGCCTCTTTGACCTCTGGGTTGAGATCCGCGGCGGTGAGCACCGCGTGCACCCCGGGCAGTGCCAGGGCGGCGGCTGCGTCGATGCGAGTGAACCTTGCGTGCGCATAGGGGCTGCGGACGAAGCAGGCATGCAGCATGCCGGGCCGGGTGATGTCGTCGACGTACGTGCCGCGTCCGGTGAGCAGGCGGGTGTCCTCGACCCGTTCGACCCGTCGCCCGGCATAGCGGGTTGCGACGGTCTCCGGTACGGCTGACGCCATAGGATCGCTCCAATCCGTCGGTTACTTCTGCGCGTAAGTAATTGGCCGCCGGAGGCTCCGACGCCGTATCAAGAGTGTGGTTATCGTACATCGGAAAGCAACATGCCTGAAGAAGAGAGTGTCATTTCCGCAGGATTTCGGTCCTGGGCGGGCGCGGTACTGACCACGGCGGCCGTCGTCGTTCCACTGGTCCTGGCGCCGACATCGGCTGCCAGGCCGGCCGCCGACGCCGGACTGGTCGATGTGCGCACCGTGGTTCCTGACGCGGTGATCGACCTGCGGTACGCGACCGCCGACAACTTCGTCGGGCAGCGGCTCTACCCTCCCGGGGCGCCCTGCCTGGTACACGAATCGATGGCCGCCGGGTTGGCTACCGCGGCGGCCGTACTGCGACCACAGACCCTGGTGTTCTGGGACTGCTACAGGCCGCACGAGGTGCAAGTCAGGATGTTCGAGGTGGTGTCCAATCCCAACTGGGTGGCGCGACCGGGGCCGTACGCCCGCAGCCACGAGGCGGGCCGATCCGTGGACGTGACGATCGCCGGGGCCGAGATGGGCACGGGATTCGACGACTTCACCGAACGCAGCCGGGCGTACGCGACCGACGGAATCAGCCCCGCCGCCCGCGCCAACCGGACCCGGTTGCGTGAGGCGATGGGTGCCGGCGGGTTGACCGTGTACTCAGGGGAGTGGTGGCATTTCGACGGCCCCGGTGCGGCTGATCCGCGCCCCTACCTGGACGTCCCGCTGGAATAAGTTTCCCCTGGGTACTTGGGCCTTTTGCCGGCGTTTGGAATGTGCCAGCATAGGGAACCGTAACGTTCGTCACGATCCGGTAGGCGTGGAGTCGAAATGAACGTCCTCAAACTGCTTCAGGGTGCGACGCTTATTGCCGCCTGCGCCGTTCCGATCGCACCCATGCCCGTCGCCTCGGCGCAACCGCCGTGCCCGGACGTCGAGGTGGTCTTCGCCCGCGGTACCTACGAGCCGCCGGGGGTCGGCGGACCGGGGCAGTCCTTCGTCGACGCGCTGCGTGCCCGCGTCGGGGAACGTTCCGTGGAGGTGTACCCGGTCAACTACCAGGCCAGCGGAAACTTCGGTGACCGGATCGAGTTCGCCCGAACAGTGGTCGACGGCATCCGCGATGCGGCCGACCACATCAAGGCGACGGCCCGAGACTGCCCGAAGACGAAGGTGGTGTTGGGCGGCTACTCCCAAGGCGCGGTGGTAGCCGGCTACACGACCGCCGCCACGGTGCCCGACGGCATTCCGGCCGAGTACAAGCAGTACATCCCCGAGCCCATGCCGGCCGAGGTCGCCGACCACGTGGCATCGGTGGTGTTGCTGGGGACACCGTCCGAGGAGTTCATGCGCGACATCGGCGCACCGCAGATGGTGATCGGTCCGCGGTACAAGGACAAGACGATCGAACTCTGCGAGCCCGGCGACACCATCTGCGACGGAACCCCCGCCGGCGTCCCCAACTTCGCCCACACCGCATATGTGCTCAACGGGATGCCCGGGCAGGCCGCTGACTTCACCGTCGGCCGGCTCTGACGGGCCGGTTGATAACGATATGAAACCTCAATGGTTGCAATGTGATACGTGAGCCGGGGAGCTTTGCCAGGGGCCACTATGTTCACTAAGTGCACCGTCGAACGGCCCTCAAGATCCCGCTGGTACTGGCAGCAGCAGCGGCTCTCCCGCAAGTATTGGCCCCTCTTCCGGTAATCCCACGCGCCACCGCAGCCCCAGGCCAATGGCCGGTTGAGCGCGCCAACGCGTGGTACCAGGCGCAGGGCTGGCTCGTCGGCACCAACTTCATCACCTCGAACGCGATCAACCAGATCGAGATGTTCTCCGCCGCCACCTACGACGCCCGGCGCATCAACAGCGAACTGCAGGCATGCCGGCTACTCGGGTTCAACACCGTCCGGGTCTTCCTGCACGATCTGCTGTGGGCCCAGGACCGTGCCGGATTCCAAAGCAGGCTGGCCCAATTCGTCGGGATCGCGGCCCGACAGGGAATCAAGCCGCTGTTCGTCTTCTTCGACTCGTGCTGGGATCCGAACCCGCAGCTCGGAGCGCAACGGGCGCCGACGCCCGGCGTGCACAACTCCGGATGGGTCCAGAGCCCGGGCGCGCAACGCATCGACGACCCGCGTTACCGCCCCGTGCTGCGCGACTACGTGGTCGGGGTGATGAGCCAGTTCCGCAACGACAACCGGGTGCTGGGCTGGGATCTGTGGAACGAGCCGGACAACCCCGCCAAGCAGTACCGCAAGATCGAGCGCAAGGACAAGATCGACGCGGTGGGAGCCTTGCTGCCCCAGGTATTCGCCTGGGCGCGTTCGGTCAATGCCGTGCAGCCGTTGACCAGTGGAGTGTGGCAAGGCAGCTGGGATCGCGGAAACCGAAGCGAGATGGACAGTTTCCAGCTCGACAACTCCGACGTGATCTCCTTTCACTCCTACGCCGGTCCCGCCGAATTCGAGGCCCGCATCGCCGAGCTCGCCCCGCTGGGCCGGCCGATCCTGTGCACCGAATACCTGGCCCGGGACCAGGGCAGCACGGTCGAGGGTGTGCTGCCGGTTGCCAAGCGGCACAACGTCGGTGCCTACAGCTGGGGCCTGGTGGCCGGCAAGACCCAGACGTATTTCCCGTGGGATTCCTGGGACAAGCCCTACACCAAAGTGCCGAACGTGTGGTTCAGCGATCTCCTGCAGCCCGACGGACGGCCCTACAAGGAAAGCGAATACCAGGCATTCAAGAAGCTGACCACTCGCGTGTAGGTGTTTGAGCTTCGAGCATGCGGGTGACTCCATGGTCTATGGATCAACGTGACGGCGGCCGGCCGATACCGAAGGACGCTCGTGAAGTGACCGAAGGGCAAGAAGAACTGCAGGACGAATTCGACCGTCGGGGCGAGGATCCTGAGGGGCCGGGACTGCACGAAAGCCACGAGAACATCGCCGACGAGACCTGAGGCCGGGTGTCAGAACGACTGCCCATTGACATACCGCTGACGGCGATAGAAGCGTCCGTTGCCGCGGTTGCGGCTCTTGTATGTGGGTAGCTGAGAGTCGCAGTTCGGGCAGACCAATCGCAGGTTCTCCCGGTGATTGTTCGTCGGGTTCCCGTCGATGTGGTCCATGATCAAGGTCAGGGGTAGCTCCTGCCACACGCTGGGCGCGCCGCAGATCGCGCAACAGCCAGACTGGGCTTCGATGAGGTAAAGCCGGATGTAATGGCTGGGAAGTGAAGTGATGTACGCCTCCCCGGATTCGAGCCAGCGCCTGGTGCTGGCCTTCCGGCGGGCTGATCCTTGGCATGCGTTACTGCAGTAGACCTTCTGGCTGCGCTTCTCCAACGGTGCACCGCAACCGCGACAGAGCCTCATGCCGGGAAATTACTGCCAGGCACCGACAAGAAGCTGAGTGTGGAGCCCCCGGTCAGGATTGAACTGACGGCCTTCCGCTTACAAGGCGGGTGCTCTACCACTGAGCTACGGAGGCGGGTGGAACGCGCCCAGTTTAGCGGGTCACTCCTCGGCGTCGATAACTCGCTGGGAACTGACCGGCCGCGGCGAGGTTCGCCGCGACGAGCGCCGGGGCAGCGGGATACGGTCGGCGATGCTGCTGAGTGGGTTGACCACCTGGCTGAGCGTGATGACCGCGTCGTGCAGTGCATCGATGGTGGGTGCCAGCGCCTCGAGTCCCGGCGCCAGCCGGTTCAACGTGTCGGCCACATCGGCGAGCTTGAGCAGCGGGCCTTCGGGATCGGTCAGGGTGTCCAGCAGGCCGCCTTCGGCCAGCAGCCGGTCGGCCACGCCGTCCTCACGCAGCACCCGCTCGATCAGGCCGTCGTTGGCCAGCAGCTGGTCGGCCAGCCCGCCCGGTGCCACCACGCGCGACAGAGCGCCGTCGTCGGTGGTCAGCCGGTCCAGCAGCCCACCCTCCATGGTGACCTGGTCCACCAGCCCACCGGGGGCGACGGCCCGGGCCACGGCACCGTTTTCCGCGGTCAGACGGTCCAACATGCCGCCCTCGGCTGTCAGCTGATCGACCAGCCCGCCCGGTCGCAGCAAACGGTTGATCGGGCCGTCGGGTGCCAGCGCCCGCCCCAGCGGGGCGTCGTCGTCCAATAGTCGCGCCAGCCGGTTGGCCCGCTCGACCGCGTCATCGATGCCGAACAGCGAGGCCATCGATGACCTGCCGGTGAGTGGATTGGCATCACCGATGCCGCGTTGCACGGCGGTGAGGGTCTCGTTGGCGATGCCGAGGCCGACGTCGGCCACGGCCAACCCGATGCGCACGGGCGCGGTAGCAACCTGGACCAGCGTCTTGCCGAGGTTCATGGCGTCAGTGTAGTTACCCGCGTCACAGCTAAACTCACAGGAAGTGCACAGCGTGCATGCAGGTTGAGTACACCGGGCACCTTCAACATCAGGGAATGGCCATGCCTGCACTACCTGAGAGCGTCCCCGAAGCTCGGATCCTCGTCGTCGACGACGAGGCCAACATCGTGGAGCTGTTGTCCGTCAGCTTGAAGTTCCAGGGTTTCGAGGTGCACACCGCGTCCAACGGTGCCGCCGCCCTCGACAAGGCCAGAGAAGTGCGGCCCGACGCCGTCATCCTGGACGTGATGATGCCCGGCATGGACGGCTTCGGGCTGCTGCGCCGGTTGCGCGCCGACGGTATCGACGCGCCCGCGCTGTTCCTCACCGCCCGCGACAGCCTGCAGGACAAGATCGCCGGGTTGACCCTGGGCGGCGACGACTACGTGACCAAGCCCTTCAGCCTCGAAGAGGTGGTGGCCCGGCTGCGGGTGATCCTGCGCCGGTCCGGCCGGGGAGTAGAGGAACCGCGCAGCGCCAAGCTGTCGTTCGCCGACATCGAGCTGGACGAGGACACGCACGAGGTGTGGAAGGCCGGGGAGCCCGTCTCGCTGTCGCCCACGGAGTTCACCCTGCTGCGGTACTTCATCATCAACGCGGGCACCGTGCTGTCCAAGCCGAAGATTCTCGACCACGTGTGGCGCTACGACTTCGGCGGTGACGTCAACGTCGTCGAGTCCTACGTGTCCTACCTGCGCCGCAAGATCGACACCGGCGACAAGCGCTTGCTGCACACCCTGCGCGGGGTCGGTTACGTTTTGCGTGAGCCGCGCTGACGGTCAGCGCGGCAGCGGCATACTTTAACCGGTGTTGGACCGGGTAGAACGGCGCGGAGTGCCGTTGCGCGTCAGCCTGGTGGCTGTCGCGCTGGTTTTGGTGGCCTGCGGGCTGCTGGCCTCTGGCGTCGCGGTGACCTCGATCATGCGGCACACCGAGGTCAGTCGCATCGATCAGACGTTGCTCGACGCCGCTGGGAGCTGGGCGCAAGAGCCGCGCCAACTGCCCTCGACTCCCCTGGAAGGGCCGAACCCGGCGCGTCCGCCGTCGAACTTCTACGTTCGCGGTGTCGACCAGGACGGCCGAACCTGGATCGCGATCAACGACCGTGAGGCCGAACCCGAGCTGCCCGACGACAACGACGTCGGCCCCGCCCCGGTGACCGTCGAGTCCGTCGGGACCTCCGATGTGCAATGGCGGGCCATGACGGTGGAGGGGCCGAACGGTGAGCGCACCACCGTCGCGATCGACCTGTCCGACGTGCAGTCGTCGGTGCGTGCGTTGATCTGGTCGCAGGTCGGCATCGGCGCGGTCGTATTGCTGGTGCTCGGCATCGTCGGCTACGCCGTCGTGCACCGCAGCCTGCGTCCGCTCGTGGAGGTGGAACGTACGGCCGCGGCGATCGCGGCCGGCCAGTTGGATCGCCGTGTCCCCGAACGGGATCCGCGCACCGAGGTGGGGCGGTTGTCGTCCGCGCTCAACGGCATGCTGGCGCAGATCCAGCGGGCGGTGGCGTCCTCGGAGGCGTCGGCCGAGCAGGCGCGCACGTCCGAGGAACGGATGCGCCGCTTCATCACCGACGCCAGCCATGAGCTGCGGACCCCGCTGACCACGATCCGCGGATTCGCCGAGCTGTACCGGCAGGGCGCCGCCCGCGACGTCGAGATGCTGATGGGCCGGATCGAGAGCGAGTCCCGGCGGATGGGCCTGCTGGTCGAAGACCTGCTGCTGCTGGCCCGGCTCGATGCGCAGCGGCCGCTGGATCAGCATCGCGTCGACCTGTTGACGCTGGCCACCGACGCCGTGCACGACACGCAGTCGATCGCGCCGGGCCGTCGGGTGCGCATGGAGGTGTTCGACGGTCCCGGGACCCCGGAGGTGCTCGGTGACGAGGCCCGCTTACGTCAGGTGCTGAGCAACCTGGTGGCCAACGCGGTGCAGCACACCCCGGAAACCGCGGGGATCACGGTGCGGGTGGGCACCGCCGACGATAAGGCCATCATCGAGGTGTGCGACGAAGGCCCGGGCATGAGCACCGACGACGCGCGGCGGGTATTCGAACGGTTCTACCGCGCCGACAGTTCCCGCACCCGTGCCAGCGGGGGGACGGGGTTGGGCCTGTCGATCGTGCATTCGTTGGTGCTGGCTCACGGCGGCACGGTCACGGTCACCACCGCGCCCGGTCAGGGCTGCCGGTTCACCGTCAGCTTGCCGCGGATTGCAGATCTGCCAGCGCGGCTTTGATCTTGGCCTGAGCTTCGTCGAGAGACTCGGGCGACGGGTTGTTGTCGACGTGCGCGAAACCGAAGTCGGCCAGGTTGTACGCCGGGAACACGTGCACATGCAGGTGCGGTACCTCAAGGCCGGCGATGATGACGCCGGCGCGCTGCGCCCCGAAGGCCCGGCACACAGCCTTGCCGATCAGCTGTGACACCTCCATCACCCGGCCGAAGGCCGCGGGCTCGACGTCCTGCCAGTTGTCGATCTCGGCCCGGGGAACGACCAGGGTGTGGCCCTGCGTCATCGGCGCGATGGTGAGGAACGCGACGATGTCATCGTCGGAGTAGACGAAACGCCCGGGCAGTTCTCCGTTGATGATCTTGGTGAAGACGGATGCCATGACCACGAGCATAGTGAGCGCCGGATGAGACGCCGATCTCGTTGCGCAGGTAAGCACTACCAGGTTGACTAGTAGAGCTTAGTAATCTTGCGTGAAAGGGCGAATGCCTCGTGACCGACGCGGTCAAGTGGGAAGCCGACGGTGACGATCCAGCCCTGTCGGACCGTGAACCCGAGCTGTTCGAGTGGATCGAATTGGACGTGCCCGCCGAGAACTGGTGGGAGATCATCGACCATCCCGAGGTCGCCGAGCGCGGACCCCACGGCTGGAACTACCACTCCTGCGCCCCCTCGCCGCAGGGCGAGGACCGCGTGGTGCTCACCTACTACCGGCCGTTCAATGTGCCTGCCGTGCACACACGTGGCCTGAGCAACCGGTTGGGGCGAGGGGCTTCGCGCGGCGGCCGATCCGGCCGCGGTTTCTGCGGTTAGCTCTTCCCGATCAGCTCGTGCAACTCGGCCGATGTCCACGGCGGTGCGCTGTGGTGGTCCCGATAGCCGATGAAACCCGGTGACGGCCGGGCGAATTCGCCGACGAACCCGCCGGCCGCGATGAAGATGCGGCCGGTGACGTCCTTGGCTTGATCGCCGACCAGGTAGGCGTAGGTCGGGGCGACATACTCCGGCGGGGCGGCGTCCAGCGCGCCCTGCATGCTGACGTCGTCGAGCAGGCCGCGCCGGTTGAGCTCGGCGATGTGCTGCTCGTAGTCCGATCCGGTGGACAGCCGGGTGCGGGCGCCCGGACACACCACGTTGGCCCGGACCCCGTGTTCTCTGAGTTCGGCGGCGATCGCCAGGGTCAGCCCGTTGACCGCTCCCTTGCCGGCCGGGTAACCGGTGCCGCCGTAATCGCCGAGGAAGGCGAAAGAACTGGTGTTGACGATCGCGCCGCCGCCTTGGGCAACCATCTTCGGCGCTGCCGCGCGGCAGGTTTCGAACACCGTGCCCAGGTGCGCGTCGAGCAGTTCGTGAAATTCGGCACTGGTCACATTGAGGATGGAGGACCCTGCCGGTTCGGCGGTGCCGGCACAGTTGACCAGGATGTCGACGCGGCCGAACTCGCGTGTGCAGGTGTCGACGAGCGCGTCAGCCACGTCGGGGTCGGCGGGCGAACCGGCATGAGCGACACCGGAAATGCGCTGTGCGGCAGCGTCTGCGGCCTCAGCGTCGCGACCGTTGACCACCACACCCGCACCCTCGGCCGCGAGGAGTTTTGCGACAGCCAGGCCGATGCCGTGGGTGCCGCCGACCACGATCGCGCCGCGGCCGGCGAGCGTTCCGCCGGTCAGTTGTCTTCCTGCGCGAATGCCATGGCGTCCATGTTCCAGTAGCCGCGCAGGTTGGTGATCAGTCCGTCGTCGTTCACCTTGTAGGTGAAGACACCGCGCACGGTCGCGGTGAACCCGTTGGGAAACTTGGTGCGCAGCACCAGGATGTAGGCGATCTCGTTCGGCGAGCTCGAGGGGAACGTCTCCTCGCAGGTGACGGTCAGCTCGTTGGGCCCGATGTTGGCGTCATAGAAAGCACCCAGGGCTTCCTTGCCCTTGACACCGGTGCCGTCGGGGTTGGTGACGGCCTCGCCGATCGGGTCCTCGACCACGATGTCGTCGGCCATGAGCGCCAGCCAGCCCTCACGGTCACCGGACTGCACGCACTTCCACGACGATCGAGAGGCGAGGACAACTGGTGTCTCGGTGCTTGTCTCGGTGCTTGTTTCGGTCATGACGCTCCTGGCGGGTCGTGCTCACCTGCCGAATGTCACGCTGGAGTGGCTCTCGGTGGTGAGAGCCACGCTGGCGTGACATTCGGCGTGAGATGCGGGTGGGTCAGCGATCGGCGTCGGTGTAGCGGATGACGCCGCGGATGTTGCGGCCCTCGAGCATGTCGGCGTAACCGTCATTGATCTGCTCGAGCTTGTACTGCCGGGTGACCATGTCGTCGAGGTTCAGCCGGCCTGCCTTGTACATGCTCAGCAGCTGCGGGATGTCGTGGTGCGGGTTGCCGCCGCCGAAGATGGTGCCCTGCAGGCGCTTCTGCAGCAGTGTCAGCATCGACAGGTTGAGCTTGACGTCGTTGCTGGCCATGTTGGCGACGGCGGTGGCCACCACGGTGCCGCCCTTGGCGGTGATGTTCATGTAGTGGTCGATGTCCTCGCCCTTGAGCTCGCCGACGGTGACGATCGTCTTGTGCGCCATCCGGCCCTGGGTGACCTCGGCGACCCCGGCCATCGCGGAGAAGATGTCCGGGTAGGCGTGGGTGGCGCCGAACTTGAGTGCGTTGTCCCGTTTGAACTCAACGGGATCGACGACGAAGATGTTGCGGGCACCGGCATTCAGCGCACCCTGCAGCGCGCCGGTGCCGACACCGCCGACGCCGACGATGACGACGTCGTCCCCGGGGCGGACGTCACCGCTGCGCACGGCCGAGCCGTAGCCGGTCGTCACACCGCAACCCACGAGGCAGGCCACCTCGAACGGGATGGACGGGTCGATCTTCACGACCGAGCTCTTGTGCACCACCATGTACGGGCTGAACGTGCCCAGCAGCGTCATCGGGATGACGGGCTGACCGTTCTTGACCGCGTGGATGCGGTTCGTGCCGTCGGACACCGCGGTGCCGGCCAACAGCATCGCGCCCAGGTCGCACAGGTTGCGCAGACCCTCCTGGCATGCCGGACACTCACCGCAGGACGGGATGAACGACAGCACGACGTGGTCGCCGGGCTTGATGTGGTCGACGCCCGGGCCGACCTCGGTCACGATGCCGGCGCCTTCGTGGCCGCCGAGCACCGGGA
The DNA here is from genome assembly GCF_002102345.1 of Mycolicibacterium peregrinum. GTDB lineage: Bacteria > Actinomycetota > Actinomycetes > Mycobacteriales > Mycobacteriaceae > Mycobacterium > Mycobacterium peregrinum. Next base: position 93,093 of record NZ_LQPP01000013.1, read on the forward strand.
AACCTGCCATCGGGATGTCACCGGTCACCAGGTGGTGATCGGAATGGCACATGCCCGAGGCTTCCATCTGAATCTTGACCTCGTCCTTGACGGGGTCACCGATCTCGATCTCCTCGATCGACCACGGTTGGTTGAACTCCCAGATGAGAGCGCCTTTGGTCTTCATCGCGTGTGCCTTCCACTAGAGCCGTTGACCACAGACTAGAGCCATTAGTTGCGTGGGTCACACCCACCCCCAAGCAACTGCTTGGCCGGGAACTACCAGATTTTGACCGGGGCCTCGCCGAGCGGGTAGTAGCCGGGCAGCTTCTCACCGGACAGCGAACGCTCGATGCGCTTCTGCATGGTGGGGGTGAGGTCGCCGGACTCGATGAGCTTCGCGTAGCCCTTGGCTACGTGGCCGAAATCGAAGAAGTCGCGCTGCCACTCGATGAGCAGATCATCGTTGAGCCGGAACCAGCTACCGCCGATGCCGTAGATCTCGCTCGTGGTGCCGTCGCTCCTGTTGGCGATCTGCTTCCAGAAGCCGACGATCTCGTTCTGCTTCTCGTCGATCAACACGCGCTGGTACTCGTAGACCCAGTTCTCCAGGCCTTCCATCTCCAAACCGAGGGCCACGTCGCGGATTTCGTCGCGACCGACGCACATCACGTCTTCCTTGGGCCCGATGTTCCAGCCGTAGGTGGCATCTTCGGTGTAGAAGTCGGCCAGCGGCTTCCAGTCACCGGCCTTCTCGGCCTCCTGGTTGGCCTTCAGCCAGCGATCGGACCAGTCTTCCAATTGTTGTCTTGACGCCATTGTCATTCCTTCTCTGTGATGGATAGAGCACGGGTGGGACACATATCGACAGCCATCTCGACGGCATCACGTAGCTCGTCGGGTGGTTCGTGATCGAGGATCTCGACGACGCCGCGCTTCGGAACCCGAAACACGTCCGGCGCTTCGAGCTCGCACATGGCGTGGCCCTGGCACAGATCCTCGTCGAGTTCGACGCGGTAGCAACCCATGGGTACGCTCCTAAACCCGCTTCCGGTAACGGACCTTCGCCGGCTGAGCCAGCTGCACGACCATCTTGGAGTGGTCGTTCTGGTAGCTCTCGGCCGGCTGCGACATCTCGAACTCGTACTCGCGCAGCAGAACCGAGAAGATTGCCTTGATCTGCATCTGCGCGAAAGCCGCACCCACGCAGCGGTGCTTACCGGCGCCGAACGGGATCCAGGTCCACCGGTTGATCAGATCTTCCTGGCGCGGCTTCTCATAGCGGGCAGGATCGAACGCATCCGGTTCGGGGAAATCCTCCGGTATCCGGTTGGAGATCGCCGGGGATGCGGCCACCATCTGACCCTTGTGGATGGGGAAGCCCTGCACTTCGAACTCGTCCTGTGCCACCCGCATCAGGATGATCAGCGGCGGGTGCAGGCGCAGGGTCTCCTTGAGCGAGTTGTCCAGCTTCGGAATCTGCCGCAGCGCATGGAAACTCACCTCCTGGCCGTCGGCGTAGAGGTCGTCGAGCTCCTGCTGCACCTGTGCGTACACGTCGGGGTTGCGCAGCAGCTCGATGAGCGTCCACGAGGACGTACCCGAACTGGTGTGGTGCCCGGCGAACATCAGGGAGATGAACATCCCGGTGACCTCGTTGGCCGTGAACCGGGGGTTGCCCTCCTCATCTTTGATCGACACCAGTACGTCGAGCAGGTCGCGGTCCTCTTTGCCCTTCGGCGGATTGGCAATGCGACCGTCCATGATCTCCTGCACCAGCGCAACGAGTTTGACGCGCGACTCGTCGCGGATGCGGAAGCTCTCGATGTCCAGGTAGGGATCGACGTAGCAGAGCGGGTCGGTGCCCCGCTCCAACTGGTGGTAGTACTCGGCGAACCGACGATCGAGCTGCTCGCGGAACTTCAGCCCGATCAGGCACGCCGTCGAGGTGTAGATCGTCAGCTCGGAGAAGAAGTCGAGCAGTTCGATCTCGCCCTGGTCGCCCCAATCGGCGATGATCTTCTTGACCTCGTTCTCGATGGTGGCCGCGTGGCCCTTCATCTGCTCACCGCGCAGCGCGGTGTTGTGCAGCATCTCGGCGCGGCGCTCGGGGTCCGCGTCGAACACCACGCCCTCACCGAAGATCGGGGTCATGAACGGGTAGGCCTCGGCCTGGTTCAGTTCGCTGTCGCTGGAGCGGAAGAAGAACTCGTTGGCCTCCGCGCCGCTCAGCAGCACCACCTGCTTGTCGGCCAGCTGGAACCAACCCACGTCGCCGCATTCGTCACGGACGCGCTGCATCAGGCCGATCGGGTCGGTGCGGAATTCTTCCAGGTGGCCGTGTTCGTCTTCTTCGCCACCCGAAACGCGCTGTACTTCTTTGAGTTCAGAGCTCGTCATGTTCTTTCAGCCTTCCACTCTCAGCTTCTGGCGGTCCTTGACATCGGCGAGCGGAGCTTCGGGCTGAATCTCCAGTTCGGCGATGAAGCCGCCGCGGGGGGTTTCCGCGACGAAGGTGATGGCCCGCGCGAGATCCGCCGCGCGCAGGAAGTAGTCGTGCCGGGCCTGGCCCCATTTGGCCCAGTCCTCGAGCATTTCGCCGACCTTGTCCATGGGCGCGCTCCAGCCCATGGCGGTCTTGGTGGGCCCGGGATGGACCACGGAGGCGCGTACACCGGTGCCCTCCAGTTCCATCTGCAGGGTCTTGGCCATGCCCAGCAGGCCGGCTTTTGCGGCGCCATAACCGCCCATGTACGGCCGCGGCCGCAGGGAGACGTCAGAGCCGACGAAGATGATGTCGCCGCGCCGCCGCTCGACCATGCCCGGAAGCACCGCGGTGGCAAGACGATTGGCGCCGATGAGGTGAATCTGAACTTGGTTCTCGAACTCGTCGGTGCTGATCTCGTGGAGCTGGCCGAAGAAGGTGTCACCCGCGCCGGCCACCAGCAGCTCGATATCGCCGAGCGCTTCGGTGGCACTGTGCACGAACGACTTGACCGACTCGGCGTCGGTGACGTCGAGGGGCAGTGCGATCGCCTCTCCGCCGGCGGCGGTGATCTGGTCGACGAGCTCCTGGCATTTCTCGACGCGGCGGGCGCCGAGGGCCACCGGGAAGCCGTGCGCGGCGAGTTCGGTCGCCGTGGCGGCGCCGATGCCGGACGACGCGCCGGCCACGATGGCCGGTCGGCGGTCGGGATGGGGTTCGAAACGGGCCATTTAGCGTGCCTTTACTGGTCGGGTTTTCAGCGGTGGGACACCGCAATGGGGCTTCAGCGGGGCTGGACGGTGACGGGAAGGTGAGCGAATCCGCGGACGGAGCTGGAATGCACCCGCACAGCCGCGGATTCGTCTATTTCGTATCCGCGGATTCGCTTGAACAACTCGGTCAGCGCCACCCGGGCCTCCATGCGCGCCAGGTGCGCGCCCAGGCAGAAGTGGGCGCCGCTGCCGAAACTCACCAGTTTGGGGCCGATCTCGCGATCGATGCGGTACTCGTCGGGATTCTCGAAGACCCGTTCGTCGCGGTTGGCCGAGCCGATCAGCAGCACCAGCACGTCGCCCGCGGGCACCGTGGTGTCGTAGTACGTCTGGTCCTCGACGACCAGCCGGGCCAGGATCTGGCTGGAGGCGTCGTAGCGCAGGGTCTCCTCTACCCACGGCACGACCAGCTCGTGGTTGTCGAACACCGGAGCCAGCTGGTCGGGATTCTTGTAGCCCCAATATGCGGCGTTGGCAAGAAGTTTGGTGGTCGTCTCGTTTCCGGCGACCACCATCAGGAACAGGAAGGCCATGATCTCGTCATCGGTGAGCCGGTCACCGTCGATCTCGGCATCCACCAGTGCCGACGTCAGGTCGTCGGTGCGGTTCTTGCGGCGCTGCTTCACCATGTCGGCGTAGTAGACCAGTAATTCCCCGGACGCGACGATCGCGGATTCGGGAACGTCGGCGACGCCGTCCTCACGGTGCATGACCCCGTCGGCCAGTGCGCGGATACGCACCCGATCTTCTTCCGGGACGCCCATCAGTTCGGAGATGACGTCCATGGGCAGCTTGCCCGCGAAATCGTCGACGTAATCAAAGGTGGTGTCCTGCAGTGCCGCGTCGAGGTGTTGGTGAGCGATCTCGGTGACCCGTCCCTCCAACTCGCGGATGCGCCGCGGGGTGAAACCCTTGGACACCAGGGTTCGCAGCCGGAGATGGCCGGGATCGTCGAGGGCGAGGAACGACATGACCCGGTGGGCTTCGTCGTTGCGGGAAATCGGGTCCAGGGATACGCCGTGCCTGTTCGACAGTGTGACGCTGTTACGGAACCCGGCCACCACGTCCTTGTGTCGCGACAGCGCCCAGAACTTGAGGTCCTCGTTGTGGTACAGGGGCGCCTCATCACGCAGCCGCCGGTAGTACGGGTAGGGGTCCTCGTGGAAGTCGTAGTCGTACGGATCGAGGATCGGTTTGACTATGTCCAAGCTCATCAGTGCTCTCCAAGGACGAGGCCGACGACGTAGGTCAGCCGATCGGCGATCTGGTGGTAGGTGAAGGCGCCGCTGCCTGCGTTGACCAGCGCGCCGAAAAATGTCATCTCCAAGGCGGACACGATCCGGGAATCGGCATCCGGCCCCACCGCCGAGCGGATGCGCTTGTGGATCTCGGCGCCGATCCGGTCACGCACTTTGCGCACCGCGGGATCGGTGCCCCCGCCCAGGAGGGCTGTGGTGCAGGCCGCCGCCACCTCGGGCTCGTCGGCGACAACCAGGGTCAGCGCCCGCAGCGCCTTGTCGACGCGGGTGGTCATCGAGTCGTTGACGTCGGTGAAATACGGGCACTGGCTGACCAGGTCCAGATACATCTCGGCGATCAAGTGGTTCTTCGACGAGAAGTACGTGTAGGCGGTGGCCGGTGCGACCCCGGCGCGGGCGGCGACCGCGCGCACCGTCAGGTCGGCATAGGACGATTCGCGCAACATCTCCGTCCCGGCGGTCAGGACCTTGCGGAAGGTCTCCTCCTGCCGACGATTGCGCGGAGCTTCCTTGCCTGGCTCCCGAGCTGGTTCTGTGACTGCGGACACCGCATCGCTGGACACATGTCCAAGTTATCCGACGATGTCGCTGTTGGGCAAGTATGGACGGTGAAAGACCATGATGAACTGCATATTTTGCCGGTGGGGCGCAGCCGGGAGGGTGCACCCTTGCGGGTGTACATCGTCTGCGGCTATCGTTCGACACGAGACAGCCGGACAGTTGTCCAGAATTCGTGAAGTGGAGTTCACCGATGCCGGTACTGGCCGATCGCCAGAGTCAACTGCTTATCGACGGCAAGCTCGTCGCCGGCGGTGGCGGCGTATTCGAGACCGTCAACCCCGCCACCGAGGAGGTGCTCGGCGTTGCGGCCGACGCGAACGCCGAGGACATGGGCAATGCCATCGAGGCGGCCCGTCGGGCGTTCGACGACACCGACTGGTCGACGAACCACGCGCTGCGGGTGCACTGCCTGCGCCAGCTGCGCGATGCGTTGCGCGAAAATATCGAGGAATTGCGGGAATTGACGATCGCCGAGGTCGGCGCCCCCCGCATGCTCACTGCGGGCGCCCAACTGGAAGGCCCGATCGACGATCTGGCCTTCTCGGCCGACACCGCCGAGAACTACGAGTGGACAACCGATCTCGGCCACGCCACCCCGCAGGGCATCCCAACCAACCGCAAGATCGCCCGCGAGGCGGTCGGCGTGGTCGGCGCCATCACCCCGTGGAACTTCCCGCACCAGATCAACCTGGCCAAGGTCGGCCCGGCCCTGGCGGCGGGCAACACCCTGATCCTCAAGCCGGCGCCCGACACGCCGTGGGCGGCCGCGGCCGTCGGCCAGATCATCGCCGAGCAGACCGACTTCCCGGCCGGGGTGATCAACATCGTCACCTCCAACGATCACGCTGTCGGTGCCCTGCTGTCCAAAGACCCTCGGGTGGACATGGTTTCGTTCACCGGGTCGACCGCGACCGGCCGGGCCGTGATGACCGACGCGGCGCTCACCCTCAAGAAGGTGTTCCTCGAGCTGGGCGGCAAGTCGGCTTTCCTGGTGCTCGACGACGCCGACCTGGCCGGGGCCTGCTCGATGGCCGCCTTCACGGTGGCCATGCATGCCGGACAGGGCTGCGCCATCACGACTCGTCTGGTGGTCCCGCGGGCGCGGTATGACGAGGCCGTCGAGGCCGCCGCGGCCACGTTGGGCGGCATCAAGCCCGGCGATCCCAACAGCAAGCGCACCGTGTGCGGCCCACTGATCTCGGCGCGCCAGCGCGACCGGGTGCAGTCCTACCTGGATCTCGCTCTGCAGGAGGGCGGTCGGTTCGCTTGCGGTGGTGGGCGTCCCGCTGACCTGGATACCGGATTCTTCATCGAGCCGACGGTGATCGCCGGCCTCGACAACACCGCCCGGGTGTCCCGCGAGGAGATCTTCGGCCCGGTGCTGACCGTGATCGCGCACGACGGTGACGACGACGCGGTGCGCATCGCCAACGATTCGCCCTACGGCCTGTCGGGCACCGTGTTCTCCGGTGACGACGCCCGCGCCCAGGCCGTGGCCTCGCGCATGCGAGTCGGCACCGTCAACGTCAACGGCGGCATCTGGTACTCGGCAGATGCCCCCTTCGGCGGATACAAGCAGTCCGGGATCGGCCGCGAGATGGGTGTGGCCGGCTTCGAGGAGTACACCGAGATCAAGTGCGTCGCGACGCTCGCGAACTAGACGACTGAGGAGATTTTCGATGGGACAGTTCGATAACAAGGTGGCCATCGTCACCGGAGCCGGTGGCGGGATCGGCCAGGCCTACGCCGAGGCGCTGGCTCGCGAAGGCGCGGCCGTCGTGGTCGCCGACATCAACACCGAAGGCGCGCAGAAGGTCGCCGACGGCATCAAGGGCGAGGGCGGCAACGCGCTGGCCGTGCGGGTCGACGTCTCCGACATCGACTCGGCCAAGGACATGGCGGCGCAGACGCTTTCGGAGTTCGGCGGCATCGACTACCTGGTCAACAACGCCGCGATCTTCGGCGGCATGAAGCTGGACTTCCTGCTCACCGTCGACTGGGACTACTACAAGAAGTTCATGAGCGTGAACCTCGACGGCGCGCTGGTGTGCACCCGCGCGGTGTACCGCAAGATGGCCAAGCGAGGTGGCGGCGCGATCGTCAACCAGTCCTCGACGGCGGCCTGGCTGTACGCCAACTACTACGGCCTGGCCAAGGTGGGCATCAACGGCCTGACCCAGCAGCTTTCCCGCGAGCTCGGCGGGCAGAACATCCGCATCAACGCCATCGCGCCAGGTCCCATCGACACCGAGGCCAACCGCACCACCACACCCAAGGAGATGGTGGACGACATCGTCAAGGGAATCCCGTTGTCCCGCATGGGGCAGCCGGAGGATCTGGTGGGCATGTGCCTGTTCCTGCTGAGCGATCAGGCCAAGTGGATCACCGGCCAGATCTTCAATGTCGACGGCGGACAGATCATCCGGTCATGAGCACCGACGAGCGCTTGCGCGAGGAGCCGACGGGCACTGCGAAGTACGGCTACATCGGCCTGGGCAACATGGGCGCCCCGATGGCCAAACGGCTGGCCGAATGGCCCGGCGGGTTCATTGTCTACGACGTGCGTGCCGAATCCATGGCGCCGTTCGAGGAGCTCGGTGCGACGCTGGCCGACAGCGCGGCCGATGTCGCCGAAGCCGACATCATCAGCATCACGGTGCTCAACGACGAGCAGGTGCGTTCGGTGATTGCCGACTTGGCACCAAAGGTCAAGCCGGAGACCGTGATCGTGATCCACTCGACGATCAGCGACACCACCGCCGCCGAGCTGGCCGAGCAGTACCAGCCGCAGGGTATCCACATCGTCGATGCCCCGGTCAGCGGTGGCGGTGCGGCCGCCGAGAAGGGCGAGCTGGCCATCATGGTCGGCGCGGAGCGGCCCGTCTACGAGCGGATCAAGCCCGCGCTCAAGCAGTTCGGCTCGATGGTGATCCACGCCGGCGAACCGGGTGCCGGTACTCGGATGAAGCTGGCCCGCAACATGCTGACCTTCACCTCGTATGCCGCGGCGTGCGAAGCGATGAAGCTGGCCGAGGCCGCTGGGCTGGACCTCGGCGCGCTGGGCCGCGTGGTGCGTCACACCGACGCGCTGACCAGCGGGCCGGGCGCCATCATCGTGCGGGAGAACATGGCCGAGCTGACCCCGGACCACTGGCTCTACGACGCCTTCACCCACACCCGGGGACTGGGGGAGAAGGACCTGAGCCTGGCCATCGGCCTGGGCGATGTTGTGGGAGTGGATCTTCCGTTGGCCCAGGTGGCCTTGCAACGGCTCGCTGAGGGCCTCGGCGTACCGCACGAGAACGACTAGGAGAACTTTCTATGGACGAGTTGCGCGCCAAGGGCCTGGCCAAGATGAACGAGGTCTACGGCTGGGAGATGCCGAACATCGAGGGAGATCCCTACTTCGATCTCACCGTCGACCACCTGTTCGGCAGCATCTGGACCAAGCCCGGGCTGTCGATGCGGGAGAAGCGGCTGATGACGCTGTCGGCGGTGACCGCGGTCGGCTCGCAGGACCTCGCCGAGATCCAGGTCAATGCCGCGTTGCTCAACGGTGAGTTCACCGAGGAAGAGCTCAAGGACATCGCGATCTTCCTCACGCAGTACCTGGGCTTCCCGCTCGGTTCTGCGCTCAACGGCACGGTGTCCAAGGTGGTGGCCAAGCGTCGCAAGGCCGCCGAGAAGGGACTGGCCGAGGATCGCAAGGCCAATGTGAATGCGGCAGTCAAGATGAACACCGGGAGCGAGCTCGATGACAAGTAGGTACGCCTCGCTCACCCGTGAGCAGCTGGTCAAACTGGTACCTGAGCTGCTGCTGATGGGGCAGCTCATCGACCGGTCCGGAATGGCGTGGTGCATCAGCAGTTTCGGTCGCGAGGCGATGCTGCAGATCGCGATCGAGGAGTGGATGGCGGCCAGCCCCATCTACACCAAGCGGATGCAGAAGGCGCTGAAGTACGAGGGCGTCGACGTCATCACGATCTTCAAGGGCCTCCAGCTCGACATCGGCGCCCCGCCGCAGTTCATGGACTTCCGTTACATCGTGCACGACCGCTGGAACGGCGAGTTCTACCTCGATCACTGCGGCGCACTGCTCGACGTCGAGCCGATGGGCGAGGAGTACGTGCGGGGCATGTGCCACGACATCGAGGACCCCACCTTCGACGCCACCGCACTGGCCACCAACCGCAAGGCGCAGATCCGGCCCATCCACCGGCCTCCGCGGGTTCCGGCGGACCGGCATCCGCACTGCGCGTGGACGGTCAAGATCGACGAGTCCTACCCCGACGTGCCGGATCTGCCTGCGCTGGAAGTGATGTGGCGGACCAGGGCGGCTCAGCTGGAACTCGACCCGATCGACGAGTCCGATGAGGGCGCCTCCGACTACTCCGGTCCGCTGGTGTCCGACTTCGACTTCGCCTCGTTCTCCCATTCGGCCCTGGTGCGGATGGCCGACGAGGTGTGCCTGCAGATGCACCTGCTGAACCTGTCGTTCGTCATCACGGTGGGCGCCCGCGCCGGCGCCGACACCGCGCTGGCCACCGACATCTGCACCAAGCAGCTGATCGGCGTCGCCGGTATCGGTGCCGAACGGATCCACCGGGCCCTGGATCTGCCCGGCGGCATCGAGGGTGCGATCAAGGTGGCCGAACTGCATCCGCTGTTCAACCCTGTCGCCTACGTGGACACCGAATTCGGACCGGATGTCATCACGGTGCGCCGCTCAGCGGCACACCAGGACGGCGCCTGGGTGTCACTGGTGACACCGGCCGAGGTGCGGCCGCTGCAGGCCATCGTGCAGGCGGTGGATCCTCGTCTGGACGTCGAGGTCGGCGGCAGCGATCAGGAGTGGATTGCTCGTATCGTCGAAACCGACACCGCGGCAAAGGAGCTCGGCGAGGTAGCCGTGGTGAAGTTCAGTGGCGGTGCGTCCTTCGTGTTCGAGCCGCGGAAGTCGCTGCCGCTGACGGTGGTGTGAGAGGCGCCGGCCGGCGAGAGGCTCTCTAGTCGGCCGGTACAGCCAGCATCAGATACCCGTCACCCCAAGGCTCCACAATCACGTCGGCAGGGAAGGTGGCGCGGTGGCCCTGGCTCCGCAGGTAATCGCCTTCGACCCCAGCGGCTTTGATCGGTTTCCCGTTCTGCTCGAAGACCAGCAGGCTTGCTTGCGAGTCGTAGGAGCTGCTCTTGATGACGGGTGAACCCACGGTCTTTTCGATGGACTCGCGGCTGGTGTATTCGTGGAAGAGATGCACCTCGTCCCAATCCCAGCTGGTGAAATCGCTGAGTCGGCCTGTCTTCTTCTCGTGCAGAAGGCTTTCCAGGCCATCGTTCAGCCTCTGGTCGTTGTAGTCGATATCCATCGACGGCCTCAGTGCCTGCCCGACCAGGTCACAGCCGGTCAGGGAGAGGCAGAGCAGCGCAACGATGAACGTGATCCTTGTGGTCCTGACGATATTCACTCGGTTGGCGCCCATCAGTGCTCCGCTCTTTCGAGACCGTCGAGTATCGCCAGAGTGACTCGCTCGCTGTCGGGGAGTCCGAGTGCGCTTGAGTTGATCAGCGCTGTACCGGTGAGCCGATACGCGCTGTGGCCCCCGTCGGCTCGTTCACTGTTGAGTAGCAGGGTGCCCGGGTCGGGGCTCTCCGCCGTGCGGCGGTAGTACCCGGTACCCGTGCTGATGCAGCCGGGTACAGCCGCTGCGAGCCGGTCGAACGTTGCCTGTGCGGTCGCAGTGTCCGGGTAGACGGCAATCGCCTGACGGACGTCCGCCATGATGGGAAGCACCGGAGCGTCCAGATCGGCACCGTAACCGGCGGCATCGAACTGCTTCCAATCGGATCCGAACACGGTGGGCGGGTCGAACACCGCGCGACATGGTTCGGGGATGTCCGGCACTGCAGAGGGCGCGGTGGCGCGCAACTCCGGTATGTCGTGAAATCCGGCAACCCCGGAGATGGCCCGCACCTCTTCGACGGGAAGTACCACGCCTGCAAGTGCATTGGTGCTCTGCACGGGCGCTGACGGCATGGCTCCGTCAGTTCCGCAAGCCGTCATCGCGAAGGTGACACAGCAGAAAGCTGCTGTACAGAAACGGATCACAGCCGCCTCGTCCTCGGCATGTCGACATTGCCGGCCGTGGGCGTCGTCGGTACCCCGGTAGCACCGGAAAAGCGCGGTTGATTACTCGGCCCGCCACCCTGCGCAACGGGGGGTGGGACTCCCGCTCCTTCGATACCGAGCTCGACACCCTCCTGCGCCAGGTCGGCCTGTTCTTTGGCCAATGCCCTCCGCTCCTCATTCCAGGCGATCTTCACCCCCTCAGGAGCGCTCTCCGGCGGCCTGGTCGCCGTGAGTTTCGCAACCTTCTGATTCCACTCGTTGAGTTTCACGAACCATTCCGCGACCTTCTCGTCGTGGGTGCGATTGTCGTCTGCAGTGACCGGCGGCGGATTCTCCTTCAAGCCCGAGGCCTTCCTGCTTTCGCCTTTGATCGCGTCGTATTCCCCTCGGATATCGTCGACTTTGCGTCCGATGGCGCGCATTTCCTCGGTGGACCGTTGGACGGTGTCGCTGACCTGGCTGAGACCCTTGCGGGCCAGAATCATCCGCATCGTTTCGCCGGACTGTCCGCCGGGGATCGAAGCGTCGGCGGCGTCGACCCATTTTTGCAGGTCGTCGAGGTTACGCCGGCCTGCCGAGACTACTGCCGCGGAATTGCTGACCTCGGCGGCCATGCGCTGATCGAGATCCGCGAGCTTGCCGAAGACAGCGGCATGTTCGGCGTTCTTTGCCGCGTAGGCCTGCGAGGCCGTGCCCTGCCATCGGTCGTCGGGCGCTGCGGACGCGATCGTGGCCTGCATCTCGCGGAGTCGTGCGCTGCCGTCGAACGAGTCACCGGTGGTCGGAGCACCTTCACCGAACGTGGTGCGTGCCTGCGACCACGTCGTGTAAAAGGCGTCGAGTGCCCCCACAAGTACCCCCGGACGAATCGAGATCTCAAGTCTAAATCCCGGCAAACCCTCCTCGAGCGCCAATTCCACCTTCGAGCCGACGCTGGTCTGCCGGTTTGAGGATCTAGAGTCGCGGGGGTGGGCATCGCAACAGTCCGCGTATGTGCCCTGATGGTGGGTCTGTTGACCGGGGGCGCGACGGCGTGTGCCGGTGGAGCGCCGGAGTCGGTGCGGGCACCGGACGCCCGCTCCGGCGCACCGCATGATCCGCCGCCCAGCGCAAAGCCAGAAGAACCCGCCCGGGTGCAGCCGGTGAACGCGGCCGGCCTGGGTGGCAGCTGGCGACCGGAATGCCCGGTGCCACCCGCCGAACTGCGCCGAATCACCCTGTCGTACATCGGCTTCGACGGTCGATCGCACCGCGGCGAGTTGGTGGTGAACCGTGACGCGGTCAGCGATGTGATCGCGGTATTTCAGCGCTTGTACTCGGCGCGATTCCCGATCGAGAAGATGCGGACGGCCGATCGCTACCCGCGTGCCGACGACGAGCTGTCGATGCAGGACAACAACACCTCGGCATTCAATTGCCGGCCACTCCCGAGTGGGTCGTGGTCATTGCACGCCTACGGCCGTGCGGTCGACATCAACCCGCTGATCAACCCGTACATCTCGGCTTCCGGTGACTTGCAGCCGGCCACCGCGCGGGCATACCTGGACCGCACCCGCACCGACCCTGGGATGATCCGCGACGGTGACATCGTGGTGCGGACCTTCGCCGCACGTGGCTGGCGGTGGGGCGGGCATTGGCGTGATCCCGTGGACTACCAGCATTTCGAGCGGCCACCCGGCTAGGTGGTGTGCATGACCAGGTGGACGAAGCGGACGCTGGCGCCCGGCGGTAGGACGATGCCACCGAATTCGCTTGCCTGCCTTATCAATTCTGGACGGGTAGAAGTCTCGTCACGGGAACCGAGCATGCGCCCGACCGGGTCGCCGGGTGACGCACAGGCCACCGTCATACGGAGTGTCACTGCGACAACCCCGAGCCGGGACGAACATTTCGTCGGCATCAGGATCATTCACAACCCGGCGGCCGGCGTCTCGGACACCAATTTCCCGGCCACCACGGCCGAGCCGACCCACCTGCGCAGATAGCTGCGCAGCGCTTCGCCGGTGCGCGGCGGCCGGCCGGGGTCGATCACGAAGGACTGGATGATCCGCAGCACATGCTCGGCGAGCTCGTCGAGAAAGTCGTCGGCGTACCCCAGCCCGGCCCAGTCCACGTCAAGCCTGCGCAACATCGTCCGGGCAAAATCGACCGCCACATCCGAGGTCACGGACTCGGTGTGGGCGTTGGGGCGCCCAGGAGCCACGAGCAAACCGATGTGCTTGTCCTCGGGCAGCCACTCCAAAGAGGTGGCAATGCATTCGGTCACTGCCTCCACCGGATCGGTCACGCCTTTGACGTGCGCCCCCAGCCGGTCCAGGAAGTCGCTGGCCGCGTGCACCGCCGACGCCACCAGCAGCGCCTCGGTACTCGGGAAATAGCGGTACACCGTCTGGCGGGTGACGCCGAGGGTGCGTGCCACGTCGGCGATGGAGAAATCGGCGCCGCGCTCATCGATGGCGTTGCCCGCAGCGACGAGGATGCGGGCAATCGCCTCCTCGTCGCTGGCCGGCGTCGAGCCGGACCACCCGTGCGTTCGCATGGGCGAATCCTAGAGCAACGGACCTTTCGGTCAGCCGGTCAACCGCGGTAGGAGACCGGAAGGTCCTTGATGCCGTTGATCCAGCCGGACCGGAGGCGTTGCGGCTCACCCAGCTTGGCGATGTCGGGAATCTGATCGGCGATCTGGTTGAACATCAGCTTGATCTCCATCCGTGCCAGGTTGGCCCCGATGCAGAAGTGCGCACCGTTGCCGCCGAACGCCAGGTGCGGATTGGGATTGCGCAGGATGTCGAATTCGAAGGGCTTGTCGAAGACCTCTTCGTCGTAGTTGGCCGAGCTGTAGAACAGCCCGACGCGCTGCCCGGCCTTCACGGTGACGTCACCGACCTGGATGTCGGCCAGTGCCGTCCGCTGGAAACAGTGCACCGGGGTGGCCCAGCGGATGATCTCGTCGACCGCGGTATCGGGGCGGTCGCGCTTGAAAAGCTCCCACTGGTCGGGGTTTTCGAGGAATGCGTTCATGCCGTGGGTCATGGCGTTGCGCGTGGTCTCGTTGCCCGCCACGGCCAGCAGGATCACGAAGAACGCGAACTCCACGTCAGTAATGCCTTCGCCGGCTGTGCCTTCTAGATCGGCCTGGACCAGACGCGTCACGATGTCGTCGGCCGGGCACTTCCTGCGCTGCTCGGCCATGTTGTAGGCGTAACCCATCAGTTCGGCGTTGGCCATCGTGGGATCGGCGTCGAAATCGGGGTCGTCGGTGTTGATGATCGCGTTGGACCAGTGGAACACCTTCTCCCGGTCTTCCTCGGGGACGCCGATCAGGTCGGCGATGGCCAGCAACGGCAGACCCACCGCGATGTCGTCGACAAAGTTGCCGGTGTCCTTCCCGGCGGCCTTGGCCACGATGTCACGGGCCGCCACGGCCAGCTTCTCTTCGAGCACGGCGACCGAACGCGGGGTGAACAGCCGCGACACCAGCTTGCGCAGGCGGGTGTGCTCGGGGGCGTCGTGGTTGATCAGCAGGGCCTTGGTCAGGTCGAGCTGCTCGGCGGTGACGCTGTCCGGCAGCCGCATGACCGCGCCCTTGGCGTTGGTGGACCACAGGTCGCCGCCGTTGCGGGAGATGGCCTTGATGTCCTCGTGGCGGGTGATCACCCAGTAGCCGCCGTCGTTGAAAATCGACTCGCCCTGCTCGTTCCACCAGACCGGAGCGGTCTTGCGCAGCTGGGCGAACTCTTCGACGGGGATACCGCGGAGCAGGACGTCGGGATCGGTGAAGTCGTACCCCGCGCCGAACGGGCAGGCGCTCATGGTGGTCAAGCCGGATCATCTCCTCGTGTGACGGCGAGCACATTCGTTGCCTCGACCATACACTGTGGCGTCAAGTGTATGCCCACGGGTTTCCGGCTACGCTACGACCGTGCGCGTCCTCGTTATCGGATCCGGTGCCCGTGAACACGCCCTGCTGCTGGCCCTGCGCCGCGATCCGCAGGTGGAGGAGTTGGCGGTGGCGCCGGGTAATGCCGGCACCCAGACCATTGCCGATCAATACGACGTCGACATCACCTCCGGTGAGGCCGTGGTGAAGCTCGCCAAGCGCCTGGAAAGCGACCTGGTGGTGATCGGCCCCGAGGTCCCGCTGGTCCTCGGGGTGGCCGACGCCGTCCGGGCGGCGGGCATCGCTTGCTTCGGCGCCAGTAAGGACGCCGCCCGCATCGAGGGTTCGAAGGCGTTCGCCAAGGACGTCATGGCCGCGGCCGGGGTGCGCACCGCGAGCAGCGAGATCGTCGACAACCCGGCCCGACTCGACGCCGCACTGGACCGCTTCGGTCCGCCGGCCGGCCAGGCCGCCTGGGTGGTCAAGGACGACGGTCTGGCCGCCGGCAAAGGCGTGGTGGTCAGCGCCGATCGCGACGCGGCCCGCGCGCATGCCGCCAGCCTGCTCGACTCCGGGCACCCGGTGCTGCTGGAGTCCTTCCTCGACGGCCCCGAGGTGTCACTTTTCTGCGTGGTCGACGGCGCCACCGTGGTGCCGCTGCTGCCCGCACAGGACTTCAAGCGCGTCGGCGACGGGGACACCGGCCCGAACACCGGCGGCATGGGCGCCTACGCGCCGTTGCCCTGGCTGCCGGACTCGGTGAAGACGCAGATCGTCGACGAAGTCGTCAAACCTGTTGCCGCGGAACTGGTTGCGCGTGGCAGCTCGTTCTCTGGCCTGCTCTACGCCGGTTTGGCCATCACCTCGAACGGTCCGGCGGTCGTCGAGTTCAACTGCCGCTTCGGCGATCCCGAGACGCAATCGGTTCTGGCCCTGCTCGATTCGCCACTGGGTCAACTGCTGAAGGCCGCGGCCACCGGTGAGCTCGCCTCGTTCGGCGATCTGCAGTGGCGTGACGGTTACGCCGTCACCGTCGTGGTGGCCGCGGAGAACTATCCCGGCCGGCCGCGCGTCGGCGACGTCATCCACGGATCCGAAGCCGACGGGGTGCTGCATGCCGGCACCGCGCGCCGTGAGGACGGTGAGGTGGTGTCCTCAGGCGGCCGCGTGCTCTCGGTGGTCGGCACCGGCGCCGACCTGCCCGCCGCGCGCCAGGCGGCCTATGCGCTCGCCAAGTCGATACGGTTGCCGGGCAGCCACTTCCGCAGCGACATCGCGCTGGCCGCCGCCGAGGGCCGCATCAGCGTCTAGGCGACCAGCAGCGGAGCCATCCAGGAAATCTCGGCGGGCAGTTGCGAACTCCAGAAGCTGCCGTCATGACCGCCGGGGGAGAAGCCGCCGGCCGGCGGGTTGGGCAACTGGGCGATGAACTGCTTGGTGGCCGCATAGAACGGATCGCTGTTGCCGCAATCGATCCGGATCGGGATCGACCCCAGGGCGGGCTGGCCCCAGACGCTGTTGGCGGCGTAGTCCGAGGCGCTGTCGAAGGCGCCCGGCGCGGCGGCCCCCGATGACGTCCACAACGCCGGGCTGACCGCGCAGATCGCCGCGGTGCGGGCCGGGCCGAGCCGCGAACCCAGCAGCAGCGCACCGTAGCCGCCCATCGACCAGCCCAGGAATCCGACCCGCGAGGTGTCCAGGCCCTGATCGCCGAGCCTGGGGATCAACTCGTCGAGCACCATCGCGCCCGAGTCCTCACCAGATGCGCGTTTGTGCCAGTAGCTTCCGCCGCCGTCGACGGCCACCACGGCGAACGGCGGCAGCCCGGCGGCCACCGCCTCCGCGAGGCCCTGTTCCACGCCACCGGCCATCACGCCGGCGGCATCTTGGCCTTTGCCGTGCAGGGCGATCACCGGACGGAGTTTGCCGGTTTGTCCCGGCGGGCGCGCGATGGCCCAGTTGGTGTTCGTGCCACCGCGGGCGGCCGACACGAACGACCCGGTGGTGAATGTAGGCGCGACCACGGGGCTGGCGGGTGCGACAGGGGCGGAGGCGAGGGCTACAGCACCGGCGGCGCCGGCAGCCGCACCGACGCCGAGGCGCAAAACTGCGCGACGGGTCAAGTTGGGCATGCGGGCCATCTTGCCATCGCCCGGCAATCGCATCGGCCAGTGGCATTCTCGGTGGAGCGCCGACGCGGCGGAAAAACCTGAGTAGAGCCTGATGATTGGCCGAAAGCCCGATGTTGAAGGGGCCCGGCTGGCAGCATGTGGAAGGTGACGGCAGCGGTCACCCCTAAAGGGGAGCGTCGGCGGTACGCCCTCGTGCGGGCGGCCGCTGAATTGCTTTGCGAAGGCGGATTCGACGCCGTCCGGCACCGTGCCGTGGCGCGTCGTGCCGGTCTCCCGCTGGCCTCCACGACCTACTATTTCTCTTCACTCGACGACCTCATCGCAAAAGCGGTCGAGTACATCGGGACCCGCGAAGCCGAACAACTCAGTGCCGGTGTGGCCGCCCTCTCGCGGCGGCGTCGGGGTGCCGAGTCGACCGCTGACGTTCTTGTCGATTTGTTGCTCGGGGAATCGCCGGAGCGTCGTGGGATCGAGGAACTGATCTCGCGATACGAGCGCTACATCGCATGCGCCCGCCAGCCCGGACTGCGCGATATCCAGCGCCGCATCCTGCAACAGCGCACCGACGCCGTGGTAGCAGTGGTGGAACGCTCCGGCCGGTCGGTCCGGGCCGAACTCGTCACCGCCCTGGTGTGTGCCGTCGATGGCGCGGTTGTGGCATCGTTGGTCGACGAAGGTGAGGGGCCCAGGGCCAGTGCCCGCGCCACGCTGATCGACGTCATCGACGTGCTGGCGCCCGTCGACGAACGGGCAGGTACGCGGCTGACCGGCTGAAGGAGGGGGAATGTCGCAACCTGCAACCGCAGAGGCGCCACAGCTCAAGCGGGTGATGGGACCCGGACTCTTACTACTGTTCGTCGTCGGCGACATCCTCGGCACGGGCGTCTATGCGCTGACCGGGCAGGTCGCCAAAGAGGTCGGCGGCGCCGCATGGGTGCCGTTTCTGGCCGCGTTCCTGATCGCCACCATCACCGCCTTCAGCTATCTGGAGCTGGTCACCAAGTATCCCCAGGCCGCCGGCGCAGCTCTGTACGCGCACAAGGCTTTTGGTATCCACTTCGTGACGTTCCTGGTGGCATTCATCGTGATGTGCTCCGGAATCACCTCTGCCTCAACGGCTTCGCGGTTCTTCGCGATCAGCTTCTTCGACGCGATAGAAGTCAATTTCGGGCAGTTCTTCACCGATCATGTCGCCCACTTGAAAGTCGTCGGCGTCATCCTGCTCGCACTGTTGTTCATGGCCCTGATCGCTGCGGTGAACCTTCGCGGGGTCAGTGAAAGCGTCAAGCTGAACGTCATCCTGACATTCATCGAGATCACCGGTCTGGTGCTCGTGGTCGCGGTGGGATTGTGGGCCATCGTCAGCGGGGTGGAGGTCGACTTCTCCCGCGTCGTCGCGTTCGACACCTCCGGCGAGAAGAACGCCTTCATCGCCGTCACCGCGGCGACATCACTGGCATTCTTCGCCATGGTCGGGTTCGAGGATTCGGTCAACATGGCCGAAGAGACCAAGGATCCGGTGCGGATCTTCCCGAAGGTGTTGCTGACCGGTCTGGGAATCGCCGGCCTGGTCTATGTCATCGTGGCGATCATCGCGGTGGCACTGGTGCCGGTGGGCGAGCTTGCCGAGTCGGATTCCTCCCCGCTGGTGAAGGTGATGGAGGCGGCCGCGCCAGGACTGCCCTTCTCCAACATCCTTCCGGTCATCTCGATGTTCGCGGTTTCGAACACCGCCTTGATCAACATGCTGATGGCCAGTCGCCTGATCTACGGCATGGCGCGTCAGCACGTGCTGCCCCCGGTGCTCGGCACGGTGCATCCGAAACGCCACACCCCCTGGGTGGCAATCGTTTTCACCACCGTGATCGCGTTCGGGCTGATCTTCTACGTGTCGGCGTTCGCGAGCGGGGACACGGTGGCGATCCTCGGCGGAACCACCTCGCTGCTGTTGCTCGCCGTCTTCTCGGTGGTCAACGTCGCGGTGCTGGTTCTGCGTCGCGACGTGCGAGAAGAGGGCGGCCACTTCAAGACGCCGACCGCGCTGCCCGTCATCGGCTTCATCGCTTCGCTGTATCTGGTGCTGCCGACGTCGGGACGGCCTGCGGTGCAGTATCTGCTGGCACTCGCACTGGTTGCCACCGGGGTGGTGCTGTTCCTGATCACCAAGCTGATCAACAAGCAACTCGGCATCACCGGGCCCGGCATCACCGACCCCACCCACCTCGCCGACGCGCCCTAGGTCTCGGCGCGCAACTTCTCAACCCGGTTCTGCAGCAAGGCGATCCGATGGGCGTTGCCGTCCAGGCCGATGTAGCGGTCATCGAAGACCGCCAGCAACGCGTCGTCGAGCCGACGCACCGCGCCCGGCGGGAAGCGATAATCCATCAGCCGGTTGATCTCGTCGGTATCCACCGAATCCAGCACGCCCGTCAGCGTTTCCAGCGTGGTGATGCCGAGCTCGAGCAGCAATCCCGAGATCCAGCTGTAGTGGTCGGTGCGTGACCAGCCGGCGTCGGGAAAGCGGTTGCCCAGATAGGTGGCGAGCACCGGGGTGGGAATACGCGAGTCCTTGGACAACCCCGGCGGCTCCGCCTCGTCGCCGGTCATGGTCAGCCGCAGCCGTTCCCGGATTTCGGTGAACTCGCGGTCGGCCAACTCCAGCAGCCCGGCCGCCAGGGTGAACCGGCGGTCCAGTTCGCTGACGTGCTCGGCCGGTATCGAGCCCTTGTACCGCACGTCGTGCTCGAACTCCGCCCACGCGTGCTGCAGCACCGTGCGCACCTGGATGGACGCCGGATACTGTTCGCCCTCGATCCCGAAGAGCAGATGACGGCTGGCGTACCCCCACCGGCCCTGACGAGCCGTCTGCAGGCCCATGTCCTGATCGTCGAGCAACCGCATCTCCTCGGCCAGCAGGTTGGCCACCGCGTCGACGTCCTCACGGAGATAGGTGATGACCCGCAGGCCCACCTGATCGGTGATCTCCACCAGCGGATCGGTGTACATCGGCGTGCCGTCGGGCGCCCGGCGATTGGCTTTCATCGCGAACGAGTCGACGCTCTTGGTTCGTGCCGTGATGCTCAGGTAGTTGATGCCCGCCTCGTCGAGCAGACTGGTGACCAGCTTGAGGTACAGCTCGGTGGCGGCCACCAGATCCGGACGCCGGGCGGCGTACTCGGCGACGGCGTTCGACGGCGGGGCCTCACGCACCGGCGCGGGTCGAGGCCGGGGAAGCCGATCCGCCGGCAGCGACGGGGTGACGATGTAACCCGACGCGACATCGCCGTAGATCGTCACGTCCTCAGGGCGGTGATACCAGTACAGCGCGATGTAGGCGCACAACAGCGCATCCACCGGATCCTCGTCACGGTCGAGCTGACCCGGCCGGGTGGCGGCCTCCACCCGCTTGCGCAATTCCACCCAGCTGACATTTCGGTTCGCCCGCAGCCGCGGTGTCGCCCCGTCGAGCTCGTCGATGAACGTCATCAATCTCAACAGCTCGCGCTGGCGGTCGCCGAACGCGCCGCGCTTGTACTTCAACGTCTTGTCGAGCCCGAACAGCGCGACGGTGGCCGGGTGCGGATAAACCTCGATCGCGCGCCGGTTCGACGGCGACGACGGATCCATGTCGAGGCCCAGCGAGGCGGCGATCCGCGCGCCACGCGGATGCTTGAACTCCGGGCGTTCGGTGAACGCCGGGCGGGCGCCGGCGTCGAACCGCTGAAAGTCCCGGTTCAGCTCGCGCTCGCACGGGCGGTGCCCCGTCGGGTTCTTCACGATCAGCGGCGCGTCGATGGCCACCAGGCAGTCGCCGCTGACATAAGGCTCGATGGCCGCCGCGATGTCGTCGTCGTCCTGCGCCACCCCGACGTGAAGAACCCGCCCACCGGCGTCGATGACAGCCACACCCGTCTGGTTCTTCTCGCCCCACGCGAGGTCGAGTCCGACGAAGTACATCCGTCCACTGTCTCATTGGTCCGGGCGCTCGGGTCGTAAGCTGTGTGTTCGTGACGATCCCGAATGTTCTGGCCAACCGCTACGCCAGCGACGAAATGCTCGCGATCTGGTCGCCGGAGGCCAAGATCGTCGCCGAACGCCGACTGTGGCTCGCCGTGCTGCGCGCACAGTCCGAGCTGGGGGTCTCGGTACCCGACGGCGTGATCGACGACTACGAGCGGGTGCTGGAGAACGTCGACCTCGCCTCGATCGCCGCCCGCGAGCGCGTTACCCGCCACGACGTCAAGGCCCGCATCGAGGAGTTCAACGCGCTGGCCGGCCATGAGCACGTGCACAAGGGCATGACCAGCCGGGACCTCACCGAGAACGTCGAGCAGCTGCAGATCCGCCGGTCACTGGAGCTGGTGTTCTCCCACGGTGTGGCCGTGGTCGCTCGGCTGGCCGAACGGTCCGTCGTCTACCGCGATCTGGTGATGGCCGGCCGGTCCCACAATGTGGCGGCGCAGGCGACCACGCTGGGTAAGCGGTTCGCCTCGGCTGCGGAAGAGACCCTGGTCGCGCTGACCCGGCTGCGCGAGCTGATCGACCGATACCCGCTGCGCGGCATCAAGGGCCCGATGGGCACCGCACAGGACATGCTCGACCTCTTCGACGGCGACACCGAGAAACTCGCCGAGCTGGAACGGCGGGTCGCCCAATTCCTGGGATTCACAGAGGTTTTCACCAGCGTCGGGCAGGTGTACCCCCGTTCGCTGGACCATGACGTGCTCTCCGCGCTGGTACAGGTGGGTGCGGGGCCGTCCTCGCTGGCACACACCATCCGGCTGATGGCCGGCCACGAACTGGTCACCGAGGGTTTCGCGCCCGGCCAGGTCGGCTCCTCGGCCATGCCGCACAAGATGAACACCCGGTCGTGTGAGCGGGTCAACGGCCTGCAGGTGGTGCTGCGCGGTTACGCGTCGATGGCCGCCGAACTGGCCGGCGCGCAGTGGAACGAGGGCGACGTCTTCTGCTCGGTGGTGCGTCGCGTCGCCCTGCCCGACGGTTTCTTCGCCATCGACGGGCAGACCGAGACCTTCCTGACGGTGCTCGACGAGTTCGGTGCCTACCCGGCGGTGATCCAGCGCGAGCTGGACCGCTACCTGCCGTTCCTGGCCACCACGCGCATCCTGATCGCCGCGGTGCGGGCCGGCGTGGGCCGTGAAACCGCGCACGAGGTGATCAAGGAACATGCCGTCGCGGTCGCTTTGGCCATGCGTGAGCAGGGGCAGGAACCCGACCTGCTGGACCGCCTGGCCGCCGACCCGCGGCTGCCGCTGGACCGGGCTGCCCTGGAAGCCGCGCTGGCCGACAAACAGGCCTTCACCGGAGCCGCCGGCGCCCAGGTCGACGGGGTCGTCTCAGCCGTCGACGAACTGGTCAGCCGCTACCCGGAAGCCGCCAAGTACACCTCGGGCGCCATCTTGTGAGTTTGGCGGCCGACCTCACCGACCTCGACAACTTCGCTGCCGGGTTCCCGCACGAGTTGTTCGCCGTGCACCGTCGCAACGCCCCGGTGTATTGGCACGAGCCCACCGAACACACACCCGACGGCGAAGGCTTCTGGTCGGTGGCCACCCACGCCGAAACCCTTGCGGTGCTACGTGATGCGGAGACCTACTCCTCGGTGACCGGCGGCGCCCGGCCATACGGTGGCACCCTGCTGCAGGACCTGTCCATCGCCGGACAAGTGCTCAACATGATGGACGACCCGCGGCACGCAGAGATCCGCCGACTCGTCAGCTCCGGACTGACCCCGCGGATGATCCGGCGGGTCGAAGACGATCTGCGGGCCCGCACGCGCCGGCTCCTCGACGCGGTTGAGCCAGGCGTACCGTTTGACTTCCTGGTTGACGTGGCCGCAGAGCTGCCGATGCAGATGATCTGCATTCTGCTGGGCGTGCCTGAATCCGAACGGCATTGGCTGTTCCAGGCGATCGAGCCGCAGTTCGACTTCGGCGGTTCGCGTTCGGCAGCCATGGCCCAGATGTCGGCCGAGGAGGCCGGCTCCCGGATGTACACCTACGGCTGCGAATTGATTGCGGCCAAGCGGGCCGAGCCCACCGACGACATGCTGTCGGTGGTGGCCAATGCGACTGAAGCTCGCCTGTCGGACCTCGAGCTGTATCTGTTCTTTTCACTGCTGTTCAGCGCGGGCGCCGAGACCACCCGTAACTCGGTGGCCGGTGGGCTGCTGGCTCTGATCGAAAACCCTTCGCAGCTGGCGTTGTTGCGTGAGGATCTCGGCGAGCTGCCCACGGCCATCGAAGAGATGGTGCGCTGGACCTCGCCGTCACCGTCCAAGCGCCGCACCGCTACCCGGGCGGCGACCCTGGGCGGTTGCGACATCGAGCCCGGGCAGAAGGTGCAGGTCTGGGAAGGGTCGGCGAACCGCGATCCGCTGGTGTTCTCCGACCCCGACACTTTCGACATCACCCGTAAACCCAACCCGCACTTGGGTTTCGGCTACGGCATCCACTACTGTCTGGGCGCCAACCTGGCCCGGCTCGAATTGCGGGTGTTGTTCGAGGAGCTGCTTGCGCGGTTCTCGTCGGCACGTCTGGTCAAACCCGTCGAATGGATCCGCAGCAACCGGCACACCGGCATCCGGCATCTGGTGGTCGAGCTCGCCTAACCTCGAAGCATGGACTCAGGCCCGAACGACCACATGCGAGTCTCAGACGCCGAACGCGCCAAGGTGGGACAACTTCTCGAAACCGCGGTAGCTCAAGGCATGATCACGCTCGACGAGTTCAGCGAACGCTACGACACTGCCCTGGCCGCGCGGACCCGCGGCGAGCTGAATGCGGTGTTGGCGGACCTGCCGATGGGCCGGCCCGCTGTCCGGAGTGCGGCACCCGAGGAACTGCGCGGCTGGATGTCGTCGGTCGTGCGCCGCGGGCAGTGGACGGTGGCGCCCGCTCTGCACCTGACCACCAGGCTGTGCAGCACCACCCTGGACTTCACCTCAGCGGTGCTGTCGGGGCCGGTGGTGGAGATCGTCATCGACGATTACTGCAGCTCAACCGAACTCATCGTGCCTGCCTCGGCCACTGCCGATCTCAACGGCGTCAACGCCATCGCCGGCAGCGCCACCGTCAAGGTGCGCACCAGCCCGCCGTCGGAGCAACTGCACCTCGTCGTGCGCGGCAGTGTGCGGATGGGTTCTGTCACCGTGCGGCACCCGTTCGGGAGCTGGCTGCGGCGCTTGAGCGGATAGCCAAACGAATCTCGGCGATCACCCGCTGCGGATACTCGGTCAGATCCAGCCAGGTGAATCGCAACACCTGCCAGCCCATCAGCGCGATCTCGTTCTGCTTGACCCGGTCTTTCTGGAACACCTCCTGGTCGTGGTGGAAAGCCCAGCCGTCGGTTTCGATCGCGACCTTGTCGGCGGGAAAGGCCACGTCGATCACGTACCGGCCCAGGCGATAGTTGGCCTTCCAGCCGGTGATGCCGGCTTCCCTGAGCAACTTGATCAACAGGCGTTCGGCCTCCGAGCGGGCTCCGTCGGCCGCTGCGATGAGCAATCTGCGGGCGGCGGGGGAGCCGTGTCGGCCCTTGTTCCGCATATGCGCCCGCCACAGGTCACGCAGCTCGGTGTGGCGCTGCAGGGCGGTGTCCATGAGCTTGGCGCCGCCGCCACGGCGGGCAGCGGCTTCCACGACCGTGAGCGGCAGCGCCGTCACTCGCAGGCCCCGGCGTTCCACGACGTCCTGCGGATCGAGGTCACGCCTGCGGAGTGTGACGCCGTGCTGCTTTGGGTGGTGGCCGTTTCTAGGGATCGTCACCTCGACCGGGTCGGGCGCATACTTCGTCACCTCATGCCACCAGGCTGCGGCGAGTCCGCTCGCCACCGCGTTCGGACCTGCCGACCAGACGGCTGCGCGGATACGCGCCGCGTCGGTGAAAGGGCGATCGTCGGCGAAGTAGACCCCGCGTGAGCACCGGAGCCATTTCCCGGAACGGACTCTGCGGTAGACCGCCTGCTTACTCAGGCCGGCCTGCTGTGCCTGAGCCAGGGTGATCACGCCGTCATGGGCACGCAGATAATCGTCGATCACACGGGATTGGACGCGCTGTCCCCGTCAAACGGTTCCCATCCGTGCGATTTGGGTGCGTTGAGTAACGGTGGGCGTTACCAAACGCACCGAAATCACTCGGGAGATCACTCGATGCGGCGCAGACGCATGCCGGCGGAACGCAGCTCGAGTGCGGCCAGGCCGCGAATGGCCCGCTGATCTTGACTGCGCCACGCTCCGACCGGGTCTTCGGACACCGCGGTCAGCTTGGCCAGCGGGCGGTTGGCCAGGGCCCGCAGCGCCAGCAGCTGCTCTCCGGCCGCGGTCGAGGCCAGCGTGATGGCGGTCCACTTGCGCCGGAAGAACCGCAGCCGTAGATACAGCCAGGGCATCGCGACGAACAGGATCGGCGCGGCAGCCACCGCCAGGGCCAACACCCAGGCCAGCCAGCTCGCGGTGCTGTCCAGGTTGGCGCCCGCACCGGCGATGTCGAGGGCTGCGTCGCTGGCTGCCCGCAGCGGCTTGCTCAAGGTGTCACCGATCAGGGGAACGTGGTCGGTGCTGTCACCGGCGGAGCCGAGGTTGTCGGCAACCCCGTTGGCGCCGCTCTGGACCTGCCTGCCGACCTCGGCGATGGTCGATACCGCCGAATGGACGGCCGTCCCGACCAGAATCCACACCGCGATCCACGTGATGACGGCCACGTCGCTGAACAACTGGGCCAACAAGCGGCCGGGTCTGCTGGCATAGGGCAGGTACCGCGATCTCATGAGACCGATCCCAACACATAGGCTGGCCCAATGCGCCCTGCTCTGTCCGACTACCAGCACCTGGCCAGCGGCAAAGTCCGCGAGTTGTACCGCATCGACGACGACCACCTGCTGTTCGTGGCGACCGACCGCATCTCGGCTTACGACTACGTGCTCGACTCGCAGATCCCGGACAAGGGCCGGATCCTGACCGCGATGAGTGTGTTCTTCTTCGACCTGATCAGCGCGCCCAATCATCTGGCGGGGCCTCCCGACGACGAGCGCATCCCCGCCGAGGTGCTGGGCCGCGCATTGGTGGTCAAGCAGCTGAAGATGCTGCCCGTCGAATGCGTGGCCCGCGGCTACCTGACCGGCTCCGGTTTGCTCGACTACCAGGCCTCGGGCTCGGTGTGCGGCATCCCGCTGCCACCCGGCCTCGGTGAGGCGAGCAAGTTCGATGAGCCGCTGTTCACCCCGGCGACCAAGGCGGACATCGGCGAGCATGACGAGAACATCTCGTTCGGCCACGTGATCGACCTGGTCGGCCCGGTGCTGGCGAATCAGTTGAAGGAACGCACGCTGCAGACCTACATCCAAGGTGCCGACCATGCGCTGACCAAAGGCATCATCATCGCCGACACCAAGTTCGAGTTCGGTGTCGACCAGGACGGCACCGTGGTGCTGGCCGATGAGGTCTTCACTCCCGACTCGTCCCGGTACTGGCGCGCCGAGACCTATCAGCAGGGCGTGGTCCAGGACAGCTTCGACAAGCAGTTCGTCCGTAACTGGCTGACCGGCCCGAACTCGGGCTGGGACCGCCGCGGCGAGACCCCGCCGCCACCGTTGCCCGAGGAGATCGTGACCGCCACCCGCGATCGGTACATCGAGGCCTATGAACGGATTTCGGGTCTGCGGTTCGCCGATTGGATTGGCGCATGAGCCAGTCCGTGCAGCCGCCCGTCGCCAAGCGCGGCAACCACCGTCGCGAGCATCACGGCGATGTGTTCATCGACCCCTACGAATGGTTGCGCGACAAGGACAACCCCGAGGTGATCGCGCACCTTGAGGCCGAGAACGCCTATACCGAGGTCGCCACCGCGCATCTGGAGCCGTTGCGCCAGAAGATCTTCGACGAGATCAAAGCCCGCACCAAGGAAACCGATCTGTCGGTACCGATGCGCCGCAACGGCTGGTGGTACTACGCCCGCAGCTTCGAGGGCAAGCAGTACGCAGTCCACTGCCGGTGTCCGATCGGCGATCCCGACGACTGGACCCCGCCCGAACTCGACGAGGGCGCCGAGATCCCCGGCGAGCAGGTGCTGCTGGACGAGAACGTCGAGGCCGACGGCCACGAGTACTTCTCGCTCGGTGCGGCCACGGTGAGCCTGGACGGCAACGTCCTGGCCTACTCGGTGGACGTCTTGGGCGACGAGCGATACACCTTGAAATTCAAGGATTTACGGACCGGCGAGCTCTACGACGACACCATCACCGGGATCGGCGCCGGCGGTACGTGGGCGGCTGACAGCCGCACGCTGTACTACACCACTGTCGATGACGCCTGGCGGCCCGACACGGTGTGGCGGCACCGGTTGGCGTCGGGCCTGCCGTCAGAGAAGGTCTATCACGAGCCCGACGAACGGTTCTGGGTCGCGATCGGGCGCAGCCGCAGTGACAAGTATCTGTTCGTCGCCTCCGGCAGCGCCGTCACCACCGAGGTCCGCTACGTCGATGCCCATGATCCGACGGCCGAGCTCACCACCGTGTGGGAGCGTCGTGACCTGGTGGAGTACTCCGTCGAGCACGCGGTGATCGCGGGCGAGGACCGGTTCCTGATCCTGCACAACGACGGCGCCGAGAACTTCATGCTGGTGGACGCCCCGGTCAGCGACCCGAGCGACTTCCGCACCGTGATCGAGCACCGGTCTGACGTGCGTCTGGACGGCGTCGACGCGTTCGACGGTTTCCTGGTGATCAGCTACCGCAGTGAGGCGTTGCCGAAGATGGCGCTGTGGCCGCTCACCGCCGACGGTTACGGCACGCGCGAGGAGCTGACCTTCGACTCCGAGCTGACCGCTGCGGGGATGGGTGGCAATCCGAACTGGTCCACCCCGAAGCTGCGCATCGGCGCGACCTCGTTCATCACGCCGGCGCGGATCTACGACCTGGACCTGGCCACCGGTGAGCGCACACTGTTGCGCGAGCAACCGGTGCTGGGCGGATACCGGCCGGAAGACTATGTGGAGCGCCGGGACTGGGCGACCGCGTCTGACGGGGCCCGCATCCCGATCTCCATCATCCATCGGGCCGGATTGCAGTTCCCGGCACCTGCGCTGATCTACGGCTACGGCGCGTACGAGTCGTGTGAGGATCCGCGGTTCTCGATCGCCCGGTTGTCGCTGCTCGATCGCGGCATGGTGTTCGTGATCGCCCACGTGCGCGGTGGCGGTGAGTTGGGCCGGCCGTGGTACGAGCATGGCAAGCTGCTGGAGAAGACCAACACCTTCACCGATTTCATCGCGGCGGCACGGCATCTCGTCGACTCGGGGGTGACCCGCCCGCAGAACCTGGTGGCCCTCGGCGGCAGTGCCGGTGGTTTGTTGATGGGCGCGGTGGCCAACATGGCACCGGAGCTGTTCGCCGGAATTCTGGCCCAGGTGCCGTTCGTCGACGCGCTGACGACGATCCTGGACCCGTCGTTGCCGCTGACGGTGACTGAGTGGGACGAGTGGGGAAATCCGTTGGAGGACCCCGAGGTTTACCGCTACATGAAGTCCTACACGCCCTATGAGAATGTGGCGGCGCAGGATTATCCGGCCATCCTGGCGATGACCTCGCTCAACGACACCAGGGTGTATTACGTCGAACCGGCCAAATGGGTTGCGGCCCTGAGGTACACGAAGACCGACGGCCATCCCGTACTGCTCAAGACGGAGATGGTGGCGGGCCACGGTGGGCTGTCCGGACGGTATGAGCGCTGGAAGGAAGCCGCGTTCCAGTACGCCTGGCTGCTAGCCGCCGCCGACGGCGACAACTATGGCAGCGGCCAGGTAGACAGCCTCTTCGGCGGTCCGAACGCCTAACCGCGAGGTCATCGATTTCGGCGGGTTCGGCATCCGGGCCGCGTAGATGTTGGCCGGGAACATCGCCAGCATGAGCAGGAACAGGCAGACCGCCGCAGCCATCCGGGTGGCCGGGTAGAGCAGGCCGACGGCGCCGACCAACTCCAGCACGCCGGTGACCGTCACCAGCAGGCCGGGTGCGGGGAGCGAGGGCGGCACGATCGCGATCATGTCGCGCCGCAGAGGATTGACGAAGTGTGCGACGCCGGTCATGACGAACATCGCGGTCAGCCCGACCGCGATCGCCTCGGGCCAGCTGTCGACATAGCCAATGCCGAGCAGGCCGATCGCCCGGGCTGCGGCGCTGCCGAGGACCAGAGTGAGAAAGACGGCCACCGCGGGCTCCGATCTTGTCGCTGACTAGATGCTCACGCTACGCCGCATCTAGGCGCTGTCAAGATTCCGATCTAGAATGGCCGGCATGGGTTATCACCACGGCGACCTCAAGGCCGTGATCCTCGCGCAGGCCGCCGAGCTGGTGGCCGAACGCGGCGCCGACGGCATCTCGCTACGCGAACTCGCGCGAGCCGCCGGCGTCTCGCACGCCGCGCCCGCGCACCACTTCACCGACCGGCGCGGGCTGTTCACCGCACTGGCCGCCGAAGGTTTCCAGCTCCTGGCCGCCGCCCTGACCGACGCCAGGCCGCAGTTCATCGACGCCGCCAAGGCCTACGTGCGGTTCGCCCTCGACCACCCCGGCCACTACGAGGTGATGTTCGACAAGTCGCTCTACGATGACACCGACGCCGACCTGGTTGCCGCCGCCGCGGCGGCGGGCGCCGAACTGAACCGCGGTGTGGGGACCCTGGACGACCCGAAGGCCGCCGCCGACCCGGAAAGTGCCGCACTCGCCGCATGGTCCCTGGTGCACGGGTTTTCGATGTTGTGGCTCAACGATGCGATCGACACCGGGGGAGACCCGATCGCCGAAGTGGAGAGTCTGGCCGCGATCCTGTTCGACGGTTAACGGGCGGAGTTGCGTCCGCTAACCTCATTGCGATGAGCCTCAAGGACATTCCGCTGACCACCCTCGACGGCAATCCCACGACGCTGGCCGAACTGGCCACCGGCGCCGCGCTGGTGGTCAATGTGGCCTCGAAATGCGGTCTGACGCCGCAGTACACCGCGCTGGAGAAACTGGCCGAGGACTACGCCGCGCGCGGGCTGACCGTCGTCGGCGTCCCGTGTAACCAGTTCATGGGTCAGGAGCCGGGCACCGCCGAGGAGATCCAGACCTTCTGCTCGACCACCTACGGCGTGACATTCCCGTTGCTGGCCAAGACCGACGTCAACGGTGCCGACCGTCACCCGCTGTACGCCGAGCTGACCCAGGCCGCCGACGCCGACGGTGAGGCCGGAGACATCCAGTGGAACTTCGAAAAGTTCCTGCTCACCCCGGACGGGACGGTGGCCAACCGGTTCCGTCCCCGCACCGAGCCGGACGCACCCGAGGTGATCGCGGCCATCGAGGCGGTCCTGCCGGCCTGATCCCTGGCCCAATGGACACTCGGCGTCAGAGTGTTCGACACCGTCCCGACATGTGACGTTGCCACACTGGCAGCGTGACCGGACAACTCATCGTCTCGATATCGCAGATCAGCGATCGCACGCTCGGCGATGTCGCGTCGTTCTGCGCCGAGCTCGATGCCCGTGGCGTGCCGGCCTCGTTGTTGGTGGCGCCCCGGCTCAAAGGCGGCTACCGGTTGGACCGCGACCCCGCCACGGTGGAATGGCTGGCCCGTCGCCGCAGCGGCGGTGATGCCATCGTTCTGCACGGCTACGACGAAGCCGCGACCAAGAAGCGTCGCGGCGAGTTCGCCTCTTTGCCCGCCCACGAGGCCAACCTGCGGCTGATGGGTGCCGACCGGGTACTCGAACACCTGAGCCTCCGTACCCGGTTGTTTGCCGCACCGGGTTGGACGGTATCGCCCGGCACGGTGACCGCACTGCCGCGCAACGGTTTTCGACTGCTCGCCGATCTCAACGGCGTCACCGACCTGGTTCGTGGGACGACGACGCGAGCGCGCGTGGTCGGTATCGGCGAGGGATTCCTGTCCGAGCCGTGGTGGTGCCGGACCGTGGTGCTCGCCGCCGAGCGCACCGCGCGACGCGAAGGCCTCGTGCGGGTCGCGGTCGCTGCCAAGCACCTGCGCAGGCCCGGCCCCCGCCAGGCCATGCTCGACGCGATCGACCTGGCTTTGCTGCACCGGTGTGAGCCGGTGGTTTACCGGTGGCGAGGTTTTTCGGCTCTGACCGAGGCCGCCTGACACGCGCTAGTGTTGCGTCTCATGGCAGACGCCGATGTCATTGTCGTGGGGGCGGGTCTCGCCGGGTTGGTCGCAGCGTGCGAACTGGTCGAACGGGGCCACCGCGTGCTGATCCTCGACCAGGAGAACGCGGCCAACCTCGGTGGGCAGGCATTCTGGTCGTTCGGCGGGCTCTTCTTCGTCGACAGTCCCGAACAACGCAGGCTCGGTATCCGCGACAGTCAGGAACTGGCGCTGCAGGACTGGCTGGGAACCGCGGGTTTCGACCGGCCCGAGGACCATTGGCCGCGGGAGTGGGCACACGCCTACGTCGATTTCGCGGCCGGCGAGAAGCGCAGCTGGTTGCGCGCCCGCGGCCTGCAGACCTTCCCGTTGGTCGGGTGGGCCGAGCGGGGCGGTTACGGTGCACTGGGCCACGGCAATTCGGTGCCTCGGTTCCACATCACGTGGGGGACCGGGCCGGCGATCGTCGACGTCTTCGCCCGCCGGTTGGTGGGGGAGCCCCGGGTGCGATTCGCCCACCGGCACCGCGTCGACGAACTCGTCGTCTCCGATGGCACTGTGGTCGGGGTGCGTGGTGCGGTGCTGGAGCCGTCCGAGGCGCCTCGCGGGGCGGCGTCCTCACGGAACGTCGTCGGAGAGTTCGAGTTCCGCGCATCGGCGGTGATCGTGGCCAGCGGCGGCATCGGCGGCAACCACGACCTGGTGCGCAAGAACTGGCCGGCTCGCATGGGCCGGGTGCCCGAACAACTGCTCAGCGGCGTCCCCGCGCATGTCGACGGCCGGATGATCGGGATCTCCGAAGCCGCCGGTGCACGCGTCATCAACAGCGACCGGATGTGGCACTACACCGAAGGCATCACCAACTACGACCCCATCTGGCCCGACCACGGGATCCGTATCCTTCCCGGGCCGTCGTCATTGTGGTTGGACGCCAACGGAAGACGACTGCCCGGGCCGCTGTATCCCGGCTTCGACACTCTCGGCACCCTCGAACACATCTGCCGCACCGGGCAGGACTACACCTGGTTCATCCTCGACGCGCGGATCATCGCCAAGGAGTTCGCGCTGTCCGGCCAGGAACAGAACCCCGACCTGACCTCACGCAGCGTGCGTGACGTGCTGGCCCGGGTCAAGCCCGGTGCGCCGGCGCCGGTGCAGGCGTTCGTCGACCGCGGCGTCGACTTCGTCAGCGCCCGTTCGCTGCGCGAACTGGTGGCCGCCATGAACGATGTACCC
Organism: Mycolicibacterium peregrinum; assembly: GCF_002102345.1. Lineage (GTDB taxonomy): Bacteria > Actinomycetota > Actinomycetes > Mycobacteriales > Mycobacteriaceae > Mycobacterium > Mycobacterium peregrinum. The sequence goes on from NZ_LQPP01000013.1 coordinate 125,684, forward strand.
GACGTGGTCGAACTCGACTACGCCACCGTGGCCGCCGAGGTCACGGCGCGGGATCGCGAGGTGGCCAACAAGTTCACCAAGGACGGCCAGATCACCGCGATCCACGGGGCGCGCAGCTATGTGGGTGACCGGTTCACCCGGGTCGTCGCCCCGCACCGGCTCACCGACCCGAAGGCCGGTCCGATGATCGCGGTCAAACTGCACATTCTGACCCGAAAGTCCTTGGGCGGGTTGGAAACCGACCTGGACTCCCGGGTGCTCAAAGAGGACGGCACCGCGTTCGCCGGGCTCTATGCCGCAGGTGAGGCGGCCGGATTCGGCGGGGGCGGGGTCCACGGCTACCGGTCTCTGGAGGGCACCTTCCTGGGCGGTTGTATCTTCTCCGGCCGGGCCGCTGGACGCGGTGCGGCAGCCGATATCGCCTGAGTCAGAATTCCGTGCCGTTTTCCTCGGTGAGCACCTGGAATTCGGTACTCGTCATCTCGGCCAGCCGCCCGTAGTAGATCCCGCGCGCATTCGGCTCGACGATGCCCTGGTGGATCGGCACAGCCCGGTTCGGTGCGACCGCGCGCAGGTAGTCCACGGCTTCAGAGATTTTCATCCAGGGTGCGGCCGCCGGGGTGGCCAGCACGTCGACCGGTTCCCCCGGGACGAACAGCGCGTCACCTGGGTGCATCAGCCGGGCCGGGTGCTCGTCGTCGCCCAGCAAGTACGAAATGTTGTCGATCACAGGGATTTCGGGATGGATGACGGCGTGCCGACCGCCGGTCCCTCGTACGTTGAGCGAGCCGATCCGGAACTCGTCGCCAGGGTGCACCGCCTTCCAGGGGGCGCCCAGCTGGGCGGCGGTCTGCGGATCGGCATACAGCGCTGCTTGCGGATTGGCGTCTATCAGTGCGGGCAACCGGGCGGTATCGGCGTGATCGGGGTGCTGGTGGGTGATCAGGATGGCCGACAAACCGGTGATGCCTTCGAAACCGTGCGAGAAGTTGCCCGGGTCGAACAACACCGTGGTATCCGAAATGCTGGCCAGTAGGCACGAATGTCCGAAATGCGTGAGTTGCATACCTATATTGTGGCGCTCGGTGGGGATATGGCGGGTGATCGTGGCGATCTCGATCGCGCTCTGTGGGCTGGCCGCAGGGCCGCCTTCGGCGTGGGCGGAACCCGGCGCGGACTGCCCGCCGCTGTGTGACCGCATCCCGGATTCGGCATGGGTGCGCGGGTCGCAACTCCCGTTGGCCCGCGAGTATCGCTGGCCCGGCCTGGCCGGCTTGGCCGTGACCTCGGTGACACCGCGCTTCCGGTTCGAAGAGGTGTGTGCGTCACCGCCCATACCCGGGGATCCGCGCGACTACGCCGTCGCGGCGCGGTCCGAGGTCTCCCAACCCGAGGGGCACTGGCAACTGCGAGCGCAGGTACTCCACTGGCGTGGGGACACCTGGCAGGGCGGACAGACCGCGCTGGCCGTGCTGCAGGGATCCGTGGATGCGCTGCGGACCTGCCCGGGCAACGCGGCGGCGATCACGACGGACCGACCGGGCCGGCTGGCGGCGGTGCTCAACACCGACGGGCAGGTGCTACATCAGTACCTACTCGCCGATCCGGACAACAGCACGGTGGTCGAGTTGGCCATGTGGGCGAGCACGCCACCGAGAGTTCCATGGTCGGCGCCACCGGACCCTCAGGTGCTCGATGCGCTGGCCGACCCACTGTGCACGGCTTACATAGGGTCGTGCCGGTAGAGTGTGCGCCGTGGCAAAGGTGGTTGTGCACGTCATGCCCAAGGCAGAGATCCTGGACCCGCAAGGTCAGGCGATTGTCGGGGCACTTGGTCGGCTAGGACACGGCGGTATCGCCGACGTCCGGCAAGGCAAGCGTTTCGAGCTCGAAGTCGACGACTCCGTAGCCGACGAAACCCTGGCCGAGATCGCGGAGTCTCTGCTGGCCAACACCGTTATCGAGGACTTCTCGGTGAGCCGGGAGGACGCGTGAGCACCCGTGTCGGGGTGATCACCTTCCCCGGGACGCTCGACGATGTCGACGCGGCCCGAGCCGTTCGTCTGGCCGGTGCCGAGGCGGTCAGCCTGTGGCACGCCGACGCTGACCTCAAGGGTGTCGACGCCGTCGTCGTACCCGGTGGCTTCTCCTACGGCGACTACCTGCGCTGTGGGGCGATCGCCAAGTTCGCCCCGGTGATGGGCTCGGTCGTCGAGGCGGCCGGCAAGGGCATGCCTGTGCTCGGCATCTGCAACGGCTTCCAGGTGCTGTGCGAGGCCGGGTTGCTGCCCGGTGCGCTCACCCGTAACGCCGGCCTGCACTTCATCTGCCGCGACGTGTGGCTGGAGGTCGCCTCCAACACCACCGCCTGGACCACCCGCTATGACGCCGGTGCCGACCTGCTGATCCCGCTGAAGTCCGGCGAGGGCCGCTATGTCGCGTCCGAAGCGGTGCTCGACGAACTCGAGGGCGAGGACCGCGTGGTCTTCCGCTACCGCGAGAACCTCAACGGCTCGATGCGCGGCATCGCCGGCGTGTGCTCGGAAAACCGTCGCGTCGTCGGCCTGATGCCACACCCCGAACACGCCACCGAGGCGTTGACCGGTCCGTCCGATGACGGGCTCGGACTGTTCTACTCCGCGCTGGACGCGGTTCTGTCGGTCTAGTCCTCGACTGACTCTGGTGCGCCGCGAGCGTGCGCACAGTGCTGCCCGCGAGCGGCGTGCCGACCAGCAGACACGCACGCTCGCGGTGCAACGGGTCAGGCAGTGAGGGCGACGGACGCCTCGGCCGTGTAGGCCAGGAACGTCAGGGTCTCCTGCAGGTACAGCTGCACGCTCTCCGCGTCGTGGGACTGGTAGCCGATGGACACATCGGTACCCAGCTGCAGATCGAAATCGCCACCGCGGGTGGACAATACGAACGCGCCGTCGATCGCTGGCGCCCAGATGATCTCCCCGTCGACCAAGCGGCTCAGGTGTTCGCGGATCGGGTAGCCGTGCGCGGTGGTCTCACTGACCTTGGTGTAGGTCTCCGCTGAGAGCAGCACCGAATACGGTCCGTCGACACCGGCCAGCCTCAGCTCTGACAGGGCCTGTGCGATCACGTCGGGAATCTCACGGGCGTCGTCGGGCAGGGCCAGCGCCGGATTGGAGCTCGAGCTGCGGATGCCCTCGATGTCGGCGGCCGGATAGCCCTCGAAGATCGCCCGGTCCTCGACGAAGGCCAACTTCTTGGCGGCGTCCTTGACCGGATCCCAGTCGGAGTCCTGTGCGCCGCGCTCGACATCGTCAATCGCGGTGCGCGACACCGTGAACGGCACACGAAGGCGCACCAGCGGTCGGGCGCCGCGCAGGTGGGCGACCACACCGTCACCGGGCGACTGCACGTCGAGCAGATGGCCCGTGCTGACCGCCGCGGTCACCGGCCCGCTGGGCTCGCTGACATCGACCACGCGCCGGCCGGCGATGTGGCGCTTGAAGGTTCGGCTGGCCTCGAGTTCGATCTCGGCCCAGGCGGACTCGGTGATCGGAGCGAGCTCGCGGTACAGGTTGTTCATTGCGGGATTCCTTTCAGACTGCCGATGCCGAGCGAGCCGTCGCGGTGGCCCTCCGTGGGTGAATCTTCCTGTGCTGCCGCCGTTTCTTCCAACGACGGCAGCGGCGGTGGATCATCCAGAAAATCGATCGTGGGAGTGAAGAACAGCCCTCCGGTCAGAGCGGTGGAGAAATCCAGGATCCGGTCGGTGTTCCCGGGTGGGTCGCCGATGAACATGTTGTTCAGCATCCGCTCGGTGACCGCCGGGGTGCGCGAATAACCGATGTAGTACGTACCGAACTCGCCCTTGCCGATCTCGCCGAACGGCATGTTGTGCCGAATGATCTTCAGCTCGTTGCCCTCGTCGTCTTCGATGACGTTGAGCGCGACGTGCGAATTGGCGGGTTTGACCGCGTCGTCGAGCTCGATGTCGTCGAGCTTGGTGCGGCCGATCACCCGCTCCTGCTCTTCGGTGGACAACGAATTCCACGAGCCCATGTCATGCACGTACTTCTGCACGTGGACGTAGCAGCCTCCGGCGAAATCCGGGTCCTCGTCGCCGATCTGGCTGGCATTGACGGCCACCGGGCCGTCCGGATTCTCGGTTCCGTCGACGAACCCCATCAGGTCGCGGTTGTCGAAGAACTTGAACCCGTGCACCTCGTCGACGATCGTGACGGCGCCGGCCAGGGCATCGGCGAATTTGGTGGCGAGCTCGAAGCACACGTCCATCGACTCGGCACGCAGGTGGAACAACAGGTCCCCCGGTGTCGCCGGGGCCCGGTGCCGCGGACCTTCCAGCGGGATGAACGGGTGAAGTTCAGCGGGACGCGGGCCGGAGAACAACCGGTCCCAGGCGTCGGAGCCGATCGACACGATGGCCGACAGGTGCTTGGTCGGGTCCCGGAAACCGATGGCACGCACCAGACCTGAAATGTCGGCCAGCGCGTCGTGGACCGTCGCCTCACCGCCCGGATCGATCGTTGCGACCATGAACACGGCAGCCGGTGTCAGCGGCGCCAGAACCGGTTGAGGCTGTGGTGCGGGCACAACGTCGACCCTAACGCGGCGCGCGTCGAAATCCCGGTCAAGATAGAGATATGGCAGCCAGCGCCCAGAGCATGTGCGAGTTCATTGACGCGTCCCCGTCACCGTTTCACGTCTGCGCCACCGCCGCGCAACGGCTGCGTGACGCCGGTTTCACCGAGCTCGCTGAAACGGACGCGTGGCCCGGCACGGGGAAGTTCTTCACGGTGCGAGCGGGCTCGCTGGTGGCGTGGAACACAGAGAACACCGACGCTGCCGCACCGTTCCGCGTCGTCGGCGGCCACACCGACAGCCCCAACCTGCGGGTCAAACAGCACCCCGACCGCGTCGTCGCGGGCTGGCAGGTCCTGGCGCTACAGCCGTACGGCGGGGCCTGGCTGAACTCCTGGCTCGACCGCGACCTCGGGATCAGCGGTCGGCTGTCGGTCCGCGACGGCAGCCGGATCGACCACCGGTTGGTGCGGGTCGACGATCCGATCCTGCGCGTACCCCAGTTGGCCATCCACCTGTCCGAGGACCGCAAGGGTGTCAGCCCCGACCCGCAGCGCCACGTCAACGCCGTCTGGGGCCTGGGGGAGCGACCCCGATCCTTCATCGGATACGTCGCCGAGCGGGCCGGCGTCGCCGAGGCGGACGTGCTGGGCTTCGACCTGATGACCCACGACCTGACGCCGTCGGCGATCACCGGAGCCGAGGGGGAGTTCCTCAGCGCACCCCGGCTGGACAACCAAGCCACGTGCTATGCCGGGCTGGAGGGCTTCCTGGCGGCACCCGCCGGCACGCACGTGCCGGTGCTGGCCCTGTTCGACCACGAGGAAGTCGGCTCGACCTCCGATCACGGCGCCCAGTCCGAGCTGTTGCCGACGGTGCTGGAACGCATCGTGCTCGCCGCGGGCGGTTCACGGGAGGATTTCCTGCGCAGGGCCGCCGGATCGATGGTGGCTTCCGGAGACATGGCGCACGCGACGCACCCGAACTACCCGGACCGTCACGAGCCCGGACACCTGATCGAGGTCAACGCCGGGCCCGTGCTCAAAGTGCAGCCCAATCTGCGCTACGCCACCGACGGTCGTACCGCGGCGGCGTTCGCGCTGGCGTGCGAGCAGGCCGGGGTGCCGCTGCAGCGGTACGAGCATCGCGCCGATCTGCCGTGCGGGTCGACCATCGGGCCGATGACTTCTGCACGTACCGGGATCCCGACCGTCGACGTCGGTGCGGCGCAGTTGGCAATGCACTCCGCGCGCGAGTTCATGGGCGCCCGGGACGTCGCGGCGTACTCCGCGGCGTTACAGGGGTTCTTGTCACCGGCCTGATCTAGGGTCGGCGCCATGACGCTCTCGGTGGAAATGATCACATTCGACTGCGCGGACCCGGACACACTCGCCGATTGGTGGGCGCGGGCGGTCAGCGGTTCTGTGAATGCCTATGCGCCAGGTGAATTCGTGCTCGTGCAGCGCGACGGTGGCCCGAATCTTGGCTTCCAGCGGGTACCCGACCCGACGCCGGGCAAGAACCGCGTACACCTCGACTTCCACGCCGCGGACATGGAAGCCGAGGTAGCCAGGCTGGTGGGCCTCGGCGCCACCGAAACCGGCAGGCACAACTTCGGCGAGGAGTTCAACTGGGTCGTACTCAGCGACCCGGCCGGCAACGCGTTCTGTATCGCGGGCGGTTAACCGCCGGTTGCTGGCAGGATTCCGGCCATGCTGTTGTCGCTCGTCGCGGTCTCGGTGGTGCTGGCCGGGTGGTCGCTCTTCTCGCGTGGCTTCGAGCGGCTACGGCTGACCGCGCCGATGGTGCTGGTGCTGGTCGGGATCGCGGTCGGTTTCACCACCCAGGATGCGTTGGCGTCGACGCTGAATGCCGTCACCGCCCAGCACGTCGCCGAGATCATCCTTGCGGTACTGCTTTTCGTCGACGCCACCGATGTCCGCGGGGGGTATCTCGGTGCCGATCCGCGGTCGGCGCTGCGGCTGCTGTTCATCGCGATGCCACTGGGTCTGGCCGCATCGGTGCTACTGGGGTTGTGGCTGATGCCGGGCCAGTCGTGGGCGGTGCTGCTGGTGATCGCCTGCGTGGTGGTGCCGATCGATTTCGCGCCGACGTCGTCGCTGCTGCGCGACACCCGGATACCCGAGCGGGTCCGCGGCCTGTTGACCGTCGAGGCCGGATACAACGACGGCATCGTGTCGCCGGTGTTCATCTTCGCGCTGGTGCTGGCCTCCGATCGCACCGATGCCGAGACCCCGCTCGACGCCCTGGCCCGGGCCGTTCCCGACGCAGGTAAGGCGCTGCTGGTCGGTGCGGTCGTCGGCGCCGTTCTGGCCATCGCGACCAACAATGCCGAACGCCGCAGCCTGATGACCGGTCAAGCCAAGCGACTGATCCTGGTGACGGCTCCGCTGTTGTCGTTCGGCGCCAGTCTCGGCGTGGGTGGCAACGGCTTCGTCTCCGCTTTCGTCTGTGGCATCGCGTTCAACTACTTCCGGAACTCGCCGACCTTCGCCGCCGAGCTCGAGCTCGTCGACGATCTCGGATTCCTGCTGGCCTCGGTGATGTGGTTCGTGTTCGGGCTCACGGCGGTGCTGGCGCTCGGCTACGGCGTGCCGTGGGGGATCGTGGTGTTCTGCGTGCTCGCTCTGACCGTGGTGCGTATCGCCGCGGTGCTGCTGTCGATGGTCGGCTCGTCTCTGGGCTGGCGCGAGAGGCTGTTGCTGGGCGGGCTCGGGCCGCGTGGCACTCCGTCGATCGTGTTCGGACTGCTGGCCTTCAATGCCCTCGAAGGTGTGGCCGAACATACGGTCGCGCAGGTACTGGTGGTGGCGGTCCTTGGCAGCGTTGTGCTGCACGGAGCGGGCGCACCGGCGGCTGCCCGCGCCTATGCGAAATCGCAGGCCAAACCGGTCACGTGAGGTCTGAACCCACTCGCCGCCGCATCATTGGGGGCAGCTCTCGAACTGGGCGCGCAGCCTGGTCTGCAGCTCCGTCAGCGGTGGTGTCCGCGGCTGGGGTTCCCGGGCATCCTTGGAACAACCGCCGGGACGGACGGTGATCTGTGCGTCATCGATTTCGTACACCGCGGGCAGTCCCGAGTTCTTGATGAGCTGAAGTTGGCCGATGGCAACGCGATCCCCGTCGGCGCCGGCAGGCACGTCCTTGATGGACACGCGTGGCGGTTTCAGATCGAATCCCCCTTTGGTCGGTGCCAGCTGATCGAGCGCCTCCCACAGAGACAGCTGTTCCGGACTGGGCAGGCCGTGGTCGGAACGGATGCTCGGTGCAGAGTTCGTGTCCGCGTCGAAGACCGCCCAGTCCGCGGTCGAGTCCGGAAAGTCGGTCATCAGCCTCCGGACCGAGGCGGCGAACTCCGATGCGCTGAGCGGATCGCTCCAGTGGTCGAGACTGCGCAGGGTCACCGTCAGGCTGGTGTTCGCCGGTCGCCGGGCGCCGTCGGGGGATGCCGACCCGGCGATCTCGTGCGCGTAGTCGCCCCGCGAGAGTTTGAGCCAGTCCTGCCACGGCGGTTCCGGGGTGGTGTTCGACGGTGCGAAGCTCAGATACATCGTGGAGCCTGACTGGGCAGGGAAGGACGGGGCTGAACGTCTCACATAGACGCTGGCGCCCAGCCCGCCGTACACCATCGATCCGTGGATCTGGTCGGCGATGGTGCGACCGAGCGCCGACAGTTGGTCAGTGGTGGCATCGGCGCTGACGTAGACCTCGAAGCTGGCGGTGCGGACCCCGAACCCGCTGTTGCTCGAGACGGTGTGTGTGACGAACGTGACGCCGGGCTGACTTTTCAAGACGTTGTCGATCAAGCCGGCCGACCACGAGCCCCTGAACTGGCAACACGTGATGCCGAGCGCCAACACGACGCCGAGAATGGCCAGCCACACCTTCGGCCCGAGCTTTCGCATGCGCTGAGTATGCCGCCGCGGGGGCGGGTCGAGGCGCAGCCGGCAATCGCCTGGTCGGGCGTGCGCGAGCGGCAACGATAGACTTATGGGCGTGACGTCTGAGCTCACCCACGCTATCGACACGGTGCAGCGGGCAGCCGCCACCCCTGATCAGCCCCAGCCGTACCGCGAACTCGGTCTCAAGGACGACGAGTACGAGCGGATTCGCGAGATCCTGGGTCGCCGCCCCACTGATGCCGAGCTGGCCATGTACTCGGTGATGTGGAGCGAACACTGCTCCTACAAGTCCTCCAAGGTGCACCTGCGCTACTTCGGCGAGACCACCACCGACGAGATGCGCGCCGGCATGCTGGCCGGCATCGGGGAGAACGCCGGCGTCGTCGACATCGGCGACGGCTGGGCGGTCACCTTCAAGGTCGAATCGCACAACCATCCGTCCTACGTCGAGCCCTACCAGGGCGCCGCGACCGGCGTCGGCGGCATCGTCCGCGACATCATGGCGATGGGCGCCCGGCCGGTGGCGGTCATGGATCAGCTGCGCTTCGGTGCGGCCGACGCGCCGGACACCCGCCGCGTGCTCGACGGTGTGGTCCGCGGGGTCGGCGGCTACGGCAACTCGCTGGGCCTGCCGAACATCGGCGGCGAGACGATCTTCGACCCCTCCTACGCGGGCAATCCGCTGGTCAACGCGCTGTGCGTCGGTGCGCTGCGCAAGGAAGACCTGCACCTGGCGTTCGCCTCGGGTACCGGCAACAAGATCATCCTGTTCGGTGCGCGCACCGGCCTGGACGGCATCGGCGGTGTCTCGGTGCTGGCATCGGACACCTTCTCCGGTGACGAGAGCGGCGCGGGCCGCAAGAAGCTGCCGAGCGTTCAGGTGGGCGACCCGTTCACCGAGAAGGTGCTCATCGAGTGTTGCCTTGAGCTGTACTCGGCCGGCCTGGTGGTCGGTATCCAGGACCTCGGCGGAGCCGGATTGTCCTGTGCTACATCCGAACTCGCGTCTGCCGGTGATGGCGGCATGCGCATCGAGCTGGATCAGGTGCCGCTGCGGGCCAAGGACATGACCCCGGCCGAGGTGCTCTCCAGTGAGTCGCAGGAACGCATGTGTGCCGTCGTGACGCCGGAGAACGTCGAGGCGTTCATGGCCGTCTGCCGTAAGTGGGACGTGCTGGCCACGGTGATCGGCGAGGTCACCGACGGGGACCGGCTGGAGATCACCTGGCACGGTGACACCGTGGTGGACGTCCCGCCGCGCACCGTGGCCCACGAAGGTCCTGTGTACCAGCGGCCGGTGGCCCGCCCCGACACCCAGGACGCCCTGGTCGCCGACACCTCGGCGAACCTGCCGCGGCCCAAGACCGGCGACGAGCTCAAGGCCACCCTGCTGGCGCTGATCGGCAGCCCGCACCTGTGCAGCCGGGCGTTCATCACCGAGCAGTACGACCGCTACGTCCGCGGCAACACCGTGCTGGCCGAGCATGCCGACGGTGGCGTGCTGCGCATCGACGAGACCACCGGCCGCGGCATCGCGGTCTCCACCGACGCGTCGGGCCGCTACACCCAGCTCGATCCGTACACCGGCGCGCAGCTGGCGCTGGCCGAGGCCTACCGCAACGTCGCGGTCACCGGGGCCACCCCGGTCGCGGTGACCAACTGCCTCAACTTCGGGTCCCCTGAGGACCCTGGGGTGATGTGGCAGTTCAGCCAGGCCGTCCGGGGGCTGGCCGATGGCTGTGCGGCCCTTGGTATTCCGGTCACGGGTGGCAACGTCAGCTTCTACAACCAGACCGGCTCGACCGCCATCCTGCCGACCCCGGTGGTCGGCGTGCTCGGCGTGATCGACGACGTCAAGCGACGCATCCCCACCGGCCTGGGTACCGAACCGGGCGAGACGCTGCTGCTGCTCGGAGACACCCACGACGAGTTCGACGGCTCGGTCTGGGCGCAGGTCACCGCCGATCATCTGGGCGGAGTTCCGCCGAAGGTGGACCTGGCCCGCGAGAAGCTGCTCGCCGAGGTGCTGACCGCGGCCTCGCGCGACGGCCTGATCTCGGCCGCCCACGATCTGTCCGAGGGCGGGCTGATCCAGGCTGTGGTCGAGGCTGCGCTGGCCGGTGAAACCGGTTGCCGGGTAATCCTTCCCAGCGAAATCGAATCAGCTGCCGATGCCTTTGTTCTGCTGTTCTCCGAGTCCGCCGGCCGGGTCTTGGTGGCCGTGCCCCGCACCGAGGAGAGCCGGTTCCGGTCTATGTGTGAGGCCAGGGACCTGCCGGTGACCCGGGTCGGCGTGGTGGACCAGGGAAGCAATTCGATCGAGGTCCAAGGACAGTTCAGTATTTCGCTCGCGGAGCTACGGAGCACGTCGGAGGGCGTGCTGCCCGGGCTGTTCGGGTGACGGGGGAAACCCTCGACGAACGTCATCCTCTGCTGCGCTGGGCCTGGAGCCTGGTGCGACTGGACTTCACCGGCATCGCCGTCGGAGCCCTGTTCTTCTGTCTCTCGCTGACTCCGTCGCTGCTGCCGCGCGATTGGCTGTTCGCCGGATTGATCGGCGGCATCAACGCCGCGATCGGCTACGGCATCGGGGTCCTGTTGGGGAAAGCGCTGTACCGCTTCGTGTTACGGCGCAGGGCGTGGTGGCCCCCGGGTAAGCGGGTCCTGCTCGGCCTCAAAGTGGTTGTCGTGACCGGGGCGATCACGGCATCGATCCTGATGCTGATTCCCGCGGCGGCCTGGCAACGACAGGTCTCGACTCTGATGGGCATGGAAGGCCCGGCCACGGCGGGCTATCTGCGGACCCTGATCATCGCGGTCGCGGTGGCGGCGGGGTTGATCGCCACGGCGCGGATGCTGCGTGACTTCGTGCGACTGCTGGCCAAGGTGTTCATCCGCCGCTGGCATCTGCACCGGGAGGTGGCCCAGTTCATCGGTACCGCCATCGTGGTGGTGCTGGTCGTCACGCTCGTCAACGGTGTGCTCTACCGTGGGTTCCTGGCCGGGGCCAGTCGGGTGTTCCAGCCGCAGAACTCCACCACCCGCGAAGGCGTCAGCCAACCTTCCGAACCCGAAAGATCGGGCAGCCCAGCGTCATTCGCAGCCTGGGATTCTCTGGGATTCCAGGGCCGCAACTTCGTCGCGACCGGCCCGCGCGCCGCCGAGCTCGAGAAACTCAACGGTGCGCCCGCGCGGGAACCCATCCGGGTGTACGCCGGCCTGCATACCGCGGACTCCGACGATCAGCGGATCGCGGTGTTGCTCAGCGAACTTGAGCGCACCCACGCCTTCGACCGCAAGCTGCTGGTGATCGTCCCCACCACCGGCACCGGTTGGGTCAACCCGATGGCCGCCCGCGCGCTGGAACTGATGTACAACGGGGACACCGCGATGGTCGGCATGCAGTATTCCTATCTGCCGAGCTGGATCTCGTTCATGGGCGACCGCGAGAAGTCGATGAACAACGGCCGGTTGATGATCGACGCGATCCACGCCCGCTGGGAACAACTGCCGCCCGAGCGCCGGCCCAAGCTGGTGCTCTACGGGGAGAGCCTGGGATCCATGGCCGGGCAGGGCGCCTTCAGCTGGCTGCCCGACATCTCCAGGATGGGCTTCTCCTCGGTGCTGTGGGTCGGCCCGCCCAACGCGAGCCCGCTGTGGCGCGGCCTGACCGTGCGCCGTGACCCGGGCACCCCGCAGGTGCGTCCCCGCTACGACAACGGGCGCACCGTCCGGTTCTCCGAGGCCGCCGACGCCGCCGAGATCGCCGCCGACGCCGCCGAGCCGTGGGAGGGCACCAGGGTCCTGTTCCTGCAACACCCTTCCGACCCGATCATCTGGTGGTCGACGGATCTGCTGTTCTCCGAACCGGATTGGCTGGTCGAACCGCCCGGGACGGATCGCACCGCCTCGATGCGGTGGTACCCGATCATCACGTTCTGGCAGGTGGCCGCCGACATCACCAACGCCTCCAGCGTGCCCAACGGACACGGGCACAACTATGGCGAATCGGTGCTCGACGGCTGGGCTGCGGTGGCCGCACCGGACGGCTGGACGCGCGACGACACCGAACGCATCCGGCTGGCGCTGGAGAAGACCGCGGCCGACGACGGCCCCGAATACTGATGGCGGCGAGTCGGGTTCGCGCCGTGACGCTGGCGGCCGGCCTGGTGGCATGGAACGGTCTGGTCGATCCGAGGCTGCCGGCTCGGTGGCAACCGCTGGTGCGCGCGGTCCTCGGCAGTGCGTTGATGTTCGGGACCGGGGCCCGGCCGGGTTTGCGGCCACCGGCGTTGTGGTCGGGTGTGCGCCTCGGTGCGGCGGCCGCCACCGCGGTGAGCGCCGGTGTGGCCGCGACCTCCGCGGTGCCGATCGTCCGCACCGGGATGCGCGAAAAGACCCTGCCTGCAGCGCCCGGCAGCTGGTTGCTGCTGCGGATCCCGCTCGGGACCGTCTGGCCGGAGGAGGCGGCTTTCCGCGCCGCACTCGGCAAGGTCGGTGCCGAAGCGTTCGGCCCGGCCGGCGGTCAGGTGCTGCAGGCCACCGCGTTCGGGCTGTCCCATATCGCCGACGCGCGCGCCGCGGCCCAGCCCGTGATTCCGACCGTGCTGGTCACCGGCGTCGCCGGGTGGGTGTTCGGCCGGCTCGCGCAGCGGTCGGCGAGCCTGGTCGCGCCGATGCTGGCGCACCTGGCGATCAATGAGGCGGGCGCGCTGGCTGCACTGGCCTGCCAAGCCGTGCCAGCAGGGCTGCCACCGCGAGGATCGCGGCCGTGACGATCAGCGGCCACAAGGTGGGCATCGAGAAATCGGTGACCCGCAGCGGGATCAACACCACACAGACCGCCACCACGACCAGGATCAACCGCGGTGCCTGCTGTGCCGCGGCCGAACCATCCACCCGCGAATTGGCCTCGGCGACAAGCACATAGACCGCCACCAGGAGCAGTGCGGGGACCACCACCGGCAGTCTGCCGACGTAATCCTGGAACCGGGAGAAGGTCACGGCCAGAACACACATCACCGCGGGCACCAGGAGCGCCACCTCCGGGCCCGACCCGAACAACCGTCCCGCGACCCGGGTGGCCGCCCACATCAGGGCCAGCAACGCAGCCGAGCCCAGGCACAATGCTCCGGTGGTGAACCAGTAGAAACCGGCATCGGCGAAGTACTCGGAGATGATCAGTGAGAGATTCACGGCGGTGCTGTGAAACCCGCCGGTCGCGCCGATGTTGGCGGCTGCCAGCAGGACCACCGCGCCCAGTGCCGTAACGCCCACCGCGGTGCCCACCGGCCGCGCCACCGACTCCAGACGGCCGCTCACCACGGTCGCCGCCTCGAAACCGACCAGGCCGAGGCCGAGCGGGATGGCCGCCGCGGTGGCCAGCAGGACCGAATCGACGTGGGAGCTCCCCATCATCATCGGCGGTGTACCCGCCGCCACCCGGGCCATGATCGCCAGCGCCAGATAGCCGAAGACCAGCAGGCCCACGCCGGCCAGGGCGGCAGCCGTAGCACCCACCGCGCGGGTCGGCAGGTAGGCCACCACCGCACCCGCGATCACCACCACGGCCATCGACCAACCGGGCCACCACCAGCCGGCCAGCGCGGTCTCCAGGTCCGGTGCGCCGGTCAGCGGCTGCAGTGCGAGAGTCAGCGCGGCGCCCACCCCCAGAAGTCCATACGCCGCCAGTTGGACGAGGCTGGTGAACCGCCCGGCCGCCGGACCGACGGTGGCGGCGACCAGATCACCCGTCGACACCGCCTGCGGCGCGTACCGGTGCAGGCGGGCGAACGCGACGACCAACACCGCCGCGATCGCCGCGGCGCACAGGCCGGCCACCCCGTTGAAGATCGCGGCGCCGATCGGTGCGAGGGACAGTCCGAGGGCGCGCCACGCGGGCAGAGGGGGCGGCCAGGTTGCGGACGGTTCGGGGCTCGCCGGTACTGCGCGTTTAGGCATTCGCACTGCCGTTCACAAAGTCCCCTCTCACCCGAATCCCCTGGATCAAGATCGTAAGGCTGTCACGGATTGATCGTGGGCTCACCGATCTGACGGCCCCAGACGTAGTCGACGAAGATCGGCGAGCCCAGCTCGACATGGTTGTACGGCGCGATCGACAAACCGGTGTCCATCACCAGATACGGCGCAGGCCACAGATCGGCCGTGATCGGCTTCCAACAGCCGGGCTTACCTTCGGGGCCGCCCTTGGCGTTCACCCGCGGCAGGTTGTCCGGATACACGTAGGTGTTGCCCACGCCGATGCTCGACAAGGTCCCCGTGCTTTCGAAGGAATATCCGTTGTCGCCGCCGAACGTCGCATAGAAGGCGGGCGCGACGTCGTGGTAGTTGCGGATGGTGCAGAACAGCTGTCCCTGGTACTTGTCGAACAGCTTCGACGTCGGGATCAGGTCCTGCGCACCGCGCTGCAGATACGGACCGCCTCGCTCGAGGATGTCCGAACCGGTTCCGGCGAAACCGATCGCCGCGACCAGCGCGGCATCGAGGTTGCCGCGCTGGGAGTTGAAGGTGGCGGCACTGCGCGCGGCGTCGCCCAGGCCGTCGAACAGGTCAGGGCCGGCCGCCGCATAGCGTTCGCCGAGATCGGCCAGTGCCGCGATGTCGTGGCGCAGCGCGGGCATGCGCGGGTTCAGATCGTCGAGGATGGTGTTGCCGTCGGCCAGTGACTGGCCGAAGGCGCTGCCCAGCCCGCTCAACGCCTGGGCCGTGGCAGACAAGGTCTGGTTCAGCTTGATCGGGTCGACCTGTTCGGTGATCGCGGTGATCGTCTCGAACAACGTGTTGAACTCGGTGGTGACCGCCGTGACGTCGAGTGGGGTCGAGATCGAAACCCGTTGCGGGCTGGGATGTTCCGGAGAGGTGAAGGCTACATATTTGTTGCCGAACACCGTGGTCGCCTGGATCGAGGTCTGTACGTTGGCCGGGAGCAGATCCAGATACTTCGGGTTGATGTCGAGATGCACCAGGGCCCGGACCGGATCGGAGTCGGCGTCCACCGAGCCCACCCGACCGATCGGAACCCCGTTGAAGGTCACCTTCGAACCCGGATCGAGCACCAGGCCTGCGCGTGAGGCCAGCAGGGTCAGCGGGGCATTGGGCTCGAAAGCGCCCCGGAACTGCGCCACGATCAACCCCAGTAGCAGCGCGATGATCGCCAGAAACACGGCACCGGCCAAGCGGTACGGCGGATTTCGGTGATCGGCAGACATTTTGCGAGACTCTATGGCATGGCCGCGCGAGGCAGTGTCGATCCGCAAAAGACCAGGGCGGCGGTCGCCGCCGTGGCCGACTGGCTGCGCGGACCCACTCATCCGGAGCCCGCCCGCGCCGAACTGGCCGAGGCAGTCAGGTTGACCGCTCGCACCCTGGCCGCGATGGCGCCGGGCGCCAGCGTCGAGGTCCGGGTCCCGCCTTTCGTGGCGGTGCAGTGCATCGAAGGGCCGCGGCACACCCGCGGCAATCCGCCCAACGTCGTGGAAACCGACCCGCGGACCTGGCTGCTGCTGGCCACCGGACTACTTGATCTCGACGCAGCCGGATCCGCCGTGCAGATGTCGGGTTCACGGGCCGGCGAGGTGGCCCGATGGTTGCCCGTGGTGGCAGTGGGGTCCTGATCACCGGAAGTAGGGATATTCCTGCACCCAGTGAAAGCCCCGATTACGCAGGGTGAACTGGTCGAGATCCAGGCGATCCAGCCAGATCGTGACGTCGCGGCCGGACAATGTGCCGGTCAGCTGCAGCTGGGCCGGAGTCGGACGGGATGCGGTGAACATGGCCACGGGCGTGCCGTCCGGTCCCGACACGGTGAGCTTGTCCCCGTCGACCTTGACCGGTGCGTCCACCAATTCGCCACTCATGCGCTGATAGGTCACGACCTCTGGCCGGTCGAAAACGACTCGCTGCCAACGGTACTGGTCGGTGGTCAGTGGCGGCGCCGTCCTGCCGTCGACGTCGAACCGGCTCACCGTCCAGATCCCGTACAACTCGGGCTTGGCGCGGCCGCCGCCGTACTCGCTCCAGCTCAGCCATCCCGTCAGGACACAGCCGGCCACCATCCAGATGCCGAGTGCGGCCTGGACCCGGGTCGCGATGGTGTTGGCCCGGGCATCGGCGAACAGTTCGGGTTGCACAGCCGGTTCTGTGTTGCGCTGCAGCACCAGGAAGTCGGCCAGCCGCCGGTACTGCGGCGCCAGCAGCACCAGGCCCATCAACATGAGATGCCCGGACAGAATCTTGACCGGCACGTCGAACGTCATGTTCAGCAGGAACACCTGGACCATGCTGGCCAGGGCGAGCAGCGCGCCCAGCGTCGCGGTCCGGGGCACGAACAGCAGCAAGCCGGCGAGAACCTCGACCGCACCCAGTGCCATCTCGTACGGATAGGAGCTGCCCACCTGCAGCCACAGCACCGACGCCGGGCTGAATTCGCCGTACGGGCGCAGCAACGCCGCCAACGGCGGAGCCGGCATCTGCGTCGGGATGAGCTTGGCGAATCCGTAGAACAACATCTGGCCGGCCACGCACAACCGCACAAACGTCAGGAACCACACCCACAACCTCGAGTAGTCCTGCCGCTGCCGGTCCACCCACGACCACACCGCCGTGCCGACGACCGAGAACACAAGCAGGCAGAAGATCATCACCCAGATCGCGGTCTGGTCCCCGCTGCCCGAGTCCTGATGCAGTACCGCCTCGACGCCGAAGGCATGACGGCCGACCCAGGTCACCACCGGGCCCAGGACGGTCATCTGCCACATCACCGCCCGATCCGGCAGCCAGTGGCCCACGATGCCCAGGAAGGCGAAGGTGATCTGCGCGAACAACAAACAGAACAGGCCGAAGTACAGGAAGCAGAACCGGAATGCGATCTTCGTCACCTCCGGCCAGGGTTGCGGCTGAGCCGGGTCGTCGGAATCGAGGAGATCGGTTGCCGGCTTGCCGGAGAGTTGGCGCGTCACGAAATCCATCCTTGCCGTTGGCATGTAGTGGGTCGATGGGGTTAACCCGACGGTTCCGGCTACGGCTGATCACACCCCGGCGAACGGGTGGGGGAATGGCCAAGGCGGCGCCTGTTGTTGCAAAAGCCGGTGCCAGACCGGCCATTCGATTCTTTTGTTGGCCCGCCTGGACCGTAGACTCGGTTATGTCACCAACCGCCGCCCCGGGAGCAGCCCTATCGTGACTGGTCAGCAACTCGACGAAAACGAACCGCGCGAAGAGTGCGGTGTATTCGGAGTCTGGGCTCCCGGCGAGGACGTCGCCAAGCTCACCTACTACGGCTTGTACGCGCTGCAGCACCGTGGCCAGGAAGCTGCGGGCATCGCGGTGTCCGACGGCTCACAGATCCTGGTGTTCAAAGATCTCGGGCTGGTCAGCCAGGTGTTCGACGAGCAGACCCTGGCCGCGATGCCGGGCCACGTCGCCGTCGGGCACTGCCGATACTCCACGACAGGGTCCACGACCTGGGAGAACGCCCAGCCGGTGTTCCGCAACACGGCCGCCGGAACCGGCGTCGCACTCGGCCACAACGGCAACCTGGTCAACACCGCCGAACTGGCCACGAGGGCCCGCGCCGCCGGACTGATCGACATGAAGGGCGCCCCCGCCGCCACCACCGACTCCGACATCCTGGGTGCGCTGCTGGCCCACGGCGCCGCCGATGCGACCCTGGAGCAGGCCGCTCTCGAGCTGCTGCCCACGGTGCGCGGCGCCTTCTGTCTGACCTTCATGGACGAGAACACCCTCTACGCCGCCCGCGACCCGCACGGCGTGCGCCCGCTGGCGCTGGGCCGCCTCGACCGGGGTTGGGTGGTGGCCTCCGAGACCGCCGCCCTCGACATCGTCGGCGCCTCCTTCGTCCGCGACATCGAGCCCGGTGAACTGCTGGCCATCGACGCCGACGGCGTGCGCTCGACCCGGTTCGCCAACCCTGAACCCAAGGGCTGCGTCTTCGAGTACGTCTACCTGGCGCGGCCGGACAGCACCCTGGTTGGCCGCTCGGTGCACGCCACCCGCGTCGACATCGGCCGGCGGCTGGCCCGCGAGCACCCGATCGATGCCGACCTGGTGATCGGTGTCCCGGAGTCGGGAACGCCCGCGGCGGTCGGTTACGCACAGGAATCGGGCATCCCGTTCGGGCAGGGCCTGATGAAGAACGCCTACGTGGGGCGCACGTTCATCCAGCCCTCGCAGACCATCCGGCAGCTGGGTATCCGGCTCAAGCTCAACCCGCTGCGGGAGGTGATCCGCGGTAAGCGGCTCATCGTCGTCGACGATTCGATCGTCCGCGGCAACACCCAGCGGGCACTGGTTCGCATGCTCCGTGAGGCCGGAGCACTGGAGGTCCACGTCCGGATCGCCTCGCCGCCCGTGAAATGGCCGTGCTTCTACGGCATCGACTTCGCCACCCCGGCCGAGCTCATCGCCAACGCGGCTCCCGCCGAGCACCAGGGCGAGATGCTGGAGGCGGTACGGCACGCCATCGGCGCCGACAGCCTGGGCTACATCTCCCAGCAGGGCATGATCGCGGCCACCGAGCAGCCCCCGACCCGGCTGTGTTCGGCGTGCTTCGACGGGAACTACCCGATCGAGCTGCCCGGCGAGACCGCGCTGGGCAAGAACGTCGTCGAGCAGATGCTGGCCACCGCGGCCCGCACCGGCATTCCGCTGCAACCCGACAACGACAACGCATCGGCGCTGCGGAGGCCCTGACGTCTCCGACGTCGTGAAGCCCCTGACCGCGCCACGGCCTTGAGGGGTCCTTAACGCCTCCTGCGCTGTACCCCCGCAATGGCGGGGCGGTAGCCTTGCTTGCGATGACTAAGGGCGCCGAACAGCACGGCATCGCCGAACACAGCAACATTTCCTACGCTTCGGCCGGGGTGGACATCGAAGCCGGTGACCGCGCCGTCGAACTCTTCAAACCCCTCGCCGCGAAGGCGACCCGTCCGGAGGTCAGGGGTGGCCTGGGCGGCTTTGCCGGGTTGTTCGCCTTGCGGGGCGGATACCGCGAGCCGGTGCTGGCCGCCTCGACCGACGGGGTGGGCACCAAGCTCGCCGTCGCGCAGGCCATGGACAAGCACGACACCGTCGGGCTGGATCTGGTCGCCATGGTGGTCGACGACCTCGTGGTGTGCGGTGCCGAACCGTTGTTCCTGCAGGACTACATCGCCGTCGGCCGCACCGTGCCGGAGCGGGTCAGCGCGATCGTGTCCGGTATCGCCGAGGGCTGTGTCCAGGCCGGCTGCGCCCTGCTTGGCGGTGAGACGGCCGAACATCCCGGCCTGATGGAACCCGACCACTACGACATCTCCGCGACGGGCGTCGGCGTCGTCGAGGCCGACAACGTCCTCGGGCCCGACCGCGTCCGCCCCGGCGACGTGATCATCGCCATGAAGTCCAGCGGACTGCACTCCAACGGCTACTCCCTGGCCCGCAAGGTGCTGCTCGAGATCGACCGGATGAACCTGGCCGGCCACGTCGAGGAGTTCGGTCGCACGCTCGGCGAGGAGCTGCTGGAGCCGACGCGTATCTACGCCAAGGACTGTCTGGCGCTGGCCGCCGAGACCCAGGTGCGCACGTTCTGCCACGTCACCGGTGGCGGCCTGGCGGGCAACCTGGAGCGCGTGGTGCCGCACGGGCTGACCGCAGAACTGGATCGCGGCACGTGGACGCCGGCACCGGTGTTCCAGATGATCGCCCAGCGCGGACGCATCGAGCGTGCCGAGATGGAGAAGACGTTCAACATGGGTGTCGGGATGGTCGCGGTCGTGGCCCCTGAGGACACCGATCGCGCGCTGGCCATTCTGACCGCACGTCACCTGGACTGCTGGACGCTGGGAACCGTGAAGAAGGGCGGCAAGGACAGTGTGCGCGCCCAACTGGTTGGACAGCATCCGCGGTTCTAGGCATTAGACAAGGTCGCGCTGATCAGCGACGTGCGCTATCAGCGCGACCTGTGTCTAGGTTCTACAACGGAGTGTCGACGGCTCAGCGCCGCCAGTCATCCTCGCCCGACCAGTCTTCGGCGTCGTCATTCGCGTCACCGGAATCGGGAGATCCCGACAGCTCACGTTGGAGCTGACTGAAGTCGGTATTCGGCGAGCTGTACTTCAGGTCACGTGCAACCTTGGTCTGCTTTGCCTTAGCCCGGCCGCGGCCCATGGGGGACCCCCTCGCGCAATAACGGAGCGGCCCAATAGCTAGGCGGCTCCGATCTGTGTGTCTTTATTGTCCTGCCAACACTTTACCGTGCCCGTCCGAGAAGTGCTGTCAGGCCCTGCCTCACATGGAGTGGCCGGGGCCCGGCTGCCCTGCGTCGTTGCACGGTTGGACGACCGTCACCAGGTTCACCGAAGGGGCGATGAGACGGTCGTCACGTCGTCGTTGACCGGGTGAGTTTATGTGCTGGTGAGCAGTTTCACGGCTTATCGGCCCCGGAGTCGGTCGACTGCCGCGCGGCCGGCTCCGGCGGTGGCATCGGCCTCCGGCATGGAATCGGGGTCGATCACGGCCGGTGCCTGCGCCTGCTCCCCGACGACCAGCTCGGTGTCCGCCGGTATTCCCCGCTTGACCAGGGCCAATGCGATCGGGCCCTCGTCGGCGTGCTCGACGATCGTGCCGACGCGGCCGATATTGCGGCCGCCCGCGGTCACCGCATCGCCGGTGACCGGGCGGTCCGAGGAACCGTCGAGCTGCAGGATCACCAGCATCCGGGGTGGTTTGCCCAGGTTGTGCACTCGGGCGACGGTCTCCTGACCGCGGTAGCAGCCCTTGTCCAGGTGCACGGCCCCGATGCCGGGCCCGCCGATCCAACCGACCTCGTGCGGGATGGTCCGCTCGTCGGTGTCGACGCCCAGCCGCGGCCGTGCGGCCGCCACCCGGTGCGCCTCGTAGGCCCACACCCCGGCCGGGTGGACCCCGGCGTCAGCGAGGCGCCGGGTGTAGTCCGCGATCGACTCGCGTGGCACCACCAGGTCCAGTTCGATGCCGGGCGCGGGCAACCGGCGCAGGAAACCGCCGCCGGGCAGTGCCACCGCGGTCGACTCCTGCGGCAGCTCCTCGACACCGACGGCCTTGAGCACCTTCTCGTCGGCCAACCCGGGCCCCAGCAGTGACAACACGGCCAGGTCGGCCGGTTCGATCTGCACGTCGGCCCAGAACACCATCTTGCGCAGGTAGGCCAGCAGCGGCTCGCCCCGCCACGGCTCGGTGTCCAGATAGGTGGTGCCCGCGAGCTCGGTCTGGATCCAGTGATCTTCGACACGGCCCTGCAGGTCCAGGCTCAGGTTCTCGGTGACCGCACCGTCCGGCAACGCGCTGACGTGCTGGCTGGAGATGCTGTGCAGCCACGTCTGCCGGTCCTTGCCGGTCAGTGTGAGGACCGCCCGGTGCGACCGATCCACCAGGACCGCGGCGCTTGCTGCTGCGCGCTGTTCACCGAGCGGGTCACCGTAATGCCAGACGGCGCCGGCGTCGGGACCTGCCTCGGGCGCCGGAACCGCTGACGGTAGTGCAGTCATAGCCCAACTGTACGTTTGTCGCTCTTCGCCCAAGCTGCTCGCAGGCGCAAACTACGCTGGGGCCCCATGGCGAGCCCACCAGCCGTGCTGGTCACCCTTGACGGGCAGATCCACGACCCCAACGCCCCGCTGCTGCACGCCGACGACCTGGCCGCGGTGCGCGGCGACGGGGTGTTCGAGACGCTGCTGGTGCGTGACGGCAGGCCCTGCCTCCTTGAGCCGCATCTGGCCCGCCTGGCCCAATCCGCCAAGATGTTGGATCTGCCCGTGCCCGACCTGGACGCCTGGCGAGCGGCGGTGGCGCTGGCGACCGAGTGCTGGATCGCCGACCACGACGACGACGGCGTGCTGCGCCTGGTCTACAGCCGAGGGCGCGAAAGCGGTGGCCCGGCGACCGCGTTCGTCACCATCGGCGCCCTGGCCGACCGGGTGGCCGGCGTGCGGCGCGACGGCTTGGCAGCGATCACCTTGGACCGCGGGTTGCCGCTGGGTGCCGGCGACATGCCGTGGCTGGCCGCAGGGGCCAAGACCCTGTCCTACGCGGTGAACATGGCCGCGCTGCGGCACGCCGAACGCCAGGGCGCCGGCGACGTGATCTTCGTGAGCTCCGACGGCTACGTGCTGGAAGGTCCGCGGTCGACCGTCGTCATCGCGACCGAGGAGAACGATGGTCAACCCCTGCTGCTCACCCCGCCGCCCTGGTATCCGATCCTGCGCGGCACCACCCAGCAGGCACTGTTCGAGGTGGCCCGCAACAAGGGTTACGACTGTGACTTCCGTGCCCTCAAGCCTGCGGACCTGCTTACCGCACAAGGGGTTTGGTTGATCTCCAGCATCACCCTCGCAGCTCGGGTGCACACCCTGGACGGCCGACGGCTGCCCGATGCGCCACTGGCCGCCGACATCTCCGGCCTGGTGGACGCGGCGATCCTCAGTGACCGCTGAGCCGCGCTTAAATCGCTTGTCGGCGTGAGCGGACGGGGGTAGCTTCGTGATCACACAGGGAAGGAGGTGGTCCGAAAAATTGAGTGACTTATGGACATGTGAGGTGGCTGCCCGCTAGCAGCGCCGGGGATACTGCCTGCGCGCGCTGGCGAATTCCCCGCAGCCACCCGGCCCCCGAGCCCCTCGGTCTGTCCAACCAGGTACCAAGGCTCGGGGGCCGCCCCATATCTGGGGTCGTCTGAAACCATTACTGCGGTGGCGAGTGTGGTGCCAATGACCGGCAGGCCTGCATCGCGTCCTCCCACTGCGCCTGATCGACTCCGGGCGGAGGCAAAGGCTTGCCGTCCTCGCCGAGCGGAGGCGGCGGTGGCAGCGGCTTGCCATTGGCATCGGTCGGGGGCGGCAGGGGCTTCCCGTCCGGACCCAGCGGCGGCGTCGGGGCACCTTCAGGCGGGGTGGCGCCCTCCGGCGGCGGACCTGGTGGCGCTCCCTCGGGTGGCGCGGGGATGCCGTGCTCGGTCAGGCAATCGGTGAATGCGTCATGAGGCGCGGCTGCGGGTGCGGATGAAGCGGCCGACGTTGACTCCGAAGCGGACGTGGCCGCCGAGGTTTCGGGCGACTCTGTGCTCGAACTGGACGAACACGCCACCATGCCGGTGACGAGTGCTGCGCCGGTGATGCCGAAAACGGCGGCGCGCAGCGATAACAAGGACACATTTACCTCCTCGATTGTTGGTGCGCGACCGACGCTATTTCGGCTGACTAGGCCTGCGTTATCAACACCCTGGGAGCCGGCTGTGTGATTGGTTGCGAAACGGTGTCAGTCGCTGCCGATGCAAATCGGGGCGCGGCGCGGGGTGATCGACAAAGCCGTGACCGCAGCCCGGTGGCGTAAGGCTGAAGTCACCGAGACCGGTTGCGGGCCGTATCGGTGTCAGCGCCGCTGTGCGGCGGGCGGTTACGGCGAGAACTAGCTCGGGCCGGGCGCCAGCGTCGAGCACGCCTTGACGGCCTGCTGCCAGGTCTGCTGGTCGACACCGGCCGGTGGCCCGGCGACCGGGCCGGGCGCGACGGGCACGCCGTGTTCGGACAGGCAGTGCGCGTAGTTGCCGTGCTCGGCAGGCGGCTCGGTGGGAGCCGGTTGCGGCCCCTCCGACGAACACGCTCCGAGAATCGCTGCCGCGGCGAGCAGACCTGCCGCGATGATCGGCCGGCGCATCAGCCGACGTACCGGGACAGTCGGGCCGACAGGTGGGGCACCAGGCCGCCGTCGGCGTCTACACGTTCCTCCACGTAGCCCAAATCCCCGCCTTCGACGATGCCGTACAACCGTTTGGCGCCCCCCACCAGCAGCCCGGACTTGCTGCGGGCCAGTGCATCGGTGACCAGCTCCCAGGACGCCTGGGTTAGAGGTTTGCCGTAGAAAAGCTCGACATAGCCGGCCGAATGAGCCAGCAGCAGTTCGATGGCCTGCGACTCGTCCCGGCCGGCGGGATCCTCGGGATCGGTCACGAATCGCCAGTAGCCGGTCTCGCGCAGGCCGGGGGAGTCGTATTCACCCGACTCGTTCAGTCGCCAGGACCGGGAGTCCCAGTTCAGGTAGTCGCCGCCGTCATGGGAAACGATGATCTGCTGGCCGAACCGGTAGTCGCCATGGGTGTCGCGGCCTTCGCCTTCGCCGCGCCAGACGCCGACCAACGGCAACAGTGCCAGCAGCGCATCGTTGAGTTCGACGCCGTCGCGCAGATTGGCGGTGTCGGCGGGTACCGGGAGATCCTCGAAGACCGGGATGTTACGGGTGGCGGTGGCCTTGGCCCGTTCAGCGGCGGCCGCTATGGCTCGGTCGCCTGAGCCTCGCTCAGGGACGGAGGCCTCGGCTGGAATGTCTCGGTCGGAGGTCACGACTCGTCGGTGACGAGGCGGTACAGCGCGTACAACGCGAACCACGTGATCACCACGACGGCCGCGACGAGCATTATCTCGAAGAAGAGCACCACGGGAGTGAGTCTAGTTCCTTGTCGAGGGTGTCGGCGCCCCGGGTCGGGGGCCCTGTATACGCGCGAACGTGAGCTTGTGTGTCAGATTCGTGCGAATCCTCGTACACAAGCTCACGTTCGAGCGGCACGAACTACGCCGAGCTGAATGGCCTAGCTCCTTCGTCGCTAGGCGACCTTGACGTCGACCTCGTGGATACCCGCACCGGTCGGGGCCACGCTGGCGTCGCCGTTGCCCGCGGGGGACAGGGCGCGCAGCGTCCAGGTGCCCGGGGCGGCGAAGAACCGGAAGTCACCGGTTGCCGAGGCCACGACCTCAGCGGTGAACTCGTCGCTGGAGTCCAGCAGACGCACGAAGGCGCCGCCCACGGCCTGGCCGGAGCCGTCCACCACACGGCCGGTGATCACGGTTTCCTTCTCCAGGTCGACGCCGGCCGGCAACGTCAGTCCTTGCTTGGGTGCAGAGCACATATCAACTTCCCAACTCGATCGGGGCGCCCACCAGGGAGCCGTATTCCGTCCAACTGCCGTCGTAGTTCTTCACGTTCTGGTGTCCCAGCAGCTCCTGCAGCACGAACCAGGTGTGCGAGGAACGCTCACCGATCCGGCAGTAGGCGATGGTCTCCTTGTTGCCGTCGAGGCCGGCCTCGGCGTACAGCTTGGCCAGATCTTCGTCGGACTTGAAGGTGCCGTCCTCGTTGGCCGCCTTGCTCCACGGAACGTTGATGGCGCCGGGGATATGCCCGGGACGCTGGCTCTGCTCCTGCGGCAGGTGCGCCGGGGCCAGGATCTTGCCGGAGAACTCGTCAGGGGAGCGCACGTCGACCAGGTTCTTCTCGCCGATCGCGGCGATGACCTCGTCGCGGAAGGCGCGGATGTTGTTGTCGGGTGCCTTGGCCGAGTACGACGTAGCGGGGCGGCTGACGGCGTCGGTGACCAGCGGGCGGCCGTCGAGCTGCCAGCGCTTGCGGCCGCCGTCGAGCAGCTTCACGTCGTTGTGGCCGTACAGCTTGAAGTACCAGTAGGCGTAGGCCGCGAACCAGTTGTTGTTGCCGCCGTACAGGATCACGGTGTCGTCGTTGCTGATGCCCTTGTCGCTCAACAGCTTCGAGAACTGCTGCTGGTCGACGAAGTCACGCTTGACGGCGTCCTGCAGATCGTCTTTCCAGTCCAGTTTGACGGCACCGGGAATGTGGCCCTCGTCGTCGTAGGCGCTGGTGTTCTCGTCGACCTCGACGAACACCACGCCGGGGGTGTCGAGGTTGTTCCCGGCCCATTCGGTCGAGACCAGGACGTCGGAACGTGCCATGTACGAATTCCTTTCGGTTACTTGCTATTTGAGATGTCTGGTGGGGTCATGCAGGGCTTGGAATGTGGCGCAGCCGGGCCACCAACGGGTAGAGCTGGCAGCCGAGGCAGATGCCGAAGGCGGCGTTGAGGAAGGCCGCCACCAACGCGAACGCGGTGGCGGTCAGGCCGAGTGCGGTGACACCGAGGGCGAAACCCGCGGTGCCCACGGCCGCGAACACGAAGCCCACCAGTTGGGCGAACTTCAGCGGCGGCACCGGCTCGCGCTCGGTGACCGCAGCCAGGCGCGGCGCGATGAAGGTGGCGAAGAGCCGGCCGTACGGATGCTTGCGCGGCCCGGCGACGGCACCGATGGCGAACACCACGGCCTGTACGCCCAACAAAGCTCCGGCCGCCGGCTCGCTGATCCCCGCCACCAGCAGGGTCACGATCAGCAACGCGGTGGTCACCCAGGCCGCGAACCGGGGCCCCCGCACGTCGACCTGGGCAGGCCGACCGTCGGCGATGGGCTGGGTGGATGTCGATGACATGGAAACGAACTCCCGTTGTTGTAGAAGGTCTGATGGTGTGCAGGCTCAGGTACCAGGCCTGAGCGGACGCACAACAGCGCGCGGCTGCCCTCAACAGCAACAACAACAGCAGCAACCCGCGACGCGGCACAGATCAACTGCGCGGCGCTTGGTGAGCACGAGCTCAAGGCGGGCTGACACGAGCGACAGCTTACCCAATAACCGCGGGGTCAGGCCAACAGCGGTTCCAGCGCCGAGCGCAGGTCAGCGGCCTTGGGAACCCCGCTGGTGCGGTATCGCGGCCGCCCGTCGCGGTCGAAGATGATGGTGGTGGGCAGCGACAGAACCGAAAGCCGCCTGGCGGCTTCGGGATTGGCGTCCATGTCGATCTCCACATGAGCGACGTCCGGAAGCTCGGCGCAAACCTGGTCGACCACTCGCCGCACCCCGGCGCACGGGCCGCACCATTCGGCGGAGAAATGCAGGACCGTCGGGCCCGTGTGCGACAGCCCGAGATCACTGGTGTCGACGTCGGCGGCCTGCTCACCTGCCCTGATCATGCCGGCGCGCAGGGTGATCAGCCGGCCGATCACGTAGGCGATGCCGAGTGCGGCGATCAGCACCACGATCACCAGCACCATCGACGAGCTCATGACTGTCTGAACCCCGCCAGGTCGATCGTTACTCCCTCGGCGATGCCCTCGATGATCACGTCGGAGCCGCGCGCGCCCGCGGTGGTCGGGGCCAGGCCGAACGGCAGCTTCTGGCCGGTGATGGTGTCGCTGAACTCCGCCAGGACAGCGGCGGTCTTGTCCTCGGGAACGGCCTCGTCGGCGGTATTCGGCCCGGTCAGGATCCCGGTCGCGGTCAGCACCAGGGTGGTGTCGTCGCCGTCGGCGAACGACAGGTCGACCGCCACACTGACCCGTTTGTCCAGCCCGGATTTCTTGGGCGTTCCGGTGAAGACCAGCCCCTGGCTGCTGGAGATACCGGACTCCGTGGTGCCCCCGGTGGCGTCGTTGGTCTCCCGCGAGGGCGCCTCGACCAGCAGGTCGTCGATGCCCATGAACCTGCCGATGTGGGTGGAGTCGATGATGATGCGGCTCTCGGCCTTCCTGACCGGCAGCTTCGCGTCCGGACGGATCAGCCACGACGAGTCGGTGAGGTCGATTCCGTGCAGCGTGGCCTCCAGCGAGGCCTTGCCCACCACCGGATGGTCGACACCGGCGGCCCGGATCTCGATCTCGCGGTAGCGGTGGTTGCGGACCTGGGTGAGGAACGGGAACCCCAGGATGGCCACCCACGGGTCCCACTGCAGGCCGGCCGCGGTCCGTACGTTGCGGGCAAGGCGGTACTCGGCGTAGATCGCCGAGCCGAAATCGGTGCCGACGACCCCGACGACGAGTGCGGTCACGGTCGCGGTGAGCCCGATCAGCAGTTTGCGCACCGGCACATTGTCGCCCACTGCCCTCGGATCGAAGCGCTCGGCGCGGCTAATCAGCAGGTGAGGCGTTATCGTTAGAACACTAAAGGCCGGTAACGGCTACATGTCAGTCATGAATCCGACCGTGTGGACATCGGGGTCCGGGCGATCGTGGGAAGTGATTGCCGGCGCGCCGGAGGACCTGTTGGATCTACTGCTACTGACCGTCGACCCGCATCCCGAGGCGGTCCTGCCCTCGTTGTCTCTGCTGGCCCACACCGTGCGCACGGCTCCGACAGAAGTGTCCTCGCTGCTGGAAGCGGGCAGTGCCGACGTGGCGATAGTGGACGCCCGCACGGACCTGGCGGCCGCGCGTGGCCTGTGCCGGCTGTTGGGGACGACGGGCACCTCTGTCCCCGTTGTGGCAGTCGTCAACGAGGGCGGATTGGTGGCGGTCAACCACGAATGGGGCCTCGACGAGATCTTGCTGCCCGGTACCGGCCCGGCCGAGATCGACGCCCGGCTGCGGTTGCTGGTCGGCCGACGCGGAGGCGGCGGCAACCAGGAGAACGTCGGCAAGATCACCCTCGGCGAGCTCGCGATCGATGAGGGCACCTATACCGCCCGCCTGCGTGGACGCCCCCTCGACCTCACCTACAAGGAGTTCGAGCTGCTCAAATACCTCGCCCAGCACGCCGGCCGGGTCTTCACCCGGGCGCAGTTGCTGCAAGAGGTGTGGGGATATGACTTCTTCGGCGGTACCCGCACGGTCGACGTGCACGTCCGTCGTCTGCGCGCCAAGCTCGGCCCCGAGTACGAATCGCTGATCGGCACCGTCCGTAACGTCGGCTACAAGGCGGTGCGCCCGTCCCGTGGCCGCACCCCGGCCGGTGACGCGGCCGCAGCCGCCGAGGCGGATCCGGACGACGGTGACGACTACGACCCGGCGACCGACGCGGACGAGTCGCTGGCGGGGCGGTTGCCCAGCCAGTGACCCAACTCGACTGGCGCACCGGGCTGTCTGCAGCCGAACAGACCGGGATCCGTGACCTCATTGCCGCCGCTACCGCCACCGACGGCGTCGCCCCCGTCGGTGATCAGGTGCTGCGCGAGCTCGGCCATGACCGCACCCGGCACCTCCTCGCCTTCGACGACGCAGAACTCGTCGGGTACCTGAACCTGGCTCCAGCCGTTGACGGCGACCCGGCGATGGCCGAACTGGTCGTGCATCCGGGGGCCCGCCGCCGCGGCATCGGCGCCGCACTGGCCCGCGCGGGGCTGGGCGAGGGGCCGTCAGATACCCGAATCTGGGCGCACGGCAATCTGGAGGCGGCCCGCGCGCTGGCCGCCGCACTGGACCTCAAGCCGGCCCGGGAGCTGCTGCAGATGCGCCGCCCGCTGGCCGATTTGCCACCGCTGCGCAGCGTCGACGGCGTGCGGATCAGCACCTACGCCGGGCCGGCCGACGACGCCGAGATCCTTCGGGTCAACAACGCCGCCTTCTCCTGGCACCCGGAACAGGGCGGCTGGACCGAACAGGACATCGAAGAGCGGCGCAACGAGCCATGGTTCGACCCGGAGGGGCTTTTCGAGGCGTTCGACGAGCAGACCGGCGCGCTGCTGGGCTTCCACTGGACGAAAGTGCATGCCCCGTCCCGCGGCGAAGTCCACGATGAGGGTCTCGGCGAGGTCTACATCGTCGGCGTCGACCCCGCCGCGCAGGGCAGAGGCCTGGGCTCGGTACTCACCCTGCTCGGTCTGCACCACCTCGCCGAGCGGTCGCTGCCGACGGTGCTGCTTTACGTCGAGGCAGATAACTCGGCGGCCGTGGCGACCTATCGAAACTTGGGTTTTGAGGTGTTCGGCGTCGACGTGGCGTACGCCGCCGGTTAACCCGTTTAGCTGTGAACACGCTGAACCTATTCACTGCTGATTCACCTGCTGTCCGCGAGCCGTCCACTGGGGCCGAATACGTTGCCGGAGAGTTCGAAGCCGTCAACCGAAAGTGGGACAAGTGAAGCTCATCAGCATTGGCAAGGGTGTAGGCAAGCCGTTCGGCATCGCGCTGTCCGCGACGGCCATTGCGGCGCTCACCCTGACTGCGTGCGGCAGCGACAACAACGCCGCCGGCACCAGCTCCGCGGC
This sequence comes from Mycolicibacterium peregrinum, assembly GCF_002102345.1. Lineage (GTDB taxonomy): Bacteria > Actinomycetota > Actinomycetes > Mycobacteriales > Mycobacteriaceae > Mycobacterium > Mycobacterium peregrinum. The sequence goes on from NZ_LQPP01000013.1 coordinate 156,047, forward strand.
CTCGGGCGCCAGCTCGGCGTCGGCCGAGTGCGGCGGGAAGAACTCGCTGACCGCCGAAGGCTCGACGGCTCAGCAGAACGCCATTGCCGAGTTCAACAAGGTCTGGGGCCAGGTGTGCTCCGGCAAGAACCTCGCCTACAACCCGACCGGTTCGGGCGCGGGCGTGGATCAGTTCATCGCCAAGCAGGTCGACTTCGCCGGCTCCGACTCCGCGCTCAAGGACGATCAGGTCGCCAAGGCCGCCGAGCGTTGCGGCGGCAACGAGGCCTGGAACCTGCCGCTGGTGTTCGGGCCCGTCGCGCTGGCCTACAACGTCGAGGGCGCCGACAAGCTCGTCGTGAACCCGGATGTGCTCGCCAAGATCTTCCAAGGCCAGATCAAGAAGTGGAACGACCCGGCGATCGCGGCGCTCAACGCCGGCACGAACCTGCCTGACCTGGACATCAAGCCGATCTACCGGTCGGATTCCTCGGGCACCACCGACAACTTCCAGAAGTACCTGGCCGCGGCCGCGCCGCAGACCTGGACCAAGGGTGCGGGCAAGGAGTTCCAGGGCGGCGCGGGTGAGGGCGCTCAGAAGTCCTCCGGTGTGGTGCAGGCCGTGCAGGCCACCCCTGGCTCCATCGGTTACGTCGAGAAGAGCCCGGCCGCGGCGGCCGGCCTGCCCTACGCCCAGATCGACAGCGGAGCCGGCGCGGTCGCGCTGGACGACGCGTCCACCACCAAGGCCGTCGGCGCCGCCAAGTTCAAGGGTGACGGCAAGGACCTGATCATCGACCTGAACGCGCTGTACGCCTCGAAGGAAGCCGGCGTGTACCCGCTGGTGCTGGCCACCTACGAGATCGTTTGCTCGAAGGGTTATGACGCCGACACCGCCGCGGCCGTCAAGTCCTTCCTGACCGTGGCCGCCAACGAGGGCCAGGCCAGCCTGTCGCAGGCCGGATACATCGCACTGCCCGACGAGTTCAAGCAGCGCCTGCTGACCTCGGTCGAGGCCATCGCCTAGTAGCCGAACTGGCATTAGAGGACGGATTTGGGCGAGGATGGATTTACCGACCATATGACGACCAGGGGCCCCGACGGGACGACAGTGACAACGCCGAATCCAGCTGATTCGGGGTCGGGGGAGACGCTCGCGTCCCCCCACCCCGAACCGGCACCTATCTCTACCAATCCGTCCAGGGGAGCCAAGGTTCGCCTCGGCGACCGAATCTTCCGATGGCTTGCCGAAGGCTCGGGCATCCTGATCGTCGCGCTCATCGCGGCGATCGGGGTGTTCCTGCTGTGGCGCGCCGTCCCGGCCCTGACCCGCAACGAGGAGAACTTCTTCCTCTACGGCGGCAACTGGATCACCACCGACACCTCGGCGATGCACTTCGGCATCTTCGAGCTGCTTCAGGTGACCGTGTTCGTCTCCGTGTTCGCGCTCGTCCTGGCCATGCCGGTGGCACTGGGCATCGCGATCTACCTCACGCAGTATTCCTCGCGCCGGCTGGCCGGACCGCTGGCCTACCTGGTGGATCTGCTGGCCGCGGTGCCGTCGATCGTCTACGGCGTGTGGGGCCTGTACGTCCTGGCGCCGGTGATCAAACCCTTTGCGGTGTGGCTCAATACGCACTTGGACTGGCTGTTCCTGTTCAAGACCGGCAACGCCTCGGTGGCCGGCGGCGGCACGATCTTCACCGCGGGCATCGTGCTGGCGGTGATGATCCTGCCGATCATCACCGCGGTCACCCGCGAGGTGTTCACCCAGACCCCGCGCGGTCAGATCGAGGCCGCACTGGCGCTGGGCGCCACCCGCTGGGAAGTGGTGCGCACGACGGTGCTGCCGTTCGGGTTGTCCGGCTACATCAGTGGCGCGATGCTCGGTCTGGGCCGCGCGCTCGGTGAGACCATCGCGCTGTTGATCATCCTGCGCGGCACCCAGACCGCGTTCAGTTGGACGCTGTTCGACGGCGGCTACACCTTCGCAAGCAAGATCGCCGCCACCGCAAGCGAATTCAACGACCAGTACAAGGCAGGGGCCTACATTGCCGCCGGCCTGGTGCTGTTCATCCTCACCTTCGTGGTGAACTCGCTGGCCCGTGCCGCGGTGTCAGGAAAGGGCCGCTGATGAGCGCTTGCGCGAAGAGGAGACAGCACAGATGACCTCCACGCTTGAGCGGCCGGTCAAGGCACCTGCGTTCCAAGGTGTCAGCCTGCGCCGCAAGCTGACCAACCACGTCGCCACGGTGCTGGTGACCTTGTCGTTGCTGGTCGCCCTGATCCCGCTGGCGTGGGTGTTGTATTCGGTGATCGTCCGGGGCTGGGGCGCATTGACCTCAGCCACGTGGTTCACCAACTCGCAGGCCGGGATGACGACGTTCACCGCCGGCGGCGGTGCGTATCACGCGATCGTCGGCACCCTGCTGCAGGGCATCGTGTGCTCGCTGATCTCCATTCCGATCGGCGTGATGGTGGGCGTGTACCTGGTGGAGTACGGCGGCGGGACGCGGCTGGGCAAGGTCACCACGTTCATGGTGGACATCCTCACCGGTGTGCCCTCGATCGTCGCCGCGCTGTTCATCTACGCATTGTGGGTGGCCACGCTCGGGTTCGGCCGGTCCGGCTTCGCGGTGTCACTGTCGTTGGTGCTGTTGATGATTCCGGTGATCGTGCGGGCCACCGAGGAGATGCTACGCATCGTTCCGATGGATCTGCGCGAGGCGAGTTATGCGCTTGGCGTGCCGAAATGGAAGACCATCATCCGCATCGTGATCCCGACGGCGTTGTCGGGCATCGTCACCGGGATCATGCTGGCGCTGGCCCGCGTGATGGGCGAGACCGCGCCGCTGCTGATCCTCGTCGGTTACGCCCAGGCGATGAACTTCGACATGTTCGGCGGCTTCATGGGATCGCTGCCGGGCATGATGTACGACCAGATCTCGGCGGGTGCCGGCGCCAATCCGGTGCCCACCGATCGCCTGTGGGGTGCGGCGCTGACGCTGATCCTGCTGATCGCGCTGCTCAACGTAGGCGCTCGCACGGTTGCCAAACTCTTTTCCCCCAAGAAGGTGTAGGAAATATCCATGGCCAAGCGGCTGGATCTCAAGGACGTCAACATCTACTACGGCGCGTTCCATGCCGTAGCCGAGGTTTCGCTGTCGGTGCAGCCGCGCAGCGTGATGGCTTTCATCGGCCCGTCGGGTTGCGGTAAGTCGACGGTGCTGCGGACGCTGAACCGGATGCACGAGGTGATTCCCGGTGCTCGCGTCGAGGGCTCGGTGCTGCTCGACGGTGAGGACATCTACGGCGCCGGGGTGGATCCGGTGGGTGTGCGAAAGACCATCGGCATGGTGTTCCAGCGTCCGAACCCGTTCCCCACCATGTCGATTCGTGACAACGTGGTGGCCGGTCTGAAGCTGCAGGGCGTGCGCAACAAGAAGACCCTGGACGAGGTGGCGGAACGCTCTCTGCGCGGCGCCAACCTGTGGAACGAGGTCAAGGACCGCCTGGACAAGCCCGGCGGTGGCCTGTCCGGTGGTCAGCAGCAGCGGTTGTGCATTGCCCGCGCGATCGCGGTGCAGCCCGATGTCCTGCTGATGGATGAGCCCTGCTCGGCTCTCGACCCGATCTCGACGCTGGCCATCGAGGACCTGATCTCCACGCTCAAGCAGGATTTCACGATCGTCATCGTCACGCACAACATGCAGCAGGCCGCCCGGGTGAGCGATCAGACCGCGTTCTTCAACCTCGAGGCCACCGGCAAGCCCGGCAAGCTGATCGAGATCGACGACACCGAGAAGATCTTCTCCAACCCCACCCAGAAGGCCACCGAGGACTACATCTCGGGCCGCTTCGGCTGAGTTTCGCCGGTTAGGGCGTCAGCACCACCCGGGTTCCCGAGGGCTCGCCGCCGGCCCAGACCGCGGCAACGTCGGCCAATGCCCTTGGCTGGGTGCGTAGTTCGAGACGGCCGTCGGCGACCATCTGAAACAGCTCCGGCAGCGCCTCGGTACGGGCCTTGATCAGGACCTCGGGTGGGACACTGCCGATGCCGACCCCGCTCAGGGCGATCCCGGTGCCGCGCAGCACCCCGGCGTCCAGGGGCAGCGTCGGCCCCGCCATCGACCCGATCTGCACGAACCGGGTCGGGTGGTAGTGCGCGGCCGGATGGCTGCCGGCCAGGGCGGTGAGCACCTCCGCGGCGGGTTCGCCCCACAGGTAGTCGAGCACCGCGTCGAACGGGCGCTCGGCGTGCATCTGAGCGACCGCGGCGCCCAGGTCCTGCTCGCCCATGGCGATGGTCGCGTGCGCTCCGGCCGAGCGCAGCCAGGCCAGCCGCTCGGTGTTGCGTCCGGCCGCCACCACCGTCCCGGCGCCGAACATGGCCGTGGCCAATTGCACTGCCATCGATCCGGTTACGCCGGTGGCGCCGAGCACCAGCACGTGATCGCCGGGCTTGACGGCTGCGGCGTGCGCCAGTGCGGTCCAGGCCGAGATGCCCGGGTTGGGCAGGGCGGCGGCGGTCACCGAGTCGACGTGCTCGGGGACTTCGACGCCCCCGGCTGGCTGGACCAGCGCACGCTGCGCCATCATGCCGGAGGACCCCAGCGCACCGGTGTAGATCCGACGGCCGTCGGCGAGCCGGGCGATGCCGTCCACGCCGGGTATGGCTGGGAGCTGAATCTCCTTGCTGGCGTAGTGCTTTCCTGACACCAGGGCTCGGGTGAGGTTGGTCAGGGCCGACGCCTCGACCTCGGCCACTTCGGCGCCGTCGCGCGCTTCGGGCTCGGGGACCTCGGTGTAGACGGGGTGTCGGCCCCACTCGGTGACCAGGGCAGCCAACATGGCGACTCCTTTGGTTTCTGAAGATATGGTTTCTGAGGAAACAATCTACGCACCGCGACGGTCGGTGGCAAGATGGTTTCCGTGAAAACCAAACTCGAGCTGATCGACGCCATCACGGCACTGGTGGCCACCGTGGGCGATCGGCTCGGTAACGACGGGGACGGCGACGCGGAGCGCGACTTCATGGCCGCCCGATGCCCGCAGCGCCTGGAGCAGGCGGTGCGGACGCTATCGACGTCGTCGATGCACCTGCTGGCCGAGATCGCCGAGGGTCCGGTCAGTGTGGTCGGGTTGGCGGCGCGCTCGGGCCGGCTCAAGGGCACGGTGTCCAAGCACGTACAGCGGCTGGTCGAGGCCGGCCTCGTGGCACGCACGCCGGTACCGGGTAACCGGAAAGAGATCGAACTGGGTCTGACCGCCGACGGCGAACTCCTGGCCGACGTGCACCGGCAACTGCATGAGGAGATGAACCGCGGGGCTCGCGAATTCCTGCTGCGCTATAGCGGCGCTGACCTGCAGGTATTGGTGAAAATCCTGGGGGACCTGGCCGGGGCGCACAAGGACGGGGTCCGCCTCGTGCCGGCCCCCGACCGGTCCTGAGTTCTACTTCGAGGAAACGGAGTCGTCTTCCGGGTAGGAGCCGGTGACCTGGAAGATCACCCGACGGGCCACCTCGACGGCGTGATCGGCGAAGCGCTCGTAGAAGCGGCTCAGCAACGTCACGTCGACGGCAGCGGTCACGCCGTGCTTCCACTCCCGGTCCATCAGCACCGAGAACAGGTGGCGATGCAGGTCGTCCATCGCATCGTCTTCCTCCTGGATCCGCGCGGCCTTCTCCGGGTCCTGGGTGAGCAGCACCTCCCGGGCAGCGTGCCCCAATTCGACCGCCACCCGGCCCATCTCGGCGAAGTAGCCGTTCACTTCCTCCGGCAGCACGTGCTGCGGGTGGCGCCGGCGCGCGATCTTGGCCACATGCAGCGCCAGCGCGCCCATCCGGTCCACGTCGGCGACGATCTGAATCGAACCCACCACCGAGCGCAGATCACCGGCAACCGGCGCCTGCAGCGCGAGCAACACGAACGCAGACTCTTCGGCCTGGGTGCTCAGCGTGCTCATCTGGTCGTGATCGCTGATCACCTGTTCGGCAAGTGCCAGATCGGCCTGCAGCAGCGCCTGGGTGGCCCGCTCCATCGCGGTACCCGCCAACTCGCACATGGCGCCGAGTTGGTCCGTGAGTGAATGCAGCTTCTCGTGGTACTGGGTACGCATGCTGCAAGATTAGGCGGTCGGCGGCCGTGTCGTCACGATGCAACGGTGAACGAACGGTGAATGCCGTCCATGCGGGTCACCGGCCTATTCGCAGGTGGTGTCCGCGGCGTTGGTGACGGTCAGGTCCTCGGGCAGATGGGTCGGGCTGGCGCCGGTGCCCTTCAGTACGTGCACCTGCACTTCCGACCCACTCGGGGTCGGGGCGTTCACCGTGTAGAAATCGGAGCCCAGCACCACCTGTACCACGCTGCCCATGCCTGTCACCCGCTCGATGGTCGGGTTGGTGAAGGAGCTGGCCACGGTCGCGGCGGCCTCCTCGTTCCCGGGGGAGAAGAACACCGTCGTCGCCGGAAGCGTGCTCGGATAGTCGTCGGGGGTATTGACGTTGAAGCCGTGTTCCTGCAGTTCGGTGGCCGCGGTGGAGGCCAGGCCGCTCTGGCCCGTCGAGTTCGACACCTGCACCGTGACCTGCTGCGGTTCGGTGGTGATGGCGTTGACCATCTCACCGCTGTCGGTGGCCGGGGCCGGCGCCGGAACCGACGAGGGCGTCGCTGATGCTTCGGAGGGAGCGGCAGCCTGGACGGACGAAGTCGCCGATTCGGGAGTGCCGGGCACCGGTGTGTTGTCCGGGTTCTTCTCACCAGGGAGCGGATCGTCGTTGATGATCGCGTCGAACAGGGAACGCATGTCGTCGGTTCGCGGGACCTCGTTGCCGTACTCGTCGGCGTAACCCACGGTCGGCACCGTCACGAACGTGATCCGGCCCGCGTTCACCCCCTGGACCGACTGCCCGAGGTCGACGAGGTCTCTGGTCCTGATGTTGTCGACGAAGCTGTCGCTGATGAACATGTTGACCACGTTGTTCAGCTTGTTCAGCGAGAAGAAGGTGTCCCGGGAGATCAGCGTGCGCAGGAGCGACGAGAGGAACAGCTGCTGTCGTTTGATGCGGCCGTAGTCCCCGTTGTACTCGGTGGTGACCTGGCGGGCCCGCACGTAGTTCAGCGCGGTGTGGCCGTCGATCGTCTGACGACCGGCGTTGGCCAGCACGGTGCCCAGCTCGTAGTCCTCAAGCGGGGTGGTGCTGCACACCTCTATCCCGCCGAGTGCGTCGACCATCTTCGAGAAGCCGGCGAAGTCGACGGCCATGAACCGGTTGATGGAAAGGCCGGACAGCTTCTGGATCACCTTCACCAGGCATTTCGGACCGCCGAATGCGAAGGCCGAGTTCAGCTTGGTTTCGGTGTAGACCTCGTCCGGGCCGTAGGTCTCGGTCTCTTCGTCGTACAGCGGACCATAGGTCGCGGTCTCGGCGTTCCAAGGTTCGCACTTCATCGGAGTGATCGAGAGGTCACGCGGGAACGACACGGCCACCACACGCCGCCGGTCGGCGGGGATGTTCACCAGCATGATCGTGTCCGACCGGGCGCCACCGGCGTCCTCGGTGCCGCCGGCGCCCATGCCGCCGTTTTCACCGAACCGGCTGTCGGTGCCGACGATCAGGAAGTTCTCGTCACCGAACTGGGCGTTGGGGTCGACGATGTCGCGCGAATTGAGGTCGAGTGCAGCCACCTTGTTGAGGCTGTTGTTCTTTGAACTCTGCCACTGCCAGGCCCCGCCGGTCAGCACCAGGGTGAGGACCGCGAGCATCGCCGCGGCGGCTCGGCCGGCCAGCATCACGCGGCGGTTGATCGGTGGCCGCACGCGTTCGATCTCGTCGGTGTCGGCGCGATCGTGCTCCGAATCGTCCTCGTCCGCCGACGTCGGGCGGACCCGCCACGACGGGCGCGGCTTGGGCATGTCGTACTCGTAGACCGCCAGGGCCGGCAATACGTCGGTGTTCTCGACGTCGATCTCGCGGTGATCAGCCGAGGTCTCGAAGGGCTCCTCGAAGCGTTCCTCGAAAGGTTCCGGGTACTCCTCGGCCTCGGGGGAATCCTGGGGTTCGTCGAGTTCGGCGTCGATCCGCACCGCTTCGATCACGTCGGTCGGGTCGGGTACCGGCGGGCGGACATACGCCGGTGCGTACGCAGGTTCGGCTTCGGGTTCGGGCTCCAGGTCCGGCTCGGGGTCCCAGGCGTGGGCCGGCTCGAGGTCTGGTTCGGGCTCGGGATCCCAGGCGTGCGCGGGCTCCAACTCGGGCTCGGGCTCTGGCTCTGGCTCGTCGGGTTCCAGCCGATGACGGGTCGGTGCGTATCCGGTTCCGGCGACCTTGGCGATCAGATCGGCGACAGTTACCCCGTCGGCGTGACTGCCCGTGGGTTCATCGAGGGGCGAATCATCGGGTGACGGCGCATCCTGGCGTTCCCACGGCGCGGCGCCTGGCAAAGGCTCCCGGGATCGGGTAATCCATTGGTTGTCCGACGAATCCTCCGGAGAGCGGCGCCGACGGCCGGGAGTGGCGTTATCACCGTCACTCATGTCGTTACCGGCCTCCGACTCTTCGAACTAGTGCGTGCGCGTCGGTGCGCATCGTTCCTGCGTTGTGTGAATGGGTGCTGCTGAGGTTTTCTCCTCATCTCTTCTAGCAGCACTGTGCCGGACTGGCTACCTGAGCCGGCCGCGGCAAGGTTTTCATCGTACTGAGCGACCCTGAGCCTGAGCTAGACCCAACCCGGTGACAGTGCCGTCTCGATGTCATCTCGGAGCGAGCGCAGCTCAGCCTCCGGAATGCATCACGTCGGCTCCGGTCGGCACCGCACAGTCGTCGGGATCATCGAGCCACCCCTCGGGCAAGGACACCGAGGCAGCCGAGCCCTGGCGCCCACGCGGACCGGTGGCCGCGGGCGGGAACGGGGCGTCGCCGTCCAGTTGGTCGAGCAGTGCGTCGAGTTCGGCCCGGGTCTTGACGAGTGCCAGCCCGCGCCGCAGGTCGGCGCCGGCGGGGAACCCGTGCATGTACCAGGCCACGTGCTTACGGATGTCGCGCATGCCCTTGTCCTCGCCAAAGTGCTCGCTGAGCAGCTCACCGTGGCGGCGCACGATGTCGGCCACCTCACCCAGGTTCGGCGGGGTGGCGGCGGGGCGCCCGTTGAAGGCCGCCGAGAGTTCGGCGAACAGCCATGGCCGGCCCAGGCAGCCGCGGCCGATCACCACGCCGTCGCAGCCGGTCGAGGCCATCATCGCCAGTGCGTCGTCAGCCTCGAAGATGTCGCCGTTGCCCAGCACCGGAATGCTGGTGACATGAGCTTTCAGTGCGGCGATCTGATCCCAGTCCGCCGTGCCCGAATACCGTTGTGCCGCAGTGCGGGCGTGCAGTGCCACGGCTGCCGCGCCTTCCTCGGCGGCGATCCGTCCCGCGTCCAGGTGGGTGTGGTGGGCGTCGTCGATGCCGATCCGGAACTTCACCGTCACCGGAATATCGGTGCCTTCGACGCCACGGACCGCGGCCGCCACGATCTGACCGAACAGGCGCCGCTTGTACGGCAGGGCCGATCCGCCGCCACGCTTGGTGACCTTGGGCACCGGGCAGCCGAAATTCATGTCGATGTGGTCGGCCATGCCCTCGTCTGCGATCATCTTGGCCGCGAGGTAGGTGGTCTCCGGGTCGACGGTGTAGAGCTGCAGCGACCGCGGTGATTCGTCGGGCCCGAACGTCGTCATGTGCAGGGTCGCCGGATGGCGCTCGACGAGCGCCCGGGCGGTGACCATCTCGCACACATAGAGGCCGCTGACGGTGCCGGCACGGGCGATCTCGAGCTCGCGGCACAGTGTGCGGAATGCCACATTGGTCACCCCGGCCATCGGGGCGAGCACGACCGGGCTGGGCAACGCGAACGGCCCGATCCGCAGTTGGGATCGGGCCGACGCTGCAGTTGCAGGAGGCGTGGCGGTCAGGGTCATGAAGACGAAGACGACACCAACAGGTTCTTCATGGCCTTCTTCTCGGCCACCTTGCGCTCGCGCTCCAGGCGACGTTCCTTTGCCACCTCGAACTTGTCGCAGGCGTCCTCGAGCTCTTCGACGATGCGGCCGAGGTCGTCGCGCAGACGTGCGCCCTCGCCCGTGAAGTCCTCACGTTCGAAGATGCGCCACTTGCGCAGCACCGGCATCACCACGTCGTCCAGGTGGATGCGCGGGTCGTAGACCCCGCCGACGGCGATGATGACCGCCTTGCGGCGGAAGTCGGGCACGGTGTAGCCGGGCATCTTGAAGTTGTCCAACACCCGGTGCAGCGAGGCCATGCCCTGGTTGGGGGCGATGTCGAGCCCGGCCGCCGAGACGTCCCGGTAGAAGATCATGTGCAGGTTCTCGTCAGCGGAGATGCGCTGCAGCAGTTGGTCGGCGATCGGGTCGTCGCAGGCCTTGCCGGTGTTGCGGTGGCTGACGCGAGTCGCGAGTTCCTGGAACGACACGTACATCACCGAGTCGAACAGGCTCTCGGCGAACAGATCGCCCTGCTGGTTCTGGCCGGGCGAGAAGCCGCGGGTGACCTGCTCGACGCGCAGTTCCTCCAGCTCGACCGGGTCCACGGCGCGGGTCACCACGAGGTAGTCGCGCAGGGCGATGCCGTGACGGTTCTCCTCGGCGGTCCAGCGGTTGACCCAGTTGCCCCAGGCGCCGTCCATGCCCATGTTCATCGCGATCTCGCGGTGATACGAGGGCAGGTTGTCCTCGGTGAGCAGGTTCTGCACCATCGCGGTCTTGGCGACCTCGGACAGCTTGGACTGCTCGGGATCCCAGTCCTGCCCGCCGAGTGCGTAGTAGTTCTTGCCATCCGACCACGGAATGAAGTCGTGCGGATTCCAGTCCTTACGCATCCGCATGTGGCGGTTGATGCTGGTCTCTACGACAGGCTCAAGTTCATGCAGGAGCTGCAGGTCGGTGTATTCCTGCGACATGTGCTCCACCCTCCTCGCGTCTCGGGGACGCTCAGTTATCTGTACCTGTTGGTAGCAGTCAATATATCTGTGTACTTCGGTGACATCAAGTTGCCCCGCCGGTGTTGCGTGGACCCTGTTTCGCGAGCCCTGCGCCGCGTGCGGTGCACCGGTAGGATCCGCACGAACATCTGTCGGATACCCACGCTCGGAGGTTGGGCACACGTGAAAATGTTTGTCGTCGGTGCCGGAGCCGCATTCGCCACCGGTGCGGCCGTATCCCTGCTGTTCGGAGCCGGCATGGCAGCCGCCGCCCCTGACGTGGTGGGCCAGACCTACTCGGACGCCTCGAGCGCGATCGAGGATAGCGGTTCCAGCGCCAAGGTGGCGGTCACCGTGGGAAGCAAGCTGTCCCAGGGGGATTGCATCGTCACCAACGCGTGGGACGCACCGTTCGTGCGTGACGGTAGTCACGCCTCCGGCGAGGTCATGGTCGCCCTGAACTGCGACGGCGCCCACGCCACCGCCAACCATCCGGGCGCTTCGGTCGCCAGCCCGGCGGGCCGCGAGGCCAAGGCTGCCGACGATCTCGAGGAGGCCAAGCAGGCCTACGCCGAGCAGCAGGCCCAGCTCGCCGAGCAGGAAGGGCTTGCCGAGGCCAGCACCCCCGACGAGTAAGGGTTAATTACTCGATGTGAGCCCCGTGGCCGACTAAAATCCTGGTCAGCTCCCAAAGAGTGTTGCCGTGACACCTTGTCGCGGACCGCGGGGTTGCTGACACGTACGGCCTGAAGCGCCGTCGCCCCACCTCTCCGGGAGAGATCGCCGGACGGGGAAGGTCGGGCCATATGAAGATCGCGATCGGGTTCGGAAGCGCTATCGGCATGTCCGCGGCGGGTTTTGCGTTCGCGGTGATGGGGGCGGGGGCGGCGCAGGCAGCGCCGGACGTCGTGGGACAGACATACAGTGACGCGGTCAGCGCCATCGAGGACGGTGGCGGCACGGCGCATGTTGCGGTGACTGTGGGTAGCCGGTTGCCACGTGACGAGTGCATCGTCACCAACGCGTGGACCGTGCGCCAGTTGGTGCCGCAGACCTCCGACACGTACTACGAGTACCGCGAGGACGTGACAGAGGTGTCGCTCAACTGCGACGGCGACCACGCCACCGAGACTCACCCCGGTGCGTCGATCGCCAGCCCGGCCGGGCGTGAGGCCAAGGCCGCCGAAGATGAGGCGGCGGCCCAACAAGAGCCGATCGCCGAGGCCAGCACTCCGGACGAGTAGGTCCTGAGCGTCGCTCAGAAACTGCCGATGCGCCCGAGCAGCATGTCCACGCAGTAGTCGATGAACTGTTCGCGGCTGGCCGGCAGTCTCTCGTCGAGGTAGGCGCTGAACAACGCCGTCAGCGCTCCGATCAGACTGGTGGCGACCATGGCCTGGCGCACCGGGTCGGCGATGCGGGTCAGTTTGCGCTGCAGCAGTCCGATGAAGTTGGGCATCCATTCCGCGCCCGAGCGGGTCAGCACCGGTTCGGATTCCGGGGCCAGCAGCAGCACCCGGCCCTGGGTGGGGTCGTCCACCATCAGCGCGACGAATCGCTCGACCGCGTCGCGGGGCGTAGCCGCCGTGGTCAGGGCCGACATCGCCCGGGCGCACACGTCGTCGTAGACGGCCCGGACGAACGTGTCACGGTCGCTGAAACTCTCGTAGAAGTAGCGTTCGGTGAGTTCGGCCGCACGGCAGACGGCGCGGACCGTCAGGGCCGGGCCCTCGGCTTTGCCGAGTAGGCCGACCCCCGCTGCGATCAGTTCGTCGCGACGACGGGCCGCGCGTTCCTGCAGCGGAACGCCCGACCATCGGCCGCGTCGTTGACCGGATGGCACATCTACTCCTAAGCTCTGATGACAACGTGTGTAGTCACAATTGAAACTCCGACCTTCGTTCTGCCGGCAGAAAGCGCACCTGTGACACAAGATACTTCTGAGACATGCCCGGTGACCAGCGGTTCCGATGCGATGGCGGCGGGTTGCCCGGCCGCGCCGGGCGGGTACGAGGCACCGCCGATACCCCTCGGGCCGGATTCGCTGACGTGGAAGTACTTCGGTGACTGGCGCGGCATGCTGCAGGGTCCGTGGGCCGGTTCGATGCAGAACATGCATCCGCAACTCGGTGCGGCCGTCGAGGAACACTCGATCTTCTTTCAGGAGCGCTGGCCCCGCCTGCTGCGCTCCCTGTACCCGATCGGTGGCGTCGTGTTCGACGGCGATCGGGCGCCGCAGACCGGCGCCGAGGTGCGCGACTACCACGTCAACATCAAAGGCGTGGACGCTCAGGGGCGCCGCTATCACGCGTTGAACCCCGAGGTCTTCTACTGGGCGCATTCGACGTTCTTCGTCGGCACGATCATCGTTGCCGACCGGCTCGCGGGCGGGATCTCCGAGGCCGAGAAGCGGCAGCTCTTCGAAGAGCACAAGCAGTGGTACTCGATGTACGGGATGAGCATGCGCCCCGTACCGGAGACCTGGGAGGACTTCCAGGTCTACTGGGAACACATGTGCCGCAACGTGTTGGAGAACAACACCGCAGCCCGTGAGGTCTTGGATCTGTCCGAGCTGCCCAAGCCGCCGTTCGCGTCGAAGATGCCCGACTGGATGTGGGCGCTGCAGCGCAAGTACGTGGTGCACCCGCTGTTCGTCTGGTTCACCGTCGGTCTGTATCACCCGGCGGTGCGCGAACTGATGGGCTACACCTGGTCGGAGCGCGACGAGAAAGTACATCGCCTGTTGGGCAAGGTGATTGGCAAGGTGTTCGCAGTGGTGCCGCGTCGGCGCCGCATGCATCCGCGGGCGCGCACCGCATGGGACCGCGTCACCGGCCGTCTCCCGGCGGACGCACCGCTGGTGCACACCCCCGCCCGCAACCTGCCGCCAATCGGCCACCGCGACAACGGGATGCATTACTGCCCGAAGGTCTGAGCGGGCCGCCTCAGCGCCCGACGAACGGGGCGTACTGTGGGCAGTAGACCTTGACCGCACCCCGGACCAGGTTGGCGGCCTGGTGCTTGTCGATGCCCGCCTGATTCATCAGCTGGCTGATCACTCCACGCACCGTGCGGGCGGGCTCGATCTTGCCCTTCGTCAGCGCGTCGCAGACGCCCCGACCGACCTGGCCGGCCTCCTCGGCGGACGTGGTGGGAATTTTCAGATCGTTGACGATGGTGAAGAACTGGTCGTCCTGAGTGTCCGCGTGGGCCGGCGCGACCCCGAATGCGGCGCTTGCCGCGAGCGCGGCGGCACCGATCGCGGTCGCCATGGCTCGAGTGCGTAGGCGCCGGGAGAACATGCTGCTGACTCCTTCATGCTGTCGACCCCGACCGTGAACATGATGGCGAAATTTCCCCGAAATGTCGCGATCTTCTTCACGTTGGGCCGTCCTACCTCAGTGCACCACGATAAACGGCCCTGGCCCGCGCTGCGCAGGCCGCGTCGACGTCTCGACGTCTCGTGCCGTGAGGCGGCCGTAGCGGTTCGGCTACGCGCCCGAAATTGGGTGGCAACGACGCCAGGCGAGGCTGGCCCCATGGCGACCATCTATGACCAGATCGGCGGGGGCGAGGCACTCGAGACCGTCGTCGAGGACTTCTATCGGCGGGTACTCGCGGACGACGAGCTGGCCGGTTTCTTCACCGGAACCAACATGGCCAGGCTCAAGGGCAAGCAGGTCGAATTCTTCGCCGCGGCACTGGGCGGCCCCGTGCAGTACAGCGGCGCACCGATGCGTCAGGTCCATCAGGGGCGCGGCATCACGATGCATCACTTCAAGTTGGTGGCCGGCCACCTCGCCGACAGCCTGGCCGGTGCCGGGGTGTCCGAATCGATCGTGGGCCAGATCATCGCCGCGATTGCTCCGCTGGCGGACGAGATCGCGACCGCGCGGAGCGCGTAGTCCGCTGGAGCGCGGAGCGCGTGAACCGCACCGTGACCTACCTTGCGGCGGGTGTGTGGTGCCCCCAGTAGGGCTCGAACCTACGACCTGCGGATTAAAAGTCCGTAGCTCTACCAACTGAGCTATAGGGGCGCGAGAAGACAGGGTACAAGATGACCGAAATTGGTGCTGCGACCACCTGGTTTGAAGATTTGGGCATCCGTACCCTAAGCTATCGAAGCTCCCAACGAACGAGGTTGATGAGTACCCCGGAGAGATTCGGATTAGGCCCCCATCGTCTAGTGGCCTAGGACGCCGCCCTTTCACGGCGGTAGCACGGGTTCGAATCCCGTTGGGGGTACGCAACGCGGAAACGTGGAGCATGCTGGAAAAGTAAGGCCCTGTGGCGCAGTTGGTTAGCGCGCCGCCCTGTCACGGCGGAGGTCGCGGGTTCGAGTCCCGTCAGGGTCGCCATCACGGCGAGGCACTTCGGTCTAAGGCCGACGGCCTTCCGGCCAGGTAGCTCAGTTGGTACGAGCGTCCGCCTGAAAAGCGGAAGGTCGCCGGTTCGATCCCGGCCCTGGCCACTGAGAGAACCCGCTACTTGTAGCGGGCTTTCTGCATTCTGGGGACGTTCCGGCATGAGCGCATATTTGGTACAGCCGCCGCCTATCGACGGGTCCGCAAGGGTGTGCCCGTGGCGGGCAACCAAGTTCCCGGGTCTTCACGTCAGCCGCGGCGCCAGTGCTCGGCTCCACACCTCTCGCGCGGCGACGCCGAGGAGCACCAGGAGGAACACGAGCAGCGGCGGAAGATCGAGCTGACCTCCGCCGAGGAACCCCGCCCGTTCGTAGAGCGCGGTGAGGATGATCGCCGCGCCGATTACCGGAGCGAGCACGGTCCCCGCACCCAACAGCCACCGCCGCCCGAGAACGGCTTCGACGAGCGCCGCGATCACGGTGACGGCCAAGGCGGCCACCGAGACGGTCACGATGATGTTCGCGCTGTAGAACGGGTCGGCCAAGGCCGACGGCGGCTGGTCGGTCAACGGTTCATAGGCGGTCCAGCCGTAGTCGGCTTGGCCCAGGCCGGACCCGAAAATGGAATCGGCGCTGTAGTCGGCGTAGCGCCGCGGGATCCCGCCGCCCATCGTCAATCCCAGCTCCGACATCAGCCGAGCGACAACGAACACCCACCAGCTCACATGGCCGACGACCTTGGCAACACCCACATGGCGGAGTCTATCTACCCCACAACCGAAGTCGGTGGCGCAGCAAATAGACGGGCCGTGCCTCCGCATCACCAGGCAAGCTGCAACGTGAAGAGCGACAGCAGCGCGAACGGCGCAGAGGCCACGAGCACCAGCACGATCGGGATGATCGCGCGGCCGGTGAGCACGGACACCCATGCACCCAGGGCGGCGACGATGCTCCCGACGGCAGCGGCTCGGACACCTGCCATGTCGGCCCCAGGCGGCACGACGCCATTCTCGAACTTCGACGCCATGTTCGTGTCGGAAAGCACGGTGAACGCCAGCACGTATGCGATGACCATCGCCACAATGCCGATCATCGACAGTGCAGGGTTGCGGCGCAGTTCGCGGCTCATGGCACCATCGTTGGCCACACGGCCCGCGGCCGGATCAGTAGAACTACGTGGACACGTCAGTCGATGAGGCCCACGAGTGCGGGATCGGCGAACAGCGCCGGCGGGATCCCCAGAACCTGCTTGGGGCGGACTCGCAGCACGATCAGTGCACCGGCCAGGCGGACCGAGATGATGTTGCTGCGGCTGATGACGAGAGTGGACGCCGGGGTGTCGATACGGATTCGGGTTTCATCACCGCCGGCGGCCCATCGCGAACCGGTGCGCAGAACTCGTCGGTTCGGGATGTAGGCGCACACCAGACTCACCAAGACTGCGAACGCCGCGTACACCGCAGCTGCCCCCGCGAATATGACGGACCCGACTAGCCACCCGCTGCCGTTGACGACACACACTGTCGCGGCGATCGCCGCGACCACCGTCGTGAATGTCAGCAGCCGTTTCCACAGCGCGGGTTGCCGCAGAATCGAAAGGGTTGCCCGGCGCGCGTCGCCGGGCTGAGCGGTCCACTCCGTGGTGGCCTTGGGGATCTGATCCACGCTGCCGGTCACGACAGCAGTCTGGCACGGCGCGAGGGACGCCACCGCGCCGTAGCCTCGATGCATGGAGCACCGGATCTTCGGCACCGCCGTTGCCGCGGTGTACCCGCACTACCTGGCGAAGATGCAGCGCAAGGGCCGTACACAGGCCGAACTCGATGAGGCGATCTGCTGGCTGACCGGGTTCGACGAGACGGCTCTGCGGGGCCATCTCGATGCCGAGACCTCGTTCTCGGAGTTCTTTGCCGACGCCTCTCTGAACCCGAACGCCTCGCTCATCACAGGTGTCGTCTGCGGGGTGAAAGTGCAGGAGATCGAGGACCCGCTGATGCGAAAGATCCGCTACCTCGACAAGCTGGTCGACGAGCTCGCGCGCGGCAAGCCCATGAACAAGGTGCTGCGCACGGCGTAGTCGGGATCCCCAAGCGGTGGACTACTCCCGCACCCAGATCGCGTGATCCCAGTTTGGGACGATCAGCTCGGCCTGAGGAGCGGCTTCGCTCTCGCCGTTCTTCGACCGCCGGCAAACCGTCTCCTGTCAACGCTGCGGCTCCCACGGCCACGTGCCTTCCCTGAGACGCCAGCGGACGAACGTGATCGCGAACGCGATCACCGAAAACGTCAGCGCCACGATCCAATCCATGCCGAAGGAGAGCAACGCGAGAAAGATCACGAGCGGCGCGACGACCAGCAGGACGAAGCGGACCACGCGAACACGTCGTTGGCGAACAGCTTCGAAATCTTCGGCCATGTCTGGAACCCTACTGGGGCCGAACCCAGCCGCACCGCACCAACTTGTCGGGAGCCAGCAGGTCGAACCGTCTGTGGGCGAGGCCAGGTGTCGTAGGGTCGGTCGCATCGACAGCGCAGGTTGCGCTATGGGGGTGACATGCGAGCGGAACTGAATCCAGCGATCGATGACCGTTGGGCGCCCGCGCTGGCCGAGGCGTACCGAGCACTCGAGGAGGGACACGCGCCGGCGGATGTCGCGGCAGGTCTTGCCCCGATGGGTGTTGTCGTCACGCCGGAGTGGCTCGATGGTGCCTTCGGTTCGGTGTCGCCGGTGGAAGCGGCGGTTGATGCGTACGTCGCCGCACACGCCGAGGAGATCGCAGCACTGGATCCGTCACGCGAGGACTTGATCGAGATGGTGCGCGAGATCCTCACCCCGCGCAGCGGGCAAGAGCTGTGGACGGACTGGTGGCTCGCCGTATTCGGGGCCCATGTCCCTCATCCGCGACCGAGTGACCTGATCTTCAACCCGCCCACCGACGTCTTACCGGAGGATTGGTCACCTTCGCGGATCGTCGATGAGGCCCTCGCCTATCGACCGTTCGTGCTCTGATTCCTCCGGACTCAGATCTGCCAGTCGTTGGAGCCGTCGTACCGGGTGTAGGTGCCGGTCGAGTTCTGAACGATGATGGGATCGCCGGGGCGGACGGTGTCGAAGAACCACCGCGCGTTCGACGGGCTGATGTTGATGCAGCCGTGACTGACGTTGCGCTTGCCTTGATCGGCCACAGACCATGGGGCGCTGTGGACGAAGTCGCCGCTGTCGTCGAACCGGACGGCCAGATCGACGTCCAGCTTGTATCCGTTCGGCGAGTTGACCGGAACACCGTAGGTCGACGAATCCATCACCACCGAGGGCAGCTTCTCCTGGACGTAGAAGGTGCCGTTCGGAGTCTGGTGGCCGCCGGATGCCATGCCCATCGACATCGGGATGGTTTTCTCCACGGTCCCGTTGCGGGTGACGGTCAGTTGGTGGGTGGCGTCGTTGGCCGTGGCCACCAACGCGTCCCCGATGTTGAAGTTGGACACCGTGCCGCCGGCGTCGACGGTGACCGTGGTGTGGGCGGGCCAGAAGCTCAGCGGACGCCAGCGCAGCTGCGTGGGCGTGATCCAGTAGAACTTGCCGGGGACTTCCGGGACCGACGAGATGTGGATGGCGTTCTCGGTGGCACCGGCATCGTCGACGGGGCCCGGGAAGTTGATGATGACCGGCTGGGCCACCCCGACGGTCGCGCCATCGGCCGGTACGAGCCTCGGCGGCTCGAACGGAGCCGGATCTGCCTGCGCGGCACCGGCGCCCAACATCAACGCACAGCCCACCATCGAAGCCGCTCCGGCCGCCCTCAAGGCGCCGAAAAGTCTTCCCCTCATCCAGTCACTCATCGGACCATCGTGTCACGCTGCCCGGACTGTCCGGTATTTCAGCGTCGCACCGACCACCACCGGCGCCGCCGAGGGGTGGCGACCGAGTGCGCGTCGCGTTTGTGACGACACACTTCGCCTGCCGCGGCCACGGCCGCCGGGTCGAAGCCGGGCGGTACCGGGCCATCGGCGACCAATGCCCGAACCAGGGCTTCCTGCCGCTGAGCCAGGGTGTCGCTCATGCCCATGCCTTTCGAGCGCGCGAGGTGATCGGTGCCGCCCCCGCGGCAGTGGCGATCGCGTCCAGTTCGTCGAGCAGTTCCGCCGCCGGCGGGTACCGTCCGTCGCGCTCGAGCATGAACGGGGTGTCCACCCGCTCACGCAGCGCGGTGACCAGGTCCAGCACCTCCGGTGGCGTCCGATCGGTGTGGGTGTCGTGATAGAAGTCGTCACCCTGGCGGCCACCCGCGACGTGGCTGTAGGCAACCCGCTCGACGGGGAGCCGGGCGAGCTCGCGTTGCGGGTCGAGGCCCCGATTCCGGGCATTGGCATAGACATTCGCCACGTCGAGCACCAGTAGCACGTCAGTGCGCTCCACCAGCTCGGTGAGGAACTCCGACTCGCTGAGGTCCGACTCCGGCCACTCCACGAACGAGGCGATGTTCTCCACCGCCAGTGGTACGGGCAGCTGTGCGGAGGTGCGGATGATGTTGTGCACCAATACATCCAGTGCCTCCCGGGTGCGGGGCACCGGCAGTAGGTGCCCCGCCTCGATCCCACCGGCCCGCACGAAGGCGATGTGCTCGCTGACCAAAGGGGATCCCAATGCCTCGGCGCAGGCCGCCAACCGACGGACCCGGGCCGGCTGCACCGGTTCCACACCGCCCAGGGACAGCGCGACCCCGTGTGGGATCACCGGGACCCCGGCGGCCGCGAGCCCGGCGAGCATCGGATCGGGCCGGGCCCGGCGGCGCCGTATCGGCACCGCCTCGGCGATCACCTCGCAGAAGCCGGGCGTGAGGTCGGCTATCAGCCCGGCGATCTCACGGCGCCACCCCAACCCCACGTCGCCCAGCGCGGGCACGGTGCGGGTCGCGGTCGTCATCCGCCGCACCCTCCGCAGCCGCCGCACCCACCACATCCACTTCCGCAACCACCCCCGCCGCCGTCGCCGCCGCAGGAGGCGCCGCAGCCGCCACCGTCAGCGCCGCCGGAGGAATCCCCGGCCAGTTGCACCGAACTGGAGTAGTCGGAGTCCACCGCCCACAGCGCTGCGGTGCCGAACAACGCCACCGAAAGGGCCACCGCTGCCGGCCCATACGTTTCGTACGCTGGGCGTTCGGCCGGGTTGAGGTAGGCCAGGCGGCCCTGCTCGGCAGCCAACCGTTGCCGGCCGGCGCGGGTCAGCCGGCCCACCGTGAGCAGCCGGGGCAGCACGAAAGCGCTGTAGAAGACCGTCGCCAGGATCAGGGCCACCAACGGCACCACGTAGCTCGGCTGGTCTTCGGCATCGGTCGCGAGGTACACGCAGTAGCCGATGCCGATCGCCAGCACGGGAAACGACGGTGCCGCGCCCCACCGCATCCGGGTCCGCTCGGACTGGCTGCGGAGCAGACCACGTTCGGCCAGCTTTTGTTCGAGCGCGGCCAGATCGGCCTGGGAATCGGTGAACAGGCCCGGCACGGTGTGCCCCGGATCGGCGGCGACCCGCGCGAGGGTCTGTTCGGTGAATCGGTCGTCCTCCGGGCCGGGCGGCACCGCGTGGTCCACTCGCCCGTCGCCGGTGATTCGTCCACTGGCGCGCAGTCCGGCGAGGGCGGCGACCACCGGTGCGACCTCCGATCGCAGCAGTGCGAGCTCGGTCGGGCTGATCGGTTCCTGGCTTGCCGGTCGTTGCGGGGCAGTGGCGGCCCGCCAGAGAACCGCGAAGACTGCCGCTGCGACCAGTGCGGCCAGGTACCACTTCGACTCTGGGGTCATGGCTGACGCGTAGAAATCAAGCACTTCGTGGATCGACATCACAGTCACCTCCTGGTGTTCGGTTCAGACCACCGTGCCGGGGTTGTGCCCGTTACCGGTCACAACTTTCAGTCGGATCGATGTGGAGCACGGCCCGGCTGAACCAGCCAGCGTGCACGGTGGGGGACAGGAGTTGGTGAGGGCTCATTGGCCGTTGAATGAGGAAAATCCGTTGCGTCAGCGGGTGTTCGGAAGCCCGTGTTTTCGGGCGCGGAAGTGCCGGAACACCGGGAAAGTCACAGTAGGCACACTGCGCCTCAGGGACCATATCTGTAACATCGCCCTCAGAGGCATCGATATCACGCGTGTCGCAATTTTTTCGGGGGTGAACCTGTGCGCCGAGGGTTGGCGGCAACTGTCCTGGCCGTGACGGTGGTGTTCGGCGGGCTGAGCGCGCCCGTCGCCCAGGCGGTCCCGCCGGTGGCCGGCAAGGACTTCACCAAGCCCGCCATCGTCATCCTGGGCTACGGGCTGAAGCCGGACGGGTCGATGCGCGCCATCCTGTATCACCGTGTGCTCACCGGGCTGGCGATCGCGCAGTCGTTCCCGCAGTCGCCCGTCATCGTCACCGGCGGCAACCCGCAGAACGGTCAGACCGAGGCGGCGCAGATGCGCAATCTGCTTCTCATGCTGGGTTTCCCGGCCAACCGGATCATCGTCGAGGACAAGGCCAACAGCACCGTGCAGAACGCGCAGTTCTCGGTGCCGCTGGCCAAGAAGGCCGGGGCCACCGGGATCATCTTGGTGACCTCTTCGACGCATCAGGGCCGCGCGGATCAGAATTTCGCGGACGCCGGCGGCACTGTGCTGGCCACCGTGAGCTTCCCGGACGGAAACCCGTCGGTGAACATCGCGCAGTTCGTGCGCGACGTCCTGAGTCCGATAACGCCGATCGGCTGACCTGCGGGGTTACGCTGCCGGAATGGGTCGGATCGTCTTGGCCGTCGTCGCGCTGGTGGTGGTACTCGCGCCGCCTGCCGCCGCTGAACCGGCCGCGTTGGATCCGACCGGCAATCGTTCCGGGGGTCCGGTTCCGACGGTCAACGGTGTGCCGTGTGTGGGCGGCAATCTCGGCGTCTGTCTGAGCTTCCGGCAGAACCGGCCACCGGCCGCCAGTCCGGGGGCGCGGTCCAGCCTCGGCCATAGCCCCACCGTGCGTCGTTGACCGGCATTACCATGGCAGCCCGAGATGAACAGTCCTACGACGTCGGTTGAGGCCGACAAGAGCGCGTTCCGGTCGCGGCTGCTCGATGCCATGATTCAGTCGGTCGTCGAGGACGGCTATCAGAACACCACGGTCGCCGATATCGTGCGGCGGGCCAAGACGTCGCGCCGCACGTTCTATGAGCACTTCGCCAGTCGTGAGGAGTGTTTCGTTGCGCTGTTGACGACGGTCAACACCAGGCATGTGCGGGAGATCGCCCGCGTGGTCGACCGTGATGCGCCATGGCAGGCTCAGGTCCGCCAGGCGGTCGAGGCGTGGATCGGCTCGTATCAGGCCCACCCCGAGTTGATGCTGGCCTGGATTCGCGATCTGCCGACCATGGGGACCGCGGCGCGGGCGCTGCAACGCGAGTCGATGGAGAACTTCGTCGCGATGGTGCAGGTGATGACCAGCTCCGAGGCGTTCCGTGCGGCCGGGGTGTCGATCTCTCGGCGCCGCACGATCATGATGATCGGCGGGTTGCGTGAGCTCACCGCGATGACCGTCGAGAGTGGCGGCGAGGTGGGCGAGATCATCGAGGACGCGGTACAGGCCTGCACCGCGATGTTGACCCCGCTCAGCTGACGGCGACCTCGGCCTGCTGGTGGCGGCGCTGCCGTTCGATGGTGGCGAAGTAGAAGGCAAACGCGAACGCGAAGCTCGTGAACAGGCTCGCCACAAAGAACAGCCAGGGATGGCGGATGCCGCGTCGCAGCCCGTCGATGATCGTAAAGAGCGGCAGCAGAATGACATTCGCGATCGTGTAGTCGGCGCTGGCCGAACCGGCGGCGGGGTTGGTGTACCCGAGTGCGATGAACTCGGCCCAACTTCCGGGCCCCCAGATCGGGTTGCCGCCCGGTACGGCGTACTGGGCGACGAACCGCATGTTGAAGTACCAGCAGATCGGAATCGATGCGAGGCCGACGACGTAGAAGGCCAGTTCGACGCGGGACAGCGCCGGCCCCGGTGGGCGGGCGAAGATCCCAGGGTTGAGTCGGATCACGAGCGCGACGACGGCCACGCCCAGAATTGCATGAACGATGAGCGACACCATGGCGTGAGCACACTCGCGATCCGAAGTTTTGTCAATATTGACATTTCGAGTCGTCGAGGGACGCCCCGGCGGTGCGGTAATTTCACTGCCATGGCCAGGCCCGCGCAGACCGCGCGCAGTGAGCGGACGCGCGAGGCGCTGCGGCAGGCCGCGTTGGTGCGATTTCTCGCCCAAGGGGTCGAGGACACCTCGGCCGAACAGATCGCCGCTGACGCCGGGGTCTCCCTGCGTACGTTCTATCGGCATTTCACGTCCAAGCACGACCTGCTGTTCGCCGACTACGATGCCGGTCTGCACTGGTTTCGCGCTGCGCTGGCCGAACGCCCGGCGTCCGAATCGGTGCTTGATTCCGTGCAGTCGGCCATCCTGGCGTTCCCCTACGACGTCGATGCGGTGACGAAAATCGCCAGCATGCGCGCGGTGGAACTCGATCCCGACCGGATCGTGCGCCACATCCGCCAGGTCGAATCGGACTTCGCCGACGCAGTCGCCGAATTGCTTGTGGCACGTCGGGGTCAGGTGCCGGAGGGTGATGACCGGTTGCGGATCGTGGTGACCGCCCGATGCGTCGCGGCCTCGGTGTTCGGGGCCATGGAGTTGTGGATGGTCGGCAACGAGGCGGGGGAGCGGTCGCTGCCCGAATTGGCGCGGATGTGCCGGACCGCGCTGGAAGCGTTGCGCTCCGGGCTGGCTTGAGTCCGAGCTCCGCGCCAGCCCATCCGATGTTTTGTCATTATTGACAAAACATCGGGGTCGGTGCCAGCCTCAAGCGATGGCGGACTACGACGCGATCGTGATCGGCGCCGGGCACAACGGGTTGGCCGCGGCGGCCCTGTTGGCGCGGGCCGGAAGGCGCACCCTGTGTCTGGAGGCCAAGCGGTATGCCGGCGGGATGGCCTCGACCGTGGAGCTTTTCGACGGCTACCGCTTCGAGATCGCCGGGTCGCTGCAGTTCCCGACCTCGGCCGTGGTCAGCGCTGAGCTGGGGCTGGACGCTTTGCCGACCGTGGACCTGGAGGTCATGTCGGTGTCGCTGCGCGGAATCGGCGACCCGCCGGTGGTCTACTACGCCGACCCGATGAAGATGCTCGGTCACCTCGGTGAGGTTCACGGCGCCGACGCGGTGGCCGGCATGGCGGGCCTGATGGGCTGGAGCCTGGCACCCACCCGGGCGCTGGGCCGGTTCGACGCGGGTCGCCCGCCCCGCACGCTCGACGAGATGTACGCCTGCGCGGCAACAGAATCCGAGCGCTCGGCTATCGATGATCTGCTGTTCGGGTCGGTCAGCGACGTCCTGGATCGGTACCTGCCGGACAAGGACAAGCACGGGGCGCTACGCGGCATGCTGGCCTTTCTCGCGGTCAACACCACCTACCGCGGGCCGGAGACTCCGGGCAGCGCGGCCGCGCTGGCCTACGGCCTGGCGGTGCCCGACGAGAACGCCGTGCTGATGAAGAAGCTGGCCGGCGGAATCGGCGCTCTGACCGAACATCTGCATGCCCTGCTGACCGCCGCCGGGGGTGAGCTGCGGTTGCGCAGCAGCGTCGACCGGATATCGGTCGACGACGGACGGATCACCGGCGTGCGACTGGCCGACGGTACGACGGTTACCGCGCCCGTCGTGGTGTCGGCGATCGCCCCGGACACCACGGTGACCAAGCTGATCGATCCCGAGGCGCTGCCGGCCGAGGTGCGTGAGCGGTTCACCCGGATCGACCACCGTGGCAGCTATCTGCAGATGCATTTCGCCCTCGACGGAGCCCCCACCTTCGACGCTCCGTACGAGATGCTCAACGACCCTGAAATGCAGGCTGCTATCGGTCTTTTCAGCACCCCGGAGGAACTGCAGCAGCAGTGGCAGGACGCCCGTCGCGGGATCGTGCCCGCCGACCCCGCCATCGCCTTCCAGATCCCGTCGGCCCACGATCCGACGCTGGCCCCGGCTGGCAAGCATGCCGCCTCGGCGTTCGCGCTGTGGTTCCCGGTCGAGGAGTCGGCATCCGGTTACGGCGAACTCAAGGATGAGATGGGGCGGCGGGTCATCGAGAAGATCACCCGGCTGGCACCGGATTTCGAGCGGCGGATCATTCGGCACACCACGTTCACACCTCGCCACATGGGCACCATGTTCGGCGCGCCGGGCGGCGACTACTGCCACGGGCTGATCCATCCGGAGCAGATGGGGCCCAATCGCCCCGGGCCCAAAGGGTATGTCGGTCAGCCGATTCCGATCGATGGTCTGTATCTGGCCAGCGCCGGGTGCCACGGCGGCCCTGGCATCACCTTCATCCCCGGCTACAACGCGGCCAAGGCGGTGCTGGCCGGCTAGCGATTGCGCAGCTGCTCGGCCCAGTCCTTGGGCACCCGCCCCTTCGGGCCGGGCACCGGCTGGTCCTTCGGATGATGCTGCGGCTGCGCGAGCTCGGGCCCGTCGTAGTACTGGTTGGTCTCGAAGTTCCAGAACCAGTCCTCGCCCGGCTCGAACGAGCGGATGATGGGGTGCCCGCTTTCACGCCAGTGCGCCGAGGCATGACGGGCCAGCGAATCATCGCAGCACCCGATATGGCCGCACGCCGCACAGCGCCGGAGATGGACCCACCAGCCTCCATCGGCGGTGCACTCCGCACATCCGGGTCCGCTGGGGCGAGCGGTCGGATCGACCGGATTAGTCATATCGCTGAGCGTAGCCCCGGGTAATCTCGCCGCATGGCAACCAGCGATTCCCGTGAAGTAGTGATCGAGGCGACGCCCCAGGAGATCCTCGACGTCGTTGCCGATGTCGAGGCGACGCCGAGCTGGTCGCCGCAATACCAGCGTGCCGAGATCCTCGAGTCCTACGACGACGGCCGGCCCAAGCAGGTGAAGATGACGGTCAAGGCCGCCGGGCTGACCGACGAGCAGGTCATCGAATACACCTGGAGTGAGAACAAGGTCAGCTGGACGCTGGTGAGTGCAGGTCAGCTCAAGGCCCAGGATGCCAGCTACACCTTGACGCCCGATGGTGACAAGACCAAGGTGCGGTTCGACATCTCCATCGACCTGTCGGTGCCGCTGCCGGGCTTCATCCTCAAGCGGACCATGAAGGGCGGCGTGGAGACCGCCACCGAGGGCCTGCGCAAACAGGTGCTCAAGGTCAAGAGGGGCTGAACCTGCGGGGAGCGGTCAGCCGGGCTGGTTGGTTCGCACATCGAAGGTGAAATGCTGGCCCTCGTCGAAGGATCCGTCCAGACGCCTCCGTCGATACAGCAGGTCAACCTTGCCGAACCGCAGCGTCACCGTTTCGGTGTACGGTTGGACCTCCGTGCCGTTCTGGGTGACGGCGGTGATGGTTACGTCGGAAAGCTTGACGGTCAAATAGTCTTGGGTTTCCCCGGGCTTGCGGTGACTCATCGTCGCCTGCGCCAGATGCCGTCCGGTGGCGCAGGTCAGCAGCAGCGCAGGGGTCGCGCTGTCGATGGTGTGGACGATCAGCAGATCCTGAAACGTCGGCTTGCCCGCGCCCCCGCCGCCACCGGATGGTGCTGAGCCGCTGTTGGCCACACCCCACGAGAACGACACCACGTCGATCTCGTCAGGGTGTCTTGCGTCGACCGATTCACCTGTGATGTCACCGATTTTCGCGAAGATCTCTGTGGACATCGGATGTCTCCCTGTGCGCCCGGTATTTCCGACTGCCATTGCACCGGAGCGGAGTCGCGGCGAATAGAGTAGTGGCCTACTCGATTCGCCGCCGCTTGCCGCCGAACCATAGCGCCTAGTTCGAATTGGCGTCCGAGGCGGACTGAGCCAACTCGGTCAGCAGTGGCGGGATGTCCATCCGGCCCAGCATCACCTCGAGAAACACCATCCGGTCCGGGGTGGCCGCCGCGGCGGTCAACGCATCGTCGAGTTCGCCGTAGGTGCTGACCCGGAAGGTGAGCGCATCGGGGACGCCGAGCGCGGCGGGCAGCTCGGTCCAGCGCCAGCCGGTGATGTCGTTGTATTCGGCTGTGACACCGTGGATTGCGCGTTCCACGGTGTAGCCGTCGTTGTTGACCACCACGACGACCGGGGTCAGGCCCTCACGGCCGAAGGCGCCCAACTCCTGGATGGTCAGTTGGGCGGCGCCGTCACCGATGAGCAGCACGGTGCGGCGGTCCCGGTCGGCCACTCCGGCCCCGAGCGCGGCGGGCAGGGTGTAGCCGATCGAACCCCACAGTGGTTGGCCGATGAACGTCACACCCGACGCCAACCGGTGTCCGGCCATGCCGTAGAACGACGTGCCCTGATCGGCCAGCACCACATTGCCGGGTGTAAGTGCCTCAGAAAGCCGGTCCCACAAGGCTTCCTGTGTCAACGCGGCGTCGCGCCCCGGTGGGTCGGTGTGTGTTCGGACGGGGAGCGGGGGCAACGCGGGTGAAGTGATGCCACGCTCGGTGAGGATCGCCGTGACGGCCTCGAGCGCGGCCGACATGTCCAGCGGGGCGTAGACCTGCCCGGCCACCACGCTCTGGTTGGCGCCGATGTCGATGGTGCGGGCCGGGTCGATGCGCTGGCTGAAGAAGCCGCTGACCATGTCGGTGAACAACACGCCCGCGGTCACCAGCACCGGAGCATCTTCGATCGCCTCGCGCACCGAATCTTCGCTGGCCGCACCGGCATAGATGCCGAGATAGTTGGGTGAGCTCTCGTCGACCAGACTCTTGCCCCACATCAGGGTGGCGTGACCGACCGTATCGGCCGACAGCAGTGCACTGAGCTCTGTGACGCAGTCCAGGCGGTGCACCAGGAAATCGGCGAGCACGGTCAGCGGATGATCGCCGATCAACTCGGCGGCCGCGGCGGTGAACATCGACAGGGCACGCGGACTGGTGCCGCCGGTGTAGCGGGGCAGCGGTGCGGCGGGAGGTTCGGTGGGGAACCGAGCCACATCCGTCGCGATCAACAGGTAGCCGGGCCGCTTCTGCTCGCGTACCTCAGAGAGCACCCGGTCGATCTCACGCGTCGCGGTCGCCGGCACCAGATTCGCCTGGGCGCAGGTGATCTCGCGACTGATCCGTAGGAAGTGATCGAAGTCCCCGTCGCCCAGGGTGTGGTGCACGATCCGACGCGCCGCCTGGGAATCCTTGGACGGCGCACCGACGATGTGCACCACCGGCACATGTTCGGCGTAACTGCCCGCGATCGCATTCGCCGCCGACAATTCACCGACCCCGAATGTGGTGACCAGGGCGGCCATGCCGCGCAGCCGCCCGTAGCCGTCGGCGGCATAGCCGGCGTTGAGCTCGTTGGCGCCGCCTACCCAGCGGAGCGTCGGGTGGGCGAGGATGTGGTCGAGGAACTCCAGCTGGTAATCGCCGGGAACGCCGAAAACCTCGGTCACACCGAGTTCTGCGAGCCGGTCGAGCAGGTAGTCGCCGACGGTGTAGCCGTTTTCGCTCATGCCTTAGTGTGCCTCGCATGACCAACACGGGACCGCTCGCCGGAGTGCGAGTTATCGAACTCGGGGGCATCGGCCCCGGGCCGCACGCCGCGATGATGCTCGCCGACCTGGGTGCCGACGTGGTGCGGGTGCGCCGTCCCGGTGGCCTGACCATGCCCGCCGAGAACGTCGACCTGATGCACCGTGGCAAGCGCATCGTGGACCTGGACGTCAAGTCCGAGCCCGGCAAGCTGTTGGACCTGGTCGCCAACGCCGATGTGCTGCTGGACTGTTTCCGTCCGGGAACCTGCGAGCGTCTCGGCATCGGTCCGGCCGAGTGTGAGGCCGTGAACCCGCGGCTGATCTTCGCCCGGATCACCGGCTGGGGTCAGGATGGGCCGCTGGCCACCACCGCGGGCCATGACATCAACTACCTGTCGCAGACCGGCGCGCTGAGCGCTATCGGCTACCGTGACCGCCCGCCGGTGGCCCCGCTCAACCTGGTCGCCGATTTCGGTGGTGGTTCGATGCTGGTGCTGATCGGCATCGTCACCGCGCTGTACGAGCGCGAGAAGTCCGGTAAGGGGCAGGTCATCGACGCCGCAATGGTCGATGGCGTCAGCATGCTGGCGCAGATGATGTGGACGATGCGGGCCACCGGATCGCTGCGCGACGAACGCGAGTCGTTCCTGCTCGACGGCGGCGCCCCCTACTACCGGACCTACGAGACGTCCGACGGTGGCTACATGGCTGTCGGTTCGATCGAACCGCAGTTCTTCGCTCAGCTCGTGGCCGGTCTCGGTCTGGACGCCGCCGAGATCCCCGGTCAGTTCGAACTTGCCCGCTACGACGAGATGCGGGCCATCTTCACCGAGCGGTTCGCCACCAAGACCCGCGATGAGTGGACCGAGATCTTCGCCGGTACCGACGCATGCGTGACGCCGGTGCTCACCTGGGGTGAGGCTGCCGAGGGCGAGCACCTGCAGGCCCGGTCGACGCTGGTCACCGTGGACGGTGTCACTCAGGCGGCCCCGGCCCCGCGGTTCTCCCGGACCTCGCCGGGAACGCCCGGCGTTCCGCCGCAGTCGAGCACCGACATCGCCGACATCGGCTGGACCTGACCGGCACCTGAGGTCTTTGTGCCCTGGCGATCGGGCTCAGAAGCAGCCACGATGAGGGTGTGACTTCCTCGGACGCACCAGTAGTAGTCGGAATCAACGGCAGCGACGGCGCACTCGACGCGGCCCGCTGGGCCGGCGCCGTCGCCGCCCGGTTCGGCGCGCCGCTGCGCATCGTGCACGCCTTACCGTCCATCGGCCGCAATCTGACCCAGACCGCGGCCGCCCTGACCGCGGCGATGATGTCGTATCAGCGCGACATGGCCGAGGCGTTCCTCAAGGCAGCGGACGAGGCCGTGCGCGCCGATCAGCCCGAGCTGTCGGTGTCCACGGTCTCTTTCAACGAACCCGCCGATCAGGTGCTGATCGAGGCCAGCCGGGAGGCCCGCCTGGTGGTCCTCGGCGGTAAGACCGTGACCCCGGCGGCGGCCCTGTTGATCGGGTCGACGGCGCTGGCCGTGGCGACCCGGGCCGCGTGCCCGGTGGTCGCCTTCCGCGGCGATCGGGTCGCCCCGGGGGACGGCCCGGTCGTCGTCGGGGTCGACGACAGCCCGGCGGCCCAGGCGGCCCTGGAGACAGCATTCGATTTCGCGGAGCGGTTCGGGTTGCCGCTGACGGCCGTGCGGTCGTTGTCGCTGGCCGCTCCGGCCGAGACGGGTGTGACCATTCCGCTGCTGATCGACTGGGATGGCGTGGAGTCCGCCGAACTGGCGGCCCTGACCGAGACCGTCGACGCCCACGAGAAACGCCACCCCGCTGTCACCGCCAAGTGCTACGTCGAGCCGGACTCCCCTGGCAAGGCACTGCTGAAGCACGTCGACGATTCCGGGCTCGTGGTGGTCGGGTCGCGTGGCCGCAACGCGCTGGCCGGTGTGCTGCTGGGCTCGACGAGCCTGAACCTGTTACACCACAGTCCGGTACCGGTGATGATCTGTCGGGCACAAGGAGATTCGCATGAGTGAGCACGACCGGTACGGCATCGTCGTCGGCGTTGACGGGTCGCCGGCATCGGACCACGCGGTGGCCTGGGCTGCCCAGGACGCGGCGTTGCGTGGTGTAGAGCTCACCCTGGTGCACGCCCTCCCCGGTGCCATGTCGCCGGTCTGGTTGGATGTGGCTCTGCCCCAGGACTATTGGGACTACCAGGACCAGCTGGGTCAGGATGTCCTCGATGCTGCCCGACGGATCGCCCAGGAGGCTGCAGGGGCGCATCCGCTTCACATCGTCGCCAAAGCTGTTCCGGGGCATGCGGTGGCCACACTGATCGAGTACTCGCGGCGCGCCGATCTGGTGGTCGTCGGTTCTCGTGGCCTGAGTAAATGGGGACGCCGGTTGCTCGGATCGGTGAGTTCGAGTCTGGCGCTCCATGCCCACGGTCCGATGGCGGTGATCCCCCACAATGAACGTCCGCCGACGGCGCCTGTCGTGGTCGGCGTCGACGGGTCACCCGCGTCTGAGCTCGCCACCGCGATCGCGTTCGACGAGGCCTCTCGGCGCGGTGTGGAGCTCGTGGTCCTGCACACCTGGACGGACTTGAACTTCGAGTTCCCCGCCGTCAAGTGGGAGGATCTGAGCAGCGAAGCTGAGCGTGCGCTGTCCGAACAGCTGGCCGGATGGGGCGAGAGGTACCCCGACGTCGCGGTCCGGCGGGTGGTCATGCCCGATGAGCCGGCTCGTCAATTGTTGGCCCAGGCCGAAACCGCGCAGCTCGTCGTGGTCGGCAACCGAGGTCGGGGCGGATTCGCCGGAATGCTGCTGGGCTCGGTCAGTTCCGCGGTGGTGCATTCATCCACCGCGCCGGTGATCGTTGCGCGGCAACCCAACTGATTGGCGGCGATCCGCAAAGCAGAGAACCACAGCATTGGACGGCACAGTTCGCTAGATTTGGGGCGTGGCCGTGCAGGCATCACGCGAGGCGGTCTTCGATGCCTCGCCGGAGGCGATCATGGAGGTGCTCGCCGATGTTGACGCGCTGCCGTCCTGGTCTGCGCTGCACCGTCGCGTGAAGGTCATCGACCGCTATCCCGACGGCAGGCCCCACCACGTCAAGGCGACGATGCGGTTGCTGGGCATCACTGACAAAGAGGTGCTCGAGTTCCACTGGGGCGACCACTGGATGGTGTGGGATGCCGAGCCCAACCTGCAGCAGCGTGGGCAGCACGTCGAATACAACCTGACGCCCGAGGTAGACCGGACGCGGGTGCGGTTCGACGTCATCGTCGACCTCGCGATGCCGATCCCGGAGTTTCTCATCAAACGTGCCAGGACCCTCGTCCTCGATGTGGCCATCGAGCGGTTGCAGCGACGCGTCATGAGTCATTCACGGCACCGGTGAACGTCGCCCAGCCGAATTCGTAACTCTCCAGAGTCCGGCGCATCGTGATCGGAACGGAATAGCCGCGACTGCTGTGTCGGTTGGTGCCGGTATGCCGACCGGAGTCGTCCTCACCCTGAACCCGTCCGCCCCCAATGTCGTCGATGCCGCGATCACACAGGCCCGCACGGCGTATGCCGCCGGGGTCCGTCAGATCTGGGTGGCCCAACAGTTCGACGTCGACGCCATCACCCTGGCCGCGTTGATCGGGTCTGCGGTGCCCGGTCTCGGTGTCGGCACTTCGGTGGTGCCGCTCAATCCCCGTCACCCCCTGGTGGTGGCGTCCGCGGCACAGACCGCGCAGGCCGGCACTCACGGAAACTTCACGCTCGGGATCGGCCTCGGTTCGCACGCGCCCGAGCAACGGGCATTCGGCACGGTGTGGCCGGATCCGGTCGGCCGCTTGCGCGAGCACCTCCAGGTGCTCCGAGCGATCTTCGACGGCGGTGCGGTCGACTTCCACGGCGCCGAGTTCACCGCGAGCCCGGAGTGGCCCGTCCACGTCGCAGGAGGTACTCCGGTCCCGGTGTTCGTGGCCGCCATGGGTCCGAAAGCCCTTCAGGTGACCGGTGAGCTGGCTGACGGGACACTGCCGTTTCTCGCCGGGCCACGCACGGTAGGCGACTTCATCGTGCCGACGATCACCGCGGCGGCCACAGCTGTGGGACGCCCGCAACCTCGGGTGGTGGCCATGGTGCCGGCGCTCGTCGACACCGACGCCGACGCCGCCCGAGACGCCGCCGCGCAGCGGCTGGAGTTCTACGAGACCATCCCGTCGTATCAGAAAGTCATTGCCCGCGAACAGGTTTCCTGTGTTGCCGAACTCGCCGCGGTCGGGTCGGCGGAGCAGGTCCGGGCACAGTTGCAGCGCTACCTCGACGCCGGCGCCACCGACGTGGCGCTCAGCCCGATCCGGACCGAACCGGAGGATCTGGCCGCGCTGTGGGCGGTGGCCGCCACACTGCCCTAGTCGGTGGGAATTTGGTTCCGCATCGCGTAGGCGACAGCCACGGCCAGTGCCGGCTGCTTGGTGCCGCACACGTCGACTGCAACAACGATGTTGGACTTGGCGGCCAGCGCTTGTGTGCAGTCCGGGGTCGCGTTAGAGGATGCCGAATCAGACATGGACAGAATGCGTTCCTGTACTCCGAGAGTTCCGAGGGTGCGAGTCTGTGCGTCGCCGTGGCGGTTCACCGCGGCGGTCTTGCCCGTGCACGCGTTCCAGCGGTCCAGAGCGCCGGCCATGAACTCCTCGGCCTGGGCAGGGTTGTCGAACATCATGGCGCGTTCGCGTACCCAGGCGCCGTCGCCGGTGAACTCACGTCCGCGAGCAATCGGCGTTTTCGTCAGAAAGTCTTCGGGGACACACTCGTTGGGTGTGGCCGTGTTGTCACGGTCGGGCGTGATCGTGTCGGGGCCGGTGACGCTCAGGCGGTCCGCGCCCGACAGCGTCTGGGTGGTCTCCGCGCTGAGCAGGACGGATTCGAGGTCGGAGGGCTGGAAGACCCGCACCACTTCCGGGCACTGCCAGTACGGGTCGACGGTGCCGCCTTTTGCCACCTGGGTCGAGTTCACGACACCCGTGATGCGGTGTGACGCATCGGGTGTCACCGTGATGGCGTAGCCATTCTCGCGCGACCACCGGGCCGGCACCAGCACATAACGACCGCCGTGCGCTTCCAGGACACGCAGACATTGGTAGCGATAGACCGGGGCCGCGGGCGGGCCCTCCGCGGGCAGGATCGACTTCTTGACGAGCGAGCCCGGAATGCCCAGTACCTCGGTGGTGTCCAACTGCACTGCGGTGTATTCACCGTCGGCGGCCCACAGCACGCCTGCGGCGAAGGCTCCGTCGCGCTTGCCCTGATCGGATGCGTAGATCTTCGTGACCCAGAACAAGGCCGCGACCGTGGTGATCACCGCGAGCACGAGCATCGTCCGCTCGGCGATCTTCGGTAGCCGCCCCAGGCTGCCGATGCCGCCAGTGAGGGCCAGCACCGAATAGCCCGCCGCGAGCAGCGCGATGCCCGCCACGATCAGCCCCGCCATATAGATCGGGGGAGCACCTTTGATAACCAAGTTGATCATGCTGTACTCGGACGTCAGCCAGATGACGGCAACGATCAACCCCGCCGCACCTGCGGCCGCTGACAGCCAGGCGACGGTGCGGAGTAACGGAATTCGACGTTCTGAGGCCGCCCAACGCCGAACACCCACAGTCAGAGCCACCAGCAATGCCATCACGATGAGCACGCGAAAGGCGGCGAAGAAGAACACCCTGATGGTGGTGACGGCGTAGTCGGCCGACGTGTATCCCAGGGTCGACGGGTCGACGCCGAAGTAGTGCAGTCGGTCGTGGATGAACAGCAGACCGTAGAAGTAACACAGCCCGGTGATCAGCGATGTCGGTGCCACGACCAGGGCGGCCAGGCTCAGCCACCGTTCGGCGGACTGGGGGAGCGACCTTGTCTCGTCGCTCACGATGGCGGTGTCGCCGGCGATGTGGTGGTGGTGGTCGGAAGCGTCGTGGTGGTCGTGGTGGTGGGGGCAAGCGTCGTGGTCGTTGGCGGGGTCGTCGTCGGGTGCGTGAATCCCACGCCCGAGGTCGTCGTCGGGTCCGAGTACGCGGTCGTCGTTGTCGTGATGGTCGTCGTAGGCAGCGGAACCGTCCCGGTCGTCGGGGTGTGCGTCGTCGTCGGGTCGGTGTGGTTCTGTTGTCCGCCACAGGCCACCGCCAGCACTGCCGATAACGCAAGCGCTCCGATCCCCGCCGCGCGCCCCACCGTCGATCCGACGTTCATCAGGCCTCCCACCAGTGTCTTTACGATGGTGGCAAATTTGGGAAGGTTGCGCGCGAGTATCGGACTACTCGATTCTCGGAGGTCCCCGTCGAAGATGGCTGTACCACTCGAACGCCTGCGGCGTGCCGGAATGGAGCAGCAAAGTGTCGTGATCTGTGGTCGATTCTTTACAGGATGACAACCTGCCGCCTTCGGGCGGGCTGGCAGCATGGCAGGCCACACGCCACTTCGTCCAAAGGGGTGAACGCCTTGTCCCGCACGCTGTTCGACAGGCAGCCGCCGCTGGAATTCGTTGCGCGACAGGCGATCCGCGATACCCCTGTCAGCCGCCCGGCGATTCCGTTCTACCGCTCACCCCGCAACCTGCCGCCACCCGCGTTCGATGAGTGGAGCTGGCAGTTGCACGGCCTCTGCCGGGACCATCCGGCAGAGGTGTTCTTCCCGGAGGAGCTTCGGGGTCGCCCGCTGCGCAGGCGCGAGGACGCGGCCAAGGCGATCTGCCGGGCCTGTCCGGTGCTGGACCGGTGCCGCTCGCACGCCCTCTCCGCTCCCGAGCCGTACGGCATCTGGGGAGCGATGACGGCCCGGGAGCGGGCCATCAAGCTGAGCGACGAACGCTAGACCCGCAACGCCCCGAGTCGGCGGATCGCCTCCTCCATGGTCTCGTCGCGTTTGCAGAAAGCGAAGCGCACCAAGTGATTCCACAGATCAGCGTGCGGGGCTGTACCGGATGTCGCCGGCAGTCCGGCTCCGGCGGACTCGCAGAAGGCTGACATCGGGATCGCGGCCACCCCGGCCTTGTACGGCAGTTCGGCGCAGAACTGCGTGCTGTCCGTATAGCCCAGTGGCCGTGGGTCGGCGCACAGGAAGTAGGTGCCGTGACTGTCGTGCACCTCGAACCCGATGTCGGCCAGTGCGTTGCCCAGTCGATCTCGCTTGGCCTGGAACGACTCCCGGAGGCCGGCCACCCACGCGTCCTCGTGATTGAGCGCGTGGGCCACCGCAGGCTGGAACGGCCCGCCGCCCACGTAGCTCAGGTACTGCTTGGCGGCACGCACCCCGGCGACCAGTTCGGCCGGCCCGCAGGCCCAGCCGATCTTCCAGCCGGTCACGTTGAACATCTTGGCCGCGCTGGAAATGGTCACGGTGCGCTCGGCCATACCGGGGTAGGCGGCCAGGGGAAGGTGCGCGACGCCGAACACCAACTGCTCGTAGACCTCGTCGGTGATCACCAGCAGGTCGTGTTCGATGGCCAGCGCTGCGATGGTGCGTAGCTCCGCGTCGGACGCCACGGCACCGGTGGGATTGTGCGGCGAGTTGAGGATCAGCGCCCGGGTCTTGGGCGTGATGGCGCGGCGCAGGCCCTCGGTGTCGATCGCGAACCCGGCACCATCTGCCACCAGCGGCACGGCTTTCCGTATGCATCCGGCCATGGCGATCACGGGGGAGTAGGAGTCGTAGAACGGCTCGATCACCAACACTTCAGAGCCGGGTTCGACCAGGCCGAGGACAGATGCGGCGATGGCCTCGGTGGCACCGACGGTCACCAGCACCTCGGTGTCGGGGTCATAGTCGATCCCGTAGTGCCGTTTGCGCTGTGCAGCGATGGCCTGGCGCAACTCGGGGATGCCCAGGCCGGGCGGGTACTGGTTGTGGCCCTCAGCGATGGCGTTCTGCGCCACTCTGAGCATCTCGGCCGGGCCGTCCTCGTCGGGAAAACCCTGGCCGAGGTTGACCGCGCCCAGCCGACTGGCCAGTGCAGACATCTCCGCGAAGATGGTGACGGCGAAGGGCTGCAGCCGTGTGACAGTCATGTTGCATGAGGCTAATGCGGGAATGATTGCCGCGCCCACGACGCTTTAGAGCGGCGTGAGCTACAAACTGAACGCCGACGCCGCACTGCTTCAGCCGATCCAGGTCGGCGACACCGTCGCTACCAACCGTCTGTTCATGGCACCGCTGACGCGTTCGCGCGCCGATGCCGACGGGACCCCGTCGCCGCTGGCCGCGCAGTACTACACGCAGCGTGCGGGGGCGGGCGTGATCATCAGCGAGGCCACCGCCGTCGCGGAGACCGCCAACGGCGCCTACATGAACACCCCAGGCATCTACACCGATCGCCACCAGCACGGCTGGGCCGAGATCGCCGATTCGGTGCACGCCGCCGGGGGCAAGATGTTCGTCCAGCTGTGGCACGTCGGCCGGATGGCTCACCCCGACATCAGCGGGTTCGAACCCGTCGCGCCCTCGGCGATCGCCGCCGACATGGTCACCCACACACCCACCGGCAAGAAGCCGCTGCAGACCCCGCGAGCCCTCGAAACCGCTGAGATCCCCGCGATCGTCGAGCAGTTCCGGGCCGCCGCGCGCCGGGCGATCGACGCAGGCATGGACGGTGTCGAGATCCACGGCGCCAACGGCTACCTGCTGCACGAGTTCGCCTCAGATGTGGTCAACCAGCGAACCGATGCCTACGGCGGCTCTCCCGAGAACCGGGCGCGGCTGACCGCCGAGGTCGTTGAGGCCGTCGTCGAGGAGATCGGCGCGGGCCGGGTTGGGCTGCGGATCTCGCCCGGAAACTCGGCGGGCGACATGCACGAGAACGACCCCGTGAGCACCTACGAGGCGCTGTTGGAGCGGATCGCGCCGCTGGGACTCGCCTACCTGCACGTGGTGATCGACCCGGGCACTCGGACCTTTGGAGCCATCCGGGCCTTGTGGTCGGGGACCTTCGTCCTCAACACCGGCCGTGGCAACGGCACTGATTTCTCTGCGCTGGAGGGCTACGCCGAGTGGGGCGCGATCAGCGCGGCTGCGGTGGGGCGGGCGTTCCTGGCCAACCCGGACCTGATCGACCGGCTGATCCTCGGCGCCGAACTCAACGAGCCCGACGTGTCGACCTTCTACGCCCCAGGGCCGGTGGGCTACACCGACTACCCCTCGCTGATCGAGATCGAGGAGCCCCGCTCGGCCTGAGGTGTGCGCCTGAGGTGGGCGTCGTGAATTGTGCGCCTTGAGGCGTGCGCCGTTTCCTACACCTGTGTCGCTGCGCCACGCGATGCACAACCCTCAGGTCGAAATCCGCGACGAGTCCGTCGACCACCGGTTCAAAGAGATGCTGAGCACAGGCCCAACCAACGGGTTGGGCGAGGCTGCTACGCTGCCGTTCAGAGGACTGCCCACATTCGCTGGGCGGTTCCACAACCCAACCTGAACCTGGACGCCGATACGGCAGGGGAGCAGACATGTCCGAAGAAGCCTTCATCTACGAGGCGATCCGTACGCCGCGTGGCAAGCAGCGCGGCGGCGCACTCAACGAGATCAAGCCGGTCAACCTGGTTGTCGGCCTGATCGAGGAGATCCGCTCGCGGTACCCCGACCTGGACGAGACGCTGATCAGCGACGTCATCCTGGGCTGCGTGTCCCCGGTCGGCGACCAGGGCGGCGACATCGCCCGCACCGCCGGTCTGGTGGCCAACCTGCCGGAGACCACCGGTGGTTTCCAGCTCAACCGCTTCTGCGCCTCGGGCCTGGAGGCCGTCAACCTGGCCGCTCAGAAGGTCCGTTCCGGCTGGGACGACCTGGTGCTGGCCGGTGGCGTCGAGTCGATGAGCCGCGTCCCGATGGGCTCCGACGGTGGTGCCTGGGCCGGTGACCCGGAGACCAACTACCGCATCGGCTTCGTCCCGCAGGGCATCGGTGCCGACCTGATCGCCACCATCGAGGGCTTCTCCCGCGAGGACGTCGACGCCTACGCGGTGCGCTCGCAGGAGAAGGCCGCCGCGGCCTGGTCCGGCGGCTACTTCGCCAAGTCCGTCGTCCCGGTCAAGGACCAGAACGGTCTCGTCGTCCTCGACAACGACGAGCACATGCGTCCCGGGACCACCCTGGAGAGCCTCGGCAAGCTCAAGTCGGCCTTCGAGGGCCTGGGCGCCATGGGCGGCTTCGACGACGTGGCGCTGCAGAAGTACCACTACGTCGAGAAGATCAACCACGTCCACACCGGTGGCAACAGCTCGGGCATCGTCGACGGTGCCGGCCTGCTGCTGATCGGTTCAGAGAAGGCCGGGCAGAGCCAGGGCCTGACCCCGCGGGCCCGCGTCGTGGCCACCGCCACCAGCGGTGCCGACCCGGTCATCATGCTCACCGGCCCGACCCCGGCCACCAAGAAGGTGCTGGACCGTGCCGGCCTGACCGTCGATGACATCGACCTGTTCGAGCTCAACGAGGCCTTCGCCTCCGTGGTGCTGAAGTTCCAGAAGGACCTCAACATCCCCGACGAGAAGCTCAACGTCAACGGTGGCGCCATCGCGATGGGCCACCCGCTGGGCGCCACCGGCGCCATGATCACCGGAACCATGGTCGACGAGCTCGAGCGTCGTGGCGCTCGACGTGCCCTGATCACGCTGTGTATCGGCGGCGGCATGGGCGTGGCCACCATCATCGAGCGCGTCTGAGAGGGCTGAACAACAATGGCTGAGAACACCATTCAGTGGGACAAGGATGCCGACGGCATCGTCACCCTGACGTTGGACGACCCGACCGGTTCGGCCAACGTGATGAACGAGCACTACAAGGAATCCATGCACAATGCCGTGGAAAAGCTTGTAGCTGAGCAGGATTCGATCACCGGTGTGGTCATCACCAGCGCGAAGAAGACCTTCTTCGCCGGTGGCGACCTCAAGGGCATGATGAACATCGGCCCCGACGACGCCGCCGAGGCGTTCGAGATGGTCGAGACCATCAAGGCTGACCTGCGCAAGCTCGAGACCCTGCCCAAACCTGTCGTGGCCGCCATCAACGGCGCCGCGCTCGGTGGCGGCCTGGAGATCGCGCTGGCCACCAACCACCGCATCGCCGCCGACGTCAAGGGCAGCCAGATCGGCCTGCCCGAGGTCACGCTGGGCCTGCTGCCCGGCGGTGGCGGCGTGGCCCGCACCGTACGCATGTTCGGCATCCAGAAGGCCTTCATGGAGGTCCTGAGCCAGGGCACCCGCTTCAGCCCGTCGAAGGCCAAGGAGACCGGCCTGGTCGACGAGCTGGTGGGTTCGGTCGACGAGCTGGTTCCGGCCGCCAAGGCCTGGATCAAGGCCAACCCCGAGGCCCACACCCAGCCGTGGGACGTCAAGGGTTACAAGATGCCCGGCGGCACCCCGTCGAGCCCGGGCCTGGCCGGCATCCTGCCGTCCTTCCCGGCACTGCTGAAGAAGCAGCTCAAGGGCGCTCCGATGCCCGCGCCGCGCGCCATCCTGGATGCCGCCGTCGAGGGTGCGCAGGTCGACTTCGACACCGCGAGCCGCATCGAGAGCCGCTACTTCGTTTCGCTGGTCACCGGCCAGACCGCCAAGAACATGATTCAGGCGTTCTTCCTGGACCTGCAGGCCATCAACGGCGGCGCATCGCGCCCCGAGGGCATCGCCAAGCAGGAGATCAAGAAGATCGGTGTGCTGGGCGCGGGCATGATGGGCGCCGGTATCGCCTACGTCTCGGCCAAGGCCGGCTACGACGTCGTTCTCAAGGACGTCACCATCGAGGCCGCCCAGAAGGGCAAGGCGTACTCGGAGGGCCTGGAGGCCAAGGCGCTCAAGCGTGGCAAGACCACCGAGGAGAAGTCCGCGGCGCTGCTCGCCAAGATCACCCCGACCGCCGATCCGCAGGATCTCAAGGGCGTCGACTTCGTGATCGAGGCCGTGTTCGAGAACCAGGAACTCAAGCACAAGGTGTTCCAGGAGATCGAGGACATCGTCGAGCCCAACGCGCTGCTCGGCTCGAACACCTCCACGCTGCCGATCACCGGTCTGGCGACCGGCGTGAAGCGCCAGGAGGACTTCATCGGTATCCACTTCTTCTCACCCGTCGACAAGATGCCGCTGGTGGAGATCATCAAGGGCGAGAAGACCTCTGACGAGGCGCTGGCCCGGGTGTTCGACTACACCCTCGCGATCCGCAAGACCCCGATCGTGGTGAACGACAGCCGCGGCTTCTTCACCTCGCGTGTGATCGGCACCTTCGTCAACGAGGCGCTGGCGATGCTGGGCGAGGGCGTCGAGCCCGCGTCGATCGAGCAGGCGGGTTCGCAGGCCGGTTACCCGGCGGCGCCGCTGCAGCTGTCGGATGAGCTGAACCTGGAGCTCATGCACAAGATCGCTGTTGCCACCAAGGAAGGCATCGAAGCCGCTGGCGGCACCTATGAGAAGCAGATGAACGAGGTCGTCGTCGAGAAGATGATCGAGCTCGGTCGCCCGTCGCGTCTGAAGGGCGCGGGCTTCTACGAGTACGTCGACGGCAAGCGCGTCGGTCTGTGGCCGGGGCTGAAGGAGACCTTCAACTCGGGTTCGGTGGAGCTGCCGCTGCAGGACATGATCGACCGCATGCTGTTCGCCGAGGCTCTGGAGACCCAGAAGTGCATCGACGAGGGCGTGCTCACCTCGACCGCTGATGCGAACATCGGATCGATCATGGGTATCGGCTTCCCGCCGTACACCGGTGGTTCGGCCCAGTTCATCGTCGGCTACCAGGGAGCCGGTGGAGTCGGCAAGGCGGCGTTCGTCGCCCGCGCCAAGGAACTGGCTGCCAAGTACGGCGACCGCTTCCTGCCCCCGGCCTCGCTGGAGAGCTGAGAACCAAACGTCAGAAGCCCCCGACGCAAGTCGGGGGCTTTTGCGTCTGGTCGTCGGCCCATGGTGCGGCAGTATTGAGAAATACCGACGACAAGGGGGCGTAATGGCGGACGCGACGCTGATCCCGCTCGAAGTGCTGCTCGGCAATCCGGAGCGTGCGGGAGCGCAGATCTCACCGGACGGGACGCGGCTGTCGTACGTGGCTCCGCTCGACGGCGTGCTCAACGTATTCGTCGGCGTCATCGGGGCGGGTGACGATCGGCCGGTCACGCACGACACCGACCGGGGGATCGCCAACTATGTGTGGGCGCACGACAACCGGCACATCCTCTATGTGCGTGACCGCGACGGCAGTGAGAACTTCCGGCTCTACGACGTCGACGTGGACACCGGTGTCGAACGCGATCTCACCCCGTTCGACGATGTGCAGTGCCGAATCATCAGACTTCCCAAGAAGTTTCCCAACGATGTGCTGGTGGGGATCAACAAGGACAACCCGCAGCTGCACGACGTCTACCACCTCGATCTGACCACCGGGGAGTTGCGCAAGGTGGTGGAGAACCCCGGTTTCGTGGGCTGGCTGGTCGACGACGAACTGCGGGTCCGCGGCGCGCTGCAGCCGACCGCCGCGGGCGGGATGACGATCCTGGTGCGCGACGACGAACACTCTGACTGGCGAAGTCTGTTGGACGTTCCGCCGGAGGATGCCGAGACGACGGCCCCGCTCGCCTTCAACGGCGACGGCACGGCGATGTACCTGCTGCTGTCGGTCGGCTCGAACACCACCCGACTGGTGACGATGGACATCGCGACCGGGGCCTTCGAGGTGCTCGCCGAGGATCCGGTGTACGACGTCAGCAACGTGGTCTTGCACCCGGACACCCGTGAGGTCCAGGCCGCGACCGTGTACGGCGAACGGTTGGAATACCGCATCTTCGACGAGTCGATTCGTGGCGACATCGAGGCGCTCACGCGGGTGAGCCCGGGCGACCTGTCGATCACCGACCGCAGCCACGACGACGGCACCTGGCTCGTCGCCTTCGATCAGGATGCCGGGCCGGTGAAGTTCTACTCGTGGGACCGGGCTTCGCAGACCCCGACGTTCCTGTTCGATCATCGCCCGGAGCTCAACGACTACCCGTTGGTGCCGATGGAGCCGTTCAGCTTCACCGCCCGTGACGGCCTGACTGTGCACGGCTATCTGTCGTTTCCGCCCGGTGTGGAGCACTCCGGGTTACCCGCCGTGCTCAGCGTGCACGGCGGGCCGTGGGCCCGCGTCGGTTGGGGCTTCGACCCCGAGGCGCAGTGGCTGGCCAACCGCGGGTACGTCGTCGTGTCGGTCAACTTTCGCGGTTCCGCCGGCTACGGCAAGGAGTTCCTCAACGCGGGCAACCGTGAGTGGGGCGCCAAGATGCACGACGACCTGCTCGACGCCGTCGACCATCTGGTGGGCCAGGGCTACATCGACGCCAAGAGGGTCGCCATCTACGGCGGCTCCTACGGGGGCTATGCGGCACTGATCGGGGCTACGTTCACGCCGGACGTGTTCGCCTGCGCGGTCTCGATGGTCGGTCCGTCCAACCTGAACACCCTGATCGCGTCGTTCCCGGAGTACTGGAAGCCGATGATCCAGTTGTGGCACAAGCGGGTTGGGGATGACCCAGACTTCCTGTGGTCCCGTTCGCCGCTGTCCCGGGTGGACGCGATCAAGATCCCGATGCTGATTGCGCAGGGGGAGAACGACCCCAGGGTCAAGCGGGCCGAATCCGAGCAGATCGTCGCGGCGATGGCCGAGCACGGCATCGACCACGAGTACGTGATGTACGAGAACGAGGGGCACGGCTTCGCCAAGCCGGAGAACCGGCTGGACTTCTACCACCGCGCCGACCGCTTCCTGGCCAAGCATCTGGGTGGCCGCGCGGAGTGAGCTGACTCGTCAGCCCGGGTTCGAGTAAACCCGGGTGGGAGAGATCAGCACCGCGGTGCGACGCTCCTCGCGCATCACGCGGTCGTAGGTGTCCCAGTCGTCGTGAGTGCCGCCGGCGGCTTCGAAGATGGCACGCAAGAGCAGCCGCAACGCCTCGGCGTCGGTGCCGGGATCGGGGTCGTCGGGTCCGATGATCTCGGCTGTGCCCTCGACCGTCACCCACTGCCAGCCGGCGCGGGCGACGAGGGTGGCGCGGGGATCGGCGCGTAGGTGCTGCAGCTTGCGCGCTCCGCCGATGGCGACGAGAGCGACGACGGGATCGCCCGTGTTCGGGTGTGCCATCACGCCGGCATTCACCACCGAGGACTGGATGCTGCCATCGCGACGCAGCGTGCTCAGCACGCACAGCCCGTGGTCACGGGACAACATCTCGGCGAACTCGGAAACCTCGGCCACGGTGCCTCCCTTCAGTCCGCCACGTCGAATGCGGCATGGACTTTCGTCGGTTTGACCCGCACCACGAG
The DNA here is from genome assembly GCF_002102345.1 of Mycolicibacterium peregrinum. Lineage (GTDB taxonomy): Bacteria > Actinomycetota > Actinomycetes > Mycobacteriales > Mycobacteriaceae > Mycobacterium > Mycobacterium peregrinum. The sequence goes on from NZ_LQPP01000013.1 coordinate 200,229, forward strand.
TTCTCCGGGAACCCCGTTGCGCCGGCCGAATTCCTCGGCGCGGTCGGCCCCCATGTAGCGCCCGCCGATGCGGGTGGCGGTGCCGAGAAGTTCGTCGGGACCCTCGCTTACTGCGGCGACGCCTTGCACCTGGACGAACGCGAACGGCGGGGTGTCGTCATGGATACACAGCACCACCCGCGAATCCCGGGCCAGTGCACGGCCCTTGGCGGTGTCCTTGCCGGTGTTGAAGACGAGTTCGCCGTCGTCCACCACGAACCACACGGGCGCGGCCAATGGTCGGCCGTCGGCGGCAACCCAGCTCAGCACCGCGGTGCGGGTGCCTTCGGACAGGAACGCGATGACGTCGTCGGAAAGTCCGGCCATGTGGCCACGCTACGCCCGCGCAGTGATCAGGGAAGGGCGGCCGGCCAGGCGGGTAGCGGCATCGTGTCGTACAGCCGCACGCCCTTGTCGTTGAGCCGCGCGAGCGCCTGGGTCACGCCCAGTGGCAGCGCCGAGATCAGCTGACCGGCAGCCACCAGCGCGCGAATGCCCCAACCGGTCGTGGGGACCACGGTTTTTGCGTTGACGGCGGCCAGCTTTCGGCTGCCTTCGACCGGCGGGAGCATAGTGCGTTCATACGCGGCGAATGCGGCGGCGTAATCGTCGCCGGCCCGGACCATCTCGGCGGCCAGGACGTAGGCGCCGTACACCGCGAGGCTGGTGCTGCCTCCGACCGCCGGTCCGGGGCAGTAGCCCGCATCGCCGACGAGAGTCACCCGGCCCCGGGACCATGTGGTCATCTGCAGCTGCGTGATGGCATCGAAGTAGAACGTCGGCGTCTGCGGTACCTCGTCGAGCCAGCGGTCCACCTCGGGCGCCGTGTGCGCAAATGCGGCGCACAGTTGCGCCTTTTGACGTTCCACGTCGCGGTAGTCGTAATCCAGCCGTTGACCCGGGCGGAAGATGAACACCGCGCGGGCATCGTCCAGATGGTCGGCGGTGTAGATGCCCGCCATGTGGCCGGGCTTGAAATAGCCGGTCATCTCGCCGTCGCGGGCCAGGTCCTTCGGCACCGACACCACCGACAGATAGCCGCCGAGGAATCTCTCGGAAACGTTGTCGCCGAACGTCAGACGGCGCACACCGGAGTGCAGCCCGTCGGCTCCCACCACCACGTCGAAGCGCCGGGGCGCATTGCGCTCGAAAGTTACCTCCCCGTCGGGTGAGATCGAGGTGATGGTGTCGCCGAAGAGGTATTCGACGTCGTCGCGGCTCGCGTTGAAGTAGATCTCGCTGAGGTCGTCCCGCATGATCTCCACGTGCCGGTCGGACATGGCGCCGATGATCTTCAGGTAGTCCAGGTGGGCGGGGCGCGACGTGCCTGGTCGATGGATGAGCATCTCGGTGGTGCCGGTGGCGTGCGCCTCGATGTCGGACAGCACGCCCATGCGTTCGGAGATCTCCATGGCAGGCCGGAACAGGTCGACGGCGTGGCCACCGGTTTTGCGCAGCGCGGGGGAGCGTTCCACCACGGTCACATCGAATCCATGCCGCGACAGCCAGTAGGCGAGAACCGGCCCGGCGATGCTGGCGCCGGAGATGAGTACCTTCACGATGCCCCCTTACTTAACGGTCGGTAAGTGTTTCGTTGGTCAGCTTACCGATCGTTAAGTAAGTTAGGGTGGCTACGTGGCCAAGCCTGCATTGGATACCCGCCAGCGCATCCAGGACGTGGCGCGCGAACTGTTCGCCGAGAAGGGCGTGGTGCGCACCAGCCTGCAGGACATCGCCGACCGCCTCGGCATCACCAAACCCGCGTTGTACTACCACTTCCGGTCACGCGAGGACCTGGTCCGCAGCATTCTGCAGCCCCTCATCGACGAGGGTGAGACCTACATCGCCGAGCAGGAACGCAAGCGCGGAGCGGCCCGGGCCACGCCGCGGGAGCTCCTGGAGGGCTACTTCGACTTTCACTACCGGCACCGCGCCGATCTCATCCTGATCGTGTCCGAGCTGACCACGTTGGTCGATCTGGGGTTGATCGACCAACTGCTGGCCTGGCGCGCCCGGCTCGGTGTGCTGGTGTTCGGGCGGCGCCCCACCCTCGAACAATCCACCCGCGCCGTCATCGCCTTCGGCGGCCTGCAGGACTGCTGCCTGCAGTTCCCCGACGTCCCCGGAGATCAGCTGCGCACCGCCACGGTCGACGGGGCGATGGCCGCACTCGGGTTGTGAATCAGCCGAGCTTGCCGACGAGCTTGTCGACGACTGCTGTGACGACGGCCGCCGGTGCCGTCGAGGAAGTGCCGACGATCGCGGCGCCTGCCAGCCGGTATTCGGTGGTTTCCAGGCTCCCTCGGGTGTATCGGATTGTCTCTGCGCTCGATGTTCCTGGGATCAGCGCATAGGTCTTGTCCGTACTCGGGGTACCGGCGCACGCCGAGATATCGCTGCCGATCCGGACCAACACCTTCTGAGCGCTCGCGGCGCTGTCGTAGACGGCGATCGCCTGTGTCAGCGACTTCTGTCGTGGGGCAAACATCGGCACCGCCACGAAGTCAACGGGGACGGGTGCTGCTCCCGCGAAGTCGATGGGCGCTACCCGGTTGCACGGATCATCCGCGCCGCTTGGGTATTCCGCTGGATTCCGAGGTGTGGTCTCGGCAGGATCGGCTCTGCTGAACTGCGTTCCGTCGGGGTCGGCTTGCCGTATCACCGCATTGATTTCGTCGACACTGAGTACGAGCGCGGCCGGCTTGATCGGGGTTGTCGTGGTGTCGACGGGCGTCGCCGTGACAGCTGCACCTGGCGTGGACACCGATGACGCCGTTGGTGAGGGGTGCTGCGATGAGCAGGCGCTCATGAAGAGAATGGTCGCACACAGTGTGGAAACGGTGACAGTTTTCATGGTTCTCTTCCGAGTATTGTTGGTGCTGAACCTAATTGAAACGAGGCGGTCCGGGAAATCAGTTGGGCCGCACGACGCGGACGGTGCCGTCGGACGTTGTCACTGCCTGTGAGTGTGCGGGTGTGCCGGACTCACTGGTCTCCACCGTGACGCCGTTACCCATGTAGATCGCGACGTGCGCGCCCGCGACACCCTGGCCGCCGTCGTAGTAGATGACGTCGCCGGGCTGCAGCTGTGAGGTATCCAGCTTGGGCCCGGTCTGCACCACGGATCCGAACGCCCCGGCGCCCTCGGTCATGTTCCCGTACTGCACCGAGGTGCCTTTGCCTGGGTCGTACCCGGTGGCCTGGTAGATCGCATATTCGGAAAGGCCGCTGCAATCGAATCCCTTGTACTTCCAGTCCTGACGGGTGTGCGCCTCGTCCGGGCCATCCTGTCCCTGCGTCGTGCCGTCCTTGCTTCCGCCGCCCCACACATAGCGGGTGCCCTGCTGGTTCTCCGCCGCTCCGACGATCTTGAGTTTCTTGTCGGTGACCGCCTCAGGCAGCGGATATGCGGCGGGGGGCTGTCCCGACGGGCGTTGGGTTCCGTCGCCGTTCTTACCGTTGAGGTAATCACGCCAGTTCTGGTCGCGCGCCTCGCCCGGCGGTTGGGGCGGGAACCCGGGCGGGTTCGTCATACCCTTCGCATCGGTCTTCCAGCCGGGCTCCGGCGGGTAGTCGGCTGGGTCGCCGGGGGCGTGGGGCACCTTGTACCCGGGGTCACCCGGTTTGGCGTCCGGACCGGGAACCGGCCCATTGGTGTCGTCGGTCGTGGGCTTCGGCTGGTCGGGAGGGGGTGGCTGCGGGGTGTTCGGGTCCTTGGGTTTGTCCTCGGCGGGATTCAGGCTGTCAGTGGCCTTGCGTATCGCGTCCGCGAGTTCGCGGTCCTGGCTGTCGAATTGGGCCAGCAAGGTCTTGAGCTTCACCGAGTTGGCGGCGGTGAGTTGACGCAGCTGCATCGCGATGACGGGGTTCTTCTTCGACATCACGTCCAGTGCGCTGCCGGGACGGACGGATACTGTGCCGTCGTCGGCTATTTGAAAGCCTTGCTGTTTGAGGGTGTCCACCCCTTCGGTGACACTGTTCTTGGTCCCCGACAACTGGCTCCCGCCGTCGCCGAGCACCGATTGCAGCCGCTGCAGCGTGTCGGCCACCTTCTGCTGATCGGTGAAAGTGCGGTTTGCGCTGGCATTTGCGGCATCGGCTGCCGAGCCCTTCCACCCGTCGTCCAGGCGTTTCAGGGTGCCGTGCCCCTCGGCGATCTGCTGGGACACCTTGCCGGCGGAGTCCGCCGCACGGCGCCCGGCGTCGATCAACTGCTCAGGGTGAGAATTGCTCACCCCCGAGATGGTCATCGTCATGATGTCAGTACCTCAGCATTCCCACACCGAGCACAGCTGGGGGTTTATAGCGGCGAACACGTCCTCATCGGCAGATGCCGGCCACTGTGCGGTGGGTGTTCCGGTGGACCACAGGCTCAGTTCGGTCACCGTGCTTCCGACGACCGCGAGATACAGATGTGCCGTTATGCGCTTGTCCGGCAGGTGAATTTCGGCTGCCACCTGATGGCAACCGCCGCGTTGCAGGCTGGGGCAGAACTGCTTCGGGGTTGTCGTGGTCACTTGTGCTGTCGGCGATGCTGACTGACATCCGGCGAGCGTGTTCTGCACGGCGGTGAACAACGCGTGCGCGGTCTGGCCCATGGTCCAGGGATCGCCGGGATAGTGCACGATCACCTGTTGAACCGACCAGTTGTTGTCGCCACGATCGATGACGGAGCGCGCATTCTCGCCGCCGCCGAGTTGCGCCGGTGAGCCCCCGCAGAGGGTGTCGATCTGAAAAGTATTGTTGCCCAGGGGTTGTGCCGAATCAGCCAGATCCGGCCAGTGCTGAGATTCGTTGAGCGGCAGGCGGTTGGAGTGGACCCACACGGCGGGAGGCGCAGCCGTGGCGTTCGGAGCCGTCGTCGACACCGGGCTGGCCGAAGGACTCGTTGCAGGGTGCGCCATGCCGGTGGTCGCGGAAGAGCCGCCGGCGCTGGGGGTACCGACGACCGGGGTGTTCTGACATGCCGTCAGGCCCGCCATCATGGCGCCTGCGGTCAGGACGATCGAGACTGCGCGCGTGAGCTTCACCAATTCTCCTGTCATCGATCAGTAGCCCTGATGGGTGCCGGGATTCGTCTGCGGAATCTTCGCCCGGATGTCGGATCCGTCGGGATTCACGCCGTACTCTCCGACCAGATAATTCATCGATGCGGCGATGTTCGCGGCTGGATCGTAGATATTGTTCGACGTCCCGGGCTGGTGGTATTGCGCGAAGGTTCCCGGGACACATTGGGCGAGCCCGCGTGAGCACCCGTTGCCGTAGCCGTCGGACACGTTGTAGGTCGAGTTCGGCGGTTTCGCGTTGACGTCCCAGTCATTGACCGACATGGGGTTGTAGGACGATTCGTGTTCGGTCAGGGTCAGGTACGCGTCCATCCAGCGTTGCCGGGCCGCGGGATCGGTGACGCCGCGTTGGTCCAATGCCTGGTTGATGTAGTTGCGGGTGGCGTCCTGGCCCGATGGCCAGGACCCCTTGTCGTAAGTCACCTGATCCACCGGAATGGCCTCGGGCCCGTGCTGGGCCGCCGGTGGGGGAGTGGTGCCGTCGCCTCCGTCGTCCGGCCCACCCGTGCCCTCGCCGGCCTTCTTCACCTTCTTGCCGAGTTCGGCGTCGGTCTTCTCGTAAGTGTCGGCGGCAGAGTTCAGATTGGTCGAGAGTTTGGCGTACTGGTCGGCAACCCGCCGGCAGGCCGTGTCAACGGCGGTTCCGGCCTGTTGGCAGGCGTCACCGCTGCTCAAACCGGGAAGCTGGGCGGGGAGTGCGGAGAATTGCAGATCGGCACCGGTGCCGGCGCTGTCGGCGCCAAGGTGGTCGAAATCGCTCGCGGCCGACCGGAGGGTAGCGGGATTCACGCGCAGCGGCGAGGTCATAGCGGAAGCCTAATGGCGCCGCGGGGTCGGCAATGACACCAATTCTGTTGCGGGAGAACAGCTGTGAAGTGTCTGTGGATTCACTGCGAAGTGGCGGATCGTGTGTCGCGGGGTGTGAATCGGCTAACTGTCGGGCGACCTCATGCGGTGCGGCGGAACAGATAGAACCGCGCTGCGTTCGCCCCGTTGTGGTCCATCGCCAGCTCGTCCCCGCTGGACAGCAGCGTCCAGCCCGTGCTGAAGCGCCGGAGCACTTCGTCGAACCCGATCCCGGGCACACCCATGGATGTGCCCGGGATGAACGCCACGATCAGCAGTCGTGCATCGGGGGCGGCCACTGCACTGACCTCCCGGACGTACTCGTCCCGGTCGTCGGTGTTCATGCCGTGCAGGCAGCCACTGTCGACGATGAGATCGAAGCCGCCGCCGATACCTGACCAACTCAGTTGTGTCACATCGGCTTTGGCGAAGACCGCGGGCAGCCCGGCGGCCTTTGCGCGGGCTTTCTTCAGCGGTTTGGCCACGTAGTCCACACCGGTGACCCGCCAACCGTGTCTGGCCAGGTACACCGCGTTGTCCCCGGTGCCGCAGCCCACGTCGAGCGCGGTCCCGGGAGGCGACAACGCGTGGGTGCCTTCGACGATCGACATCAGGCTGTGCGCCAACGGGTGGCCGTCCCAAGGGGTGAACCCCACCCGGTACAGCCACCGGAACAAACGTTGGCGCGAACTCACCGAGCTAGAGCGAACCCAGGTCGGAGGACAGCCAGTGTTCGGGCTTGAGGAACACTGCCACGCTGTCGCCCTGCTCGCGGCGGGCGAACTCCAGATACGGCTCGACCTTCTCCGGGGCCAGGTAGCGCTTGGTCATCTCGACGAGTTGCTCGTCGGTGCCGGGTTCGATGCGGTCGACGGCGCCGTCGACGGCCACATAGCGCACCGTCGGCTCGAGCCGCTCGACCATCAAGCTCAGATGGCCGGCCGCCTCGATCAGCCGGTGCTTGCGGGACCCGGTACCGGTCAGCAGCCATGGTTGCCCGCCGGGTGTGTACTGGTACCAGATCGGGACGGTCAGCGGACCGCGCTTGTCTCCTGCGTACACCGACAATGCGGCGATGTGCGGTTCGGCCAGAAACTGCTCGCGTTCATCCTTGGAAAGGGGCATGTTGACAGCCTAGACCGACTTTGAAAAAAGTTGCCCGACAACGTTTTCAGCTGACAGCGGACGCTCGACGACCGGTTTTGCCCGGTCCTGGGCGAATTAGGTGCGAGTACTGGCCACTGGCGGCCTGGAGTCGTAAAGTCGGGATTCATGCGCTTTGGACTCTTCATCCCGCAGGGCTGGCGTCTCGATCTTGTCGACATTCCCACCGAAAACCACTGGTCGGTGATGCGTGACCTGGCTGCCTACGCCGACGCGGGCGCCTGGGACTCGCTGTGGGTGTACGACCACTTCCACACCGTTCCGGTACCGACCGACGAGGCCACCCATGAGGCCTGGTCGCTGATGGCCGCCTACGCGGCGACGACGTCGCGCATCAAACTCGGCCAGATGTGCACCGCGATGTCCTACCGCAACCCCGCCTACCTGGCGAAGGTCGCCGCCACCACCGACATCATCTCAGGCGGCCGTGTGCAGATGGGTATCGGTGGCGGCTGGTACGAGCACGAGTGGCGCGCGTACGGCTACGGATTCCCGTCGGCCGGGGTGCGGCTGGGCCGGCTCGACGAAGGCGTGCAGATCATGCGCGACGCCTGGCGGGACGGGCGGGTCAGCTTCGACGGCAAGCACTATCAGGTCGACGATGCCATTGTGTCCCCGAAGCCACTGCAGGACAACGGTATTCCGATGTGGATTGCCGGCGGCGGGGAGAAGGTCACGCTGCGCATCGCGGCCAAGTATGCGCAGTACACCAACTTCACCTCCGAACCCGAGGGATTCGCGCACAAGTCGGAGGTGCTCGCCGGGCATTGCCGCGACGTCGGCACCGACTACGCCGCGATCGTGCGATCGGCCAACTTCAACGCCGTCATCGGCGAATCCGAGGCCGATGTGGCCGAACGCGTCGCGCGGCTGCGGGCCCGGCAGGTTCCTGTTGCCGGAGAGGCAGCCGTCGACGCCATGCTGGCGAATGCCACGGCGCCCGAATCGGCAAGCGGCACAACGGAACAGGTCATCGAGAAGCTCAAGCGGTTGCGCGACCTCGGGTGTGAGTACGCCATTCTGTACTTCCCCGAGGCCGCATACGACCGGTCCGGTATCGAGTTGTTCGAGCGTGAGGTCATCCCGGCGCTGGGCTGATCGACAGAACGCGACGTGCCGGCCTGCGGCGTAACCCCTCAATGTCCGGCACTTTGACCTCCGTCGACGTGCAGGATCTCCCCGGTGACGAAGCCGGCCTGCTCCAGGTACAGCACCGCTTGCACGACATCGCCGATCTCGCCCATGTGCCCGACCGGATGCAGCGCCGAGAGAAACTCGTGGGTTTCCGGTGAGTGCATCGGGGTGCGGATGATGCCCAGCGCCACCGCGTTGGCGCGGATCCCGCGAGACCCATACTCCACCGCCAGTGCCCTGGTCGCGGCGTTCAGCCCGCCCTTGGTCAGCGACGCCAGCGCCGACGGCACCTGCGAATTGGCGTGGTCGACCAGGCTTGTCGAGATGGTGACGACATGGCCGCCCTCGCCGTGTGACTCGATCGCGGCGATTCCCGCACGGGTCAGCTCGAAAAAGCCGCGCTGGTTCACGCCGGTGACGGCGTCGTAGTCCTCGTCGGTGTACTCGGTGAACGGTTTGGCGATGAAGATGCCCGCATTGTTGACGACGGTGTCGACGCGTCCGAAGCGGTCGATGGCCGCGTCGATCACCCGCTTGCCGACGCCGGGCTGCCCGATATCGCCCGGTACGGCGAGCACCATCGGATCGTCGCTCTCGCCGATACCGCGGGAGTTGGCGACGACGGCGTAGCCCAGCTTGCGGTAGCCCGCCACCAGGGCTTCGCCGATGCCCTGGGAGGCGCCGGTGATGACTGCGATGCGTGGTGTGGTGCGCATTGGAGTGTTCCTTTCTGGCCGGATGCTCTGCTCAACGCGTCTCTGGTCCTGGCGATGTCCGGACGATGTGACGGGTTGGCTCGTTGCTGAGAGGTTTCGCCTAATACGCTCGGACGGTGGAACTGCGTCAGTTGCGGTACTTCGTGACCGTCGCCGAGGAGCTGAACTTCGGGCGTGCCGCCGAGCGGCTGCGCATCGCCGGGCCGTCCCTGTCCCAGCAGATCAAGGCCCTCGAGCGCGACCTCAAGGTGCAGTTGTTCGACCGTGACCGGCGCTCGGTCGCCCTGACCCAGGCTGGTTCCGCGCTGCTGCCCGGCGCCCGGGACCTGATCGAGCAGGCGGACGAACTACGCAGGCGGGCACAAGGTTTGGCGATGTCCGAGCCGGTACGGATCGGGTATGTGAACTGGCGCCCGACCGATTGGGCCGAGCGCGCCGCCGGGGCGGCCCAGCTGCGGGTGGACACCTGGGTGATGCCGTCGCATGCGCAGGCCGCGCGGGTCGCCGACGGCACCCTGGACCTGGCGATCTGCTGGGTGCAGAACTCCGACCTTTACGCCCTGGGACTCGATGCCCGGCTGATGGGCGTCGACCGGCTGTACGCCCTGTCCGCCGGATCGGACGATACGCCGGTGAAAGCGGCCGACGTCTTGGTGCTGGTGGATGCCGACGACGCCAGCTGGTCCTCGTGGAACCGGTACGGGGAACAGTTCGCTGCCGACACCGGGGCCCGCGTCATGCGCACCGACGACGGCGGCGTGACCGGACCGACCTTCTTCGAACATGTCCGTGAACTGCGGCGACCGGTGCTCAACAACCCCAAGGGGCAGAATGCGACGCTGCCCAAGGACCTGGTCCGCCGTCCGGTGCTGGACCCGGTGCCGCTGTGGACGTGGTCATTGGTCTGGCGCCGCGACGAGGACAGTGCGGCCGTCCGGGCCGTGGTCGACGCGTTCACCCGCGACGTCGGGGACTTGGGTGTCCGCGACCAGGGAGTCTGGCTGCCCGCCGACGACCCGTATCGCGATCGCGGTCACCGCGGCGAGTAACACCACGACGGCCCCGACGCCGAGTGCGGCCCGAAACCCGTTGTGCACCAAGGGTGAAACCGCGACCGGCCCGAGGATCTGGCCGACGGAGTAACCCGCGGTCAGCAGCGCGACCGCGCCCGGGAACTGCAGCTGCCGCCCCGCCGCCAGCGCGAGCGTGCTGATTCCGATGAAGGTGCCGCCGAACAGAACGGCACCGAGGACGGCCGCGACGCCGCTTCCGGTGCAGGCCAGCCCGATTCCGCCGGCCTGCAACAGCAATGCCCCGGTGAGCAGCACCGGATGCGAGAAGCGGGAACTCAGCCGCGCCCACAACGCGGCTGACGGTATCGCGGCCAGTCCCACCACCAGCCAGGCGGCGGTGCCCAGCCGGCCCGGCGAGTGCTGTGCGATGGCAGCCACCAGAAATGTTCCGGCGATGATGTAGCCGATGCCCTCCAAGGTGTAGCTGCCGAAGAGCAGGGCGAAGGGGCGCCGCGTGGTCTTGCGTTGGTCGGCATGGGCTTTCACCTCGCTCGCGGTGGTAGCCGGACGGATGAACCAGGCAGCCACGCTCAACGCCGCAGTGCATCCGGCGGCCAGCCACCACGCGCCCTGCCATCCCGCCCGGGCCGGCAGGCCGAACACCAGGGCGGCCGACAGGGCGATTCCGATGCCGACTCCGCCGAACGCCCAGCCGGGTAGATGGGCGGGGTGCCCGTGCAGATGGTCCAGCACCGTGTTGATGGCGATCACGAACACCAGGGCGCTGGCCACACCGGCGGCCAGGCGCAGCACCATCCAGCCGACGGCATTGTCGGTCAACGGCATTGCTGCCAGGCTGACCACCAACACGATGAGCGAGACCCGGCACGCCGACATCGAACGGGACAGCCGGGGTGAGAACGCTCCGGCAACCGCACCCACCAGATAGCCGATGTAGTTGGCGGTGGCCAGGTGTCCGGCCGTCTGCGGGCTGAGCCCGGCCTGCGCGGTCATCAGCGGCAGGATCGGGGTGTAGACGAAACGCCCGATCCCCATCGCGGCGGCCAGCACAGCGCCCGTACGGGCGACGTGCATCCAGGGGGCGGTGGGCATTGCCTCATGGTGTCCCAGGTGCGGCCGCACCTGCCACGTGTCATCGCCTTACAGCTGTGAGGCCCAACCTCCCACTGCTGGTCCATTGACGGCGGCCTCGCGAAAGGTCGTCAAACGTACATCGCGTGACTGGCAGATGGCCGTAAAAGGTATGTCCGGTGAAACGTGCGGTGGATTGGCGCCGTGATCTGTTCCATGATCCCCACGTGACGCTGATATCACGGGAGTTCGGGAGCGGAAGCGTGTCCGCCCCAACAGTCGAGGCCGATGTGGCCGCGGTGCTCAACCCCTTGCCGCGCATGGCTTCCCGCGTGGCCACCCCGATTGACTGTTCCCGGCCCGTGCACAGCGCTGACGTCGCCCAATCGCGCCTGTTCGAGGACATTCTGATCGGCGAAATCGCCGAGCTGCGGGATCTTCTCGCCGCCACCGAGCTGCGGTGGCGGCGGCTTCGGGAACGCAGCCGGGTGGCCGACGCGCCGATGCCCGAAGCGCTGGTCCGGCTGCACGGACGCATCGCAGAGGCCGAGCGGTTGCTCGTCCAACTTCGGTGCCGGTTCGGTTACGAGGGAGATTCACTCCGCGTGATTTGAATTCCGCGGGTGCGCCCAGGACGTGCCGGCGCCGTCGGCGGGGTCAGTCGAATGTCACGACGATCTTGTCGGCGGCGCCGGGCGTCGAGGCGGTGGTGAGTGCTTCGTCGACGCGGTCGAACGGGATGGTGTGGCTGACGATGCGCGCGTACTTCTGCCAGTTGGCGCTGAGATCCTTGGTCACCTCGAAGATTTCGTCCGGGTAGCCCATTGAGCCGACGAACGTGATCTCGTTGCTCATCACCGAGAGGAAGTCGACGGGCACCGGCTCTTTGTGGACGGCCACGACGCCGACCGTGGCGCCTTTCTTGGCCGCGGTCACCGCGGTCTGGATGACGGTCGGCACGCCCGCGGCGTCGAGGTAGATGTCGGTGTCGGCCTTGCCGCCGAACATGGCTTCGCCGGGCCCGTGCAGTTCGATGAGGCGCTCGACCACGTTCTCCGTCCCGGAGTGGATGACGGCGTCCGCGCCGATTTCCAGTGCGGTGTCCAGTCGGGCGGCGATGAGGTCGGCGACCACGATGTGTTGCACGCCAAGTGCTTTGAAGGCCAGGGTGGCTCCGAGTCCGATCGGGCCGGCCCCGAAGATGAGCACTTTGTCGGAGGGCTTGGGCGCACACCGATTGACCGCGTGACGGGCGACGGCCATGGGCTCGTTGAGCGCGGCCACCTCGAACGGGATGTGATCGGGGATCACCTCGAGGTGGGTTCCGCGCACCGCGTCGGTGATGAGCAGATGCTCGGCCAGCGCGCCCCGGCCGCCGCCGTTGCCGATGATGTCGTGGGGAGACGCCATCGGGTCGACGACGACGTGGTCGCCGACCTTCAATCCGGTGACATCGACGCCCGTGGCGACGATCTCGCCGGCGGGCTCATGGCCCAGCGGCATTCGGCCCTGGTGCGGTGGCAGCCCGCCGATCGCGATGTAGAGCGCATCGCTGCCGCAGATGCCGCACGCGCGGATCTTCACCAGCACGTCACGCGGCCCGACCTCGGGCCGGTCCACCTCGACGACACCCGTGGTTCCGGGCCCGGTCACCATCGCCACCTTCATGCGCTCACTCCTTGTAGACGTTCTTCGATTCGGCGGGCGGCTTCGCAGACGTGTACGCCCAGTTCGTGCACCTGGTCGGCGCTGAGCGCGGCGAACGGCGCTGCGGTCACCGACATCGTCACCAGTCCGTCGGTGTCCCGGACCGGCGCCGAGACGGTGGCGACGCGGTGGGGACCGGCGTCGTCGAGTTCGCCCGGCAGATAGTCGACGAGGGTGAGGTCGGCGAAGGACCAGGCCAGGCGCCGGGTGATGGCGTCGGGCTCGCCCTCACCGGCCAGGGCGCGCAGGGCGGAATAGACCCGGACGTACTCGGGACTGAGCCGTTCGACGACGTATCCGCGCCGGCGGACTTCTCCGAGGACCGCCGCCAGGCGCTTCCGCAACCCCGGTGACGGTTGCCCGACACCGTCCAGCCAGGCCTGCTGGGCCGGCTCGGGGGCCCATGCCACGTAGTCGCGCCCGAACGGAGCAACCAGCGGGATCCGGAAGTCGGTGCCGATGCGCGGAGCGGTGAGCGTCTCACCCACTGTTTCGACGATCTGCAGGTTTGTCCCGTCGCGCTGAGCCAGAAGTACCTGTGCGCCAACCGATTCAGAAAGGTGCTGTAGCGCGGGCCGGAACCCGCGGTGATTCGCCGGGCGGCCGAGAGCGGCGATGGCCGGCCCGCAGGAGTAGCCCGCGCTGTCGTCGTCGCGCACGACCCACCGATGTGTGGCGAGGGTGGTCAGGATGGCATGGCCGGTGGCCCGGCTGATGTCGAGCCGGCGGGAGATGTCGGCGAGGGTAAACGTGCGGTCGGGCTCGGCGGCCAGCAGCTGCATCACGGCGATCACCCGCTCGGTCGGCGGTGACGGCGCTTGACTGGCGGCGTTCTGCCGGTCTACGTTCAGCGTCATATTTTCGAACGCTACGTCGAATATTCGACAGACACAAGTCGCACCCGAGGAGTGATCCATGAGCAGCGCCTCCGACGTCATCGAGTTCGGCGACCTGGCGGCGCCACGGCTCACCGAGGCGCAGCGGCAGATTCTCGACTACACCGAGTCCCGTCCGGTCGATCTGGACATTGCGACGATGCTGGCCGAGGCGCGAATGCAGGCCGGAGTCGATGACCTCGACGACACCGACGGTTTCAGTGACCGACTGGCCGCCCATGTCGCCGCGATCGAGGCCGACACCGGCCTGACCCAGCTGGCCAGGATGACCTTGCGCGCCAGGGTGGTTCGCCTGCTTCGCAACCGGCTGTCGCTGACCGATCTGATCAAGCGGTACCCCGAGATCGAGTCGATCCCGATCGAGAAGCCCTTCATCGTCGTGGGCATGCCGCGGTCGGGCACGACGCATCTGGTGAACCTCGTCGCCGCCGATCCGCGCCGCCGCGCACTGCCGTACTGGGAGAGCCAGGAGCCGATTCCGGCGCTCGGGCGTGGTCCCGACATCTACGGCGTCGACCCGCGCTATGCCCGGGTGAAAGCCGAACACGACGCGCTGATGGCCAGCACCCCGCTGGTGGCCGCCATGCACGACAGGTATCCGGAGGCGATCGAGGAGGAGGTCGAGATCCTCGACCTCGACCTTGCTTCGTATGTGCTGGAATGGCATGCGCGCGTGCCGGATTGGCGTGACTACTACCTGGGGCTGGATCAGACCCGGCACTACGCTTACCTCAAGAAGGTGCTGCAGGCACTGACGTTCCTGCGCGGTCCGCGGGCCTGGGTGCTCAAGAGCCCCCAGCACTGCGAGCAGCTCGGCCCCCTGATGGCGACCTTCCCTGATGCGACGGTGGCGTTCACGCACCGTGACCCCGTGGCGGTGATCCAGTCGGCCATCACGATGATGGCCTACGGCGACCGGATGCGCCGCACCAGCATCGACCCCGACTGGCTGCTGGACTACTGGACCGATCGCGTACACCGGCTGCTCAGCGCCTGCGTGCGCGATCGTGAACTGGTGCCGGCCGACCGCAGCATCGACGTCGCCTTCCATCACCTCAACGGCAACGAACTGCCGTTGCTGGAACAGCTTTACGCCCGCGGGGGAGTCGAACTGACCTCGAAGGCGCGCAAACGCTTCGAGCAGTACCTCGACAGCAATCCGCGCGGCAAACACGGTCACATCCGCTACGACCTGCAACGGCACTTCGGCGTCTCGGCCGAGGACCTGCGGGGCCGGTTCGACTTCTACTTCGACCGGTTCGACGTGCGGCCCGAGAGTTGAGGAGGCGTCCACGATGAGCGGCGAAACCAACGAACCGATCTACCGCAGCAGGCCAGGAGCCGACGCGATGGCACCCGCCTCCGCCGCAGCCGCCGAACAGATCGCTCCCGGGCTGTGGAGTTCCCCCGGCCTGTCGAACTCCTACCTGCTGACCACCGCCGACGGCCGCGTGATCATCAACACCGGCATGGGTTTCGAGGGCCCCGTGCACCGGGCCAACTTCGACGCCGTCGATGACTCCCCGGTGCGCTACATCATCTTCACCCAGGGGCACGTGGACCACGTCGGAGGTCTGGACAGCGTGCGCGACCCGGACACTCAGGTTGTCGCGCAGGCGAACTGGACTGTCTGGCGGGACGACAACGAGCGGCTGATCCCGTACCGGGCGAGCCGTAGTGCGTTCGCCTTCAGTGAGAAGCTGGCCACCGGAATCCAGGCGATCCAGCGACGTCTCGGGACCAAGCGCCTCGCCGCCCAGAGCGTGCCCACCGTCGACATCGACTTCGACGAGACGCTGGCTCTGGAAGTCGGCGGGCGCCGGATCGAGCTCATCTCGGTCCCCGGCGGTGAGACCACCGACTCGCTGGTGGTCTGGTTACCGGACGAACGAATCTGCCTGTGCGGAAATACCTTCGGACCGATCTTCGGGCACATCCCCAACCTGGTGACGATGCGCGGCGACCGGTACCGCGACGCGCTCACAGCGATCGCGTCGGTGGAGACGGTGCGCGCGCTGCAGCCCGAGCTCCTGGTCACAGGCCACTTCGATCCGATCGCCGGAGCTGAGCGCATCGACACCGAACTCACCCGACTGCGCGGCGCGATCCAGTACATCCACGACGAGACTGTCGCCGGGATGAACGCGGGCAAGGACGTGGAGACGCTGATGCGGGAGATCACGCTGCCCGCCGAGTACGAGGTCGGGCAGGGCTACGGAAAAGTCGCCTGGGATGTGCGGGCCGTCTGGGAGAACTACTCGGGCTGGTTTCACCACCGCTCGACCACCGAGCTGTATCCGGTCGGGCTCGACGCCGTCACCGCCGACATCGTCGAACTGGCCGGCTCCGAAGCCGTGGTCGACCGCGCCCGGACCCACTTGGACGCCGGCCGCCCGGTGCACGCCATCCATCTGGCCGAACTTGTGGGACCCGACCATCCGGGGGCTCGCGACGTCCTGCGGCAGGCCCACGAACGCCTGCTGGCCGAGAGCACGAACTTCTGGGAAACCGCCTGGCTCACAAATCAGCTGAGCCGGCTGACAGCGAGGAACTCATGACCGCACGCGTCAACTTCGACTTCATCGGGACCACCGCACTGATCACCGGCGGCACCAGCGGGATCGGGCACGCCACCGCGACGTTGTTCCGCGATGCCGGAGCCGAGGTGACGATCACCGGCACCAGGCCCGCCGCCACGGATTACGACACCGACCTGACCGGCATGACCTACCGGCAACTGATGATCACCGACCATGAGTCGGTGGATGCCGTGGCCGAAAGCTTCGGCAGTCTCGACGTGCTGGTCAACAACGCCGGCGCGAATTTTCCCGGGGGACTGGACGAGTCGAAGCCGGACGGGTTCGACGCGTCGGTGGCGGTGAACCTCACGGGCCCCTATCGGCTGACGGTGGGCCTGTACCGGGCGCTGAGGGCGTCCACCGCAGCGGGTGGTGCCAGCGTCGTCAACCTGGCATCCATGTCGGCCCTACGGGCGGTCCCGCTGGTTCCCGGCTACGGAGCGGCGAAGGCCGGGATCATCTGCGTCACCCGCAATCTCGCCGTCAAATGGGCCGAGAAGGGCATCCGGATCAACGCCGTAGCGCCGGGGGCGATCGACACCCCGATGACCGCGCCCATGCAGTTCGCCCCGGAACTGGTGGAGTCCGAGCTGTCGCATATCCCGCTGCGCCGCTTCGGAACCGTCGGCGAGATCGCCCCCGCGATCGCGTTTCTGTGCACCGAGCAGAGCGCCTACACCTCGGGCACGGTTCTCGTGGTCGACGGTGCTTCGGACTGCGTGTAACCCATGGCGCTGACGGTCCTGCGATTCAATTTCGCCTCCCCGCAAGGAGACCCACGCACCCAGAGCCGGCTGCTGTCGGCCTCGCTGGAACTGGCGCAGTGGGGCGAGTCCAAAGGCATCACCTCGGTCAGCGTCGATGAGCACCACGCCACCGGACATGGCTGGAGTTCGAATCCGATCATGGCGGCCGCAATGTTCCTCGCCCGTACCGAGCGGCTGATCGCCAGTGTGGACTGTGCACTCGGCCCGCTGTGGAATCCGGTCCGGCTCGCCGAGGACATCGCGCTGGTGGACAACATGAGCCGAGGGCGGCTGTTCACCACGGTGGGCCTCGGTTACCGCGAAGTCGAATATGACTCGCTCGGAGTCGATTTCAGCAGGCGTGGCGCCCTGATGGACGACCTGATCACCCGGATGCTTGCGGTCTGGGCCGAAACAGGTACCTGGACTCGGCCGCATCCCACGCTGTTCGTCGGCGGCGGGGTGCGGGCCACCGCACGGCGGGCGGCGCGATTCGGTCTGCCGCTGAGCCTGGTCGACCACCTGCCGGACATCGCCGATCACTACCGGGAACTGTGTGCGCAGCAGGGCGTCACCCCAGCAGTCCTGATGCCCGGGCCGGTCAACCGCGGCATGATCTACCTGCACGAAGACCCGGACCGGGCGTGGGCCGAACTCGGCGAGCACATTCTCTGGGAGGCCGTCACCTACGGCGGCTGGTCGGTCGATCAGCGCTCGCTCATGCACCTGCCCGGAGTCCGCACCCTGGAACAGGTCAGGGAGTCGGGGCGGTACCGCATCCTGACGCCCGAGCAACTCATCGCCGAGATCCGCGGCGCCGACCAGTACGGCCCGCTCGTCATGCATCCGCTCGTCGGTGGCATGCCGGTCGACGAGGCGTGGAAGTCGGTCGAGCTGCTCACCGACAAGGTGTTGCCCGCACTCGGCTGATCCCATGCCCGACCACATATCCCGACCCACGCCTACGCGACCGCCGGAGGTGGCACGATCAGTGGGTATGGAGAAGATCTCGCTCACCGCGATTGCCCGTCAGCAGTTGGCCTCAGCCCGCACGGCCAACAGTGGACGCAGTGCGCACACTGTCTACGGCGGGCATGAACACCAGCTCCGCCAGACTCTGATCGCGATGACCGAGGGCACCGGGCTCGACGAGCACGAGAGCCCCGGCGAAGCGACGCTGCAGGTGATCGAGGGCCGGGTGAAGCTGGCCAATTCCGAGGCCAGCTGGGAAGGATCGCCCGGCGATCACATCGTGATCCCGCGTACCCGTCACAGCCTGCAGGCGCTCACCGATTCGGTGGTGCTGCTCACCGTCGTCAAGGCGATGGGGCCGCACACCTGACTCAGCGGTGGCTCAGCACATTGACCACGTTGCCCGACTGATCGGCGAAGAAGAACCGCCGTACGCCCCACTCCTCGTCGCTGAGCGGATGCACGATCTCCAAGCCGGCCTCGACCGCGGCGGCGTACGCGGCGTCGACGTCGTCGACCTCGATGGAGACGGACGGGTTGACCGGCGCCGTCGCGTCTTTGGTCATCAGACTCAGCTGATGACGGAGTTCCGCGTCGGCCAGGGTGACGATCCAGCCGTGGTTCATCACCTCGGTCAACCCCAGGGTCTGGGTGTATGCGGCGGCGGTCGCGGCGAGGTCGGACACCGTGAGCACCGGCATCACCCGCGACACTGTCATATCGCCGGCCCCAGCAGGTCGTCGGCGTCCTTGATGACGTAGCCGTAGCCCTGCTCGGCCAGGAAGCGCTGGCGGTGGGCGGCGTACTCCGCGTCCAACGAATCGCGTGACACCACGGAGTAGAACACCGCACCGCCTCCGTTGGCCTTGGGCCTCAGCAACCGGCCCAACCGCTGCGCCTCCTCCTGGCGGGAACCGAAAGTTCCCGAAACCTGAACGGCGACAGAGGCTTCCGGCAGGTCGATGGAGAAGTTCGCCACCTTGCTGACCACCAACGTGGAGATCTCGCCGCGGCGGAACGCATCGAAGAGGGCCTCGCGCTCGGAGTTCTTCGTCGACCCCTGGATCACCGGCGCATTCAATTCCTCGCCCAGTTCCTCCAGCTGATCCAGGTACGCGCCGATCACCAGGGTCGGCTCGCCCGGGTGGCGTTCCAGGATCGAGCGGACCACCGCGATCTTGGTGTGCACCGTCGAGCAGAGCTTGTAGCGCTCCTCGGGTTCGGCGGTGGCGTAGAGCATGCGCTCGTTGTCGGTCATCGTCACCCGCACCTCGATGCACTCGGCGGGGGCGATCCAGCCCTGGGCCTCGATGTCCTTCCACGGTGCGTCGTAGCGCTTGGGCCCGATCAGCGAGAACACATCACCTTCGCGGCCGTCCTCACGGATCAGCGTCGCCGTCAGGCCCAGCCGCCGCCGGGACTGCAGGTCGGCGGTCATCCGGAACACCGGTGCCGGCAGCAGGTGAACCTCGTCGTAGATGATCAGGCCCCAGTCGCGGGTGTCGAAGATCTCCAGATGCTTGTACTCGCCCTTGGTGCGGCGGGTGATCACCTGGTATGTCGCGATGGTGACCGGCCGGATCTCCTTCTTCTCGCCCGAGTACTCGCCGATCTCGTCCTCGGTCAGCGAGGTGCGGGCCACCAGTTCGCGTTTCCACTGCCGCCCGGCCACCGTATTTGTGACCAGGATCAGCGTCGTCGCGCCGGCCTTGGCCATCGCGGCCGCCCCGACCAGCGTCTTACCGGCCCCGCAGGGCAGCACCACCACGCCGGAGCCGCCCGCCCAGAACGAGTCGGCGGCCATCTCCTGGTAGTCGCGCAGCGCCCAGCCATCCTGAGCCAATTCGATCGGATGGGCCTCGCCGTCGACATAGCCGGCCAGGTCCTCGGCCGGCCAGCCGATCTTCAGCAGCATCTGCTTGACCCGGCCGCGCTCGCTGTTGTGCACGATCACGGTGTCGTCGTCGATGCGCGCGCCCAGCATCGGGGCGATCTTCTTGTTGCGCAGCACCTCGGCCAGCACGGCGCGGTCGAGGCTGACGAGCGTCAATCCGTGCGCCGGATGTTTGATCAGCTGCAGCCGCCCGTAGCGGCCCATCGTGTCCACGATGTCGACCAGCAGCGGCTGCGGTACCGGGTAGCGCGAGAAGCTGACCAGTGCATCCACCACCTGCTCGGCGTCGTGGCCGGCCGCGCGGGCGTTCCACAACGCCAACGGGGTGATGCGGTAGGTGTGCACGTGCTCTGGGGCGCGTTCCAGTTCGGCGAACGGTGCGATGGCGGCACGGGCCGCCCCGGCCTGCTCGTGGTCGACCTCGAGCAGCACCGTCTTGTCGGACTGCACGATCAGTGGGCCGTCAGTCATTCGCGGGATCCCATCCACTCATCGCGCGCATCGCGGGAGAATTCATCGGATCCCATTATCCCGAATCGGCCGACGCGCGCATTCAGCGCGGGGCGGCCGTCGGCGCCGGCGGCGCTGCGCCACCGGCCGGCAGTGGCACCTGCGGCACTCCCGGGGTGCCGACCGCACCGGCCAGCCAGGGCAGCGTGGTGCTCAACACTTCTTCGGCGAACGGCCAGTCGTGCTTCCCCGGCAGCGCCGTGATCGCACAGGTGATGCCGTGGCTGCGGCCCAGGTCGCACAGGGTGTGCGCAGCCTCGGTCTGATCACCGGGGTTGCCTCCGGCGTCCTGCCCGCCGAGGCCGACCGCATCCGGATTGGCCGGATGCGCGCCGCGTTTGACCGGGGCGTCCGAGGAGATCACGAACCAACCGGACACGCCCTGGTATCTGCCGTGCTTGTCGATCACGGTGGCGGGGTCGAAGGTGGCCCAGGCCGTAGAGTCCCCGCCGTACAGGCGCGCGATGGTCTGCTCCCTGGTCCCCGCATTCGGGCCGGTGTCCCCGGCGATGTCGACGAACGAACTGAACAACTCCGGATGCATCACGGTCAGATCTACCGCGCAGGTTCCGCCCATCGACCAGCCGACCACACCCCAGCCGCTGTCGCGCACGCCGAAGGTACTGGTCAGATACGGCGGTACGTCCATGGTGAGATGGTCGGCGACGTTCCCGCGCGGGCCGTTGACGCATTCGGTGTCGTTGTTGAAGGAGCCGCCGACGTCGACGAAGACGAACACCGGGGTGTTGCCGCCGTGCTCGGCGGCGAAAGCGTCGATGGTGGCCAGCGCGTTGCCGCTGCGTGCCCAATCGGCCGGGGTGTTGAACTCACCGGCGATCATCATCACCACCGGCAGCGCAGGCGCCGATGGCGCAAACCAGGCCGGAGGTAGGTACACGAGTTCGTCGCGGTGCTTGAAGCCGGACTCGTCGGCGGGAATCGTGACGGACACCAACTCACCATGGGACGGAATCTCGCCTCGTTGACGCTGGTCGAGTGCGGTGGCCAGGTCGGTCTCACCCGGTAGCGGGCCGGCCGTCACCTCGTTCCACAGGGCGGTGACCGTGGGGAAGTAGCCGACCCAGAGGTTGACCGAGACGCCCACGCTGAGCAGACACAACGGAACCGCGGCCACTGAAGCGGTCCGCCGGCGCCAGCGGCTGCCACGCCAGCCCAGGGCCAGCACGGCCACGGCCAACCCGGTCAACCCGATCCAGATCCACAACGCCGCCGGTGCGGGATCTCCCGCGAGCCCCTGCGAATGGACGAACCAGCGGGCCCAAGCCGTCAGGCCGAGGCCGACCGCGATCGCACACGGCAGCCAGATCAGGCGCCAGCGCCGGGTGCGCCAGCCGATCGCGGCGATCAGCGCCACGCCCGCCAGCACCCACAATGTCGGGGGCAGCCAACCGTGCAGCAGCGACACTCCCCGGTATGCCGGGGGTACCTGGTCCGCTGCCGTCAACATCGTTGTCACACCGCCATATTGGTGAACCGCTCTGTGAGCACGCTGTGTCGTGGCTAGTCGGAGTCGGCCGACACCACCGACGTGACCCGGTGGATGGCGAACTCGCGGACCCTTCCGGCGGCCGGATCGAACGCGGTCAACTGGCCGCCGCGCACATTGATGGGGGACACCACCCGCTGTGTGGCCACCCCGGCCGGGTCGACGTAGCCGATCACCACAGAGGTCTGGTTGATCGCGGCTTCCTGCAACTGGGTGATGGCCATCGCCGGATCGAGGCGCACGCTGGCGAACGGACCGGCGGCCACCTTGCGCAGCACCGCCACGATCGCACCAAGGGTCTGGGCGGTCGGCGGAGTGGACGGCCGGTAGACGCGGCGCCGGGACGGTGCGACCACGCGTGCGCCGCGGGCCCTGATGTCGACGACGGTGCCGGTGGAATCCTCGGCGGCCGGGGCGAATCCGGCCTCGCGCAACACTGTCAGTACGTCGGCGATGGGTGCCTGGGACACCGCCACGGTAGGCGCCAGCAGTCGCAGCTCGAGGCGGTCGGCACCCGGCGAGGCCACTGCCTGAGCCAGCAGTGCCGGATCCTCACATCGCAGGAACGACGTGGCCATGCCGACCCGCAGCTGGCCGTGCCGGCGAGCGACATCGTCGATCAGATATGTCAACCCTTGCGGCACCGGAGTTTTCGAGTGTTTCTCGAACAGGGTGTGCAGCTCGCTCGCGGTCCGCCCGGCATCGAGGGCGCGCCGGATCGACGCTTCGCTGATCCGGTAGACCATCGCCGCGCCCGCCGATTCGACGGTGGCCACCTCGGCCAGGTGCTCGGCCAGATCCCGCTCCAGCGGGCCGGGCACGATCACCGTCAGGTCGGCCTGCAGCAGGAAGTGGTCGAGCGGCTTGGGCAGCGCCTTGGCCATCGCGGCCAGCACGTCCTCGTCGGGATCGCCGGCGAGCAGACCGCGGGCCGGGGTGCTGATCGCCCCGCGGCCCACCATGCCCAGCGCGTGCGCCTCGGCGAGCAACCCGCTGACGGTGTCCGGTTGCAGGCGCAGCGCCCAGCGTGGCCGCCGCCAGACCATCGCCCGGGCGGCCTCCGCACCGTTGACCCCGGCGCCCGGATCCAGCTCGGCCAACACGCTCAGCAGTAGCCTGCGGTCGAGGGGAGCCGCCGTCGAATACAGCGAATCCGACAGTGCGGCAAAGGGTTTGTTGTCCGGCCCGCGGCTACCGATCAGAGCGGGGCGGGCCGGCAGGTCCAGCCAGGTCGAGGCCAACAGGTGCCAGCGGGTGGCGGTGGTGGATTCGACGAACCGGTCGGCGGCCACCGTCGGCGCCCAGTACGGCCCGGTCCCGTCACCCGGGTCTGGTTCGGGCATCCCCGCAGCGATCAGCCCCGCCCCGGCGGCCAGTTCCAGCAGCAGTCCCAACCGGGGTTCCTCGATGCCGGTGGTCTTGGCCAACCGTTTCACGTCACGCACCCCGAGGCCGCCGTTGCGTAACTCGGGAATCGGTGTGCTGCCGAGGGTTTCGATGATCAGGTCGATCTCGCGCAGCAGGTCGATCGCCGCTCCGGCAGCCGCCGCGTCCACATCGGCAGGTGTCGTCGACGACGTCTGAAGCGCCGGCGTGGTCAACTCGACCGGGCCGGGAGCCTCGCCCCGCATCACCTGGCCGACCAGCCGCGGCAGGATCACCGTGTCGTCGTCGATCCGGCGCAGCAGCCCGGCTTCCAGCAGCCGCCGCACCGGCCGGTCCGGCGGGGTGTCCGGCGCCGCGTCGCGGGTGCGGCCCACGGGCGAACCCTCCAACAACCGCGCCAGCAGATCGTTCTGCGCGTCGTCGAGCCCGTTGAGCAGGCCGGAGATCTCCTCGGCACTGCGCGCGGCCACCTCGACGGTGGCCTGACCGACAACCCAGGGCAGGCCCGTGGCCACCTCGGGCGCCACCCGGACCTCGGCCTCGCCCCACACCAGGGCCCGCTCGCGCAGATCGTCCAGCGCGTCGGTCAGCTCGTTCGCGCCGACCCGATCGTCCAACAGTTCACCCAGCTGCGACACCGGCACGGCGTGGGCGTCGGCGTGCAGGACCAGCAGCGCATCCAGGATCGCCAGCCGCCGGAAGTCCAGGGAATCGGTGGCAGCCTTGACCGACTGACGTGAGGTCGCACGCGCAGCCAGCGCGGCGATAGTTCCCGGTGGCGGCTGGCTGAGGTCGGGCCGCAGCTCCAGCAGGCGGATCAGGGCCTTGTCATCGAGGTCGGACAGCCAGGCACCCAGCGGGAATCCGGGAGTCTGTGCGGCGGTCATATCCTGACCAGCGTAAAGCAGCCCGCGCGATCCCTCTCCCGGCTCTCCCCCGCAAGCGGGAGGAACCTCCAGCCCGCCGGTCTCGCCTCCGGTGAAGGAGCCTGCCACAATGTGGAGCGTGGCTGACAACAAGAAGAACCATTACGTCGACAACGGCTGGCCCGTGCTCTCCGACGGCGATGATCACGCCGTGAGTGAGCTCGCCACCGACCGCACCGGCGCGCTGTCCCCGTTCGGCGACCTCACCTTTCCGTTGCCGGCCGAGGAGCTGCCCTTCATCCAGTCGGCCACCGTCGTCAACAGGTAGTAGTGGGACTGTCGCACCTCGACGAGTCCGGCGCGGCGCACATGGTCGACGTCACGGCCAAGGACGTCACCAAACGCGTCGCGGTGGCCGTGGGCACCGTGCGTACCCGCCCCGATGTGGTGGCTCTCATCGCCTCGGGCGGCCTGCCGAAGGGTGACGCCCTGGCCACGGCTCGCGTGGCTGGGATCCTGGCCGCCAAGCGGACTCCCGAGTTGATTCCGCTGTGCCATCAGTTGGCGCTGACCGGCGTCGACGTGGACTTCGACGCCCGCGACGCCGACGTCACCATCACCGCCACCGTGCGCAGCACCGACCGCACCGGCGTCGAGATGGAAGCCCTGACCGCGGTGAGCGTGGCCGCGCTGACGCTGTACGACATGATCAAGGCTGTCGACCCCGCCGCGCGCATCGACGACATCAAGGTGCTGCGCAAAGAAGGCGGTAAAACGGGAGTATGGGAAAGCCCGGCGGAAAAAACTCAGCGGTGACGCGTTCGGCGCGGGTCATCATCGCCTCCACCCGTGCCGCAGCAGGGGTGTACGACGACCGGACGGGCCCCCTCATCGTCGGCTGGCTCTCCGATCGTGGTTATGACGTCACCGAGCAGATGGTGGTCGCCGACGGACACGCGGTCGGCGATGCCCTGCGCGCCGCGCTGGCCGAGCACGTCGACCTGATCATCACCTCCGGTGGCACCGGCATCTCACCTACCGATGCGACACCGGAATCCACAATCGCTGTACTCGACTATCAAATCCCCGGCCTGGCCGACGCCATCCGTCGCG
This sequence comes from Mycolicibacterium peregrinum, assembly GCF_002102345.1. GTDB lineage: Bacteria > Actinomycetota > Actinomycetes > Mycobacteriales > Mycobacteriaceae > Mycobacterium > Mycobacterium peregrinum. The sequence goes on from NZ_LQPP01000013.1 coordinate 225,475, forward strand.
CCGGCGTGCACAAGGTGCCCACCGCGGTGTTGTCCCGCGGGGTCTGCGGCGTCGCCGGGCGCACGCTGGTCATCAACCTGCCCGGCTCGCCGGGTGGGGTCAAGGACGGGCTGGGGGTGCTGGCCGGCGTGCTGGAGCATGCGCTGGATCAGCTGAGCGGTAAGGACCACAACAGGTGAGTGCATCCGTCGTACGCGTCGATCTGACCGAGACGCCCATCTCATTGACCGAATACGAGGCGCTGGTGGCCCATGAGGCGGCCGGAGCCGTGGTCGGCTTCTCCGGGGTGGTGCGCGATCACGACGGTGGCCGTTCGGTCATCCGGCTCGACTACTCCGCGCACCCCAACGCACTTCAGACCTTGGAGGAAGTGGCCGCCGAAGTCGCCGCACAGGCCACCGGGGTACGGGCGATCGCGGTCAGCCACCGCATCGGCACCCTGCAAATAGGAGACGCCGCCCTGGTGGCCGCTGTGGCAGCGGACCATCGCAGGGCGGCGTTCGAAACCTGTGCCCGTCTCGTCGATACCGTCAAAGAGCGGCTTCCGGTGTGGAAGCACCAGTACTTCTCCGACGGCACCGACGAATGGGTCGGCTCGGCCTGAAACTCAGCCGTTGATGACGATGTTGCCGTCGATGCCCTGCTTCTCGATGGCCTGCTGGATCTTGTCGAAGTAGCTGACCGGCTGTACCGCAGGGGCGGGAGCGGGTGCTTCTTCGGGGGCCGGAGCCGGTGCCTCAGGGGCCGGTACCTGCAGCGAGGCGTCGGCGATCGGAGCGGCCTCAGGAGCCGGGGCGAGCGCGGCGTCCATCGGGGCGGCTTCGGGGGCCGGAGCCGGTGCCTCAGGGGCCGGCGGAAGGTCCTCGGGGGCAGGCGGCAGCGGGGCGTCCATCGGGGCCGCCTCGGGGGCCGGAGCGGGAGCCTCGGGCGCAGGCGGCAGTTCGCCGTTGACCGCGGGTGCATCCAGCGGGGCAGCGGGAGCGGGCTCGTTGACCACGTTGCGCGGGGTGGCGCCCGACAGGCCGCGTCCACAGACGGGCCAAGCGCCCTTGCCTTGGCCGGCGAGCACGCGCTCGGCGACGGCGATCTGCTGTTCCTTGGTGGCCATGTAGGCGTTGGGTGCGTACTCGCCGCCGCCGTGGGATGACCACGTGCTGGGGGAGAACTGCAGGCCGCCGTGGTAGCCGTTGCCGGTGTTGATCGCCCAGTTACCACCGGACTCACAACGTGCCACGGTGTCCCACTCGCCGTCGGTCGCCGCCATCGCCTGGCTGGCCATCGCGAGGCTGCCGCCTGCGATCGCAGCGCCGGTCACCGCGATCTTCGCGACGTTCTTGGCTGATGAAGACGTGGTGGGCTTGCGATGCCGTCCACTCATAAGCGTGAAGGTCCTCTCGTATGCGCCCACGAGGTCAGCTGTCGGGTTCGGGTGGGAGAGGTCACCCGGCCGTCGTCGTCGAAACTCTGACGGCTTCACCCCAAGGGGCCGCAAGCGGCTCCTGGTCCTGAAGTAAATCGGTGGACCGGTTGGGTCCCCCGCCTCCATCCTTGTTGTTCGTCGTTAACCCCTGCCCGATGGATGGAGCTCGGCGCTTCGGTATGAGGGTGGGCCAACTGATTAGGGTCCGTTGACTTGGGAATGAACGGTAACTGCTACCCGCTATCCCGTCACCTTTAGCGGCCTCGGGCGTTTTCGATCCGAGCAAACTCTAAAAGTTGTTTAAAGGTGCAGGTTATTTCTGCGTTGTCGCAGGTGGGTGAGGCGCTCCACCCCGCCGTAGCCAGCTCGTGACCATTTCGTTATGTGATGCAAATCACGTTAGCCACCGGCGAAGGGGGGTAACACATCGATCGTCTGCTGCGTTGATATCGGCTTGCCCATATCGCGGACGGCCACCCCGTCCGCCAGGTATGAGCAGCGCTTTAGCACGCGCCCGAGCTCCGCGTCGCGACCGCTGAGATGCTCGACGAGCGTCGCGATCGTGCTGCCCTGCGCCAAACCTAACGTTTCCGTATCAACTCCGGCTGCGGCGGCCGCGGCAGCGAAATAGCGGACCGTAACGGCCATGGTGTGCCCTGTCATCTAGCCGCCGATCGCGCTCATCGGCCGGGCGGGCTGCACGAAATCAGGATTGTTGATGCCGTGCCCCGCGGGCTTGCCCCACATCGCCGTCCGCCAGGCCGCCTCGATGTCGGCGTCGTCGGCGCCACCGCGCAGCAGGGCGCGAAGATCGCTCTCCTCGGTGGAGAACAGGCAACTGCGGATCTGGCCGTCGGCGGTCAGCCTGGTGCGGTCACAGGCCGAACAGAAGGCGTGCGACACCGAGGCGATCACCCCGACGGTGCCCGCGGGGTGCTCGGCGCCGGCGGCGACCTGCCACAGCTCGGCGGGCGCCGAGCCGCGCGGCTTCGGATCGGTCCGCAGGTCGAAGTGCTTCCGCAAGGTGGCCAGGATGGTGTCGGCGTCGATCACCGTGCCGCGCTGCCAGGTGTGCCCGGCGTCCAGGGGCATCTGTTCGATGATCCGCAGTTGGTAACCGTGGTCCAGGCAGTAGCCCAACAGGGTCACGGCGTCGTCGAGGCCCGACACCGGATCCAGCACTGCGTTGACCTTCACCGGAGCCAACCCGGCCGCCTTGGCGGCCGCCAGACCGTCCAGCACGTCGGCCAGCCGGTCCCGACGGGTGATGCGGGCGAAGTGGGCGGCGTCGACGCTGTCCAGGGAGACGTTGATCCGGTCCAGGCCGGCCTGCCGCAGACCGGCGGCGCGCCGGGCCAGCCCGATACCGTTGGTGGTCAGCGTGATCTCCGGGCGGGGGCGCAGTGCTGCCGCGGCAGCCACCACATCCTCCAGATGGCGGGTGACCAACGGTTCGCCGCCGGTGAACCGCACGCTGGTGATGCCCAGGCGGGTGACCGCGATGCGCAACAGCCGGCTCAGTTCGGCAGTGCTCAGCAGTGCCTCGCCGGGCAACCAGTCCAGGCCCTCGGCGGGCATGCAGTATGTGCAGCGCAGATTGCACTTGTCGGTCAGCGAGACCCGAAGATCGGTGGCCACGCGGCCGTAGGTGTCGACCAGCGGCCCCGTGGTCGGGGCCGGGTCGAGAGGCGGGGCGGACCTGTTCACCGACGGGATCCCGAGCGAGGTCAGGGTCATACCGCGGCCTTGAGCGAGTCGACCGGGACGATCTCCTTGCCCAGCGGCACCAGCGAGACCGGGATCAGCTTGAGATCGGCCAGTGCCAGCGGGATACCGATGATCGTCACCGCCATGGCCACCGCGCTCACCAGATGCCCCAGCGCCAGCCACCAGCCGAACAGGACTATCCAGATGATGTTGCCGACCAGGGCACCGGGTCGGGTGCCCGGCTTGTCCACGATGGTGCGGCCGAACGGCCACAGGGCATAGGAGGCGATGCGCAGCGAGGCGAACCCGAACGGGATGGTGATGATCAGGACGAAACAGATCAGCGCGGCCAGCAGGTATCCCAGCGCCAACCACAGGCCGCCGAAGACCAACCAGATGATGTTCAGGATCACTCGCATTACCGGCGCATCTCTCTCCCAGAGGTGGTTCCAAGCCTACCGAGTAATAGGGGTGAAGCACCCAGTCAGGTCCGAGTAAGATCGCTCCATCGCGTCCCGGCGCTGACGGGGCGCGAGCTTTATGTGTGTAGGTAGTTCTGACAAGACGAGCGGGTGAGTAGCAGTGCCGACCGGCAAGGTGAAGTGGTACGACGCCGAAAAGGGCTTCGGCTTTGTGTCCCAAGAGGACGGCGAGGACGTCTATGTGCGTTCCTCGGCATTGCCCGCGGGTGTCGAGGGCCTCAAGGCCGGTCAACGTGTCGAGTTCGGAGTGGCTGCCGGCCGTCGTGGCCCGCAGGCGTTGAGCCTCAAGCTCATCGACCCGCCGCCGAGCCTGGCCCGGTCGCGGCGCGAGGCCGAGCGGCCCGAGCACAAGCACACGCCCGATGAGCTGCACGGCATGGTTTCGGACATGATCACACTGCTCGAGGACATCGTGCAGCCCGAGCTGCGCAAGGGTCGCTACCCCGACCGCAAGGTCGCGCGCCGGGTGTCCGAGGTGGTCAAGGCCGTCGCGCAGGAGCTCGACGCCTAGTACCGGCACGCCGGGCTGGTCTCGAGCGCAAGATGTAGGTATGGCTCAGGGCACCTACGTCGCCGACAAGTCCAGCTCCGGCGAGTTCAATCGCGACACCAACTACATCACCACCAGGATCACGGCCGACGGACGTGACGGTTACCCCGTCGAACCCGGCCGGTACCGGTTGATCGTTGCGCGGGCCTGCCCGTGGGCCAACCGCACGATCATCGTGCGGCGCCTGCTGGGCCTGGAAAACGTTCTCTCCATTGGCTTTTGCGGACCGACGCACGACGCGCGCAGCTGGACCTTCGACCTCGATCCCGATGGGCTCGACCCGGTGCTGAAGATTCCGCGGTTGCAGGACGCGTACTTCAAACGCGACCCGAACTACCCGAAAGGCATCACCGTGCCCGCGATCGTCGAGGTCGCCACGGGTGCGGTGGTGACCAACGACTTCGCCCAGATGACACTGGACTTCTCCACCGAGTGGAAGCAGTATCACCGCGAGGGAGCCCCGCAGCTGTATCCCGAGCCGTTGCGCGCGGAGATCGACGAGGTGGCCAAGCGCGTCTACACCGAGGTCAACAACGGGGTGTACCGGTGCGGCTTCGCCGGCTCACAGGAGGCCTATGACAAGGCCTACGACCGGTTGTTCGCAACGCTGGACTGGCTCACCGACCGGCTGAGCGCTCAGCGTTATCTGGTGGGCGACACCATCACCGAGGCCGACGTCCGGTTGTTCACCACGCTGGCCCGGTTCGACCCGGTCTACCACGGCCATTTCAAGTGCAACCGGTCCAAGCTCGCCGAGATGGACGTGCTGTGGGCCTACGCGCGAGATCTGTTCCAGACGCCCGGCTTCGGCGACACCATCGACTTCGTCCAGATCAAGCAGCACTACTACATCGTGCATTCGGACATCAACCCGACGCAGATCGTGCCCAAGGGCCCGGACCTGGCCAACTGGCTGACGCCGCATGGGCGGGAATCCTTGGGCGGCAGGCCTTTCGGTGACGGCACTCCGCCGGGGCCGACGCCCGAGGGCGAACGTGTCCCAACGGGGCACGGCGCGTCGTAGCCGCCGAGGCGGCTAAAGGCCGGGCAGGCAGGTGACGAACGGGATCAGCCCGGGGCACTGCTCGAAGACATTCGGCGGATTTTCCGGCGGCGGAGGCGGCGGGATCGGCGTCGGGAACAGGTTGGGTCCCTCCCAGTAATGGGCGGGGGCGTGGGTTCGCACGTCATATTCGAAGTAATAGGTGTGACAGATGCCCATGTCCCACACCAGGTCTGCATCCGACCGCGGCGGGTCGTTCGGCAGGGGTTGCCCGGGGCACCACTGGAACGGGCCGTAGGTGTAGGCCCCGGCGGTGCCGGCCCCCACTCCGAGCGCCCCCGCGACGCCGCCGCACGCCAGCAACGTGGTTGCCAGCCCCGCGACCAGTGGCCTCATGGAGCTACGTTAACGCTGTACAACCGTGAAAAATCGCGGTCTGGAAGATCCGGTCCGGCGTTGCTTGTCAAGGCAAGCAGCAACCGGCCGGAGGGTCACGGCCAGACGGTGCTGATCGACCATTCGGCATGCGGCAGCGCGAACTCCTGGCCGTCCTGATCCTGAACCAGAGTCAGCAGCTGCACCGCCAGGCCGGTGAGCCGGCCCCGGTTGGGATCGACCGTCGGGATGGTCACGGCCAGCGTCGTCTTGGGCGCGAAGTAGGACACCGTCGTGTCGATCGGGTTCTCGTACACCCGCAGCAGCCGCCACGGTGCACGCGCGACCGCGCTGGGCACCGACAGCTGCACCGGGTTGTCCTTCCTGACCGCCAGCTCGCCCGTGTTGCGCGGCTCCTTGCAGTCGTCGAGGTTGAGCACCTCGCAGTACTGGAACGGGCCGACCCGCACCGAGTGTCCGTGCGAGTACGCGCTGATCTCCGGCAGCCGGTCGCCCTGCGCACTGTGCAGCCGCCAGACCCCGACCGCGGTACCGGCGATCGCCAGTACGACCACGGCCCCCAGGACCGCCAGGACACGCTTCATCAGGACTCCCACTGTGCTGTTGTCGGGGCCGCCGCGGAACGGCTGCCGCCTTCTCGTGCGGCATGGACCGGGCGATTGCCGCCCAGGCCCGGAATCAGGGATTCGCCGCGGTAGCTCACGATCGTCTGCGCCAGTCCGAGTATCAGCACGGCCGTGATCGTAGTGAACCCCACCGTGAGGTCCGTGTAGATCAGCACCCCGGTCGCCCCGCCGATCACCCAGGCCAGCTGCAGCACCGATTCCGAGCGGCCGAACGCCGAGGCCCGCGAGGCCTCGGGAAGATCGTCCTGCAGGGACGCATCGAGTGAGGCCTTGGCGATGGCGCTGGCACCGGAGGTGATCAGTGTCGCTCCGGCGGCCACCAGCAGGTTCCCGGTGAGCGCGGTGGCCAGCGCGACAACCGTGACGGCGGCCGCGGCCCGCACGACCAGCTGTGCGGGATGGCCGAGCTTGAGCCGGGCGGCGGCGATGTTGCCGCCGAAGTTGCCGATTCCGGCCGCGGCCCCGATCAGTCCGAGGATCAGCAGCTGTTCCCAGCCGCTCGCATCATGGGACTTGGCGACGAAAGCGGGGTAGAGGAACAGGAATCCGACCATCACCTTGATGGTGCAGTTGCCCCACAGCGCGGTGATGGTGTTGCGGCCCAACGGTTGACGTTCGGCCTTGGGTTTGCCGGGGTGACGCCGCATCTCGTCCCGGCCGCCCGATTGGCCGTGGTAGCTCAGGGTGGTGGGCACCTCGCCTTCGGTGACCTCGACCCACTTGGGGATCCGCATCGACAGCACCGCGCCGGCCACCGAGACGGCGACGACCACGTACAGCGCCCCGGGCAGTTGAGCCACCTTGAACAGGTATTCGGCCCCCGCGGCGATGCCACCGCCGACGACGGTGCCGCCGAGTAGTCCGAAGGTGGTCAGCCGCGAGTTGACCCGGACCAGGTCGATCGACGGGGGCAGCACCCGCGGCGTGACCGCGCTGCGGAGCACCGAGAACGATTTGGACAGCACCATCATGCCCAGCGCACACGGGTAGAGCACCCAGGACGGATAGCTCCCGGTGGCGCCGTCGTAGTTGGCGATCAAGATCACGATCAACCCGGTGCGTAGCGCGAACGAGGCCGCCAGCGCCATCCGGCGACCGTGCTGCAGGCGGTCCAGCGCGGGCCCGATCAGCGGAGCGATCACCGCGAACGGCGCAATGGTGATCAGCAGGTACAGCGCGACCTTGCTCTTGGACTCGCCGCTGGCCGCGGCGAAGAACAACGTGTTGGCGAGTGCGACGGCCATGGCCGCGTCGACGGCGAAGTTTGCCACCACAGGCCAGGTCAGCGCGGTCAGCCCGGACTTGTCGGCGCCGTCGGCGGTGGCCGCGCGGTGCACGAAACCGTACATCCGCGAACCCATTTCGCGGCTGCGTGCCGCGGCTGCGCGGGTGACGGTGACCTTCTCACCGGCTGCCGGGCCGACGCCGTGGGAGCGTTGCGAATCGTCCTGCCTCGGGTGCGCGGTGGTGTGTTGCTCGTCGAGCGGCGGCAGCCAGCGGTTGGAGCTGGGCACCGATTGTCTGCGTGGCCGCCGTGGCGTCTCGTCGCTGGGGTAGTTGGCCATTCCGGGATGTTCCGCGCCGTGATCGGCCGGCGGCCGCGGCGGGTAGTAGGTCACCCCCCGATTCTCTCTTATCGGGGGCGCGGGCGGCCGACAGGCGACCGGTGTGGTCTGGGGTCGCCCCGATCAGGCACTATGGAGGCGATGGAAAGCGTGACCGAATCTGCTGAGCAGACACCCGAGACCAGCCCGGCGGCACCGTCGCAGGAGCAGGAGGCGGTGCTGTTGGGTGCCGCCGAACAGGCTCGCGCGGCGCTGATCGAGTTCAGCGGCGAGGGCGCCGTAGGCGAATACCTCGGCGCGAGCATCGAGGACGCCTCCTCGGCCACGCACCGATTCCTGGCTGACCTGCCCGGTTACCGCGGTTGGCAGTGGGCCGTCGTGGTGGCCGCCTACCCGGGTGCCGACCACGCCACTATCAGCGAGCTGGTCCTCGTTCCGGGTCCGACGGCGCTGCTGGCGCCCGAGTGGGTGCCGTGGGAGGACCGGGTCCGTCCCGGGGACCTCGGGCCCGGCGACCTGTTGGCCCCGCCGCCCAATGATCCGCGTCTGGTCCCGGGCTATGTGGCCACCGGTGATCCGCTGATCGACGATGCCGCCCTCGAGCTCGGCTTCGGCCGGCGTCAGGTGCTCAGTGAGTGGGGTCGGGCGCAGGCCGCGCAACGCTGGCACGACGGCGATTACGGGCCGGGTTCGGCGATGGCCCGCTCGACGCGCCGGGTCTGCCGCGACTGCGGCTTTTACTTGCCGCTCGGTGGCGCGCTGGGCGTGATGTTCGGCGTGTGCGCCAACGATCTGTCGGCCGACGGGCACGTGGTGGAGGCCGAGTACGGCTGCGGGGCCCATTCGGACACCCCGCAACCGCCCGGCGCCGGGTCGCCGATGTACGAGCCGTACGACGACGGTGTGCTCGACACCGCCGACTGAGGCGAATCCTGCCCGGCCGACTGAGGCGAATCCGACCCAGTCGATTGAGTCGTCCCTAGTTCTCGGCGGCGGCCTTGATCCGGGCCAGCGAGGCGTTCATTCCCTCGACGAGTTCGTCCTCGAAGCTCGGGACTCCGCCGAACAACGCGCCGACCAGAGCGTTGGACACGGCGGTGGTGCCGTTCTCGGCGTGGCGGGATTCGGTCACCCGGGTGCCCGTGCCCGTCGGTTCCAGTTCGTAGCTCCACACGGTGTTGTTGCCCTCCACCAGGAAGGACAGCTTCTTGTTGTCGACGACCTCGGTGAGACGTGACGTGGTGGGCCAGAACACAAACTTGCGCCGGTTCAGGTTGAACGTGCGGGTTCCCGGACGCAGCGGGCCAAGCGGCTTCATCAGCCGGCACTGCGGGCTCCACTGCGGCATCCGGCGGAGGTCCGAGATCAACCCCCAAACCTTGCCGACCGGTGCGTCGATGTCGATGGTGGCTTGCAGTAGAGGTGCGGCCATGGTGTCTCCTCAGGTCAATCCGCTTTGCGCACCGCGGGATCCGCGGCGCACGGCGCGGCGCTGGATCAGAAAGATAGTCGTGCCGAGAACGCCGATCGCGAGTCCGGCGACTGTGAACGGCCGCCAGTGTTGCAGACCGCTGACCGTGAAGGCCAGGACGGTGGCGATGAGCCAGCCCGTGGCGATCACCAGAATCACCGGCCACGGTTCGAGCAGTGCGGCAGGCAGGGCCGGCGGTTGGGGCTCCGGCGCGTCGTTGTCCTCGGTCATCGGTGACCAACGTATCCGATACGGTCCGCGTTCATTGGTCTTGGTTTTAGCCCTTTACCTTGAGCGCCTCAGTACTATTTCCGATGTGAAGGATCCGGAGGCGCGGCTCGCCAATGATCTGGCCCTGGCGGTTGTTCGACTCGCGCGTCAATTACGTACGCGGCGTGCGGAATCCCCGGTTTCGCTGACCCAGTTCTCGGCGCTGGCCACCTTGGCCAAGGAGGGCGCGATGACACCGGGCGCGCTGGCATCCCGTGAGCGCGTGCGTCCCCCGTCGATGACCCGGGTGATCGCCTCACTGGCCGAACAGGGTCTGGTGGCGCGGGCCGCCCATCCGTTGGATGGGCGCCAGATCGTGGTGTCCGCCTCGCCGGCCGGGATGACCCTCGTCGAGGCCGAGCGCCGCGCCAGCCAGGAGTGGCTCAAGACGCAACTTTCCCGGCTGGACCCGGACGAACGCCAGACGTTGATCACCGCAGCCGATCTGATGTCGGCCATGGTTCTCGAAGGCGTGTGAGTCTGCTGCGGGTTATCGATATCGACGATCCGGCCGATTCCCGGTTGGACGACTTCCGCGACCTCAACAGCGTGGACCGGCGACCCGATCTGCCCAGTGGCAAAGGTCTGGTGATCGCCGAAGGCGTGCTGGTGGCGCAGCGGATGCTGGCCTCCCGCTTCACCCCCCGCGCATTGCTGGGCACGGACCGGCGCCTGACCGAACTGGCCGCCGACCTCGAGGGTGTGGACGTGCCGTTTTACCGGACCGACGCCGACGTGATGGCTGCCGCGGTCGGGTTCCACCTCAACCGTGGCGTGCTGGCCTCGGCCTCGCGGGCACCGGAGCTGTCGGTGGCCGAGGTGATCTCCGAGGCGCGCACCGTGGCGGTGCTCGAAGGGGTCAACGACCACGAGAACCTCGGCTCGATCTTCCGCAACGCCGCCGGGTTGGCGGTCGATGCCGTGGTGTTCGGGGCGGGGTGCGCCGATCCGCTGTATCGGCGGGCGGTGCGGGTGTCGATGGGCCACGCCCTGCTGGTTCCGTTCGCGCGGGCCACCACGTGGCCCGGTGATCTGGAGTTATTGCGGGACAAGGGGTTTCGACTCATGGCGATGACACCAGATCCGGCTGCCGCGACCCTGTCCGAAGCGATGACGCAGCTCGAAGGGGACCGGGTGGCGGTGCTCGTCGGCGCCGAGGGGCCAGGTCTGACCGAGCACACGATGCGGGCCAGCGACGTGCGCGTGCGCATCCCGATGTCCCGCGGCACCGATTCGCTCAACGTCGCCACGGCGGCGGCGCTGGCGTTCTATGAACGTGCCCGGCTCGGGAGCTGAACTCGCGTTAGATTGGCAGCGTGACCGACGATTCCACGCCGTGGGCGACAGGCCTGACGGTGGCCGGTTTCGTGGCAGCCGTGCTCGCCGCGGCCATCGTGGTACTCGGGATGGGGCTGTTGCGCGTGCACCCGCTGCTGGCGGTGGGGCTGAACATGGTGGCTGTCGGCGGATTGGCGCCGACGGTATGGGGCTGGCGGCACCGGCCGGTGTGGCGCTGGTTCGTGCTGGGATCGGGTGTGGGTGTGGTGGCTGGGTGGCTGGCGCTGCTGGCCATCGGCCTGACCCAGGGCTGACCTCAGGCCACCAGTTCGTGCGCCACAGAGCGGTCGACAGCGCTGAGGATCGGGGTCACCGGGTAGCCGCAATCTTCAGCGCAAGTACTTGTCCACAGGTACGCGGAACGGGTCTGGTCGTGGAGGAGCCGGTGGACAAGCATCGATGGCGTGGACATCGAGGACGTGCTTCGGCAGCAGTCGGGGGTGATCTCGCGTCGGCAGGCCCTGGATGCGGGGCTGCAGCAGCACGACATTCGACGGTTGCTCCGGCGCAATGAGTGGGCGCGGGTCCACGACGGCGTCTACGTCGATCACACGGGACCTTTGTCCTGGCTGCAACGAGCCTGGGCCGCAGTGCTTTACGCAGCTCCGGCGGCGTTGTGCCTGGAATCGGCGTTGACCGGCGAGGGTGCGGTGATCCATGTCGCAGTATCCCGTGACCGGGGCGTGCTGGCCGAACCACCCGGGGTGCGCATCCACCATCTGACCCACCTGCAGGAGCGGGTGCTCTGGCATGTCGGTCCACCACGGCTGCGTTTCGAAGAAGCCGCTCTTGACGTCGCATGCCAGGCCATATCTGAGTTCGATGCGATTGCGGTGCTGGCCAATGCTTGCCAATCGCGGCGCACTACCGCGCGACGTCTACTCCGAGCCCTCGACGCCCGTCGGCGGGTTCGCAGGCGACGCTGGCTGCGGGCGGTGATCGTCGACATCGCCGAGGGCAGCTGCTCGGTCCTGGAGCACGGGTACCTCAACCGCGTGGAACGGGCGCACGGATTGCCCCGGGCCGCACGTCAGAAGCGTTCGACCTCATCGGTGAAGGTGAGCTACCGCGATGTCGAGTACGACCGACGGCTCGTGGTCGAACTCGACGGCCTCCTGTTCCACAACACTGCATCGGCACGAAACAAGGATGTCGAGCGTGATCTCGACGCCGCGGTCGACGGCCGCTCAACCGTGCGACTGTCCTACCGTCAGGTTTTCGACCGACCGTGCCGGACTGCCGCGAAGATCGCCCAGGTGATGCGGCGACACGGGATCACAGTGACTGGTCACGCCTGCGGTCCGGACTGCGAGTTCACCCGCGCTGAGCTGGCGGCCTGACTAGATAACTGCCAACGCTGAAGATTACGGCTACCTGATGGCCGCAATCTTCAGCACTGGCTCCTCGAAAACGATCAGGGCTGGGTGCCCGAGGAACGTACGCCCAACAGCACGTCCTCCCAGGCCGGAACCGTCGCACGGGCCTTGCGGCTGCGCTTGGGTGCCGGGGGAGCGGGCGCGGGCATCGGTTCGGCCGGCCTGCTGAACTGCTCGGGTGCTGCCGCCGGGACGTCATGGGCCTCTTCGGCCTCGTGATTGTCGAACAGATGCGGGACCGCAGCGACCGGGCGCAGCGGCCTGCCGAAATCGGGGTTGATCAGCTGGCGGGCCGCGTCGTCCGACGCCGAGACGGTGCCGCCGTGGGCCCCGGGCGAGTAGCGGAAATGTGCCACGTTGTCCGACCGGCCGGCCTTCCAAGCCAGCTGCACGGTCCAGCGGCTGTCCTCGTTGCGCCAGGCGTCCCAGGCGATCGAATCGGGATCGAGGCCCCGCGCCACGATGGCCTGCGTCACGGTTTCGAGCAGCGTCAGCACCGCCGGCCCGTCGGCCAGTACCGGATGCGCTGCGGTGGCCAACTCGGCCGCTCGTGCCCGCTCCAGCAATACGGGATGGGCAAATCGCTCGACCCGTTCGATGGGCACCCCGGCTGCTGCGGCCAACTGCTCGACCGACGCGCCGGCGCGAATCTTTGCCTGAATCTCCTTGGGTCGCAGCACGTTCTGCACCTCTACATCGATCTCGGGCTGATTCGAGGCGACCTTGTCGCCGCGGATCGCGGCGCGTAACCGGTCGTCGACACGCAAGCTGAACGTCTCTTTGGAGTCGTCGTCTTCGCAGATGATGCGTCTGCCGTCTACGTTCAATCCAACGACTCTGAGTTCTCGCATACCGACCTGACCTCCTGCGCGAACCCTACTGCGTTATCAGCCCGTTACCGGGCTGACACGCTGGCGGAGGGCTACCGGGATCGAAGGATTGCTCAGAGCTGGCCGACGACCCAGTCGACGCAGGCGGTCAGGGCGCTCACGTCGTCGGGCTCCACAGCCGGGAACATGCCGATCCGCAGCTGGTTACGGCCAAGCTTGCGGTAGGGCTCGGTGTCCACGATCCCGTTGGCGCGCAGCACCTTGGCGACCGCGGCGGCATCCACCGAATCGCTGAAGTCGATCGTGCCGACGACCTGCGAACGCAGGGCCGGATCGGTGACGAACGGGGTGGCGAACGACGTGCCCTCGGCCCACGAGTACAGCCGCTGCGAGGAGTCTGCGGTGCGCTTGACGGCCCAGTCCAGCCCGCCGTTGCCGTTGAGCCAGTCGATCTGCTCGGCCAGCAGGATCAGCGTGGCGATGGCCGGGGTGTTGTACGTCTGGTTCTTGAGGCTGTTCTCCACCGCGATGGGCAGCGACAGGAAGTCGGGCACCCAGCGGTCCGAGGCGCCGATGGCCTCGATGCGGGCCAGCGCCGCGGGGCTGACGATGGCCAGCCAGAGGCCGCCGTCGCCGGCGAAATTCTTCTGCGGCGCAAAGTAATACGCGTCGGTATCGGCGATGTCGACGGGCAGGCCGCCGGCGGCCGAGGTGGCGTCGATCAGCACCAGTGCATCACCGGCCGGGCGCTGCACCGGCACCGAGACGCCGGTCGAGGTCTCGTTGTGGGCCCAGGCGACGGCGTCGACCGACGGGTCGGACTGCGGCTGCGGTGCGGTGCCCGGGTCGGTCTTGACGATGATCGGGTCGCCGATGAACGGGTTCTTGGCCACGCACGAGGCGAACTTCGAGCTGAACTCCCCGTAGGTCAGGTGCAGCGATTTCTTGTCGATCAAACCGAAGGCCGCGGCATCCCAGAATGCGGTCGAGCCGCCGTTGCCGAGGATCACCTCGTACCCGTCGGGAACCGAGAACAGCTCGCGCAGCCCGTCGCGGACGCGACCGACGAGATTCTTGATCGGCGCCTGCCGGTGGGATGTGCCGAAGAGATCCCCGGCCGCGGCCAGCGCGGTCAGTTGCTCCGGGCGGACCTTGGAGGGTCCACATCCGAAACGGCCGTCGCGGGGCTTGATATCGGCGGGGATGATCAGTTCAGCCATGGGACCAGCCTAAAGTCGGCCGCTACCGCGTCAAAATTCGGGCGCCGCCGGTGGTGACGGCCACAGTGTGTTCGCTGTGCGCGGCGCGGGCTCCGGTGGCGCTGCGCAGCGTCCACCCGTCGGGGTCGTGGACGTAGCCCGTGGTGCCGTCGGCGATCAGCATCGGCTCGATCGCGATCACCAGGCCAGGCTGCAATGTCATGCCTTCCCCGGGCCGTCCCGAGTTGGGGACGTGCGGCGCTTCGTGCATGGTGCGCCCGATCCCGTGGCCGCCGTGGTTGGCCAGCAGTCCGTAGCCGGCCTCGCGGGCCACCGACGCGATGGCGTGTCCGACGTCACCGAGGGTGTTGCCGGGCCGTACCGCGGCGATCCCGGCGGCCAGGGCCGCGTCCGTCGCCTCGATCAGCGCGGTGTCGGCCGCTGCTGCGGTGCCCACGACGAAGCTGCGGGCGGAATCTCCGCACCAGCCGTTCAGGATTGCTCCGAAGTCCACCGACACCAGGTCGCCGTCGGCCAGGACGGTGCCGTCGGGGATGCCGTGCACGACCGCGTCGTTGACGCTCACGCACAGCACCGCCGGGAAGGGTTTGGGCGCCCACCGCGGGTGGTAGTTCAGGAACGGCGAGGAGGCGTGGTGCGTGGCGAGGATTTCGGCGGCGATCCGGTCCAGATCGGCTGTCGTATGGCCTGGAGCGGCTTGACTGGCAATTGTTTGCAGTGTGTCGGCCACCACAGCTCCGGCGGCTGCCATCGCCTCTACCTGGCCTTCGGTCTTCAGATCGACCACGTGCGGCCACCCATCGGCAAACAATTCAAATCAGGCATGGACTTTTACTCGATACCTGCGGTACCGTTTGTACAACAGGTGGGTAGATGTAAACCTCAGACAAGTATAGAGAGGTCTGCAACATGGCTCGGACCAAGATGGTCAGGCGCTGGCGCAAGAACATGGACGTCAGCGACGACATTCAGTACACCGACATGCTCGCGACACTGTCCGAGGGCTCGGTGCGACGCAATTTCAACCCGTACAAGGACATCGACTGGGATTCTCCGGAATTTGCCGTAATCCCCAACGATCCGCGCTGGATCCTGCCCGGGACCGACCCGATGGGCGGTCACCCGTGGTACCAGGCGCAGCCGGTCGAACGGCAGATCGAGATCGGCATGTGGCGCCAGGCCAACGTCGCCAAGGTCGGCCTGCACTTCGAGAACATCCTGATCCGCGGCCTGATGGAGTACTCGTTCTGGGTGCCCAACGGCTCGCCGGAATACCGGTACTGCCTGCACGAATCGGTTGAGGAGTGCAACCACACCCTGATGTTCCAGGAGATGGTCAACCGCATCGGCATGGACGTGCCGGGCATGCCGCGGCTGCTCAAGTGGCTGCAGCCGCTGATCCCGCTGGCCGCCGGCCCGCTTCCCATCCCGTTCTTCTTCGGCGTGCTCGCCGGCGAGGAGCCCATCGACCACACGCAGAAGAACGTGCTGCGCGAGGGCAAGGCCCTGCACCCGATCATGGAGCGGGTGATGGCGATCCACGTCGCCGAAGAAGCCCGGCACATCTCGTTCGCGCACCAGTACCTGCACAAGCGGGTGCCGAACCTGCGCCGTCGTCAGCGCTGGATCCTGTCGCTGTTCGTGCCGCTGACCATGCGCATCCTGTGCTCGGCGATCATCGTGCCGCCGCGCGCGTTCTGGAAGGAATTCGACATCCCGCGCTCGGTGCGCAAGGAGTTGTTCTTCCGTTCGCCGGAGTCGCGCAAGATGCTGCGGGACATGTTCGGCGATGTCCGCATGCTGTGCCACGACACCGGCCTGATGAACCCGATCGCCAAGCTGATGTGGCGGATCTGCAAGATCGACGGGGCGCCGAGCCGCTACCGTAGCGAGCCACAGCGCGAGCACCTGGTCTCGGTCGCCTGAAGCTTGTCCGGAAAGCGCAAGGTCTGCAGAGGTTCTAGATGCCCCACGTGATCACCCAGTCGTGTTGTAGCGACGGGTCCTGTGTCTACGCGTGCCCGGTGAACTGCATCCATCCCTCACCGGATGAGCCGGGCTTCGCGACGGCCGAGATGCTCTACATCGACCCCGAGGCCTGTGTGGACTGCGGCGCGTGCGTGAGCGCCTGCCCGGTCGGCGCCATCGCGGCCGATACCAAGCTGACGGACAAGCAGCTGCCGTTCATCGAGTTGAACGCCGCCTTCTACCCGAAGCGGGAAGGCAAGCTGCCGCCGACGTCGAAGCTGGCGCCGGTGATCGCGGCACCGCATGTGGCGGCGCGGCCCGGTGGTCCGTTGACGGTGGCCATCGTGGGCTCCGGCCCGGCCGCCATGTACGCGGCCGACGAACTGCTGACACAGCGCGGCGTGCGCGTCAATGTGTTCGAGAAGCTGCCGACGCCCTACGGGCTGGTGCGCGCCGGTGTGGCACCGGACCATCAGAGCACAAAGCGGGTGACGACGTTGTTCGACACCATCGGCAGGCAGCCCGGTTTCCGGTTCTACCTCAACGTCGAGGTGGGTAAGCACCTGTCGCATGCCGACCTGCTGGAGCACCATCACGCCGTGCTGTACGCGGTGGGTGCGCCAAACGACCGCCGGCTCGAGATCGACGGCATGAACCTGCCCGGCACGGGTACCGCCACCGAGATGGTCGCCTGGATCAACGGGCACCCGGAGTTCACCGATCTGCCGGTGGACCTGAGTCACGAGCGGGTGGTCATCGTCGGCAACGGGAACGTCGCATTCGACGTCGCCCGGGTGCTCACCACCGATCCGGATGTGTTGGCCCGCACCGACATCTCCGATCACGCATTGGCGGCCCTGCGGTCGTCCCGGGTACAGGAAGTAGTGGTCGCGGCCCGCCGCGGCCCCGCCGAATCTGCCTTCACGCTGCCCGAGCTGATCGGCCTGACCGCGACCTGTGACGTCGTGCTCGACGAGACCGATCACCAGCTGGTGGTCGCAGACCTGGCCCGCGAGACCGATGCGCTGACCCGCAACAAGCTGGAGATCCTGACCAAGCTGGGTGATGCATCCGCGCCGCTGACCCGGCCGCGGATCCGGTTGGCCTACCGCCTCACCCCGCAGCGGGTGCTCGGCGAGGACTGGGTCGCCGGCATCGAATTCGGTGTCACCGGAACCGATCAGGTTCGTGAGCTGGAGGCCGGCCTGGTGTTGACCTCGATCGGCTACCGCGGCAAGGCAATTGCCGACCTGCCGTTCGACGACGATGCCGCCGTGGTGCCCAACGACGCCGGACGCGTGCGTGGTGCGTCAGGCGCCTACGTCGCCGGCTGGATCAAGCGCGGGCCCACCGGCTTCATCGGTACGAACAAGTCGTGCGCGGCGCAGACCGTGCACCAGCTGGTCGACGATTACAACGCGGGTGCGCTGACCGATCCGGTGCACAAGGCGGCCGCTCTGGAGAAGCTGGTGCGTACTCGCCAGCCGGCCATAGTCGACGCCGCGGGCTGGCGAGCGATCGACGCCGCCGAGATCGCCCGCGGTGGCGAGGACCGTCCCCGGGACAAGTTCACGTCGGTCGATGAGATGGTCGCGGTCGCCGCGACGGCACCGAAACCGACTGTGCGCCAGCGACTCACCGCGAGCCTGCAGGCACTCTGAGTTGCCCGGGGCTCGGCTCGGGGTTACTCGAAGCCGGGCCCGTGCAACGGCTCCCCGAAGTGCATCGAGAGATTCAGCAGCGGGTCGACAGTGCGTAGCGCCAACCCGACACGGTCGGCCGGCGAGCCCGTCAGCAGCACCCAGGAGTGCCCGGCCGCGGTCAGTGCGTCGGCGAACCAGCCGGTCATCGCTGCCCGCATGTTCAGGTCTCCCTCCCGCATGCCGTCGTCGTGCCACGGCACGTCCGTGTGGTCGGTGAGCAGATACACCGCACGGCGCGGCACCCGGGTCCAAAGCTGGCCGCTGCGTGCGGCCGTGCCGAGATAGCGGCGTTCCCACACCGCGGTGGCGAACGCATCGGTGTCACATATCAAGATCGGTGAGCCGTCGCGAGCGGCGGCCTCTTCCCTGCGGTTCTGCTCGGCCCCGATCTCATCGAAGTCGGCGTGATCCCAGACCAATTCGTTGATTGCTCGGTCGGGTTGGCGTTCCCAGAGCCGGGCGGTGTGCTCGCGACCGTACTCCTCGACGTTGCGCGTGGTGGCCCACACTCCGCCGCGTGCCGCATAGTGCTGCTGCAGGTGCGCGGCGACCGTCGTCGTTCCCGTCGACTCGGCACCCAGCACAACGACGCGGGTGGTCAGCCCCGCACGCGTGGCCGGGGCCAGTTCGAGCCACCGGCCCGCCAGGTCGCGGCGGACGGCCGAGGCGCTGACCGGGCTCCGGGTGATCCGCACACTCGCGGCGCCGAACCAGCGTGCCAGCTCGTCACCGTAGTCGTCGCCGCAGAACACCGCGTCGACGTCGGCCGGGCAGCCCGCCGCCCGCAACCCGGCCCGCATGGCGGCCACCTGCGCTGCCCACACGCGTTCGTCGGTGACGTCCAGCGGTGCATCGCAAGGGATTCCGGCGACGGTCACGTTTGTCTGCGCCGAGTGTGTCTCGCGGAGCCAGGCCACCCGATCGGCCAGCGGCACGGTTTCCGGTGCGGCCGCCATCACCAGCACGCTGACCCGGTCGCACCGGTCCGCGGCGATGTCGATCGCGGCGTGGTGTCCGCGATGGGGCGGATAGAACTTGCCGATGAACAGGCCATGACCGAACTCGCTCATGGCACCCGCACCTTCCGCCAGGACTGCAGCCCCGACAGGCACAGCACCAGGAACACCGCGTAGATCGCGGCGGTCAGGTTCAGGTCCCGGCTCACGTACAGCGGGATGTAGACGCAGTCGGCGGCGATCCAGAAGTACCACGTCTGCACGTACTTCCCGTTCAGCAGCCACTGCGCCACCAGCGACAGGCTCGTGGTGAGCGCATCGAGAAACGGGGCCGCGTCGTGGGCGGCGCGCAGGACCACTGTCAGCAGAGCTGTGCCGGCCACGACAACGCCGATGCACCAACCGATTTGGTCTGGACGGGCACGGGTGACCATCAGTGGCGTACGACCGGCGTTGCCGTACCGCCACTGCCACCACCCGGCGAAACCCAGCGCGATGTAGAGCACCTGAAGGCCGGCGTCGGCCCACAGCCGGGCCAAGGCGAACAGCACCAGGAAGAACAGGCAGTTGGCGATTCCCACCGGGAAGTTGGCGATGTGCCTGCGCACGGTCAGCGCCACGCACAACCCGCCGGTGAGGAAGCCCAGCAGCTCGGCCCAACTGACCGCGTCGCCGCCCAGCACGAACAGCGTGGTGTTGAGCGGCTGCACGAGCTGCGCCAGCCAGTCCAGCATCGACTCTCCCCTCCGGTTGTTCCGCGTCGACCCTAACCGGGAGCGGTGAATTCGAATCTGCCTGCGGTCAGCACCGCGATCAGATCGGCGCACGCCCTGGGGTGGAACCGCGCGATGAACTCGTCCTCCTGGGCGGCCCACCGGTCCCAGTGCGGCCGGTAGGTCTCGCCATCGCGGTCCAGTGCCCGGCGCCTGCGCTCGGTGTCGTCGGCGTCAACCCAGATACCCAGGTCGGCCAGCGCCCGACCGGCCGGGGTGAGCGTCCCGATGCCCTCCACGATCAGCCGTTGCCCGGGAGTGACCTCGTGGTGGCCGCTCGGAGCGGCAGTGGCCCAATCCCATTGCCGCCAGTGCCCGTTACATCCGGCCGCCCGCGGTTCGAGGAGTGAATGCTGTACATGCTCTGCCGCCCACGCCAATCCGTCCCATCCCGGGTAGATGTCGTCAAGGCGGACCACGACGGAATCGGCCCAGCTCTCGTGCAGTTGTGCCGCCAACGTCGACTTGCCCGACCCGGAACGGCCGTCGATCAGCACGGTCGTCGCGGCTGGGCCGAGCCGGCTCAGGATTTCATCGAGCGCCAATGAAGTTCCAGGTTCCGGAGGAAACCGAGACGCCGATGGCGACTGCGGCGATGACGAATCCTGCTGTGATCAGGGCGAACTCGCGGGCACCGAACGGCGATGGCCGGGCCCAGATGCGGGTGGGGTAGGCGCCGAACCCGCGGGCTTCCATCGCGGTGGCCAGCTTCGACCCGCGCCGCACGGCGAACACCAGCAGGGCGAACGTCTGCCCGGCGATCCGGCGCACCCTCGCGTGGTCGGCCACCCCACGGGCTCGCCGGGCATAGCCGAGATACTGCCAGTCCTGCCCGAGCAGTCCGACCAGTCGCAGGCCGGCCAGGGCGCCGATCACGAACCGGGCCGGCAGTCGCAGCACCTGACCCAAACCGTCTGCCAATTCCGTCGATTCGACGTCGATGAACAGAATGACCGACGGCAGCGCGATGGCCAGGACCCGGAGGAAGGTGGCCGCTGCCAGGGCGATGGATCCGTCACTGATCGTGATCAGGAAGAAGTGCCAGTACACCGTTCCGCTCACCTGCCCGTAGAGCAGGATGGTGATCGCGGTGAGAGTGGCTGCGAGTGCGACCACCGCGCCTCGGGTCAGTGCCGCCCGCAGTTTCACACCCACCACGGCGAACAGCACGATCTCCCCGACCAGTGCGGTCAGAGCCGAAACCCAGTCGACCGACAGCACCAGGGCACCCGCGATGACCAGCGCGGTCAGTAGTCGTGCGACCGGGTTGATCATGGGTGTGGCTCCGCGGTGGGCTCCCAGTCGGGCAGCACGATCCGGGCGTCGGCGAGCACGTCGGCAAAATCGAGATCGTGGGTTGCGGCGACGACCGCCGTACCGCCGTCGGCGATTTCGGCCAGCAACCGGGTCAACTCCTCCCACGTGCGGCGGTCCTGGCCGAAGGTCGGCTCGTCGAGGATGATCACCTTGGGCGCGGTCGCCAGCATGGTCGCCACCGACAGGCGTCGCTTCTCGCCACCCGACAGCGTGTAGGGGTTCACCGCGGCCAGGTGTGTCAGATGCAGGCGTTCGAGGAGTTCGTCGGTGCGGGCGGTGATCTCGGCGGTGGGGAGTCTGATGGCCTTTGGGCCCAACGAGAGTTCGTCGCGCACCGTGGCGGTGAGGAACTGATGCTCAGGATCCTGGAACACGCTGCCGATCCGGGTGAGCAGTTCTTTCGACCGCCATTTGACGGGCTTGCGGCGGGACGGGGAAGGGGCGAAGTCGGGGTGTGCCTCGAGACGTCCGGCGGGCACGGGTAACAGGCCGCCGAGAGTGAGCGCCAGCGTGGACTTGCCCGCCCCGTTCGGACCGGTTATCACCGTGGTCCGTCCGGCCTCGATCTCGAAGTTCAACCCGACGTGCATCGGCGGATCGCCCGGGTGGGCCAGTGCGAGATCCGTGGCGTGCAACAACGATTCGCGGGTTGCGGACCGGTGGCGGGTGATCTCGGGCAGCGGAGTGTCCGGCACCCACACACCGGATCGGACCAGGTAGTCGTGATTGTGCCGGATGGTCGTATCCGGTGTCCCGTCGGCGATCACCTGACCGTCGGCGCCGAGCACGACGACGCGGTCGATGACGGGCATCCATACATCGGTGCGGTGCTCGATGACGATGAGTGTCGCGCCGGTCCGGGCGGCCGAGGCGGCAACGGCATCCCGCACTTCGAGGACACCGGCGGGGTCGAGATTCGCCGTCGGTTCGTCGAGCAGGATGAGCCCGGGATCCATCGCGATCACACCGGCCAGTGCAAGCCGCTGTTTCTGTCCGCCGGACAGTTCCGAGGTGGATTGGGACAGAGCCAGTTTCAGGCCGACGGCGTCGAGGGCCGTTTGGACCCGGGGCCAGATCTGTTCGCGCGCTACGCCGAGATTCTCCATGCCGAAGGCCACGTCGTCACCGACACGGGACAGGATCACCTGGGCGTCGGGATCCTGCAGCACCATCCCGATCCGGTGACGCTGTTCGCTCGGCGCGGCGCCGTCGACCCGCAGCGTGCCCGCCTGCCTGCCTTCCTCGGCACCGCCGAGTAATCCCGCAATGCCATGCAGCAGGGTTGATTTCCCGGCACCGGACGGTCCCAGCAGCAACACCCGCTCGCCGGGCTCGATCCGCAGATCGAGATCCCGCACGGCCCAGGCGGCGCGTCCGGCATGGCACCAACCCCAGGTGTGCGCCGTGACGGAGGCACCGGCGCCGTGCGGTGAGCTCATCGAGCCTCGGGGTCGATCCGCCCCGAGGCGAACCGGCTCAGCGCGCCGGTCTTCGCCAGACCCCTGACCGCGAACCAGGACAGGAGCCCGGCGACGAGTGCGCCGGACACGATCGCCGAAACCGTGTAGATCGCGGCGAACGTGTTGGCCGAACCGGGATACCAGAGGATGAGGTCGTTGATCGCCAGGGCCAGCCCGGCGACGGCCCCGGCGATCAGCGCGACCGGCAACCCCCACCGGCGGTAGAGGAACACCGCGAAAACCAGTTCCGCGCCGAGCCCCTGCACCAGTCCGGATTCGAGCGTGAGCACGCCCCACTGGTTGCCCACCAACGCCGACACCGTGGCTGCGACGAGCTCGCCGTACAGGGCCGCGCCGGGCTTGCGGATCACCAGGGCGGTGAGCACGCCCGCGAACAGCCATCCGCCGGCGAGCAACGCCTGCAGTCCCGGAAGGGCGGCCGTCAACGGGGCGCCGATCGGGTTGGACGCGATGTTCCACACGACGAACACCAGCCCGGCCGCCGTTGCGAGGACGCTGGCGACGACGATGTCCACGACCCGCCAGCGCAGGGCGCAGGCAGCGGGCGTGGTGTCAGTGGGCTGGGTGTTCATCGATCTCCTTTGTGGCAGGAGATCAGTATGGACTGCTCGTGATGGCGGGGGAGCCGGGCTATTGCCCGGACTGCATCGCCTGTGCGATCTCCTCGGGGCTGACCTCGCGCACCGGCTGGCCGAGTGACCACAGGTGGCCGAACGGGTCGCGCACGACGCCGTAGCGGTCGCCCCAGAACTGGTCTTCCAGCGGCATGACGACCTCGGCGCCGGCGTCGACGGCCTTGGCGAACTTGTCCTCGACATCGGTCACGGTGAGGTGGATGGTCACCGGGCTGCCGCCCAGCGCCTTGGGCGTCGACGGCTTGCCGTCGTTGTACTCGGGAAAGTCGTCGTTGAGCATGACCGTAGAGCCGTTGATGGTCAGCGCGGCGTGGATGAGTTTGCCGTCAGGTCCGGGCACCCGGCCCAGCTCGGTGGCACCGAATGCCTTGACGTAGAAGTCAATTGCCGCGGCGGCGTCGTCGACAACCAGATGCGGCAGGACTGCGGGTGTTACTTCGATCGCCATGGTCTTCTCCTGGTGTGGGTGGGCGGTTTCAATGCAGACCCGCACGGCAGGCGGATCTCATCGGCGGACAGGTCCCATGCAACCACTGCCCTCTGACACCCGGACGAACCGCGAAACTACGCATCGTGACGGAAATGGGCCTGAACTCGTCAGAACCCGTAGTTTCGGCCACCCGCGCACTACGTGGCGATCTTGTCCCATCCGGCGACCGACTGCACGCTGCGCGGTTCGGGGCCGACGTAGATGGCGGCCGGACGGACCAGCTTGCCCAGCCGTTTCTGTTCCATGATGTGCGCGCACCAGCCGGCGGTCCGGCCACAGGTGAACATCGCGGGCATCATCGAGGCGGGCACCTCGGCGAAGTCCAGGATCACCGCCGCCCAGAATTCGACGTTGGTTTCGATGGCACGGTCCGGGCGCCGTTCGCGAAGCTCGGCCAGCGCCGCCTGCTCCAGGGCCGCGGCCACCTCGTAGCGGGGCGCCTCGAGTCGTTTCGCCGTGGCCCGCAGCACCCGGGCCCGCGGATCCTCGGCCCGGTACACGCGATGGCCGAAGCCCATCAGCTTGTCGCCGCGGTCCAGGATGGATTTCACCACTGCGCGGGCGTCGCCGGACTTCTCGACCTCTTCGATCATCGGCAGCACGCGGGCCGGGGCCCCGCCGTGCAGCGGTCCGCTCATCGCGCCCACCGCACCCGACAGGGACGCTGCGACGTCGGCACCGGTGGAGGCGATCACCCGGGCGGTGAACGTCGACGCGTTCATCCCGTGCTCGGCGGCGGTGACCCAGTAGGCGTCGATCGCCTCGACGTGCCTGGGATCCGGGTCGCCCTGCCAGCGCGTCATGAAACGTGCCGTGACCGTGTCGCATTCATCGATCCGGCGCTGCGGCACGGCGGGCTGATAGATGCCGCGGGCGGACTGGGCGACGTAGGACAGTGCCATCACCGAGGCCCGGGCCAACTGGTCACGTGCGGTGGTGTCGTCGATGTCCAACAGTGGCGCGTAGCCCCAGATAGGTGCCAGCATCGCCAGTCCGGCTTGGACGTCGACGCGGACGTCGCCGCTGTGGATGGGCAGCGGGAACGGCTCGGCAGGCGGCAGGCCCGTACCGAAACTGCCGTCGACCAGCAGTCCCCACACGTCGCCGAAGGTGACCCGGCGATCCACGAGTTCCTCGATGTCCACGCCCCGGTAGCGCAGCGCGCCGCCGTCCTTGTCCGGCTCGGCGATCTCTGTGGTGAAGGCGACGACGCCTTCGAGGCCGGCAACGAAGTCTTCCGGTACAGCTGGCATGGCCAGATTGTTGCACCAAGTCCAGGCGTAGCGTTACCGCGGTGGCCATACCCTCCGGACCAGCCCCTGAACACGACCAACACGACCTGGCTGCCATGCGGGTGGACTACGTGGAGAAGGACGGTTGCGGCGACCTGGACGTCGACTGGCTCGGCGAGGACCCGGCAACCGGATGGCTGACGCTGTTGCGCACCTGGCTGGCCGATGCGTTCCGCGCCGGGGTGGCGGAGGCCAATGCCATGGTCGTGGCCACCACCGACGGCGAGGGAAGACCCGTCACGCGAACCGTGTTGTGCAAGAGCATGGACGAGACAGGCATCACGTTCTACACCAACTATGACTCCGCCAAGGGGGCACAGCTGGCCGCGCATCCGTATGCGTCGGCGACCTTCCCCTGGTACCGGCTGGGACGTCAGGTCCATGTGCGCGGTCCAGTGACCAAGGTGAGCCGTGAGGCCACCCAGGAGTACTGGTCCAAGCGTCCCCGCGGTTCGCAGCTGGGTGCGTGGGCCTCGCAGCAGTCGAGCCCGATCGCGTCGCGCCCGGCGCTGCTCGACCAGCTCGCCGAGGTGACGGCGCGGTTCGCCGATCTCGAAATGGTTCCGGTGCCGCCGAACTGGGGCGGCTACCTGATCGCGCCCGAGAGCGTGGAGTTCTGGCAGGGCCGGGAGAACCGGGTACACAACCGAATTCGCGTGATCTTCGCCGCCGGGCCGGCATCGGGTGAGGCGCGTGCCGAACGCCTCCAGCCCTAGTGCGTAGGTTCTTCGCCGACACCACACCGCTGCGCACCCCGGACTTCCGGCGGCTGTGGGTGGCCGGGATCCCCACGGTCATCGGTGCCAACTTGACCATCTTCGCGGTGCCGGTGCAGCTGTACGTGCTCACCGAGAACTCCGCCTACGTCGGATTGTCCGGCCTGTTCGCGCTCGTCCCGCTGGTGGTCTTCGGCCTGTGGGGCGGAGCCTGGGCCGACGCGATGGACCGCAGGCTGCTGCTGATCATCGCCTCGATCGGCCTGGCTGTGTCATCGGTGCTGTTGTGGCTGCAGGCCGCGCTGGCACTGAACAACGTGTGGGTGGTGCTGTGCCTGCTGTCGGTGCAGCAGGCGTTCTTCGCGATCAACAGCCCGACCCGGTCGGCGGCGATCCCACGGATGCTGCCGGGCGACCAGTTGCCCGCGGCGAACGCGCTGAACATGACGGTCTTCCAGTTCGGTGCGATCGTCGGCCCGCTGCTGGCCGGGGTGATGTTGCACTGGGTGGACCTGTCGACGCTGTATCTGATCGACGCCATCTGCTGCCTGGTGCCGATCTGGGCCACCTTCCGGCTGGCGCCGATGCCGCCGGTCAGCACCGAGGAGGGCGGCTCCCGATGGGGCCTTACGGCGGTGTTGGACGGTTTCCGCTACCTCGCCGGTAACCGGGTGGTGCTGATGTCGTTCGTCGTCGACCTGGTCGCGATGATCTTCGGGATGCCGCGGGCACTGTTCCCGCAGATGGCGCACGAGAGCTTCGGTGGTCCGGTGGAGGGCGGCGCGGCCATGGCGTTGCTGGCGGCGGCGATGTCGGTGGGTGCGGTGGCCGGTGGCGTCTTCTCGGGCTGGTTGCCGCGGATCCGCAGGCAGGGGTTGGCCGTGGTCGTGGCCATCGTGGTGTGGGGCGTGGCGATGGCCGGGTTCGGTGTCGCCGGTGGGGCGGCAGGTGGTAGCGCCGGGCTGGTGTTGTGGATTGCGTTGGCGTTCTTGGCCGTTGGTGGCGCGGCCGATATGGTGTCGGCCGCGTTCCGGTCGACGATCCTGCAGCAGGCGGCCTCGGACGAGCTGCGTGGCCGGCTACAGGGGGTCTTCACGGTCGTGGTCGCAGGTGGCCCGCGACTGGCGGACACATTGCACGGCGCGGCAGCGGCGGCGGTGGGCACCACGGTCGCCGCGGCGGGCGGCGGGGCGCTGGTGATCGTCGGTGTGCTGATCGCCGCGCTCGCGGTGCCGGCGTTCGTGCGCTACCGGGTGGGCGCGGACGGCGCACAGGCGACCGTCCCGCAGGAACAGTCCGAGGCTGACAAAGTATGACGACCGGCGAATGGCACTGAGCGCCACATAGTTGCCGAAATGGACCGAAAAGCAGGCCTTTGAGGGCTAACATCCGATCTCGTGGTTGACGGGATGCGCCAGGCCGAGACCGGATTGCGGGAACGCAAGAAGCAGCGCACCCGGGCGATGCTGATCGAGGCCGCGATCGACCTGTGCGACCGCCAGGGGTTCGAGAACACCACCGTCGAGCAGATCGCGGCGGTCGCGGATGTCTCCCCACGCACCTTCAGCCGCTACTTCACCACCAAGGATGCGGTGGTGCTGGCTTTCGTCGACGAGGTGATCGAGAGCGTGGCGGTCGAGTTGACGGCGCAGCCGGCCGACATCGGCCATCTCGAGGCGCTGTACCGCGCTCACGTGCAGGCCTTCCTCAAGACCAAGGCCGCGCCGCCGACCCAGCTCACGGCCGATCGGCTGTTGGCCTCGGCGCGCATCGTCACGTCGTCGCCGGCGTTGATGCACACCGCATCGCAGTTCCGGGCGGATGCGGTCAACGTCGCGCTGGCCCGGCGGATGGACGTGCCCGGTGACGATCGCCGGCTCAAGCTGACGGCCGTGGTGTGGGGTTCGATCATCATGACGGCCATCGCCGAGCTGGGTTCTCGGGCCGATTGGGCTTCGGTGAGCGTGGACGACATCGTCGACAAGATCAAGGCGACGTACGCCGATTTCCTGGCGGTCGTCGAGGGCGCGGGATAGCTCGCGGGAGCCCCACATCCGGGAATCTTGGCGCGCAGCCGACCCCACAGATGCGGTTAGGCTCAATCGGCCGCGAATGAATGCGAAGTATCGGCAGTATTCGACGGGTTTGGTGGCGCAATTCAGCGAACGCCGCTGCGCACGGCGGCACCGGGCCCGATTACCATCGAATCTTCGGATCGTCGTCGGCTGGCGATCGCTGTTCGGCGGGGTCAACGAGCAATGGGTGGGGAAAAGCAGATGACAGACGGCTGGCACGGGGACGGCCCGGCTGATCCATTTGGCAACAACCCATTCGGCGGCCCACGACGGGCGATCGCTTCGGCCAACCATGGGGTGGCCGTACAGCCTGCTTCGATAGCATCACGTGGTGCGGTTCGGGGGTCTGGTTTCGCTTTCAACGGTGGGCCTCCCACGCTGCGCCGACCTGGCCCGACCGAGAACTGAAGACGGAAGGATTGGTGGCGTTTGAGCACCCCGAGTCCATTCGATTTCAGCGACTTCGGCCCCCCGGCCCGGCCCGGGCCCTCCGGCCCGCCCGCCGGCCCCGGCGGGCATCCCGCACCAGGTCCGGGTGGGCCCTCGTCGGGTTTCGACCCGTGGGCCGGCGCACCCGCCCAGGCCCAGCCCCAGCGCGCGTCGCACGAGGTCTTCGGGGGGCCGCCTGCCGGCCAACCCATGGGGGCGCAGGACGCGTTCGGTCAACCCATCACCGTCGGGCCGGGAGCGGCCGCGCTACGGACCACCGGACCACCGTTGATCTGGTTTGCGGTGGCGCTCGCACTGGCGCTGGCCGGAGTGATCGTCGCGGTGATCGGCGCGATCATGGGACCGATGATCGTCACGGCGGTCGCGGGCTGGTTGTTGGCCGGGCCGGTGGCCATCGGCGCGCTGGCGGTCTACACCCGGGTGGACACCCGGCGCCGCACGGATGCCATCTACTCGGCGCCGAACTGGACATCGACGCTGTACTGGGCGGTCCTTGCGGTGTGCCTGGTGGGTATCGCCGTCGGGGCCTGGCAGATCGCCCTGTGGGCGGGCAGGCTCTAGAGCGATGACGAGGGGATTGCACAAGGGATTTGTGCGCGTCGTCGCCACGATGGTGCTGGTCGTGTTGACCGGGCTGGCGACCGTGCTGGTGGGTTTGACCCTCCCGACCGCGTCGGCGCAGGAATCGGCCGGCGGTGCGAAGCGCTTCGGTGCGTGTCTGGCCGCGCAGAAGACTGGTGACCTGCTGCTGTTGTTCGACGAGTCGAGCAGCTTGCAGCAAAGCGATCCACAGGGCGCGCGGGTGCAGGCCGCCCGCTACCTGCTGCAGACCCTGGGGCGCTATGTCGGACGGGTGGATGCGGACCTCGAGGTGGCGTCGGCCGGCTTCTCCGACACCTACACCCCGGAACACGACTGGACCCGCCTCACCGATGCCAACGCCGGTGACCTGGCGCAGCAGCTGGGCAGCCTGGAGTCCAAGAACACCGGCATCGACACCGACTATTGGATAGCTCTGGACGGGGCACGCCAGGCGTTGGCGGCCCGCGCGAAGAACACCGAGGGCGGCCAACGCTGCCAGGCGATCGCGTGGTTCTCCGACGGCAAGATCGACTTCACCTCGCGCGACGTGGCCAAGCCGTACGCCGAAGGCGTCGACCTGAGCAGCCAGGACGGGGTCGATCAGGCCCGGCAGCGCGCGATCGAGTCGATCTGCCGGTCCGGCGGCGTGGCCGATCAGGTGCGGTCGTCGGGGATCGTCATGCTCGGTATCGGCCTGGGTGCCACCACGGCTCCGGCGGACTTCGACGTGATGAGCGCGATCAGCACGGGGAAGGGTCTCGCGGGGAAGACCTGTGGGGACAAGACCGATCCGGTGCCGGGTGACTTCTATTCGGTGGCCGACATCGACGACATGCTGTTCGCGTTCGACGCGCTCAACCCGGACCCGGGTATCGAGGGCCAGGGTGCGGTGTGTCAGCTGCAGGTGTGCCCGGAGGCCAAGCACAACTTCGTGCTGGACCGCTCGATCAAGTCGGTGACCATCCTCGGCTCCGGCGACGTGCCCGGCGTGGTGCCGTATCTGGTGTCGCCGTCGGGTCAGACCGTCGAGTTGCCGCGCAAAGACGGCTCGACCGACATCGACGTCGCGGGCGTCAAGGTGACTTATGAGTGGTTGTCCGAGACCGGGCAGAACATCGTCATGCAGAACACCGGTGGCGGCGAATGGATCGGCCAGTGGGGCATCGTCTACGTCGACACCGCCGGTAAGCACCCCGACGCGGTGTCGAAGGTCAGCATCCACATCTCCACCGACATCTTCCCGGCCCTGGTCAGCAGTGACGGCAAGCAAGGGCCTGACATCACATGGCACAGCGGCCAGACCCTGGACGGGGTGACCTTCGGCCTGGTCGACGGGCAGAACAAGCCGGTGACGCCCACCGACCTGGTTGGTTCGGCCATGCTGTCAGCGCAACTGGTGCCTGCCGGGGCCGCACCCATCGAACTGCTCGCCAATGTCCCGAAGGAGGACATCGGCAAGCCGGTGAAGGTCGATCTGAGCCAAGTCGAGCCGGGCCCGGCCACGTTGAAGATGTCGTTGGTCGTCACCACCGCACCGGCAGTAGACCTGACGGGTGTGCAGGTCGCGCCCGGCACCCAGTTGTCGCCGCAGAACGTCGACGTCAACCTGCAGATCCTGCCGAAGCTGGGCCTGCCGTCGCCGGGCGAGCGGATCGACTTCGGCAGCGTCCAGGCCACAGAGGGAGCGACCGCGTCGCTGAACATCACCGGCCCGGGCTGCGTGTGGATCGCCGATTCCGACGCCGTCACGGTAGAGGCTGGCCCGGAGGGTATCGGCACACCGAAGGTGACCTCGGCGGCGAACTCGAGCGGCAATTGCCTGAAGCTGCAGGAGGGGCAGACCGGAAAGCTGGAAGTCACTCTGCGCACCGAGCAGGACGGGCACGGCGGCCTCAACGGCACGGTCCCGCTGCACGTTGCCGCGCTCGAGAACCCCGATGACTCGCAGACGGTCCAGGTGCCGTTCACCGCATCGTTGATCAAGCCGCTGAGCACCGTCAACTTCGTGCTGGTGCTGATCGCCGCGCTCCTGCTCGGCCCGGGCATCCCGCTTGGGTTGCTGTACCTGTCGAAGTGGTGGGTGAGCAAGATCCCCGACATCCCGCTGTTGGCCGAACGGATCCGGGCCGAGGTGCGCTCGGACATCGCGCTGCGGGACGGCGAACCGTTCGCGATGGTCGACACCGATCTGGTCAACCCGGTACCCGGGCTGGCCGGCGGTACGCGTCGGCTCTCGGTGCTGGGAACGACGCTGACCGTGGTGCTGGGCCGCAGCCCGTTCGGCGCGGGCCACGTCAGCGTCGACGCCGGCCACCTGGTCACCACCGGTTCCGAATTGCCGGCCACCGACGCCACGGGCCTGCACGCGGTCCTGCCGCTGGCGGTGCACAACACCTGGGTGGTGTTGCACGATCCGCGTGGCCCGTCCACCGAGGCCGAGGTGTTGTTGCTGGTCAGTGGCAACACGGACATCGCGGCGCGGGAAAAGCTCTACGAAGAGGTGGCGCGCCGGCTGCCCGAGGTCCTCAACGGCCTGCGGTTGCGGGCCGTCCAGGCCGGGCTGGCCTCACCGCACGACGATGCCGGGCCGGGCGCATCCCCGTTCGGTGACACCGCGGTGGGAGCGCCCGTCGGCTACGACCCGTTCGCCGACAGTGCACAACCGTCGGGACCTCAGTCCATGGGACCGCCGTCGATGGGCGCGCCCCCGTCGGGACCGCCGCCTTCGGGGCCCGCGCCGATGGGTCCGCCGCCTTCGGGGCCCGGCCCCGGTCGGCCTGGGCCGGCCCAGCCACAGCGGTATGACAGCGATCCGTTCAATCCGTTTGGAGAAGGAGCCTGATGCGACGATTCCTGGTAGTGGGATGCGGCGGTTCGGGTGGCGCCACGTTGGCGTTCATGATGGACCAGCTTCGCTCCGAACTGCACGCCGCCGGCGTCGACAAGGTGCTGTCGGGTTGGCAATTCGTGCACATCGATGTGCCCAGCGCCGCCGAATCGGGGCCTGAGGGTCTCGCCAACGTGCCCGCGCAGGGCGGCAGCTACATCGGTTGTGGTCCGCAGGGCAGCAGCTACACGATCCTCGACGGCGCACTGTCCCAGCGGCTGGCCGCCGACGGTGCGCTCGACGCCATCGCCACCTGGGCGCCGCGCAATCCGCAAGAGGTGACCAACCCGATCTCGGCAGGCGCGGGGCAGTACCGCGCCATCGGCCGGATGATCACGCTGAGTAAGGCCAGTGAGATCCATGCCCGGCTGCAGGCGGCCTGGGACGCCTTGTTCCGGGTCGAGACCATCTCGGAGATGTCGACGGTCAGCGTGCCCGGCATGGGCCGGTTCGACCCCAACGAGCCGCCGCTGGTGCTCGTGGTGTCGTCGATGGCCGGCGGTGCGGGCGCGTCGATGGCGCTGGACATCTGCCGGCTGCTGACCCTCGTCACCGGCCTGGACCCCAAGCTGATGGGCGTCTTCATGGTGACCCCCGACATCTTCGAGTCGCTCCCCGAGAGTGCCCGGATCGGTGTCCGGGCCAACGCGCTGGCCATGCTGGGCGAGATTGTCGCCAGCCAGACCGGCGCGGCCCGCGAACACGACGTGCGCATCTTGCGGGCGTTGGGCCAGCATCACGGTGACGGCGAGCCGATCCCGTTCGCCCGTGTCTTCCCGGTGGGCCGCTACATCGGCGCCGACCGCACCCTGTTCGGCGACGGCTCCCAGTACGCGGTGTACCGCGGTCTGGCCCGCGGGTTGGCCGGTCTGATGATGAGCGGTAAGGCCAGCGATCAGTTCGTGTCCTACGACCTCGGCAACACCGCGTCCCCGACCGGGGACCGTGACGTGCTGGGCTGGGGTATCTCCTCGTGGGATGTGTTGCCGTGGGGCACCTACGGTTTCTCCAGCCTGAGCATGGGACGGGACCGCTACGCCGAGTACGCCGCGCAGCGCCTGGCCCGCAGCTGTGCCGACAAGCTGTCGTTCGGGCACCTGCAGGCCGGCAATCCGGCGTCCAGCAACGAACAGCTGGACACGCTGCTGAGCAGCCAGTGGCAGGCGCACTGCAACGAGCTGCGGATGCCGGCTGCGGCCGGCGACGAGCAGGCACGCGTCGGCATCCTGGGTAACTGGATCGCCAACGGCGCCTTCCCGCCCGAGGCGGTGTCCTCCACCGTCAACGGGCTGATCGAGCGGCAACTGCGCGGCTACCTGCCCAACCCCCAGGGCATGTCCGCCGAGCAGTGGGTGCCGGTGTTCCGTCAGGCCGTGATGAACCGGCGCGCCGACCTGGCCCGGGCCTGCTCCGAGACCGCGTACGCGATGGTGTTCTCCTGGCACCGGGAGTTCGCCGAGCAGGTGGAGAGGATGGTCGGTACCGCGGCTGCCTCGCTCGGTCTGCCCTACGCCCGCGAGCTGATCGACCGGCTGCGCCTGCACCTCGACAGCGTGCTGGCACCCGGCATCGCGCAACTCGGCGCCATGGGTCCGCCCGATATCGTCGCGATCCCTCCGCAGGTCGACGCCGCCCTGCGGTCGTTGCGCGGCGTGATGACGAACGCCGACCAGGTGCTGGGCATCGCACTGGACGGTTTCCGCTCGACGGTGCGCCGCCAGCTCTACGCCGACGCCGCGGCCCGGATGGCCGACGTGCTGCGGGTGATGGGCGCCGAATTGCTGGCGCCGCTGCGCGATGCGCTGGGCGAGGCGATGATCCTGCTGGAGAAGGCCCGGTCCGAGCCTCCTTCAGACGTCGGCCTGGCCCGCCTGTCCACCGACCAGTACGTGGCGTGGCCGTCCGACGCCGACGAGCTGGTGCCCTCACGGTTCGCCGAAGCCAACAACGAGGTGCTGCTGATCAGCTCCTCGGCGTTCAAACAGCGCTACGAAACCGACCTGCCCAAGGCGGTGGGCGGTTCGAACGCGATGATTCCGCTGCGCACCGCCGTCGACGACGCCACCACCCGGGTGATCCTCGGCCTGTGGCAGACCACCGGCGGCACGGCAGCCCCGGGCGGGCTCATCGAACGCACCGCGACGTGGGTGACCCGGGCACTGGGGACCGATCCGGAGAACGGGCGGCCTCGGGTGCCGTCGATGGCGCAGTTCGACGTGCACACCCGGCCCGCCGAACTGCTGGCGCGGGCCCGGCTCTACGTGGGACGCCCCGGTGAGTCGTTCGAGGAGTTCTGCAAGGTCTCGTTGCGTGACTACGTGCAGGGCGCGGGCGCCTCGGAATCGGAGCTGGTCAATCGGCGTCGTGACATCGACACCAAGTTCGCCGAGGCCCTGTCACTGGCCCGGCCGCTGGCCAGTGTCAACGACCAGGCGTTGCAGCGTGTGCACCCCGGCCAGCAGGTCGAGTACCGGTACAAGTTCTCCGAGATCCCGTTCGCCGGCCAGCCCGTGGCCGAAACGCTGGCCGAGGTGCTGCGCGCCAACCCGCGCATCGACCAGGCCACCAAGGACAACTACGGCCGGTCGCTGTCCGACGAGGACAGCGTCACCCGCATCGACATCTTCGGGTCCTACCCGAACTACTCGCCGCTGGTGTTCGATTCGGTGCTCAAGCCGGCCGCGCAGCAGTGGGCGCAGACCGCCGGTCCGGGCCGGGGGGCGTTCTGGCGGTACCGCCGCTCGCGGCCGTTGTCGGCGTCGCTGCCGATGACCGACGCCGAACGGCGCACCATGACCGCGGGGTGGTTCCTCGGGCAGATGCTCGGACGGATCCAGATCCCGGCGTCGCCGTTCACCGATCCGGTGCGCATCTACGACGGCGACGACAACCAGTGGCTGAGCTTCCCGAATCCGCTGCTGACTCCACCGTCGGCGTTCACCGCGTCCTACGACTGGCTGCCCGCCGTGCTGGAGTCCAGCCTGCTGGCCATCGCCACCTCCCATGAACCGCCGGTGATGCGATCGCTGCGGCCGTACACGGTGCTGCGTGCGCTCTATGACTCGCACAGCCAGGACCCGGCCAGCGGCATCGTCGAGCTGTCGGCGGCGGCGCTGGTGCGGGAGTTCCTCAAGACCGGAACATCCGGTCCGGGGATCACTTCCCGGGTCGGGCCGATCGCGGCCGCACAGACCGCCGAGGATCGGCAGGCGGCCGCCGAAACGTGGTTGGGCAACGTCCGCGACGTCGCGGCCCAGTACCTGCCGGCCGATACCCCCGGAGCCACCCCCGATGGTGCGTTCACGACCGTCGCCACCCGGTCCAAGGCGGCCAAGACGCCGATCTTCCGTGACCTGGCGCCCGATGTCTTCTGGGCGACCGAAGCGCTGATCAAGCTGTTGCAGCGCGAGGGTGCGGCGTTGGCTCAGGGTGAGACGGCCGGTGCGGGCGCGTTCTTCGATGACGGCGGCTCGGTCGTCATTCCCGACGGCGGGACGTTCTGACGATGTCGCTGCCCGGGACAACTCCGCCCGCCGCGCCGCAGCGGGCGTTGACGGTGCTGCTGGCGCCCCGCCCACAGACCGAGGAGATCCTGTCCGTCCTGGTGGATTACTCCGCGGTCGGTCTGATCGGCTCGTTCGTGTGGGTCGACGCCGCCGAAGTCGGCGACAGCTCCACGCACGGAACGCTGGTGCGCGACGGGCAAGGCGAGCCGGTGGTGTTGCAGCAGATGCTGACCGGTGAACGCTATGACCGGATCCGCATCGCGGTGCTCGTCCCAGTCGACGTGCCGGCGACCGATCGGGTCCCGCTGGCGGTCGAGCAGGCCGTGGAGCAGACCGTCCGCAGCAGTTCGATGGGTGCCCCGATCAACCTGCTGCGGCTGTTGTTCACCCGCGGCGACGCGATCCCCACCACTCCCGACCTGGCGTTGGTGCTCGAGGGTTGGCACAACCTGTTGATCGCGCCGGAAGATTCGGCGGCGCCCGGTCTGGGTGCGGTGGCCTGGGGCCGGCTCACCGATCCGCTGGACGTGGCGCAGTTCGCCGCTCCGGTGGTGGCCGGCGTGACGGGGTTGTGGGCCGGGGTGGACCAGGGGCCCTTCGACACGCTGGAGATCCTGCCCGGGCAGACGGTACGCGCGGTGCGGGCGTTCTATCGGTGGCTGGACACCGACGGCGTGGAGGAAGGCCTGCGGGCGCACCTGTTCGACCCGACGGGCCGGCTGCCGCTGCCCCGCGGCGGCCAGGTGCCGGTGGTCTACGTCGAGGATGTCCCGACCGCCGCCCAGTCGATGGCGCGCGCGTTGTGGACGAAACACCGTGACGTGCTGCGCGGTCCGAGGATCGCGGCGAATGCAGGCCCGGAGCAGGCCATTTCGATCTGGGCCGCGATGAAGATGTTCCTCAAGTTCATGGGTGCGGCCGTGCGCAGCGCGCCCGCGGCGTGGTGGTCGGCAGTGATGGGGACGGTCACCTCGGCGGTGGTCACCACGGTGCAGAGCACCGTCTTCGGCCGCACCGACTCGGCGTTCGCCGTGGTCGCCGACACCACCCAATCCGACTGGCAGGACCTGGGCCGTAGCGCGGAAACCCTGAGCAACGCCCTGGGCGGGCAGCCGGAACATTTCGCCCAGCAGGACATGAGCGGGTTGTGGACCGACTTCGTCAACGGCGCACTGACTTTGGCCGATGGAGGCCGCCGCGCCGGCGGGCTGGAGCCCGTGCAGGTCGGCGCGGCCATCGGGGTGGTCTACAACGCCGCCGACGTGGTGCCGAGCGCGGCTGAGCGTTTTCAGGGCATTCCGACGTCGCTGGCGGCGGTGATCGGCGTCAGCTCGGTGGAGGGCGCCGACGTGCTCGGTGCGGCCAACCTTCGGGATCGGCTGCAGCGCGCGTATTCCGACCCGGCGGCCGGCGTGGAGGCCCGGAACACCGGCACCGAGCTCGATCGCTGGCAGGCGTCCGTCACGAAAAGCTATGCCTGGCAGGTCAGCTCGATCCTGGCCGATTTCATGCACCGGGGGCGTGCCGAGGTGGCGGATCTGGTGTCCCAGATTCAGACGCTGGCGAACCGCGGTGCGGTCGACGAGCGGCTGAAGGCGCGGCAGCAGGCCATCAGCACCATCCTGAAAACGTTCACCTGGGCGCTCCTGGCCGTGCTGGTGATCCTGATCGGTGTGGCCGCCATGGACTGGGTGCGTTGGAAGTTCGCACTGGCCACCGGCGGAGCCCTGATCGGTCTGTACATCGTCGTGTCGATGGCGTTGTTCCTGCTCGGTCAGAGAGACCTGTTCGCCGAGATGAACATGCGCAAATCGCAGGCCGCCGAACTGGACGCCCTGCAGGCGAACCTACGTACCGCATTGCAGGACGTGGGCCGGTTGTCGACGGCCTACGGCCAGCTGCTGGCCTGGTGCAGGACCCTGGGCACCGTGCTGCGGGCGCCCTTCGGTGCGCCACCGCCGGCACGCCCGCCGGTCGGTCAACTCGTCGCGGGGTTGCCGCGGTCCACCCAGGTCGGGGTGGCGATGGCATCAACGGAGCAGGCCGACAACGCCATTCACGGCATCCAGAGCCGGCTCTATGCGTTGGGCTGGCTGAGCAAACCGTGGGAGGACATGGTCGGTGAGGCGGCCGCGCGGTTGCGTGAGGAACCGACGGCGTTGTTCAAGCAGCCCGGCGTCGGCTCGTCCTCGGGGCTCGACCAGTGGTCTCAGGCGGTGATCGGCGGCCGGGTGAAACCCACTGGCGCCGACGCGCTGTGGGCCCGGGTGGAGCACATGTTCAACGACGACAGCGGGACTGGGGTGAGTGACACGCTGACCCGAAACGTCCTGGTGCCCACCATCGGTCGGCAGGTGCCCGCCCAGCAGTTCAGCGCCGGGATCACCGATCACCGGCCCGGTCATGCCGCCCCGTTCGACGCGTCGCTGTTCACGCATGCCGCTGTGACGGCGGGCCGTTCGGCGGTCGCCGTGGACAAGGTGACCGTCAACCGTCGCGGGCTGGGTTACCGGGCGGTCGTGGTGCAGGCCAGCGACGGTCTGCCGCCGTATGACTTCGCGTTGTTCGAGACTCCGGTGGCGGTGATGCCCGGCGTCGAGGACGAGCCGACAACGATGATCAGCCGGGCCGACCTTGGTGTGCCGCCCGGGGAGGACATGGTGTTCTAGCGATGAATGATCCACGTCCGGCTCCCGACAACGACGACGATCCGCGGTTGGCGCCGCTGCTGGCCTGGCGTCAGCAGTTGCTCGACTCGGGGGTCGTGGCCGCCCGCAGCTTCAAGGAAGCCCATGTGCGCCTGGTGTTGCGATCGGGTTGCACCGACGTCGAACGGATCCGGGCCATGCTGCCGGGGTCGGTGGCCGAGCACGCCGAGGACATGGCCCGGGTGCTGGCCGAGTTGGGTGACGCAGGTCGGGGGCCCGACGCCGCCTCGGGGCGGCACCGCTCCGGCGAATCGGTAACCGAGTCCGTGACCGAAACCGTCGAGACGCCGGCCCCGCCGGGCCCGCCGGTGTCTCCTGCGCCGGCTCGGCAGGCCGAAACCGCGCCGCCGCCTCCCACGCCGGTCGAAACGCCGTTGAGCGCAGCCGATTTCGCGCCGTTCGCGTTCGGTGCCCAGCAGCCGCCGAGTCACAACATCGCGTTGCGGCGACGCCCGGACGGCGCTGCGCTGGACCTGAGCTGGCCGCCCTACGAGTCGGCTGAACCGGTGGTGCTCTACCGCCTGGTCAGCGCCGAGGGTGACGCACCGTATGCGCCGGACCGGGCTGACCTGGTGGCCGCCACCCCAAACCCGTACGCCGAAGACGCTCGGCCCGCCACTTCTGCGGCCAGGCATTTCCAGGTGTGGGTCAACGTCGGGTCGTCGCGTGCCGATGCGCTCGCCGCCCAACCGGTGCTGTACGCCGCCGGGGTACTGGTCAGCCCGCTCACCGCGTTCGACATCCGGGAGGATTCCGGACGGGTCATCGGACAGTGGGCGGTGCCGACCGGGGTGAGTGCGGTGTTCGTCTACCGCATCCCGGCCGAAGAAGCCGGCCGTGACGGCCCTCAGTACCGGATCCTGGCCGACAGCGCCAATCTTTCCGGGTTCATCGACACCGGCACCGTTCGCGGGCAGCGCTATCTGTACCGGGCCCGGTGCGCGGCCAACGTGGACGGCGTGCTGCGACTTTCCGAAGCGGTCGAGGTCGACGTCGCGGTGTCTGCGGTGCTGGAGCCGGTCACCGACCTGGCGGTGGTGGCCGGTGGCGACGGCTCGGTGTTCGACCTGACCTGGACGCCTCCGCCCGCCGGGCGCGTGGTGATCTACCGCAGCGAGAACGGGCCGAACGCCGGCGCCGATTCCGCCGAACTGGCCGAGGACGCCCTCGAACAAGTGGGGCTCACGCCCGAGCTGCAGCTGACCCAGCCGGTGGTCACGCGGCACACCCAGGACGGCAGGCCGGAGTCGGTGTTGGTCGCGGTGTCGTGGCCGACCGACTGGAGCCGTGCCTACCTGACGCCGGTGACGCTGCTCGGCGGGCGTGCACTGCTGGGTAAGACGCTGTCCTCGGTGCGCACCGGCACCATCACCGACATCGAGCTGGCCGAGTACTGCAACAAACAGGTGCTGACCTTCGACTGGCCTGACGGCGCCGCCGGCGTCGTGATGTACCTGGCTCCCAAGGGACACGATCCGCGTGACGGGCTCACCGGCAAGTCGTTCGAGATCTCGCTGCAGGAGTACGAGAAGTACGGCGGCATGCAGTTGACCGGGCAATTGCCGGTGGGCGGCTGCTCGCTGCACCTGGCACCGGTGGCGTTCTCCGGCGGCCGGCGCGTCACCGGCACCGTCACCAGCACCGAGTACGCCGGGCTGCTTCGGCTGCAGTACGCCGTGCAGGTCGTCCGTGACCCCAACGGTTTCCCGGTTTCCGCCACGATCGCGATGCGCTCCGAACACGACCTGCCGGGGTCTCCGGCTTTCGTGTTGGTCAACAATCCACAGCGGATTCCGCTCGGCGTACATGACGGCCAGGCCGTCGACGTGGCGCCGCTCACCGAGCAGGGCCAGATCGGCGACCGGCCTTCGAAGGAGTTGCGCTGGACGGCCCTCACCACGACCGGCGCCGGCGAGCTGTGGGCCGCTGACGTGCGTGGCTTGCAAGGATGGATCAGGTTGTTCGTGAACACCCCCACGCCCGCGCGGCTCCGCGTCATCGCTCTGCTCGACCCGCCGGTGGAGACCCTGCGACTCACCCCGCCGGCGCGATGACCACTCGCTACGGCCAGTTGGCCTACACGTCGTTCGACAAGGTCGGGTCTGCCGGGGGCTGGCAGGTCAAAGAGTCCAGCGGAGAGTTGACCGCCGACGAGACGCAGCAGTTGATCGCCGGTGTGCGCACGGTGTTCCATCCGGTGGAGCCGTTACCCGCCTACCCGACACCCGAGCAGTTGGAGAGCGGCCCGCGCCGGCTGGCCTACCGCCCGCTCGACAGCGGCGCGGTCGGCTACTGGCATTCGATTCCGGCCGGGTCCGACAGCACCGGCCGGCCGGGCAACGTGTTCGCCCACGTGTTGCTGGACCGTCACCCCGATGCAGCGCGCCGGCCGATCGAATGGTGGCGGTCGGCCCAATGGCTGCGGCCGTATGGGCCTGCGGCGGTTTCCCGCGCGGCCTTGCCGCCGCGCGCCCCGGAGCCGGGTGCGGTGGTGACGAAGGACAGCGTGATCGCGTTCGCGCTCGATCCCGCCACGTGGCGTCTGACGACCTTGTTCGGGCTGCTGGATGCTGTCGTCGCCGCGCTCGCCGGTGGTCCGGCGGTGGTGTTCGGGGCTGAATCACCCGAATCGGCTGCGCAGTGGATCGGGCTGGTGAGCTTCCTGATGTCGTCGGGGACCGCAGCGGACTTGTGTTTCTCCACCTTCGACCGAGCCGATCAGGTGGCTCTGGGCCTGCAGAGCGGCCAGCATCTGACCGCGGTGCCGATCGGTGACCTTGGCGCGGTTCCGCCGGGAGTGGTCGGTATCGGGGAGACCGAGCTGATCTCGCTCGGTGAACTGGGCGGCGAGCCGCACCGCACCGCGGCCGGGCAGACCATCGAGGTCACCCCATGGTCGGCCATGGCCCAGGTCGTGTTGCTGGATCCGGCGTCGGCGCGGACCCTGCTCGACGACATCGACCGGTTCGCCGCGGAGGTGTCCGATGCCGGATTGCATCCGGCGTGGCCGATGGCGATGGCGGTGACGGCCAACGCGGAGTTCGCCGACGCGATCGACGAGGCCCACGACGTCATCACCACGTATTCGCCGCCGGGGGTGCCCGCGGGATCTGCCGCGGCCCGGACCATTGCCGGGGTTCTGGGCGAGGTGGTGGGCACGACGACCGCCGAGGCCTGGCAGGCGGTGCAGAACCTGCCCAACGGTGCCGCCGCAGATTTCGCCGACGTCAGCTATCTGTGCCGGGCGCTCGGCGACGACGCTTGGCTGACGCAGCCCGGACCGATTCCGTTGGGGCCGAGGTCATTTCACGGAATAGTGACGCCGGCCGAGGTGCAGGGGGCGATCGGGCCGGCGTTGCAGCGGGCCCGCGACACCGGACCCGAGCGTGTGCTGAGAGTGGTGGACCTGCTGCTGCGGGCCGGTGTGCGGGACGACCGGCTGGTTCCGGCGTTGCGTGGTGACGTGGTGGCGCAGCTCGATGATCCGTCGCGCGCCGCCGACCTGACCCGACGCCTCGGCGTGGAGGGCAAGCTGACCTTGGCCGCCGCGCTGCTCCGCACCTCGGGCGGCGACGTGGCGGCCGGGGCCATCGGCGACGGAGTGCTGGACTGGCTGGTCGAGGGGATCGACTTTCCCACCGCCGCAGAGCTTTCCCGGGCGCAGCCATGGGATTCCGGCTGGACTCGGGCGGCGGTGCGCGGAGTGCGTGCGGTCCGGCGTGGCCCGTCCGCTCCGGGTGATCGCGTGGCCGAGCTGTGGTGGTTGGGCGTGTCGGGCTCGCCCCGCTTCGTCCAGGTGGCGGGCGATACCGTCTGGGACCCGGCCGATCTGCTCGCCGTCGTGGGCGACGGCGCGCTGCCCGGCGCAGCTGCGGTCCGCACGCTGCTGGGTGCTCCCGATTCTCCCGAGCTGGACCGGTTGGCCGCCAAGGTGATCGACGGCAATGACGACAGTGCCGCCGTCGCGCAGGCCGCGGTCCGGCATATCACCCCGCAGCAATGGATGCAGCAGCGCTATGTGGACACCCATCAGCGGGCCTACCTCCCGTTCTGGGAGCAGACCCTGTCCACGGCCCGGCCGGGTGAGGTTCACCGTGATTTCCTGGCCGGTCTGCTGACCTTCGCGGTGTTGGGAACCATTGCCGGCCAGCCCTTCCCGGACAGCTGTCACACGCTGGCTGCCGATCCGGAACTCGCCGCCGACGCGGTACGCCGGGTGCTCCCGCTGGTGGACGGATACGAGATCGCGCCGCACGTGGTGCTGGCCGTCAGCCTGTTGCATACCGTGGCGGCCGAGGACACCGAGATTCCGGTCAGCGGTGTCGAGGCGGTGCTGGCGCAACTGGCCGAGCAGGTGGCAGCACCGCTGCAGAATGACGACCACGAGGTCGAAGGGGTGGCGGCGCTGATGGCGCAGATGTCCGGAGACATGTCCGACGGCGCGCTGCGCCGATACCGAAAAATGGTGAGCAGGCTGTTGACGCGCCGCGCTGATGCACAACCGTCGCTGGCAGCCCGACTGCGGGGGAGCCGCTGATGCCGATCTATGTAGTGGGTGCACGCAATCAGCGTGTCCAGATTCCGAATCAGGCACTGACAGTGTCGATTACCGGTGCGGTCGGAGGTGCCGCGCTGGAAGTGCAGGGTGGGCCGGAACAGCCGGTGGTGCGTTCGACAGCACACCAGGCGGTGCTGCCCAGCCTGACCGGGCCGGTCACGATCGTGGTGCGCCCGGTCGGCGCGGACCGGTTCAATTCCGGCACGGTCATCCACCTGGCGATCGCACACGACAACCCCGGTGATGTCGACCCGGTACAGGTGATGTTCGATCCTGTCGACGTCGGCGGCGACACGCTCGTCACGTTCGCCTCGCTCACCCCGAACGGCACCCAGATCGAGGTGGCCGTCAGCGCGGTGGCCGATACGCCGATGAGCCCGTTGGCATCCGCGGCCCGGACCTCTGCCCGCAAGGTCACCGGCCGCGGGCCGGGGAACTCCGGTGGCTCGGTGATGCTGGCTGTCGACACGTCGGCGTCGATGCGGCGATGGTTCGCCGACGGCAGTACGTTCGCGGCGGCCGACATCGTGGTCGGGGTGGCCGATGCGCTCGGCGTACGGGACGTATCGGCGGTGTTGGTCGGCGCCGAGGTGACCCCGGTACCGGCCGGCGATGCCGCCGCCCTGGTGGAGGCACTGCGCGAGGCCGAACCCCGGTGGTCGGCGGGGGCTCGGTGGTCGCGGTTGCCTGCCGGCCCGACGCGCACCGTCATCTGTTCCGACTTTCCCACTCTGGCTGTGCGACAGCAGTTTCCGGTACTGGCGCTGTCCAACGACCGGCGCCTCGACGCGGACGGTGCGCGGCTGCCGTCGCCCCGCCCGGGCAACGAGGCCGGGGCCGAGCTGCTGGCGCATCCGCCGGTGCTGGACCGGATCACGGCGGCGTTGGTGCGGGCGCTGAAGTGACGAAGTGCCCGCGCTGCTTCTCGGTGCTGAATCCCAATCATTTCCTGTGGACGTTGATTCCGCAGCCGGGGGCACCTCGCTACCGTGACGACGTGGCGTCGGCCTTTCTCGGCGCGCCCGCCGAGTGCGGCCCGCTCTACACCTGGACCAATCCCGGTCACGGCGGTCCGCCACCGACCACTGCGGACGCCAGCCGCGCACTGCAAGGGCCGGCGGTCGAGATCTGCACGGTGTGCCACTACACACTGCCCGAGGGATGGCGGCACGGGCATGCGATCTGCATCGCGATGGCAGGAGCCCGCGCCACCGGCAAGAGCCTCTACATCGCGGTTCTGGTCAAACAGCTTGAGCTGCTGTGTGAACGGCTCGGGGTGTCAATGGAACCCGCCACCCGGGCCACCGCGCAGGCTTACGAGGCGAACTACGAGACCCCGCTCTTCGTGCAGCGGGGGCTGATCCCTCCGACGCCGACGATGCATACCCAGGCATCGAGTCAGCGGGAGCCGCTGGTGTTCTCGATCGGCGGCTGGCACGGGATTCGGCGGTTCCTGGTGCTGCGCGATGTGGCCGGGGAGGACATGGAATCCGGCGACCTGCACACGCCGCCGTTCCGGTTCTTCGCCAACGCCGACGCGGTGTTCTTCATGTTCGATCCCCTGCGGGTCCAGACGATCCGTGACCAGTTGCGAGATCTGTTGCCTGCGCAGCAGTTCAGCGGCGGCGATCCACGGTCGGTGCTTAACAACCTCTTGATGGCGGTGGGGCAGGGGCAGCCGAAGCTCGCGGTGATCCTGTCGAAGTTCGACGCGCTGCGGACATTGCGGAATGTGGAGGGCTCCGAGTGGAGCATGATCATGTCCAACACCGGCGCGGCGTATCTTCGCGATACCTCCGATTCACCGCGTTATGACGAACTCGGCGGGCAGCTCCTGCACGAAGAGGTGCGCAGCCTGCTGACCCGGCTGCACGGCGGCGCTATCGTGGCCGCGGTGGAGAATCCGTCGACGGGAATAGTGTTGCCGCACCGCTATTTTGTGGTGTCTGCGC
This sequence comes from Mycolicibacterium peregrinum, assembly GCF_002102345.1. Classification (GTDB taxonomy): domain Bacteria; phylum Actinomycetota; class Actinomycetes; order Mycobacteriales; family Mycobacteriaceae; genus Mycobacterium; species Mycobacterium peregrinum. The sequence continues at coordinate 269,778 of NZ_LQPP01000013.1, forward strand.
TCGGGCAGCCGCCCAGCGGGAACAAGCTGCATTCCCGGGGGATCGCACCGTTCCGGTGCGCCGACCCGATCCGGTGGGTCACCTCGGGCTTCGGGGTGCTGTAGGTGAGCAGTCACGATCCGTTCGGGGGAAACCCGTTCGGACAAAATCCGTTTGGGCAGTACCCGCAGGGCCAGTACCCGCAGGGGCAGTACCCGCCGCCATACGGTGGGCCGCCGGTGGTCCCAGGTCCACCGCAATCGCCGGCGCCGCCGAATGGCGAGGCCAATACGTTGGCGACGTTGTCGGTGGTGTTCGCGTTCGTGTTCGCTCCGGCGGGCGCGGTGTTGGGGCATCTGGGGCTGTCGCAGATCAAGCGCACCGGGCAGCGCGGTCGGGATCGTGCCTTGGTGGGGCTGAGCCTGTCATACGCGTTGATCGTGATTGCCGTTGCGGCGCTGGTGATCTGGGCGGTGATCCCGAGTTCTCCGAGTACCACGACGGCTGAGACGACAACGAGGACCACGGCTCCCGCCACGACAACGACGACCACTCCGGTGCCACCGCCGCTCGTCACCGAGGCTCAGTTGGCGGGACTGCTCCCGAGCCTGGCCGAGGTGCAGGAGATCACGAAGAACCCACAACTGACCACCGACGGGAAGCCGCAGGACATCGGCCTACCGGCGGGCCACACGTACAGCCCGGTCGAATGCGCCAGTTCGTTCAGCATGTTCATGCCACTGCCGTACGAGAACAGCGGTTACGTCAAGACCGCGGGAACCTCGCAGTACCAGAGCCCCAATCCCGACCTGCAGGCCTATGAAGGCGTGGCGATGTTCGCTGACGCCGCGGCGGCGCAACGGGCACTGGCCCGCAATCTCGAACTGTGGCGCGGGTGTGCCGGCAAGACGTTCACCTGGACGGTCCAGGACGGCCAGTACACACACTTCATTCTGGGTGGTCCAGAGGAAAAGGCCGGCGGAATCGTCGCGTTGCGCAGCAGCAATCAGGGATCGAAGTCGTGGATGCTGCGTGCGATCGGCGCCAAGGCCAACGTTCTGGTCGACGTGCATGTTCTGGGTGTCGGGCTGACCGATGAGGCGGTCACCGTGGTCCAACGAATCCTCGACAGAATTCCGGGTTGATATGACACAGGGTGGTTTTGGGAGTCCGCAGGATCCGTTCGGCGGTACGCCGTTTGGTGACGCCCCGTTTGGCCAGTACCCGTCGGGTCAACAGTTCTCGCCGGGTCAGCCGCCTTATCTGGCGCTGCCGGTCGTCCCGGCAGGTCCGCCGCCGTCGCCGCCGCGCGACGAGGCCAATACCTTCGCGACGTTGTCGGTGGTGTTCGCGTTCCTGTTCGCTCCGGCGGGCGCGGTGTTGGGGCATCTGGGTCTGTCGCAGATCAAGCGCACCGGGCAGCGGGGTCGGGATCGTGCCCTGGTGGGGCTCAGCCTGTCGTACACCTTGATCGTGATTGCCGTTGCGGCGCTGGTGATCTGGGCGGTGTTCCCGAGTTCGTCGAACACCACGACGACGGAGGCGAAGACTACCGCGGCGGCAACAGGCAGCGCTGTGCCGACATCCTCCCCGGCGGCAACCACCACAACGACGCCGGAGCCGCCGCCGCTGCCGCTGGTCACCGAAGCGCAGCTGCCCGGCTTGCTGCTCAACCTCGACGATGCCATCCGGCTCGTCGGTTTGAACGCCGGATACAGCACGTTCGACGAGACCGCATTGAGGAATGCTGCCGAATCGATATCCACACCACCGGAATGTTTCCCGGTCATAGCCTCCGGAAGCCCCGATATTTTCGCGAACAGCGGTTACACCGCGACACACGATCGATCTTTCGGCAGCGTGGATGTGAAGACGATGTTGGTTCTGGGCATCCTCGATGAACGAGCGACGCTGTACGCCGATGCGTCTGCGGCGAGTCGACAGGTCGACGCGATCGAGAAGGTGTGGCAGGGATGTCGCGGAACTGTCACGCACACAACGCCAGCCGGGCCGGTCGTCTACGACGTCGGTACGGTGACCCGTTCGGCGACCAACTCGTCGATCGTGCTGGTGAGCAGCGCTGTGACGGAAGGGAAGTTGGTAGGCCAGCACGCTGCGCGTGCCGTGGTGGCCAGGTCGAACGTCGTAATCGACGTGGTGTTCATGAGCCCGGACCCAGGCGGCCGCGCGGAAGCGGCCGCCATCGAGATCCTCTCGCGGATACCCGGATAACCCGGCCTAGTCGATCCGGCGCAGCGTTCCCACGATCTGGTCGATCACGCCCGGATCGACCGCGCCGTCAGCGCCCTGCTCCAGGTCGATGATGAAGTTCACGGTGCCGGACTGACCCGGCACGGTGGTGGACACCACCGAAAAGACAGCCGAGTTGCCGGCGCAGTTGTCTTGGATGCCGGTCACGGTCGCGACGACCTGGGCTGCGGGCGCTCCGGAGACGGTGAGGTTGCGTGGTGCTCCGAGTGAGACCGTCGGCACCGCACCCTTGTCCGAGGTGAAGATCTTGGTCGCGAACTTTGCCTCCAGCGTCGCGGATTCAGTGACGTCCGTGAGATCCGTGACCACCGTGGTTCCGCTGAGAGCACTGCTGCTCTTCGGGCACGCCCTGCTGGGCATGGTGGCCGCGCCTTTCAGCACCCGCACCGGGCAGTAGCCGAACGGTCCATCGGGACAAGGTTTTTCCCAGCCGACAACGGTGGTACATCCCTCGACTGTCCAGTCTGGGGGCACGTCATAGGCAAGCCCCCGAGGAGTGGTCACGGTCGACCAGCCGGCCGGGGTCTGGGGGCCGGGAGCGGCGGTGCGGCCCTCACAGCTGGAGGGTGCCGCTTTCGGTGGGGCGGCCGGTGCTGCCGAGGTAGGAGTAGCGGTGGTGCTCGGCGGCGCCTTGGTCACTGATGAGGTCGTGGTGGTGGAATCGGCGGTGTTCTTGGTGTCGTTCTTGTCGCCGTAGTTCAGCTTCCACAGCAGTCCACCGAGCAGGAGCGCGATGATGACGACTCCCGCGATCGTGCCGAGGATCCAACCGGTGTTGTTCCGATTGGGTGGCTGAAAGTCGGTGGGCGGTGCCTCTCCGTAACCCGAGAACACCGGCGGCTGGCCGTAATTCGGCCACTGCTGGGGCTGCCCGAACGGCTCGTTGGAGCCAAAGGGACTGCCCGAGGGCTGGTTCCACTCCGGCGGTGGCTGTGGTGGGTATGTCATCGATGTCCTCCGCGCTCGTTCAGACCTTCAGTTCCAGGTCAGCTTGGGTGGGCTTGTCGACAGGTCCGCGGTTCCGGATACCGGCACGGTCACGGTGTTCGTCGGGGTGAGGCCGTTGGTTTGCTGCGCCGTGATCGTCGCAGTGAGTGTGCCGACCAGTGAGGCCGTCATCGCGCTGGTCAGTGGAATGATCTTGAACGTCTCGGCGCCCTCGATTGGACCCCATTGCGCTGTGCCGTCAACGAAATTCGGGGCATTGACCCGAACTGGGCAGTTCGGTGGCCTGATCAGGTTGGAATTGGTACATGCCGTGAACGAATCCGCTATCGCGGCGCGGATCGCCTGCTCGCCGGCATCGCTGAGCTTGAAACTCATCGACATCACCGAGGCTCCCGCGGCCAATTCCTGCAGCAGCATCGGTTTGGAGGTGACGCTGAGGTACGGGCTGGTGCTGCCGACGTCGACAAAGCCGGGAAACACATAGCGGGGTTGGTCGACGGGTTGGCCGAACACGGTGAGTGTTTCCGCGTCCTTCTGCCCGATCTGGGTCTTGTCGATCTTGATGAACCCGTTCGAGAGCTTCCAGCCGCCGCCGTGTTTCTCCACCAGGAGCCTGGTCTCGGAGACCTCGTTGCCGAACTTTGCCGTGACATGCACCTGGGATACGACGCTGTTGTCGGTGGTGTCGAGGACGCGGATGTCGGTGATCGGCCACTTCGCGATCTGGCGGCCGAGGATCTCGTCGGTCAGCAGTTCGGCGGATACCGGCTGGGACTTGCTGTATGACAGGGCGGTGGCCGCATCGCCGCGGGCCAGCGCTTCCAGGTAGGCCACCACAGCGGCTTGCGCGCTTTCGCCGCCTGCGCCGCTGCCGCCCGAATCCGACCGGGTGATCACGACGGCCAGTGCCGCCAGCAACGCGAGCACCGTCACCACCGCAGCTGCCACCAGTCCGATGACCATGCCCCTGCGGCGCTTGGGCGGGGGCGCTCCTGCGGGTGCGCCGAAGACCGGTGGCGGTGTCGCCAGTGGATGGCTGGGGAAATGGGGCGACGGAGTGGGCGAAAAACCGGGGTTCGTCGTCGGCCAACCTGGTGCGGGCGATTGCCCGCCGACGCCGAACTGGCCCCCGGACCAATCGGCCACGGCCCCCTCCTTGCCTGTGTGCGGCACCACGTCGGTATCGCGCACGGGGTTGCCGTGAGCAGTATAAGTGGGCGGCCACGGGCGTCGCTGCGCCAATCTGGAATGGTCGCTGAGCTGGGATCTCTGGCAAATCGGGGCGCTGTGAACCAGGCCTGTGGCGAAGCGCCCGGCGGTTGGTGGTGACCCGTTGGTAACCCCCCGCGGGCAGCGCGGATCGATTGCGACTACCTTTTGTAGAGCAGTTAGTTGGTTCCCAACGACTTCCTAACGAGGATGAAGGGATTCCCGTGGCCGAAAACCCGTCGAGTGGGCAGGAGCTTGCCACTCTCAAGTACCCCGGTGGCGAGATTGATCTGGAGATCGTCCCCGCCACCGAGGGCAGTGACGGCATCGCGCTGGGCCCGTTGCTGGCCAAGACCGGCTACACCACGTTCGATGGTGGCTTCGTCAACACCGCTTCGACCAAGTCGGCGATCACCTACATCGACGGTGATGCCGGCATTCTGCGCTACCGGGGTATCCCGATCGAGCAGTTGGCCGAGAACTCCACGTTCATCGAGGTCAGCTACCTGCTGATCTACGGTGAGTTGCCGACGGCCGAGCAGCTGGAGTCGTTCACCACCCAGATCCAGCGGCACACCCTGCTGCACGAGGATCTGAAGCGGTTCTTCGACGGTTTCCCGCGCAACGCGCATCCGATGCCGGTGCTGTCCAGTGCGGTCAACGCGCTCAGCGCCTACTACCAGGATTCGCTGGATCCGCTGGACAAGAAGCAGGTCGAGCTGTCGACCATCCGCTTGCTGGCCAAGTTGCCGACGATCGCCGCCTATGCCTACAAGAAGTCCGAGGGGCAGCCGTTCCTGTACCCGGACAACTCGTTGACGCTGGTGGAGAACTTCCTGCGGATGACGTTCGGTTTCCCGGCCGAGCCGTATGAGGTCGATCCCGAGATCGTGCGGGCGCTGGACATGCTGTTGATCCTGCACGCCGATCACGAGCAGAACTGTTCGACCTCGACGGTGCGTCTGGTGGGCTCGTCACAGGCCAACCTGTTCACCTCGATCTCCGGTGGCATCAACGCGCTGTGGGGCCCGCTGCACGGTGGCGCCAACCAGGCCGTGCTGGAGATGCTGGAGAAGATCCGCACCGGCGACGATGATGTGCAGACCTTCGTCAAGAAGGTCAAGAACCGTGAAGACGGCGTGAAGCTGATGGGCTTCGGTCACCGGGTTTACAAGAACTACGATCCGCGGGCCCGCATCGTCAAGGAGCAGGCCGACAAGATCCTGGGCAAGCTGGGCGGCGACGACGAGCTGCTCGACATCGCCAAGCAGCTCGAAGAGATCGCGTTGACCGATGACTTCTTCATCGAGCGCAAGCTCTACCCGAACGTCGATTACTACACCGGCGTGATCTACCGGGCGATGGGCTTCCCGACCCGCATGTTCACGGTGCTGTTCGCGCTGGGCCGGCTTCCGGGCTGGATCGCGCACTGGCGGGAGATGCACTCGGAGCCCAACAAGATCGGCCGTCCGCGCCAGATCTACACCGGCTACACCGAGCGCGGCTACGTAGACATCAACAAGCGCTGAGTTTCGTTCCGCGAGCAGACGCAAAACTGCCCCTTTTCACGCGAAAAGGGGCAGTTTTACGTCTGCTCGGCAATCCTTGTCAGCGCACCGGCAGCGCGACGCCCCCGGTGAGTGCCAGTAGTTGCGCGTAGGTCAGCGGCATCACCGAATCGGCGGTGCCCGCCGCGGTCCAGATGACCGGGTAGGACGCCAGTGTCTGGTCGACGACGGTGCGCAGCGGTTCGGGGTGCCCGACTGGCGCGACCCCGCCGATGATCTGTCCGGTTGCATTGCGGACGAGTTTCGGGTCGGCCTTGCGGAGGTGTTTGGCCCCGAGATGACTCGCAACGACGCCGGTGTCGACGCGGGCGGCGCCGCTGGCCATCACCAGCAGCGGTTCACCGTCGCATTCGAAGACCAGGCTGTTGGCGATCGCCCCGACTTCGCATCCCAGCTGTTCGGCTGCCGCAGCGGCGGTCTTGGCGTCGGCGTCGAGGATTCTGATGGCCGGTTCGATTCCGGCAGCGGCCACCGCGTCGGCGACAGGGGAGTTCCGTTCGTTCACAGTCCCATTGTCCTGGGCCGGGCAAGGCTATTTCTCGTGTCGGACAACACCGTTCATCATCGTCAGCTTGATGTTCGACTGGTGGGTCTCCGATGGTGGGATCGGCGGCCGTGACGCGGTGGAGCGATTTCGACTTGCCTGATAGATAGTTGTAGTTTCACAATGGTTGTGTGAATGCAACCGTTGGCATGCTCAGCGCGCGGCGCAAGGCGATCATCCTCGTCTCGTGCTGTCTGAGCCTGCTGATCGTGTCGATGGACGCCACCATCGTCAACGTCGCGCTCCCGAGCATCCGCGACGATCTGGGCGCATCGCCCTCACAGCTGCAGTGGATCGTCGACGTCTACACGCTGGTGTTGGCCTCGCTGCTGTTGCTGTCGGGCGCCACCGGAGACCGGTTCGGCCGCAGGCGGACATTCCAACTGGGCCTGACGATCTTCGCGGTGGCCTCGCTGCTGTGCAGCCTCGCACCCAATATCGAAACGCTCATCGCGGCCCGCTTCCTCCAGGCCATCGGCGGCTCGATGCTCAACCCGGTGGCGATGTCGATCATCACCCAGGTGTTCACCGGCCGGGTCGAGCGCGCGCGGGCCATCGGCGTCTGGGGCGGGGTGGTCGGCATCTCGATGGCACTCGGCCCGATTGTCGGCGGGGCGCTGATCCAGTACGTCGACTGGCGCGCGGTCTTCTGGATCAACCTGCCGATCTGTGCCCTGGCAGTCCTGCTCACCGCGATCTTCGTGCCGGAGTCGAAGTCGGCGACGATGCGGGATCTCGACCCGGTCGGCCAGGCGCTCGGGGTGGCGTTCCTGTTCGGTGTCGTCTTCGTGCTCATCGAGGGGCCCGGGTTCGGCTGGACCGACCCACGCACGTTGGCCGTCGCGACGATCGCGTTACTGGCGCTGGTGGCGTTCCTGCGCTACGAGTCGCGTCGCCGGGACCCGTTCATCGATCTGCGGTTCTTCCGCAGTGTGCCGTTCGCCTCGGCCACGCTGATCGCGGTATGTGCCTTCGCGGCCTACGGCGCGTTCCTGTTCATGATGTCGCTGTACCTGCAGACCGACCGGGGCTACTCCGCGATGCACACCGGCCTGATCTACCTGCCGGTCGCCATCGGCGCGCTGATCTTCTCGCCGTTGTCGGGCCGCCTGGTCGGCCGGTACGGCAGCCGGCCCTCGCTGCTTGTGGCCGGCGCCACGATCACCCTGGCCACCCTCCTGTTGACCCGGCTGACCGGTGACACCCCGGTATGGCAGCTGCTGGTGATGTTCGCGGTGTTCGGCATCGGCTTCTCGATGGTCAACGCGCCGATCACCACCACGGCGGTAAGCGGGATGCCGTTGGACCGCGCCGGTGCGGCCTCGGCGGTGGCCTCGACCAGTCGTCAGGTCGGTGTGAGTGTCGGTGTGGCGCTGTGTGGTTCGGTGGCCGGTGCGGCGCTGGCGGACACGGGGGTGGATTTCGCCTCGGCCGCGCGCCCGCTGTGGTTCGTGTGTGCCGCACTGGGATTGGTGATCTTCGCCCTCGGTTTCGTGTCGACAACACCGAGGGCGCTGCGGACGGCGCAGAAGCTGGCGCCCCTGATCGGTCAGCACCATGCCCCGGAGGTGAGTCGTGTCAGGTGATCGGCAGGCGGAGTTGGCCGACGAGGTGTGGCGCGGTCTGACCGCGTTGGTGTTCGATCACCGTGACCGCTGGCGGCGTGCGGTGATCGAACAGACCGGCCTGCCGTTCAGTCGCGTCCGGGTCCTGAAACGGCTGGCGCGCGCACCGTTGACCGTCAAGCAGTTGGCCTACGCCGCCACCGTCGACGCCCCGGCGGCCACGGTCGCGGTCAACGACCTTGAGGAACGCGGGCTCGTCGTGCGCGAGATCGACCCCGCCAACCGGCGATGCAAGCTGGTCTCGTTGACCGAGGCCGGGCGGACGCTGCTGGCACGCATCGACCGGGTCGAGGACCCGGCGCCGGACGCGCTGGCCGCGCTCGACGCCGAGGACCTCGAAGCTGTGCGGGCAATTCTGCGCAAGATCAGCGGGTCTTAGCCGCGCCGATCTGGATCAGCTCTCGCCCCACCCGCCCTGCGCCATGGTCTGGAACTTCCAGTCGCCGCCACACTTGACCAGCAGATCTCCGTAGCGCACCTGCCGGCTGAAACCGTCGGCGGTGAATGTCGCGTCGGTGATGACGAACACCAGGTTCTCGTTGATGAAATGCGGTGTGCGAGTGGACTCCATGGCGAAATCAGTGCCGGCGCTGAACTGCTCGGTCATCTGGGCGATGAACCCGGCGCGGTCCACGGACTCCGCGCTGCCGTCGGTGACTTCGTTGAGCGGAAACATCGCTTCGTCGGCCATCGCCTCGATGTTCTTGTCCATGGCAAGGGCGTCGTAGTGGGCGAACCACGCCAGCACCGAGTCGACATCGGCGGCGCTGGGGCTGAATTCGGCGGCCTGCGGCATGGTGACCATGAATCTCCTTGGGTTGGATTATTCTGTCCGCAGTACTTTATACACAGTACTGTGTACGTAGTACAGAGAGGATGTCCGAGTGAGTGAACGCGCAGGTAAGGACCGCAGCAGCGCCGGCGATCCGGTGCGTACGCTCGAGCTGCTGTGGCGCGAGCCCGGTCAGGGCACCCGCAACCGCGGTCCGAAGCAACGCACCACAGTGGACGCCGTGATCGCCGCTGCCATCCGGATTGCCGACGCCGACGGTCTCGAAGCGCTCACCATGCGGGCGGTGGCCGTGGAACTCGGGGTCACCCCGATGGCGACCTACACCTATGTACCGGGCAAGGCTGAACTGCTCGACCTCATGCTCGACACCGTCTATTTGCAGATGCCGCGCCGTGACTTCGATGGGAAACCCTGGCGGGAAAAGGTTTCCATGCTCGCCGAGGAAAATCTCGGGATGTTCGACAGTCATCCGTGGATGGCCTATCTGCCCACTACGCGCCCGCCGCTGGGGCCCGGCATGATCGCGAAGTACGACCACGAGCTGGGGGCGTTCGACGGTCTGGGACTCAGCGACCTGGACATGGATTCCGCCCTGACGTACGTTCTCGGCTTCGTGAACTCGGTTGCCCGGATCGCCATCGATTCCGGACGGGCCGCAGCCGACAGCGGCATGAGTGACGGGCAGTGGTGGGAACGCGCGGGCCCGCTACTGGAGCGCGCGTTCGACGGTGACAGCTATCCGCTGGCCTCGCGGGTCGGCACGGTGGCGGGCCAGACGTTCGACGCCGCCTACAGCGCCACGCATGCCTACGAGTTCGGGTTGGCCCGTGTTCTGGACGGGTTGGCCGTTCTCATCGATGCGAAGTGAATGGGATGCGTCAGCCTTCGAGGACTGCCATCGCGGCGTTGTGCCCGCCGATTCCCGAGACTGCGCCGCCGCGCACCGATCCCGAGCCGCACAACAGGATTCGCTCGTGAGCTGTGGCCACACCCCAGCGTTGCGCCGGCGTCTCCAGCGGGGCCTCGTCCTCGGCGAACGGCCAGCGCAGCGCTCCGTGGAAGATGTTGCCCGCGGTCATTCCCAGGGCCTGTTCGAGGTCGGCGGTCGTCTTGGCCTCGATGCACAGCCGGCCGGCGCCATCCTCCATCAGGACGTCCTGGATCGGTTCGGCCAGAACCGAATTGAGCGAGTTGAGCACCGCCGAGGTCAGTCGATCCCGCATCCGGTCGGGATTTTTCAGCGTCAGTGAGTGCGGGGTGTGCAGACCGAAAACTGTCAGCGTGTGCGCACCCGAGGCCCGCAGGTCCTCGGACAGGATGCTCGGATCGGTCAGGGAATGGCAGTAGATCTCGCACGGCAGGGGGTCGGGAACGTGCCCGGTGGCGGCGGTCGCATAGGCCCCGGCCAGTTGGCTGAACGTCTCGTTGATGTGAAACGTACCGCCGAATGCCTGCTCGGGCGTGACGCGTTCGTCGCGGAGCCGGGGGAGCCGGCGCAGCATCAGGTTGACCTTCACCTGCGCGCCCGGCGCGGTATCGGGTGCCGGCTCGCCGAGCAGTTCGGCCAGCACTGCCGGGGTGACATTGGCCAGTACCCGCTCGGAATGCACCCGTCGTGCTGATCCACCCTGCCGGTAGCGCACCTCGCCATCCGGGGTGATCGCGTAAACGTCTGCGCCGGTGATGATTTCGGCGCCATATCCGGTTGCTGCGGCCGCCAGCGCCCCGGTGACCGCACCCATCCCGCCTACCGGCACATCCCAGTCGCCGGTGCCGCCGCCGATCAGGTGGTAGAGGAAGCACACGTTCTGCATCAGCGACGGATCGTCGACGCCGGCGAAGGTGCCGATCAGGGCGTCGGTGGCCATCACGCCGCGCACCAGATCATGCGACACCGCGGCGCTGATCGCCTCGCCGATGGGCTGTTCGATCAGCGCCTCCCAGGCGGCGGCGCTTTCGGTGTCGTGCGTGCCGAGCACTTCCCCCCGCATCTGTGACCGGGTGCGCAGCGGCTGCAGCAGCGTCGGCCAGATTCGCGTGGTGACCAGCTTGCAGCGCCGGTAGAACTCGTCGAACCCGGCCGCGTCGTCGGCTGCGCCGATCGCGTCGAACGTCGGGTCTGGACCGATGAGCAGGCCGGTGGCCCCGCCCGTGACCGGATCCGGTGTGTAGGAGGAGTATCGGCGCCTGGTCAGCCGGATTCGGGCACCGAGATCGGTGACGATGCGCTGCGGCAGCAGACTGACCAGATACGAGTACCGCGACAGCCGCGCATCCACGCCGTCGAAGGCATGCGTCGAGACCGCCGCCCCACCTACGTGGTCGCTGCGTTCGAGTACCTGTACCCGGCGTCCGGCGCGAGCCAGGTACGCAGCAGCCACCAAGCCGTTGTGCCCGCCGCCGACGATGACAGCGTCCAACGTGCCTTCTGTCACGTCATACCCGTCCGGTCAGCCCTTGTAACCTTCGACCTCGTCGGCCCCACGGGGGTGGGCCAGTCCGGGATCCTGTCCGGTTTCGCGGAGCGCGCGGCGCTGCCGCAGCAGGTCCCAACACTGGTCGAGGGCCACTTCCAGCGATCTCAGTCGTTGTTGCTCTTCGGATTCGTCTATTTCCCGGCGTTGCAGTTTCGACCGGAGCTCCTGCTCTTCGGCAACGAGCCGGTGAACTTCGGCGAGGATGTCCTGATCTTTGGCCACACAACCAGTCTGCCCGACTACCGTTGATCTGGTGAGTACAAAACCTGAGATCGAGTTTCCGGACGGACCTGCCCCTACCGAATTGGTGATCAAGGATCTGGTGGTCGGCGACGGCGCCGAGGCAGTGCCCGGTGGCACCGTCGAGGTGCACTATGTGGGCGTCGAATACGACTCCGGTGAGGAGTTCGACAGTTCATGGAATCGTGGAGAATCCATTGAGTTTCCGTTGCGGGGCCTAATTCAGGGCTGGCAGGACGGAATTCCCGGGATGCGGGTGGGTGGTCGTCGCCAGCTCGTCATTCCGCCGGCCCAGGCCTATGGTCCGGCGGGATCAGGGCATCGGCTTTCGGGGAAGACGCTGATCTTTGTGATCGATCTGCTCGCCACTCGTTGACGTCGCGGTGGGTTCGGTCAGTATTAGCCGAACCTAACCATCAAATTCCATTTGCTGCTAACGTCAACCTGTTTCGTTGCTATCGATAACTGTTCGTCGACTTCAGGAGTGCCCAAATGTCGGGTTCGGACGAATCTCGGACAATCACAGGCTGGCAAACAGCCTCCAAGTTATATCGGCGACCACCCGGATTGGGTTGGTTGTTGGCGCTGGCGGCAGTTCCATTGTTGCTGGGGCTGATCGGATGGGGCGGGCTCGACCGCTCACACAAGAACTCCGATCTCAGTCTCCCCGATGTCAATCCCACGGCGACAATGACGGCTCCGGACGTCAATGCCCCGGACGTCAACGCGCCGAACGTCAATTTGCCCAACCTTTCGTTCGCACCGTTGTCGATCGCTCGTAACGGCAACGATTTCACCCTCACCGGTGATCTGCCCGATGCGAATGCCAAGGCCTCGCTGCTGGACTGGCTGCGCGGAAAATTCGGTGCGGACGTCAATCTGATCGACAATCTGAATCTGCGTCCTGGAGTGAGTACTCCCGATGTCGCGGCGCTGGGCAAGGTGTTCGACGCCGCAGCCGAGGGCATTCCGGATTTCAACTTCAGCGTCGACGGTGACACGTTGACCCTGACCGGTACCGCGCCGTCGGCGCAGGTGCGTGACGCGGTGGAGGCGGCTGCAAAGTCGGCATGGCCGAACATCAAGCTCGTCAACAACATTCAGGTCGCCGCAGCCCCGGCTGCCCCTGCGCCTCCGGCGCCTGCAGCTCCGGGTGCACCGGGAACCCAGGGAGGTACGCCCGGACCGTGCGCGGTGCTGCAGGGCGATGTGAGTGCACTGCTGCGCACCCCGATCAACTTCAGCACCGACGGGTTCGTTCTGGCTCCGGCCTCGCAGCAGTTGTTGTCGCAGGTGGCCGACAAGCTCAAGTCCTGCGCGGGCGCGCAGGTGGCGGTCACTGGTTACACCGACAGCTCGGGCAATGACGCCATCAACGTCCCGCTGAGCGGTAACCGCGCGAAAGCCGTTGCCGACTATCTGGTTTCGCAGGGCCTGGCGGCCGATCACGTGACGTCGTCGGGCGCGGGTTCGGCGAATCCGATTGCCAGCAATGACACCCCCGAAGGCAAGGCGCAGAACCGCCGCGTCGAGATCACGGTCAACTAGGGAGATTCGACATGGACTTCGTAATCCAATGGTTGTGGTATCTGCTCGCGTTCGTGGTGGGGTCGCTGGTGGCCTGGCTGATCTCAGTCGTGACCGTCAAGCCCACCAGTGAGGAAGAGGCGTTCGCCGAACTTCCCGGCTCTCGCGAGATCGGAGCACGACGATGAGCGACGTGAACTGGTGGTTGATGGCCCTGGCCTTCGTGCTCGGGCTGGTATTGACGCTGGCGCTGACCCTGCGTCGGGTCAAGCGGGAGGTGCCGGTGTACGGCGCCCTCGGCCGACGTCCCGACACCGGGGCCACCGGCGGCGGCACCGCTGCCAAGGCCGCGGCTACCGGCGGAACTGCGGCTGGTGCAACGGCTGTCACCGATGACGCGACGACCAAGCTGCCCAAGGTCGGTTCGGGAGACGAGCCCACCACGAAGCTGCCCAGGGTCACCAGCGCCGGTGCGGCGGCGGCGGGTGCAGCGGCAGCCGGTGCGGCAGGTGCGGCCAAGTTCGCCTCCGGTGGCGGTGCCCACGAGGCCGACGAGGACGCGGCGGCCGGTGATGATGTCAAGGTGGTCGAGGCGACGCCGTATGGCGAGGGTTCGGTCCGGGTGTCGGGTGCGGGAACGCCGACGGGCTATCTGATCAAGGGCAACGAGGATTCGATGCTCTATCACTCGCCGGAGAGCCCGTCCTACTCGGTGACCATCGCCGAGATCTGGTTCGCCGACGTGGAATCCGCCGAGAAGGCCGGCTTCAACCGGTGGGACAGCGGTAAGTCCCAGCGCGAGAAGAAGTAACACGAACGCAGATCGCCCGCCTCCACGACCGGAGGCGGGCGTTTCTGCGTCTGGGAACCCCTTCTAGTGCGGGCCGGGCAGGCGTAACAACAGTCGCGCCCCGCCCAGGGGGCTCGATTCCAGAGTGGCGGTGCCGCCGTGTAATTCGGCCTGTTGAGCCACGAGCGCCAGGCCGAGACCGGAACCCAACCGCGATGCCGTCGACCCTCGGGAGAAGCGGTCGAACACCATTTCGCGTTCCTCCTCGGGCACCCCCACGCCGTCGTCGTCGACGGCGATCTCCACGCCCTCCCGTGAGCTCACCGCCGACAGCTGCACCCGGGTGGCGCCGCCGTGCTTCACGGCGTTGGCGATCGCGTTGTCCACGGCCAGCCGCAGCCCGGTCGGCAGCCCGATGATGATCACGGTCGGTGACGGCGCCAGCGACACCTCGAGGTCGGGATAGACCCGCATGGCGTCGTGGGCGGCGCGGTCGAGCAGTTCGGTGATGTCGACGGTGACGTGGTCGTCGGTGGTGGTCAGCTCGCCTTGCGCGAGCCGCTCCAGGGCGCCGAGGGTGGCCTCGATCCGTGACTGGGTGCGGATGACGTCGCTGACCACTTCCTTGCGCTGGTCGTCGGCGAGGTCGAGGGTGGACAGAACCTCCAGGTTGGTGCGCATCGCGGTGAGCGGGGTGCGCAGCTCGTGGGCGGACACCGAGGCGAAGTCGCGGGCCGAGGTCAACGCCGCCTTGGTGCGGTCCTGCTCTTTCCAGATGCGTTGCAGCATGCCGTTGACGGCGTCGGCGATCTCGACGGCCTCGCTGGCGCCGCGAACTTGGACGTCGGGGGCCTCGTCGCCGGCCTCGATCTCACGGGTCTGTTCGGCCAGCCGTTTGAGCGGTCGGACCGCGAATGCGGCCAGCACCCAGCCCAGCACGGTGGCGGCGCCGACGGCGAACACGCAGATGATGAGCACTCGGCGATGCAGGTTGTTGGTGTCGGCGATGGTGGCGTCGTAGGTCGCGCCGACGGCCACCCACATCGGGCCTGGGGCGGGGATCTGCACCGTGCGGACCCGCCAGCGCACCCCGTCGATGTAGGTGTCGGCGTAGCCGTCGGGCAGCTCGGGCAGAACCACGTTCGAGTTCGACGAGACGTTTCCGGCCTGGCGCACGGTGATCACCGCGTCCTGATCGCTGGGGGAGCGGGGGATCTCGCCGAGCCCGCGGGGCAGGAAGGGGATGGCGAAGCCGGCGGCCTCGTCGAGCCGCCGGTCCAACCGTTCCTTGCGGTCGTTGGTGATGCCGACCCACACGATGGTGCCGACGATGACGACGACGATGGCCGCGCCGATGGCTGTGGCGAACGCGACCCGGGTCCGCAGCGAGGGGGTGCGGCGGAAGATCCGGGTCAGCGGTCTCATGATTACCCGGGGCTACTGGGTCCTGAGCACGAAACCGACGCCGCGGACGGTGTGCAGCAGCCGGGGCGCGCCCCCGGCTTCGAGTTTGCGGCGTAGGTACCCGATGAACACGTCGACGACGTTGGTGTCGGCGGCGAAGTCGTAGCCCCAGACGAGTTCCAGCAACTGGGCCCGGGACAGCACTGCGGTCTTGTGTTCGGCCAGGACGGCCAGGAGGTCGAACTCGCGTTTGGTCAGGTCCACGTCCACACCGTTGACCCGGGCGCGCCGGCCCGGGATGTCGACCTCGAGTGGGCCGACCTGGATGGTCTCGGACGAGAAGGTGGCCGAGGCGCCGCGCCGGCGTAGCAGGGCCTTGACGCGGGCGACCAGCTCTTGCAGGACGAACGGTTTGACCAGGTAGTCATCGGCGCCGGCTTCGAGGCCGGCGACGCGGTCGTCGACGCTGCTGCGGGCCGAGAGGACGCAGACGGGCACGTCGTTGTCCATCGCGCGCAGTGCGGTCACCACGCTCACACCGTCGAGCACGGGCATGTTGATGTCGAGCACGATCGCGTCGGGTCGGGTCTCGGTGGCGCTGCGCAGCGCCTCGGCCCCGTCCACGGCCGTCGATACGGTGAACCCGGACAGTCGCAGCCCGCGTTCCAGCGAGGCGAGCACGTCGGGGTCGTCGTCTACGACGAGGACCCGGGGCGAAGCTGTGCCACCGGTAGCGCTATCCATGCCCGCCATCTTGCCCGATGAAGTACGACCAATCGCGCAGGCTCCCAGGGAAGGCCCCGGGGATGTTTTTGACCTCAACATTTGTTCAGGTTTTACGGTGATGCCTATGAGTATGGAAACAGTGGCCAGACAGGCGCTGTATCGGCAGACGCATGCCCGCGAGGGTGACCTGCGAGCACTGGCCGACCGGAGGTTGTTGTCCCGGATCTGGCGGTTCGCTGCACGCCACCACCGCAGGTTGGGCTGGTTCGTCGCGATCAGTGTGGTCAGTGCGCTGCTGACGGTGACGACGCCGGTCTTGGCCGGCCGTGTGGTGGACGCGATCACGCAGGGCGGCCCGGCGTCGACGGTGGTGCTGCTGGCCGGCACCATCGCCGCGATCGCCGTCGCCGAGGCCGCGGTGGCTCTGTTGACCAGGTGGTTGTCGTCGAACATCGGCGAGGGGCTGATCCTGGATCTGCGCACCGCGGTGTTCGACCATGTGCAACGGATGCCGGTGGCGTTCTTCACCCGCACCCGCACGGGAGCCCTGGTGAGCCGGTTGGGCAACGACGTGATCGGGGCGCAGCGCGCGTTCTCCGACACCCTCTCCGGCATCGTCGCGAACTTGGTGACACTGACGCTGACGCTGGTGGTGATGCTCAGCATCTCGTGGCAGATCACGCTGCTGTCGTTGGCCCTGCTGCCGTTGTTCGTGCTGCCCGCGCGTCGGATCGGCACCCGGATGGCCGGGCTGTCCCGTGAGGCGGCCACTCACAACGCCACGATGAACACCCAGATGACCGAGCGGTTCTCCGCTCCGGGTGCCACCCTGGTCAAACTGTTCGGCAGCCCGGAACGTGAGTCCGACGAGTTCGCGGTGCGCGCCGACCGGGTGCGTGACATCGGGGTGCGCACGGCGATGCTGCAGTCGACGTTCATGAACTCGCTGACCCTGATGTCGGCGCTGGCGCTCGCCCTGGTCTACGGGCTGGGTGGGGTACTGGCGATCGGCGGGCAGCTGCAGGCCGGGGCGGTCGTGTCGCTGGCGCTGCTGCTGACGCGGCTGTATGCACCGCTCACCGCGCTGGCCAATGCACGGGTCGAGATTGCCAGTGCGCTGGTGTCGTTCGAGCGGGTCTTCGAGGTGCTCGATCTGGTGCCGTTGATCGCCGAGAAGCCGGATGCGGTGGCCGTGCCAGGCCAAAAAGCAGGGCTGCCGGTCTCGATCGAATTCCACGACGTCCACTTCTCGTATCCCTCGGCGGACAAGGTGTCGCTGGCCTCGCTGGAGGAGGTCGCCTCCCTGGACGACCGTGGTGGGGACGAGGTGCTGCACGGTATTTCGTTCACCGCGGAGCCCGGGCAGATGGTGGCGCTGGTCGGTTCGTCGGGCGCGGGCAAGTCGACCATCGCGTCGCTGCTGGCCCGGCTCTACGACGTCGACTCCGGATCCATCACGCTGAACGGCACCGATGTGCGCGACGTGACGTTCGCGTCGCTCAAGGACACCGTCGGCATGGTGACCCAGGACGGGCATCTGTTCCACGAGTCGATCCGGTCGAACCTGCTGCTGGCCGCGCCGTCGGCCGGCGAGGACGAATTGTGGGACGCACTGCGCCGGGCCCGGCTCGACGATGTGGTCGCGGCGATGCCCGACGGCTTGGACACGGTTGTCGGTGAGCGCGGATACCGTCTGTCCGGAGGACAGCGGCAGCGGTTGACCATCGCGCGGCTGCTGTTGGGACGATCCCGGGTGGTGGTGCTCGATGAGGCGACGGCGTCGCTGGACTCGGCCTCGGAGGCCGCCGTGCAGCAGGCACTGGCCGAGGCACTGGATGGGCGGACGTCCATCGTCATCGCGCACCGGCTGTCCACCGTCCGGGCCGCCGATCTCATCCTGGTCATCGAGGACGGGCGCATCGTCGAACGCGGCACCCACCGCGATCTGCTGGCCCGTGCCGGCCGATACGCCGAGCTGTACGACACGCAGTTCTCCGAGGAGGTTCCCGCTGCGTGAGGTTATTCGTTTGCCCCTGATGGGAAGATTGATTCAGTGAGCCAACCCGCGATCGCCCCATCTCCGAAGCGGATCCGGACCAGTTCAGATCTGTGGCGGCTGTTGCCCTACCTGTTGCCATACCGGGCCCGTTGGATCGTGATGGTCGTGGTCGCGGTGGTCAGCCTGGCTGCCACGGTGGCGATTCCGCTGATGACCAAGGCCGTGATCGACGGCCCGGTCCGTCACCAGGATCAACACGGGCTGTGGGTGCTCGGTTCCGCCGCCGTCGCGGTCGGAATCTCCGAGGCGGTGCTGTGGTTCATCCGGCGCTGGATGGTCGCCCGCGCGACCATGGGCGTCGAGGCCGACATCCGCAAGGATCTCTACGCCCGGCTGCAGATTCTGCCGATGAGTTTCCACAGCCGCTGGCAGTCGGGGCAGCTGCTGTCGCGGGTGATGAACGACCTGTCCACGATCCGGCGGTTCCTGTCCTTCGGGCTGGTGTTCCTGATCCTCAACGCCCTGCAGATCGTGGTGGTCACGTCGATCCTGCTGGCCATGTACTGGCCGCTCGGGGTGGTGGTGTTGGTGTCCATCGTGCCGATCACGCTGACCGTGCTGCATTTCGAGCGGGAGTACACCCGGTTGTCGCGGCTCGCGCAGGACCAGACCGGTCACGTGGCAACTCATGTCGAGGAGGCCGCGCTCGGGCTGCGGGTGGTCAAGGCGTTCGGCCGTGAGGATTACGTGTTCGACCGGTTCGATGAGCAGGCCACGCAGTTGTACGACACCCAGTTCGCGCGGGTGACGGTGTCGGCGAAGTTCTGGACGCTGCTTGAGGTCATCCCCAACCTCACCCTGATCGTGGTGCTGGGTTTCGGTGCGTACGCGGCGGGCCACGGCCACGTCACGATGGGCACCCTGGTCGCGTTCATCACGATGATGCTGTCGCTGGTGTGGCCCATCGCATCGCTGGGCTTTCTGCTGTCGATGACGCAGGAGTCGTTCACCGCGGCCAACCGGATCGCCGAGATCTTCGATGCCCCGGTCGATATCGTCGACGGCCCGGTTTCGCAGCCGCCGCGCGGTGGCCGACTGGAGCTGCGTGACGTGGGCTTCAAGTTTCCCGATGGTGAAGACAGAGTGGCGCCGTCCGGCGAGCCGGACAATTGGGCACTGCGCCATGTCGATGCGGTGGTGGAACCGGGGCAGACGCTGGCGCTCGTCGGCGCGACCGGATCGGGCAAATCGGTACTGGCCGCGTTGTTCTCGCGGCTCTATGACGTCACCGAAGGTCAGATCATGATCGACGGCCGCGATATCCGGGAGCTGAGCCTGCAGGCGCTGCGGGAGACGGTGGCCACGGCGTTCGAGGATCCGACACTCTTCTCGATGTCGGTGGCCGAGAACCTACGCCTCGGCCGAGCAGATGCCACCGATGAGCAGCTGGCGCAGGCTGTCGAGATCGCGGCGGCGCAGTTCGTCTATGACCTGCCGTTCGGCCTGGACACCCGGATCGGCGAGCAGGGCATGAGCCTGTCGGGTGGTCAGCGCCAACGTCTTTCGCTGGCCCGGGCCATTCTTGCCGCACCCAAGATCCTCGTGCTCGACGACACGTTGTCGGCCCTGGACGTGCACACCGAGGCCGTCGTGACCGAAGCGCTGGGCCGGGTGCTGCGCGGGGTGACGGGCATCATCGTCGCGCACCGCGCGTCGACCGTGCTGCTGGCCGACAAGGTGGCGCTGCTGCAGGAGGGCACCATCACCCACATCGGCACCCACACCCAATTGCTCGCGCAGGTACCGCAATACCGTTACCTGCTGGCCGCCGATGACCAACTCGACGACGCGTGTGAGCGCAGTTGCGAATGGGAGGACGAAGAGGAGTTGGGCCGGCTGCAGCGCGGGCACGATGAACGCACGGCCATCGACGAAGTGGGCGAACCACCGCGTTTCGGTGCGGAGGTGCAGCGCCGATGACGACTACCGAGTGGCGCGGACAGGTCACCGATGACGACGATCAAGCCGGCAGTTCCGGCACGTCCAACCTCCCGATCGACGAAAGCGTGCCCCGGCGCCGTGAGGCCCGTGAGCTCCTTCTGTCACTGCTGCGGCCCTACCGTTGGACGGTCGCGGTGCTGGCCCTGGTGGTCATCGTGGAAAACGCTGCCCGGCTGTCGGTTCCGATCCTGGTGCAGCGCGGCATCGACCACGGAATCCCGCCGATCCTCGAGGGCGGTCCGGCCCGCGAGTTGATGTTCATCGTCGGCACGCTGTGCGTGGTGGTGATCGTGCAGGCGGTCAGCCGGATGTTCTTCCTGCGGCGCTCCGGCCGCATCGGTCAACGGGTGCTGCTGGAGTTGCGCCGCCGGGTGTTCCGCCATTTCGGCAGGCTCGATGTGGCGTTCCACGACCGCTACACCTCGGGCCGGGTCGTCAGCCGGTCCACCAACGACGTCGAAGCCATCCAGGACATGCTGGAAACGGGCTTCGACAGCCTGATCACCGCGGTGCTGACACTGTTCGGCACAGCGGTTCTGCTGGTGGCGCTCGATTGGCGGCTGGGTCTGATGTGCCTGGCGGCGTTCCCGATCCTGGTCGCCCTGGTGTGGTGGTTCCGCAACGAATCGGGCAAGACCTACCGGTTGGTGCGCGAGAGCGCGGCCCTGGTGATCGTGCAATTCGTCGAGACGATGACGGGTATCAAGGCCGTGCAGGCCTTTCGGCGCGAGCCGCGCAACCAGGAGATCTTCGACGACGTCGCCGACGAGTACCGGGCGATCAACGAGAAGACCTTCAAGCTGCTGGCGGTCTTCATGCCCGGGGTCAAGCTGGTCGGCAACCTGACGACCGGTGTGGTGCTGCTCTACGGCGGCTATCGCGTGCTGCACGGTGAGATGACCATCGGCACGCTGACCGCGTTCCTGCTGTACCTGCGGATGTTCTTCGAGCCGATGCAGGAGATCTCGCAGTTCTTCAACACCTTCCAGTCGGCGTCCTCGGCGTTGGAGAAGCTGGCAGGGGTGCTGGCGCAGAAGCCCGCGATCGCGGATCCGGCGCAGCCGGTCTCCCTGTCGGAGCCCAAGGGCGACATCGGGTTTCACGATGTGCGATTCGAGTACGCGCCCGGCCGGCCGGTGTTGCCCGGGCTTGAGCTCGCGGTCCCTGCCGGGCAGACCGTGGCGCTGGTGGGCACCACCGGGGCGGGCAAGACCACCATCGCCAAGTTGATCGCCCGGTTCTACGACCCGACTGCCGGTTCGGTGACGCTCGACGGTGTGGACCTGCGTGAGCTGGCCCAGTCCGAACTGCGCCGGCATGTCGTGATGGTCACCCAGGAGAACTTCATGTTCTCCGGGACGGTCGCCGACAACATCCGGTTCGGGCGGCCCGAGGCCACCGACGCGCAGGTTCGGGAGGCGGCCGCGGCGGTCGGTGCGGACCGCTTCATCGACGCGCTGCCCGACGGGCATGACACCGACGTGGCGAAGCGTGGTGGCCGGCTTTCGGCGGGCCAGCGTCAGCTGGTGGCGTTCGCCCGGGCGTTCCTGGCCGACCCGGCGGTGCTGATCCTGGACGAGGCGACGTCCTCACTGGACATCCCGAGCGAACGAATGGTGCAGCGCGCGTTGGAAACCGTGCTGGCCGATCGCACCGCCCTGGTGATCGCGCACCGGCTGTCCACGGTGCAGATCGCCGACCGGGTGCTGGTGCTCGAGCACGGCCGCATCATCGAGGACGGCGCACCGGCGGAGCTGATCGGCCGGTCCGACGGGGCGTACGCGGCGCTGCATCGGGCCTGGGTGGATTCCCTGGCTTGAGCCGTCCGGCCTATCGCGTGGCGGTGACGCGCAGGACGGCGTCGTAGCTCTGCGGGCCCGAGCCGATGCGCACCGCGATGTCCCATCGCCCCGGCGTGGAAAGGTCGATGACACCGCGGTAGTCATCTCTACCTATGGGCGTGGCCTCGACGGCCGGCGCGTTCAGGCCGATCTGCGGCATGCGTGGTTCGAACCGCACTGAATCCGGTGTCGGGGTTTCGCCCGCGCTGCCCAGGACTTCGACGGTGAGTGGGCTGACTCCCACCTTGGGTGGCTCGTCCTTCAAGCGCACCAGGTACGGACCTGCGGTGGCTTCGGCGACGATCGGGGGCCGCGGTTGCGGCCACAGCAGCCACAGCATGCCGGCCCCCACCGCGGCGACGATCACGATGATGCCCACCCACTGCAGGCGTTTCATGATCCCGCTACAGCTTTTCGATATCGGGCAGTGCCCAGGATTTTTCGAACAGGGCTGGTTTCGGCCCGTACAGGCGGAACAACACTTCGAACTGGCCGTCCGGGTTTGTCGGGATCCAGTTGGACTCCTGACCGGCCGGGGCGACCGGGCCGAAATACACGTCGACGGAACCGTCCGGGTTCACGCCGAGATCGGGCCGGTGTGACGACCGGCTGCCGTACGGCTGATCCCGGATCAAGGCATGGGTGGCGCGGTCGTACGCCGTCGCCGACCAGTACAGCGAGACCGGCGGATCGGCAGGCACCCGTAACCGGTAGATGGCTGCGCCGTCGAAGGCCTCGCCATCGGCGTCGGCAATGGTCATCACATAGAACTGGCCCTGGCCAAGGTGTTTGGCGCTGAAGTAGATGAACGAGTACAGCAGACCGCGATCGTCGACGGGGTAGCTGGTCGGGTCGGCGAAACCGGTCTGCATGCCCTGCACCACCTCGGGTGAGGCGGGCACGGCCCAGTGGGTCCCGTCGAAGTACGGCGGGGTGAAGAACCGCGGATAGTTGGCGTCGAACCACTCGTGCGCCTCGGCGGCGGCCGCCTCGAGCACTCCCTTCAACTCGTCGTCCGGTTCGAACAGCTTGCCCTGTTCGATGCCGATCGAGGCCAGCACCGAGATCATCACCCGGTCGCGCTGCAGCCACGGCTCGCGTTGCACGAACTGGTCGAGCAGTTCGAAGAATCGGAGGTTGTACGGAATTGTGCTGTCGTACAAGGTTTCCGACGCGTCGACGAACGTGGTCTCCAATTCGGGCTGCGCCAGCGGATAGCACTTGATGCGCTTGCCGTACTCGGCGGCCGCGGCGACGTCGGCGTCGGCGCTGGACGCGATGTTCGCCCGCAGCGCCCCGAACCCCGTATAGGTCGCCGACGGCAGCACGATGTAGCCGTCGGGAATCGCGCCGTCGAATCCGGGCGGCAGGATCAGGTACCTGCCGCCGTCACCCTTGTCGGCCCCCGCCGGTCCGACGTCTTCGAGCGCTTCCTGCCAGCTGTTGTCGACTGAACCGGTGATCGAACCGCCTTCTGCCGGTGGGATTTCCAACACGACGGGCCCGTCCTGGGTGTTGTAGAACGGGAAGAAGTACAGGGTGTCGGGGTTGGGGGTCAGGGTCTGGTTCTTCCAGTCCAGCAATTTCGACCAGAACACCACCTGGTTGTCGGTGGCGCCGAGGCCCTCCGCCGCCTCACGCAGCAGTTCGAAGTTGACGGCGGTTATACCCCAGATGACGGCTTGCACGGCACGGGCAGGTACCAATGGGTCCATGCCCTGACGCTAGTACCTCAGCGCACGGTGTCGAAGAAGGTCTTCACATCCTCGACGAACAACTCCGGCTGCTCGAACGCCGCGAAATGTCCGCCGCGCGGCATCGTGGTGAAGTGCGTGACGTTGTAGCCCGTCTCGCACCAGCTACGCGGGGCGCGCAGGATCTCCAGGGGGAACGACGCGATCCCGGTGGGCAGGCTGACGTATTCGCCTCCGCCCCAAGTGTTGTGGCTCTCCCAGTACAGCCGGGCCGAGGATGCCGCCGACGCGGTTACCCAGTAGAGCATCACGTTGTCGAGCATCTCGTCTTTGGACACCACATTCTCGGGGTTGCCGTCGCAGTCCATCCAGGACCAGAATTTCTCCACGATCCAGGCCAGCTGGCCGACGGGGGAATCGACCAGGCCGTACCCGACCGTCTGCGGCCGGGTGGACTGCTGCTTCATGTAGCCCGAATCCCATTTGCGGTAATAGTCGATGCGGGCCAGTGCCTTCTGCAGGTCCTCGGTCATCTCGCCGACGCCCTCGGCCGGAGGCTGGGCGATCGGCATGTTGACGTGAATGCCCACGCACGAGCCGATGTTGCGGCCGATCTGTGTCGTCACCGCCGCACCCCAGTCACCGCCCTGGGCGCCGTAGCGGTCGTAGCCCAGCCGTGTCATCAGGGTGTCCCAGGCCTGCGCGATCTTCTCGATGCCCCACCCCGCGGCACTGGGCTTGGCGGAGAACCCGTAACCGGGCAGCGACGGACACACCACGTCGAATCCCGCCTCGGTCAGCGGCTCGATCACCTTGTGGAATTCCACGATGGATCCCGGCCAGCCGTGGGTGATCAGCAGCGGGAACGCGTCCTCGCGTCCGGATCGCTGGTGGATGAAATGGATGTCGAGTCCGTCGATCTCGGTGGTGAAGTGATTGAACCGGTTCAGTGCGGCCTCGCGGGCACGCCAGTCGTACTCGTTGGCCCAGTAGGTCGCCAGTTCCTTCGTGTACTCCAGCGGAATGCCCTGGGTCCAGTCCTCGACGCACTCGGCCTCCGGCCAGCGGGTCCGGTTCAGCCGGGCCTTGAGGTCGTCGAGGTCGGCGTCGGGGATGGCGATGCGGAATGGATTGATCGATTTGTCACTCAGGGTCATGAGGCCATCCTGCCAGCGCCAGGTGGCGCGATGTGCTGAGTGTTGCGCTGAAGATCGTGGCTACCTGGTGACCGCAATCTTCAGCGCAACTGTTTCGGGCGATCCTCCCGAAAGTCAGGGAATCTGCCGCAGCCGACGGGCCTTGGACACCGCCTCATGGCGGTTACGCGCTCCGAGCTTGGCCGCCGCGCTGCGCAGATAGCTCTTCACCGTCTCCGGCTTGAGTGAAAGCCGCTGGGCAGCTTCGGCATTGGTGCAGCCCAGCGCGACCTGCGCCAGCACATCGATCTCGCGGACCGTAAGGGGAGCGCTGGCAGGCCGGTCGCCGCGCAGCGCCACTGCCAGCCGGTCGGCGAGCTCGCGCAACGGCCCGGCCAGGTCGGGGGTGTCGGCGGCGAGCCGGCGCAGGTCGGCGTGCACCTCGCGGATCTGTTCGGTGTCGGCCGGGCGGTCGGCGAAGGTGGTCAGCGCCGCCTCGCGCATCCGCATCCGCCGGTCCACCTCGTCGCGCACCCGTAGTTCCTCGCTCAGTCGCTGCGCCGAGGCCACCATCGCGGCGGCGGTGCGGCCGCCGATCGGGGCGCTGGTGCGGTGCGCGCCGTAGAGCACGGCCCGCGCCTGGCCGTCGACGACCACAGGCACCGCCAGGATCGAGCGGATGCCCTCGGACAACACCGGCTCGTCGTAGTCGTGGGTGATGGTCGAAGCGCGCCGGTAGTCGGGCACCGAGATGGGACGACGTGACACCACGCTGGCCCCGCCCAACCCGGCCCGGGGCAGCACCGCAAGCCCGCGCATCGCCCCGGTGCGGGTACCGAAGAACTCGCTGAGCAGCAGGGTGCCCTCGTGCACCTGCCCGCCGAAGGCCAGTGGGAGGCCCGTGTCGGTGGCCATTCGGCGCAGTTCGGCGCGCACCGCGTCGGCGTCACGGGGCCGCAGCAGCGAGGGGCGCATTGCAGGTACCCACTTTCGGGGGTAGCGGTGGGGCGAGTGTGACGTAGAGCATAACTGTCATGAATGTCGCTGCGAGCAACACCGGTCGCTACCGCGACGCCCGTGACCAGCTGGTTGCCACCCTCGGGGACTACGGCCGGGCCGTCGAGGAATTCACCTGGCCGCAGATCACCGGCACTTTCAACTGGGCGATCGACTGGTTCGACGCCATCGCCAGGGACAACGACCGCACAGCGCTGTGGATCGTCGAGGAGGACGGTTCCGAGCAGCAGGTCACGTTTGCCGAGATGGCGCAGCGGTCCGACAGTGTTGCGGGCTGGTTGCACGGGCTCGGGGTGGGCAAGGGTGACCGGGTCCTGTTGATGCTCGGCAATCAGGTCGAGTTGTGGGAGGCCATGCTGGCCATCGCCAAGCTGGGTGCGGTCATCATGCCGACCACCGGGGCGCTGGGCCCGGCGGATCTGGCCGACCGCATCGCCCGCGGCGGCGCCCGGTTCGTCATCGCCAATCCCGCCGACACCGCCAAGTTCGCCGACGTGCCGGGTGACTACGTGCGCATCGCGGTAGGTGCCCCGGTATCCGGCTGGCACCGCTACGCCGACGCCTACGATGTGCCAGCGCGCCGGTTCGACGCGTGCACCACGGTCGACGACCCGATGCTCATCTACTTCACCTCAGGCACCACCAGCAAGCCGAAGCTGGTCGAGCATTCCCAGGTCTCCTACCCGGTCGGGCATCTCACCACGATGGCCTGGATCGGGGTCAGGCCCGGCGATGTGCACCTGGCGATCAGCTCACCGGGCTGGGCCAAGCACGCCTGGAGTTGTTTCTTCGCACCGTGGATCGCCGAGGCCACGATCTTCGTCTACAACTACGCGCGCTTCGATGCTGCGGCGCTGCTGGACCAGCTGCGCCGGGCGGGGGTCAACACGTTCTGTGCCCCGCCGACGGTGTGGCGCATGTTGATCCAGGCTGACCTGGGGGAGCGTCCCGAGGGGCTGCGCGAGATCCTCGGCGCCGGTGAGCCGTTGAACCCGGACGTGATCACCCAGGTCGAGAAGGCGTGGGGGTTGACGATCCGCGACGGGTTCGGCCAGACCGAGACCACTCTGCAGGTTGGCAACACCCCGGGGCAGCCGGTGAAACCCGGCTCGATGGGCCGCCCGATGCCGGGTGTTCCGGTGGTGCTGGTGGATCCGATCACCGGCACACCTGCCGAGGAGGGCGAGATCTGCCTGGACCTGGCACAGCATCCGCGCAACCTGATGACGGGGTATCTCGGTGACCCGCAACGCAACGAGGCGGTGATGGCCGGCGGCTATTACCACACCGGCGATGTCGCCGGTCGTGACGCCGACGGCTACATCACCTACATCGGCCGGACCGACGACGTGTTCAAGTCCAGCGACTACAAGGTGTCGCCGTTCGAGCTGGAAAGCGTGCTGATCGAGCATCCGGCCGTGGTCGAGGCTGCGGTGGTGCCACAACCGGACGACACCCGGTTGGCGGTGCCCAAGGCCTACGTCGCGCTGGCCGAGGGCTGGGAAGCCAACGCGCAGACGGCAAAAGATGTGATGGCTTACGCCCGGGATCACCTCGCGCCGTATCTCAAGGTGCGTCGGGTCGAGTTCCTCGACCTGCCCAAGACCGTTTCGGGCAAGATCCGCCGCGTCGAGTTGCGCAAGCGGGAGGATGCGGCTCACCAAGCGGGCCAACCGATTTCCACCGAATACCGATACGAGGATTTACTGGGATGAAGTCCTATGATCGCGGCCGTACCGATGTGCCTGTGCTCGAGGAGACCATTGGGGCGAACTTCGAGCGCATGGTGGCGGCCGGGCCGGACGCTGACGCGCTGGTCGAGGTGGCCACCGGAAGGCGCTGGACCTATGTGGAACTCGACGCCGAGGTCGATGCGGTGGCCCGGGGATTGATGGCGTTGGGAGTGGCCAAGGGCGATCGCGTAGGGATCTGGGCGCCCAACTGCGCCGAGTGGGTGATGCTACAGCTCGCGACGGCCAAGATCGGCGCGATCCTGGTCAACATCAACCCGGCCTACCGAACCCACGAGCTGGCCTACGTACTCAAGCAATCCGGCATCCGGACCCTGGTGTCGGCCACTGCGTTCAAGTCCTCGGACTATGTGACGATGGTGGCCGAGGTGCAGGCCGACTGCCCGGCGCTCAAGGACATCATCTTTCTGGGCACTCTGGATTGGGATCAGCTGCATACCGAGCAGGTGGGCGAGGAGCAGTTGCGCGCCCGGATCGCCGAGCTGTCCAACACCGATCCGATCAACATCCAGTACACCTCGGGGACAACAGGTTTCCCCAAGGGTGCGACGCTGAGCCATCGCAACATCCTCAACAACGGGTTCTTCGTCGGCGGGTTGATCAACTTCGACCGCGGTGACCGGGTGTGCATCCCGGTGCCGTTCTATCACTGTTTCGGCATGGTGATGGGCAATCTCGGGGCGTTGACCCATGGTGCGGCGATCGTGATCCCCGCCCCGGGGTTCGACCCCGGGATCACGCTGGCCACCGTCGAGGCGGAGCAGTGCACCGCCCTGTACGGGGTGCCGACGATGTTCATCGCGATGCTCGGTCATCCCGACTTCGCCGGTTTCGACCTGTCCTCGCTGCGCACCGGCATCATGGCGGGTTCGGTCTGCCCGGTCGAGGTGATGAAACGGGTGGTGGCCGACATGCACATGGCCGAGGTGGCCATCTGTTACGGCATGACCGAGACCTCGCCGGTGTCGTGTCAGACCCTGGTCGATGACGATCTGGAGCGTCGCACCGCGACCATCGGCCGGGTCCATCCGCACCTCGAGGTCAAGATCGTCGACCCCGATACCGGTGAGACCGTCGAGCGCGGGCAGTCCGGGGAGTTCTGCACCCGCGGGTATTCGGTGATGCTGGGTTACTGGAAAGAGGAGGCCAAGACTGCGGAAGCCATTGATTCCGAGGGGTGGATGCACACCGGGGATCTGGCGGTGATGCGTGCGGACGGCTACTGCACGGTGGTCGGCCGGATCAAGGACATGGTGATCCGCGGCGGGGAGAACGTGTACCCGCGCGAGATCGAGGAGTTCCTCTACACCCACCCCGACATCGACGATGCGCAGGTGATCGGGGTTCCCGATGCGAAGTACGGGGAAGAGATCTGCGCGTGGATCCGGATGAAGCCGGGCTGCGCGCCGTTGGATGCCGAGGCGGTGCGGGCATTCGCGTCGGGCAAGCTGGCGCATTACAAGATCCCGCGTTATGTGCATGTGGTGGAAGAGTTCCCGATGACGGTCACCGGCAAGATCCGCAAGGTCGACATGCGCGACGAGAGCGTCAAGCTGCTCGGGTTGGACTCCGGACAACCGGGATAACTCAGCCCCAGCGCTTGATCACCTCGGCCACCGGCTTGCCGGTGGCCAGTGCCGCCATGACCAGTACCCGCGCCTGGCTCGGCCGAAGGTGGGGGACCATGACCGCACCGGCCTTCACCATGTCGTCGCCGGGACCGTATTCGGCGATGACGTCCCCGGTGGGGACACGGCTGGAGATTCCGAAGGACACCCCGCCCGGTGCGTGCCGGCGTACGGCGTCGACCACGCCGTCGCCCGCGTTGCCGGATCCCAGTGCCTCGACGATGATTCCGCGCGCTCCCGCGGCCACCGCGGCATCGATGGGGCCGGGGCCGTCACCGGGGTAGGCCGCGACGACGTTGACGCGCGGGGCACTGACCGCAGGCACCTCACCGAGGAAAGGCCGCTGCGCGGGGTGGTCCAGGGTGAAGGTGTTGTCGGCGACGGACCCGATGGGTGGGGTGCCGCCGAACGCGTGGAGATCCTGGGTGTTCACCTTGTGGGTCCCCAAGGCCTGGAAGACGTCCCCGGCGAACATGATCATCACGCCCTGATCGCGGGCGGTGGGACTGGAGGCGACGGTCAGTGCGTCCCGCAGGTTTGCCGGCCCGTCGGCATCCGGTGCGTCGGAGCTGCGCTGCGCCCCGGTCAGCACGATGGGCGCGGGCCCGTTGTACGTGACGTCCAGCCACATCGCGGTGTCTTCCATCGTGTCGGTGCCGTGGGTGATGACCACGCCGGACGCCCCGTCGGCCACTGCCTTCTTGGCCGCCGCCCCGATCACGTCCCAGTCAGCCGGGGTCAGCTGTGAACTGTCCTTCTTCATCACATCCATGACCTCGACGTCCAGGCCTGCCGCCAGGTCGGAGCCACTGACCGTCGGACGGCGCACGCCGTTGGCATCGGTGCTTGTCGCGATGGTCCCGCCGGTGGTGATCACCACGACCCGCCCCGGTGCCGATTCGCCCTTGGCGCTGTCCGGGTTTGTCGTTGCTTCGGTGGAGTTGGTGTTCGTCGAACATGCTGTCAGCGCGACGGCGAGAAAGAATGTGCCGATCGCCAGTCGCGACCGGGCGGGGCGGGCTGCGAAGTTCGTCATACGGCAGACGCTACGGCGACAGGCGAACACGCACCGGTGTTTTGGCAGCTCACCCCGGTTTCGGCAGCGGTGGCGCGCGATTGCTGCGACGATGGTGGTCATGTCGGCCGCACAAGCCTGCAGTGTTCTCGGTCGGCGTACGTGTGCGCTTCTGGCCGTGAGTTCGGCAGGGCTGCATGTGGCGATGGTCGGCGCCACCGCCAATCCGGTGGCGGCTGCGGTGCTCGCGGCGATGATCGTCGGTTGCCTGTACTGCGCCGGTCATCTGTGGCGGCGTGGTACCTCCGGCGTCTGGTGCACGATCGCGTTGATGAGCCTCGCGATGATCGCCCTGCACACCCCGATGCCCATGCATCACCACGGCGTGGTGGCCCCCGTCCAGACGTCGACGATGATGACGGCGGCGACGCTGCTGGCTCTGCTCGAGGTGATCATCGCCGCAGCGGTGCTGGCCTACACCACCAGGCACCGCTCGGTGATCAGCCCGTCGGCGGGATGAACTGGCGTCGTTCGCCCAGCTGTTCAGAACCATTGACCGAACCTGCGGATGTAGATGGTCTTGACGGTTTGAGCGACGACGCAGTAGGACACCAACGTCGCGGCGAGCCATCCGAAGTACGCCCACGGCAGCGGCTGCAACCCGACGGCCGCTCCCAGTGGCGAGAACGGGATGAGGATCCCGAGTACGCAGACCGTCCCGGTCGCCAACAGCACCGGCAACGCTGCCGTGCTCTGGATGAACGGGATCTTCTGGGTTCGCAGCATGTGGACGACCAGCGTCTGCGAAAGCAGGCTTTCGATGAACCAACCCGACTGGAACAGCGATTGCATCTCCGGTGAGTTGGCGGCGAAGACGTACCACATCACCGCGAACGTGGTGATGTCGAAGATCGAGGACGTCGGCCCCATCCAGATCATGAATCGGCCGATGTTCCTGGCGTCCCACTTGCGCGGCTTGAGCAGAAACTCCTTGTCCATGCGGTCCCACGGCAGCGCCAGCTGGGAGATGTCGTACAGCAGGTTCTGGATCAACAGGTGGATCGCCAGCATGGGCAGGAACGGGATGAAGGCGCTCGCCACCAGTACCGAGAACACGTTGCCGAAGTTCGAACTGGCGGTCATGTTCAGGTATTTGATGATGTTGCCGAAGGTCTCGCGGCCTTTGATCACGCCCTCTTCGAGCACCATCAGGCTCTTCTCGAGCAGGATGATGTCCGCCGATTCCTTGGCGATATCGGTGCCGGTGTCCACCGAGACGCCCACATCCGCATCGCGCAGGGCCGGTGCGTCGTTGATGCCGTCGCCCAGGAATCCGACGGTGTGCCCGTTGGCCTGCAGGGCTCGTAGCACCCGGGACTTCTGCAGCGGCGTCAGCTTCGCGAAAACGGTTGTCGCATCGACGATCCGTCGGAGCGCGTCGTCGTCGAGGGCGTCGATCTCGGGGCCGAGAATCGGCTGGCCGGGATCGAGTCCCACCTCTCGACAGATCTTGCCGCTGACGACTTCGTTGTCGCCGGTGAGGACCTTCACGGTCACACCGTGTTCGGCCAGGGCCGTGATGGCCGGGGCGGCCGTGTCCTTCGGCGGATCGAGGAAGGTCAGAAAACCGTGGACGACGAGGTCCTTCTCGTCCTCGATGCGGTAGCGGTGGGTGCGCTCGATGCGCGGGATCTCCCGGGTGGCCACGAGCAGCACCCGGAACCCGTCGCGGTTGTAGTCGCGCGCTGTTTCGGCCAGCGCCTCGCGGTCGGCATCGTCGAGCGGGCGACTGGCCGTGCCGTCCCACACCTGGGTGGACACGGCCAGCATCTCCTCGACGGCACCTTTGCAGACCAGCAGGTGATTGCGTTCGACGTCCTGCACGACGACGGACAGCCGGCGTCGTTCGAAGTCGAACGGAAGTTCGTCGACCTTGCGGTATGCCGAGGCGGCAAGTAGCGCTTCGGGTGTCCCGTGGGCGAAGTGCAGCACGGCGCGGTCCATCAGATTCTTGACGCCGCTCTGGTGAAAGCTGTTGAGCCAGGCCAGGGCCAGCACGTTGTCGTCGCGATCGCCCCGGATGTCCGCGTGATGCTCGAGGATGATCCGGTCCTGGGTGAGCGTGCCGGTCTTGTCGGTGCACAGCACGTCCATGGCGCCGAAGTTCTGGATGGCGTTGAGCCGCTTGACCACGACCTTGCGGCGTGACAACGCCACGGCACCCTTGGCCAGGTTGGACGACACGATCATCGGCAGCATCTCCGGGGTCAGCCCGACCGCGACGGCCAGCGCGAACAGGAACGCCTCGGGCCAGTCGCCCTTGGTGAAACCGTTGATGAACAACACGATCGGCACCATCACCGACATGAACCTGATCAGCAGCCAGCTGACGCTGTTGACGCCGCGGTCGAAGGCCGTCTCGGCGCGAGAGCCCACGACGGCCTTGGCCAGCGAGCCGAAATAGGTTTGTACGCCGGTCGATACGACGACCGCGGTGGCCGTGCCGCTGACCACATTGGTGCCCATGAAGCAGATGCTGGGCAGGTCGAGTGGGTCGGCCTCGTCGTCGACGCCGCAGGTGTCGTACTTCTCGACCGGCAGGGCCTCGCCCGTCAGCGCTGCCTGGCTGACGAACAGATCGCGAGAATCGATCAGGCGGAGGTCAGCCGGAATCATGTCGCCGGCCGACAGTTGGACGATGTCACCGGTGACGATCTGCGCCATCGGGATTTCGGTGAGTTCGGGTGTGGCGTCTGGGCTGGCCCGGCGCCGGACTGTCGCGGTGGTCCGCACCATCGCCTTGAGCGTCTCGGCTGCCTTGCCCGAGCGGTATTCCTGCCAGAACCGCAGCAGGGCGCTGAGCGCGACCATGGTCACGATGATCAGCACGCCGGTGTAGTCCGGCTCCTGCCCGTCGCGCATCGGAAGGTAGATGTCGGTGACCGAGCTGATCGCGGCCAGCACCATGAGCACCGCGATGAACGGGTTCTTGAAGGCCTCCAGGAACTGGAGGAGGGCGGGAGGTGCCTTGTCGTGGGCGACCTCGTTGGGGCCTTCGCCGGCGAGGCGTTCGGCGGCATCCTCGGATGTCAAGCCGTCGAGGTGGCCTCTGACGTTCGCCAGGGTGACCTCCACATCGTTGTGCGCTTCAGCGGCTGCGCGCAGGGACAGGTGGCGGTCGTCGGGCTTGGTGGGGGTCAGGGAGGTCTGCTCGAAGGCGGTGTTCATCGGCTGCTCCGGTCGGTGGTGCACGCGCACCACAAGTCGCACCGAACCTCTGGCGGAAGCCGAGATTCGGTGGACTTGAGGGCTCTGTGCGGTATGGAAGATGTCAGTTCACGCCGGTGATGGCGTGAAAGGCGTTCGGAAAAAAGGGATCTGGGATTGCCCGGTTATCGGGCGGTATGCGAGCCGCCGCCCAGGGACGCGGTCAGGACCGCGACCGGGGTGTTGCTCATCCTCAGGTTGTGCCGCTCCTGCGGGGTCAGCGACGCCCGCGTGTGGATCCACGCGATGGGGCCCTTGACCGCGCTTTGGGCATGACGAAGAAAGGTGTTGCGCTGCATCGGATCATCTCCAGTTCAATCGGAGCTCTCCGCGTCGATACGCATGCGGCAGCCGGCCACCGCGGGTCTCTCGGGGTGGCGGCCTAGCTGGTCATCGACAGCGGAAAGGTGTTTATGGACAGACGTTTTCGAATCGGACTGGGATACGGACTGTCACTCGACGTCATGTCGTCGTCACCTCCTCGCTGTCGGGCGCGCGGCGCGCCGCTGGTCTTGACGCAACCGTCAGATGCAAACACGCTGAAGAGGAAGTCTGGGCACATGGCCGAACGCGCCAACTGACGCGAGCACTTCCTCATCAGAGCTTTGGCACTACACGACGTGTCCCACCAGGGGTGGGAAGCCACTTCGGGTCATCCCTTAAGCCGGGAAGACCTGTCCTAATCCTGGGCGTCTCTCGAAGTCGTCGGATCAGTGGCCTGTGTTCGTGTAGGAGCCTCACCTAACGAAGCGCGGTTTTCATTAGAGACCTTACACGAGGAAGTTGTCAACACGGTTCGCTGTCGGATTTCAGCTCCCAAATGGGTTGTGTCAGTGGGGTAGTGACACCACGCGTCGTTTGGGTGACGGCCGTCACCGGAAGTCTCCGAGCGGTTCCACAGCATTCACCCAAGAATCGGCAGGGCAACGGGGTTTGCGGTTGCCTGTGCGCGCCCGCCGGATGTGTTGTGATGTGCCTATGCCTGAGCAAAGTCTCGAGCCTGAGGCCGGCGACGACGAGCAAAAGCCACCGGCCATCACTGCGCGCGGAATCATGATGCACGGGCCGTGGGGCCCGGTGTACGGACCCATCGACCTCGATATCGACGAAGGCGGTGTCACGGTGCTGGTCGCGCCGTCGGGCACCGGGCGCACCGCACTGCTGATGACGCTGGCCGGGCGGATGAGAACCGCGCGCGGGCAGCTGACCGTGTTCGGGCGTACCCGGGCACCCGAGATCTTCCGCTGCGCGGCGTTGGCCGGGATCGACGAACTGGACACCGTGTCGGAGTCGGTGACGGTGCGCGACCTCGTGACAGAGCAGCGTCGGTGGGACGCGCCCTGGTACACGCTGGTGGGTCGGGCCGACGAAGACGCGCTGGCCGCGATGTGTGCGCCGGTGTTCGGTGAGCTGCCGCTGCCGTCGCTGACGTCGTACTTCGACGGTCTCACCGAGCTCGACCAGATCCTGCTGCGTATCGCGCTGGCCAACACCGCGAGGCCGCCGCTGCTGGTGGTCGGCAACCTCGACCACCTCACCGACGACCGCAACCGCGACATCCTGCTGGGGCGGCTGTTCGCGCTGGGGGAGAAGCAGACCGTGATCACCGCGACGGTCAACGGGGTGCCCGGCCATCTGGTCTCGGCCGTGCGAGCGCAGGTGTCAGTACCCAACACGACGCTGGCCGAGCTGGCCGGTTCGCAGAAAGGTGGCGAGTAACCGTGCTAGCCGGAATGTCGTTGGGCACTGACCTCAAACGATTCTCGCGCGGCACGATGCCGCGGATCGCGCTCGTGACGGTCATCCTGCTGCCGCTGTTGTACGGCGCGATGTACCTGTGGGCGTTCTGGAACCCGTTCGGCGAGGTGAACAAGGTTCCGGTGGCGCTGGTGAACGAAGATCAGGGCGCCGTCGCGGAGGGGCAGCAGATCAAGGCCGGGGACGAGGTCTCCGATGCGCTGGTGGATTCGGGTCAGCTTCAGCTGCATCGGGTTTCGGCGCAGGAGGCAGCCGAGGGGGTGGCCGACGGCAAGTACTACTTCTCGATCACGCTGCCGCAGGATTTCAGCACCAGTATCACTTCTCCGTCGGGTGGGTCGCCGCACCAGGCCAACGTGCGCTTCACGTTCAACGACGCGAACAACTACCTGGGCTCGATCATCGGCCAGAATGCCGCCCGTGAGGTGATCAACCAGATCAACGCGAAGATCGGCGAACGCACACTCGGCACCGTGCTGACCGGGCTGACGGATGCCGGAACGGGACTGGTGAAGGCGGCCGACGGCGCGCAGCAACTGGCCACCGGTAGCGCGGCGGCCAACGATGGTGCGCACCGGTTGTCCACCGGCGCCAACGCCTTGACGGCGGGCCTGGTCACCGCGCGCGACGGGTCCGCGCAGCTGGCCGCGGGCACCAGGCAGCTGTCGACGGCGGTCGACACCGCGACTGATCCGCTGCTCACGGTGCTGGACCGGGTCAGCGGGCTCGGCCTGGATCCCAACGAGGTCGGCATGGCTGCGCAGCGGCTGTCGGGGGCGGTGCGTTCGACCACCGATCGGATCGCGGCGCTCAACATCGATCAGGCGCAGGCTGCGGCGATTGTCGATCAGGCGGTCGGTTTCTTGCGTAACAGCCCCGATCCCGCAGTGCGCGACACCGGGGAGTTCCTGGCCGGTGCGCAACGGCTGCTGCAGGCGCGCGGACTTGACCCCACCACTGACGAAGGTCTGATCCGGTTGCGGGACAACGCAGCCCAGTTGGAGAACGAGCTGGGCGACCCGAACAGCAAACTGCGGGTGTTCCTCACCAAGGCGGTCACCGGAGGTTTGCGCTCCGATGTCGTCAAATTGCGCGACGGTGCGCACCAACTCGACAGCGGTGCGCAGCGGCTCAACAGCGGTCTGGTGCAGCTGACCAACGGCGGGCGCCAACTGTCCAGCGGGGCGGGCGAACTGGCCGCCGGTACGGAGAAGCTGCAGGCCGGCAATCAGCAACTGGCGACCGCGCTCAAGGAAGGCTCGACCCAGGTCCCGTCGTGGACCCCGCAGCAGCGGACCGACGTCGCGCGGACGCTGGCCGCGCCGGTGGCGCTGGACATCCAGACGCACAACCCGGCCGCCACGTTCGGCACCGGTTTCGCGCCGTTCTTCCTGCCGCTGGCCCTGTTCATCGGCGCGCTCATCATCTGGATGTTGTTGAAGCCGTTGCAGTCCCGTCCGGTGGTCAACGGGCTGGGGGCGCTGCGTGTGGTGCTGGCCTCCTACTGGCCTGCCCTGCTGATCGTGTTCTGCCAGGTCGTCGTGATGTATGTGGTGGTGCATTTCGGGGTGGGCCTGCAGGCGAAGTACCCGCTGTCCACCGTGGTGTTCCTGCTGTTGGTGGCGGGCACGTTCCTGGCACTGATCCAGGCGTTCAACGCCTTGTTCGGGGTGTCGGTGGGTCGGGTGGTGACGCTGGCCTTCCTGATGCTGCAACTGGTCTCGGCCGGCGGGATCTACCCGGTGGAGACCACCGCGAAACCGTTCCAGATACTGCACCCGGTCGACCCGATGACCTACGCCGTCAACGGACTTCGCCAGTTGATCGTGGGCGGGATCGATTCCCGGCTGTGGATCGCGATCGCGGTGCTGCTCGGTGTGCTGGTGGTGTCGCTGGCTGCGAGTTCGTGGGCCGCGCGAAGAGACCGGCAGTACACCATGGACCGATTGCACCCGCCGATCGAAGTGTGAGCCCGGTGATTTCGGTGCGTTTGGTAACGCTGACCGTTACCAAACGCACCCAAATCACCCGAGCCCGATGCGTCGGTAACGGTCCAGCCGGGTCTGCAGCCGCTGCTCGCCGGGCACGGCACGCAACTGGGAAAGCTCGCTGCCGATCGCGGTCGACAGTCGCTGGGTGAAGGCCCTTGGCTCGTCCGCGGCGTCGGGATGTTCGGGCACGATCACATCGACGATGCCCGCCCGCAGCAGGTCTGTCGACCGAACCCCTTGTGCGGCAGCCAGTTCGGCGGCATGTGCGGTATCGCGGAAGACGATCGCGCTCGCCCCCTCGGGCGGCAGGGGCGCCAGCCAGCCGTTGGCCGCGGCCAGGACCCGGTCGGCGGGCACCATCGCCAGGGCGGGCCCACCGCTGCCCTGACCCATCAGCACCGACACCGTCGGGGTGTCCAGCGTGACCAATTCGGCCAGGCAGCGGGCGATCTCACCGGCCAGCCCGCCCTGCTCGGCCTCGATCGACAGGGCCGGGCCCGGGGTGTCGATCACCAGGACCAGCGGCAGTTGCAGACCGGCTGCCAACGCCATGCCGCGCCGGGCCTCACGCAGCGCGCCTGGCCCGACCAGCCCTCCCTCACTGCGGCGCTGGCCGAGCACCACCGCGGGCTGCCCACCGAAGCGGGCCAGGGCCAGCAGCATCGTCGCGGCTTCGCCGCGTTCGGTTCCGGAGAGCAGTACCCGGTCCGTCGCTCCGTGCCGCAACAGGTACCCCACTCCGGGGCGGTCGGGCCGCCGCGAGGCCAGCACCGATTCCCAGGCGGGCACGTCGGGCAGTGGCTCAGGGGCCGTGGGCGCAGGGGGCGGGACAGGAGTGTCCACGACCACCCGCAGCGTGCGGTCCAGGGTGTCGCGCAGCAGCGCGAGCGGCACCACCCCGTCGATCACGCCGTGGGCGTGCAGATTCTCGGCGGTCTGCACACCGGAGGGGAACGGTTCTCCGTACAGGTGCTCGTACACCCTGGGCCCGAGGAAGCCGATCAACGCGCCGGGCTCGGCGGCGGTGACGTGCCCCAGTGAACCCCAGGAGGCGAACACCCCGCCGGTGGTGGGATGCCGCAGGTAGACGAGGTAGGGCAGGTGGGCCTGCTTGTGCAGTTCGACGGCGGCGGCGATCTTGACCATCTGCAGAAAGGCCACGGTGCCTTCCTGCATCCGGGTCCCGCCGGAGCTCGGGGAGGCCAGGATCGGCAGCCGCTCGGCTGTGGCTCTCGTCACCGCGGCGGTGATCCGCTCGGCGGCCGCCACCCCGATCGATCCGGCCAGGAAATCGAACTCACAGGCCACCACGGCCACCCGGCGGCCGAAGATGGTGCCCTCGCCGGTCAGCACGGATTCGTCGAGCCCGGTCTTCGCCGATGCCTCGGCCAGTTCGCGCTGGTAGTCCTCGGAACGGGCCACCTCAAGGGGCGCTGTATCCCAGCTCTGGAACGAGCCCTCGTCGAGCACTGCATCACGAAGCGCGCGGGCGCCGATCCGACTCACGGCGTCAGCCTATATAGGCTGACCACATGATTGGTGTGACCAGAGACGGCAGTGTCCTGACCCTGGAACTGCAACGCGAGGAGCGGCGCAACGCGCTGAACTGCGAGCTTGTCGACAGCTTGCGGGAAGCGGTCGAGCATGCCGCTGAGCAGGACATCCGGGCCATCGTGCTGACCGGCGCGGGCCCGGTGTTCAGCTCGGGCGCGGACCTGACCGATGCCGCGGGCATGGCCGAGAAGCTTCCCGACAAGGCGCTGGCGCTGAACCTGGCGATCGACAAG
This sequence comes from Mycolicibacterium peregrinum, assembly GCF_002102345.1. Taxonomy (GTDB): domain Bacteria; phylum Actinomycetota; class Actinomycetes; order Mycobacteriales; family Mycobacteriaceae; genus Mycobacterium; species Mycobacterium peregrinum. The sequence continues at coordinate 308,764 of NZ_LQPP01000013.1, forward strand.
GCGCCGGTGCCGGTCATCGGCGCGATCAACGGCCCGGCGATCGGTGCGGGCGTCATCTTGTCGATGATCTGCGATCTGCGGGTCGTCGCGCCCGAGGCCTACTTCCAGTTCCCGGTCGCGAAGTACGGCCTGGCCTTGGACAACTGGAGTATCCGGCGGCTGACCTCGCTGGTGGGTTACGGCCGGGCACGCGGCATGCTGCTCGGCGCCGAGCGGCTCACCGCGGAGACCGCGCTGCAGACCGGCATGGCCAACCGCATCGGCACGCTGGCCGACGCCCAGAAGTGGGCGGCCGAGCTCGCCGGGTTCGCCCCGCTGGCGCTGCAGCACGCCAAGCGGGTGCTCAACGACGACGGCGCCTACGAGGAGTCGTGGCCCGCCCACAAGGAGCTGTTCGACAAGGCGTGGGGCAGCCAGGACGTCATTGAAGCCCAGGTGGCCCGGATCGAGAAGCGGCCACCGAACTTCACCGGGGCCTGACATGCTGGGCGCTGCGCTGCGGTTGGGTGCCAGGTCGGCTTCGCTGCTGGCCGGCGGGTGGTTGGTGCGTGCGCTGAACGGAACCTACGCGTCGGTGGGGGCACTGCCCCGCGACATCCGCCCGGTGGCGCAGCGGTCCCTGCAGTACGCCGACGGTGTGTTCGTCAACATCGAGCCGGCCTCTCCTGGTGTCACCATGAGCCGGGAAGAGTGGCGCATGCTGATCAGCGAGATGCTCAGCTCACGCTCGGCCAGCCGGCCGCCGGGGCCGATCCCGCTCGCCGATCCCGCTGAGAATGAAGCCGGGGAGTCCGTATCCCCATGTGCGGTGTCTTGGTACGGGCACTCCACCGCGCTGGTGGAGATCGACGGGTACCGGGTGCTGACCGATCCGGTGTGGAGCCGTCGCTGTTCGCCGTCACGCGTGGTGGGCCCGCAGCGGCTGCATGAGCCGCCGCTGCCGCTGGAAGCTCTGCCGGCCGTGGACGCGGTGGTGATCAGCCACGATCACTACGACCATCTCGATATCGAGACGGTCCTGGGGTTGGTCCGGACCCAGCGGGCGCCGTTCGTGGTGCCGCTGGGCATCGGGGCGCATCTGCGCAAGTGGCGGATACCCGAAGAGCGGATCATCGAGCTGGACTGGAACGAGAGTCACCGGATCGGCGAGCTGACCCTGGTGTGCACACCGGCCCGGCACTTCTCTGGGCGGCTGTTCCAGCGCAACACGACGCTGTGGGCGTCGTGGGCGTTCATCGGGCCGCAACACCGCGCGTTCTTCGGCGGAGATACCGGCTACACCAAGAGCTTCGCCGAGATCGGTTCGGAATACGGGCCTTTCGATCTGACCCTGCTGCCGGTCGGGGCGTATCACCCGAGTTGGCCCGACATCCACATGAATCCCGAGGAGGCGGTGCGCGCCCATCTGGACGTCGCCGATTCCGGGTTGTTGGTGCCGGTGCACTGGGCGACGTTCCGGCTGGCGCCGCACCCGTGGGCCGAGCCGGTGCGCCGATTGCTGACTGCGGCCGATCCGGCCGGGGTGCAGATCGCGGTGCCACGCCCGGGGCAGCGGGTGGACGCCGCGTCCGCGGCACTCGACCCGTGGTGGGAGTTCTGACCGGTTTCCGATGGCAAACTGACGTCTTGAGCTGCACGACACCGACGGGACGAGGACTTTTCGCGGATGACGACGATCAATGTCACTGGCCTCACCGATGCCGAGGTGGCCCAGCGGGTAGCCGAGGGTAAGAGCAACGACGTCCCGACGCGTGCGGCGCGCAGCATCTCCGACATCATCCGCGGCAACGTGTTCACGCGGATCAACGCGATCCTCGGTGTGCTGTTTCTGATCGTGCTGTCCACCGGTTCTTTGATCAACGGGGCGTTCGGCCTGTTGATCATCGCCAACAGCGCCATCGGCATCATCCAGGAGATCCGGGCCAAGCAGACCCTGGACAAGCTGGCCATCGTCGGACAGGCCAAGCCCACGGTGCGGAGAGAATCCGGTAGCCGCGCGGTGCTGCCCGCCGAGGTCGTGCTCGACGACATCATCGAGCTCGGCCCGGGCGATCAGATCGTGGTGGACGGGGAGATCATCGAGGATTCCAACCTTGAGGTCGACGAGTCGTTGTTGACCGGCGAGGCCGATCCGATCGTCAAAGCCGTGGGCGACGCGGTGATGTCGGGCAGTTTCGTGGTTGCGGGTTCCGGCGCCTACCGGGCCACCAAGGTCGGGCACGAGGCGTACGCCGCCAAGCTCGCCGAGGAGGCCTCCAAGTTCACGCTGGTGAAATCCGAACTGCGCAACGGCATCAACAAGATCCTGCAGTTCATCACCTACCTGCTGGTGCCCGCCGGCCTGCTCACCATCTACACCCAGCTGTTCACCACCGATCCTCGGGTCCTGGACTCGCTCAAGCGGACCTACCACGACATCGTCGCCAACGAGGGCGGCTGGCGAGAGTCGCTGGCAATCATCATGAGTCAGGTCTTCACCACCGATGCGGTGTGGCATGAACCGGTGTTGCGCATGGTGGGAGCCTTGGTTCCGATGGTGCCCGAAGGCCTGGTGCTGATGACGTCGATCGCGTTCGCGGTCGGGGTGGTGCGGCTGGGTCGGCGCCAGTGCCTGGTCAACGAGCTTCCCGCGATCGAGGGTCTGGCGCGGGTCGATGTGGTGTGCGCGGACAAGACCGGCACGTTGACCGAAAACGGTATGCGGGTCAGCGATCTCAAGCACTGTCACCGAGACGACGAAAATACTGTCACAGACGCTTTGGCGCAGTTGGCTGCCGATGATGCCCGGCCCAATGCGAGCATGCTGGCCATCGCCGAGGCTTTCGCGACGCCGCCGGGATGGACGGCCACCGCGACGGCCCCGTTCAAGTCCGCCACCAAATGGAGCGGTGCGTCCTACGGTGAGCACGGCAACTGGGTGATCGGTGCCCCGGATGTGTTGTTGGACTCCAGCTCACCGGTGGCCGAGGAAGCCGAGCAGATCGGGGCCCAGGGGCTACGGGTGCTGCTGGTCGGGTCGTCCGACCTGGTGGTCGACGCGCCGCAGGCCCCGGGTACGGTCACCCCGGTCGCATTGGTGGTGCTGGAGCAGCGGATCCGTCCCGATGCCGGTGACACCCTCGAATACTTCGCTTCCCAGCATGTTTCGGTCAAGGTGATCTCCGGGGACAACGCGGTGTCGGTGGGCGCGGTGGCCGGCAAGCTCGGACTGCACGGCGAGACGATGGATGCCCGCCAGTTGCCGCACGAACCCGAGCAGTTGGCCGAGACCCTGGAGGAATACACGACGTTCGGCCGGGTGCGCCCGGATCAGAAGCGGGCCATGGTGCACGCCCTGCAGTCACGCGGGCACACGGTGGCCATGACCGGTGACGGCGTCAACGACGTGCTGGCCCTCAAGGATGCCGACATCGGCGTCGCGATGGGCTCGGGCAGTTCGGCGTCGCGTGCGGTGGCGCAGATCGTGTTGCTGGACAACAAGTTCGCGACGCTGCCCTATGTGGTCGGTGAGGGCCGGCGGGTGATCGGCAACATCGAGCGTGTCTCGAATCTGTTCCTCACCAAGACCGTGTACTCGGTGTTGCTGGCTATTCTGGTTGCGCTGGCCGGATTGTCGTCCAAGTTGTTCGGCACCGATCCGCTGTTGTTCCCGTTCCAGCCGATCCACGTGACCATCGCGGCCTGGTTCACCATCGGTATCCCGGCCTTCGTCCTGTCGCTGGCCCCGAACACCGAGCGCGCCCACACGGGCTTCGTGCGCCGGGTGATGACGGCCGCACTGCCCTCAGGCCTGGTGGTCGGCACCGTCACCTTCATCTCCTACCTGGTGGCCTATCAGGGCCGGGATGCCGACCTGACGGAGCAGACGCAGGCCTCGACGGCGGCGCTGATCACGTTGCTGGTGTCCTCATTGTGGGTGCTGTCGGTGGTGGCCCGCCCGTATGAGTGGTGGCGCGTGGCCCTGGTCGCGTTTTCCGGGTTGGCGTACGTGCTGATCTTTTGTTTGCCGTTGGCTCAACGCCTGTTCATGCTGGATCCGTCGAACCTCAAGGTCACCGCGGTTGCGCTGGGCATCGGCCTGGTCGGAGCATCGCTGGTCGAGGTGCTCTGGTGGGTTCAGGGGAGGGTGCTGGGGGAGAAGCGCCGGTTGTGGAGATAGACTGGCGCGGCGGACGCCGGTGAGTTTGCGGCAGCGTTTCCGCTGGTCACGAGAAGATAGGGTGGGCTGATGGGATTCCTGGACAAGGCCAAGAGCCTGTTGTCGCAGAACGCTGACAAGGTGGAGCAGGTCATCGACAAGGCCGGCGACATCGTCGACGAGAAGACGCAGGGCAAGTACAGCCAGCATGTCGACAAGGCGCAAGAAGCGGCGAAGAACGCCCTCAACAAGGAAGAACCGCAGCAGTAAGCTATGGCCAAATTGTCTGTCTCCGTCGATGTTCCGTTGCCGCCGGAGAAGGCGTGGGAGTACGCCTCAGATCTGTCCCGTTACGACGAGTGGCTCAGCATCCACCGGGCGTGGCGCTCGAAGCTGCCCGAAACCCTGGAAAAGGGCACGGTCATCGACTCGATCGTCGAAGTCAAGGGCATGTTGAACCGCGTGAAGTGGACGCTGGTGAACTACAAGCCGCCGCAGTCCCTGACCCTCAACGGCGATGGCCGTGGCGGGGTAAAGGTCAAGCTGATCGGAAAGATCACGCCGGCTGCCGTTGACGGAGGCGACGGTGCCAAAGTCTCTTTCGACGTGCATCTCGGTGGACCGGCCCTGTTCGGGCCGATCGGCATGGTGGTCGCCGCCGCGCTCAAGGGCGATATCCAGCAGTCGCTCAACAAGTTCAAGGCGCTCTACGCGTCGTAGTTTCTCTCGCGAGCAGACGCAAAACTGTCCCTTATCAAGGGAAAACAGGCAGTTTTGCGTCTGCTCGCGCTGCGCTCGGCAGCCCAAACCATTGGCTGACTGGAGTCAACAATATACGTTGTCAGGATGCGCAGAGTGGTCCAGTTCTCCACCGGCAATGTCGGAAGGCATTCGTTGGCGGCGGTCATCGGCAGACCCGATCTCAAGTTGGTCGGTGTCCATGCCGCCGGGGCGGACAAGATCGGGCGCGACGCCTCCGAATTGTGCGGACTCGATGAGCCGACGGGTGTGATCGCGACGGACGATGTCGACGCGCTCATCGCGCTCGGGCCCGATTGCGTGGTCTATACGGCGCTGGGTGAGACGCGGACGATGGAGGCCATCGAGCAGATGTCGCGGTTCCTGGCGGCCGGGATCAACGTGGTCGGGACCTCGATGGTGTGGTTGGTGACTCCGCGCCAGGCCGACGACTGGCTGCGCGTGCCGCTGGAGGAGGCATGCGCCGCCGGTAACTCCTCGCTGTACGTCAACGGCATCGACCCCGGTTACTCGGGGGACACCGCGGTGTACGCCGCGCTCAGCCTGGTCACCCGCGCCGAGTCGGTGACGGTCAAGGAGATCTTCGACTACGGCAACTACGACGACTACGAATACACCGGCACCGCCATGGGTTTCGGCACCGCGCCCGATGACGAGCTGCCGATGGCATTCCAGCCGGGGGTGGTCACGTCGATGTTCGGCGGCCTGGTGCGCAACCTCGCCGATCGGCTGGGGGTGGAACTCAACGAGGTCGGTCAGCGTTTCGAACCGTGGTACAGCCCCGAGCGCATCGAGTGCACGATGATGACTGTCGAGCCAGGGCAACTGGCCGGAGTGCGGTTCGCCGCCGAAGGCGTGCGCGGCGGGGTGCCCGTCATCACGATCGAGCACACCACACGGCTGACCCCAGCGGCCGCGCCGGATTGGGAGTATCCGCCCGAGGGGCAGTCCGGGGTGCACAAGGTGATCGTGGAGGGTGAGCCGCGCATCGAGGTGAGCACTGAGCTGTCCCATCCGACGCTCGACGTGACCGACGCCGGATGTGTGTCCACCGCGGCACGGGTGGTCAACGCGATAGACTGGGTGTGTGACGCTCCGGCGGGATTGATTGCCGCTGAAGACATCCCACCGACCGCGCTGATCCGCGGGCTGATGTGGTGAGGGGTGTCAAGGGGTGAGCCGCTCCCGTAGTTCGCGTTTGAGCACCTTGCCGTAGCTGTTCTTCGGTAAAGCGTCGATGAACTCGTAGCGCTTGGGTCGCTTGAAGCGGGCGATGCGTTCCAGCAGGTGAGCGTCCAGGACTGCGGGAGAGACGTCACCCACCACGAACGCCACGACCACCTCACCCCATTCGGGGTCGGGGGCGCCGACGACGCCGGCCTCGACCACGTCGGGATGCTCCAGCAGCGCCTCCTCCACCTCGCGGGGATAGATGTTGCTGCCTCCGCTGATCACCACGTCCTTGGACCGGTCACGCAGGGTGAGATAGCCGCGGGCATCGAAGGACCCCATGTCGCCGGTGTGCAGCCACCCGTCTTTGAGGGTGGCGGCCGTGGCGGTCGGGTTGTTCCAGTAGCCCGACATGACGACGTCGCCGCGGCAGACGATCTCGCCGATCTCGTCGACGGCCGCCCGGCTCCCGTCCTCGGTGAGCACGGCGACCTCCACCCCGGAGCGTGGATACCCGACGGAGCCCAAGGTGGTGTCGGCTGCTTCGATGTGGTCCGCGCGGCGCAGCCCGGTGATCGTCATCGGCGCCTCACCCTGCCCGTAGAGCTGGACGAAGATCGGGCCGTAGGCGGCAAGCGCCTTTTTGAGGCTGTCGACGTACATCGGGCCGCCGCCGTACACAACGGTTTTCAGGTTCGCCGGTCGGGGCCGGCCGGTCTGGACCAGGCGTTGCACCATGGTCGGCGCCAGGAAGGCGCTGCTTCCCGGGTGGTGGCCGCACAGGTCCAGGAACTCGTCGGGCTCGAACGCGGCGGACTCCGGTATCACCTGACGGGCGCCGCGCAGCACGTACGGCGGGATGTACAGGCCGGACCCGTGTGACATCGGGGCGCCGTGGATCAGGCTGCAGTTCTCGTCCGGATCGTCGAAATCGGCCAGGTGCGCCAGTGTCATCGCCATCAGGTTGCGATGGGACAGCATGGCGCCCTTGGACTTTCCGGTCGTGCCGCTGGTGTAGAACAGCCAGGCCAGGGCGGCGGGATCGGTCGACGGCGGGGCCGCTGGGCCGGCATCGAACCGGGTCGAATAGGTCTGGTCACCGATGGTTTCGACGGGCACCTCGGTCACCGATGCCAGCCCGTCGGCGATCTTGGCCGACGCGAACACCTGCGCTGCACCGGAATCGTCGAGGATGTCGGCCATCTCACGAGGATGCAGCTTGTAGTTGATCGGCACGAACACGCAATCGGCTGCCCAGATCGCGAACATCAGCTCGACGATCTCGGGCCGGTTCTCGCTGGCGACGGCGATGCGGGTGCCGCGATCACCGAGGGCCTTCAGTGTGGTGGCCAGTCGCAGTACCCGGTCGCGCAACTGTGCCCAGGTGTGGACTTGACGTTCCCCCAGGAACACCGCGCCGTGGTCGCCGAACCGGTCGGCGGCCTGATCGAGGACCGCGAAAGTGTTCACTCCGCAACCCACTTGGCGTTCAGCGCGAAATCGGAAAGATACTTCGTCGAGCTCCAGCCACCGTCGACGACAATGGTCTGGCCATTGATGAAGCTGCCGCCGTCGGAGCACAGGAATGCGACGGTGGACGCGATGTCCTCGACCCGGCCGAGTCGGGTGTGCGGTGTCATCTCGGTCTGCATCTTGCGGAAGCCGGGATCGTTGAGGCGTTGTTCGACCATCGGCGTCACCGTCACCCCCGGGGCCACCGCATTGCAGCGGATGCCCTGGGCCCCGTACTGGCAGGCGATGTGCGTGGTCAGCGCCGTCAGTCCGCCCTTGGCCGCCGAATACGCCCCGCCGCGCAGTCCGCCGACGACGGCAAAGGTGGACGTGATGTTGATGATGGCCGAACCGGGTTCCAGGTGCGGGATGACGTCGCGGGCCAGCCGGAATGGTGCGCGCAGCATGATGCCCAGGAAGTGGTCCAGAGTTTCGTCGTCGGTCTCGTGCAGGGGCTTGGGGCTGCCGACTCCGGCGTTGTTGATCAGAAAGTCGATGCGGCCCCAGCGGGACAGTGCGGCCTCGATGATTCGTTGGGGGGCGTCGTCGGCAGTCAGGTCGACGGCCAGTGTCGCGATCCGATCCGGGGCGACCCGTTCGAGTTCGGCCAGCCGTTCCTCGTCACGCCCGGTGCCGAGCACTGCCATGCCCGCCTCGGCGAGCGTGGTGGCACAGCCGAATCCGATGCCACTGCTGGCTCCGGTGACGATCGCAACCTGCATTAGTCGTGCCCCTTCAGCGTCGCTCGGATTCGATGCTTCAACACTTTGCCCGCATCGTTCTTCGGTAGTTCATCCCAGATCTCGACGCGCTCGGGTGTTTTGAACCGGGCCAGCCCGTGTTCGGTCAGCACCCGGCCCACATCGGCCACGTCGGGGCGTTGACCGTCGGCGGTCACCAGTACCGCGCAGGCACGTTCGCCGGTGCGTTCATCGGGTAGGCCGACGACGGCTGCCTCGGTGATGCCGAGTTCACCGACCAGGATGTCCTCGACCTCTTTGGGGGAGATGTTCTCGCCGTTGCGGATGATGAGGTCTTTGGCCCGTCCGGTCACCTGCAGGTAGTCGCCGTCCACCCAGCGGCCGAGGTCCCCGGTACGGAAAAAGCCGTTCTCGTCGAAGGATTCGATCTCGTCCTCGGAGTGCAGATAGCCCCTCAGCATCTGGGGACCGCGGGCCCTGATCTCGCCGGAGACGAGCCGGACCTCGGCGATCCCCGGGCGGCCGTCGGTCTCGGCGGCGTGCTCGACGCTCCCGGGAGTCAGCGAGCCGACGGTGGTGACCGGGACCTCGGTCGAGCCGTAGACCCGGCTGACCACGGCCCGTTCGAAATACTCAGAGGCCCGCCGGATCAGTGACGGCGGTACCGCGGCGCCACCGCAGATGAACACCTTGAGATCGGGCAGCCGGGTGCCGGCCCGTTCGGCGGCTCCCAGTAGTTGTTCCAGAAATGGTGTGGCCCCGGCCATGTGGGTGCACCGGTGTTCGGTCATCAGTGCCACACCGTCGTCGGCGTTCCAGCGGTGCATCAGTACGGCGATGCTGCCGAGTAGCAGCGGGCATTCGAAGGCGTAGATGGAGCCGCCGATGTGCGCGATGGGGGAGGGCACCAGGAAGGTGTCACCTGGGTCGATCATCCAGTGCCTGCGCAGCTGCATGATCAGCGCGTTGATCGAGTTATGGCTGTGGAGTACGCCTTTGGGTCGACCTGTGGTCCCCGAGGTGTACATGATCATGCGGATGTCATCGGGGTCGAGCGCGGGAAGCTCGCGATCCGGCACGGTCGGCAGTGTGTCGAAGGTCCGGTGCGGCCCCGGATCGCCGCGTAACACCACCACTTCCGGTGGGGTGTCCATCTGGCTGCACACCCGGGTCAGCATTGCCGCGTAGTCGTGTTTGCCGAACTGGGCGGGGATGAAGATCGCCCGGCTCTGCGCGTCGTCGAGGATGAAGCGTAGTTCGCGGTCCCGCAGTGATGGCAGGATCGGGTTCACCACCATGCCGGCCAGCGTCGCGCCCAGGTAGATGGTCGCGGCCTCATGCCAGTTGGGCAGCATGAACGACACCACGCTGCCGGTCGGCATCCACGCCGCCAGCTGCAGCGCCAGAGCCTGTGCCCGGCGGTGTAATTCGTGGGCGGTCAGCCTGGTTTCCCCGTCGACCAGCAGCACTCGGTCGGGGTTGTCACGCGCCGCATCGGCCAGAGTGTCGGCCAGGGTGGTGGACACCCACAGTCCGCGGTCGTAGGCATCGGCCGCGTGGTACTCGTCCCATCGCACGGGAGTTCGCACCGCGCCTCAGCCCTTGACCCGGCGCATGGTCATGGCGTGCCGGAAGCGGTCCGACGGGTGGGTGTTGACCGTGACCTGGGCGATCTCTCCGTCGGAGGTGGTGTATGTCCGCTGCATCTGCAGGGCCGCGGTGCCGGCGGCGACCTTGAGGCCCGCGGCGAGTTCCGGCGAGGTGACGATCGCCGAGATCTCTTGGTGCACCTCGACGATGCTGACCCCGAACAGGTCCTCGATCAGCGGGAAGATCGGTCCGGAGTGCCGTTGCAGCAGGCGACCGACGGCGGCGAAGCTTCGGTTGATGTAGTACTCGGTGCGGCATACCGGTGCCGCATCGCTGTCGGCTTGCCGGTAGCCGCGCACCGCCAGCCACTGTTCGCCGAGCGGGAGGCCGGTGCGCTGGGCCAGCTCGCCGTCGATCGTGACCATCGCATTGGACTCGATGGTGAACTGCGCGCCGGTCGCGAATGCCAGCAGGTCGTTGATCGAGACCACGTCCTGTGCATAGGTATTCGCCGCGGCGCGCGGCGCCACGGTGGTTCCGGCCCGGGGCCGTGAGGTGACCAGGTTGTCGTCACGTAGCCGCCGCAGCGCTTCGCGCACGGTGTAGCGGCTGACTTCGAAGCGCTCGCAGAGTTCATGTTCGGTGGGCAACTGTGAGCCCACCGGGTACACCCCGTCGACGATCTCCTTGCGCAGCGTGCGCGCCACCTGCAGGTAACGGTGGTCGGCCGGCGTGACGGTCATCGTGGTCAGGCCCTGCGCAGCGCCAGCACGCTGCCGTCGCCGTCGCCCGAGATGTACAGGGTCCCATCGGGTCCCGCGGTGATCCCGGCGAACGGGCCCTGCGGACCGGAGAACGGGGGCATGCCTTTGAGCGGTTTGGGGGTCACCCCGGGTGGCGGGCCGACCGGTAGTCCCGCGGCGATGACGGTGCGGGCAGCATTGTCCAGGTCATATTCGACAACCTCTTTGCTGCCGGAATCGACGATGTAGAGAGCGCCGTCCTGCACGAGAATGCCGTGCGGCGTGTGCAATCCGTCGACGAGAACAGTGGAGCCCCCGCTGCCACCCGGGCCATCGACACGAATGATGGCACCGGCCACCGAAACCAACGGTGCCCCGTCCGGTCCGATCACCACACCGACCGGGGTGTCCAGCCCCGAAGCCAACACAGTCACGGAGCCGTCGCGCACGGAGAGCAACCGGCCGGCGCCCTGTTCGACCACCAGCACGGACCCGTCCGGCGCCAACACCACACCATAGGGTTGGTCGATGCCACTGGCGAGAACCTGGCTGACCTGGTCCTCGGCCCCTGCTGGGCGGAACCGAGCCACGGTGTCGGCGGCGGTGGTGACGATGAATTCACCAGGGCCCGAGGCGATCACCCCACGAAGGAAGCCCGGGTAGCCCGGTGAGAACAGCATCGCGACCGTCTGCAGATCCCCGTCGGGACCGACCCGGTAGAAGTAGGTGCCGTCGGCCACGTACAACCCGCCGTCGGCCCCGACGGTCAGATCCAGCGGCCAGTTCAACCCGCCCGGTAGCAGGGCCTGAGCGCCGCCGCTGGACAAGATCTCGGTGATCTCACCGGTGAAGTTGGAGACGAACAACCGACCGTCGACAAAGGTGCAGTTGTCCAGACCGGGATTCAATTGGGCCAGCAGCGTCTGTTCGCCGCTGCGGGGATCGATGCGTAGTACCTGTCCGCTGGCCACCTGGGTGGAGACGATGTGGCCGTCGGCGTCGAACTTGACCGAGTCCGGTACCCCGAGCCCGCCGGCCACCACCTGGGGCTCGCCGCCGTTGGGGTCAATGCGCCAGATCTCGTTGGCGCCCATCACCGGGAAGTACAGCAGCCCGTCGGGGCCGACCTCCATGGCGTTGGGGGAGGGCACGTCCTCCAGCAGGATCCGCGGGGCGCCGCCGGCGAGGTCGAACTCCATGAGCCGGCCGCCTTCGCGGCACTCGCCCACGAACAGCCGCCCCTGATGGAAGGTGATGCCGTTGGCCGAGGGGACGTCGTCACGCAACACGCGCGTGGTGCCGTCGGCCGTGCGCACGCTGACCCGGCCATCCATCACCTCGGTGGCATAGAGGTTGCCGTCGGCGTCGAATGCCACGTCGTCGGGGGCGATGATGTCGCCGCCCTTGGCGCTCACGGTTTCCAGGCGCCCGGTGGCCAGGTCGAGGGCGCTGATCTGGCTGCCGGTCACCTGGGCGACGTAGATGCGGCCGTCCGGGCCCGTGCGCAGGCCGTTCGCGCCGAACAACCGGCTCGGGGCGGTGACCTGCTCCAACGCCCAGCTCCCGGCGGCTGTCGGGTTTGCGGCATATCTCGCATCAGATACCAAAGGCGCGCTCATGACCTCGGACGTTAGCAACTCCTTGTAGTCCAGACAATAGCCGAACTAGTGCTCAGATCCGCCCTTGACGGTGCATAAGTGCTGGGGAATAGTGTTCTCCAATATGAAGATCGCAATATGTTGTCCGGACAATTAAGCCGATAAGGGTTGCGAATGGACAGTTCCCTGAGCCTGGACGGCCGGGTCGTGGTGGTGTCGGGCGCCGGTGGTGGCGGCATCGGCACCACCGTCACGCGGATGGCGGCGGAGGCCGGGGCCACGGTCGTCGCGGTGAGCCGGTCACAGGACAACCTCGACACCCACGTCGCGCCGCTCGCGGACAAGGGTCTGAACGTGGTGACGGTGGCGGCTGACGCGTCGACGGACGAGGGCATCGCCACCGTGCTCGACGCGGCGCGGTCCGCTGACGGGACGCTGTACGGGTTGGTCAATGTCGCCGGCGGTGCGGCCCCGTCCACCTGGATGCCGGCCACTCGGGTGTCGCGGGCCGACTGGCGCGAATTGTTCACCGCGAACCTCGAAACCATGTTCTTCATGAGCCAGGCTGTGGCCGCAGAAATCCGGGCCCAGGGCAGCCCGGGCTCGATCGTGTCGGTGTCCTCGATCAGCGGGATGAACACGGCGCCGTATCACGTCGCCTACGGCACGGCGAAGGCTGCGATCGTGGCGGCCACCCGAACCATGGCCGCAGAGCTTGCCGCCGAAGGCATCCGGGTCAACGCCGTCGCGCCCGGGGTCACCGAAACCGCCGCCTCGGCAACCTATGTCGACGCCGACCCCGAGCGAGACCAGCGGGCGATCGCGATGGGCCGGCGCGGTACTCCCGAGGAACAGGCCGGGGTCATCCTGTTCCTGCTCTCGGATCTTTCGAGCTACATCACCGGCCAGACCATCCTGGTCGACGGTGGACTCAACCTGCGCTGGACCCATCTCGGCGGCGACAACACGTCACTGTTCCTCAAAGACGAATCCTTCCGCGAAGCCATCAGGAGGATCTAATGGCCCACACCGAATCCGATCTCGACGCCGCGATGGAGGTCGACGCGGCACCGGACGACTCGACCGGAGTCATCGCCGAGGACCTGTCTGCGCCGACGACCATCCCGGTCGAGGCCTATATCTCGCCGGATTACGCACGCGCTGAACGGGATCGACTGTGGCGAAAGGTGTGGCAGCAGGTAGGCCGGGTCGAGGAGATTCCCGAGGTCGGTAGTTACCTCACGTACGACATCCTCGACGACTCGATCATCGTGGTGCGCACAGGCACGAATACCTTTGCCGCGCATCACAACGTCTGCATGCACCGCGGCCGCAAGCTGATCGACAACCCGGAGGGGGCCAAGAACGCCACCGGTCGGGCCCGGAAGTCCTTCGTCTGCGGATTCCACGGCTGGACCTACGGTCTCGACGGAGCCTGCGCCCACATTCGCGAACAGGACGACTGGCAGGGCAAGCTCACTTCGCGTAACACGCACCTGGCGCCTGTGCAGGTGGACACCTGGGGCGGATGGCTGTTCATCAACATGGACCCGCACTGTGAGCCGTTGATCGACTACCTGTACCCGGCGGCGAAGATCCTCGACCCGTTCGGCCTGGAGAACATGCGCTACAAGTGGCGCAAGTGGTTGTACTTCGACTGCAACTGGAAGGTCGCGATGGAGGCCTTCAACGAGACCTATCACGTGTTCACCACGCACCCGGAGTTCAACCAGTTCGGCGAGTTCAAGGGTTGGGCGAAGGCGCAGGGCAAGCACAGCAATATCGGCTACGACGCGCCCAAAGGTATGGACGAGACCAAGTCCAAAATCCGCCTGGGCACCGGCGATCCGCGCATCTCCACCGCCGAGATGCAGGTCTACACGATGGAAGAGACCAACGCGACGACGACGCAGACCCTGGTGAACGCCGCCAAACGACTGGTCGACGAACTGCCCGAGGGCACCCCCGCCGACGAGGTGCTGCAGCACTGGCTGGCCTCGGCTCGCCGCGATGACGAGGCACGTGGCGTGATCTGGCCGACCATCCCGCCGGACATCCTGGGGCAGAGCGGCACGGCATGGCAGATCTTCCCGAACTTCCAAGTAGGCCAGGGTCTGACCAGCGCGCTGTGCTACAGCGCGCGCCCCGATCCGAGCTACAACCCGGACAAGTGCATCTTCGAGGTCGCAGTCTTCGAGCTGTACCCCAAAGGGGAAGAGCCGCAGACCGAATGGGCCTACACCCCGAAGGACTCACCGAACTGGCTGTCGGTGCTACCGCAGGATTTCTCGAACATGGCGGCGGTGCAACAGGGGATGAAGTCGGCAGGTTTCCCGGGAACTCTGCCGAATCCCTACCGCGAACGCAGCACGGTCAACCTGCACTACCAACTTTCCAAGTACATGGGCACCGGAGAACCCCAAGACATCCAGTGATTTCGGTGCATCCAGTAACGCTCAGCGTTACCAGACGCACCCAAATCGCCGAGTAAGGAGACGCAATGAAAGTAAATTTGGGTACCGGGGCGCAGAACTCCCACGACTGGGAGCGCGTGCTCGCCGGTGACTTCAGCACCCCGCCGGCCACGCCGGACTACAAGTGCGTGCAGGCCGCGCTGGCCCTGGGCGATCTCGCCGAGCCGCTCGGTTTCGACGGGATCTGGTTTCCCGAACATCACGGCACGCCATATGGCATGACGCCAAACCCCATTCAGGCCCTGACCTACTTCGCCGGACGCACCGAGCGGGTCAGCCTGGGCACGTTCGTGGCGGTCGTGCCGTGGTGGAACCCGATCCGGTTGGCCACCCAGATCGCCTACCTCGACATCGTCTCCAACGGTCGCTACACCACGATCGGTCTGGGCAGAGGGGTGTCGAAGGGGGAGTTCGCCGCGGTCGGTGTGCCGCGTGAGGAGAGCCGCGACCGCTTCAACGAGACGCTGGACATCCTCAAGCTGGCGTTCTCCGGCGAGCGGTTCTCCTACGAGGGCAAGATCTTTTCCTTCCCAGAGATGTCGTTGCGGCCCGAGCCGATCAGCACCGACCTGTTCGACCGCATCTACAGCTCGTCCTCGACGGCCGAGTCCCTGGAGATCCTGTCCCGGCGCGGCATGGTCCCGCTGTTCGTCGGCAACAAGCCGATCACCGACGCCGGCGAAGAAGTGCGCAAGGTCAACACTTTCCGTGCCGAGGAGGGCCTGGGGCCCTGCCAGCCGAAGAACGTGATGTTCATGTACTGCGTGGGCTCCGAAGACGAGGTTGCACAAACGGAAGAGTGGATCTGGACCGCCAACCGGGATGTCAACGTGCACTACGGTTTTGCCGACGCGTCGAACTTCAAGGGCGTCAAGGGTTATGAGGCCTACGCCGCCCGTGAGGCCAGCGCGACAGCCGTCCTGGCCTCCGAGGTGGGCAACCAGAAGAAGGGCGGCCCGCCCGGATACCACGCGTCCAACCTGCTGATCGGCACCCCCGAGACGGTGTTCGAGAAGCTCAAGGCCGCTCAGGAGGCCTGCTCGTTCTGCGAGGTCACCATCGTTCCGCAGTTCGGCACCATGCCGTACGAGAAGGCGATGGAGTCGACCAAGCTGTTCGCGGCCGAGGTGCTGCCCGCGGTGCACGATATGCCTGCCCCACTGCACGCCGCCGCGCTGCCGGAGAAGGCCAACGCATGATCGAGCCGTGTGGTCCCACCGACGTTCCCACCGACATCGACATCGACGCGATCCGGGAGAAGTACGCCGCCGAGCGGGCCAAGCGGCTGCGGCCTGAAGGTGCCGACCAGTACCTGGAACTGGAAGGCGAGTTCGCCGAGTTCTACGAGGTCGACCCGTATACGACAGTGACCGAACGGGATCCGATCGTCGAGGACGCCGACGTCGTCATCCTCGGCGGTGGTTTTGCGGGCCTGCTGGCCGGGGCGTACCTGAAGAAGGCGGGCGTCGAGGGTATCCGTGTCATCGAGATGGCCGGCGACTTCGGTGGCGTCTGGTACTGGAACCGCTTCCCGGGAATCCAGTGCGACAACGACGCCTACTGCTACATCCCGCTGCTCGAAGAACTCGACTTCATGCCGAGCAAGAAATTCGCAGACGGCGCCGAGATCTTCCAGCACTGCCGCAACATCGGCAAGCACTTCGGCCTGTACGACGGTGCCCTGTTCTCCACCCAGGTGCGCGACATGCGCTGGGACGATGCGACGCAGCGCTGGCAGATCAGCACCGACCGGGGAGACGACATCCGTGCCCGTTTCGTGGTGATGGCGCAGGGCTCCTACAACCGGCCGAAGCTCCCGGGCATCCCCGGCATCAAGGACTTCAAGGGACACGTATTCCATTCTGCACGCTGGGATTACGACTACACCGGCGGCGACGCCGACGGCGGCCTGCACAAGCTCGCCGACAAACGCGTGGCCCTCGTCGGCACCGGCGCGACCGGTATCCAGTTGGTGCCGCACCTCGGCCGTGATGCCCAGGAGTTGTTCGTCTTCCAGCGGACCCCGTCGTCGGTTGACGCGCGTTCCAACCCGGCCACCGATCCGGCCTGGGCGGCGTCCCTGCAGCCGGGCTGGCAGGAGGAGCGCAAGCGCAACTTCCACAACTGGTCGCCGTTCGTCGGTGTGGTGTTCGGCGAACCAGACCTGGTGTGCGACTTCTGGACCGAGCTCGGGCGCAACCTGACCGCTCGGATCGCGGCGAGTGAGAACCCCGCCGAAGTGACTATCGAGCAGATCATGGCGTTCCGCGAAGAAGAAGACTTCAAGATCATGGAGCGCCTGCGTCGGCTCGTCGGCGAGATCGTGCAGGACCCCGCCACGGCTGAGGCACTGAAGCCGTATTACCGCTTCATGTGCAAGCGGCCGACGTCGAGCGAGCAGTACCTGGCCACCTTCAACCGCCCCAACGTGAAACTCGTCGATGTCTCGGCGTCCAAGGGTGTGGAACGCCTGACCGAGAAGGGAATCGTTGCCGACGGCGTCGAATACGAGGTCGACTGCGTCATTTTCGCGAGCGGTTTCGAGATCTCCACCGAGATCAGCCGCCGGTTCGCGATCGAGAGCATCGTGGGGCGTGACGGTCTGTCGTTGTTCGACTACTGGCAGAACGACTACAAGACCCTGCACGGGATGACCAGCCGCGGATTCCCCAATCAGTTCTTCATGGGCTTCATCCAGGGCGGTGTGTCGGCCAACACCACGGCGATGTTCGAACAGCAGGCCAGGCACATCGCCTACATCATCGCCGAGGCGCAGAACCGGGGCGCCACCACGGTCGAGCCCAGCCAGGAGGGCCAGGACACGTGGGTCTCGACGGTCCGCGAACTGGCGATCGACAACTCGGCGTTCGAACTTTCCTGCACGCCCGGCTACTACAACAACGAGGGCCGCGGTGGTGCGGAACGTAACGGTGCCTTCCTGGGTGATTTCTACTCGCCGGGGTTCTACGCCTTCGATGAGCTGATCGCCGACTGGCGGGACAAGGGTGACCTCGAGGGATTAGAGCTCACCTCATGACCACGTCCACGGCCCTGCAGACCCGGGACATCAAGCCCCGCATCGGAACCGAGATCAGCGCCGACAAGACCACGCTGCTGTCCGGTGAGCATGCCGGCCGGATCCGGGAATTGCTCGAGCAGCGCGGGGTGCTGGTGTTCCCGCAGATCGGGTTCAGCGACGACGAGCAGATCGCGTTCACCGAGACTCTCGGCACGTTCGCTCCCGAGCACCAAGGCGAGAAGCTCTACAAAGTCTCCCTGGACACCGAGGTGAACAAGCGGGCCGACTACCTGAAGGGCTCCCTCTACTGGCACATCGACGGCACCATGAACGAAGTGCCGATCCTGGCGTCGCTGCTGCAGAGCGTGGCGCTCGGCAACCCGGAGGAAGGCGACACCGAGTTCTGCAACACCTACGCCGCCTACGACGACCTGTCCGACGAGGACAAGGCCGACATCGAGGGCATGCGGGTGATGCATTCGGCGTGGAACACGCTGTTCTATTACGACCCGGAACCCACGGCAAAAGCCTTGCGCCGCATGATGGCGATCGGTGACCGGGAGCTGCCGTTGGTGTGGACCCATCAGTCCGGTCGCAAGTCGTTGGTACTGGGCGCCACCGCCCGGCACATCGTCGACGCCGACGGCCCGATCGACTTCCGCAAGAGCGCCGAACTGCTGGTGCGGCTGCGGGATTGGGCCACCCAGCCTGACTTCACCTACCGGCACAAATGGACCGTCGGTGACCTGGTGATCTGGGACAACACCGGAACCATGCACCGGGCCACACCGTATGATCCGACATCGGGCCGGCTGCTGCAGCGGACCAAGCTCGAGGGCGAGGAGCCCTTCGCTTGAGCACTCTGAGATTCGACGATCGCGTCGCCGTCATCACCGGCGCCGGCCGGGGGCTGGGCCGCGAATATGCCCTGCTCTTGGCTTCGAAAGGCGCGAAGGTCGTCGTCAACGATCCTGGTGGCAGCCTCACCGGGGATGGCGCCGACACCGCACCGGCGCAGCAGGTGGCCGACGAAATCGTCTCGGCCGGTGGAGAAGCCATTGCCGTCACCGATTCGGTGGCCACCGCTGAAGGCGGTCAGGCCATCATCGATGCGGCCGTCGAGCGCTTCGGCCGCATCGACATCCTGATCCACAACGCCGGCACGGTGCGCCGCGCGTCGCTCAAAGAGATGAGCTACGACGATTTTGACGCCGTGCTCGACGTGCACCTGCGCGGCGCGTTCCACGTTGTGCGCCCGGTTTTTCCGCTCATGTCCCAGGCCGGGTATGGCCGCGTGGTGCTGACCTCGTCGATCGGCGGGCTGTACGGCAACCATCAGGTGGCCAACTACGCTGCGGCCAAGGCTGGGATCCTCGGGCTCTGCAATGTAGTGGCACTGGAAGGTGCCGCCGAGGGTGTGTTGTGCAATGCGATCGTTCCGGGCGCGGTGACCCGAATGGCCGAGGGCCTGGACACCTCGGCGTACCCGCCGATGGGTGCCGACCTTGTGGCCCCGGCCGTGGGCTGGCTGGCGCACGAATCCTGTTCGGTTACCGGCGAATTCTTCGTCGCGATCGCCGGGCGGATCGCCCGCGCCGTCGTCGCCGAATCGCCGGGGGTGTACCAGCCGTCGTGGACTGTGGAAGAGGTCGGTGAGCAGATGGACCACATCCGCGACGCGAGCGAACCGGTGATCTTCCCGGTCGTTCCCGACGGGCACGCCGACCACATTCGCTACAGCTTCGGACGCGCAGCAGAGGGAGCCCGATCATGAGAACCGGTCCGTTGAAAGGGGTTCGGGTCGTCGACCTCACCGCCATGGTGATGGGGCCGTACTGCACGCAGATCATGGCCGACATGGGTGCCGACGTGATCAAGGTCGAGACGCCGGCGGGGGACAACACCCGATACATCTCGGTGGGGCCGGCCCCCGGCATGAGCGGGGTGTTCGTCAATGTCAACCGTGGCAAGCGCAGTGTGGTGCTGGATCTGCGGTCGGAGCAGGGCAAGGCGGACCTGCGGGCGCTGATCGCCGACGCCGATGTGTTCATCCACTCGATGCGGGCCAAGGCCATCACCAAGCTCGGCTTCGGTTACGACGACGTGGCCGCGATCAACCCGGGCATCGTCTATACGAACTGCTACGGGTACGGCCGGCGCGGCCCGGATGCCGACCGGCCCGCCTATGACGACACCATCCAGGCCGAGTGCGGATTGCCTGCGGTGCAACAGCAATTGACCGGTGAGGCGTCCTACGTCGGCACGATCATGGCCGACAAGGTGGCCGGGCTGACCGCCCTGTATGCGACGACGATGGCGCTGTTCCACCGGGAGCGCACCGGCGAGGGCCAGGAGGTGGAGGTCAGCATGTTCGAGACCATGGCCTCCTTCATGCTGGTCGAACATGCCAACGGCGCCATGTTCGACCCTCCGCTGGGTCCTGCGGTGTACCCCCGGGCGGTCACCCCGAATCGCAGGCCGTATGAGACCAAGGACGGTCACATCGCGGCGCTGATCTACAACGACAAGCATTGGAATGCGTTCATCGAACGGATTCAACCGGCCTGGGACAGCCACGAATACGCGACTCTGGAGCAGCGCGCTCGTCAGATCGACACGGTGTACGGGCTGCTGGCAGGCACTCTCAAGGAGCGCACCACCGCGGAGTGGCTGGACCTGTTCGCGGAGTTGGAGATTCCGGCGGCTCCGATGCTCACGCCGGATGAGCTCTTCGACAACGAGCATCTCAACGCGGTCGGACTGTTCGAAACCGTCGACACCCCGCACGGCCGGGTGCGCATGCCCGGTGTGCCCACGTGGTTCTCCCGTACCCCGGGACACGTCGCCGGGTATGCACCGGAACTGGGCGCGGACACCGCCGAGGTGCTCGCTGAACTCGGTCCGCGATAGAAAGGCCAGGAGTGGATTTCGACTTTGGTGAGGCGGCCGACACGCTGCGCGGTGAGCTGCGGGAGCTGATCGCCGACCACGTGCCCGCCGACTTTCTCGGCGCGTTCACCGACGACCCCGCCGATCTTGCGGTGGCCCAGCAGTTCTGCCGGACGCTGGCGCAGCAGCACCTGCTGTGCATGTCGTGGCCGAAGGAGTTCGGCGGCGGCGACGCCTCGGTGTGGGAGCAGACCGTGGTGCGCGAGGAGATGTGGGCGCACCACGAACCACGCGGAGCCCAGTACATGGGCGTCAACTGGGTCGGACCGATCATCATGCGGCACGGCACCGAAGAACAGCAGCGCAGACATCTCCCGCCGATCGCCAACGGCGAAGTGATCTGGTGCCAGGGCTTTTCCGAGCCAGAGGCCGGCTCCGATCTGGCCTCGCTGCGCACCTTCGCCCGCCGGGAGGACGACGGCTGGCGCGTCAACGGCCAGAAGATCTGGACCTCGTACGCCACCATGGCGCAGTGGATCTTCCTGCTGGCTCGCACCTCCAAGGGTGAGAAGAAACAAAACGGCATGACGATCTTCCTGGTGCCGATGGATTCCCCGGGGATCACGGTGCGTCCGATCCGCACGATGATGGGCCCGCACCATCTCAACGAGGTGTTCTTCGACGACCTCAAGGTCACCGAAGACGATGTGTTGGGCACCGTGGATCAGGGCTGGTCGATCGTGCAGGACGTGGTGTCCTTCGAGCGCGTCGGTATCGCCCGCTACGCGCGTTGTGAGCGGTTGCTGCAGACCGCACCCGAGGTCCTCGGCGACGCCTGGGAGCAACTGCCCGCCGAGCTGCGGGGCCGGTGGACCCGGATGCTCACGCACTGCCGCCGGGCCCGTTTGATGGCCTACCGGGTGGTGTCGATGCAGGCCACCGGGCGGGTGAATCCCGGTGACTCCGCGGCATATCGGATCGCGGTCACCAGGCTGGATCAGGAGAGTGCCGAGGTGCTCATGGAGATAGCGGCCGCGCTGCCGCGGGGTGAGGACAGCCGCATCGAATACTTCCGTGCCGAGGTCGAGGACCACTGGCGGTACTCGCAGGCATCCACGGTGTCCTCGGGCAGCATCGAGATGCAGCGCATCCTGCTGTCGCGCACCATGCTGGCCGGAAAGGCGTGACGGCGGTGATTCTCGATCTCAGCGATGACGCCAAAGAATATGGCCGCCAGGCTCTCAAGGCGTTCGAAGCCGCCGGCGGCGATCAGCTGCTGGCTCAGGCCGACGCCAAACCTGGTACCCGCGCCGGCTTGATCACCCCCGTGCTGGAAAGCCTCGGTGCCTTCGAGTTGGAGCCGCGCACCGATGCGGACTCGTTGGAGGCCGCGGCTGCCCTGTGCCGCAGTGCGGGCTATTGGGCGCTGCCCTATCCGGTGGCCGAGCGGCTTTCGCGCCCGGCGACCCTCGACGTCGACGGTCTGGTCATCGTCGATCCCGACGCGCCCGAGGCGGCGCTGCAGGGTCTGGACAACCGTTGGGTCACTGTCACATTGGATGGTCGGCGCAGCATGGTGACCAAGACGGGTGTGTCGGGTCCGTCGTTCGCCACCGCGCTGGAACTGACGGCGCTGGACGACGCGGGCATCGCAGATGTCGCCCTGGCCCTGGTGCTGCCGTCGTGGACGCTGCTCGGCATGCTGGACCGGGCCATCGACCTGACCATCGCGCATGTCAGTCTGCGCAAGCAGTTCGGCCAGCCGCTGTCGGCCTTCCAGAGTGTGCAGTTCCAGCTGACCGACGCCGAAGTGGAGCGCAGCGGTGTCGACATGCTGGCCAAACACGCGCTGTGGAGCCTGGGCATCCACCCCGCAGACGAGGCGATCAACGATGCGCTGGCTCTGCGACTGGCCACGATCGAGGCGGCCGAGGTGGTGTTCCGGGTGTGCCATCAACTGCACGGCGCTGTCGGGTTCTGCGACGAGACCGTACTGTCCTGGCTGTCTCGCTACAGCCAGCCGTTGCGCCGCTTGCCATTCGGGGTGTCCAAGACCCGCGATACCCTCACCGCCCGGCTCGGCCGGCGCGGACTCACCGGGTTGTTCTCGTCATGACCGACCTCGACGATTTCCGCGCCACCGTAAAGGACTGGTGCGCACACCACGTCCCGAAAGACTGGCGCCCGAACCAGACCGGCGTCGGTGACGACGAGTTCGTGTCCTTCCAGAAGTCGTGGTTCGCCGAGCTGCACACCGCCGGGTATGCCGTGCCGCACTGGCCGGCCGAATGGGGCGGCGGCATGCCCGTGCCTCAGCAGATCGTGCTGTACCAGGAACTGGCCGCCCACGATGCGCCCCGCCTGGTGCTGGCGTTCGTCGGGATCCACCATGCTGCTTCCACGCTGCTGGCCGCGGGCACCGACGCGCAGCGCAGGAGACACCTGCCCGCCATCCTCGACGGTGAGATCTGGGTACAGGGGTTCTCCGAGCCGGAAGCCGGATCCGATCTCGCGGCGTTACGCACCACGGCCAGAGCTGACGGCGACAACTTCATCGTCAACGGCCAGAAGCTGTGGGCCAGTGGCGCGATGCACGCCGACTGGTGCCTGTTGCTGGCCCGCACCGATCCGGACGCACCCAAGCGGCACGGCATCTCGTATTTCCTGATGGACATGACCACCCCCGGCATCGATGTACGTCCGACCCGAAACGCGGTGGGGGATTCGCACTTCTGCGAGATCTTCCTCAACGACGTGGCAGTGCCCGCGGCCAACCTGATCGGCCCGGTGAACAAGGGCTGGCAGGTCGCCCAGGCCACCCTCGGTGCTGAACGTGGCATGACCATGCTGGAACTGTCCGAACGCCTGGGCAATGCGGGTTTCACCTGGCTGCTGGAGGCTGCGCCGACAGACGATCCGGTGGTGGCAGACCGGTTGGCGCAGTTCGAGATCGAGCTGACCGGCCTGCGGGGGCTGTGCCGGGATCTGGTGGAGCGCACCGAGGCAGGCAAGGCCGGACCGGCCGACGCTTCGATCGTCAAGCTCTACTACAGCGAACTGTTGCAGCGGATGACGGGTTTCGGTGCGGAGCTCGGTGGCCTGGCCGCCCACACCGTGCTGACCAAACCGGCTTCCAGCGGGTGGGAGTCGGGATCCTGGATGCTCGATTTCATCGGATCGTGGGAATGGACCATCCCCGGCGGCGCCAGCGAGATCCAGCGCACCATCATCGGTGAGCGCGGTCTGGGCCTGCCACGAGAACCGAGTGCGGTGTGATGAGCGAAGTTCCTGATTTTGCGGCGATCCACGACGAGCTGCGTTCGGTAGCAGCCGGTCTGCTGGCCAAGGACACCATCGACTGGCCGCTGCTGGTCTCGGCAGGCTGGATCGGGCTGGATGCGCCGGAGGTTGCCGGTGGTGCCGGCGCCACGTTCGCCGAGGTCGCGGTGATCTGCGAGGAGCTCGGCCGAGCCGCCGCGGCCACCGGTTACCTGGGTGGTGCGGTGCTGGCCATCGGTGCCCTGAATGCGCTGCACCCCAATGAATCGCGCGACGCACTGCTCAAGGCAGTGGTGTCCGGAAGTATCCGGACCGCGATCGCGCTGCCCGGCGCAGGCGATCCGGCGCCCTTCGAATTGGCCACTACCAGGCTGGGCTGGCGCATCCATGGCGGTGCCGCGTTTGTGCCGGACGCCGCCGGAGCCCAGCAGCTGCTTCTGCCTGCCCGTGACGCCGACGGCGTTGCGGTGCTTGTCGACGTGGCCGCCGAGTCACCCGGTCTCACGGTCACCGAGCAACCGGTGCTCGACGAGACTCGCAGGCTCGCCACCGTGACGGCCGAGGGAGTCGAGGTCGACGAGGACGCGGTCTGGCAATTCGACGGTGATTCCGACTCCGGCTTGGATGCGCTCACCGACCGGGCCGCGCTCGCGGTGGCCTGCGACAGTCTCGGTATCGCCCAGGCCATGCTCGATATCACGGTGTCCTACACCGGCGTTCGCCAACAGTTCGGCCGTCCGATCGGCTCGTTCCAGGCCGTCAAGCACGCCTGCGCCGACATGCTGGTGCAGATCTCGGTGGCCAGACAGCTTGTCGGGGCCGCCATCGCCTCACCCGATCCCCGCGCGGTTTCCATGGCCAAGGCGTACACGACCGAGGCCGCTGTCGAGGTGGCCGGCAAGGCCATGCAGTTGCACGGCGGCATCGGCTACACCTGGGAGAGCGGATTGCACGTCTATCTCAAGCGCGCCGCGCTCAACCGTTCGCTCTACGGCTCGCCTGCCGAGCACCGCGCCAGAATCTCCGCGCGCTACCGGTAGTTCCTGCGAACAGACGCAAAACTGTCCCTTTGCACGCGGAAGTGGGCAGGTCTGCGTCTGTTCGGCAGTCAGCGATGAGTTTTCCGCGCGGCAGTGGTCAGATCTAGCGACTGTCCATTCCGTGAAGGAGAAATATCGTGGTTACCCGTCAGAGCGCCCCGCTGGGTGCCCCCAATTGGATCGACCTGACCACCTCGGACGTTGATCGCGCCAAGCAGTTCTACGGTGCGGTGTTCGGCTGGACATTCGAAACCGGCGGCCCCGAGTACGGCGGTTACGTCACGGCGGCGGTCGACGGCCAGGTGGTGGCCGGGCTGATGCGCAATGATCCGCAGTGGAACGCACCCGATGCCTGGACTACCTACCTGCACACCGCTGATGCCGATGCCACGGTGGCGGCGACGATCGCCGCCGGTGGGAGCAATTGTGGTGGCGTGATGGACATTCCGGCCAAGGGCCGGATGGCGATGATGACCGACACGGCCAACGGGTTCTTCGGCATCTGGCAGCCTGCCGGCCATGACGGCTTCGCCCTGTTCAACGAGGCCGGCGCACCGGTGTATCACCAGCTGACCACCAGTGACTACGCCAAGGCGCTGGACTTCTACCGGACGGTGTTCGGCTGGACCACCCAGGTCGTGTCGGATACCGATGAGTTCCGTTACAGCACGGCATCATTCGATGGTGAGGAGTTGGTCGGTGTGATGGACGGTTCTGCGTTCATCCCCGAAGGAGCGCCGTCGGCGTGGACCACGTTCTTCGGATCCGACGACGTGGACAAGACCATCGAGCTGGTAATCGCCAACGGTGGTTCGGTGGTGCGCGCGGCCGAGGACACCCCGTATGGGCGGCTGGCCGCGGTGGCCGATCCGACCGGGGCCGGCTTCAATCTGTCGTCGCTGCAGGGCTGAGCGCGAAGTCGGCGAAGTCGAAGCCCGGCACCACCACGCAACTGACCAGGGCGGGCTCGTCGTCGCGGGGCTTTGCGCGCTGCCAGTGGCCGGGCGGCACCAGCAGTTGGGGGTGCTGCCCGGCGTCGATGTCCGGGCCCAGCAGGAGCGTGCCCGCCGTGTTCCGGTCCTCGCCGATCTCCAGGATCAGCGGGCTGCCCCGATGGTGGAACCACAGTTCGGCGCTGCGGACGGTGTGCCAGGCCGACTGTTGGCCGGGCATCAGCAGGAACAGGATCGCGGTGCCGGCGCTGCGTGGCCCGGTGTAGCCCGGCGGCAGCGAAGACTGGCTCACAGTCAGTTCGCTACGCCACGTTTCTCGGTACCACCCGCCCTCGGGGTGCGGGGCCAGGTCGAGCCGTCTGGCCCAGTCGGGAAGTTCGGTCACAACCGATAGTCTCGTCGTCATGGTTCGTCTGCGTCCAGGGTGGCGCGTTGCCCCGGGGTGGCTGGTCGCCCTGTGTGCTGCGGTCCTGGTGGTGGTCGCCTGGTTGCCGTGGCTGACCACCAGCGCCAACGGTGGCGGCCGGGCCAATGCGATCGGCGGGGCCGTGGGAAGCATCGTGCTGCCGCGCGGTTTCGGCGCCGGGCAGCTGATCGTTCTGTTGGGTGCCGGATTGATCGTGGCGGGTGCGATGGCCGGGCGGGGCCTGTCGCAGCGGTGGGCTTCGGCTGTGGGGCTGCTGATTTCGCTGGGTCTGGTGGCGTTGACGGTGTGGTACTACACCCTGAACGTCAAAGGCCCGGTGGCCGCGGGCTACGGGCTGTACGTCGGCGGTGCGATGGCGGTGCTGGCAGGCTTGTGTTCGGTGTGGTCTTTCCTGTCGACGTTAGGTAAGCAGTGATGGGTGAATTCGTCACGCCGGTGGAGTTGACCGGGCAACGGTGGGTGACGTTGGAGCCGTTGACGACCGAGCATGTCCCTGAGATCGAGGCTGCAGCGGCGGACGGTGAGCTGGGTTCGCTCTGGTACACGATGACGCCGAAGCCCGGGGGTGCCGCCGAGTGGGTGCAGCGCATGTTCGAGTTGCGCGCTGCCGATCACGGCGTGACCTTCGTGGTGCGCAGCCTCGACGGCGAGTTGGTGGGGTCCTCCAGCTACCTGCATGTCGACGGCCCGAACCGGCGGCTGGAGATCGGGCATACCTGGTATACCGCCGCAGCCCGGCGCACCGGCATCAACGCCGAGACCAAGCTGTTGATGCTCGGGCATGCCTTCGATGAGTTGAATTGTGTGGCAGTGGAATTCCGCACCCACTTCTTCAATTTCGCCAGCCGTGCCGCGATCGAACGCCTCGGTGCCAAGCAGGACGGTGTGCTGCGCAGTCACCAGCTGTCACCCGACGGCTCCCGCCGCGACACCGTCGTCTACTCGATCCTGGATGTCGAATGGCCCGCGGCGCGGTCCAGCCTGAAGTTCAGGCTGGACCGCCGTGGCGGGATCAGTTAATCCGCATCGACAGTGTTGGTTTCGATCGACTGGCGATCGGCGCCGTGAGCCACTGTGATCTTGCGGGGCTTTGCGCGTTCGGCGATCGGGATCGTCACGGTGAGGACACCGTTTTCGTACGTGGCGGAGATCGCCGACGTATCGATGCCGTCGCCCAGTGACAGCTGTCGTCGGAAATTGCCGAAGAACCGCTCATTGGCCAGCCACTGCGCGGATTCGTCGGAACGCGCGGTCCGATGCGCGGAGATTGTCAGCGTGCCGTTGTCGACGTTGACGTCCACCGAGCCCGGATCGACGCCGGGAAGGTCGGCCGTCAAGACATAGTGGTCGCCGATCTTGCAGAGGTCCATCGGCATGAACCTCGGTGTACGCCTTGACCCGGAATCACCTGCCAGCAAATTCCTGGTCAAAGAATCAAGGTCGCTGAACGGATCGAAACGAAGCACAGTAATCCACCTCCCGTGTCATCTCAGAGCCCGCCACCCTGGCAGGCAGCCAATCACTGTGCAGCGCCGATATTAGCACTCGATCCAGGAGAGTGCCAGAACTTTTTGGACGGTGATTCTCCGTGGTCCGTGCATTTCAGAGTTGTTTGTCGGCCGCGAGAGCCCTCGTGATGGCGTGCGCCGAGGCGAACCGTTGGTGGCGTTTCCGTGGACTCGGCCGGGGGTGCGGCCGAGTGTTCGAGAGGCGCACGACGACACCGCCCCACCGTCTGTCGCCGCCGAGCCTCGCAGGTTCGACAGAACCGGTAGCAACCTTGTCATCGGAGGTCGTCCCGCCCGGGTCAGTTGAAATCGGTTGCGTTACTGCCGCAGGTTTTTAGTAGGGTGGCGGCATGTCGAGCCCCGAAGCGCACAAGATGGGGGCTTTCGGTCACGCCGTCAGCCCCCTGAATCACTGACTCTCTCTCAGTTTTCCGCACTTCTCGGGTGCTGGCCGTGGTGACGAGACGCCTCCTGTTCGTTCTCTTGCCTCGGAGTCCTCGATGCCTTTTGCTCTCTATCTCCTTGCTCTGGCGGTTTTCGCCATGGGCACCTCGGAATTCATGCTCGCCGGGCTTGTTCCGGATATCGCCGCCGGTCTCGGCGTCACGGTCGGCGCTGCCGGCTTACTGACCTCCGCCTTCGCCATCGGAATGGCCATCGGTGCGCCGGTCATGGCCGTGCTGGCGCGTCGGTGGACGGCCCGGACCAGCCTGCTCGGATGTGTTGTCGCCTTTGCGCTCTGCCACGTTGTCGGCGCGTTGACGCCGAACTTCACGATCCTGTTCGGCTCCCGTGTCGTCGCCGCATTGGCCAACGCCGGATTCTTGGCGGTGGCGCTCAGCACGGCCGCTGCACTGGTCGCGGCAGACCAGAAGGGACGCGCGCTGTCGGTCCTGCTCGGCGGGACGACAATGGCGACCATTGCGGGTGTGCCGGGAGGCGCCGTCCCGGGCGAACTTCTGGGCTGGCGATCGGCGTTCTGGACGATCGCCCTGCTGTGCCTGCCCGCCGCACTCGGCATCTGGCACGGGATTCCCGGTCGTTCTGAAGGGAATTCGGGACCGGCGGTTGGTGACCCACCGCTACGTGGTGAGCTCGCCCTACTCAAATCGCCGAGGCTGGCCGTGGCCGTACTCCTGGCCGCACTGGTCAATGCGGGCACGTTCGCCGCCTTCACGTTTCTGGCACCGATCGTGACCGACGTTGCCGGATTGCCGCAGCTGTGGGTGCCGGTGGTGCTGGTGCTTTTCGGGTTCGGTTCGTTCATCGGGGTCACGGTGGCCGGCCGGTTTTCCGACCGTCGTCCCGGGCTCGTCATCGGCGTGGGTGGCCCGGTGTTGGTTGTCGGATGGATTGCGATTGCCGCCTCGGCCGCCCATCCGGTGATGCTGCTGATTCTGGTCCTGGTACAGGGAATCTCGGCCTTCGCGGTGGGAAGCACCCTGATTGCTCGGCTGCTCTACGCGGCGTCCGGGGCTCCGGCCATGGGCGGCTCCTACGCGACGGCAGCGCTGAATGTCGGAGCCGCGTGCGGCCCGGCACTGGGCGCCGCCTCGCTGACCGGCCCGGCGGGGAACTTCGGGCCGGTATGGGTCGCCGTTGCGCTCACCGGGATCGCCCTGATGGTGGTGCTGGCCATCATGATTCGACGGCGGACACCGCTGCGCCGGTGAGCCGCTCACCGCACTGATCGCACGTCAACACCGGGGAGAAGGCATGTCCGTGGCCGGTGTGGGTGAGGAGCACCGCCGGGCCCTCGACGGCCGGGAACGATCGCTGTGCCCACGCCAGGGCTGTGACGAGGACCGGTAGGAAAGCGGCACCTTTCGGTGTCAGCCGGTATTGGCGGTCCTCGTCGGTGGTGGTGAGAATCCCGTTGGCCCGGAACGTCTGCAGGCGGTCGGCGAGCGACGCCGGTGGGGCGGCCAGCACCCGCTGAAAGTCGGAGAATCGGGTGGTGCCGGTGAAGGCGGCGACCAGGATCGCAAACGCCCAGCGGTTGCCGAGCACGCTCATGGTCTCGGGGAACTGGCCGGACGGGGAATCGCGCCGATCGTCCTCGGAGCGCCGCCGCGTCGTCACCACGGGCAGTGAACGATGCCAGCCGCCGCTCGGCCCCCACACAGCGGTCACTTCGCCGGAAGTGGTTGGTGCATCGCAGCTGCCACACGTCAGGACCGGGGTGAAATCGGCGCCGCAGCGCAGATGCCGCATGGCAGGCAGGGATTCGCGGTGCTCGGGCACCCAGTGGCGTTCCCACTCCCAGATGGACAGCAGCACCGGCCACAGTGCCCGGCCACGCGCGGTGATCAGGTATTCGTCGCGCGGAGGTCGTTCCTGATAGCGGTGACGTTGCAGCAGACCGTCTTCGGTCAGGGAGCCCAGGCGGCGGGTCAGCACCGAGTTGGAGATCGGCAGCCTGGTCCGGAACTCCCCGTAACGCGTGGCGCCCAGCAGGGCCTGCTGCATCACCAGCAGCGTCCATTCGTCGCCGACCAGCGCGAGCATCTGCCCGACGGCGTTGGTGCCGCCGGCCGGAGCGTCAGTCACGCACCAGCCATCGGCGCAGCTGGTCACCCGGCGCCCAGGTGGAGTGGGTTCCACTGGAAACCCGTTCCGGCAGAGCAAGTTTGCACAGCGGACCGTCAGGAACGCGGGCGGCGTCGAACACCAGGCAGTAGGAGGCGTCGTCGTTCATGTCTGTGGTGATGGTAACCAGATAGCCGTCGTCCTCACCGGTGCTGCCCACGCGTGGCGCCATGGCGGTCTCGCTGCCGTACACGCCGTCCTCGAAGGCGTAGCGCTGTTCGGCTCCGGTGTGCAGGTCGTGACGGACCAGCCCGTCGAACAGGAACCAGCCCGGTCTCCCGGTGGCGGCGTAAGCGTAGCGGTAGTCGCGCCCGGCGTGACCGGGGTTGATCATGCCGAATTCGGTGATGCTGTCGGACAATTGCTCTTCGCGGGTCTGGCCGGTGACCAGATTGAAGCGCCAGCGGTGCAGGCGGGTCTGCATCTTGTCCAGCGCCAGGGCCGGCGTCGCGTGGCCCTGGAAGAACCCGTCGAGCACGATCTCATCGCCGTCTTCGTAGGCGTTGGTGAAATGCAGGACGTAGGTGGTGTCGGCTTCGAACCACTTGACGTCGCCGGCGGCGCCGCGCCGGGGCAGGATCGCGAACCGCGACGGCAGGTCGCGGTGCAGCTTGGGTAGGTGCACGTTGCTCTGGAGGAACTTGGCGTCCCAGAACAACGGAAAGTCGTTGAGAATCACGTAGTTTTCGGTGAACGCCATGTCGTGGGGCAGACGGGGCCCGGGCAGTTCGACGTCGACATAGTGGACCAGGCGGTTGTCGGCGTCCACCACGCCGTAGTGCATGTACGGCGCCTGCTTGCCGTAGTTGAAGAACAGCAGTTCGCCGGTGGCGTCGTCGGCCTTGGGGTGCGCCGAGACGCCCCATTCGGCGGGAAACGCCCCGCCCCAGTCCTCCTTGCCCAGGGCGTCGCCGGTGTACGGGTCGAGGCGGTACAGGTCGCCGCACTGGTAGAAGCTGGTGAGCGCGACGCCACGGTGCACCGTCACGTCTGTGCTGGAGGCGTCCTTCATCAGCGTGCGCGCGCCCCAGCCGTGGTCGCGTTTGGCCAGTTCGATCGGTTCGGCGATCCCCGGCCATAGCGGCCCGCCCGCCTCGATCTCGGCCAACAGGCCGTCGGTGGGGATGAATCTGTTGCGGTAGAACGCTTTTCCGTCCCGGAACCCGACGATGTGCAGCATGCCGTCACCGTCGAACGGGTGGTAGGTCTGCAACGCCGGATGCAGTGGGTTCTCGGTGTTGCGCAGGTAGACACCGTCGAGGTCGGTCGGGATCTCGCCGTCGATCACCCGCAGGTCGTCGGCATCCCATTCGGTGGTCTGTGGCCGCCACGCGCCGGTGCGGTACGGGTGGTCGTCGTCCTCGGGCAGGGTGGACAGGTATTTGGCCACAACCTCGGTGTTCATTGCTGGGCTCCTCCCACGACGAAGCTGACGGTGGTGGCGGTGCTGCCACCGAAGTTCAAGGTGCCGAATGTCTTTGCACCCTCGACCTGGTACGGCCCTGCGGCAGCGCTGACCTGCTTGGCGGCGTCGAGCAGCATCCGGACCCCGGATGCGCCGACCGGGTGCCCGCCGCCGATCAGCCCGCCGCTGGGGTTGATCGGCAGCCGTCCGCCGATCTCGATCTCACCGTTCTCGATGGCCTTCCAGGATTCGCCGGGGCCGGTCAGTCCGATGTGGTCGATGGCCAGGTATTCGCTAGGGGTGAAGCAATCGTGGACCTCGAACCCATCGACGTCGTCGAGCGTCACCCCGGCGCGACCGAACGCGTCCAGCACCGCTTGGCGCACATGGGGCAGCAGGTACGGATCTGCCGCACTGCGGTCGAGTTTCTGTTGCAGACCCAGACCGACGGTGCAGTGGCCCCAGCCCTCGATGCGGGCGATGGGGCGGACGTTCGGGTGTGCGCGCAGGTAGGCGTCGTTGACCAGCACCAGTCCTGCTCCGCCGTCGGTCATCTGACTGCAGTCGAACCGGCGCAGTCGTCCCGCCACCACCGGATTGGTGGCGTCGTCGTCCCCGAGCGGGTCGGGCACCGTCCAGTCGCGGGTTTGGGCGTGGGGGTTGGCCTTGGCGTTGCGGAAGTTCAGCGCGGCGATGGCCCGCAGATGTGCGGCGTCCAGACCGTAGCGCCGGTCGTAGGCGTCGGCCACGTCGGAGAACATCGACGGCCAGACGAACCGGGCGTCCTCGGCTTCGTGGCCCGTCCATGCCGCGGCGCCGAGGTGCGCGGCGGCGGTGTCGCCGGGCACTGTCTTCTCCAGCTCCACCCCGATGACCAGGGCGCTGTCGTAGGCGCCCGAGCGCAGGTCGGCGATAGCCGCCAGCGTTGCGACGCTGCCCGAAGCGCAAGCGGCCTCGTGGCGGGATGCTGGCGTTTCCCACAGGTCGGGGTGCACGGTGGCCGGCATGGCGCCGAGGTGGGCCTGACCGGCGAACAGGTCGCCGAAGGCGTTTGCGACGTGTACGACGCCGATGTCGGCGGCCGCGATCCTGGCGCTGTTCAGTGTGTGGTCGACGACTTCGAGGGTGAGTCCGGCGAAGTCGACCTGCTCGCGGCTGAGATTGCGGGCGAAATCGCTCTGGTACCCGCCGAGAATCCACACGTCCTCCATGGCGGCGACGCTACTACAACTAAGAGAGCGACTAAAGGGTGTTCAACGAGAAACGCCGTGGCGGGAATCCAGGTTCAGATTCCCGCCACGGCGTTACCCGTGGTCAAGCCGACTTAGTCGTCCCAGCCGCCGTGCCCGTGTCCATGGCCGCGGCCGTGCCAGCCGTTGTCCCAGCCGTTCCAGCGGCCCCAGCCGGGACCCTCGACACATGCCTGCACGTAGCCATAGGGACCGGTCGCGCAGACCTCTGGGCCTGCCGAGGCCGGAGCGGCTGCCGCCATCGCCACGCCAACCGGAACGGCCAGTGTGCCCAGCCCGATTGCCGCGACCTTCTTCAGTTTCGAACGCATCTCTCTCGCCTCCGGGTTTGTTAGCTGTGTACGAGCTCATGACCCCCGTCTGTACATAACATTAGTGCATCTCATCATGTTCCTGGGAATCGCCTGGAACCTCCCGGTGCAGCCAATTTGCTCTCATTGAAGCCTTCCCGGTCAGAGCGTTGAATTCATTTGCCAAGGAAAACAGGGTTCCGTGGCGTCTACTCGGAGTGTTGCCAGCTGGTCCGTGTGACACGCGTGTCAGGTGGTGCGACGGGCCGGGGCGACGAATTTTGCCCGTGCCGGGGGTCGATATCCGAGAAGCCGAATAACGGGAGGGGCGAGCATGGGAGCGCTGGACGGCAAGACGGCGTTGATCACCGGGGGAGCGCGCGGGCAGGGCCGTGCGCATGCCCTCACGCTGGCGCGTGAGGGAGCCGATGTCGTAATGTGCGACATCGCTGCGCCGGTCGAATCGGTCGACTATCCGCTGCCGACCCCGGCCGACCTGAAGCGGACCGAGGAGGAGGTGTCGGCGCTGGGCCGGCGCTGCCTGGCGGTGACCGCCGACGTCCGAGACCTGGCGGCAATGCAGTCGGTGGTGGATGCCGCGGTCACCGGGTTCGGCGGTATCGACGTGGTGCTCGCCAATGCCGGAATCGCCAGTAGTGAGCCGATCGCGACCATGTCGCCGCAGCGGTGGCAGACCATGATCGACATCAACCTGACTGGGGTGTTCAACACCTTCCGGGCGGTGCTGCCGCATCTGATCGAACGCCGGGCCGGGCGCATCGTCGCGACCTCGTCGATTGTCGCGGGCACCGGCGCGACCAACTCGGGTCATTACGCGGCGGCGAAGGCCGGGGTGGTGGCGCTGGTGAAATCGGTGGCCTACGAGGTGGCCGACTACGGCATCACCGTCAACGCGGTGCTTCCGTCCGGAGTGAACACGCCGATGATCCACAACCCCGCGACCTACAAGGTGATCCGGCCCGACCTGGAGAACCCGGGTCTCGATGACGTCGAGGAGATGTTCGCCCAAGGGCGGCCCCGGCCCGGTCTGCTCGAGCCGCAGGATGTGGCCGAAGCCGTGTTGTACCTGGTGTCGGATCGCGGGCGGCTGCACACTGGCGAGTCGATGGTCCTGTCCAACGGGCTGAACTAGAGCGCGATACGCCGTGACCCGGCGCCGGGCGGGAGTCGTTGCCTTCCCGCTCCGGCGCCGGCGCGCGACTCAGCAGCCGCAGCTGCAGGAGGCCTGCGCTTCCGTCTTGGCCTCGCCCCCGTCCGCATCGTCAGACCCGGGGCGCCAGTCGAACGGGAAGTGCTTGCTCGAGGCGCCGGTGTGCTCGTGCGACCAGTCGAAGCCCACGGCGTGGTCTTCTTTGACCACACCCCAGGTCGCCACCTGGCCCGGGCCGACCTCGGCGCCCGGCGCGTTGGTGGTGGTCACCCGTCGGTTCGGGTCGGCCGTCGGGCCGGTCAGAGCCTCCACTTTCAGGTCGACCTTGCCGGGAATCTCGGCCCGCCAGTAAGCAAGATCGTCGGCCGCCTCGAAGCTGATCGGGGCGTATTCGATGCCGCGCATCTCCTCGATCAGGCTTCCGAACTCGGCCGGCCAACCGCCTTCCTTGCCGGTGAAGATCCGTTCGAGCGCATCACGCTGGGCGGCGTCGCCCTTCTCGTCGATGTAGAACATCAACTTCATCGTCGCGTTCGGGTCGCCGATCCACATGTTGCCGGCGAACTCGCCGAGGGCGATGACGCTGAGGCCCGTCAAATCGGTGTCACCGTAATGCCCTTCGCGGACGTGCCACACCAAGGTGAATAGGCAATCGCCGTGCGTGGGCTCCTGAGCGAAGCTGCACGGGCAAGGCAACTTGCAGCTGCACACGTCGAACCATTCTCCGCGCAAATGCCAATCGACCTGCGTCGATGCAGTGGTCATCGATCCCGCTCCTTTCGTTGAATACCCCTGGGGGGTATCTGACACGGCGAACGTAGCACCGCCGAAGAGTGGAGCGCAAGTACCCCCTGGGGGTATTCTTTCGGCATGCTCACCAGGATGTGCATCGGCGCACTGGCAGTCGTCGCTTCGGTGTCGTTGGCATCGTGTGGCTCACCGGCCGAGGCGCCGCACGCCACCTCCACGGGAGCCTCGGCGGCGAGCGTTGTACAGCATCGACTGGTCGGCCCTGATGAATTCGCCACTGCCATAGGCGAATCCGACCGCACGACGATCAACGTCCACGTGCCTTTCGAAGGCGACATCGCCGGTACAGACCTGTCGATTCCGTTCGATCGGATCACCGAGCGGGCTGATCAGCTGCCCGCCGATCGCGGGGCCCCGATCGCGGTCTACTGCCGAACCGGCCCCATGAGCGCGACGGCCGCCGAAACGCTCAAATCGCTGGGCTATACCGATGTGGTGGAACTCAAGGGCGGGATGAAGGCCTGGCAGGCCAGTGGGCGACCACTGGTGGGAAACTGAGGGCAGGCCCCAGCCGGGCCTGAACTGCAAGAACGTGAGTGCCCCTGTTTGGAGTCGGGTGATGGTTGACGGATCTGTTTCGGTTGATCGTTGACACTCTGGTGTTGCAGTTTTAGGCCTGTGCGCTGGTGCGGAAGGCCCGTTTGTTTCGTACCGCACCGGTGCTGGTGCGGGCAGCGGTTTTGACGAGTTGGTCGCCGACCCAGAACCGCAGCAGCCCACCGTCGACGTGCACATCGCAGCGCGCCCCCGCGTAGTGCCGGCCGACACTGACCTGCTGCCAGGACACGCACACCACCCCGTTGGTGGTGACCGTCCGTGACACCCAGTCCTGACCGCCCCGATCGTCAGGGACCGTCGGTGTCGTGACCGCTGGACGGACACGATCACCGGTGGTGAATCGTTGGGCCGGGGTGGCCATCTTCAATGACTGATGCGGCCGGACGGTGTTGTACTCGGCCACCCATGCATCCAACGCCGCCTGGGCGGTTTTCAGATTGGGGAAAGGCGCTGCGGCGCTGAGGAACTCAGCGCGCAAGCTGCGGTGAAACCGCTCGATCTTGCCGGTCGTGGTCGGTGAGCGGGGCTGGGTCAACAAATGCTCGATCCCATGCTCGCGGCAGATCGGGGGTGTCAGATGTTCTGTGTAGGTCCTAACGGAAGGATCGCAGGACGTGACGGATGGCAAGGACGTGGACGGGA
>NZ_LQPP01000014.1 GCF_002102345.1 Mycolicibacterium peregrinum
CGACTCCATACCGACGAACAAGCACGCCTCAACGACCCCCAACCCGCCGCCGCTTGACATAGGAGCAATGCTCGCGGGGTTGAAGGTCAGGGCTAAGCCAGCGAGTCCTGAGGCTCACGCTGGATCGGCTTCGGCCACGGCTCGGGCTTGGGCCGTTGACGCACCATCTGTGGCCACCAGAACCACTTGCCCATCAGGGCTGCGATCGACGGCGTCATGAAGGAGCGGATGACCAGGGTGTCGAACAGCAGACCCAAACCGATGGTGGTGCCCACCTGGCCGATCACGGCCAGTTCGCTGACTGCCATCGACATCATGGTGAACGCGAACACCAGGCCTGCCGAGGTGACCACCGACCCGGTGCCGCCCATGGCGCGGATGATGCCGGTGTTCAAGCCTGCGTGTATCTCCTCTTTGAATCGGGAGACCAGTAGCAGGTTGTAGTCCGCACCCACGGCCAACAGGATGATCACCGACATCGCCAGCACCATCCAGTGCAGTTCCAGGCCGATCAGGTGCTGCCAGATGAGCACTGACAGACCGAAGGAGGCGCCCAGGGACAGCACCACGGTGCCGACGATGACCGCTGCGGCCACCATGCTTCGGGTCAGGATCAGCATGATGATGAAAATCAGGCAGAGCGAGGCGATTCCGGCGATCAGAAGGTCGTAGTTGGCGCCTTCCTGCATGTCCTTGAACATGGCCGCAGTGCCACCGAGGTAGATCTTGGACCCCTCCAGCGGGGTGCCCTTGATGGCCTCCTTGGCCGCCAGCTTGATCGGTTCGACGTGCGCGACGCCTTCGGGGCTCATCGGGTCGCCCTCGTGGCTGATGATGAACCGCACCGCATGCCCGTCAGGGGACAGGAACATCTTCATGCCGCGCTTGAAGTCCGGATTGTCGAAGGTCTCCGGCGGCAGATAGAACGAGTCGTCGTTCTTGGCGGCGTCGAAGGCCTGGCCCATGGCGGTGGAGTTGTCCTGCATGGCCGCCATCTGATCCTGCATGCCGCCCTGGGTGGCCTGCATGGTCAGCATCATCGTCTTCATCGTCTTCATCGTGGTGATCATCGGCTGCATGTTCGCGATCATCACCGGGATCAGCGCGTTCATCTTGTCCATGTCCGGCACGATCTGCTCGAAATCGGCTGTCATGGTGTCGATTCCGTCAAGGGTGTCGAAGACTGACCTGATCGACCAGCACATCGGGATGTCGTAGCAGTGCGGTTCCCAGTACAAGTAGTTGCGGATCGGACGGAAGAAGTCGTCGAAATCCGAGATGTGGTCGCGCAATTCCTTGATGTCGTCGACCATGCCGTGCATCTTGCCGACCATGCTGTTCATGACCGTCTTCATCTGCTCCATGAGCGCGATCATCTTGGTCATCGTGTCGACGGTGACCTGCATTTCGTCGGCCTGCTTGAGCATGTCGGCCATCCGGTCCTGCATGTACTTCTGATTCATCGTCTGGGTCGTGCCCTGCATGCTGATGTTGAACGGGATCGAGGTGTGCTCGATCGGCGTTCCCTGCGGGCGCGTGATGGCCTGGACCCGGGAGACACCGGGTACGCCGACAATGCGTTTGGCGATCCGCTCGATCACCAGGAAGTCCGCGGAGTTGCGCAGATCGTGATCGCTCTCGATGAGCAGCAGCTCGGGGTTCATCCGGGCCTGTGAGAAGTGCCGGTCGGCCGCGGCGTAGCCGGTGTTGGCGGGCAGATCCGCCGGGAGGTACTTGCGGTCGTTGTAGTTGGTCTTGTAGCCCGGCAGTGCGAGCAGGCCGATCAGCGAGATGGCGATGGTGGCGATCAGGATCGGTCCCGGCCAACGCACCACCGCGGCACCGATCTTGCGCCACCCGCGGGTGCGCATGGCCCGCTTGGGCTCCAGCGTCTTACCGAATCTGGTGGCCACCGTGATGATCGCCGAGCCCAGTGACAGTGCGACGAGCACCACCATCACCATGCCGATCGCCAGGGGGATACCCAGTGACTGGAAGTAGGGCAGGCGCGTGAAATGCAGGCAGAACGTGGCGCCGGCGATGGTCAGGCCCGAACCCAGGATGACGTGGGCGGTGCCGTGGAACATGGTGTAGTAGGCCTGTTCCCGGTCTTCGCCGACACTTCTGGCCTCTTGATATCGGCCTATCAGGAAGATGGCGTAGTCCGTGGAGGCAGCGATGGCCAGCATCACCAACAGGTTGGTGGCGAATGTCGAGAGCCCGATGATGTTGTAGTAGCCCAGAAAAGCCACCAGACCGCGGGCGGCCGACAGCGACAGCACCACCATGACCAGGGTGAGGAGCACGGTCACGACGGACCGGTACACCGTCAGCAGCATGATGATGATGACCACGAAGGTCAGGGCAGTGATCATCTCGAGACTGCGGTTACCGGCGATCTCCTGATCGGCCGACATCGCTGCCGGGCCGGTCACATACGCCTTGACACCCTCCGGCGCCTGGACGCTCTGGACGATCTTCTCGGTGGCCTCCACCGATTCGTTGGCCAGCGCCTCGCCCTGGTTACCGGCGGTGTAGACCTGCACGTAGGCCGACAAACCGTCGGAGCTCTGGGCACCCGACGCGGTCAGTGGATCGCCCCAGAAATCCTGGACGTGCTCGATGTGCTTCTTGTCGGCTTCGAGCTTGGCGACGATCTCGTCGTAGTACTTGTGTGCGTCGTCGCCCAGCGGCTTGTCGCCTTCGAGGACGACCATCACCGAGCTGTTGGACTTGAACTCCTGGAACACCTCGCCGACCCGCTTCATGGCGATCATCGATGGTGCGTCGTCCGGCGTCATCGACACCGAGCGCATCTTCCCCACTTCTTCGAGCTGGGGAACGATCACATTGAGGACACCGATGACGGCGACCCAGCCGATGATGATCGGGATGGCCAGGCGCCGGATCCATTTGGCGATCCCGCCGTGCCCGGCGGGCTGCGCGTGCTGTGGGCCGCTGACCGGGATCGAGTCGGTAGGGGTGTCGTAATTGCTCATGCAGATTTCACCAAGCAGAAGGTCTGGGCGTTCACGCCGTTGGAGGTTCTCTCGTCCTTGAGTTCGTCATCGACGGTGATGCGGCAGCTGATCGTGTTGCCGTCGCCCTGCGCGACGATGTTGGGGAACACCGACGGCGCGGTGGACTCCAGACGCAGCGTCCACGGCAGGGTGACCCCGTCGACGCGCTGGGGTTGGGCGTCGAGATCGAGGTAGTTCACGTCGGCCGTCGCGCCGGGCACGCCGTAGATCTCGTAGACCACGACCTTGGGGTCGAACGGCTTGGTGTCATCGACCTTGGCGCTGGCGATGCCGGAGCCGGCGCCTGCGCCGAAGAACGTGCGCACCCGCATGACCGTGAATCCGCCTACCAACACCACCACGATGATGATCAACGGAATCCAGAACCGTCTCAACAGCTTCATATTCGCTGGTCGGCCTTTCGGAGGTCAGGTACGCGGTGACGTACCGGCTAGCGGCGAAGCTCCATTGCCACTTCGTGATCATTTCGGTGTCGGCGGATTCCCGCCAACATCTTTCTACGTCGACGTCCGCGGTGACGTCCCCGTCGGAATCGTCCCGGAACGGACTGACCGACACCTCTGAGATCAGCCGGCTGCCCGGCGCGCTCAGAGCGGTGATGTCGGCGACGAGTCGACGCTGTTCATCCGATGGAATGAAGGGTAGTACGCCCTCCACGCTCCACAGGGCGCTCCGGTCGGCGTCGAATCCCGCTCGGACCAGCGCGGCAGGCCAGTCGCCGCTGACATCGGCCGGGACTCCTCGCACGACGGTGGTCGAGGTGGTGCCGGCCATGGCGGCGGTCTTGACGTCGAGGATCGCGGGATGGTCGACGACGTAGACGTGGGTGCCTGCAGGCCAGGGCAGTTGATAAGGACGCGGGTCCAGATCGGAGGAGAGGAACACGACCTGTTGGATGCCGGTTTCGGTAGCGGCGAGCAGGAAGGCGTCGAGGAGTTCTGCCGGATATGACGCGCACGTAGTTGGCATCATCACTCCTCCCCCGCAGGATTCCTTGCCGGATGTAAAGTGAAACCTATACAGTCGGCTAACTTCAATCAAGTTAGTTTGGCTATTGACGCTGTGATCTAGAACGCGTTCGGTACGCTCAGCGCGACGAAGGGACGGGTGTGGCGAAGGCTGTTGCGCCGCGTGGCTTTGCCCGCGAGCGGGTGCTGGAGGCGGCGCTGAGCCTGTTCGCAGAGCACGGCGTCAAAGGTACGTCGCTGCAGATGATCGCCGACCGCCTCGGCGTCAGCAAGGCGGCCGTCTACTACCAGTTCCATTCCAAGGACGAGATCGCGCTGGCGGTCATCCAGCCCGTCTTCGACGACATGGTGCGGCTGGTCCGCATCGCCGAGGCGATGTCCACTCCGGAGGCGCGGCGGGAGGCCGCCGTCAGCGGCATGGTCGAGATGGCCGTGCGGCACCGCCGGGTCACCGCGGTGTTCCACGGTGACCCGGTGATCGACGCTCTGGTGCACGATCGGGCGGAACTCCAGGACACGATCGAACGGCTCACCCTGATCCTGTTGGGCCCCGAACCCGACGCCGCAGGCCGGATCTGTATGTCGGTGCTCGCCGCGGGTGTCTACGGCAGTGCCACCGATCCCGCCCTCAACGACGTCTCCGACGAGGAGCTGCACCGGGTGCTGCTCGACTGCGCGCAGCGGTTGCTGCCCGCAGTGGCGCCGGCCGCGCCCGTCGCCTCCAGATAGCCCCGTATCTAACCCCGCAGCGCCGACGCGAAGATCGCCGGCAGCTTGCTCCAGCCGGGCGCCCCGGCGAAGTCCACCAACAACCGCCCCGTCGTCGCCGCGGTGCGGTTGTTGACGAACCACGGCGGCTTGGGGGACAACGACCACTCGCCGCGGAACACCGAACGCGGCGCCGGACGGAACGGGCCGCGGACCACCGTGCGCTCCGGACGATCGAGCAGAAAAGCGTTGTGCACCACGCCGGTTCCACTCTGGATGTCATTGCGCTTGTGGCCGGGGAACGCGCCCCAGGTGGCCGTCGCGGTCAGATAGCCGACGCCGGTCCACGCGTTGATCGCGATGGTGCCGTAGCGCAACTGCTCGACGAGGTGGTCGAACTTGTCGCCCATGGCCTTGATGGAGTCCGGGTGGGCGATGATGTTCACCCCGAGCGTGCCGACGAACTCGTCGTTGGCGACGCGTACCGCTTCTTCGGCGAACTGATCATCGGGCACATCGAGCTCGATCACCCCGAGAACCGGACCGAAATACTCGGTGCACAGCAACGCCTCGCGGTCGGCGGGATCGACCACCAGGACCCGGGCACCCCTCGAGCCCAGGTGCTGTGCGTCCGGATACGACGCGTCCGCGCCGGCGACCCTGACATCTGAGCCCGGGTAGTAGGCCGGGCGGGCAGGCGCATCGTTGAAGGCCTTGCGGATGGCGGCGATGAACTCGTCACGCTGCGCCCAGCGCTTGGGCAGAACCACTACCTGCGCGGCCACGCAGTTGTAGCCGTTGTTGTGCAGGCGTTGCGTGACAACGTGATTGGCCTGGAACTCGATGTCGGCCGCGCTCCAGGAGCCGGGAAGCACGATCGTCGGGGACACCCCGCCGAGTTCGGCGGTCATCTCTTTGTCCAG
The DNA here is from genome assembly GCF_002102345.1 of Mycolicibacterium peregrinum. Lineage (GTDB taxonomy): Bacteria > Actinomycetota > Actinomycetes > Mycobacteriales > Mycobacteriaceae > Mycobacterium > Mycobacterium peregrinum. The sequence goes on from NZ_LQPP01000014.1 coordinate 5,641, forward strand.
CACGGGTTCGTCAGCTGCCTTGCGCCGGGCACCCTCCTCGCCGGTGCCGAACACGATGGCGTCATACGTCAGGGCGCTACCGGTCATGTGCACGTGGTCAACGAGCTTGTGCCGCACCAGATATGCGCCGACCTCGGCTCCACCGGTCAGGATGCGCACCGCACCGACGGCGATGAACGGTGCCAGCACCTTGGTCAGCACGGATTGCAACGGATCGGTGATCGGGTTGAGCTTGAGGGCCACGACCCGGTTGTTCGCGTACAACTCGTAGATGGTGTCCAGCGGCGCGATCGAGAAGATGTTGCCCGCGCCCAGCACCGCGCCCACACCGTGGGTGTGGCTGGGGTCGCGTTGAGCCAGGCCGGCCGACCGGATGGCCTCGGCCTTCTCGATTCCGGGCTGCAGCCACACCTCGGCACTGAATCCGGACAGCAGAAGTTGATCGAAGGTGTTGAGCGGCAGAGCTTTTACCGTGGTCCGTCCGCCGGGTGCGTAGCCGAACTCGGCGCCGTCGAGCGGGCTGCGGCCTGCTTCCAGCTTGGTCAGGCTCTCCGACAGTGCGGCCAGCCCGGCCACCAGCGAATACGGGCCGGACATCCATTCCTCGCCGACCAGGGGTGAGGCCGGGTCGAGTTGTTTGATCCCGACGGCAGCGTCGACCCACTCGGTGGCGTGGCGCACGGTGAGGTCGCGCACCTCGTCGAGGAGCCCGCGGCGGGCCGCCAATGACAGGGAAGCCCAGGTCTTTTCGCCTTCGACGAGATCCTCGAGGGCCTGGTCGATCTGCGATTCGTTCATATCAGCTCACGCTCTTGTCGAATTGCATCAGTGCGTCATGGTGGTTGTGGGCGTAGGGAGTCGGACCCTGCCCGATCTCCCGCTTGGCCATGATCTGACTGTACTGCTCGAACGGAGTCTGTCTGCCCCACTTCGCCCGGGCCTCGGCGGGCGTGTAGGTGACCGTGTTCCTCGCCGGGATGCCGACCAGGGTGGGGCCCACGATTGGCGTGGTGTTCGGCGTGGTGAGATCCAGGACTGCCAGTTCGAGTCGCGGCTTGGCGGCGATGATCCGCAGGAAGGGCCGCACCACGGCGCGTGCCGCGACATCGGCGATCCGGCGCTGGGGGATGCCGCCGAGCAGCCGCATCCACTGCGGCATGGTCGCGATGATGGCGCCGCGCATCGGGATGTTGAGCGCCTTGCGCATCCAGCGCGGCATCCGCTCGGGCAGGATGTGGTAGCCCAGATCGACCAGGTAGTCCATCATGCGCTGAGCCACCTCGGAGCCGACCAGGTCCGGGCGGAAGCTCTCGAAGTACGCGCGGATGCCCTCGCGGGTGCGGGGCACGTCGTCGGGATTGATGGTCTGGAACTCCGCGGCCCGTGCGCATTCCTCCCAGTACTGGCTCTCCTCTTCCGCCGACAGCTTGCCGGGGCCGAACATCTCGTAGCTTTTGAGGATCGAGTGCCATGCGGTCAGGTGGATCCACAACTGTGAGTGCGGATCGTTGGCGTCGAACGGGCGCTTGGTGATGGGTTCGGTGCCGACGGCCTTGGAGTGGATCTTCACCAGGATCTCGGATGCGTCGAGGACGGATTTGGCGTCGCCGAAGGCCACCAGGGCGAAGTACTGCATGGTCCGGTCATAGCGCAGGCGGGTGCGGGCATAGACCTGTCCGGTGGCGTCGACGGCGGCCGCCAGGAACGGATCGAGGTGCTCGATGGTGACGGCGCGGGAGAAGCCGATCAGCAGCGAGGTGGGGTAGCTCCACACCTTCCAGGTGACCGACCCCGGGCCGAAGAAGCCGTAGTCCTCCGCCGGTGCCAGGGGTTCGGCAACTGCCGGCAGACCTGCCGCTTTGCGAAGTGCGATTACCGCGTCCATCTGCGTCGTTCCCTTCGAAATCTAGTGGTACGTCATGTACCAGCTACGGTATGGTACGTCATGTACCACTTGATTGGCTAGGGTGTGTCTGTGGCAACTGAGGGCAGCGGTTCCGTGAGCCGATGGGCCGGCCAGCGGGAGCGGCGGCGGGCAGAGTTCGTCGACGCCGCACTGTCGGCGATCGCCGAGCACGGTCCGCAGGCCTCGACCGAGCAGATCGCCGCGCATGTCGGGGTGACCCGCACCAAGCTCTACCGGCATTTCGCCGGCGCGGCCGATCTGCAGAGCGCGATCGCCCAGCGCGCAGCCGAGATGCTCAACACCGAACTTGCCCCACTGTGGACGCCCCACGGATCGATGGCCCAGATCATCGAGGCCGGCGTCGGCGCCCACGTCCGGTTCCTCGTCGAACACCGGAACCTCTATCGCTACCTGGCGCGGTGCTCTCTGGGCGACGACGGCTCGGCACCCGACGCCATCGCCGACATCCGGCAGACCATCGGAACTCAGCTTGATGCGTTGTTCACGGTGTACCTCAATGCCTTTGGCGTGGCCACCGACCCTCAACCTTTGGCGTTCGCCATCGTCGGACTGGTGGAATCCACGACCGGGCGGTGGCTCGACCAACCCGGCTCAACCGCCCAGGACCGGTTGGTGGCCGATCTCGTGCGGTGGATCTGGCTGCTGGTCGACGACACGCTGCGCGCCGGCGGTGTGTACCTCGACAGCGCCGAGCCGCTGCCGACGCCCGACGTGATCGCGGCGCAGGTCGAGAGCTACCGCGATCCAGAGCGCGCCGGCGCCTGAGCTCTCGCGAGCGTGCACGCACTACGGCGCGAGGTCGGCCACTGCCTGAGCCGCCGACGTAATCCGGTCCAAGCGCAGCGCGGTCTCACCGGCATACAGCGCGGCGCAGTCCACCCACGCCGCCGGCATGTCGGCAGTGAGCGTGATTGGGGTGAGGAACGGCAGCGCCGGACGTTGCAGGCGGAGCAACGCGCCGTCACCACGGTCGGGGACTCGGGACAGCGGCGCGCTGAACTTGTTGATGGCTGCCGGCAACCGGCGGGCCGTGCCGTCCGGGTGACACCACCGATCCGTTGCCGCGTTCGGGATCACTCGGTGACGTTCCGGCCAGGCGAGGCCGAACACGGTCGTCTCCAGCGTCCTGTCGGTATCGATGATCCGCTGCCGGTACACCGGATGTGCACCGGACTCGTTGGTGAGCAGGAACCGCGTGCCCGCCACCACACCCGTCGCGCCCGCGGCGAGTGCCGCTCTCGTGTCGTCCGCCGTGGCGATGCCACCCGCGGCGAACACCGGGCGGGAACCGGCCAATGCCAAAGCCTTTGGCACAAAATCGGCCTGCGCCACCGTGCCGACCAGATGTCCACCCGCCTCACGGCCCTGTGCGATCAATCCGTTGGCGCCGTAGGCCAGCGCCTCCGTGGCCTGCCGTTCAGTGCCGACCATCACCATGACGAAAACACCCCGGTCCGTCAGTCGTTCGATCAAGGCCCGGTCGATCGCAAACGCCATCACCGCGATGTCGATCTTCGCTTCGAGACAGACCTCGATATGGGGACGACGGGTGAACGGCATCAAGAGATTGACGGCGACCGCACGGCCAGGCGCGTGGTCGCGGACCGTTGCGATGGCCGCCCTGAGCTTCCTGGGCGGCAGCAGCCCCAAGGTTCCCAGTCCGCCGGCCGCTGATACCGCGGCGGCCAGCGGAGCACCGGCAATGCCGCCGCCCATGCCGGCCTGGACCACGGGCGCATCGAGTTTCAGCCGATCCGCGATGTCCATTCCGCGATTCTGCGCCATGTGGGTCGGCGCGAGCGTGCGCAAACTGCCGACGTTTTACGGCGTGGCGGCCGACAGACACGCACTCAGTGTGAATGTGGTGATGCCGCTGTTGCGGTGGTTGGGTTCTTTTCACCTGGTGTTTGGCTCAGACACGCACTGCCACCTCTGTGGGTTGGCATTCGAGCATTCTGCCGACATCAGGTGGGAAGGACCGACCGGCGTGACTTGATAGGAGCGTGGCACCGCCCCCACTGA
>NZ_LQPP01000015.1 GCF_002102345.1 Mycolicibacterium peregrinum
ATAGCACTGGGACTGGGTGCGCCGATGCCGTACCCGAAACCGCGGCATCGGCGCACCCAGTCCCAGTGCTATTCCTTGCTCTCGGCGTGCCGGATGGCAGCGGTGATCGCAGCGGCCAGTACGTCCGGCGCCTCGACGTGCGCGAGGTGGCCCTGCCCGGGCAGTCGGGTCAGCCGCGCCTGAGGTAGTGCGGCGGCGAAAGGTGCGAACGCGCTGCCATAGGGCGCCACCCCTTCGTTGAGTGCACCCAGGATGAGGGTCACCGGGAGCGCGATCTCGCGGTAGTTCGGCAGCGACGGTTGGAAGCCGTTGATCGCGGCGAGTTCCTCGCCCAGCGGTTGTGCGAGCTGCCGTAGAACCGGCCACACCGGGCCGCGGCGCAGACCGGCCACGTAATCCTCGGAGAAGCCGGAAACGTCGGTGTTGACAAGCGTTACCGCGCGGTCGAGGTCACCGGCGGCGACGGCGGCTCGGATGGGCTCGACCGCATCGGATGCGAACGGTCGGCTGACGGGTTCGTATGCCGTGATCGACCGAACCTGATCCGATCCCACGGCGGCCTCCAGCGCGATGAGGGCGCCGTAGCTCCAGCCCACCAGATGGACCGCACCGAACACGTCGAGCAGGTGACGCAGATCCGCGACTTCCACGTCCACCGAATAGTCCGGGCCCAGCGGACCGCTCGGCGTGCGGCCGCGCCGGTTGAGCACGGCGACAGGGCTGGGCAGGTCGATTCCGGCCGCGACGGTGCGCCAAGTCGCCGCGTCGGCCATCACGCCGGGGACGATCAGCGCCGGGGTGCCGTGGCCGGGGCGGATCTCGACGGTCAGCGGGGTGCCGGCCCGGTCGAAGGTGAGTCGTTGTTGGGCAGTGGATGTCATTGGGGGGAAGGAACCAATCGTTAGTAGGGGCACTCGACGTCAACGGCAGCAATGCCGATCGCGCTTCCCCGTGTGGCCGTTCCGTTTCGTGTGCCGCGTCGCCTTGACACGAGGTTCGAACAAATATTCGATGTAGGTATGAGGTGGGACGGTCAGGCGGTCGGGGTCGATGACGGCGCGCTGCCAGGCCTGCAGCGGGTCGGCTTCGTGCGCAGCGTCCGTTCGCCGCAGTTCGAGGGGATGACCTTTCACGAGGTGCTGTGCAAGTCGGCCCTCAACAAGGTGCCGGCAGCTTCGGCGCTCCCGTTCCAGTTCACCGTCAACGGTTATCGCGGCTGCAGCCATGCCTGCCGTTACTGCTTCGCCCGCCCCACCCACGAGTATCTCGACCTGGACTCCGGGTCAGACTTCGACACACAGGTGGTGGTCAAGACCAACGTCGTCGAAGTGCTGCGCCGGGAATTGCGTCGCCCGTCGTGGAGCCGGGCGACGGTCGCGCTCGGAACCAACACCGATCCGTATCAGCGCGCCGAGGGCAGATATGCGCTGATGCCCGGGATCATCGCGGCCCTGGCGGATTCCGGCACCCCGTTTTCCATCCTCACCAAAGGCACACTGCTCCGCCGGGATCTCGGACTGATCGCCGACGCGTCGAACCGGGTGCCGGTCAGTGTGTTGGTGTCATTGGCGGTCGGTGATGATGCGCTGCACCGCGATGTCGAACCGGGAACACCTTCGCCGCAGGCGCGCCTCGGCCTGATCTCGGCGATCAGCGAGGCGGGCCTGGACTGTCACGTCATGGTGGCCCCGGTGTTGCCGTACCTGACCGATTCGGTCGAGCATCTCGATGCGCTGCTCGGCCGGATCGCGAAGGCCGGTGCGAGTGGGGTGACGGTATTCGGTCTGCATCTGCGCGGTTCGACCCGCGGCTGGTTCATGGAGTGGCTGGGGCGCTCGCGGCCTGACCTGGTGGGTGAATACCAACGGCTGTATCGCCGCGGCGCCTACCTGCCCCCGGAATACCGGGACATGCTGCGGGCGCGCGTCGCGCCGCTGGTGACCCGGCATGGTTTGGGCCGCCCGGCACGGATGACGCCGGCGCCGCCGATTGTGGCGGAGCCGGCCGTCATGCAGCCCACGCTGTTCTGATGCTTCGCCCGGTAGGTCAGCTCTTGTTGCGTTTGACCTGGTTGAAGGGCACGCCGCGGTCGGCGGCGAGCTCACGGGGGAAGCCGAGGATCCGCTCGCCGATGACGTTGCGCGCCATCTCCGAACTGCCGCCGCCCAGTGACCCGGTCTGCCGGGACAGGTAGCGCACTCCGATCTCCATCAGCCCGGCCAACTCCGGGGCATCCTCAGAACCCTCGTCGACGACGCCGGCCGTACCGGCGATGGCCAGCGCGGTGTCCACCTCGAGTTCGGTGGTCTCGGCATGGAACAGCCGGATCAGCGTGCCCGCATTCGGTGGCAGCGAACCGTTTCCGATCGCCTTGCCGACGTGATCGATGAGCTGCTTCTTGACGATACGGCGCACCAGCGCGCGCCCGGCCAGGTCCTGCACCCGGGCGTCGTCGCCCTGTCCGGTGGCCTCGGCCAGCCCGACGTGGTCCGGCGGCATCTCGTTCGCGTTCTCGGCCCCGGTCCCACTGGCGAACTCGGAACCGCCACCGACCGCCCGACGCTCGTGGTGCAGCTGACGCGAGGCGACGGTCCAGCCGTCGTTGACGTCGCCCACCACGGCGTCTGCGGGCAGCTCGAGATTGTCGAAGAACTCCTCGCAGAATTCCTCGTTGCCGTTCACTTCGGTGATGCGGCGCATCGTGATACCCGGCGCGTTGAGCGGCACCAGGAACATGGTCAGGCCCTCGTGTTTGGGCACCGTCCAATCGGTGCGGGCCAGCATCAACCCGTAGTCGGCGGCAAATGCGCTGGTGCTCCAGGTCTTGGCGCCGTTGATGATCCAGGTGCCATCCTTGAGCTCGGCTCGGGTGATCACGCCGGCGAGATCCGATCCGCCACTGGGTTCGGACAGCAACTGGCACAGGACCTCATCGCCTCGGATCGCGGCCGAGATGCGCTCACGTTTCTGATCTTCGCTGCCCATGTCGAGAATGGTTGCGCCGCAGATGGTGAACGACGGGGTGTTGAGGATCAGCGGCATCTCGTAGTTCCGGCATTCGTCGTTGAATGCCTTCTGGTACGCGTAATCGAGGCCAAGGCCGCCGTACTCGCGCGGGAAGCAGATGCCGGCGAAGCCGCCTTCGTAGAGGCGCTTCTGCAGTTCCTTTGCCCGCTCCCACGATTCGGTTTCGGCCCGTACCGCGAACGGCGGGTTGTCGGGATTGATGGGCGGCATGTTCTCGGACAGCCAGGTCCGGGCGCGCAGCGCGAACTGCTCGACGGACTCTGTTGTTGCTGCGGTGCTCACGGTGTCGGTCATGCCCCGATCTCCTCGGCTGCGCGGGTCTTGCGGCTCAACGCGTACACGGCGCGGTGGTGGTCTTCGGGTGATCCGTAGAGCGCCCGGTAGAGCGCGACCCGCCGCAGGTACAGGTGCAGGTCGTGCTCCCAGGTCACTCCGATGCCGCCGTGCAACTGCACGCAGTCCTGCAGCATCACGGGAGCGCGTTCGGCCACATAGGCTTTCGCGACGCTGACGAGTTTCGGTGCTTCCTGTGAGCGTTCGGCTACTGCCGCCACGGCTCCGATGGTGGTGGCGCGCGCTGCTTCGAACCACATCTTCATGTCGGCGGCGCGATGTTTGAGAGCTTGATACGACGCGAGTGGACGGCCGAAGCTGTGCCGGTCGCTGAGCCACTGATTGGTCATCGTGAGTACCGCGTCGAGGATTCCGACGATTTCGGCGCACTGCAGCACCAGGGCGACCTGGCGCTGGCGTTCGATGATGGCCGGGGTCTCCTCGGCAGTCCCCACCACGGCGGACTCGTCGACCTCTACACCATCGAATTGCACTCGGGCATAACGCTTGACCAGGTCCACCGATTTCTGGGGGCTGACGGTGACGCCGGTGGCGTCGGTCGGCACGACGAACTGCCTGAGCCGGCCGTCGCAGACGGCAACCACGAGGACGGTGCCGGCCTGGTCGCCGGCTTCGACGCGGTCCTTGACGCCGTCGATGCGGTAGCCCGCTTCGATACGGGTGGCAGTGGTGCCGACTCCGGTGACGGACTGAAGGGCTCCGAACGGCCGTTTGGGTTCGCAGGCCGCCCACGATGCCACGGTTTCGCCGGCAACCAGTGATTCGATGAGTTCCTCGTGCCCGTCCGGTGATTCGACGAGGCCGGCCAGCACGATACTGACCGGATGCAGCGGGCCGGGGGCCACGGTGTGGCCGGCCTGCTCGGCAAGCAGCGCCAGGTCGGCCACACCGTCTCCGGACGGACTCCCGCCGCCCAGCTCCTCGGGCACCAGGAGGCTGGCCCAACCCAATTCGGCTGCGCGTCCCCACCATCCGGCGTCGAAGGCGATGTCCTCGGCATGGAGTTGCCGCACGCGACTCAGCGGCACCTCCTTCTCCAGGAAGGCCTGTGCGGTGGAGGTGAACAGCATCTGTTCGGGATTTGCCACATCTGTCATGTAGTCGGCCCAGCTTCGTAGGTGTGGAGGGGACTGGATCAGTTCAGTACGAGTTCGGGAACATCGGGTCGGTACACCTTCTTGTTCGCGACCTTGAACAGGTCGACCAGGTTGCCGCCCATGACCTTTCGGACGCCCTCGTCGTCGAGGCCGTGCGCCACCAGATCATCGACCAGGTTGATCGGATCGGCCAGACCCTCGGGGTGCGGCCAGTCGGATCCGAAGATGATGCGGTCGATGCCGCACAGGTCGGCCATCTTCTTGAAGTCGTCCTCCCAGAACGGGGCGACGTACACGCAGCGCTTGAACGCCTCGATCGGATCCTCGGGGAACTCCTGCGGCATCTTCGAGAAGACGTCTTTGAATTGGTAGAACAGGTACGGCACCCACGAGGCCCCGTTCTCCACCGACAGGATTCGCAGGTCCGGGTTGCGGGTCAGTGCGCCATGGCAGACCAGCGCGGCCATGGTGTCCTCGATCGGCCGCTTGCCCATCGCCACCATCCGGAACGATGTCGGCTTGAACGGGAGGAACTCGTCGGCCGGTTCCCAGTCGTTGAGGTACTGCGCGTACCCGCTGTCGGAAGCGTGCATGCACACCGGGATGCCCGCTTTCACGCAGGCGTCCCAGAACGGGTCGAACTCCGGAAGGCCCATCGAGCGGGTACCGCGGTAACCGGGTACCGGCGCCGGGCGGACCAGCACGGTCTTGGCGCCGCGTTCCAGGCACCACTCGAGTTCTTCGAGGGCGCGGTCGACGACGCCGAGGTTGATGACCGGGGTGGAGAAGATGCGGTCGGAGTAGTTGAACTGCCAGGTCTCATACATCCACTCGTTCAGTGCGTGGATGATGTCGAGGATCAGGTCGGGATCGTCCTTGAGGCGCTCTTCGACCAGGCTGGCAAGGGTCGGGAACATGATTGTGTAGTCGAGGCCCAGGCTGTCCAGGACCTCAAGGCGCGCTTCGGGATTGCGGAAGGCCGGGATCGCCTTCATCGGCTTGCCCATCACCTCGCGGTAGCTTTTGCCTCCGCTGCCGTGCCGGAAATACTCCTCCTGGGCGCCGGGTCGGGCGACCACTTCGAACGTGGGGTTCGGGATGTAGTCGCTGATCTGGTTGCGCACCACGATCTTCGTGCGGCCGTGTACATCGATGTAGTCGATGACACCTTTGCGGTGCTCCGGCAGGAATTTGGTGAGCGCTTCCTTGGGTTCGTAGAAGTGGTTGTCGGCGTCGAACACCGGGTAGGGAAGCTCGCGTGAGGGCATGTTCGCCTCCTGAAAGAGTGTGATTTCCGAAACTGGTAATGACGTTACCACGGGGCGGGCAGCGCCGACGAGCCCATTCGGGCGATCGCTCAATTGATCGAAAAGCTGCTGGTCAGTCGGCGTGCTGAGGGGTCAGGAGGCCGCGCACGCAGAAATCGTAGATGTGCTCCCCGTCGATCGGCGCGCCGTTGAGTTCGACCCCCAGCGAACGCAGCCGCATCGCGCCGAGGACTGACTGCATGATCAGGGCGGCGGTGCTCTGGACGTCGATGTCGGACCGGAATGCCCCCGAATCCATTCCGCGCCGCAGAATGTCGCCGATGAGCTCGTGCAGTGGTGCCAGCACGCGCGCGTATTCGCGCGGCAGCGACTCGGCGAGATGGTCGTTGTAGAAGGTCAGGCCGCGGTTGATGCTGTCCTGGGTGCTCGACGATGCCGGGATGGTGATCCGCTCGATCAACGAGCGGAGTGCGTCGGGGCCGGCCAGCTCATCGGTGTCGTTGCGCCAGCGCTGCGTGGACTCGGCCATGATCTTGTCGATGAGTGCCAGCAGCAGCTCATCCTTGGTGGAAAAATGCTGGTAGAAGGACCGCAATGAGGTTTTGGAACGTTCCACCACCTCCAGCACCGTGAAGTCGGTGCGTCCGGTTTCACCCAGGATCGCCAACGCCGATTTCATGAACCTGCGAGCCCGGTCTGCTTGGGCCTCGGCGCGCGCGCCTTCGGGTGGTCGTCCGGCCGGCCTAGCCATTGCGCCATCACCTCCGTCATGCTGCACTTGCGAGAATGACGTTACCGTTTCTGTAGAAGCAATAGGCGGGTTGCGATTGAGCGAGTGGTTTCTGTTCCTACCCCAGGTAAGGCTCGGGGTCGACGACGTCGTTGAACGTGCCCAGGTGGCCGAGGCCAGTGGCTTCGACGGTATTGCCTTCATCGACCATCTGGAAGCTCCCGGTGCAACTCACCAAAACATCTGGGAGGCAATGACTGTCGCGACCTGGGTGGCGGCGCGCACCGAACGGCTGCGGATCGGCCACCTGGTGTTGTGCGATGGGTTCCGTCATCCGTCGGTGTTGGCCAAGCAGGCCGTCACACTGTCAGAGGCCAGTGGCGGGCGCTTCGAACTCGGTCTCGGATCCGGGTCCTGGCCCCAGGAGTTCGAGCGGTTCGGCATCGAGAGCGGTGACGCCGCAGCACGGGTACGCAGGCTCGGCGAGAATCTGGACCTGCTGCACCAGTATTGGGGCGACGGTGAGCGTGGGCAGGCCCCGCGTCCGTCCCATCCAATTCCGTTGGTGCTGGGCGGAACCGGCAAGCGCATGATGGCACTGGTACGGGCCCACGCCGACTGGTGGAACATTCCGTCGCATCAGCTCGATCGGCTGCCCGCGCTCCTGCCGACAGTGGGATCGGCACGAGCCTCCCTGCAACAGATGGTCGGCTTCGTCGGCCGCGGCGCCGATCGCACGGCAGTGACCGAACGCAGCACCCGGCTGTTCGGGCACCTCGGCGACGGCTTGGTGTGCGGCGACGCCGCTGAACTAACCGCCCATTTCGCCGAGCTGGCCGCTCAGGGTGTCGAACGCTTCTACGTGTGGTTCGCCGATTTCGCCGCACCCCAAACCATTTCGGAATTCGCCGAGACAGTCATCAACGCGTGAAAAGAGAGGAAGTCATGACCGCAGAATCCGAGGCACCCCAAGAGGCCGAACCGACCCAGTGGACACTGCAGATGCTGCTGGACCTGTTCGATGCCGAACCCGCGGGGGAGAACCGGTTCACCGTCCAGACCGGCATCGCCGGTGTCGACGAGCGTCAGGTGGTCGAAGGCACCCAGATCGTGGGCGCCGCGATCGTCGCGGCGGCGAAACGCTTTCCGGGCAAGTCGGTGCGGTCGGCACACGCGGTGTTCGCCCGGGCCGTGATGGTGGGCCCGCCGGTTGAGTTGGACATCGACGTGATCAGTGAAGGGCGCTCCACGGCCACCGCGGTGATCGCGGCGTCACAGAACGGCAAGCGCTGCATCACCACCACGGTGTTCACCGATGTGCCCTCCGGTGATGTCATCCGTCATCATCTGCCGCGTCCCGAGGTCGCAGGCCCGGCGGACTCGAATGTTTCGCACATGCCGATGATCGGACGTGAACTGCGTCTGGTCGACGTTGTCGACGTCAACAGCCCCGACGAGGTCGGCCCGCCCGAGCTGTACGCCTGGCTGCATTACGATCCGGTGCCGGCCCGAGACGACCTGGCCAAGGCGCTGATCGCATATTTCACGGGGCACCTGGGCATCTCGACCACGATGCGAGCGCATGAGGGCATCGGTACCGCGCAGGCCCACCTAACGGTCTCGACCGCGCCGATGACGGTCACGGTGAGTTTCCACGAGCCGGTCCGGTGGGACGGGTGGCTGCTCTACAGCCACGAGAGCACCCAGGTGGGCTCGGGTATGTCCTATGTGCGCGGCGCGGTGCACACCGAGGAAGGCGAACTCATCGCCTCATTCAGCCAGGACGCGCTGATCCGTCCGCTGCGTACCACCGACACCAACATCTCCGAGCACTCACGGCTGTAGGGCCGGCGCCGCCGCTCAGATCTTCAGATACCCCTTGTCTGCCGGGATCTGAGCGGCGGTGACCAACGACGACGCATCGCTGGCAAGCCACAGCACGATGTCCGAGATGTTGTCGGGCGGGGCGAGTGAATCCGTCGGCAGGGCACCGGGGGAGAAGCTGTGGATGTAGGTCGGATGGTCGGCGAACATCTGATACATCGACAGGTCGTTGCCCATCGGGGTGTCGGTGCCGTACGGGTGGATCGAGTTCACTCGGATTCCGAACTCACCCAGCTCGACGGCCAGTGAATTGGTGAGCCCGACGACACCGAACTTGCTTGCGCAGTAGTGGCCGCACCCGGGCACCGCCTTGATGCCTGCCGCCGAGCTGACCGCGATGATCGAACCGCCGTTGCCTGCTTCGATCATGGGCGGCACGACCGCCTGGACCGTGTTGAACACCCCGGTGAGGTTGATATCGATGATCTCCTGCCACTGCTGTGCCGGAATCTCCCACAGCCGGCCCCAATTGAGCACACCGGCGTTGGCCACGACGATGTCGAGCCGGCCGAATTGTTCGACCGCATCGGCCACCAGTCGCTTCTGGCCCTCGGCGTCCCGCACGTCGAGCTCCCGGGCCAGGATCTTGCGCCCCTCGCCCTCGACGAGGGCCACGGTCTCGGCGAGATCCTCCGGAGTGGCTGCGGCGTAACCGTTCTGGGCGGCGACGGGTGCGCAGGCGTCGAGCGCGACGATGTCGGCCCCGGCTCGGGCCAGTCGCACGCAGTGTGAACGGCCCTGGCCTCGCGCGGCACCGGTGACATAGGCGACCCGCCCGGCGAGTGGGGCGTTGGCCGTCGGCTCCTCGCGCAAGCGCTCGTCGGAAGTCATGCGGGTTGCTCCTCGGGTAGTGCGGTGACGTGGACATGGGTGAATTGGTAGTCGGACAGCGGGGAGTGGCGGGCGAACTGTCGGGATCCGGTGATCGTCTGCGGACGGTAATACGGAGTCTCGTACTGGGAGTTGACGAAATAGCTGTTCAGGCCCGACGTAGCGGTGTAGTACAGGTGTGCCACTCGGCCGTCGCGTCGCATCCGCTCATTCCACAGGTTGAACGCGTCCTGACTGACGGTGGCAACCTGGGCACCGCGGTGGCGGGTCTCGTGGATGATGCGCACGGCGTGGGCGGCCACTGTCTCGACATAGTCCAGCCAGGCGAATCCGACGAAGCCGAGTGGGCCGACGATCTCCCAGCGGTTGGGCAGCCGTGGGTGGGCCGTGCCGGCGTAGCTCTGCAGACCGTGCGCGCGGTAGTACTGGGCGAGGTCGAAACCGCATGGGCCCACGATGGTGTCCGGCCGGTAGGTCTCGGGGTCGATCCACAGTTCGTAGCCGGTGGCCAGCACCAGCAGGTCGGCCGGATGATCGACACCGTCGGTGGTGCGGATCCCGGTCGCGGTGATCCGGTCGATCGGCGTGGTGATCAGGTTGGTGCTGGGGTTGTTCAGTGCCGGCAGGAATGCACTGGAGATCACCGGCCGTTTGGCCAGGATGCCATAGTGCGGCACCAGTTTTCGTCGGGTGGCCGCGTCGTCGACGACGGCGCGCAGCAGCAATCGGTACAGCAGCCGGGACCAGCCGTCGTAGAGCGGCATCAGGCGGCGTAGCCAGTTGTCCGGCAGTCGGGAGAAGACGTGGACGATGGGGGCCACCATGAAGATGTCCATCGCCAGCCGACCGACTGTGTTCACCGCCGGAACGACGCCGGGCAAGCGCATCAGTCGGCGCATCCACGGAGAGAAGTCGAAGTCGACTTTTGGTAGCACCCATGCGGGGGTGCGTTGGTAGACATCGAGATTGGCGGCTTCCGCGGACAGGGCGGCGGTGATCTGGACGCCGGAGGAACCGGTGCCGATCACGGCGATGCGCTTGCCCTTGGTGTCGTAGCTGTCGTCCCAGGCGTTGGGGCGCAGGACCGTCCCGGTGAAGTCGTCGACACCCTCGATGTCGACGGTGGTCTTGGCGTTGACGTACCCGCCTACCGAGCTGACCACAAAACGTGCCGTCACCGGTTCCCCGCCGCGGATCTGCAGTCGCCACAGGCCGTGTTCGTCGTCCCACTGCTGGCGGATCACCTCGGAGTTGGGCCGCAGGTGTTCGTAGAGCCCGAGGCCGGCCGCCGTGTCCTGCAGGTAGCGGTGGATTTCCGGACCGGGTGCGAAGAACCTGCTCCAGTTCGGATTGGGAGCGAACGACAACTGGTACCACAGGGTGGGGATGTCGACAGCGAGACCGGGGTAGTGATTGTCGCGCCAGGTTCCGCCGAAGTCGTCGCCGCGTTCGATGATGACGAAGTCGTGAATTCCTTTCTGGCGCAACATATGTGCCGTCGCGATGCCGCCGGGTCCGGCGCCGATGATCGCCACCTCGTAATCTGGCTCGGTCATTTCTGCCTTCCGGTCAGGCCGACGACGATGTGGTCGGACACGAATCGTTTGACCGCACGTGGACTGTCGAGGTTCACGCCGATCGGTGGGAGAAGTTCGAAGCTCAGCAGCAGGCGCACGATCCATTCGCCGGCCCGTGCCGGGGCGACGCCGGGACCGACCTCCCCGCGTTCCCGGGCCGCCTGCACGGCCGGCTTCCACAGCTCGATCGAGCGGCGCATCAGATCGTCACCGGTGTTGCGCAGCAGTAGCACCAGGATGCTTTCGTTGATGCCGCGCGGCGCCACGGAATCCGATTGCTGCCGGTGCGCGCAGATGACGACCGCGGCTGCGGCCACCTGATCCGCGAGCGTGTCGTGGCGGTCCACCTCGGCGGCAATGGTCTCGATGAACGCGCCGGCCAGATGGTCGAGCCCGATTCTGATGGCGTTGTCGCGACTACCCAGCGCATTGTGGACGGTACCGCGGGAGACACCCGCACGTTCAGCGACTGCGGTGAGACTGAATTGCCTTGGGCCCAAGAGTCTGAGCGTCGCAGCGGTGGCGGCGAGCAGTGCGGGTGACACCGCTCGGTCCGTATCACGCATTTGTACAGATTAACGAAATCTGTTCAATGTGGTCAGCGATTGGCCAGATCTGTCGCGGCGGCGTCCAGCACGTCGTTGAACACCCTGGTCAGCATCGGACGGCCGACCCAACGGGTCAGAGTTCCACCGATGAGTGGGAACTTCACCCGGAACGTCGTGGTCCACACGACGCGGGTGCCGTCACCCACCGCGGTGAAGCTCACCCGTCCGTGCCGGTGCTCCGAGGGCGGGAAGCTGCGTTCGACCGAGTAGTCGAAGGAGTGCGGCGCGTCGTAGCCGGTGATGCGTTCCCGGAACCAGCCGATCGCCCAGAGCAGGATGCGTACCGCTCCTTGTCCATAGGGGGCTTGCCGGCCGGGTTCGGCCAGCCGCTGTCGAAGTACCAACGGAGAACGCGTGAAATTTGCTGCGTTGCTCATGAACTCGAAAACCTCATCTTGCGGTGCTCCGATGAATCGTTCGACGGTGACAGTCTGCATCAGTTCTCCTGCTGTCTGGTCAGGCTGCGGGTGGTGGCGGTGTCGCGGAGCTTGTCGGGATTGCGCATGGCGTAGAGCGCAGTGATGAGTCCGTCGGTCAGCTCGATGAGCAGGATCGAGTCCAGCGCTCCGTCCCGGAGGAACGACACGGCGGGCATCGAGTTGTAACTTCCGAACGAGATGTCGAACTCGGCCATTGCGCCCTGGGCAAGCCCGGCCATGAATTGAGCGACGTGGCGTGGCCCGACGACCGGACGGCGGGCAGCCGATACCTTTCCGCCGCCGTCGGACAGCGCCACGATGTCGGGGGCCATCACCGCGACAAGGCCATCGATGTCACCGGTGTGCGCGGCCCGCAGGAACCGCGTGACAGTGGTTCGTGCCAGCTGCTTGTCCGGCGTGAAGCGTCGTCGCCGGGCCTGCACGTGTTCGCGTGCGCGGTGGGCGATTTGGCGCACCGCGGTATCGGACTTGCCCACCACGGGCGCGATCTCGGGATAGCTGTAGCCGAACACCTCGTGCAAGACGAACACCACGCGTTCGTCGGGGCTGAGTGTCTCCAGGACCAGCAGCATTGCCATGGATACGGACTCGGCGAGGACGGCGTCCTCGCCCACGTCGGACTCGGTCTGGATCGGCTCTGGTAGCCAATTGCCGACGTAGTCCTCGCGTCGGCGCTTGCTGGCCCGCAGTGCATTGAGGGCCTGCCGTGTCACGACCTGCACGAGATATGCGTGCAAATGCGTCACGTCGCCAGCCGCGATCCAGCGAAGGTAGCTTTCCTGCACCACATCCTCGGCGTCTGAGGCGCTACCCAGAATCTCGTAGGCCAGCGTGAAGAGCAGCGGGCGGTAGCCGGCGAATACTTCGGTGGCGTTCAGATGATCCCCCTGTGCCGTTGGTCGTCACACTCTCAGACACCGCAGGGGCGCCGAACCGTGACAGCCTTCGACTGTGAACCACATCACATCCCGGCGACGTCGTACGCGTGGTGGACGATGTCGTGCAGGTGGTAGATCGCGATCGTCGCGATGGTGAACTCGGTGCCATTGCTGCGCAACCCGCGGCGCGGCCACGCGTCGGCCGGTACCCGGTCATAGGTGTCGGCGACAACCCCGGCCGCCTCGTACAACTCGGTCGCGACAGTCTCTGGATCCTGCGCCCCGTAGTCGTCGGCGATGGCGGTGGCGTCCTGATCCCAGTTCGGGAACCGAGGATCGTGCTCGGTCAACATCAACTGCACCCGGTGCTCGAAGATCCGGTGCACGTCGCGGATGTGGCAGCCGTACTCCAGGATTGACCAGCGGTCCGGACGGGCCCGCACGGCGACCCCGGTGCCGTGCAGTCGGGGTACCCACAGTGCGGCATCGTCGCGGATCATGCCGGCGACCTCGCTGTGTCGGACCGATGAAGGGTCGAACCCGCACTCTGTGCAGGCGCGAGACAGCACCCAGGTCCAGTCCTTGGTGTCGGGTTCGAGGGCTTCCATACCACCCAGTGTTGCCGCCGGTCAGCCGGCTGACAACGCCGATCGGAGGACATCGAGCGGCAATCCGCCCAGATCGAGAGCGTTGCTGTGGAATTCCCGCAGCGATGATCCCCGGCGCAGGGCCTCGTCGCGGAGTTCGTGCCAGATTCGTTGCCCGATGGCGTACGACGGAGCCTGGCCCGGCCAGCCGAGGTAGCGGTCGAGCTCGAAGCGCAGGTTCTCCTCGGCCATGGCCGAATGCGAGGTCAGGAAGTTCCAGGCCCGCTCGGCATCCCACACTTCACCGTCGGGAGCAGTGAGGCCGCAGTGAACGCCGATGTCGAGCACCACTCGGGCCGCTCGGAACCGTTGGGCATCAAGCATTCCCATGCGGTCGCCGGCATCGTCGAGCCAGCCCAGCTCGGCCATCAGCCGCTCGGCGTACAACGCCCAGCCCTCACCGTGGCCCGACACCCAGCAACCCAGCCGGCGCCACCTGTTGAGCCGGTCGGCGAGCGCCACCGCGCGGCCGATCTGCAGATGATGGCCGGGAACACCTTCATGGAACACCGTGGTGGTTTCCTGCCAGGTGTGGAACCGCTCGACGCCGGGTGGAACCGACCACCACATGCGTCCGGGTCGAGACCAGTCCTCGGACGGCCCCGTGTAATAGATGCCGCCGGTCTGCGTCGGCGCGATCCGGCACTCCAGCGTGCGAAGCGGCCCGTCGATGTCGAAGTGGGTGCCGGCCAGAGACTCCACCGCGCGGTCGGACAGGTCCTGCATCCAGGCCTGCAACGCATCGGTACCGGTGATGACGTAGCGCGGTTCGTCGTCCAGCCGGCGCAGCGTCTCGGCCACGGTGGCCCCGGGGTAGAGCTGCTGAGCGATCGATTCCTGTTCGGCGACAACGGCGTCGAGCAGGCCCAAGCCCCATTCGTAGGCCTCGTCGAGGTCGACGGCGGTACCCAGGAACTGCCGTGACATCAGCCGGTAGGTATCGCGCCCGCATGCATCGGACTGGCGCGCACGCGGGGCGATCTCCTCCCGCAGCACGTCGCCCAACCGTCGGTAGGCGTCGGCCGCGGCTTCGGTGCGCTGCCGTAGCTGTGCCTGTAGTCGCCGGTTCTCGGGTACCGCGCCGGTGACCATCTCGGCGAACAACTGGGCGATCTGCCGGGCCTGGGTCACCCCTCGGGTCACCTGGCGAAGGGCCGGGCCGTGACTGCTGCGGGCCGCGGCACGCAGGGCGTCCGCGTAGCCGGCGGCACGTTCGGGAACCTTCGCCAATCTCGCGGCGATCAGTGCCCAGTCGTCCTCGGTGTCGGTGGCCATCAGGTCGAATACGTCGCGCATGGTTTGCAGCGGCGAGGCGATGACGTTGAGCTCGCCGAGGTCCAGGCCGGCGTCGTGAACGTCGATCGCCGCGCCGAGGCGCTCGCGCAGCGCGGCCACGGTGACCACGTCGACATCATCGGCGGGCTTCAGCCCGTCGAGTTCCCGCAGGGTGGCGCGGGCGGCTTCGGCGCGGGCGGCCACGCCTTGTGGGGAGTAGTCGGTCACCTGATCGTCGTGGCCGGTGATGCCGAGTTCCGTTGCGGCGCAAGGGTCAAGACGCGCATAGGTCTCGAGGTAGCGCTCGGCTACCGCGTCGACGGCTGTGGCGGCCCTAGCCAAGGTTGTTCGCGGCGAAGGTGTCGCACTTGTTCGGATCACCGGTCTGGTAGCCGATGGTGAACCACTTCTGCCGCTGCTCGGAAGAGCCGTGGGTCCACGCTTCGGGGTTGACCCGGCCGGTGGCCTGCTTCTGGATGCGGTCGTCGCCCACCGAGGAGGCCGCCGACAGGGCGTCGGTGATGTCCTTGTCGCTCAGTGGTTGCAGGAACGGCACGTCGGTGCCCTCCTGGCGGGTGATCGACGCGTAATGCGCCCAGACGCCGGCGTAGCAGTCGGCCTGCAGTTCGGTGCGCACACCCGCACCGGTGGCGCCCTCGGGGTCCCGCTGGGCCCGGCCGAGAACGCCGAGCAGGTCCTGCACGTGGTGGCCGAACTCGTGGGCGACGACGTACTCCTGGGCGAGGGGCCCTCCGCTGGAACCGAACTGATCGACGAGCACCTGGAAGAAGTCGGTGTCGAAGTACGCCGTCTTGTCGACAGGGCAGTAGAACGGGCCGACGTCACTGGTGGCCGGACCACACCCGGTCTGGACCTGCCCCTTGAACAGTCGGACGTGCGGACGGGTGTATCCCTTGAGCAGCTGAGACCACACGCCGTCGACGGAGTTGCCGGTGGCGACCACACGGCATTCGACCTTGCTGTTGGCGTCGGCGCCGGTCTTGCACTGGCTGAGGTCGAAACCCTCACCCCCGGCGCCGCTGGTGTCTATCGGCTGCTGCTGTTGCGGCATCACGGTGCCGGGGTCGACACCCAGGAACATCGCGAGCACAACGATCAACAGACCGCCGAGACCTCCACCGATCGCGATGCCACGGCCGGGGCCGCGGCCACCGCCGGAACTTGAGGTGGTGCTCGTGTCGATCTGCATACCCTCGTTGAAGGTCATCCCGTCACTCCATCGCATTCGCCGGTAGGTGCGTGCTCAACAGCCCGTTAAGCTTTTCACACTACGATTCAGACGTGTCCGTCGTTGCGGAACATTCGACCATTGCCCACACCTCGCTGGGGCGGCTACGCGGTACCCGTGAAGGCGGGGTCAGCGTGTGGCGAGGTGTCGAGTACGCCCAGCAGCCCATCGGCGCACTGCGTTTCCTGGCACCGCGTCCGGTGATGCCCTGGACCGGAGTGCGTGACGCCGTCGAGCACGGCCCGTTGCCGCCGCAAGGCCGTTCGTTCGTCGGGGGAGGCCGAGACGACCCCAAGGTGCGTGACGAGGCTTGCCTGACCGTCACCGTCTGGTCCCCGGACACGGGTGGCTCGTTGCCGGTGATGGTGTGGATACCCGGCGGGGCCTTTGTCTACGGTGCGGGCCAGCTGCAGCTGTACAACGGTTCGCGGCTGGCCGAGAACGGCAACGTGGTGGTCGTCAACGTCACGTATCGGCTCGGCGTGTTCGGGGGATTCGAACTCGGCGATCTGGGTGAGGGATTCGACGACAACCTGTGTCTGCGGGACCAGATCGCCGCGCTGCAATGGGTGCGCGACAATATCGCCGCATTCGGCGGCGATCCCCGGCAGGTGACGGTGTTCGGTGAATCGGCCGGTGCCACATCGGTGTTGGCGCTGCTGGCCAGTCCGGCGGCCGACGGGTTGTTCGACCGGGCGATTGCGCAGAGTCCGGCGTTGCCGTTGATCGCCGACCGGGAAGACCGGGCCCGTCAGTCGCGCCGTTTCATGCAACTGCTCGGCGTAGGGGCCGAGCAGCTCAAAGTGCTGCCCCAGCGGCAACTGCGCCGGGCCGCGGGGCAGCTGCAGCTCGAGAGTGCCCAGCAGACACCGACGTTGGCCTACGGGCTCACCCACGGTGTCGATCTGCTGCCGTTGCACCCGACCGAGGCGGCGCGTGCGGGCGCGGTGTCCGCGGTGCCGTTGATCATCGGCACCAACAGCCACGAGGCGTCGATGTTCGCCTGGGGTAAGCCGCCGATGCTGCCGACCACCCTGGCAGGGGTCGAGGACTATCTGCGGCGCCACGGTCGAGATGACCGCGATCGGGTGCTGGCCGCCTATCCCGATTTTCCGCGCCGCCGCGCGCTGATCGCCTTTGGCTCCGACGTCATGTTCGGTGCACCGACCTGGGCGTTCGCCGATGCCTACAGTGCACACGCGCCGACTCACGTATACCGGTTCGACCACACCACCTGGACGCTCAAGGTGCTGGGACTCGGCGCCACCCACGGCAGCGAGATCGTGCACATCCAGCACAGCTACGGGTCATATCTGGGACGCAAGCTGCATCCGTTGGGTCGCCGGGTACAGCCGTCGGTCGGTCGGCGAATGCAACGTACCTGGCTGGACTTCGCCCGGGCCGAGATCGCCGACTGGCCGGAATACGACACCGACCGCCGGTTGACCCGGGTGATCCGGTCCACGCGTGACGAGACCGTGGCCGATCCCGACGTGGTGCGACGCCAGGCGTGGGAAGGGCTCGGGTAGCGGCCTACTTGCCGTAGCGCTCGTCGGTATACCGGCGGAGGTTGTGCAGGAACCGCTGGAACAACCAGGCCATCACGGGCTGTCCCAGCGTCATCCCGAGCCGGCCGGCCAGACCGCTGGGCTTCATGGCCATCACCCAGGTCAGGTGGCAGCCGTCCCCGGTCTCCACGACGCGGTAGTCCTCGGCGAAGGCCGATATCGCGTTCGAGGTGCTGGTGTTGAACCGGAAAGCCATGTGGGAGAAGGGTTCCCAGGCCAGGAACTCCTCATCCCCGGTGATGTGCCCGCGCATCGTGACGGTGCGGGTGGTGCCGACGCCGCGGGGTTCTGGGCTGGTCCATTCCACATTGGTGATCACCGTGGCCCAATGCGGCCACGAGCTCGCGTCGCTGAGCACCTCGAACAGTTGCTCTGGCGTGATGGCGAGGTCGACGGTGCTGACGAAGCGGAACGGCGCACGGTCGATGAAATCCAACTCGACGCGTTCGCACTGGTAGGTCCGGGCCATGGGTAGACACCCTAGGGGAAAGTGTCTAGTGGCGGGTCAGCCCGGCCCGTCGCCGGCCGCCGCCAGCAGCGGGACCACCACGTCACTGATCGGTGTGGGCAGCCCGTGTGCGGCCGCCTTGCGGACGATGACGCCGTTGCGGACATCCCACTCCAGCGGTCGGCCCGCCTGGTGGTCGGTCAGCATCGAGGTGGTCAGATCCTCGGGCGCCGCGGCCAACATGGAGACGATCTCGTCGACCACCTCGTCACCCAGTCCGGCGCCGTCCGCACGGGCGACCGCCAGGCACTCGGCCAGATAGCGCCGCGCCAGCGCGGCCACATCGTCACGGCGGAACATGCCCGCCCGCCGGTCGGCCAGCACCATGAACCCGACCACGGCATTGACCAGCAGCTTGCGCCAGGCGGCGCTACGAAAATCAGGGTCCAGTTCGGCGGTGATCGCGGTGCCGTCCAGTGCGTCGGCCACGACCGTCGCCGCCGGGGTGTCGGGCAGCACCAGCCGGGCTTCGCTGCGCAGGCGCACCCAGCCGCCGGGCTGCGTCTCCGAGGAGATCCACACCGCCGCCGGCACGACATGGGCCTCGTCGGTGTGCGGGCCGACGGTGCTGACCCGCTCAACCTGCTCGACGCCGTTCTGCAGCGCGCACACCACGGTCTTCTCGTCGCACAGCCGGTCCAGCCACGCGGCGGCCTGGGCGTTCTGGGTGTCCTTGACGGCAAGAAAGACCACGTCGAGCGGGCCTTCCACACTGTCGGGATCGGTGTGCACCGGCCCCGGCACCCGGATGGGTGCACCCTCGTCGGGCCGGACCTCGATGCCGTCGCGCGGGGTCCGGCCGCACAGCAGGACCGGCCGGCCGCCGGCATGCAGCAGGGCGGCGATAGTGGACCCGATGGCCCCCGGTCCGATGACTGCGATGGGGGACGTCATGTCGCCAAGTTACCGCCGCAGGCCACTCTCTAGACTGGTCAGTCGTCACCACCAGTCTTTGTCGACTCAAC
Source organism: Mycolicibacterium peregrinum (assembly GCF_002102345.1). Lineage (GTDB taxonomy): Bacteria > Actinomycetota > Actinomycetes > Mycobacteriales > Mycobacteriaceae > Mycobacterium > Mycobacterium peregrinum. Next base: position 18,907 of record NZ_LQPP01000015.1, read on the forward strand.
ACTCAGGAGTTTTCGTGCTGCGCAGTCATGCCGCCGGTTCGTTGCGGGCCACCGATGCCGGTCAGACGGTGACACTGGCGGGGTGGGTGGCGCGTCGCCGTGACCACGGCGGCGTCATCTTCATCGATCTGCGTGACGCATCGGGCGTGTCGCAGGTGGTCTTCCGCGAGGGCGACGTGCTCGCCGCCGCCCACCGGTTGCGCGCCGAGTTCTGCATCGCCGTCACCGGCGTCGTCGAGGTACGTCCCGAGGGCAACGAGAACCCGGAGATCGCCACCGGACAGATCGAGGTCAACGCGACGTCGCTGACGGTGCTGGGGGAGAGCGCCCCGCTGCCATTCCAGCTCGACGAGACCGCCGGTGAGGAAGCCCGGCTCAAGTACCGCTACCTGGATCTGCGCCGCGAGGGCCCGGGTAACGCAATCCGCTTGCGGTCCAAGGTGAACGCCGCCGCTCGCAACCTGTTGGCCGAGCATGACTTCGTCGAGATCGAGACCCCGACCCTGACCCGCTCCACTCCGGAGGGCGCGCGCGACTTCCTGGTGCCCGCGCGGTTGCAGCCCGGCTCGTTCTACGCGCTGCCGCAGAGCCCGCAGCTGTTCAAGCAGCTGCTCATGGTGGCGGGTATGGAGCGCTACTACCAGATCGCGCGGTGCTACCGCGACGAGGATTTCCGGGCCGACCGCCAGCCGGAGTTCACCCAGCTGGACATGGAGCTCAGCTTCGTCGACGCCGACGACGTGATCGCGATCGCCGAGCAGGTCCTGCGGGCGGTCTGGTCGACCATTGGCTACGAACTGCCGCTGCCATTGCCGCGCATCAGCTACGACGACGCGATGCGCCGGTTCGGCTCCGACAAGCCGGACTTGCGGTTCGGCGTCGAACTGATCGAGTGCACCGAGTACTTCAAGGACACCCCGTTCCGGGTGTTCCAGGCTCCGTATGTGGGCGCGGTCGTGATGGAGGGCGGAGCGTCACAGCCGCGTCGCACCCTCGACGGCTGGCAGGAGTTCGCCAAGCAGCGCGGCCACAAGGGCCTGGCCTATGTACTCGTGGGCGAGGACGGCACGCTGGGCGGTCCCGTGGCCAAGAACCTCACCGACGCCGAGCGCGACGGTCTGGCCGCCCACGTCGGTGCCAAGCCCGGTGACTGCGTGTTCTTCGCGGCGGGCCCGGCCCGCACGGCGCGCGCGCTGCTGGGCGCCACCCGCATCGAGATCGCCAAGCGCCTGGACCTGATCGACCCGGCAGCATGGGCGTTCACCTGGGTGGTGGACTTCCCGATGTTCGAGCCTGCCGACGTGGCGACCGCCTCGGGCGACGTGGCCGTTGGCTCGGGTGCCTGGACGGCCGTGCACCACGCCTTCACCGCGCCGAAGCCCGAATCGGAGGACACCTTCGACACCGATCCCGGCAACGCGCTGTCCGATGCCTACGACATCGTCTGCAACGGCAACGAGATCGGCGGCGGCTCGATCCGTATCCACCGGCGCGACATCCAGGAGCGGGTGTTCGCGATGATGGGCATCGACCATGCAGAGGCTCAGGACAAGTTCGGGTTCCTGTTGGACGCCTTCGCCTTTGGCGCACCGCCGCACGGTGGCCTGGCCTTCGGCTGGGACCGCATCACCGCGTTGCTGGCCGGGGTCGACTCGATTCGCGAGGTGATCGCGTTCCCCAAGTCCGGCGGCGGCGTCGACCCGCTGACCGACGCCCCGGCGCCGATCACCGCGCAGCAGCGCAAGGAATCGGGGATCGACGCGAAGCCTGAGTCGAAGGCCAAGGCCGAGGACAAGCCGCAGGTGAAGGCATGAGCGATATCGATCCGAACATCGACAAGACGGAACTGGTCGCCGACGTGGCGGCCCTCGACAACTTCAACCGCAACGTCGTCGAGGAATTCCGGGCCAATGGCGGCAAGGTGGGCGGGCCTTTCGAGGGGGGCACGCTACTGCTGTTGCACACCACGGGAGCCAAATCGGGTCAGCCCCGGCTGTCACCGCTGGCCTATCTGGACATCGACGGCGCGATGCTGATCGTCGGTTCCTACGCCGGCGGGCCCAAGGACCCCGCGTGGGTGCACAACCTGCGGGCCAACCCGCAGGCCCGGATCGAGATCGGCGACGAGGCCTACGACGTGGTCTCGCGCGAGCTGCCCGCCGACGAGCGCGATGCCGCTTACCCGAAGATCGTCGAGCGCGCCCCCGTGTTCGCCGAGTACCAGTCGAAAACTGCCCGGGCCATCCCGCTTTTCGAGCTGGTCCGCGCGTAAGTGTGCGCAACTGTCACGCTGGAGTGGCACTGGAAGCCGAGTGCCACTCCAGCGTGACAAACGGGCTACAGCCGCTCGATGATCGTGGCGTTGGCCATGCCGCCGCCCTCACACATCGTTTGCAGGCCGTACCGTCCGCCGCGCTGCTCGAGCGCGTTGACCAGGGTGGTCATGATGCGGGCCCCGCTGGCACCGAGCGGGTGCCCGATCGCGATGGCCCCGCCGTTGACGTTGGTCTTGGAGAGCAGATCCGAGCCTGTGGCCCCACCCAGTTCCGCAGCCCAGGCCAGCACCACCGGAGCGAACGCCTCGTTGACCTCGAACAGATCGATGTCCGCCAGTGTCAAACCCGCACGCGCCAAGACCTTTTCGGTGGCGGGGATGACGCCGGTCAACATGTAGAGCGGGTCTGATCCCACCACGGTCGTGGTGTGGATACGAGCCAGCGGCTTGAGTCCGAGCTTGCGGGCCGTGGCACCGCTGGTGATCATCACCGCCGCGCTGCCGTCCGACAGCGGTGACGAGTTACCCGGGGTGATCTCCCAGTTGATCTGGGGGAAGCGCGCGGCGTAGGCCTCGTTGTAGAACGCGGGCTTCAGCCCGGACAGGGTCTCCACCGTCGTTCCCGGCCGGATGATCTCGTCGGTGCTCAGCCCGGCGATCGGGGCGAGTTCGGCCTCGAACAGTCCGTCCTTGGTGGCCCGGGCGGCCTTTTCGTGGCTGCCTGCCGAGAACTCATCGAGCTGGGCTCGTGAGAATCCCCATTTGGCAGCGATGAGCTCGGCGCTGATCCCTTGCGGTACAAGGCCTTCGGAGTAGCGCTTCGCAAAGTCCAGGCCGAACGGATCGCTGCCCGGCAGTACCGAACTACCCATCGGTACCCGCGACATGGACTCCACGCCCGCGGCGATCACGATGTCGTAGGCGCCGGCCAGCACCCCCTGGGCGGCGAAGCTGATCGCCTGCTGGCTGCTGCCGCACTGGCGGTCGACGGTGGTCCCGGGAACGGTTTCGGGGAAGCCTGCGCCGAGCAGTGCGTTGCGCGCGATGTTGACGGCCTGGTCGCCCACCTGGGTGACGGCCCCGGCGATGACGTCGTCGACCAGTACCGGGTCGACGCCGGTGCGGGTGATCAGCTCCCGCAGGCTGTGCGCCAGCAGGTCCGCCGGCAGGACGCCGTGCAGCGCGCCGTTGGCTTTGCCTTTGCCGATCGGGGTCCGGACCGCTCCGACGATGACTGCGTCCCGGTCTGCATGTCCGGTCATCTTGGCCTCCTGATGCTCCACGCTGAGTATTGTGATGAGTACCCAGGTATAGCACCTGGGTATAGTTAGAACAACTCAGGGATGGGGTTTGATTCCGTGGGAATGCTGCAGGGCAAGCTGGCCGATCGAGACGCCTGGTCGGCGGTGGGGCACTGCCCGATCGAGCGGACCATGGCGTTCGCGGGCACCAAATCGGCGATGTTGATCATGCGCGAGGCCTTCTACGGCACCACCAGGTTCGACGATTTCGCCCGACGGGTCGGGATCACCAAGGCCGCGACCTCGGCGCGGTTGTCCGACCTCGTGGCCGCCGGACTGCTGGCGAAGCGGCCGTATCGCGAGCCCGGTCAGCGGGAACGTGACGAGTATGTGCTCACCGACTCCGGAACCGACTTCATGCCCGTGGTGTGGGCGATGTTCGAGTGGGGCCGCAAGCATCTGGGCGACACGGGCCTGCGCCTCGCGCACGATGGATGCGGCGCACTGGCCGGCGTCGAGATCCGCTGTGACGAAGGGCACCCCGTGCCGGCCGACGAACTCGTCGTCCGCTTCGAGCGTCCCACGTCGTGACCGTAGGCGCCCGCGCGGTCGAGATTCTGGCCGAACACGGTCAGTGGCGTATCGAGCCGGGGCTCACCGAGGCCGAACTGAACACGCTCGAGTCACGATTTTCCCTCTGGCTCAACGATGATCACCGAGACTTCCTCTCCGCCGGGCTGCCGGTGGGGGACGGTTGGCCGGACTGGCGCAACGCCGATGAAGTGACGCTTCGGGCGCACATCGGCCGACCGGTGCGTGAGTTGCTGCACGCCGTACGCGAGGGTGGGCTGTGGCATTCCGCCTGGGGTGACAACCCGGGTGGTGACGCCGCGCTGAAGCTGGCCAGTGCCGAACTCGCTCAGGAACCCAGGGTGGTGCCGGTCTACGGGGTGGCGTTTCTGAAGCAGGGGCCGGGTTCCCACGCGGTTTGGGCGGTCCAGGACGGCGGCGAGGGAGTCACCGTCGCTGCCGTGGCCGCGGACCTGGTCGGACTCGCGCAGTTGCTGACCGGTCGGCCCACGGCGGCGCCGTCATCTGCCGGCGATCCTCCGTTCCTGCCCGCACCGGCACCCGTGCCGGAGGTGCCGGAGCTGGAGGCGCCGCCGTTCGCGCCCGATCCGGTGATCGCGCCGCCACCGGCGGTAGCCCCACCGCGCGATCCCGGCGCTGCTCTTGCCGCGGCCGGGGTCGTGCTGGGCGAACTGGAACGCCACGACGACCTGCTGGCCCACCGGGCACCGATGTGGACGGTCCCGGTGCCGGCGGGTGTTCCTGCGACGGAGGCCTGGCTTGCCGTTCGCACGCGGTTCGCGGTGACGGGATTGTGGCCCGTGCTGCTCACCGACATGGCCTGGCACCGGATCGGGATGGACGGTGTGGCTGACGAAACACCGGTATTGGCAGCCGAACTCGATGGCGCTCGATGGCTGGAACGCGAATTCGGACTCCGCACTGCCGAGTACGACATCCCGCGTTATCCGTCTGGTTTCGATTCCGGCGACCCGGGGGACTGGCGGCAGCAGTTCGCCGACTTCGACTCTCGCGGGCAATACACCCGGCTGGCGCTGATTCCGACTCCCGCGGACTGGCTCGTTCCCGGACTGCTGCAGTGGTCGGGCGCGATCAATTCGGACGTCCTCGGTGCCGAACACGCGGCGATCCTGCGCCGCTGGTCCGCCCACTACGGGACCGAGGTGCTGGCCCTCGATGCCGAGTTCCTGGTGTTGGTGGCCAATCAGCCACCCCGCAGCCGGAAGGACGCGCTCACCGCCGCCCTGGAGGCCTACCTGTACTGCGACGACGCGGTCAACACCGAGGCTGGTTCGCTCGATGCGCTGGCGCGCATGCTGGCGCGCCCGCTGTGGGTCTTCTGGTGGGATTGAGAACGCTACTCTCTGCCCGTGCTGCACTTACGCGTCATCGCGCCCACCGATCTGCGGCAGCCGATCCTGAACGTCCTCGACCGGGAAGCCGGCGTCACGAACGTGGTGGTGCACGCCGGGGATGCGCGGGATCCGGCCGGTGACGAGATCACGGCCATCCTGGTCCGGGAAGCGGCCAACGATGTGGTGGAGCGGCTGAAATCCCTTGATGTGCCGCACCTGGGGGCCATCACCCTCGAGCCTCTCGACACCGTCCTGTCCGCGTCGGCCTTTCATGCCGAGGATGCCACCGAGGGAGACGGCGCCGATGCGGTGATCTGGGATGAGCTGGTGTCGCGTACCCGCGAGGAGTCCAGCCTCAATGCGACGTACCTGATGTTCCTGTGCATCGCGTGCCTGCTTGCCGCGATCGGCGTCATCACCGACTCCGCGGTCACCGTGGTCGGTGCCATGGTCGTCGGGCCCGAATTCGGGCCGCTGGCGGCACTCGCAGTCGCGCTGGTGCAGCGGCGGATGTCGCTGGCCCGCCGCGCGGGTGCCGCGCTGTTGATCGGCTTCCCGTTCGCGATGGCCGTTACCGCCCTCGCCACCTTGGGCTTCGAAGCCCTGGGGTGGGTGTCGTTCACCAGCTTCCGTGACCTGAAGCAGGTGGACTTCATCTTTCAGGTGGGCCCGTTCTCGTTGGTGGTGGCCCTGCTTGCCGGCGCGGCCGGGATGTTGTCGCTCGTGTCGGCGAAATCCGCGGCGCTGGTGGGTGTCTTCATATCGGTGACGACGGTTCCCGCCGCGGGTTTCGCGGTGGTCGCCGCGACGGTCGGGGAATGGGACATCGCGGCCCGGTCGGTACTGCAGTTGGGTGTGAACCTGGTGGGCATCACCATGGCGGGTGTCCTGATGCTCGCGATCTATCGCAGATTCGCGACCCGCTGACGGGACCGCAACCTCACAGATGGCTGATGCCCGTGGCCAGGAAGTAGACGCCGACCGCGCCGGCGATCACGGCCACCACCAGCCGATGGTGAATTCCCATCCACTCGTAGATCCGCTCGACGCCGGACCTCGTGGCGGCCGGAGCCACCCAGAAACTGATGATCGGGATGATCGCTGCGAGGAAACCGACCAGATTGAACACGACCATCGCGGCCATCTGCTCGGTCACCGCAGCGCCCGAGGTGAGCGCGGCAGCCATCGCGGCCAAATAGTACGGCGTGGGGAAACCATTGATCAGGCCCAGCAGTCCGGCAGCCCACGGTGCCTCGCCCCGCAGCGCGGCCTGCATCCCGTCCGGCAGTTTCGACAGGCCCGGTACGGAGTCCGCCGAGGCTGCGCCCGGAGCTGTACGGCGCTCACGCACGCTCGTGACCAGGCGTTCGAGCACGCCCGTGATGGACAGGACGCTGATCATCAGCGCCACGACACCGATGCCGATCTCCACGCCGGGGGGCATGTTGCTGCTGCCGTCGCCGGTGACGTTCTTGAACACGAACACCACCGCGGCGCCGACCGCGACGTTGGCGGTGAAGGCGAACAGGAAGAACGGGAGCAGCAATCGCACCGGCCGTGACCGAGACAGCATGAAGGCCACGACCCCGATTCTGAGCGGATCGACTGCCGCCACGACGGCCATCACCAGCACGGTGCTCCACATCGCCGGCGGCCACATCCCTTCGCCTCGGTTACCTCACCGCTGAATTCAACCAGCGCCGGGCAAATCCGGCCGAATCTGGGCGGCGTGATCGTGCGCACGGTGTGCCAAGCACGCCCGGATCATCGGAGGGTGCGTACCGTTCTTCACTGATGGTTCTTCGCGCGAACGGCTCACCGGAGTCCGCTCAGGCCACCGGTGTTGCCCTCGACACCGGTGCGAGTGGCGCCGCCGACGGGATGGACGTCGACGGTGTGGTGGCCGCCTACCGCCGTTCCCGGGCCCAGCGTGCGTTGTTCGAGGTGCGCGACGACGGCGTCGGTGCCGGTTACGACGAGTTGATCGACGCCTCGGGCAATGTCCGCCCGGCCTGGCGCGAGTTGGCCGCCGGCGTCGGCGAGCGTGGCCGTGACGGCCTGGACCGGCTGCGTGCCATGGTGCGCAGCCTTGTCGACAACGACGGCATCACCTACATCCAGATGGATCACCACGGAGAGGTGGTCACCGACGACGACGGCACCGCGGTACCGGGCCCCTGGCATCTCGACGCCCTGCCGCTGGTGCTCTCGGCGACGGACTGGGATTGCCTCGAATCAGGTCTGGTGCAGCGGTCCCGGCTACTCGATGCGGTACTGACCGATCTGTACGGCGCGCGCCGCTCGATCACCAGCGGGGTGCTGCCGGCGCCGTTGTTGTTCGCCCATCCCGGATATGTGCGGGCCGCGCGCGGCATCGTGGTGCCCGGACGTCATCAGCTGTTCCTCCACGGCTGCGACGTCAGCCGCGGCGACGACGGGGCCTTCATGGTCAATGCGGACTGGACACAGGCGCCCTCAGGCGCCGGCTACGCCCTGGCGGATCGCCGCGTCATCGCGCACGCTGCCCCCGACCTCTACGAACGGGTAGCTCCGCGGCCCACCTCGCCGTGGGCGCAGGCATTGCGACTGGCGCTGCTCGACGCGGCTCCGGAGGCCGCCGACGAGCCCATGGTCGTGGTGCTCAGTCCCGGGATCCATTCCGAGACCGCCTTCGACCAGGCCTACCTGGCCGGGGTGCTCGGCTTCCCGCTGGTGGAGAGTGCCGATCTGGTGGTCCGCGACGGCACGGTGTGGATGCGGTCGCTGGGCACACTCAAACGCGTCGACGTGGTGTTACGTCGAGTCGACGCCGACTATGTGGATCCGCTGGATCTTCGCCCCGATTCCCGGCTCGGCGTGGTGGGTCTGGTCGAGGCGTTGCGGCGCGGTTCGGTGACGGTGGTCAATACCTTGGGCAGCGGAGTTCTCGAAAGTCCCGGGCTGGCACGGTTTCTGCCGCAGCTGGCCGAGCTGTTGCTCGACGAGAAGCCACAGCTGGCGACGGCGCCGATGTACTGGGGTGGTATCGACATCGAGCGCTCCCATCTGCTCACGAAGCTGTCGTCGTTGTTGATCCGGCCGGTGAGCGGCGGTACCACGATTGTCGGGCCGACGCTTGCGGCTGCGGAGCGCGACGAGCTGGCTGCGCGCATCGAAGCCGACCCGACTCGGTGGATGGGGCAGGAGCTGCCCCAGTTCTCCACCGCGCCAACCAATTATCGGTCCACGGGATTGTCGGCAGGAAATGTCGGAATGCGGTTGTTCACTGTGGCTCAGCGCGGCGGATATGCGCCGATGATCGGTGGGCTGGGCTACGTGGTCGCTCCCGGGAATTCCGCCTACCGGGTGAACACCCTTGCCGCCAAGGATGTTTGGGTGAACGCGCCGCAGCGTGTCACAGCCGAGCGCATCCCGCCGGTCTCGGTCGAGCTGGTATCCGCGATTGCGGTGCCCAGCCCGACCCGGGCGGTCAGCTCGCCCCGCGTGCTCGCCGACCTGTTCTGGATGGGTCGGTATGCCGAACGCGCCGAGGGCATGGCCCGGCTGCTCACCGTCACCCGGGAGCGTTACCACGAATACCGCTACCGACTGGATCTCGATGAAAGCCAGTGTGTTCCGGTACTGCTGGCTGCGGTCGGTTCGATCACGGGAACCGACACCGGTGACGCCGCCGATGCCCACGAGATGATCGCGATCGCCCCTTCCACGCTGTGGTCGGCCACCGCGGACCGGCATCGGTCGGGATCCCTGGCCCAATCGGTGGAGCGGCTCGGGTTGGCCGCCCGGGCGGTACGCGACCAGATGTCCAACGACACCTGGATGGTGCTGGCCGGCGTCGAACGAGCGGTGCTGCGGCCGTCGGCCGTCCCGCCTCAGTCACCCAATGTCGCAGAGGGTTACCTCGCCACCGCGCACAGCCAGACCCTGGCCGGGATGTTGGCGTTGTCCGGGGTGGCCGCGGAATCGATGGTGCAGGACGTCGGCTGGACCGTGATGGATCTCGGCAAGCGCATCGAGCGCGGGCTGGCGCTGACCGCACTGTTGCGCGCCACCTTGACGGCGGTGCGCAGTGTGGCGGCCGAACGTGCCGTGGCCGAGTCGGCCCTGGTGGTTTGTGAATCGTCGGTGATCTATCGGCGGCGGAATCCCGGACTGATCAGCATCGCCGCGATCGCTGAACTGCTGTTGTTCGACGCCGAGAATCCGAGGTCGCTGATCTACCAGTTGGAGCGCATCCGATCCGACCTCAAGCCACTGCCCGGAGCATCGGGGTCGTCGCGCCCCGAACGACTGATCGACGAACTCGCCACCCGACTGCGCCGCCTGGACCCGGCAGACCTCGAGGAGGTCAGCGAGGACGGCACCCGAGCGGAATTGGCCGGTCTACTCGACGGAGTGCACGCCGGCCTGCGCGATCTGTCGGGTGTCATCACCGCTGCGCACCTGTCGTTGCCCGGTGGGATGCAACCGCTGTGGGGGCCGGACGAGCGGCGGGTGATGCCATGACCGGACCTGCCGGTACGGCGGGAACCCGCTGCTACGAGATCATCCACCGCACCGTTTATCGCTATTCCGATGATGTCACCAGCTCCTACGGACGCGGGTTCCTCACGCCGCGTGATCTGCCTTGGCAGCGCTGCCTGTCCCACCACCTGACGATCGATCCGGAGGCGGCAGACAGCTCGACCAGCCGCGACGCCTACGGCAACGTCAGCTCGTATTTTCACGTGACCGAGCGTCACCGCACCTTGAGCATCACCAGTGAATCCGTGGTGGAGGTGGATCCGTTTGCGCCCGAGCATTATTCAGGTGCTTCTGCCGGGGCGCCGTGGGAGCTGGCCCGCCCGGTCGGCGGTGACGGTGCGCTGGCCGCGGAGTTCACCCTTGACCTCTCACCGCCGGAGATCACCGACGCGGTGCGGGAGTACGCCGCGCCCAGTTTCGTACCGGGACGAGCGTTGATCGAGGTGCTTCGTGAACTGACGTCGCGGATCTACTCCGACTTCACCTACCGGTCGGGTTCGACGACGGTGTCCACCCAGGTGGCCGAGGTGCTGGAGGCCCGCGAGGGCGTCTGCCAGGATTTCGCCCGCCTGGCCATCGCCTGCCTGCGGGCCAACGGCCTGGCAGCCAGCTATGTCTCGGGGTACCTGGCCACCGATCCGCCGCCCGGCAAGGAACGCATGATCGGAGTCGACGCCACCCACGCCTGGGCGTCGGTGTGGACGCCGCAGAACGTGTGGCTGGGAATGGATCCCACCAACGACCAGATGGTCGACGAGCGTTATATCGTGGCCGGATTCGGCCGCGATTATGCCGACATCCCCCCGCTCCGCGGCATCATCTACACGGACTCTCTCAGCAGCGTGATCGAGGTGTCGGTGGATGTGGCGCCGTGTCCGCCCGATCGAGAGCCGTTGCTGCATGCGTGATTTCAACTGCCCGAACTGTGGCCAGCGTCTGGCGTTCGAGAACTCGCTGTGCCTGTCATGCCGCAGTGCGCTGGGTTTCTCCCTCGGCGACATGGCGCTGTTGGTGATCACCGACACCGGACAGGGTGGCCACGCCGGCGCCGTGGACGAGAAGCAGTACCGGTTGTGCGCGAATCTTCATTTGGCCGAATGTAATTGGCTGGTACGGATCGGTGAGGATCCGTTGTGCGCGTCGTGCAGGCTGACCAGGACCCGGCCCGCAGATGCCGATACCGCGGCGCTGACGTCATTCGCGGAGGCCGAGCGGGCCAAGCGCCGGCTGATCGCCGAACTACACGAACTGAAGCTGCCGATCATCGGCCGCGACGAGGATCCTGAATTCGGATTGGCCTTCGACCTGCTCTCCAGCGAATCCGAGAAGGTCTTCACCGGCCACCACAACGGCGTCATCACACTGGATCTCGCCGAGGGTGACGATGTGCACCGCGAGCAGTTGCGGATCGCCATGGACGAGCCGTACCGAACGCTGCTCGGCCATTTCCGTCACGAGATCGGGCACTACTACTTCTATCGTCTGGTGGCGCCGTCACCCGACTATGCTGCGCGGTTCACTGAACTGTTCGGAGATCCGGACGCCGACTATCAGGCCGCCTTGGACCGGCACTACGAGGACGGGCCGCCGTCGGGTTGGGAGGACGACTTCGTCTCGTCCTACGCGACGATGCACGCTGCCGAGGACTGGGCCGAAACCTTCGCCCACTATCTGCACATCCGCGACACCCTCGACACCGCTGCGGCTTTCGGATTCGCCCCGGCCGGAGGCATCTTCGGCCGGCGTCTGTTGGGCCGGGCCGCGTTCGACACCATCATCGAAATGTGGCTGCCGCTGGCGTGGTCGCTGAACATGGTGAACCGGTCGATGGGCCACGACGACCTGTACCCGTTCGTGCTGGCACCCGCTGTCCTGGAGAAGATGCGGTTCGTTCACACCGTCATCGACGAGGTCACTGCCGGTTGAGTTCGGCCGCGATCGCGCTGAACATCAGCGACGTTTCCAGCGGCAGGGTATTGAACGGGGGTTCGGCCTGCGGCCAGGTCGACCATTGCACCATCACTAGGTTCTGCCGTTGATCGACCATGATCACCTGTCCGAATATGCCCAGCGCCCAGAGGGTTTCGTCCATGCCGGTAGTTCGGGGCGGCCGCACGTCACCCGCGTCGGCCGCGATGCTGTTGTTCCACCACTGGTACCCGTAGGTGCCCTCAGGATGACTCGGCGTCACCGAGCCTCGCGCCGTCGTCCAGGTCCGTGCGTCGCGCACCCAACCGTCGGGGAGCGTCCTCGTGCCGTCGCGCAGTTCACCGTCACGCATCACGAACAACCCGAAGCGTCCCCAGTCGGTCAACGTGGCGTTGAACCCGTGTCCGCCCATGTCATGGCGCCCGAGCTCGTAGGAATGCCAGACACCGTCATCGGCCATGCCGAAGGGTTTCCAGATCTTGTCCTGCAGGTACGTGGCGAGATTGGTGCCCGTGGCCTTCTCCAGCAGATCACCGAGCAACCAGGCCCCGCCCGTGGTGTACGACCAGACCTCGCCCGGTGTGACGCCAGGTTTCCGCTTGAGCCCGTGAACCAGCGAGTACACGCACCGGTAGGTGTCTTCAGCCGCCTCGCACGCCGTGAGTTTGGCGAAATCCGAAGACGGGTCCGTGTAGTCCTCGTTCCACGCGACCCCTGAAGTGTGCGTGATGAGCTGGCGCACGCTGACGCCGTCGAACGCGGTGCCGGCGAAATCGGGCTCGTACTTGGTCACGGGGTCGTCGAGGGAGGCGATCTTGCCTTCTTTGATTGCGATACCCACGAGCGTGGACACCACGGACTTGCCGACCGACCGCGAGGTCCACAGCGTGGAAGAGTCGTTTCCGGCGCCGTAGTGCTCGTAGGCGATCTTGCCGTCCTTGAGCACCAGCATCCCGGTGACACTCTGTCGGTTCAGGTAGTCGTCGAGATCGTGGGTGATGCCGCCGATCGTGTAGGACGCGTCGGTCAGCCGGCGATCGGCCGTGGGCAGTGGGAACGGGTCACCGTGGCGGAACAGATCACCGGGGTAGGCCCGGTAGTCGTTGCGGAATCCGACCACCCGCTCCGATTGATTCCAGGTGAGCATGTCCGCGACGTTCGGCAGATCATGATCGCTCGGCTCGGGGCATACCGTCATTCCCGCGACGCCGCAGTCGGGTTCGGTTCGCGGACTGCACGCGCTCGCCGAAACCATCAACATCAGCGCCGACGCCGCAGCGAGCGTGCGAGTTAACAGCACGATCACGATGGTATGTCGCAGCCCCGCTGTCGCCGTAGACGTTTCTAGGATCGCCGCGTGACTGATCGCTACGGTTCCGACATCCTGTCCCGAAACCCGCACACCCCGAAGCTGACTCGCTCGACCGAACAGCCTGCGGAGAAGGGACTGGTCGTCGAGGACGCCCAGAGCGGTTACGTCGGTGCCGTCGTGCGGGTCGAGGGTGGTCGGGTGGAGCTCGAAGACCGCAGGGGCAAGGTGCGGACGTTTCCGATGGGCCCGGGCTTCCTGATCGACGGCAAGCCGGTGAGCCTTGTGGTGCCGAAGCGGACCACCGCACCCGCGCGTACGGCGTCGGGCTCGGTGGCGGTGCCGAACGCCAAGGCCCGCGTAGCGCTGGCCAGCCGCATCTACGTCGAGGGCCGCCACGATGCCGAGCTCGTCGAGCAGGTGTGGGGAGCCGACCTGCGCATCGAGGGTGTCGTCGTCGAATACCTCGGCGGCGTCGATGACCTGGCCGACATCGTGGCGGAGTTCGCGCCCGGGCCGGGCCGGCGGCTGGGTGTGCTGGTCGATCACCTGGTTGCCGGATCCAAGGAGGCCCGCATCGCCGAGGCGGTGCGGCGAGGCCCCGGCGGTGAGCACACCCTGGTGGTCGGACATCCATTCATCGACATCTGGCAGTCCGTCAAACCGGCCCGGCTCGGGATGAAGGCCTGGCCGACGATCCCGCGCAGCGTGGAGTGGAAGCACGGCATCTGCGAGGCGCTGGGCTGGCCGCACCGGGACCAGGCCGACATCGCCCGGGCCTGGCAGCGGATCCGCGGACAGGTGCGCGACTGGAACGACCTGGAGCCCGCACTGATCGGCCGGGTCGAGGAACTCATCGACTTCGTCACCGCACCGGCGTAGCTCGTCGCGTCGGCGTGGTAAGCAGAAGGCGTGTCCGACGGTTTGTTCGACGTGCCAGGCGACCCGGGGCCGGGTGACCCCGGGTCGCTCAGCGCACCCGGCACCGCTCCGTTGGCGGTGCGGATGCGCCCCGCCGGCCTCGACGAGGTCGTCGGCCAGTCGCACCTGTTGCAGGCCGGATCGCCCTTGCGCCGCCTGGTGGAGGGGTCCGGCGCGGCGTCGGTGATCCTGTACGGCCCGCCCGGCACCGGCAAGACCACCCTGGCCTCGCTGATCTCGCAGGCCACCGGCCGCCGGTTCGAGGCACTCTCGGCGCTCAGCGCCGGGGTCAAAGAGGTCCGCGCCGTGATCGACGTTGCCCGGCGCGCGGCCGTCCACGGCGAACAGACCGTGCTGTTCATCGACGAGGTGCACCGCTTCTCCAAGACCCAGCAGGACGCGCTGCTGGCGGCCGTGGAGAACCGGGTCGTGCTGCTGGTCGCGGCCACCACGGAGAACCCGTCGTTCTCGGTGGTGGCGCCACTGTTGTCGCGGTCACTGATCCTGCAGTTGCAACCGCTGACCCCACAGGATGTCGAGATCGTGCTGCGCCGCGCGATTACCGACCCGCGGGGTCTGGGTGGCGCGGTCGAGGTCACCGATGAGGCCGTCGACCTCATGGTGCAGCTCTCCGCCGGTGATGCGCGGCGCGCGCTGACCGCGCTGGAAGTGGCCGCCGAGCCGGGGCAGCGGGTCACCGTCGAGACCATCGAGCAGTCGCTGGACAAGGCGGCGGTGCGGTACGACCGGGACGGCGATCAGCACTACGACGTCGTCAGTGCCTTCATCAAATCGGTGCGCGGATCCGACGTCGACGCGGCGTTGCACTACCTGGCCCGCATGCTGGTGGCGGGGGAGGACCCACGCTTCGTGGCACGCCGGCTGATGATCCTGGCCAGCGAGGACATCGGGATGGCCGATCCGACCGCCTTGCAGACCGCGGTCGCCGCGGCCCAGACCGTGCAACTGATCGGCATGCCGGAGGCGCAGCTGACGCTGGCGCACGCGACCGTGCACCTGGCCACCGCTCCAAAGTCCAACGCCGTCACCACGGCGCTCGGGGCGGCAATGAACGACATCCGGGCCGGCAAGGCGGGGTTGGTGCCACCGCACCTGCGGGACGGCCATTATTCGGGCGCACAGAAACTCGGCAATGCCGTGGGCTACAAATATGCCCACGATCATCCCGATGGTGTTGTGCCGCAACAGTATCCACCCGACGAGCTGGTAGGGACAGACTATTACCAGCCGACCGGGCGTGGTTTCGAACGCGAACTCGCAACCCGGGTGGACAAGCTGCGCGCCATCATCCGCCGCGCCCGCCGCTGACCATTCCCGACGAAAACCACGGTCCCGGTTGAATATTCAACCGGGACCGTGGTGCGGGGACAGCTGGTCAGCGAAGCAGGCCGGACCGTCGGGTTCCGAGGATGCCGGTCCTTCTGCGTCCCATGAGAGCCGATATCAGGGCCACTCCGAGTGCGGCAACGACGACCTGGACGAGGAGCTCGAGCCAGTCGACGCCGCTGGTCGCCGTCGGGACGCCCATGGCGCGTGCGAGTGCGGTACCGATGAACGCGGAGACGATTCCGACCAGGATCGTCACCAGAATGCCGATGGGTTGTCTGCCGGGAACGATCAGCCGGCCGATCACGCCGACGACAATGCCGATCAGGATCGCGCTGATGATGCCGGTGATGGTCATTTCTCCTCCAGGGCTGTGTTGGGCTGGAGGGGAGATACCCCGGGCGATCACCGTCCAAACGGTGCCGTCAATTCTGGACGCGTTCTCGGTCAGGCCATCTCGGGTACCCGCAGGTGAGCCAGCACGAGTTCGAACTCGCCGACGTCGATCTGATCGGCGCTCAGGTCGCGCAGCCGCGCCGTACGCAACGCCCTGGCCTGATCGCGGTTGTGGTCCATCGCGTCGGCACTGTCGAAGGTGGCTGAGGACACCGCCCGACCCGACCCGCGGTCGAGCATCAGGCTGGCACTGCAGAATCCCTCGAGATCCTCCATCGCAGGCAATACCGAGCTCCGGTAGAAGTCCACGGCCCGGTCGAACAGTTCGGGGCGGGTTCGCAGCCATGTCGCCCGCACACAGGCGCCCGGCCCGGAGTACTGCTCGCGATGAACCACCGCGATCTCCCATTCGTCGACCGTGGCGGTGCCGGCGAACGTCTCCACCACCCGATGGCGCATCGGCGCTACCGCGGCGGCACTGGCATGCATGGCCTCTTCGGACCGCCACGCCGTCGTGAGGACACACTGGCCTGATTCCCGGTCCACCATCAGGGACAGGCCGACGCAGCCCTCGACATCGTCGAGGGCCGGCATCACCTCGTCGCGGATATGGGTGATGCCGGCGTCGATCGCCTTGGTGCGCGCCGCGATCGTGGTTGAACGTGCGAACACGATCCACCCCTTCCTGCCAGGGCAGCGCCCCGGTGGCGCCACCGGTTCCACTACCACCATCCTCTGGTGCGCCGGAGGTGGCAATGGGTCGGCGTGTGCCTCGTAGGCTGGGCAGATGGACACCGACGTGATCGACGTGGACACCTCGCGGCGTCGCATCGTCGACCTCACCGACGAGGTACGGCAGTTTTGCGGCGCGCACCGCGACGGCCTGTGCAATGTGTTCGTGCCGCACGCCACCGCGGGGGTGGCCATCATCGAGACGGGTGCCGGCTCGGATGACGACCTACTCGATACCCTGGAACGGTTGTTGCCGCGCGATGACCGCTACCGGCACAGCCACGGCTCGTTCGGCCATGGCTCAGATCACGTGCTGCCTGCGCTGGTGTCACCGTCGGTGACGCTGCCGGTCCAGGCAGGCCGCCCGCTGCTGGGAACCTGGCAGAGCGTGGTGCTGGTCGATCTGAACCGCGACAACCCGCAACGCCACGTGCGGCTGAGCTTTCTGGGGGCGTGACGTTCGTCGCCTTTTCGGGGTGAACGCGCAGAACGGTAATGTAAAGCGGTCTAACTGGTAGTTGCCTGCGCAACCCCAGCCACCCACGAACACGAGGACACGAGCAACGTGCAGACACACGAGATCAGGAAGCGCTTCCTCGATCATTTCGTGAAGGCAGGCCACACGGAGGTGCCCAGTGCCTCGGTGATCCTCGACGACCCCAACCTGCTGTTCGTCAACGCCGGCATGGTGCAGTTCGTGCCTTACTTCCTCGGTGCCCGCACCCCGCCGTGGGACCGCGCCACCAGCGTGCAGAAGTGCATCCGGACCCCTGACATCGACGAGGTGGGTATCACTACCCGGCACAACACGTTCTTCCAGATGGCCGGCAACTTCTCGTTCGGCGACTACTTCAAGAAGGGCGCCATCGAGTTGGCCTGGACCCTGCTGACCAACCCGGTCAGCGAGGGCGGCTACGGATTCGACCCGGAAAGACTGTGGGCAACGGTCTATCTGGACGACGACGAGGCGATCCAACTGTGGCAGGAAGTCGCCGGGCTGCCGCTCGAGCGCATCCAGCGCCGCGGCATGGCCGACAACTACTGGTCGATGGGCATCCCCGGACCGTGCGGACCGTGTTCGGAGATCTACTACGACCGTGGGCCCGAATACGGCATCGAGGGCGGCCCGGAGGCCAACGAGGACCGCTACATCGAGATCTGGAATCTCGTGTTCATGCAGAACGAGCGCGGCGAGGGCACGTCGAAGGACGACTTCGAGATCCTCGGGCCGCTGCCGCGCAAGAACATCGACACCGGTATGGGGGTCGAGCGCATCGCCTGCCTGTTGCAGGGCGTGGACAACGTCTACGAGACGGACCTGGTGCGACCGGTGATCGATCTGGTCGCCGGGATCGCCCCGCGCGGCTACGGCGCGGGCAGTCACGAGGACGACGTCCGTTACCGCATCATCGGTGATCACAGCCGCACCGCGGCGATCATCATCGGCGACGGTGTCAGCCCCGGCAACGAGGGGCGTGGCTACGTGCTGCGACGGTTGTTGCGCCGCATCATCCGCGCCGCCAAGCTGCTCGGCGTCGAGGAGCCGATCATGAGCCGGCTCATGACCACCGTGCGCGACGAGATGGGCCCGTCCTACCCGGAACTGGTCACCGACTTCGAGCGGATCAACCGCATCGCGGTGGCAGAGGAGACGGCATTCAACCGCACCCTTGCCGCGGGCTCGCGACTGTTCGACGACGCCGCCGCGGCGACCAAGAAGTCGGGGACGACAGTGCTCTCCGGCACCGACGCATTCACCCTGCACGACACCTACGGCTTCCCGATCGACCTCACCCTCGAGATGGCCGCCGAGGCCGGCCTCTCCGTCGATGAGCAGGGCTTCCGGTCGTTGATGGCCGAGCAGCGTCAGCGCGCCAAGGCCGACGCCGCCGCGCGCAAGCAGGCCCACACCGATCTCTCCGCATACCGCGAGCTGGTCGACACCGGGCCCACCGAGTTCACCGGATTCGACGAATTGTCCACCGAGGCACGCATTCTCGGCATCTTCGTGGACGGTAAGCGGGTGCCGGTGGTGACGCACGAGGACGTCGACGCCGAGCGCGTCGAACTCATCCTTGACCGCACCCCGTTCTACGCCGAGGCCGGCGGCCAGATCGCCGACGAGGGTGCGATCACCGGCACCGGCGCCTCGGGAGCCGCGAAGGCCGCCGTCACGGACGTGCAGAAGATCGCCAAAACCCTGTGGGCACACCGGATCAACGTGGAGTCCGGAGAATTCGTCGAGGGTGACACCGTCACCGCCGCAGTCGATCCGAAGTGGCGTCGCGGTGCCACGCAGGGGCACTCCGGTACCCACATGGTGCACGCCGCGCTGCGACAGGTGCTGGGCCCCACCGCCGTTCAGGCCGGTTCACTGAACCGGCCCGGCTACCTGCGGTTCGACTTCAACTGGCAGGGTGCGCTCACCGAAGACCAGCGCACCCAGATTGAAGAAGTCACCAACGAGGCCGTCGAGGCCGACTACCAGGTGAACACCTTCGTCACCGCGCTCGACAAGGCCAAGGCGATGGGCGCGATGGCGATGTTCGGCGAGAACTACCCGGACCAGGTCCGGGTGGTCGAGATCGGCGGTCCGTTCTCACTGGAGCTCTGCGGTGGTACGCACGTACACAACTCAGCCCAGATCGGACCGGTGACCATCCTCGGTGAATCGTCGGTCGGCTCCGGTGTGCGCCGCGTCGAGGCGTACGTCGGGCTGGAGTCCTTCCGCCATCTGGCCAAGGAACGCGCCCTGATGGCCGGACTGGCCTCGTCGCTCAAGGTGCCCTCCGAGGAGGTGCCGGCCCGGGTCGCGAACCTGGTGGAACGTCTCAAGGCCGCCGAGAAGGAACTCGACAAGGCCCGGTTGGCCAACGCCAGGGCCGCGGCGGCCAATGCCGCCGCAGGCGCCGAGACCATCGGCAAGGTCCGGGTGGTCGCGCAACGGATGGCCGGCGGCATGTCGGCAGGTGACCTGCGCAGCCTGGTCGGTGACATCAAGGGCAAGCTCGGCTCGGACCCGGGCGTGGTTGCGCTGATCGCCGAGGGCGAGGACGACGCGGTGCCGTTCGTGGTGGCGGTCAACCCGGCTGCTCAGGATCTCGGCCTGCGCGCCAACGAACTCGTGAAGCAGTTCGGCGCGGCGGTCAACGGCCGCGGGGGTGGCAAGGCGGACATGGCACAAGGTTCCGGTAAGGGGGCGGCGGGTATCGACGCGGCATTGGCCGCGCTGCGCGCCGAGATCGGCCGGGGCTAGCGTCGTGTCCGACACGGTCGACGACCGGCTACCGGACCGCCCAGGGGACGATGACCCCGGACGTGGCCGGCGCATCGGCGTCGACGTCGGCACCGTGCGCATCGGTGTGGCCAGTTGCGATCCCGACGGGATACTGGCGACCCCGGTCGAGACCGTTCAGCGGGACAAGCGCGACCGGTCGGGCAAACATCTGCGCAGACTGGTGGCGCTGATCGGCGAATACGAGGCCGTCGAGGTCGTCGTCGGACTGCCGCGCACGCTCGCCGACCGGGCCGGCAGCTCAGCCGTCGACGCCATCGAACTCGCGGATCTGCTGGCCCGCCGGATCGCTCCGATACCGGTGCGGTTGGCTGACGAGCGGCTCACTACTGTGTCGGCGCAACGGTCGTTGCGCGAAGCGGGGGTTCGGGCAAAGGGACAGAAAGCGATGATCGACCAGGCAGCTGCGGTTGGCATTCTGCAGTCCTGGCTGGATCAGCGACGTGCGGCTCTGGCTGCGCGCGGAGAGGGCATGGATGGCTGAGAAGTGGGGTGCCGACAAGGCCCAGCCCGAGGTGGTCGGACCACCGCGCCGCGGGCTGAGCAAGGCCGAGCGGGCCCGCAAAGCCCGCAAGGACCGGAAGCGACGCACCACCAGGGGCTTCTCACTCGCCGTGCTCATCATGGTGGTGATCGGTGCGGTATTCCTGGGGTCCAAGCTGTGGCACAACATGTCCGGTAGCTCCGGCGACTATGCGGGCGACGGGGTTGCCGATGTCGTCATCCAGGTACACGACGGCGATTCCACGACAGCCATCGCCAAGACCTTGCAGGACAAGAAGGTGGTCGCCACGGTCAAGGCGTTCGTCGAGGCAGCCCACAAGAATGAGGCGATCTCGGCGATCCAGCCCGGCTTCTACAAGGTGCGCACCGAGATTCCGGCGGCCAATGCCGTTGAACGCCTGGCTGATCCGGATAATCGGGTGGGCAAACTCACCATCCCGGAGGGGCGCCAGCTCGACGACACAGCCGATGTGAAGACCAAGGCCGTCACCGAAGGCATCTTCACGCTGATCTCCCAGGCCTCCTGCGTCGAACTCGACGGCGAGAAACGGTGTGTGCCGGTCGATGAGCTCCGGGCGGCGGCGCAATCGGCACCGGCGGCCGCGTTGGCGGTACCCGAATGGGCGGCGGCTCCGGTCGCGGCGATGCCCAACGACCACCGACGGCTGGAGGGGCTGATCGCGCCCGGCACCTGGAATGTCGACCCCGCGGGGACTCCGCAGGACATCCTCTCCACCCTGATCGGCGGCAGCGCGACCGTCTACACCCAGAGCGGTCTGCTCGACACCGCCGCGGCCATGCAGATGTCGCCCTATCAGATCCTCACCGTCGGATCCCTGGTGCAACGCGAAGCCAAACCGCAGGACTTCGACAAGGTTGCCCGGGTGATCTACAACCGGCTGGCCGAACACCGCAAGCTGGAGTTCGACTCGACCGTGAACTACCCGCTGGACCGCCAGGAAGTGGCGACCACCGATGACGACCGCGCCAAGACCACCCCGTGGAATACCTATATGAGTCAAGGGCTTCCGCAGACACCGATCTGCTCGCCGGGCACTGACGCACTGGCCGCGGCCGAGCATCCGGCGGCGGGGGACTGGTTGTACTTCGTGACCATCGACCTGCAGGGCACCACGCTGTTCACCCGTGACTACGACCAGCATCTGGCCAACATCGAACAGGCGCAGCACAACGGTGTCCTCGACAGTGCCAGATAGGTCAGACGGCGCAGGCCGGCGCGCGGCTGTTCTCGGCTCGCCGATCACCCATTCGCGCTCGCCGCAGCTGCACCTCGCTGCCTACCGGGCGCTGGGGCTGACATCGTGGACGTACGAGCGCATCGAGTGCACCGCAGAACAACTGCCGGGCCTCGTCGGCGCGCTCGGCCCGGAATGGGTCGGGCTGTCGGTCACCATGCCCGGCAAGTTCGCTGCCCTGGAATTCGCCGATCAACGCACCGACCGCGCCCAGCTGGTGGGCTCGGCCAACACCCTGGTCCGGATGCCGACCGGTGGCTGGCGAGCCGACAACACCGATGTCGACGGGGTCACCGGAGCGCTCGGTACGGCCGGCGATTCGGCATTGGTCATCGGATCCGGTGGCACTGCCCCGGCCGCCGTGGTCGCTTTGGCCGAACTCGGCGTGCAGCAGATCACCATCGTGGCGCGCGACGAGGGTAAGGCCTCAAGGCTGGTGGATCTTGCCGGTCGCTGTGGGGCGCACAGCAGTTGGTGCGACATCGGCAGTGCAGCTCTGACCGATGCGGTGGCCGGCGCGGACTCGGCGGTCAGCACCATTCCGGCCGACGCGGCGGCGGTATACGCAGACACGCTGGCTCGGGTGCCGCGCCTACTCGACGCGATCTACGACCCGTGGCCGACGCCCCTGGCCAGGGCTGTCGAGGCGGCGGGCGGCGAGGCGATCAACGGGCTGCAGATGCTGCTGAACCAGGCCTTCGCTCAGGTGGAACAGTTCACCGGGATGCCCGCTCCCAAAGAGGCGATGCGCGCCGCGTTGGGGTGAGCCTCGCTCGTAGGGTGGCGAACATGATCCAGACTGGCCAACCGCGCCGTGTCGGTGTGGTGTTTCGCCCCGACCGCTCACCCGCGAGCCTGCCCCGCGCGGCGGATGCCGCACAACGAGCCGGTATCGACGAACTCTGGCTGTGGGAAGACTGTTTCATGCAGGGCGGCATCGCGCAGGCCGCTGTTGCGCTCGCGTGCAGCGACACGTTGACCGTGGGTATCGGCGTGCTGCCGGCGCCGTTGCGCAACGTGGTGTCCGCAGCGATGGAGATTGCGACGCTGGCCACGATCTACCCCGGCCGGGTTCGGGTCGGAATCGGTCACGGCGTGCAGGCCTGGATGCGCCAGGCCGGGGCCGCGGTGCCGTCCCCGCTCACGCTCCTGCGCGAATACCACTCTGCGCTCCGGCGATTGCTCGCCGGCCAAGCGGTGAGTACCGAAGGCCGGTTAGTGCGTCTCGATGGCGTGCAGCTGGATTGGGTTCCGCCCCAACGCGTTCCGTTGCTGATCGGCGGTACCGGGCCGAAGACGCTGCGGCTCGCCGGCGAGATCGCCGATGGTGTGATCATCGATAGCACCAATACGCCAGAGTCTGCGGGTGAATCACTCGGTCACGTCGCTGCCGGGCAGGCCGAGCGGGACCGTGTGACGGAATTCGCGGCTGTGCAGTACCTGGCGTGTGTGCCGGGTGCGGACGGACGGCGACGTCTCGACGACGAGGCGGTGACGCGCGGACTGCCAGCCGGTTATGGCGTCGGTGGAACCGTCGACGAGATCGTCGCCGGCATCGCCGATTACGCCGCCCAGACCGTGGTGCTCCAGCCGCTGGGTCCGCACGTCGATTTCGACAGCTTCGCCCAAACGGCGGGTGCGGTGGCGGCCGCGCTGCGCGCGGGCTGACCTGCAAAAGAAGCGCGTTGGCGGGGCGGTGGCTGCGCTTAGCCTCGACTGATGGGGGTGGGGGTAACCGTCGTCGTGGCGGTTTGGCTACTTGCACTGAGCAGCTACGACGTAAGGGAACGCCGGCTGCCGAATTGGCTGACACTGCCGGGCGCGGTACTCATCCCGGTGGTGGCGGCGGCGGCCGGGCGCGGCGGTACCGCGCTGGCGGGGGCGCTGGCGTTGTCTGGGCTGTACCTGGTGATGCATCTGGTGGCGCCCCGGTCGCTGGGCGGGGGAGACGTCAAACTCGCTGTCGGGCTGGGGGCGATGACCGGTGCGTTCGGTATCGATGTGTGGCTGCTCGCCGCGCTGGCCGCACCCTTGCTCACCGCGGGCCTGGCCGTCTGGGCGGCCATGCGTGGTATCCGGACCGTGCCGCACGGCCCGTCGATGTGCACGGCCAGTGCCGTGGCGGTCGCCCTGGTGCTGGTGTAGCCGACGGCCGAATTGGTGCGAATGACCCGCGAAATCCGTGGTTACGCTCATCACCGATAATCAGTCGTCCCGGGGGGTTCGCATGTCACAACCACACTGGCAGCAGGCCGCGCCGCAGTATCCGCCGCCGCCCGCGGTCCCGGTGTTCCGAGTGGAGACGACTCGGCATACCGGTCTGCTGGTCCTGTGGTTCAACCAGACCCGCGTGGTGACCGGAACCGCCGAACAGTGCGAGGCCGCGTTGACCAGCGCCCAGCGGCACAATCTCGTCCTGGGTTGGTGGAGCTTCCTGTCGATCCTCTTCATGAATTGGCTCTCGTTGCTGAGCAACGCGGGTGCGCGGTCCACCCTGCGTAAGGAAGTCGAACAGGCGCAGGCCTACGCACAGTGGTGGTACCAGTACGGTCGGCACCAAAACGGATCGCAACAGCCGCAACAGTGGTAGGTCGCGTCGCGAGTGACCACGGATTTCGGGAGGCAAACCCCGACGTGGGAGAATGACAGCCGTGTTGCGATGGACCACAGCTGGTGAATCCCACGGCCGCGCCCTGGTGGCCATGCTCGAAGGGATGGTTGCCGGCGTGCCCATCACCTCCGAGGAGATCGGGGCGCAGCTCAAGCGTCGTCGACTCGGCTATGGCCGGGGCGCCCGGATGAAGTTCGAACAGGATCAGGTCACCATGCTGGCCGGGGTGCGTCACGGCACCACCCTCGGCGGGCCGATCGCCATCGAGATCGGCAACACCGAATGGCCCAAATGGGAGACGGTGATGTCTCCGGACCCGGTCGACCAGGCCGAGCTTGCCGCAGAAGGTGCAGCGCGCAATGCCCCGCTGACCCGTCCGCGGCCGGGCCATGCCGACTACGCGGGCATGCTCAAGTACGGCTTCGACGATGCCCGCCCCGTCCTGGAACGCGCCAGTGCCCGCGAGACTGCGGCGCGCGTGGCGGCCGGCACCGTGGCCCGCGCCTTTCTGCGGGCCGCCCTCGGCGTGGAAGTCGTCTCGCACGTCATCTCCATCGGCGCGTCAAAGCCCTACGACGGACCCCCGCCGCAGTTCTCCGACCTGGAGGCGATCGACGACAGCCCGGTCCGGGCCTTCGACAAGGACGCCGAGGCCGCGATGATCGCCGAGATCGAGGACGCCAAGAAGGACGGCGACACCCTCGGCGGCGTCGTGGAGGTCGTCGTCGCGGGTCTGCCGATCGGGTTGGGCTCGTTCACCAGCGGTGACAACCGTCTCGACAGCCAATTGGCCGCCGCAGTCATGGGCATTCAGGCGATCAAGGGCGTGGAGATCGGAGACGGCTTCGAGACCGCGCGCCGGCGAGGCAGCGTCGCCCACGACGAGATGTATCCCGGCCCCGACGGGGTCTTGCGCTCGACCAACCGGGCCGGAGGCCTGGAAGGCGGCATGACCAACGGCCAGGCGCTGCGGGTACGCGCCGCGATGAAGCCGATCTCGACCGTCCCGCGGGCACTGGCCACCGTCGACATGGCCACCGGTGAAGAGGCCGTCGCCATTCACCAGCGTTCCGACGTGTGCGCGGTGCCGGCCGCCGGTGTGGTGGTGGAGACCATGGTCGCGCTCGTGGTGGCCCGCGCGGTGCTGGAGAAGTTCGGTGGGGACTCGTTGACCGAGACCCGCGCCAACATCGACGCCTACCTGCGGGCCGTCGCCGAGCGCGAGCCGGCGGCGCAGGCCCTGGGCTGATGGCCCCCAAGGCGGTACTGATCGGCCTGCCAGGTTCGGGCAAGTCGACCATCGGCCGCCGGCTGGCCAAGGCGCTGAACCTCACGATGCTCGACACCGACGCCGCAATCGAGGAGACCACCGGCCGCACGATCGCCGACATCTTCGCCACCGACGGCGAGGCAGAGTTCCGCCGGATCGAGGAAGAGGTCATCCGGTCGGCGCTGGCCACCCACGACGGTGTGCTGTCTCTGGGCGGCGGCGCCGTGACCACCTCGGGAGTACGAGCGGCCCTTGCCGGGCACACGGTCGTGTACCTGGAGATCAGCGCCGCCGAGGGGGTGCGCCGAACCGGTGGTTCGACCGTCCGCCCCCTGCTGGCCGGCCCCGACCGGGCCGAGAAGTACCGCGCCCTGATGTCCGAGCGGGTGCCGCTCTACCGTCGGGTCGCGACCATGCGGATCAACACCAACCGTCGCAACCCCGGCGCGGTGGTGCGCACCATCGTCACGCGCCTGGAAAACCCGCAACCCCAGAAACAGTCCCAGCCCTCGGCGCGGACCGCCAAGCGGCGCAGGCGTCGTCCGCCGTGGCGGCGTGGTGCGGCCTCCTCGCAGTCCTCTTCGGGTTCCGAGGCCTCGGGCGCCAAGACCCCGCCCACGTCTTCCAGTACTGAATCTGCAGCCATACCCACCCCCGCGGCCCTGGCCGCTCGCAACGCGGAGCGACATGATGACTGACCCGGTAATCGTCGAGGTACTGGTGGACCGGCCCTACCCGGTCATCATCGGAACCGGCTTGCTCGGCGAGTTGGGAAACACGCTCGAGGGCCGTCACAAGGTGGCGATCCTGCATCAGCCCGTGCTGACCCAGACCGCCGAAGCTGTCCGGCAACACTTGGCGGACAAGGGAATTGATGCCCATCGCATCGAGATTCCGGATGCCGAGGCGGGCAAGGAGCTGCCGGTCGTCGGCTACATCTGGGAAGTGCTGGGGCGCATCGGTATTGGTCGTAAGGACGCCGTCGTCAGCCTCGGTGGGGGAGCGGCCACCGATGTCGCCGGCTTTGCTGCGGCCACCTGGCTACGTGGAGTCGACATCGTGCACGTACCCACCACGCTGCTCGGCATGGTCGACGCGGCGGTGGGTGGCAAGACCGGGATCAACACCGACGCCGGCAAGAACCTCGTCGGCGCATTCCACCAGCCGGCGGCGGTCCTGGTGGATCTCGCGACGCTGGAAACCTTGCCGCGCAACGAGATCATCGCCGGCATGGCAGAGATCGTGAAGGCCGGTTTCATCGCGGACCCGGTGATCCTCGATCTGATCGAGGCTGATCCGGAAGCGGCCCTGGATCCAGCTGGAACCGTCCTGCCCGAACTGATCCGTCGGGCCATCACGGTCAAGGCCGAGGTGGTTGCTGCTGACGAACGCGAATCGCAGTTGCGCGAGATCCTCAACTACGGCCATACCCTCGCGCACGCCATCGAACGCCGCGAGCGGTACAAGTGGCGTCACGGTGCCGCCGTGTCGGTGGGACTGGTGTTCGCGGCCGAATTGGGCCGGTTGGCCGGCCGTCTCGACGACGAGACCGCCGAGCGGCACCGCTCGGTGCTGACCTCACTCGGGTTGCCCGTCAGCTACGACGGCGACGCCCTGCCTCAGCTGATGGACTACATGGCGGGCGACAAGAAGAACCGATCTGGAGTGCTGCGGTTCGTCGTGCTCGACGGGCTCGCCAAGCCCGGCCGGCTGGAAGGCCCGGATCCGTCACTGCTGGCGGCCGCATACGCAGAAGTGGCGCGGGCCTGATCGCCCGCGCCACTCGCGACTGAATTCTCGTTCTGCCCTGTGCGGGCAGCGGACCGGCTACTGCTTGGGCTGCTCGGGGTACTCGATGGCCTGGGTGGTGTCGTCGGTGTTCTCGGTGGCGCCGTTGGCGCTCACGGCGGCGAACACATCGGTGTCGGCGCGGTCTTCTGCGGCCAGGCCGTGGTGGCGTTGGCGGGGCTGCGGCGGAGCCTTGCGGTCAACCAGCCAGCGGCCCACCGTCACACCTGCAACGCCGAGCAGGAACGTCAGCAGGGCGGTGAACGCCGCGAACGTGGTCACCTCGTTGAGCAGCGCGTCGGTGTAGAGGCTCTTGTAGAAGAGACCGATGAACCACGCCACGGCGCCGCTGACGATGCCGGCGAACAGGCCGGCGATCAGCCAGGTCATCGCCATGTCGGCACGACGATCCGGATCCGGATTGGCGCGGGCGTCGCTCTGGCCGTCGAGAAGGCCCCAGATCAGCACCCCGATTCCGAACACCGTGACCAGCGCGAGGCTCCACCAGGTGGCATTGCCCGGCGAGGCGTTGATCAGTGCTCCTTGCAGTAAGCGCACGATGACCATCGCTGTTGCGAACACCACTCCGCGCAGTAACCACTTGCTCATGGGGGCACACTGTAGCGAGTAGCGTCACAGACCGTGACTATTTCCCAGCGCAGGGACCGGCTGCGGCGTCGACTGGCCGACTTGGGACTGGACGCGATGTTGGTGACTGACCTGGTCAACGTGCGTTATCTGTCCGGATTCACCGGTTCGAATGCGGCCCTGCTGATCCTCGCCGAGGATGTCGTGCCGGTGCTGGCCACCGATGGGCGCTACCGCACGCAGGCCGCGCAGCAGTCGCCGGATGCCGAAGTGGTCATCGAGCGGGCATGCGGGTCGCATCTGGCCGGGCGCGCCGCCCGGGCCGGCGCGCTGCGGCTGGGTTTCGAGAGCCATGTGGTGACGGTGGATGCCTACGCGGCCCTGAAGAAGGCGGCCGGCGACACGGTCGAGTGGGTCCGCGCGGCGGGCACCGTGGAGGCGCTGCGTGAGGTCAAGGACGCGGGGGAGATCGCGATGCTGCGGTTGGCCTGTGAGGCCGCCGACGCGGCGCTGATGGACCTGCTGGAGCGTGGTGGCCTGCGTCCCGGCCGAACCGAGCGCGAGGTGCGCAATGAGCTGGAGGCCCTGATGCTCGATCACGGCGCCGATGGCCCGTCGTTCGAGACGATCGTGGCGGCGGGCGTGAATTCCGCCATCCCGCACCACCGGCCCACGGATGCGGTGCTGGCCGCGGGTGACTTCGTGAAGATCGATTTCGGTGCGCTCGTCGCCGGCTACCACTCCGACATGACGCGCACGTTCGTGCTGGGCCCGGCCGCGGACTGGCAGCGCGACATCTATGGGCTGGTGGCCACCGCGCAGCAGGCAGGGTGCGACGCGTTGGCCCCCGGAGTTTCGCTGAGCGCGGTGGACGCCGCATCGCGCCAGGTCATCGCCGATGCCGGGTACGGCGACAACTTCGGGCACGGCCTCGGACACGGTGTCGGGCTGCAGATCCACGAAGCGCCGGGAATCAATGCCGCTGCCGCCGGTACACTGCTTGCTGGCTCTGCGGTCACCGTTGAGCCTGGTGTCTACTTGCCCGATCGCGGCGGTGTCCGGATCGAGGACACCCTGGTCGTCGGAGAGCCGGCACCCGACCTGCTTACCCGGTTCCCCAAGGAACTGGCCATTTTGTGACAAAAGCTTAGGAGCTACACCCTCATGGCATCGACTGCCGACTTCAAGAACGGGCTCGTCCTGCAGATCGACGGACAGCTGTGGCAGATCGTCGAATTCCAGCACGTCAAGCCGGGCAAGGGTCCGGCCTTCGTGCGGACGAAGCTGAAGAACGTGGTGTCCGGCAAGGTCGTCGACAAGACGTACAACGCCGGCGTGAAGGTGGAGACGGCCACCGTGGACCGGCGCGACGCCACCTACCTGTACCGCGACGGCAGCGACTTCGTCTTCATGGATTCCGAAGACTTCAACCAGCATCCCCTGTCCGAGGCGCTCGTCGGCCGGTTGGCCGACTTCCTGCTGGAGAGCCTGCCGGTGCAGATCGCCTTCCACGACGGCGTACCGCTGTACCTGGAACTGCCGGTGTCGGTCGAGCTCGAGGTGTCGCACACCGAGCCGGGCCTGCAGGGTGACCGCTCGAGCGCAGGCACCAAGCCCGCCACCATGGAGACCGGTGCCGAGATCCAGGTTCCGTTGTTCATCAACACCGGCGACAAGCTGAAGGTCGACACCCGCGACGGCAGCTACCTCGGCCGCGTGAATGGCTGAGCATGCCTGATCGCCGTGGCGACCGGGGCCGTCACCAGGCCCGCAAGCGCGCCGTCGACCTGTTGTTCGAGGCCGAGGCCCGCGGTCTGACGCCGGAGGCGGTGGCCGACGGCCGCACCGCGCTGGCCGAGGATCAGCCCGACGTCACTCCGCTCAACCCCTACACGGTGTCGGTGGCGCGCGGCGTCACCGAGCACTCCGCCCACATCGACGATCTCATCTCGGCGCACCTGCAGGGATGGACGTTGGAGCGACTCCCCGCCGTGGACCGGGCCATCCTGCGGGTGGCGGTCTGGGAGCTGTTGCACGCCGAGGACGTTCCCGAGCCGGTGGCCGTCGACGAAGCCGTCGAGCTCGCCAAAGAGCTGTCCACCGATGAGTCACCCGGCTTCGTCAATGGCGTTCTGGGCCAGGTGATGCTGGTGACCCCGCAGATCCGAGCTGCGGCCGCGGCCGTGCAGGGCGCGGCGCAGGATCGCCCCGAGCAGTAGTACCTGTCCCGAACAACGGGATACCGGTGTCATTCGGTGCCACGATGTTGTTACGTGTGTGGTCACACGTAACAACATCGGAGGCCGCTGATGGGACATGAGCCGGGAAGTATCGCGGATATCGGCGAGGACGGCCTCCATCTCCACGCCTGCCCGCTGTGTGAGGCAATGTGCGGCTTGGAGATTCAGGTCTCCGACGGCAAGGTGGCCAGCGTCCGGCCCAACAAGTCCGACGAGTGGAGCGCGGGGCACATCTGCCCGAAAGGCGCGTCGCTGGCCGCGCTGCACGACGACCCGGACCGGATCCGCCGGCCGATGATCAAGATCGACGGCCAGTGGCACGAGGTCGACTGGGACACCGCGTTCCGCCGCTGCACCGAACTGCTCGCGCCCGTCATCGAGAAGTACGGCATCGGTGCGGTCGCGGCCTATACCGGCAACCCACTGGCGCACTCGTTCTCGCTGTCGCGCTACTCGGCTGTCCTGCTGGGCCTGTCCGGGATGCCGATCACCTACTCGCCCGGGACCATCGACCAGTGGCCGAAGAATCTGTCGTCGCACCTGATGTACGGCAGCTGGTGGGCTTTCCCGACCCCGGACATCCAGCGCACCGATCTGTTGGTGGTCATGGGCGCCAACCCCGCGGCGTCACAGGGTTCGTTGCTGGCCGCGCCCGACGTGATGGGTATCATCGGCGGTATCCGCAAGCGCGGCAAGGTGATCGTCATCGACCCGGTGCGCACCGCCACCGCCGCCAAGGCCGACGAGTGGCTGCCGATCACGCCCGGCACCGATGCGGCGCTGCTGCTCGGGATCGTCCACACCGTGTTCGACGAAGACCTGGTCAACCTCGGCGAGCTGGAGCGCCACCTCGACGGGATGTCGACGTTGCAGCAGGTGGCGGCTGAGTGGTCTCCCGAAAGAGTCTCTGCTGCAACGGGTATCGATGCAGAGCGGATTCGCGGTCTGGCCCGTGAACTGGCGGGCACCCCGCGCGCGGTGGTCTACGGCCGGATCGGTACCTGCAATCAGGAGTTCGGCAGCCTGGCCAGCTGGCTGGTGGATGTGGTCAACATCGTCACCGGGCACTTCGACACTCCCGGTGGCTCCATGTTCGCCACCCCGACCGCCTGGACCGTCACCAGCCAGCCGATCCCGGGCCTGGAGGACGGGGCGCCGAACTTCGGCCGCTACCGCACCCGCGTACGCGGAGCCAAAGAGGTGATGGGCCAGGTCCCGGTGTCGTGCATGCTCGAAGAGATCGTCACTCCCGGCGAGGGGCAACTCAAGGCGCTGATCACGGTGGCCGGCAACCCGGTGTTGTCCACTCCGGGCGGCGACAAGCTCGACGAGGCGCTGCCGCAGCTCGACGCGATGATCTCGGTGGATCTGTGGCTCAACGAGACCACCAAGCACGCCGATGTCATCCTGCCGGGTGCCTCGGCACTGGAGCAGCCCCATTCCGCCGATCTGCTCCTGGGCGCGGCGATCAACAGCTTCGCGCGCTACTCGCCGCCGGTGTTCGATCGCGAAGACCCAGAAGCTCCCGAGGAATGGGAGATCCTGATCCGGCTGACCGGGTTGTGCACCGGCACTGCGGCCGAGGACGTCGACGTCGCCGCGCTCGACGACGGTTGGTTCGACTATCTGTGCTTCACCCAGGGGCTCGATGGTGCCGAGATTCGTAAGCACTACGACCACGGCGGACCGGAACGCATGCTCGATCTGACGCTGCGAACGGCCGCGTTCGGCGACCGGTACGGCGAGAACCCGGACGGCCTGACGTTGGAGAAGCTCAAGTCCCATCCGGACGGAATCAACTTCGGTCCGATGGTGCCTCGGATACCCGAAGTGCTCGGCACCTCCGACAAGAAGATCCGGATCGCGCCGCAGTATCTGCTCGACGACCTGCCCCGGTTGGCCGAGCGACTGGATCGCGCCTCCGATGATCTGGTGCTGGTCAGCCGGCGGCATCTGCGCTCCAACAACTCCTGGCTGCACAACGTCGGCTCGCTGATGAAGGGCCGAGACCGGTGCACCCTGCTGATGCACAGCCGCGATGCCGCCGAGCGCGGTATCGCCGACGGCGACGCCGCAGAAGTGGCGTCGACCGCAGGCAAGATCGTGGTGCCCGTCGAGGTGACCGATGCGATCAAACCCGGTGTGGTCTCCATGCCGCACGGCTGGGGACACGGCCAGCCCGGCACCCGACTCGGCGTCGCCAACGCCGCACCAGGGGTGAACACCAACATCCTGTCGTTGCCGGACTTCATCGACGAGCCGTCCGGCAATGGTGCGCTCAACGGAATCCCGGTGACGGTGAGCCGGACCCTGGCTCACGGCTAGAGCTCTGGAGGAACCAGTAGTTCCTCGGGGTGGAAGTGGTGGTTGAGGGAGTCTTGCCCCGTGTCCATCAGGGGCGGGGGGTGCCAGTGAATGCGCCCGGTTTCCGGGTCGACACTGGTGGTCCAGCCCAGCCCGGCGAGACGGTTGTCGAGTCCGCAGCTCAGTGCGAGGGCAGGGGCGTCGGTGCGCCCGCCGTGTTGCCAGTCGGCTTCGGCGTGGTGCGCCTCGCAGTAGTCCGCCGGTGCGGTGCAACCCGGGCGGGTACATCCGCGGTCTCGGTTGTAGAGCAGAAGTCGTTGGGCTTTGGTGGCCAACCGTTTCGTGCGGGCCATGTACAGCGGCTCTGCGGTGTGGTGTTCGTAGACGGTGAGGTAGTGAAAGCTGTGCGATGCCAATCGGATGAGGTCTGTCATCGGCATCCGGATGCCCGCACCGGTGACGGCGATTCCGGCGCCGGCCTCCAATTCCGCCAGGGTCGTGGAGACCACCACGGTGACCGGCAGGCCGGCGTGCCGTCCCAGCCGTTTGGACATGAGTAGTTCGCGCAGCGCCACTTTGAGTGCGTCGTGGTTGCGTTGAGCCTGGGTTCGGGTGTCGCGGTCGGCGGCCTGTTGTGCTTGCTGCTGAGCTTGCTGGTCTGGGGCTGCGTCGGTGGCGCCGGGAGCCGGGCGGGCCTGCGGATCGGCCGAATCGATGCCGGCGTCGGTAGCCGTCGTCTCGGACCCCGCCTCAAGGTCAGCGGCTTCGCCTTCAGGGGTGTCGGGAGCTTCGAGCGGGTTGGGTGACGGGTTGTGCAGTGGCTCAGGGTCGGTGGGGTTGTTGATGCCCGGTGCGCCCCATACGCCGGTGACCGTGGTCAGGTAGGCGGCGGCCTCGGGGTCGAGCCAACCCTCTACATGAACCAACCCGTCGGCATCCTGCTTGCCGATGCGCAACCCGCGTAGGTGGGCTGCGACGTCGGGTCCGGCGCCGTCCTGGTTCAGCAGGTACAGCAGTTTGTCGGCGGCGGCCTTGAGGGTTTCGGGCGTGTCGCGGGTCGCCGCGGACACCAGGTCCGACTCGATCTGGGCGAGTTCGGCTGGGCCGACGTACTTTTCCGCTTCCGCCATCGTGTGGCGGATGATCGTGATGTGTTCGGTGTTGATCGACCCTGACCGAAGCGCCTCCGCGCATGCGGGCAGCGTCGGCTCCAACACCTCGCCGGTGAGGCCATATCGAGGCCCGAGATCTGCGGCCGCGGCCACTCGGCGCGAGGCTTCCTTGCGGCTGATCCGCATCCGGGTGGCAAGGACGTCAGTCCATGACTTTCCGCCGATCTCGCGTGGACTGGTCCGAGCCATCAGCGCCGACTGGATACGGTGATCGACCGTCGCCTGCGCGCGGGCCCGCCGTTCGCGCTCGGACTGGATAGCCAGTAACTCCGCAGTGTCGAACCCGGTGAAATCGACATGGAGGAGCGCCGTGGTCGCGGCCATGTGGTCGGCCAGCGCGGTCTGTACCGCGCCCCGGTTCTGCACCAACCCGACCGTCATGCATCGAACACTAGTTCGAGTGACCGACAAGTATTCGCTGCGTGGGACCGATGTGGCCACAGTGGCCAAAGTTTTTTCGCCGGCCCCAGCAGACCTGAACGACGGTTTCAATCATCGCGATTTGTAAATTCTCCTCACGGCCGAGGTGGCGCAATGCGATCCGCGACGGCGGTTTCGCCAGGTACCGAACGCCGGTTGGCGGCGCAATCAGTTAACCTGCGCAAACGGCAGATTCGCCGCACTGCGACACCCCGGAATCGCCGCTTACCGTGAGTGGGTGTCGTCGCAGCCTGAAGCCCATCCCGTATCGCTGCCGAGTCGCCGTGCGCGTGCTGACCAGGCCCGCCAGGTGGCCGACGTTCTGCGCCACCAGATCTACGAAGGCGCCTACGACCGGGCCCTGCCGTCCGAGGCGGACTTGGCTGCCGAGTTCTTCGTTTCGCGCAACACCGTCCGTGAAGCCCTGGCCGTCCTCAAGAACGAAGGCCTGATCGACCGCGGCACCAAGGTCGGCACGCATGTGGCGGCCAGAAAATACGATCACGGCCTCGACGCGTTGGTGGGTCTGAAGGAAACGTTCAAGGACTACGGCGACGTCCGCAACGAAGTGAGGGCCGTTCAGCGGCTGTCGGCCCCGCCCGCGGTGGCCCGCAAGCTGGCGCTCGAACCCGGTGCGCAGGTCGTGTTCATCGAGCGCCTGCGCTACCTCGCCGATCTTCCGGTGTCGCTGGATCTGACCTACCTGGCTCCTGAGATCGGGGAGCAGGTGATCGACCATCCGCTGGAGAGCAACGACATCTTCGCGCTCATCGAACGGGTCAGCGGGCGCCGGCTGGGCGGGGCAAGCCTTGCCCTGGAAGCGGTTTCGGCCGACGCGCACACGGCCGCGATGTTGCAGGTGCCCGCCGGATCGGCCCTGTTGATGTCGGAACGTCTGACCACTCTGGATGACGGCACGCCCGTCGACCTGGAGTACATCAGGATGCGTGGTGACCGAATCACCATGCGAGGCAACCTTGTTAGGAGAGACGCATGACACTGGTCAATCAGCGCGCCGATGTCCCGGTGACCATCGACGAATCCCTGTGTATCGAGGGCTGCACATTGTGTGTCGATGTGTGTCCGTTGGATTCACTGGCCATCAATCCCGAGAACGGTAAGGCCTTCATGCACGTCGACGAGTGCTGGTACTGCGGGCCCTGCGCGGCTCGCTGTCCCACCGGCGCCGTCACCGTCAACATGCCCTATCTCATCCGCTAGAGGACCCGATGTGAAAACAGCCCTGATCGCCCTCACCGCCGGCCTCACGCTCGCGACCGCCGGCTGCTCCCTGGACTCGGCGACGAAGTCGGCCGATACCGTCGACGTCGTCGTCGGCTACCAGTCCAAGACCATCAACACGGTGACCGCCGGAACGTTGTTGCGCGCCCAGGGATACCTGGAGCGCCGCTTGGCCGACATCACCACCCGCACCGGCACCAAGTACAACGTGACGTGGCAGGACTACGACACGGGAGCGCCGATCACCGCGCAGATGGTCGCCGAGAAGATCGACATCGGGTCCATGGGTGACTACCCGATGCTCATCAACGGGTCCAAGACGCAGGCCAACGAACGCGCCAAGACCGAGATCGTCTCGGTCACCGGGTACAACCCGAAGGGTGCGCTGAACATGGTTGTGGTGGCGCCGGATTCACCGGCAAAGTCGTTGACCGATCTGGCCGGCAAGAAGGTCTCGGCCAGCGTCGGATCGGCCGGCCACGGCATGTTGGTGCAGGCGCTCGGCAAGGCCGGCGTCGACGCCAAGACCGGTGTGGAGGTGCTGAACCAGCAGCCTCAGGTCGGCGCCTCCTCGCTGGAATCGGGTCAGGTTCAGGCACTCTCACAGTTCGTCGCGTGGCCCGGGCTGCTGGTCCAGCAGGGCAAGGCCAAACTGCTCTACGACGGAGCCGAGCTGAACTATCCGACCCTGCACGGAGTGGTGGTGCGCCGGGCGTATGCCGCCGACCATCCCGAAGTGCTCGACGCGTTCCTGCAGGCACAACTTGATGCCACGGACTTCCTCAACACCAAGCCGTTGGAGGCGGCCCGCCTCGTGGCCGAGGGTAGCGGGCTGCCGCAGGAGGTCGTGTACCTGTACAACGGGCCGGGTGGAACCTCGTTCGACGCCACGCTCAAGCCTTCGCTGGTCGACGCGCTCAAAGGTGATGTGCCCTACCTGAAGTCGATCGACAACTTCGCCGACCTCGACGTCACCGGTTTCGTGCAGGATGCACCGTTGCGGGCGGCGTTCGCCACCCGCGGTCAGGACTACGACACGGCACTGGGGTCGAACGTCAACCCTTCGGCGTTGAGCGGCACCGATCCGGTATGCCACACCGCTGTCGACAATCCCGCCACCGCAGGCGAACTGTGGCTCGACGGGTCTGATGCCACCACGGCAGCCGCGACGCCGGTCTGCCTGCTCAAGGCGATCCGACAGGCAGAGGGTGAAGGCAAGAAGGTCCGCGCCGCCTACATCTCCGACGCCGAACTCGGTACGCGATGGTTCGCCGACAAGGCGGTGTGGGTGCGCCTGCCGGCGTCGGGCGCCGAAGGTTACCTGCCGTTCGGCACCCAGGCCGGCGCCGAACGTTATGCCGCAGCGCATCCCGGCGCGGCGATCGTTGATTACCGGCAAGCGCTGGCAGGTGCGGTGTGACCACCACCGATGCCGCTCCGGCCGCAGTCAGCGGCCCGCCGGTCGCGCCGGAAGCCCGTAGCACCCGCCGCGCGCCTTCAGCCTGGCGGCATCGCCTGATCCGCCTGACGTCGGTGGTGAGCGCCATCGTGCTGTGGCAGCTGTTGACGGCCAACGACGTGCGGTTCGGGCTGCGGTTCGACACGCTGCCCACGGTCACCGAAATCACTGCGGCCCTGGTGAACCGGCTCGGCACCCCGGAGTTCTGGCTGGACCTCGGCCAGTCGCTGATCCGGATCCTCACCGGATTCGGAATCGCCGCGGTGGTTGGGGTGATCACCGGAATCCTGCTGGGGCGCACCGCCCTGTTCGCCGACATCTTCGGTCCGCTCACGGAACTGGCCCGGCCGATCCCGGCGATCGCCATTGTGCCGGTGGCCATCCTGTTGTTTCCCAGCGACGAGGCGGGAATCGTGTTCATCACGTTCCTGGCGGCCTACTTCCCGATCATGGTCAGCGTCCGGCATGCGGTGCGTGCGCTTCCGACCATCTGGGAGGACTCGGTCCGCACGCTGGGTGGTGGCCGGCTCGACGTGCTCCGCCAAGTGGTGCTGCCCGGCATCCTGCCGGGACTGTTCGGCGGGCTTTCGGTCGGCATGGGCGTGGCCTGGATCTGCGTGATCTCGGCCGAGATGATCTCGGGCCGTCTGGGTGTGGGTTACCGCACCTGGCAGGCGTACACGGTGCTGAACTACCCCGATGTATTCGTCGGCATCATCACGATCGGTGTGCTCGGCTTCCTGACCGCCGCGGCGGTCGAGCTGATCGGCCGTCGGGCCACCCGTTGGCTGCCGCGCGGTGAGGAGACCGTGCGATGACCACAACTCTTGCCGGCACGGGACTGCGGCTGGAGCTCGACGGAATCACGTTGTCCTACACGGGCTCCCCGGTAATCGAGAATCTGAGCCTCACGGTGGAGCCTGGCGAGATCCTGGTGCTGACCGGCCCCTCGGGATGCGGTAAGTCCACGGTGCTGCGTGCGCTCACCGGGCTGCTGCGGCCCGATGCCGGCCGGGTGCTGGCCGACGGTGAACCGGTCACCACCACCTCGAGGGACCGCGGGATGGTGTTCCAGGACAGCGCCTTGCTGCCGTGGCGCACGGTGCGGTCCAACATCGAACTCGCCCTGCAGCTCCGCGGCGAGCCGCGCAATGGACGCAGTGACGGGTCCAAGGCGGCACGCCGCGAGCGGGCCGATCGCTGGATCGCCGAAGTCGGCCTGTCCGGGTTCGCCGATTTCCTGCCGAAGAACCTCTCCGGCGGAATGCGGCAGCGGGTCCAGCTCGCCCGCGGGCTGGCCGGTGCACCCCGCGCGGTGATGATGGACGAGCCGTTCGCCGCGCTGGACACCCAGACCCGGGCGGCCATGCAGAGGTTGCTGATCGACACCTGGAAAGCGCACCCGACGACGATCGTGTTCGTCACTCACGACGTCGACGAGGCACTCATCCTCGGTGACCGGGTCGCTGTGCTCGGTCGTGCCGGACAGCCGTTGCGCGCCCTCATCGAGGTGGGCCAGCCCCGAACCGACCATCCCGAACGATCCGCGCTGCGCGCCGAGATCATTGCCGCCTTGGAGCAACCTTGACCGAACTGAACGAGATTCCCGACGTCGAAGACGCGATTCGGATCGACTGCGATGTACTGGTGATCGGCGGGGGCACTGCCGGCACCATGGCCGCACTGACCGCGGCCGAGAACGGTGCCCAGGTGCTGCTGCTGGAGAAGGCACACGTGCGGCACTCCGGTGCGTTGGCCATGGGGATGGACGGCGTCAACAATGCCGTCATCCCCGGCAAGGCCGAGCCCGAGGACTACGTCGCCGAGATCACCCGGGCCAACGACGGAATCGTCAACCAGCGCACCGTTTACCAGACCGCCACTCGCGGATTCGCCATGGTGCAGCGGCTTGAGCGGTATGGCGTCAAGTTCGAGAAGGACGAGCACGGCGAGTACGCCGTACGGCGCGTGCACCGATCCGGCTCCTATGTGCTGCCGATGCCCGAGGGCAAGGACGTCAAGAAGGCCCTGTACCGGGTGCTGCGGCAACGGTCGATGCGCGAGAAGATCCGCATCGAGAACCGGTTCATGCCGGTGCGCGTGCTCACCGACGGCGGGAGAGCGGTCGGCGCGGTCGCATTCAACACCCGCACAGGTGAATTCGTCACCGTCGCGGCCAAGGCCGTGATCCTGTCCACCGGAGCGTGCGGTCGTCTCGGACTGCCGGCCTCGGGATACCTTTACGGCACCTACGAGAACCCCACCAATGCCGGTGACGGATACGCGATGGCCTACCACGCCGGCGCCGAACTCTCGGGAATCGAGTGCTTCCAGGTCAATCCGCTGATCAAGGACTACAACGGTCCGGCCTGCGCCTACGTGGCCAACCCGTTCGGCGGCTATCAGGTCAATGCGCTGGGGGAGCGGTTCGTCGACTCCGACTACTGGTCGGGCCAGATGATGGCCGAGGTGAAAGAGGAGATCGAATCGGCCCGTGGACCGATCTACCTCAAGGTCAGCCATCTGCCCGACGAGACGCTGACCACGCTGGAGAACATCCTGCACACCACCGAGCGGCCGACCCGCGGAACGTTCCACGCCAACCGGGGGCACGACTACCGCACCCACGACATCGAGATGCACATCTCCGAGATCGGTTTGTGCTCCGGCCATTCCGCCTCGGGCGTTTGGGTGGACGAGCAGGCCCGCACCACCGTCCCCGGCCTGTACGCTGCCGGCGACCTGGCGTGCGTGCCGCACAACTATATGATCGGCGCTTTCGTCTACGGCGACCTCGCCGGTGAGCACGCGGCCTCCACGCTGTCGGAAGTCGCCGCGCCGGAGCAGCTTCCGGCCGATCAGGTGGCCGAGGCCCACGAGCTCATCTACCGTCCGCTGCGGCACCCCGACGGTCCGCCGCAGCCGCAGGTCGAGTTCAAGCTGCGCCGGTTCGTCAACGACTATGTGGCGCCGCCGAAGACCGCCACCAAGCTCTCGATCGCGGTGCAGACGTTCGAGCGGATGGAGGCCGAGGTCGAGGGGATCGGAGCCCGCACGCCGCACGAGTTGATGCGTGCCGCCGAGGTGTCCTTCATCCGCGACTGCGCAGAGATGGCGGCGCGTTCGTCGTTGACCCGGACCGAATCGCGTTGGGGTCTGTACCACGAGCGGGCCGATCTGCCCCAGCGGGACGACCAGCAGTGGCGTTACCACCTGAACCTCTACAAGGGCGACGACGGCACCATGCAGTTCGTGAAGCGGCCGGTGGCACCGTATTTCGTCGCGGTCCCCGAATTGGACCATCTGACCTCGCAGGACCCGGTGACGGCGGTCGAACAGCCGCATCTGCACGGTGGCCGGGCTCCGGCTGTCGAACGGTCCCGTGTCCGGACCACCGACTCCGGGCAGCCGCCGTCGCCACGGATCGCCGCGGTGCTGGCCTTGGAGGAGCCCACGCTGGAGGATCTGAGCAGCTACTTGACCGACGCGGACGCCGGCGTGCGCCGTACCGCGGTCGCCACTCTCGTCGAGTATCTGCCCGATGGGTACCAGCCCGTGTTGGTGGCCGCGCTGGCAGACGAGGACGCCGGGGTGCGGCGCGAGACCGCCGACGCGGTCCGTGAACTCGTCGAGGTACTGCCGGATCCTGGTGCTTTCGCCGACCGACTGGAGTCTGTCGATCCGGTGGTCCGTGCCGTGACGGTGTACCTGCTGAGTTCCCGGCGCGTCGGTAGCGCCGAGGCGTACCGGGTCGCGTCGACCGACATCGATCACCGGGTTCGGATCGAAGCTGTGCGCGCCTTGGTGTCGGTCGATGACCACACCGGCGTCGCGGCAGCCACGACCGACGAGAACCGGGAGGTGCGGATCGCCGCGGTGGGCGGCCTTGCGACCCTGCGGGCCGGTGCCGATGCGGTGCGCGTCGCGCTCGACGACCCGGATCCGCTCGTCCGGGCGGCGGCCCTGGCCTCCCTCGGTGCGGTCGGCTGCACCGGCGACGACGTGGTCAGCGTCGAAAAGGCCTTCACCGAGTCGGCCTGGCAGATCCGTCAGGGCGCGGCCCGGGCGTTGGCCGGGGCGCTGCCCGAGGTGGCGGTACCCACCTTGTCGCGGGCGCTGGACGATCAGCATCTCGATGTCCGCAAGGCCGCGGTGCTGAGCCTGAGCCGGTGGGCGGATTCGGAGACGGCGCGTCAGGCGCTGACCGTGGCGCTGGACGACAGTGACGCCGATGTGCGGGCGTACGCGCGTCAAGCGCTCGCCGGTTGAGCGGCATCTTGCCGGAACGGCAAGTTGCGTGCCATAGGGCGCCGCCGTGCAGATACTGGGCATGGTGGACACAAGCCAGCGTCGCAGGCACGACAATCCGCCGCCACGGACCGCCAACAGCGAATCCGAGGTACTGCGGGGGTTTCTCGACTATCTGCGTGCGTCGATCGCTGCGAAGGTCGACGGCGCGCCGGAACCCATGGCACGTGCATCGGCGGTGCCGTCGGGGACCACGCTGCTCGGCCTCCTGCAGCATCTGACCTACGTCGAACGGTGGATTTTTCTCGGGGACGACGTCACCGACTGGCAGGCGACGTTCGTTGTCGAACCGTCGGTCCGCGCCGCCGACATCGTCGCCCGCTACCGGAACGCCGTCGAGCGGGCCAATGAGGTGCTCGACGACTGCACCGATCTCGCGGCACCGTTGCCGAAGTCCCGGCCCGGGCGCCCCTCGGCCAGCCTCCGCTGGGCCCTGACTCACATGATCGAAGAGACGGGACGCCATGCCGGTCACGCCGACATCCTGCGCGAACTGATCGACGGCACCACCGGTCGGTGACCGCGCCGGGCTGAAGCGGATCTCGCCGGTATCGAAGTTGTCGTTACCCGTGCTAACGACTGGGCCTCCGCCTAATCTCGATGCGTGCGACTCGCCTGGCCGCTGACGGGGCGGTTGGAGGAGAGCCGGCTGATCGACGCCGCGCTGGCCTCCACCGAACTGTCCGGGATCGTGATCTACGGAAGTGCAGGGGTTGGCAAGAGCCGTATCGCCCGGGAGGCACTCGCGGTGGCGGGTGCCGACGGTTACGAGACGCGCTGGACAGTGGGGACATCGGCTGCTCAGGGGTTGCCGCTCGGAACGTTCGCACGGTGGGTGGGCACCTCGGACGCCGACAGTGTGGCGCTCGTCGGCCGCGTGATCGACGGACTGATCGTAACGTCCGACGGCCGGCCGGTACTCGTGTGCGTCGATGATGCACACCTGCTCGACGGATTGTCGGGCTTCGTCTTGCAGCAGATCGTCCAGCGCGGCGCCGCCAAGCT
Source organism: Mycolicibacterium peregrinum (assembly GCF_002102345.1). Classification (GTDB taxonomy): domain Bacteria; phylum Actinomycetota; class Actinomycetes; order Mycobacteriales; family Mycobacteriaceae; genus Mycobacterium; species Mycobacterium peregrinum. The sequence goes on from NZ_LQPP01000015.1 coordinate 60,989, forward strand.
TCTGTTGACCGTGCGCACGGGTGCGCCGGTACCTGCTGAGGTGCTGACGGCGTGTGACCGCGGCCGGTTCGAGCGGTTGGACCTGCAGCCATTGTCCCGAGACGAATCGACGCGGCTGCTGACTGCCGCGCTCGACGGGCCGCCGGACGAGGAGGCGGCGGGACGGCTGTGGCGGCTGACCCGGGGCAACGTGCTGTACCTGCGCAACATCGTCGAGCAGGAAGTCGCGCAGGGGCGCCTCGCGTATCGGCAGGGCTACTGGCGGTGGACCGGCGATCCGGTGATCCCGCCGAGCCTGGTCGAATTGATCGAGACGCGGATCGGTGCACTTCCACCGGCGGTGAGTGAGGTGGTCGACGTACTGGCCGTGGCCGAGCCGATCCAGCTGCACCGGCTGGTGGCAATCACCGATGCCGATGCGGTGACGACGGCCGAGGCTCGCGGACTGATCACGATCGATCCCACCGACCGTGAGGTCCGCGTGGCGCACCCGTTGTACGCGGAGGTGCGGCGCAACCGGGTGCCCGGTTCCCGGCTGCGCCGGCTGCGGGGGCTGGTTGCCACCGCACTCGGAGACCGGGACGACCGCGACTCCATGCGCGTGGTGGTACGGCGAGCCGCACTGATGCTCGATTCCGATCTCGCGCCCGACCCCGAGTTGCTGACTCGGGCCGCCCAGGGCGCGGTGTGGTTGTCCGATCTGGCACTGGCCGACCGGCTGGCCCAGCGGGCCATCTCCGCCGGAGCCGGCGTAGAGGCGAACTTCATTCGCGCCCATGCTTTGTCGTGGCTCAGCCGGGGCGAGGAGTCGGATGCGATTCTCGATGCGATCGAGGCCGCCGCGCTCGACGACGACGGCCGCGCCCGGCTGGCCTTCCTGCGTGCGTCAAACCTGCTGTGGTCACTGGCCGATCCGGAGGGCGCCAAGCGGCACGTCGACGATGCGGCGGCGGACATTCCGGCCGCTGCCCGGGCCGGCATCGACGCGTTCTACACGGTGTACTGGGCCGCGATCGGATATCCGGAGCGGGCCGCGACAGCATCCAGCGGCCTGGACCTCGACGCGCTGCCCGCCGTCGTGGGTGCGGTCACGGCGTGGGCCGTGACCGTGTCGTGTGGCGACGCGGGGCGTGCTGACGAAGCGGTTGCCGCCGCTCGGACCGGGTATCGCATCACCGAGCGTTCCTTCGATGCCGCGCACATGCGGTTCGTAATCGCCGACGCGCACATCGGTGCGCTGCTACTGGCCGGGCGGATCGGTGAGGCGCGTGAGGAAGCCGAGCAGCTGAGCCGTCGGGCCGCCGAACTACCCGGTGCAGCGCAGCTGTTCGGTATCGCGCTGGCGGGCCGCGCCGCGGTGGGGGCCGGCCAGCTCGGCGCTGCTGCTGAATTGCTCGATCCGGTCATCGAGATGATGCGGGCCGCGGGGGAGACCAACGGATTCGGCTATCGCTTTCAGCTCCCCAGGGCCACTGCTCTGGCCATCGGTGGTCTGTCCGATGACTCCGCCGTGGTCGAGCTCGACGAGTGTCGGCATCCCAGTTGGCATTACCTCGCCTACGAGCATGCCCTGGTGCGGGCCTGGGTCGCCGCGACTCAGGGGGCGGTGTCGGAGGCCGTGCAGATCGTGCTCGACGCGGCAGATACCGCTGGTGGCAACGGGCAATTGGCGGCCGAGGTGTTGTGCCTGCAGACCGCGGCGCAGTTCGGCGACCATTCCCGCACCCGACGGCTCGACGAGTTGACCGGTCTGGTCGAGGGTCCACGAGTCGCTGCCGCTGCCGCGCTTTGCCGCGCCCTCACCCATGACGACGGTGACGGGTTGGCAAAGGCATCAACAGAATTCGAGGAATTCGGCGATCTGGTCGCGGCCGCCGATGCGGCCGGTCGTGCGGCGGTGGCATATCGGCGCAAGGACATGCGGGGGTCGGCTCTGGCATCGGCGTCGCGGGCCACGGCATTGGCCGAAGCATGCGGTGGCTCGGCCACGCCGGCGTTGCTCGCCGCCGCCGAACGTCTGCCCTTGACCAGCCGGGAACGTGAGATCGCGATGCTGATCGGCGCCGGTCTGTCCAGTCGCGCGATTGCCGACCGGCTACGCCTCTCGATCCGCACCGTCGAGGGACACATCTACCGCGCGATGGCGAAAACCGGGGTGTCGACCAGAGCCGAGCTGATCGCACTGCTACCGCGGAGGCATCGCGGCTGATTCGGGTATCGCGGTACTCACTCTGGTTCGGTGGAACCGTCGCATCCTGGATCGATGGCCGACGAGGGGGACTTGCACGAACGGGCGTTGCGGCAACTTCCGTTGCCGTACTCGCTGGCATTGCGGCTCCGCGACGCCGGAGTGGCACGTGAACTGGTGTGTGAGTACCTCAGTGTCGAGGACTCCGCGCTCGACGGCATCTACCGGATCGCCGAGGCCAAGCTGGCCGCGGCGGTGGCCCGGGTGGGAGCGTAGCGCGGCCTCAGTCAGCGGCGGCAAATTCCGTCAACGGGCCGGCCTGCCCTAGCGGATTGATCAGAAGTGCTGCGTAGCCGACGGCATCAGCGTGTGCGTCGCGGATATGCAGTTCAGCTGACATGAATGCCCAGCCGTCAACTCCGCTGGGGGTTGGTGGGAGCGCAGTGAGGTCGGCGTCGCCCGGGGTGAGCCAGTGACGTTCGCCGTCGGCCGTGTTACGCCACAGGGCGAGGCGCCAAGGCGCGATCTGTTGGGCATGCTGAGTCGGCAGTCCGGTGAAGGTCAGCTCGAGGCCACCCCCGGCGGCGTCGCGGTGCACTGTCGCATCCAGGGCCGGCGTAGGTGCGGTGACCATGGCGGCTACCGGCGTGCTCGGGGCGCTCCATTCGCACGGATGAGCGTCGACGAGCCCGCCGGTGTTCGCGATCGGCGATGGCAGAGGCGCCGCGCCGGGCCGGGTTGCGACCTCTGCCGGGTAGCGCACCTGCGCGGTTACGGCGATCGTGACGAATGCGGGTAGTGCAGAGAGCTTTTCGGCGGCAATATCTGCCCGGTAGGTGTCGGGTGAACCATCGACTGGAACAAGGGGGCCTTCGTCGACCTCGGTGCCGTAGAGGTAGGAGGTGGACGCGGCTGCCGCGCAGCTCACCCGGTACTGCGGTGGGGACTGGTTCCCGAGGCGCGCGATCACCGTGCCGTTGATGCCGTACGCCTGGACTTGCACGCTCAGTCCGCCGTCCTTGGTGCCGATATGCACTACCGGCGCGGGTGGCTGATCGCCGCCGGGAACGGCCACCGGGGTGAGTCCGCAGCCGTCGAACGGCGCCTCCACCTGCGCATGGGTCAACGGCACCACCCGGACGAACTGCAGTGTTTGCACCGATCCGGGGATGGTGTGGACGAATCGCACTGTTCCGCCTGCGGCCAGGGGCACGGGGGTGAGCAGGGTGAACGATTCGCGTTTCATCGGTTCGTGCTGGTGGTCGTAGAGTGCGGCGGCCCGGGTGGCACGGTTGGCAGATTCGGGGAAGACGCCGAGTTGCGCGGTGACGACCTGCTCGTCGGCGAGGTAGACGTTGTAGGCGGCGTGGCCCGGCTCGGCCGGCCACGACAAGTCGATTTGCGCGCCGCCCACCGGATCCCGTCGTGAAGACCACAGGATGCGCGGGGCGGTGCTCAGTGGTCGTGGGCGGCGCGGATCGACAACCCGCACACGCGCCGTGGCTGAACGGCTGTCGGCGGTGTTGGGGTTGAATGTCGCGGTGACGATCTGGTCGGCGATCTCGCCGGTCTGTGTTTGGGCGGCAGGGAAACTCACCTTCGCCCGGTCGCCCGGGAACGGGGCGTTCACGATGTGACCATTGACGCTTATCTGGGTGATCGGCGCGGTGCCGGGGCCTAGCGCATCCGGTGGCGGCACATCGACCTCGACGGTGATGGTTCCCGGTGAGAGTGCACCCGGGGGCGCGTCTCGCAGGTCATAGTCCGCGAAGAAATGCGCTTCGGGTCGCGGTGCGGGCAACGGTGGCCGTGGTGGCGGCGTCGCTTGAAGCGTCCCGGGTTGGCCCCATCGGCCGAACTCGTCACCTTCGGCGACCTGCCAGCTCACCGGCCCGACGTCGGCGGGCACGCTCGAATCGACCAGTGTGCCTTGGCATCCGGTGGGTAGGTCGCGGCGGCCGGGCAGCAGGGTGAGCGCCCGCGGGGTTCCGTCGACGTCGATGAACGCGTGCTGCGAGTGGATCGCGCCACTGTCTGAACGGGTGAAGGCGACCGGGCCGGCCGGCGGCGGCCCGAGGATGGCGATGTCCTGACGGTAGGTGTTGGCCGCGGTCCACTGGGCGGGGCCGTCGGCAGCCAAGGCCAGTGGCGCAGGGGGATCGGGAAGGGCGCCGATGACCGCCGGTGTGACCAGGACGAGTTGCTGCAGACCGAGCGAGGTCAGCAGCGGTTGGTCGACGGGGGCGCCGGCCGGCAGCCACGCGGTCATCGCCTGGGCGTCTGGACCTGCAGACTTCATCGCCGCGATGAGGTGGGCGACGGTGGTGTTCGGTGTGCCGGCAGCGACCGTGGCGGCGGGGTCGGCCGCCCACACCCCGACGGCGATCCACGCGACCGGCACGGAGTCGTCGCCGACGTCCGCCTGCACCGGGCAGGACAGTCCGAGCCAGCGTGCGATGCCGGGATCGGCGGCGGCGGTGATCAGGGTCTGGATGGTGCCGAGTTCGGTGGTGGCCTGTTGCGTGCGGTTGGGGATGGAAAGCGGCGTGCGGTGCCTACTGGGATAGGCGCCCGGATCGGAGTAGGCCTGTTGGAGGAGCGATCGCACTGAAGTGGTGCCCATGTCGGTGATGAGCGTGTCCACCCGCGCTGCTTCGGCTTCGGCGTCGGTGTCGCGGTCGGTGGGCAGGTCGGCCGGCCCGGTGTGCCGTGGGGCACCGGCGACGGCCCGGTCGATGCCTGCGCCGGCATCGACCACTGGGTCGGCCCACGGCGACACGTTGTCGAGTGGCAGGAGAAATTGGACCTTGTCGGCCGCCGGATCGACGTACTCGCGGTTGATCAGGCTTGCATCGAGGCCGACCACATTGCGTGCTATCCCGTCACCGACGAGGCGAATGCGGCGGATGCGGGAAGCGGCCAGGGCGAACGGAGCTCGGCTGCGCGACAGCAGTATTCGTTCCTGATTGCCGCCGGCGCGACCGATCACCGAGATCTGTACGGGGCTGAATTCTTCGATGTCGAGCCGAATCCAGCTGATCCATGGATCCTTGGTGCCCTCTTCGTCGGGGCCGAGAATATCGCCGTAGAGGGGACGGTCGGGCTTGATCGCCATCTCGGGATCGGTGCCCAGCGGCTGGACTGTGCCGTTGTCGTCGTAGATCCACCAGAAGACGCGAAGTGGCCGCACCAGGATGTGATTCTCGGGGTCGAGGGCGTCCTTGCGCAGCGGGATGAAGGTGAAGCCGCGCAAGGGGAATCCGATAGCAGGGTTGACCCAGGCGCGAAGATGCGCGCCGGTGGCGACGTAGGGATCGTCGGCGGGATCGCGCACCGCGAGGCCCGAGACGCGGAACAGGGATTCTGGGGTGAAGGCTTGCGGTTTCACAGGAACACCTCGCCGGCGGCTGGGCTGGTTGTCGTGCAGGTCGCGGTCTTGACGGTGCCTGCGTCGGTGTAGGCCAGGGTCAGCGTGACCGGTTGTGCCGGCGCGATGACCAGCGGTGCCGGTGGCGTGAACAGGTACCGGCATTGCGACGAATCGCCGTACCGTCCGCCGAAGTTCACGCCATCGACCTGCAAGCTGGTGACGGCGAGCCGGCCTTGCCGGGCCAGCGGCTCCGGGGATTCGACCAGGACGCCGGCGAGGTTTCTGGTGTTGGGGGTCCACAGCAGCGATGTGCGGCCGGAAGTCGGCAGCGGCCACCGTTCCATGCCGAGCGCTGTCAGTGCCGCGGCGAGTGCGGCATCCGAGATCTGAGGTTCGGGCAGGACGGCCGGGGTGATGCTGAGATGTCCGTGCGGCGCGCCGGATGGGGACCGGAATCCGAGGTCGGCGAGTTGGCCATCGGGGTTGCGGTAACGCGATGTGCTGAAGATGATGCCCGGCAACGGATCTGCCGGTGGCGGATCGGCTTGGCCGTCGACGTGGTTGCCGACGAAGGTGACGTTGAGCTGATAGGTCGCCAGCGGCTGCAAGTCATCAGTGGACGCTTTCAAGCTCGCTCCTGACTTCGGCACCGGGCAGCTGTGTGCGGTATCGATGGCGAGGTAGCGCCGGCCGAGCGAATCGAGAATGTCGGTATCGATCAGGTCCTGCCATACCGCCGGATTCAGAACCACCAACCACGGCGCCGGGTGGGTGTCGCTGCGGGGCGGGCCATCGGTGCGCCGGCACGCAAGATCCAACCGATACCCGTACAGGCCTGCCAGCTGGTCGACATGATCGACATCGAAGTTCGCCACGAGATCGTCGTCGAGATACCACCACTGGGTGCGATCGCCCGGGCTGTAGCTCTTCAAATACCTTGCCAGATAGTCGGTCTTGAATACTGCCTGCTCCCAGGCGAATTCCCGCCAAGCAAGTTCCGCCACGGGCGGGTGATGCACCACCACCGCGCCGGGCGGCGGGAGTTTCGCGGTGCGGAAGAAGTACTCCTGCACCTCCTCGGGGAAGAGCGTGGGCGGGACCGGGGGCTGCTGCGCGGCGCCTTGTTCTGTCTGGCCCGCGGTCTGGGTGACCACCCGGACCAGGTACAGCGCATCGGGGTCCAGCTTGAGCGGGGTGCGGAACTGAGGTGGGGCATTGTTGTGCTGGTCGACGGTGTTGGCCGCATCGGCGGCACTCTTGGCTGCGGCCTTGGCGTCCTTGAACGCATCCCAGCTGGTGCCGTGCAGCCCCAGAACGGTGATGCCCTGCAGCAGCGGGTATCGGAGGCGAGCGCCACGGGTGGTGGTCGGAGCGGTGTAGCCGACCCGCAGCCGGCCGTCGGGCAGATCTGCTGCATTGGTGAACAGCCAGTCAGCACCGGAATCGATGTCGACAATCGTGATTTGGTCGACGAGCTCAGGGAAGGTGCCATCGAGGATCACCCACAGCTCGGCCTCACGCAAACTCGTGTCGGCAACGACAGTAAGCGAGATGGGTTCTTCAAGGCCGAGTGCCTTCCAGCTGTCGCCGAGCGGTTGATACGACCCGATCATCGGCAGCCCCAGCGCGGCCTCGAACGACCGCCCCTCGATGGTGATGGGATCGACGGGGACGACCGACCCCGGCCGGAAGGTGAACTGTGCAGGGATCAAGCTCGCCATTCCTGCTTCGCTGAGCGGCAGACCGCGTCCCCAGGGGTTCAACGTGACTGAGGCGCTGAACCGTGAGACGTGCGTTCCGGGATCAGGTGCGGCCGGCAACCTCCACCCGGTCGGCGAGGGCTGCGCGAGGTCGCCGAGCGCCCAACCGGGCATCGCAGAGTGCGGCACCCGGCAGGCAGAAGCGGTCGCGGTGACCGGATCGACACCCGGTGCAGTGTTGGCGGCGCCGTCGCTGCGCCGATGCGCCCACATGTCCGATCGATGAGTCAGCAAGGCCAACTCCCGTGCTCCGCAAGGATTCCCCGCGCCACCGGCACCGGCCTCGGCCTGTTTGGGCTGCTGCCACGCCGCCTCCAAACCAGTGGTGAGCAACGCCGGGACACCATCGACACGCCAGAGCTCGACACTGTTCAGATAGTGCGTGTAACGCAGCTTGTCGTTGCCGGTCTGACCGCTGGCGTGCAGACTGTCCACACCCGTGAACGCGGTGTTCAAGTTCGCAAGGTTGGGTCCGAGATCGAACTGCAAAATGGGCACCACATCCGGCCACACCGTCGGCGCTTCATCGGCGCCGGCAGCGCCCTGCCCCACCTCGACATAGTGTCGATCCGACAGCGCCATCTTGAGGGCCCGCCACGGAGCCGGCGGCGGCACCGTGACACTGGGCTTGTCGGGCCCAATGTGCAGATCGACACAGCCCTCAATCTCGGTGAACCACAAGTCGATACTGCCGCACACCCGGAAGTCCGCGGCCAGGAAGTCACCCGGCCCGAGCTGCAGCGCCAGATCGGCGTGCGCGCCGATCGAGAATGGTCCCAAATGCAAGGCGCCGCCGATCGTTCCCGATCCGGCCAGAAACCACGGGTTGGTGGCCATCCCGACCGCCGCACGCGCCGAGAGCTGCAGCCAGACAGGTGGGACACCCCAGTTCAGGCTCACGGCGAACCCGAAGCCGATCGCCGGGCCAGGCAGTGTGATCGACGTGCCGCCCAGCTTGTCGATCGTGTCGCCCTGCACCATCAGGTAGGCCGATGCGCCGATGTCGAACAATTTGGGTAGCACCTTGGCAGTCATCGGGCCCGGGGGACGGCCGGGCATCCCGTCAGAGCCCAGTCGGAAGTACCACGACGACGGGTCGGCGAACGGGAGCCTGGCGTCGAGCGGAATCTTCACCTCCACGAGCTGCGGGGGATCGGTGTCGATGACGAAATCGCCCCTGGCGCCGACGGTGATCCCGTCCTCGTCGATGACGATCAGTCCCTTGAGGGGGCTGTTCTGGCTGTTCAGGAAGTCCGGTGTGTGTAGGACCCGCGCATTGACAGCGAGGCGGAACGACGGGTCGGGCACGGTGACGATGAGCTTGCCGGAGGCGCTGAAGGTGAACGCGAGGTCGTAGAGGGTGCCCACACCGGCCTGCAGCCCGAGCATCATCGCGCCGGCATCGGGCACCGTATCGTTCGGAGTCCACTGCAGTTGCCGCTCGACGATGTCGTCACCGGCGGCGGGCAGTACCGGGCGCATGTTCAGGCCGAACATGCCACCCAGACTGTAAAGCCCAAGTCCGGTCGGCCCCAACGGAATCGCACCAGGAAGCGAGCCGGTCACGTCGAGCAGGAAGCTCGTTCCGCCCTTGTAGACAAAGATGACTCGGGCTCCCACTCCCAGCGGTGCGCCGATCTGGGCAGAGATGTCGGCGCTGAAGCCGTCGTCGGTCATGTTGGCTGCGCCGTGCCCGGTCAGTGCCGCGGTCTCGATGTCGACACCCAGGCCGCGCAGTTGCAGGTCGATGTGTCCGTTGCCGTCAGCGGTGATGCGCACCGTGGCGTCGCTGACGGTGATCGGACCCAGATCGGCGTTGAACTTCAGATCGATTTCGTACCAGAGTGATCCGTGGCCGGATCGGGTGCCGAGGACGTCCAGCAGCGAACCCGGCGTTTGCACGATCCAGGCGCCCGGGTCCTCCACATCCAGCGTGGCGCCGGCGAAGCTGAGATGGATCGACGCCAGATCTTGGCCGGTCGTTTCGACGGCGACGTTGCGGTAGCGGATCCGCATCGGGCGGTTGTCAGCCATTGAGATACGCATCGCGTTACCAATGCTGAACGTGCGCACCTTGACGTCGACGAGATAGTCGACACTCAAACGCAGCGCCTGGCCCGTGCCCGCAGTAGACACCGCCACCGAAGCACGGTCGATGACCACCTTGCCCGCGGAGTCGAAGAAAGCACTGGCCGCACCCGCGGCGGTGAGTAGTTCATGCAACCAGATGCCCGACTCGTCTCCGCTGGGCGGCTTCTTTGCCCCGAGCTCGGAGTCGGCGATCAGCGCGGTGGCCAAGGCCGCCGCGGTTACCACGGCCTTGCCACCTGCATCAGTACCGGTGGCCTTGACCAGCCCGTCTGGCCCAGCCGCGTCCACCGACACTTCGAAGGCCACCGACGCGGCGGGTTGCAATGCGCGCGAGCAGCGCACACGCACCGTCAGCGGATCACCGCCGGCGAGAGTGAACGGGCCACCGCCGGGGCCGGACGCCGCTTCGTCTCGGCCTGCGATACCAAATTTGGCGGTGGCCTCGATCGCGGTGGGCAGTAGGTCGGCGAGGGAGGAGGCGGCGGGGTCCTGCCACTGCATCCGTACCTCGATCTGGGGGCGCGTGCCGGCAGCAGGGATGGTTGCCTCGACCGAGGCCGCCAGCCCGCCGGGAGTGCCCAGCCGCAGGTCGAAATCGATGGCGTGCCCGCCGATCAGCGGAATATCCCGCGGAACGTAGAGCTTGGCGTTGGGAATGGCCAGGCCGGTCCAGTCTGAGGACGGGGAGCCCGGTGCCGAGGCGGTGGTGGAGTCGTCGACGACGATCCCATCGGTGATGTCGATACCGAATCCGCTGTCCCCGAACAGAATCTGAGCCGGTGTCGGCTTCAGAATGAACACGTCATCTTGAGGGTCCTGGCCCAGTTCGAACTTCAGCCAGGTGATCGTGGCCGCTGTGGCGGCGGTGCCGTGGACGCGAAGGCAGAGGTCGGCGTGCAGGTCGACCGGGTCGCCGGTCTTCGTCAACCACTCTCGCGGGGCTCCGCCCTCTGGGTCGGGTGCAGTCTCGCGTCGCGCGGCGACCAGCACGGAGTTGGGATCCGCAAACGTCAACGCATTCTTTATCCCGGGCAGGTCGTCGAGGAGTAGGTCGAGTTGAAAACCGCCCCCGGGCAGCGCCTTCCACCGGTACGCGATATTCGGGCCGAACGGCGCCAAGTCGACAGTGAAGAACCCGAGCAGTTTGGTGTTGACCGCGCCTTGAGCAGTCCCGGAGTGCGCACCGTTCCCGTCGACGACGTCATTCGACGCCTGCAGAGCGGACAGGAACGCCTCGACAGCCGGGGACACCGCGACCCCATGCCTGACCGGTGCCAGATCATCGAAGAGGCTGCTCATCGCATCATCCACCCTCTCGCCAACTTGGTGACAACCAAGTCATATCAACGCAGAGTCGAAGATGTGCGAGTAGTTCACTACTGCACTTTCCGTTTCTCGGGCGATCTGCCGCACCGTGCATTCAGCCGATACTCAGATCGAGATGCTCGGGTTCTTCATCCTGTCCGCCCGAGTCGATCACACGTCAGAGATCAAGCGCCTGGTACGTCCGCCGAACGAAACGTGGTTGGGCCACCTGAAGTTTCGCAGTCGAGGTGTTGCCGCTGACGGCCGCGGCGTCCACCGACAGATTCGGATGGTTCTGGACCAGATAGATCAGGATCAGGTCCGCCGACGGGTCGGCCTGCCACCACGTGCCGTAGGCGCCGGGCCAACTGAAGGTGCCCAGCCCGCCGGGGCCGAACAACTGACGTGACTTCGTCGGGTCGGTGACCACCGACAAGTTCAGACCGAAGCCCCGACCCACCCAGAACGGTGCGCCCAGGAACTGGTGTTGCTTCTGGTCGGGGGTGAGTCGGTCGGTCCGCATCACCCGAACCGACTCCTCGGACAGCACCCGCACCCCGTCGACCGTGCCGCCGGCCAGCAACATCCTGGCGAACTTCAAATAGTCGTCGGCGGTGGAGAACAAGCCTGCCCCGCCCGTGCAGAACGGGGGATCGGCGATCGGCGCCGGCCCCATCACATCGTGGGTCAAGGTGTTCTCAGCGGTCAGCTGGTACATCGTCGCCGCCCGTCGCCGGCCGGCGGCGTCGACCGAGAAGCCGGTGTCGACCATGCCCAGCGGCGCAAAGATCCGTTCGGTCAGAACCTGGGCCAACGGCTTGCCCTCGATCCGGGACAAGGCGATCCCCAGCACATCGGTGGAGTGACTGTAGGTGAGGCGTTCACCGGGCTGATGGGCCAACGGAAGTTTGGCCACCTCGGCCAGCCAGCGGTCCTGGTCCTGGCGCAGTGACAGCTTGCCGTAGGCCGTCGCCAGCGGCCCCAGCACCGAGAACACGTAAGCCAGACCGCTGCGGTGGGTCATCAGGTCATCGAAGGTGATGGGCCGCCGCGCGGGCTCGGTGCGGTCCAGCGGTCCGCGCGTCTCGCGCAACACCCGCATGTCCGCCAGTTCCGGCAGCCATCTCGTCACCGGCTCGTTCAGCGCGAACTTGCCCTCCTCGGCCAGCGCCATCGCCGCCGCCACCGTGACAGGTTTTGTCATGGAGGCGATCCGGAAGATGGTGTCCCGTTGCATCGGGAGACGGGCGTCGACGTCGCGATGCCCCAGGGCGTTCACCTGGAGCACCTTGCCCGCCTGCCACACCAGCGTGACCGCGCCGGCCAACAGCCCGGCGTCGATCGCCTCACGGATGGACGTCTGATTGCCGTCGAGATTCATCCGCGCCAGCCTAGCCAGAGGCGGAGTCCCGATCTCCGCTACCTCCTGGCGTCATCCGCGGCGCCAGCGCCTGCGGGCCCGGACCACGCTCGACCAGTCCTGGTACCCGAGCCGGTGGGCGATCTCGTAATGCGGAATCATGCGGTCCCGCAGGAGATTGTCGGCGACGCTCCGACGCACCTCGTCCAGGACGGCCCGGTAGGCGGTGCCCTCGCGCTCGAGGTGCCTGCGCAATGTCCGCGATGCGTAGTGCAGGTGCAGCGCCACGTCTTCCAGGGTGAGGTCGAGAGACGACTGGTCGAGCAGATGCGCGCGCACCTGGGCGGCGACCCCGGTGTGGTGCAACCGTTCGGCGCGAATGCGGTCACAGTGGGCGACCATGAGCTCGGTCGTGTGGGCGTTCGCCATCGGCGGTGCCAGGTCGAGATAGCCCACGTTGTAGACGATTTCGTTGCGGGCGCATCCGAATGACACCGGCATCCGGAAGTAGTCCCGGTACACGTCGACACGGCCCGCGACGGAGGGAGCCGGGAAGGCGAACCTGATTTCGCGTAGCGGGACCGCGTCGACGTCGGGAAATGTGTCGCGCTGGATCTGCATGACCGCGGCCAGATCACGTTCGATGACGAACCGCCGGATGGCCTCGGGCATGTCACCGGCATCGAAGGCCAGGACGTAGTGCTCGTCGTCGATGCGGGCCGTCATGGTCGAGAAGGCGAATGTCAGCATCGCGTAGTACAGGCCCCGGTGGACCGTGTCCCGCACGCTGGCCGACGCAGCCAGGAGATAACCCAGATAGCCGTAGGCGGTCAGGTGGTAGCGGCTGCCCAGTTCCACTCCCGAACCGGGACTGTCCGCGCACAGGGCGGCCAGATTGCGGATCACCGCGAGCTCCTGACTGGCCTCGACGACGGTGTCGATGTCGGTCAGGGAGGAGGCATCGAGGTGAGAACCCGCCAGCACCGCCTCGGCAGGGATGCCGCGCCGGGTCGCCCACTCACACATGAGCGCTACCGAAACCGCAGTGCGCGGGTGGTCCCAGGGGTCGGTCATGGCCGCTATGACCCGGTTGGTCGATTGGAGGACCGGGGAGCTGGGCAGTGCCTCCTGATCTGCGGATTCGGCGAGGACCGACGTCATGACGCCCAGTTTTGCCGACCTGCGGAGCGCGGTCAACGAGGGCATGAGCGTCCGAAGTGGCCGGAAATGTCGAGTTGTGGCCGGGACGGTCCTGTCGGACGGCGCGCCACCGCTCTACGGTTCGTGGGAGTGATTCAGATCTCAGTTCGCCCGGAACTGTGTCGGATGACACGCGAGGAGACGCTCTGTGAAAGTCAAGGCCGCTGTCGTTGAGGAAATCGGCGCACCATGGACGATCTGCGAGGTTGACCTGGGGGACCCGGTTGTCGGTGAGGTGCAGGTGAAACTCGCCGCGTCGGGCCTGTGCCACTCGGACGCACACGTCGTCGCCGGCAGCAGCCCGGTGCCGTTCATGCCCGTACTCGGCGGGCACGAGGGCGCCGGCGTGATCACCAAGGTCGGGCCCGGGGTCACCGGACTGGAGGAAGGCGACCACGTCGTCCTCGCCTTCATTCCGGCGTGCGGCACGTGTCCGTCGTGCGCCACCGGTCTGCAGAACCTCTGCGACGAGGGCGCGGGGCTGCTGACCGGCCAGGCTGTCTCCGACAAGACGTACCGGGTGACCCGCGACGGCGAACCGGTCATCCAGATGTGCCTGCTCGGCACCTTCGCCCCATACGTCACGGTCAGCCAGGCCTCGGTCGTCAAGATCGAGAAGGATGTGCCGCTGGAGGTGGCTGCCCTCCTGGGCTGCGGAGTCTCCACCGGCTGGGGCTCGGCGACTGAGATCGGCGACACCCACCCCGGCGACACAGTCGTGGTGATGGGTATCGGCGGAGTCGGCATCAACGCCGTGCAGGGTGCGAAGTTCGCAGGTGCCCGGTTCGTCGTCGCGATCGACCCGGTCGACTTCAAGCGGAAGAAGGCGCTCGAGTTCGGTGCCACCCACACGTTCGCCTCCATCGAAGAGGCCGCCGCCGAACTGCCCGACCTCACGTGGGGAAAGATGGCTGAGGTCACGATCATCACGGTCGGTGAGATCAGGGGCGAACACATCCAGCAGGCGCTGAGCCTGACCGGCAAGGGCGGACAGGTAATCGTCACGGGCATGGGCGATTTCACCCAGTCGACCGTCGACCTCAATCTGTTCGAGCTGACCCTGCTGCAGAAGCGGGTCCAAGGGGCGGTATTCGGCGGCGTCGGACCCCGCACCCAAATCCCGAGACTCCTTGATCTCTACCGCTCCGGCAATCTCAAACTCGACGAACTCGTCACCACCCGCTACCGCCTGGAAGACATCAATCAGGGCTACCGGGACATGTTCGACGGCAAGAATCTTCGCGGTCTCGTCGTCTACTCCGACGCCGACCACTGAACCGAACAAAGGGGCATCGATGCAGATCCAAGACAGCAACTACATAGACGGCAAGTGGGCGGTTTCGAGCGGCAACACCCGTATACCCGTCATCAACCCGGCGAACGACGAGGTGATCGCCGAGGTGGTGGCCGGCACCGCTGCAGACGTCGACGCCGCCGTCGCAGCCGCACGTGCAGCGTTCCCGGCGTGGTCGGCGACGCCGGTCGGGGCGCGCGCGGATTACCTCACCGCGATCGCCGGCAAGTTGGCCGAGCGGTCTGAAGACCTGGCCCGCACGATCTCATCCGAGATGGGCTGTCCCATCACGATTTCCCGGGCAATCCAGCTGGGGCTGCCACTCAACAGTTTCGCCGAGGCCGCCAACATCGTGCGCGAGTACGAGTTCGAGAACGAATACCGCGGATCGACGATCGTGCGGGAACCGTTCGGCGTGCTGGGCGCCATCACGCCCTGGAACTACCCCCTGCATCAGATCGCGCTGAAGGTCGCCTACGGATTGGCCGCGGGAAACACCGTCGTCGTCAAACCCAGCGAGGTGACGCCGCTGTGCGCGCTCGCGCTGACCGAGATCATCGACGAGATCGGTCTGCCCCCAGGCGTGTTCAACCTGGTGTTCGGCACCGGGGCGGATGTCGGCGAGGCGATCGCCGGGCATGACGACGTCGATATCGTCAGCTTCACCGGATCCACCCGGGCCGGCCGGCGCGTGCAGGAAGTCGCCGCCCGCACCGTCAAGCGCGTCTCGCTGGAGCTCGGTGGCAAGAGCCCCAACATCATTCTCGACGACGCCGACCTGGAATCGGTGGTGCCCGCATCGGTCAAGACGATGATGCTCAACTCCGGGCAGACCTGCTCGGCGCTCACTCGCATGATCGTCCCGCGCGACAGGCTGGCCGAGGTGGAGGCCCTCGCGAAGGCGACTGCCGACGCGCTGCCGGTCGGCGACCCGAGTAATGAAGGGACCGCACTGGGCCCGCTGTCGTCCCGAGCACAACAGGAGCGGGTGATCGGCCACATCCGGACGGCGATGAGCGAAGGGGCACGTCTGGTCACCGGCGGCGACACCGCGACCGACGGCCCGGGTGCCTTCGTGCGGCCCACGGTGTTCTCCGACGTCACCGAGGACATGACGATCCACCGGGAGGAGGTCTTCGGCCCGGTTCTCGCGATCGAGGCATACGACTCGGAGGATGACGCGGTACGGATCGCCAACGCAACGGATTACGGCCTGGCCGGGGCGGTCTGGTCCGCCTCGCCGGAGCGCGCCGAGAGCGTCGCGCGCCGGACCCGGGCCGGCCAGGTACAGATCAATGCAGGCGCATTCAACGCCAACGCGCCCTTCGGCGGATACAAGCAGTCGGGCAACGGGCGTGAGGCTGGCCGGTACGGGCTCGAGGAATTCCTCGAGATCAAGTCGATCCAGCGGTGATCTGATGCCGCTGGAACCGGTGACTCAGGCACTCCTCGCGCAACTGGCCGAGACCCGCGACCCGCCCATACACGAGGGCACGCCGGCGATGGCGCGGATGGCCGGGCCGATCTTCGCGGGCATGAGCGGACGCGGACCCGACGTGGCCGCGGTGCGCAACCTGAAGCTCGAGGGCGAGGACGGCGGGAAGTTCCGGGTCCGTGTTCTCGTCCCCGACGGCGAATCCCGTTCGGTCATCGTGTATTTCCATGGCGGTGGTTGGGTGATCGGTGACATCGATCTGCAGTACGACCACGTCGGCCGGCACCTGGCGAACCTGACCAACTCCACCGTGGTCCTGGTGAACTACCGCAAGGCCCCCGAGCATCCGTTCCCCGCCGCGCTGGAAGACAGTTGGATCGGGTTATGTTGGGCCGCAGCTCATGCGGCGGAGTACGCACCCGTCGGTGCGCCGCTGATCGTCGCCGGCGACAGCGCCGGAGGCAACATCGCCGCGGTGATGACACGGTGGGCCCGCGACCGGCAGGGGCCCAGGATCGACTACCAGGCACTGGTCTACCCGGTCACCGACTGCGACTTCGACCGGCCGTCGTACGTCGCGCCCGACAATCAGCTGATGCTCGGCCGGGACACCATGATCTGGTTCTGGGAGCACTACCTTCCAGACCAGGCCCGGCGCACGAATCCGGACGCCTCACCGTTGCGGGCGCCCAGTCTCGCCGGTCTTCCGCCCGCACTCGTCTATGTCGCCGAGTACGACCCGCTGCACGACGAGGGTGTCGCCTACGCCGCCGCGCTCGCCGACGCCGGAGTGCGGGTGACGTTGGAGGAGGCGGCAGGCGAAATGCACGGGTATTTCCAGATGGCGAACATCCTGCCCGGTTACCAGACCGGAATGTCGTTGGTCGCCAAAAACATCGGGTCGTTCCTCGACACGTACCGGTCCGACCGAAAGGCGGTGTGAGTGGTGGCCGATCACGACGTGATCATCATCGGTGCCGGATTCGCCGGCCTCTACCAGCTCTACAAGTTGCGTGAGCTCGGATTCGACGCACGCGTCCTTGAGGCCGGACCGGAGGTGGGTGGCACCTGGTACTGGAACCGGTATCCAGGGGCCCGCTGCGACATCGAATCGATCGAATACTCGTACTCGTTCGACCCGCAGTTGCAGCAGTCGTGGAACTGGACCGAGCGTTACGCCGCCCAGCCGGAACTGCTCGCCTACGCCAAACATGTCGCCGACCGCTTCGACCTCCGCCGCGACATCACCTTCGACACCAGGGTTGTCGCAATGGATTTCGACGACACCACAAACGAGTGGACCGTCACGACCGACGGGGAGGACCGCACCGCTACCGAATCTGGTGACTACGTCACCGCGAACTTCGTGATCGCGGCGACCGGATGTCTGTCCAAACCGTTGGTGCCGTCGTTCGACGGGCTGGACGATTTCGCCGGTGACGTCCTCTGGACCTGGGACTGGCCCGCGGACGGGGCGGACCTGGAGGGCAAACGGGTCGCCGTCGTCGGCACCGGTTCCTCTGGCGTGCAGACGATCACCGCGATCGCACCGGTGGTGGGCGCACTGACCGTGTTTCAGCGCACGCCCCCGTACGCCGTCCCGGCGCAGAACCGCCTGATCGCCGATGAGCTCGCCGACGTCAAACAGCGTTACCCGCAGTTTCGCGACGTCAGCCGCCTCTCGCGGGGCGGCGCGCAGTGCGGCGACGGTGCGGCGCTGCCGCCGTTTTTCGGCGATCTCGACAGCGGCACCTCCCGTGCCGAGCTCGACCGGCGCTGGGACGACGGCGGCCTGTGCTTCCAGCAGTCGTTCTACGACCTGCTGTTGGATCCGGTCGCCAACGAGACCGCCGCCGAGTATGTGCGCGAGCGAATTCGGCAGAAGGTCTCCGACCCTCGGCTCGCCGAGAAGCTGACGCCGCGGACCTATCCGATCGCGGCCAAGCGGATGTGCGTCGACACGGGTTACTACGAGGTCTACAACCAGGGCAACGTGGAGCTCGTCGACCTCAACGAGGAACCGCTGCACCGGATCACGGCACGCGGGATCCTCGCCGGTGACACGGAGCACGAGTTCGACGCGATCGTGCTGGCCACCGGATTCGATGCCATGACCGGCGCGCTGAACGCGATCGACATCCGGGCCGTCGACGAGAGCGGCGCCACTCGCACGCTGCGAGAGAAATGGGCCGCGGGCCCGCGGACGTATCTCGGCTTGATGTCGGCGGGATTCCCGAACCTGTTCACCGTCACCGGGCCGCAGAGTCCCTCGGTGCTGTCCAACATGCTCACCTCGATCGAGTACCACGTCGAGTGGATCAGTGCGGCACTGGTGCACCTGCGCGACCACGGGCTGAACCGGATGGAAGCCGACATCGAGGCCGAGGACAACTGGGTGAACATCACCAACGACACCGCCGACCTGACGCTGCTGCCGCACGCCGCGTCCTGGTACATGGGTGCCAACGTGCCCGGTAAGCGACGGGTGTTCCTGCCGTTCGTCGCAGGTGTCGGCGTCTACAAGCAGATAGGTGACGGCGTGGCCGTGGCGGGTTATCACGGATTCGAGATGGTCTGACCCAACTGCTGGGTGATACTTCTCGGGCGAAGTTCGTGGCGTGAGAAGAGGCAGATGACCCAGCAGGACCAGATCGACGGTGAACCGAGTTCGGTCGCGACTCCGGCGGCCCACCCCATGAAGCGGGTGGCGTTCGCGAGCTTCGTCGGCACGGCGATCGAGTTCTACGACTTTTACATCTACGGCACCGCCGCGGCGCTGATCTTTCCCCACGTGTTCTTCCCGAACATGAGCCCCACGATGGCGACCATCTCGTCACTCGGCACGTTCGCGGTCGCATTCCTGTCCCGCCCCATCGGTGCGGCAGTGTTCGGCCATTTCGGAGATCGGTTGGGCCGCAAGAAGACTCTGATCGCTACCCTGTTGATCATGGGGTTGTCGACGGTGTGCGTCGGGCTGGTGCCCAGCTCCGCGACCATCGGCGTCGCCGCCCCGATCGTCCTCCTGGCCCTGCGACTGCTCCAGGGGTTCGCCGTGGGTGGCGAATGGGCCGGGTCGGCACTGCTGAGCGCCGAGTACGCGCCCGTCGGGAAGCGGGGCATGTACGGGATGTTCACCCAGCTCGGCGCCGGTGCCGGGCTTGCGGTGAGCAATCTGGTGGTCTTCATCGTGAGCCTGACCATCGGCGAGAAGAGCGCGGTCTTTCTCGACTGGGGCTGGCGGTTGCCGTTCTTGTTCAGCGCGGTTCTGCTGGTCGTGGCGCTGTACGTGCGGCTGAGCATCGACGAGACGCCGGTCTTCGCCCGGGAGCAGGTGACCGGCGGCGTGCCCAAGGCACCGCTGAGCGAACTGTGCCGGACCCAGACCCGGCAGGTGGTGCTCGCCGCGGGCTGCATGGTCGGCATCTTCACCATGAGCTTCCTCGGTGGCACCTACCTGATGAGCTACGCCAGCACACCTATCGGGCATCCGCGCAGCCTCATCCTCGGTGTCGGCGTGCTCGCCGGCGTCGCGCTGATGGCCTTCTCGGCGATCTCGGCGGTGCTGTGCGACCGGTACGGCCGGAGGCGCGTCATCCTCGCCGGCTTCGGGCTGGCCCTGCCATGGGCGTTCGTCGTGATGCCGCTGATCGACTCCGGTTCACCGGTGGGTTTCGCGGTGGCGATCGCCGGCATCTTCTGCATCTTCGGCCTGTCCTACGGGCCGATCGGATCCTTCCTGCCTGAGATCTTCGCCACCCGATATCGCTACACCGGCGCCGGCCTGTCGTTCAATCTGGCCGGCATCGTGGGCGGAGCGATACCGCCGTTGGTCGCCGGTGCTCTGGTGGCCACGCTCGGTAGCTGGGCTGTTGGGGCGATGATGGCGGTGTTCGTCGTCGTCAGCATCGTCTCGACGCTGTTGCTGCCCGAAACGAAGGGAACCGAACTGGACGCCGTGATGAGTGACACTGCGAGGTGACCGTGGCCGGTCGGGGGTTTGCGGCCTGCTAAGCTGCCTGGCAGTTCGACGTCCTTTAACGATCCGTCCCGAGAGGCGGAGAAGGAGGTCAGAGTCGCCTCATGGGCTCTTCAGGTACCGACCGGGAATTGTTGTCTGCGGCGGACGTCGGCCGCACCGTTTCCCGGATCGCTCATCAGATCATCGAGAAGACCGCCCTTGACGATCCCGCCGAACGCGAACGGGTCGTTCTCCTCGGCATCCCCACGCGCGGTGTGACCCTCGCCAGGCGGTTGGCCACCAAGATCAACGAGTTCGCCGATGTGGCGTTGCCCGTCGGTGCGCTTGACATCACGCTCTACCGCGACGACCTCAACTTCAAGCCGCCGCGGCCACTGGCGGCCACCTCGATCCCGCCCGGCGGCATCGACGACGCCGTCGTGATCCTCGTCGACGACGTGCTGTACTCCGGGCGCTCCGTGCGCTCAGCGCTGGATGCGCTCCGTGACATCGGTCGCCCCCGGGTGGTGCAACTGGCGGTGCTCGTCGACCGCGGTCACCGGGAACTGCCGGTCCGCGCCGATTACGTCGGAAAGAATGTGCCGACCTCGCGCACCGAGAGCGTGCACGTGCTGCTTTCCGAGGATGATGACCGTGATGGGGTGGTGATTTCGAAGTGACGACACGTCATCTTCTGTCGGCAGCGGATCTGAGCCGGGATGACGCGACGGCGATCCTCGACGACGCCGACCGGTTCCGCGAGGCACTACTGGGCCGCGAAATCAAGAAGCTGCCCACGCTGCGCGGACGCACCGTCATCACCATGTTCTACGAGAACTCCACCCGGACCCGGGTGTCGTTCGAGGTCGCGGGCAAATGGATGAGTGCCGACGTGATCAATGTCAGCTCGTCGGGATCCTCGGTGGCCAAGGGGGAGTCGCTTCGCGATACCGCGCTGACCCTGCGTGCCGCCGGCGCCGACGCCCTGATCATCCGCCATCCTCACTCGGGCGCCGCGCAACAGCTCGCCGAATGGACGGCCGAGGAGACCGGCGGTCCCAGCGTGATCAATGCCGGTGACGGAACCCATGAGCACCCGACGCAGGCCCTGCTCGACGCGCTGACCATCCGCCAGCGTCTCGGGTCCATCGAGGGCAAGCGCGTGGTGATCGTCGGCGATGTGCTGCACAGCCGCGTCGCCCGTTCGAATGTGTCCCTGCTCGCCACCCTGGGCGCCGAGGTGGTGCTGGTGGCGCCCCCGACGCTGCTGCCGGTCGGGGTGTCCGGGTGGCCGGTCACGGTGTCGCACGACCTGGATGCCGAGTTGCCCGCCGCCGACGCGGTGTTGATGCTGCGTGTGCAGGCCGAGCGGATGAACGGTGCGTTCTTCCCTTCGGCCCGTGAGTACTCGGTGCGCTACGGATTGTCCGAGAAGCGTCAGGCCATGCTGCCCGGTAACGCCGTGGTGCTGCACCCGGGACCGATGGTGCGTGGCATGGAAATCGCATTCCCGGTTGCCGATTCCTCGCAATCGGCTGTTCTGCAACAAGTTTCAAATGGTGTCCACGTACGGATGGCGGTGCTGTTCCATCTGCTGGTGGGCGCGGATCGGGAGGCGATCAGCGTATGACGCAGCAGGTACTCATTCGCGGGGCACGCCTCTACGGCGAAGGCGACCAACTCGACGTACTGATCTCGGACGGTCAGATCGCCGAGATCGGCGCTGCTCTCAAGGCTCCCAAGGGCACCGAGGTGATCGAGGCCGCCGGCCAGGTGCTCCTGCCGGGCTTCGTCGACCTGCACACCCATCTGCGTGAACCGGGCCGCGAATACGCCGAGGACATCGAAACCGGTTCGGCCGCAGCGGCTCTCGGTGGCTATACCGCGGTGTTCGCGATGGCCAACACCGATCCGGTCGCCGATTCCGCGGTGGTCACCGACCACGTGTGGAACCGCGGCCAGCAGGTGGGCCTGGTCGACGTGCATCCGGTCGGTGCGGTGACCGTCGGGCTGAAGGGCAAGCAGCTCACCGAGATGGGCCTGATGGCCGACAGCGTCGGTCAGGTACGGATGTTCTCCGACGACGGTCTGTGCGTCGACGATCCGCTGGTCATGCGGCGGGCCCTCGAATACGCCACCGGCCTCGGAGTGCTCATCGCCCAGCATGCCGAAGAGCCGCGGCTGACCGTCGGCGCGGTCGCCCACGAAGGGCCCAACGCGGCCAAACTCGGCTTGGCGGGCTGGCCACGCTCGGCCGAGGAATCGATCGTGGCCCGCGACGCGATCCTGGCCCGCGATGCCGGCGCCCGGGTACACATCTGCCACGCCTCCACCGCCGGCACCGTCGAACTGCTGAAGTGGGCCAAGGCACAAGGCATTTCGATCACCGCCGAGGTCACTCCGCACCACCTGCTGCTCGACGACGGCAGGCTGGCCGGCTACGACGGACGCAACCGGGTCAACCCGCCGCTGCGGGAATCGAGTGACGCCGTTGCGCTGCGGCAGGCATTGGCAGACGGGGTCATCGACTGTGTGGCCACCGATCACGCTCCGCATGCCGAGCACGAGAAGTGCTGCGAATTCTCGGTTGCCCGTCCGGGCATGCTCGGCCTGCAGACCGCGCTGTCGGTGGTGGCCGAGACCATGGTGCGTCCCGGCCTGCTGACCTGGCGCGGGGTGGCCAAGGTGATGAGCGAGGCGCCGGCAGCCATCGTCGGCCTGCCGGATCAGGGCCGGCCGCTGGAGGTGGGCGAGCCCGCCAACCTCAC
The DNA here is from genome assembly GCF_002102345.1 of Mycolicibacterium peregrinum. Taxonomy (GTDB): domain Bacteria; phylum Actinomycetota; class Actinomycetes; order Mycobacteriales; family Mycobacteriaceae; genus Mycobacterium; species Mycobacterium peregrinum. Next base: position 83,718 of record NZ_LQPP01000015.1, read on the forward strand.
CGTGATCGATCCCGATGCGACCTGGACGGTCGAAGGTGACGAGCTGGCCAGCCGGTCGGACAACACACCCTTCGAATCGATGACGCTGCCCGCGACCGTGACCGCCACACTGTTGCGGGGCAAGATCACCGCGCTGCACGGGAAGTGTTTGCGGTGAACACCCCCACGCTGATCGCATCGCTGATCCTGGCCGCGCTGCTGGCCGTGCTGATCGCTTTCCTGATCCGTCAGATGATGCGCGGTTGGCTGCATCGCGCACAGCGCCAGGCCGAACTGATCGGCACGCTGCCGCCGCTGCCCGACACGGTCAGCGCATCGATCATCCCGCCCATGAAGGGCATGTACGTGGGCAGCACGGTGGTGCCGCACTGGAACGACAAGGTGGCCGCCGGCAGCCTGGGCTTCCGGGCCAAGGCCGTGTTGACCCGCTACCCCGAGGGAATCATGTTGCAGCGCAGCGGGGCCGGTCCGGTCTGGATTCCCGCCGAGTCTGTCACCGCGATCAGGACCGAGCGTGGGATCGCAGGCAAGGCACTGACTTACGACGGAATCCTGGCCATCAGGTGGAGGTTGCCCTCGGGCACCGAGATCGACACCGGGTTCCGCGCCGACAATCGCGCAGAGTACGACCGCTGGCTGGAGGAAGAGGCATGACGAGCAATACACGAAGTGACAAGGCGGTCCTGGTACTCGAAGACGGGCGCGTCTTCACCGGTACGACGTTCGGTGCGGTCGGACAGACCCTCGGTGAGGCGGTGTTCTCCACCGGCATGTCGGGTTACCAGGAGACGCTCACCGATCCCAGCTACCACGGCCAGATCGTGGTGGCCACCGCACCGCAGATCGGCAACACCGGGTGGAACGCCGAAGATGGCGAAAGCCGCGACGACAAGATCTGGGTGGCCGGTTACGCAGTGCGTGATCCCTCCCCGCGAGCGTCGAGCTGGCGTGCCAGCGGCACGCTCGACGAGGAGCTGGTCCGTCAGGGCATCGTCGGTATCGCCGGGATCGACACCCGGGCAGTGGTGCGCCACCTGCGTACCCGCGGTTCGATGAAGGCCGGGGTGTTCTCGGGGGACTCGCTGGCGACGACCGACGAACTGGTCGCCCGTGTACTGGACCAGCCCTCGATGCTGGGCGCGGATCTGGCGGGGCAGGTCAGCACGGGGAGTCCGTATATCGTTGAAGCAGAGGGAGCACCGGAAGGCGGCCCTCGGTTTACGGTCGCGGCAGTCGACCTGGGTATCAAGACCAACACTCCGCGCAACTTCGCCCGGCGTGGGATCCGCAGCCATGTGCTGCCGTCCTCGGCGAGCTTCGATCAGATCGCCGATCTCAAGCCGGACGGGGTGTTCCTGTCCAACGGCCCCGGAGACCCGGCCACGGCCGATCACATCGTCGCGGTGACCCGCGAGGTTCTGAGTGCGGGAATCCCGTTGTTCGGCATCTGCTTCGGCAACCAGATCCTGGGCCGCGCCCTGGGCCGGTCCACCTACAAGATGGTGTTCGGCCACCGCGGCATCAACATCCCGGTCATCGACCACATCACCGGGCGGGTGGCGATCACCGCCCAGAACCACGGGTTCGCGCTTGAGGGTGAGGCGGGGGAGAAGTTCGATACCCCGTTCGGCGCCGCCGAGGTCAGCCACACCTGCGCCAACGACGGTGTGGTCGAAGGCATCCGGCTGGCCAACGGCCGGGCGTTCTCGGTGCAGTACCACCCGGAGGCTGCGGCCGGCCCGCACGACGCCGAGTACCTGTTCGACCAGTTCGTAGACCTGATGGCAGGAGAGAAGTAAATGCCACGTCGCTCTGACCTCAACCACGTGCTGGTGATCGGGTCCGGCCCGATTGTCATCGGCCAGGCCTGTGAGTTCGACTACTCGGGTACTCAGGCATGCCGGGTGCTGCGCTCCGAGGGGATCCAGGTCAGCCTGGTGAACTCGAACCCGGCGACGATCATGACCGACCCCGAGTACGCCGACAACACCTATGTCGAGCCGATCACCTGGGAGTTCGTCGAGAAAGTCATCGTCCAGCAGGCCGAGCGCGGCAACAAGATCGACGCCGTCCTGGCCACCCTCGGCGGGCAGACCGCGCTGAACACCGCGGTGGCCCTGCACGACAACGGTGTCCTCGAAAAGTACGGCGTCGAGATGATCGGCGCTGATTTCGAGGCGATCCAGCGCGGTGAGGACCGGCAGAAGTTCAAGGACATCGTCGCCAAGGTGGGCGGTGAGTCCGCGCGCAGCCGTGTCTGTTTCACGATGGACGAGGTCCGCGAGACCGTCGCCGATCTGGGGCTGCCCGTCGTGGTCCGGCCCAGCTTCACCATGGGCGGCCTCGGGTCCGGCATGGCGTACTCGGCCGAGGACGTCGAGCGGATGGCCGGTGACGGGTTGTCCGCCTCACCGACGGCGAACGTGCTGATCGAGGAATCCATCTACGGCTGGAAGGAATTCGAGCTCGAGCTGATGCGTGACCATCGCGACAACGTCGTGGTGGTGTGCTCGATCGAGAACTTCGACCCGATGGGCGTGCACACCGGGGACTCGGTGACCGTCGCCCCGGCGATGACGCTGACGGACCGCGAGTACCAGAAGATGCGCGACGTGGGCATCGACATCCTGCGCGAGGTCGGCGTCGACACCGGCGGCTGCAACATCCAGTTCGCGATCAATCCGAAAGATGGACGGCTCATCGTCATCGAGATGAACCCGCGCGTCTCGCGGTCCTCGGCGCTGGCCTCGAAGGCCACCGGGTTCCCGATCGCCAAGATCGCGGCCAAACTGGCCATCGGCTACACGCTCGACGAGATCGTCAACGACATCACCAAGGAAACCCCGGCCTGCTTCGAGCCCACGCTGGACTACGTCGTGGTCAAGGCGCCGCGGTTCGCGTTCGAGAAGTTCCCCGGGGCTGACGCCACGCTGACCACCACGATGAAGTCGGTTGGCGAGGCAATGTCGTTGGGCCGCAACTTCATCGAGGCCCTCGGAAAGGTGATGCGGTCGCTGGAGACCAGCCGGGCCGGGTTCTGGACCGGGCCGGACCCCGACCTGACGGTCGAGCAGCTGCTGACCGGCCTGCGCACCGCCGTGGACGGCAGGCTCTACGACATCGAACACGCACTGCGCCTGGGCGCCAGCGTCGAGCAGGTGGCCGAGGCCTCCGGCGTCGACCCGTGGTTCATCGAGCAGATCGCCGGCCTGGTCGCCCTGCGCGTCGAACTGCTGGAAGCGCCGGTGCTCGACGCAGAACTGCTGCGCCGGGCCAAGCACAGCGGCCTCTCGGACCGCCAGATCGCCTCGCTGCGACCGGAACTGGCCGGAGAAGCGGGCGTACGCGCGCTGCGCCGCAGGCTCGGTATCCACCCGGTGTACAAGACCGTCGACACCTGCGCGGCCGAATTCGACGCCAAGACGCCGTACCACTACAGCAGCTACGAGCTCGACCCCGCCGCCGAGACCGAGGTGGCCCCGCAGACCGAGAAGCCCAAGGTGCTGATCCTGGGATCGGGCCCGAACCGCATCGGTCAGGGCATCGAGTTCGACTACAGCTGTGTGCATGCCGCGACCACACTGAGTGCGGTCGGCTTCGAAACCGTGATGGTCAACTGCAACCCCGAGACGGTGTCCACCGACTACGACACCGCCGACCGGCTGTACTTCGAGCCGCTCACCTTCGAGGACGTGCTGGAGGTCTATTACGCCGAAGACGCCTCAGGTAAGGGCGAGGACGGGACCGGGCCCGGCGTCGTCGGGGTGATCGTGCAGCTCGGCGGCCAGACGCCGCTCGGTCTGGCCAAGCGTCTCGAAGACGCCGGGGTTCCGATCGTGGGCACCGGGCCCGAGGCCATCGACCTGGCCGAGGACCGTGGTCTTTTCGGCGAAGTTCTGGTCAACGCCGGTCTGCCGGCCCCGCGGTTCGGTACCGCCACCAGCTTCGAGCAGGCCCGGCGGATCGCCTCCGATATCGGCTACCCCGTGCTGGTGCGTCCCTCCTACGTGCTGGGCGGGCGCGGGATGGAGATCGTCTACGACGAGGCGACGCTTGAAGGCTACATCGCCCGCGCCACCCAGCTGTCCCCGGAACATCCGGTGCTGGTCGACCGGTTCCTCGAAGACGCGATCGAGATCGACGTCGACGCGCTGTGCGACGGCAACGAGGTGTACATCGGCGGCATCATGGAGCACATCGAGGAGGCCGGTATCCACTCCGGTGACTCGGCGTGCGCGCTGCCCCCGGTGACCTTGGGCCGCAGTGACATCGAAGCGGTGCGCCGCGCGACGGAGGCAATCGCCCACGGCATCGGCGTGGTGGGACTGCTCAACGTGCAGTACGCGCTCAAGGACGACGTGCTCTACGTCCTGGAGGCCAACCCCCGCGCCAGCCGTACCGTGCCGTTCGTCTCCAAGGCCACCGCGGTGCCGCTGGCGAAGGCCTGTGCCCGGGTGATGCTGGGTGCCACCATCGCCGAGTTGCGCGCCGAGGGTCTGCTGAACAAGACCGGAGACGGGGCCGCCATCGCCCGCAACGCTCCGGTGGCGGTCAAGGAAGCCGTGCTGCCGTTCCACCGGTTCCGCCGGGCCGACGGTGCCCAGGTCGACTCGCTGCTGGGGCCGGAGATGAAGTCGACGGGTGAGGTGATGGGCATCGACCATGACTTCGGCACCGCCTTCGCCAAGAGCCAGACCGCCGCCTACGGGTCGCTGCCGACCTCGGGCACCGTCTTCGTGTCGGTGGCCAACCGCGACAAGCGTTCACTGGTGTTCCCGGTCAAGCGGCTGGCTGATCTCGGGTTCCGGGTGCTGGCCACCGAGGGCACCGCAGAGATGCTGCGCCGTAACGGTATTCCGTGCGACGAGGTGCGCAAGCACTCGGAACAGCCCAGTGGAAGCCGCGATCTGCCGTCCTCGGTCGACGCCATCAAGGCCGGTGAGGTCGACATGGTGATCAACACGCCGTACGGAAATTCCGGGCCGCGCGTCGACGGTTACGAGATCCGTTCGGCCGCAGTGTCGATGAACATCCCGTGTGTGACGACGGTGCAGGGTGCTTCCGCCGCGGTGCAGGGTATCGAGGCGGCCATCCGCGGCGACATCGGCGTGATGTCACTGCAGGAACTGCACAGCGAGCTGGAATCACGCTGACCATGGACGCTTTCGGGCAACGGCTGGCCGCCGCGGTGTCGGAGCGGGGGCCACTGTGCCCCGGCATCGATCCCCATCCCGAACTGCTGCGGGCGTGGGGTCTGTCCACCGACGCCGACGGGCTGGCCGCGTTCAGCGACATCTGCGTGACGGCGTTCGCGGGATTCGCGATGGTGAAGCCGCAGGTGGCGTTCTTCGAGGCCTACGGCTCAGCGGGTTTCGCGGTGCTCGAACGCACCATGGGTGCGCTGCGCGAGGCCGGGGTACTGGTGCTGGCCGATGCCAAGCGCGGGGACATCGGCTCGACCATGGCCGCCTATGCCTCGGCCTGGGCCGGTGATTCGCCACTGGCGGCCGACGCGGTCACCGCCTCGCCGTATCTGGGTTTCGGTTCCCTGCAGCCGCTGCTGGACACTGCCGCCGCCAATGGTCGCGGGGTTTTCGTCCTGGCTGCGACCTCCAACCCGGAGGGGGCGAGTGTGCAGCGCGCGCTGGCCGGGTCGCGCACTGTGGCTCAGTCCATCGTCGATTCCGTCGCTGAGGTGAATCGGATCGCCGCTCAGTCCACCGGATCGGTCGGGGTGGTGGTCGGGGCGACCGTGACGGATCTGCCCGATCTGAGTGCTCTGGGCGGGCCGGTGTTGGTGCCCGGTGTTGGCGCCCAGGGCGGGCGTGCCGACGCGCTGGGCGGGCTCGGCGGGGCCCGACTGGTCCTGCCCGCGGTGTCCCGCGAAGTGCTCCGGGCCGGTCCCGCGGTGGCCGATGTGCGTGCGGCCGCCGAGCGCCTGCGTGACGAGGTCGCCTACCTCGCCTGACGGCGGCCGCGGACTCTCAGCGTCCGAACGATGACGAAAACCGCGCCGATGGCGGCGGCCGCCAACAGGGCCAGGCCGGTGAGATCGCCGCGATCCCGTTCGCGATAGATCACAGCCTGGTAGTCGTTGTCCGATGCAGCAGGCGCGAAGCCGTAATCGCCGTCGATCGATGCGGGGGAGTCGATCGTGTCGGTCCACCGGGTCAGGTAGTTCCCCGCTTCGAGGTACGTATCGAGCTCACGGATCCCGCTCGATATGCGTCCGGCGAACTGCAGCTCGGGCTTTCGTCCGGAGACCGGGAATGCGGTCGGATCCATGCGGTGGTTGGCCAGCACATAGAGGTCGATGGCCAGCGGGAGTTTGGCCGCACGGGACAGGCGCATCGGGTAGATCACGGTGTCGGAGGCGAACGACAACCGCAATGGCTGCAGATTCCCGGTCAGGGTCTGGCCGGCCGCGTCGGGAAACAGCTGAATGGCCACGATCTCCCAACCACCGGCGATGTAGGGCGTGAGGTCGTCGGCCAGGCTCGGTGGCTGCGGAAAACCCTTCTCCGACAACCACGAGGCCAATGCGTGGGGATCGTCAGAGGCCAGCCGGGTGACGCTGAACGGCCCGAGCCGCTGCTGGCTGCGCACCGTGACCCCGTCGGGAGCGGCGGCGCTGACCAGGCCGTCTCCACGCTGGGAGAAGATCCCCGACAACCAACCGAACGTCGGCCACCAGGAGTCGCGGTACTCGATACGCGGTGCCGACAGCGCGGCCAATGCACTGAACACGGCCGGTTCGCCGAGAGTGACCTCGGCCTCTGACGGCACGGGCATGATCCAGGCGGCCTTCGTCGAGCCGCCTCGCACGTTGAACGACATCAGGATGTCCTCGGTGACGCCGTCCCACGCCACGAGTGCACGCTCGTCGGCGACGCTGGCGCCCCCACGGTCGGGGATGTACGCGCCGCACCCACATGCCCACGCCGGGGCTGCGACGTTCGCTGTCAATCCGATCATCAGCAGGATGAGTACCGCGCTCGTCGATCGGATCACGGTCATATCGTATGGGGTCGCAAGGCATCGAAGAGACGGAAAAAGCGGGCCGCCCCGGTGGCGGCCCGCCTTTTCGTCAGCACTGCTCGGTTTGCCCGACTGCGCGGCCGTGTCCTCCCGACGAGAATTGCTCGGATACAACCAGTTTGGTCAGTGCGTCGCCAGATGCGATGCGGCGCACCGGGTCACAGCGGGATCCAGATTCCGAAGAACCAGAAGCCCCATCCGTTGAAGTCCGGGTTGAACAGCGGTGTCACCCACCTGCCGTTGTAGTTGAACGGTTGGTGGTCGAAGCGGCCCTGGTCCATCCCACGCCAGGACAGATCCGGGGGCGGTGGGCCCCAGTGCCCACCGCGGTCATCTGGTCCGCCGTGATCGCCCTGCCAGCCTGGCCCTCCAGGTCCTCCAGGTCCTCCAGGTCCTCCAGGCCCTCCGGGGCCGCCTGGCCCCCGGTCGCCGGGTCCGCCGTGGTCGCCCTGCCAGCCAGGCCCGCCATGGTCACCCGGTCCGCCGGGCCCCCCCGGTCGATCGGGGCCACCGGGACCGCCGGGATGGTCGGGTCCACCGGGACCACCGGGACCACCAGGCCCACCCGGGCCCTGGCAGTTGCCGAAGTTGCACGGCTGCCCTGGTTGGGCCGCCGCGAGCCCGGCCCCGGCGCTCAGGGTGGCGGTTCCGAGGGCCACCGCCAGGGCAGAAGCGCAGGTAAGGCGCTTGATGTTCATGTCCAGCTTCCCTTCACGGGCGTCGGATACCCGATCATCGGAGGCTATTTAGCCAAGCTGTGTAATCCCTATGCGGCAACTAGGCGGGGGTTAGGCGTCGTGCATGCGCCGACGTTTGACGTGCGCGTCACCCGTTCCGACACGCCCGACACGCCGTGACCAGCGAAAACTTTTTTTACCTGCCGGTAATCCCGGGTTTTGGGGGCACCTCCGAGGGGGCGGGGCGTCATCGGACTTAGCTGGCGGGTCCTCGAAAACCATTGACTTGCAGGAATATCCGGCCGCCGCGGCCGCCTGGATCGATGCTGAGCCGCGATTTCGGCGAAAAACCGGCGGCCGGCGGAGCGCACTACACGCTGGGCTTTTAGCGTCGTAACCAGGGGGTGGGGTTAGCGTTCGTCAGCCTGCGTGGGTACGGTCGTCGTCGCTGGCTGGTTTGCACTCCAGCCGTACAAAACAAGTGATGGCCGAAGAGAAATCGCCAGGAGACGGAGGAAACCGTGGCCCTTCCCCAGTTGACCGACGAACAGCGCGCGGCAGCGTTGGAGAAGGCTGCTGCCGCACGTCGAGCGCGAGCCGAGCTCAAGGATCGACTCAAGCGTGGCGGCACCAACCTCAAGCAGGTGCTCACCGACGCCGAGACCGATGAGGTCTTGGGCAAGATGAAGGTCTCCGCGCTGCTGGAGGCCCTGCCCAAGGTCGGCAAGGTCAAGGCGCAGGAAATCATGACCGAGCTGGAGATCGCCCCGACCCGCCGTCTGCGCGGCCTCGGTGATCGTCAGCGCAAGGCCCTCCTGGAGAAGTTCGACCAGTAGAGACGCCCGCATTGAGCGCTGGTAGAGGGGCCGGGCAACAGGCATCGACGGCTCCGGTCGTCGTGTTGTCCGGTCCCTCCGCCGTAGGGAAGTCCACCGTGGTCCGCTGCCTGCGGGAGCGGCTTCCCGACTTGTATTTCTCCGTCTCGGTCACGACCAGGGCACCCCGGCCGGGCGAGGTCGACGGAGTCGACTACACATTCGTGTCCAAAGAGCAGTTTCAGCAGCTGATCGATGACGGTGAGCTGCTGGAATGGGCGGAAATCCACGGCGGTTTGCAGCGCTCGGGGACTCCGGCACAGCCGGTGCGGGACGCCACCCGGGCCGGACGCCCGGTGCTGATCGAGGTCGATCTGGCCGGGGCGCGCGCCGTCAAGAAAGCCATGCCCGAGGCGGTATCGGTGTTCCTGGCACCGCCGAGCTGGGACGAACTGGTCAACCGTTTGTCCGGCCGCGGCACCGAGACGCCCGAGGTGATGGCCAGGCGATTGGAGACGGCGCGGGCCGAAATGGCCGCGAAATCCGACTTTGACCAGGTTGTCGTGAACCGCCAGTTGGATACCGCATGCGCTGAATTGGTATCCTTGCTGGTGGACAGTCGATGACTCATCGTGGCGGGACCGACGCGATCGGATCCGCGAGCCACCAGCACGCTGTTCAGTAACCGCATTTCACGCAACCGCCAGGAGACTTTTTCGTGAGCACCCCGCACGCCGATGCGCAGTTGGCCGCTGCGGACGACATCGATTCGTCCGCCGCCAGCGCCTACGACACGCCGCTGGGCATCACCAATCCGCCCATCGACGAGTTGCTGGACCGCGCGTCGAGCAAATACGCGTTGGTGATCTACGCCGCCAAGCGGGCGCGTCAGATCAACGATTACTACAACCAGCTCGGCGACGGCATCCTTGAGTACGTCGGCCCTCTGGTCGAGCCCGGACTGCAGGAAAAGCCGCTGTCCATCGCGATGCGCGAGATCCACGAGGACCTGCTCGAGCACACCGAGGGCGGCGAGTAGCCAGGCCAGGGCCGGAGACGTGAGCGCGGGTAAGCGAATCGTCGTCGGTGTGGCCGGCGGCATTGCCGCCTACAAGGCGTGCACCCTGGTCCGTCAACTCACCGAGGCGGGCCACTCAGTGCGCGTGCTGCCCACCGAGTCGGCTCTGCGTTTCGTCGGAGCAGCCACGTTTGAAGCCCTGTCGGGCAATCCCGTGCACACCGGTGTGTTCACCGACGTGCACGAGGTTCCGCACGTCCGGATCGGCCAGGAGGCCGATCTCGTCGTCGTCGCACCCGCTACCGCGGACCTGCTGGCGCGTGCCGTGGCAGGCCGCGCCGACGACTTGTTGACCGCCACGCTGCTCACTGCGCGATGTCCGGTGCTGTTCGCGCCCGCGATGCATACCGAGATGTGGTTTCACCCGGCCACCGTCGACAACGTGGCCACATTGCGCCGTCGTGGCGCAGTGGTGCTCGAACCGGCGTCCGGCCGGCTCACAGGGGCCGACAGCGGTGCAGGACGGCTCCCCGAGGCCGAAGAGATCGCCACCTTTGCCCAGCTGTTGCTGGAGCGGGGCGACGCCCTGCCCTACGACCTGGCCGGCGTCAAGGCGCTGGTGACGGCCGGCGGGACCCGTGAACCCATCGATCCAGTGCGGTTCATCGGTAACCGCAGCTCGGGTAAGCAGGGGTACGCCGTGGCCCGGGTCCTGGCCCAGCGCGGCGCCGACGTGACGCTTGTCGCGGGTAACACCGCTGGTCTGGTCGACCCGGCCGGCGTCGACGTCGTACACATCGGTTCTGCCGCCCAGTTGCGAGACGCGGTGTCCAAGTACGCCCCCGAGGCCAATGTTCTGGTGATGGCCGCAGCCGTCGCCGACTTCCGGCCCGCGCAGGTGGCGACCAGCAAGATCAAGAAGGGCAGCGCCTCCGAGCCCAATTCCATCGACCTCGTCCGCAACGACGATGTGCTCGCCGGTGCAGTGCGCGCGCGGAGCGAGGGACAGTTGCCGAACATGCGGGCCATCGTCGGCTTCGCCGCCGAGACCGGCGATGCGAATGGCGACGTGCTGTTCCACGCCAGGGCCAAACTCCAGCGCAAGGGATGCGATCTGCTGGTGGTGAACGCAGTGGGGGAGAACCGTGCGTTCGAGGTGGACAACAACGACGGTTGGTTGCTGAGCGCGGACGGCGCCGAGGCCGCACTCGAGCACGGTTCGAAGACGCTGATGGCCACCCGTATCGTGGACGCGATCGGGGCGTTCCTGGGCAAGTTCGACGGGTGACGCGACGTACGCATCAATGTGCGGATAAGGGTTGCGCAATGGCGTCCCACGCGCTTGGGTGCAACAGGGCATAGATATTATTCGCCTAACTAAGTAGTTTTGAGACTGGAACTTTTTCAGATCGGCAAGGAAGGAAGCGGACCGTGAGCGAAGGTCGCCTGTTTACCAGTGAGTCGGTAACCGAAGGGCACCCCGACAAGATCTGTGATGCGATCAGCGACTCGGTGCTCGACGCGCTGCTGGAGCAGGACCCCAAGTCGCGGGTCGCGGTGGAAACGCTGGTGACCACCGGCCAGGTGCACGTCGCCGGCGAGGTCACCACCTCCGCCTACGCCGACATCCCGAAGATCGTGCGTGACCGCATCCTGGAGATCGGTTACGACTCGTCCACCAAGGGCTTCGACGGTGCATCGTGCGGTGTGAACATCGCCATCGGTGCGCAGTCGCCTGACATCGCCCAGGGCGTGGACACCGCCCACGAGGCGCGTGTCGAAGGAGCCGGCGATCCGCTGGACGCCCAGGGCGCCGGTGACCAGGGCCTGATGTTCGGGTACGCCATCGGCGACACCCCCGAGCTGATGCCGCTGCCTATCGCGCTGGCCCACCGGCTGTCGCGGAGGCTGACCGAGGTCCGCAAGAACGGCGTGCTCGACTATCTGCGCCCGGACGGCAAGACCCAGGTCACCATCCAGTACGACGGCAAGACCCCGGTGCGGTTGGACACCGTGGTGCTCTCGACCCAGCACGCCGACGGCATCGACCTCGACGGCACCCTGACCCCGGACATCCGGGAGAAGGTCGTCAACACCGTGCTGGCCGACCTCAACCACGAGACGCTGGACACCTCCGATTTCCGCCTGCTGGTCAACCCGACCGGCAAGTTCGTGCTGGGCGGGCCGATGGGTGATGCCGGTCTGACCGGCCGCAAGATCATCGTCGACACCTACGGCGGCTGGGCCCGCCACGGCGGCGGCGCCTTCTCCGGCAAGGATCCGTCAAAGGTGGACCGTTCCGCCGCGTACGCGATGCGCTGGGTGGCCAAGAACGTCGTTGCCGCCGGCCTGGCGGAGCGCGTCGAGGTCCAGGTGGCCTACGCGATCGGCAAGGCCGCCCCGGTCGGCCTGTTCGTCGAGACGTTCGGCACCGAGACCGTCGACCCGGCCCGTATCGAGAAGGCCATCAGCAGCGTGTTCGATCTGCGACCCGGCGCGATCATCCGCGACCTGGACCTGCTGCGGCCGATTTACGCCCAGACGGCGGCCTACGGCCACTTCGGGCGCACCGACATCGAGCTGCCCTGGGAGCAGCTCGACAAGGTGGAGGACCTGAAGGCCTCGGTCTAGCAATTCCTGCCAACAGCCCCCGATCGCTGATCGGGGGCTGTTGTGTTTCTCGGGCATTCCAGGCGTACGAACCCGCCGCGAGATCAACGCCGTGGTCGTGATTCATCGGGCGCAGCGACCATGGCGTTGATCTCGGCAGAGTTGATCAGGTGCGGTAGTTCTCTACGACGCGGCCGGCGAGTGTCCGTGCGCGCTCCAGGCCGGCATCGGTGCCGAACAGCTCGCGATGGGTGTTGCCCGCACACAAGTAGGCATCGACCCGGAAGGCGTCTTCGGCAGGATCGGGTGAACCCGCTACGGAGAACTCGTTTTCCAGCAGTTCCAGCCACTCCCGCTTGAGGTTTCGCACCGCGTCGGCCACGGGGCCGGTGCGATGCCCGAACTCGACCGATGTCGCCGATACGAAGCAGCCGCCCGGGAACACCTCGGCGCGCAGGTACGCCAACCAGGAATCGAGAAGGGCGTCGAGCCGCGCGGCTCCGAGCGGACAGCTCAGCGCCGGCCGGATGACGACGTCGATGTAGACCTGGCGCGCTTCAGCCACTGCGGCCAGCTGGATCGCCTCCCGGTTGTCGAAGACCGTGAGGATTCCGCTTTTGCTCACCCCGGTCGAGGTGGACAGGCCACCCACGGTGATCCCGTCCAGGCCGTGTGTGGTGGCGATGTCTGCAGCGGTACGCGCGACCAGCCGACGGGTGGCATCGCCACGCGCTCTCCGCCCGTCCGCCGCGGGCAAAACGGTCATCAGTTCACAGTAGCCACCCTCTGGACGTAGGGCGGCCGAGTCGCGTACGGTCGGCATTGGCCAATATGCGACCGATCGGTCGTATAGATCGGAGGGGTAATGACGACCAGCTTCAAGGCGCTACTGGAACGCCAGATCGCCATCGAGACAACACCTTCCGTGGTCTGGGAGATCATCCGCGACATCCGACGCATGTCACAGTGGAGCCCGCAGGTGATATCGGTGAAGCTGCGCGAACCCGACGATGACATCCGGCTCGGTTCCACGTTCACCAACCTCAACCACCAGGGTGAGCTTGAATGGGTCACGCACGGCGAGCTGGTGCGGTACGAGCCAGAGAAAGAAATCGCCTTCCGCATCGCCGAGAACTACGCGATCTGGTCGTTCTCGATCAGCGCTGACGGTGCCGGTGCCACGGTGCTCACGCAACGCCGCGAGACCCCCGACGGAATATCGCAACTTTCGCTCGACCTCACCGAATCGCACCTCGGTGGACAGCAGGCCTTCACCGAACTGCTGGAAGCCGGAATGGAGCAGACCCTCGCCGCCATCAAGGCATGCGCCGAGTCTGGAACGGCTACGAGGTGAACGCGTAGTCGTCGAGGTCGAAAGTCCGGCTGCGCCAGTAGGCTTCGACTGTCGTGGCGGGCCTCAGTGGCACGTCACCGTTGCGGTCGAAGTAGTAGCTGTTGGCCAGGTTGCAACTGTCCTGCCAGAAGATCTGGCGGTGACGCTTGCGCATCATCTCGGCGAAATACCGATCGTTGGCCTCCTTGCGGACCTCGACGCGGCTGGCCTGGTTCTTGTCCGCCTGCGCGACACACCGCACCAGATGCCGGGTTTGGGCCTCGATCAGCGCGAAGTACGACGACCCGACGTAGCCGTACGGGCCCATCACCGAGAAGAAGTTGGCGAAGCCGGGGACGCTGACCCCTTCGTAGGCCTGCATCCGGTGCTGCGTCCAGAACTCGCTGAGTGACTGTCCGCCCGACCCCACGATCTCGAAGGGCAGCGCATCCACGTCCATCACCTTGAAGCCGGTGGCGAGGATGAGCACGTCGACGTCGTGGCTCTCCCCGTCAGTCGTCGCGACACCGGATCCGGTGATCTTGTCGATCGGCTCGGTGACCAGTCGCACATTGTCCCGGTTGAAGGTGGCCAGGTAGCTGTTGTGGAAGCCGGGTCGTTTACATCCCACCGCGTACCGCGGTGTGAGTTTGTCGCGTACCTCGGGATCACGTACCTGTTGGCGCAGATAGGCCCGTCCGGCGGCGCCGGCGCGCTTGGCGAAGGGGTTGATGGTGAAGTACTGCGCGGCCAGTGGGAAGGTGAATTCCACATACGCCTGACTGATCAGCCGGTGCAGCGTCCGGCCGCCGGGCAGCCGCATCAGCCCGCGCGCGACCGGTGGGATCGGAACGTCGAACTTGGGGAAGCACCAGATCGGCGTCCGTTGAAAGACTGTGAGCTGCTTGACCTTCGGGGCGATCTCGGGGATCACCTGGACCGCAGAGGCGCCGGTGCCGATGATCGCCACCCGTTTGCCGGTGAGGTCCTGGGTGTGGTCCCAGCGGGCGGTGTGCACGGTGGTCCCGGCGAAGGAGTCCACGCCGTCGATCTCCGGCAGCTTCGGGATGGTCAGCACGCCGCTGGCGTTGACCAGGAATCGTGCCGTGACCATCTCGCCCGACTCGAGTTCGGCCCGCCACAGGTTCTCGTCGTCGTCGAAGACTGCTCGTGCGACGGTGGCGTTGAACCGGATCCGGGGCCGCAGGCCGTATTTGTCGACGCAGGTGTCGGCGTAGGCGCGCAGCTCGTTCCCGGGGGCGTAGGTGCGGGACCAATCCCGCGACTGTTCGAACGAGAACTGGTAGGAGAACGACGGGATATCCACGGCCACACCGGGATAGGTGTTCCAGAACCAGGTCCCGCCGGCGCCGTCGCCGGCCTCCAGGATCTGGTAGTCGTGCAGACCGGCCTTGTCCAGCGCGATGGCCGTGCCGATGCCGGAGAATCCGGCGCCGACGATGAGCGTGTGAAAGTCGGGCATCAGGCCACCTCTCGGCTGCGTCCGATCATGTGGACGCCGTGTTTGGGTCGCAATGTCAACGTAGCCTCCATCTCCACCGAGTGGCCAGGATCGAGATCGAATACGAACCGTTGGCTCATGATCGCGGCGATCGACACCATCTCCATCAGGGCGAAACTCTGGCCGATGCAGATCCGGCGCCCGCCGCCGAACGGCAGGTAGGCCGAGCGCGGCCGGCTCTTGGCGGCGTCACCGAGAAATCGGTTCGGGTCAAAGGTGTCCGGATCGGGCCACCACCGTTTGTCGTGGTGGATCTGATGAATCGGGATGATGACCGTCGTGCCCGGACGAATATGGTGGCCGTCGATTTCGTCGGGCTCAACCGCCTCGCGCGCGATGATCCATACCGCGGAGTGACAACGCTGCGACTCCTGTAGACACGCAGTGGTCCACGGCATCCGGGTCAGGTCGCCTGCCGTCGGACGGCCTGCTCCCAGCACGGAGTCCACCTCGGCCAGCATCCGGTCCCGGGCGTCGGGGTGGCGTGACATCAGGTACCAGAACCACGACATCGCGTTGGCCGTTGTCTCGTGCCCCGCGAGCATGAATGTCAGTGCTTCGTCCCGGACCCGCTGCCGGGGCCAGGTTCCATTGTCCGCGCTGAACAACACGTTGAGCAGGTCGGCCGATTCGGTGGGGTGGGCCAGACGCTCGTCGAGCACGGCGTTCACCGCGGTATCCAGGGCCAGGGCGATGCGCTGGCCTTCGCGCAGCGGAGGCGGCAGCGGGATCCCGGAATACGTGCTCGCCGCCATGGCGTCGTATACCGGGCGGGGGAGTAGGCCCAGCAGGCCCAGTCGGGCCAGCTTCTCGGTGCGCCTGAGCCCGCGTGTGGTGAGGTCCCGCATGCTGTGCACGATCGGTCCGAAGTCCTGGCTGAACAGGGCGTTGGACACGACCCGCAGGGTGGTTTCCACCATGGCGGCATGCATGTCGAACCGGACACCGTCGCCAGCTTCGGCGAGCTCGTCGGTGGCTCGCGCGATCGGGGCGATCATCAGGTCGACGATGTCGTTGAGATGACGACGGGCGAACGTCGGGTTCAGGGCCGCCCGGTGGTAGGCCCAGGAGTCGCCCTCATCGGTCAGCAAATTGATCCCCGCTGCCGCTCGGATCGGTTCGTACTCGTTCGATTTGATGTAGCGAAGACGCGCTTGGTGCAGCACGTGGTCGACGTAGTCAGGATGCGCGATC
This sequence comes from Mycolicibacterium peregrinum, assembly GCF_002102345.1. GTDB lineage: Bacteria > Actinomycetota > Actinomycetes > Mycobacteriales > Mycobacteriaceae > Mycobacterium > Mycobacterium peregrinum. The sequence goes on from NZ_LQPP01000015.1 coordinate 99,925, forward strand.
GATACGAAACGTCTTCCAGCGCAGCGGTATCGGGTGATATCCCGGCCCTGTGTCCGGGCCAGGAACCCGCTGTCGGTGCTGAATCCGACCGTGATCGTCTCGCGGGTCATGGTCCACGTGCTCAGTCGTGCCGCCGGTGCCGCCATGAATCCAGCGTATGGATGACAGGGGGAGCGAGGAATGGGACTATCGGACACAGAGTTGGGATTTTGGGACAGCGGGCGGGGAGCCAATGGCCAGGTCAGGATCGATCTCGCGGTCGACGTGGTCGGCCGATGTGTGCCATCCGATCCACGCCACCCGCGTGCTGTGCGAGGTGGCGGTCGAGCGCGGGGTCCCGGCGGCGCACGTACTGGCCGGCACCGGCATCACGCCGGCAGACCTCGATGATCCCGACTGCGTGATCAGCGCACATGACGAGATCCTGGCGGTCCGTCACCTGCAGGCTCGGCTGCCCGACGCGCCCGGACTGGGGGTCGATGTCGGTGGCAGATCGGCGCTGACACACATGGGCCTGTTCGGGTTCGCGGTGATGTCGTGTGCCACGTTGCGCGAATTGTTCAGCATCGGGATGCGTTACTTCGCGCTGACCACGCTGCAGATCGATCTTCAATTGTTCGAGGGCGTCGACGAGTGCGTAATGGAACTCAACGTGGGCCACCTACCTGGTGACGTCCAACGCTTCTTCATCGAACGTGATGTAGCCGGAATTGTGGCCACAACAGCAAGTTTCGCCGCTCCGGTTGTGGCCCAGTACGCCGACCGCATATTCGCCGAGGTGTCTATCGACGAGCACGTGCTGCAGCCGTTACTTGCCCTGATGCCGCTACCGGACGTGGCGTTCGGCCGGGCCCACTCCCGATTGCACTTCCCTCGCGCCATGCTGGACGAGCCCCTGCCGCAAGCCGATCCGTACACCCTCGATCTGTGCATCGCCCAGTGCGATGTGCTGATGCAGCGCAACGAGCAGCGTCGTGGGATCACTGCAGTGGTGCGCAGCAAGCTGTTTCGCGACCCCGGCCGGATTCCGGCACTGCCAGAGATCGCCGCGGAACTCGGTGTCCATCCGCGGACCCTGCGACGTCGCCTGGCCGACGAGGGAACCACGTTCCGGGCACTGGTCAACGAGGCCCGGTCAGCGCTCGCAGTCGATCTGCTGTGCAGTGTCGGGCTGACGGTCGAGGAGGTTTCGCGCCGACTCGGCTACAGCGAGACCTCGACGTTCTGCCATGCGTTCAAACGCTGGCACGGCATGCCGCCCAGTGCTTTTCACGCGGTGGCGCACATGTGAATCTGACTTGGAGTGGACAGGCTCCACTGATCGGAGCTCATATCCGCGTACCGTCTACGGCGTGCAACTTGTCGACCTCGCCGACCACGTGGGAGCCGATCGCTTCCAGCGTGCGTGTGACCACGCGTTGGCGACGGCGGCGGGCACGGGGTCACGTCTCGAGACGCCCGGACGCTGGTGGTGGGACCGCAAGACGAATATTCCGTGGTGAGGCTTTATGGGCGTGAGCGGGAGGGGCCGCGTCGACCTCATATTCGAAACTCAACTCCGCTTGAGTTGGTGATGCGAATATCGTCGTAGTCGGCGACCAGTTCCACGGCAACGTAGTTCTTCTCGTAGACGTCGATGCAGGGGACGTTGCTTAGAGGATCGGTCGATGCGACAAACTCGACGGTCATTTTCTCGGCGGGTGAGAGGTTCTCGAATCCCGTGCCTGGCGGCTCAAGCACCATCGTCCAGACGTCTGACGTTGAGCAAGTTACTTGAAACTTGATAGTTGGTTTACCTTGTGGATTGAACACTATGGCCCCTGTTCGTCGGCGTCGGTCGATCTACTGAAGGTTCGTCAATGGCGAGCGGCCGTCGACACCTGGCTTCGTCGCGATCACGACCGCAGTTGCGCCCATCGCGCAGACCCACCGCCGCTCGCAGAGATCATTCCGATCATTTGATCTCCACCCAGGACGGCTCCGGTCCAATGGCGGCGTTGAACTCCGCGATCTGTGCCGGGGTCGTGTATGTGACGTCCAGATTCATGCTGTCCCACGAGATGTAGAAGCGTTCCGCGCGGTCGGACGGGCTGAAGATCGGCGCCAATTGTTCGATCAGCCCGTCGGGCAGGTACTTGGCGTACACGGTGAAGGGCAGCGAGTATCGAGCGGTGCCCGTCTCGAATTCGATGACGGCGTTGGGCGTCGGGTCCAAGCTGGGGCGCTGGCAGTCGTCGGTCGTGTCGAATCTGATCTGACGCAACGGCCCGTCATATCCACTGATTCGGGCAAACTCGCGCACGATCTCGAATGTGTCGTCATCGTAGAACTCCACCTGGTTGGTGAAGAACGCGAAATGATTCAGGGGCGGATCACGTACGTCGGCCAGCGATTCCAGAATCATCACGACAGCGTGCGAGTCGATGTCCTCGAATACGTCAGTGTGTTCAGCGCACTCGATGACCTCGTCATCGGATACTTCGCCAGGGTCGAGGATCCCCGCGGTTTCCAGCAAAACGAGCCGTGACAGTAGTTGGTCCCGCAGTTCAGGGGTCAGTGGGTGCCGCCACCGGGGTGATGCCGGTCCGTCCGGGTCGGGTGGCGAGTACAGCAACTCGTCGGCGCGGGCTTCCAGAAACTCCTTGTAGGCCTGCCGTAGGCACCCAAGACCAAACGCGAGAATCCCCCACGCCATCAGTTGATTCGGCATGGGGGTATTCGGGATCGATCGAAGCGCCAGCCAACCCATGCCGAGGCCGCACCCCAAATAGAGCAGTGGACCAATCCAGCCCAGCCAGTACAGCATCCGGTTGGACAGGCTCGTCCGCCGCGAGTTCACGGCGCAATCATGCCCGAACGGCGGATGCGGATCCGACGATTCGAGTGCATTCTCCTGGGTTGATTCGTTTCAGGTGATGTTGCCGGCTGCCGGCAGCGGCGTTCATTCAATCCAGTTGCCCCGTGCCTGGCAGCAACGGATACTTGTCCAATGCAGTTCGGGTGTCGTTGCGGGCAACGTGTTTCGACGAATGCGCGCCTGCGCCAGAAGAATTCTCCGTCATATCTCTTGCCGACGAGGAAGTGGCGGTGGAGGGTTGGGCTGATGCTGCCGCCGAGTACGTTGAAGCAGTCCGAAACGGACGGCGCGATTCCTGGATAGCTCAGCACTTCTCACATCTCTGTTTAGATCCATCGTGTGGTTGGGTTCTTTCGCCGTCGGTTCGGTCGGTTGCCGCGGTTGCTCGCAAGCTATCCGCCGTATCTGACGCCGCACCCGGGGGACGCACGGTTGCTATGCCTTGCGCAATGTCGGGAGAACCTGCAGTACCTGCTCGACGTGCGGGAGCAGCGGTTGCAGCTCGCTGCGGAGTTGTTGGGTCACTTAGGTATCGATCTGCGGGCCGGTCTGGAGGCGGAGGATCCGCGTGAATTTCTTGCGGCGCTGGATCAATGGGCGCGTGCAGAGTGGCCCACCGCTGATCGCCCGTCGCTGGCAGGTACTCCGCTCGAATGGGTCGCGCTACCTGACCGGTTGTGGAGACACTCCATGACTGCTGACCGGATGCGTAGTTTGCCACTCTACGATCGGCGTCGTCGGGAATCGTTTGGCTATACGGTGGCGGCGTCGTTACCGGTAGGGCCCGCTGTTGAGATCAGGAGCGTGAGGGGATGGGGGATCGGGATGTTCGGGTTTCTTCGCCGTCGCGCTGACGGAGCCGGGCGGCGTGAGTCCCGCTTGCCGGGCCTGCTGGCCGGCTATCCGCCGTATCTGACCCCGTTCCCCGGTGAGCCTGGGTCACTGACCCTGCAGCAGTGCCAGGAGAATTTGGGTTATCTGCTCGACGTGCGTCAGCGCCGGCTGGAGATCGCAGCGGATCTGTTGGAGCACTTCGGTATTGATCTGGCTGCGGGTCTGTCGGCGGAGGATCCGCGCGGGTTTCTGAAATCGCTTGATCAGTGGGCGCGCCGCGAATGGCCGACCGCCTACACACCCACGTTCTCCGACCGCTTCAAGGTTTGCCTAGCGCGGCGCAAAGAGGGTGAGCACATTGTGCTGGCGATGCTGATGGACATCGCTGTCGTGCTCGGCGAAACGGTGACTCGTCAACGTCCTGAATACAGTTGGCGTCTGGATCTCGACCCCAAAAACCACGACTCGATCAGCTACCAGCGAGTCGTGATGGCCAAGGATCAGATCGATCCGGACTGGGAAGAGACCCTGCTGGACTTCGAATACCAATGCATCGGCAGCTTCGCCAAGTTCGGCCGAGATGTTCCCGGCAGCCACCCGCTGGGATACGCCGCCCAGGTGGCCATCGAAGGCGGGTACGACTCGGTCGAGTTGCCTCCGATCGACGCCGAGACACCGCAGGCGCCGAGCCTTGCCGGCCCAGTGGTCTACGACAAGGCGAAATATCAGAGTCACATCCTGGCTGACGAGGAAGGCTTCGCCGAGGACACCGCCGACGAGCAAGCCGCAGTGCCGGGCGCGTTGTTCTTCGGCTGGGTGGTCTCGCGGGGACTGCTCAATCCGACATGGGCCCAGGGCTTTCGGCTGCGTCGTGACATCGCCTCCTTCAAAGCCGGTCGCATGACCGCGGTGGACCTGTGGACCGAGTACACCGACCAGTGCTTGATCGACTACATGCTCAGCGACGACGCCAACGCCTTCACTCGTGAGTACTACAACAGCGACAAGAACGGGTACTACGACGACCTTGCGGTTCTCGCCCAGGGTTTACCTTCATCGAGTTACTTGCCCTACACGTTCGACAACCAAGCACGCATCGACGCGGTTCTTGACCAACGCTACGAGCAGTGGAGCACAAGGCGATCCCGATGAATCGCAGCGGTCAATACCCACACTTCGGTGCTGCTCCGCGCAGCGCACACCGCTGCTGGAACTTCAACCGGCCGGCTCGGTGCTCGCCGGGCAATGGGAGTCGTCCGGAAACACCGAACGCAGGGCGAGGGCGGAGGTGCTGATATTAACCATGTTTGGCAGGCATTCCAGCGTCTGGCAATGAACGTCGGTCAGTAGATTTCATCGGGAGTATGAGGTTCATGTGGTTCAGTTTCCGTCGGCGCAACTGAAAGAACTCAACGATAGGGCCAAGCCTCGCTTGGCAGCGTTGTATCAGGAAGCGGGTGAGTTCTTCGGTCCCCGTAGCAAAAAGCTCATCGATCAAGTGGCTCAAAAGGGCACTGTCGGTGGCGAGGAGTGGCGGTGAAGATTGTCAACGAGACGGTCGTCGACGTCGGTCTCCAAGACATCGTGCTGTGACAATCCGTGAACGTGCAGAAGCCCACATGTTCCGTGCCATCCCGGGGCAGTTACCCGCAGCCGACGCAGGTGACTTGGCTGGGATCGCCTTGCCGCCGGGCCGGATCGTGGTGGCCCGGGAGGGCACAGGCGAGGCCGTGGCATGGATCAGCACCGATCTGCTGCCGGCCGCGCAGCTGGAGGAGTTGATCTGCGCACTCGCTGCAGTCTTCCTGCAGACCGGCCTTTGGCCACTGCATGCCGAGGGGCACCCGGAAGGCCGGCTCGACCAGCCGTGGGCCTTCGGTGAGATGGACGGCCCGGAAGGCGAGATCCCTGACGCGCTCACCGTCTTGACCCGTGACGACGACGGGGATCGGTCGGTGCCGCCTGTCACGGAATTGGCGTCCCCGCAGCCTGGACCGGAACTGGGCGCCGGGGCGATCGGCATTGGGGTAAATGGGCGGCTGTTGCTGGTACCTGTCGCCCGTCCCGCCGACGTTCCCGCGGCGCTCGGCTGGTGGGGCGGAACGAACTACGGTTTGTCCGGAGCAGATTTCAGCGCCGTGTTGCGCTCATGGGAGGACCGATTCGCCGCCGTGCTGATCAGTATCGGGTTCGCCACGATGGCGGTGCAGGTGGGCCGCCGTCCGGTGTTGCTGGAGCAACTCGACGCTCTGCTCCGGGAGCACTACGCGTTCTGCCCGGACAATATCGATCAGGGTCTACCGCCAGAGGTGTTCCGCGACGGGCTGGCCGAATGGAATTTCTGGAGCTTCTGGTGGGACTGAGTTCCCGACGATCAATCCGCCCGTTAGCTTGGACAAGATGATCGAGCTGACGGCGTTGAGGTGGATCACCATCACTGGACGCGGCGTCTTCGCGGAGATCGAACCGGCCCAGTTGCACGACCAGACCATCCACGTAGGTGATCATGTAGTGATCGACGGTGCGGAAAAGGTCATCACAGGAATCGAGTTCGTCGACTACCGTGCCGAGCGGATCGCGAATTTAGCCCTGTTGCTGAGCGATCCCCACTAGCCGACCACGCTCACGTCTCTGCGGAATGGTTGATGTCCGTCACGAGCAGGGGATTGGTCTCCGCCATCTTCTCGAGCACCTGCAGTGTGCCCGCGACGCCGTTGTCCAGCGCTTGTGCGGCGGTGACCGTATCGTCGGTAACCCCGACAAGCTGGACAAAGCGCAGACAACCCACGCCGGTGTCGACCCGCGCGAGTTGAGGGTCTTCGACGAACATGATTGCGGTCAGGTCGGTTTGGGGCTCACCCAGCGTGATCGGGCCACCGACCTTGATGCGGTGACCGACGTCCAGCGCATCCGTCCCGCTGAAAACCAGGTCACCCAGCCGTTGGAGGAGAAGCAGCGACCAGGTGGGGACTTGTGCTGGCAGCGGTTGGGTGAGGTCGATGTCGGCGGCCACGCGGAAGGTCCACTCAAAGTCTGCCCAGATATCGTCCTCGTCGGGCGATGGGTCTGACGCGAACACGTTGGAGAACCCGTAGGTGACCAGATGCCAGTGAGGTTGTGGGGCAGTGGTATTCGGGTAGGCGGTGATGCCCCAGATGCCTTGGCCGGGCAGACGTGCATCGGTGCGGCCGAAATGAGGTGCGACATCGCCCAACCCCGGGTATAGCCGCGCGAAGGCGGCGTCGATTGCGTCCCATCCGGGGGCTGAATCTTCAGACATGGGGTCCGGCGTCACCCTGCGGCGGTCGAAACGTTGTCCGAGCGGTTTGGACGGCAGTATGCCGAAGACCACTGCGACGTACGGCAGCAACGTGAGCAGGCTCATCCACCCGGACAGGTTGGCGTCGTGGAGTCTGCGGACCAACAGTGCCCAATTTGGAATCGCGCCCCCGAGTATGACTATGCCGGCGAGTATCAGCGCCAGGCCCCCGAGTGTGCCGTCTCCCGCGACCGCGACGAAAACTCCGCAGAGGAGCAGGGCCAAGGTGTATGCGAGCGCGCCCCACCAGTATTCGCTGCGTGAAGCGCGGCCGGAGAAACGCGCGTAGCTGCGGAGGTAGCGCGACACGGCCTGGGCGAATGTGGCTCCGTAGAGCGGCAGTGTGAGATCTCGTGGATCGGTCGCTCCGAGAGGTTCGGACGGATGCTGCGGTTCGGTGGAGGATTCCTCGCTGCGGGTCATTGGTTCCTCTGCTCGATATTTGGTTGTGCGCGGAACTGTCTGGTTCCGCCGTCCCGTCCACTGACGGCTGCGATCACAGCGGACGCTAACACCGTTGCGCCAAGCAATGCATGCAATGTTCTGCCATGTCCGTGTCCAACCCGACACGGCGTCGCAGTCGTTCGATTGAACGACCGGCGGCCACGTTCCGTTTCACACTGGACGGGGTCCGGCGGAGAAGAAGGGTGCGACCACGATGGAATCCGATGACGTTCCGGAGCTCAACCGCAGGAGAACGCTGCTGGGGCTGGCCGCGGTCGGTGGTGTGCTGGCCGTCGGTGTGGGCGGGCTCGCCGAGGCAGCGGGCTGGCTCCGGCCCGATGCGCTGACACCGGCAGATTTCGCCGACCGCTTCGAGCAGGTCTCTGGCCGTCACGAAGGATTCCGCCGCAACCATGCGAAGGGTTTGGCCGCGACGGGAACGTTCACCAGCACGGGTGCGGGCGCCCAGGTGAGCAAGGCCCAAGTGTTCAAACCCGGGACGGTGCCCATCATCGGACGGTTCTCGCTGTCCGGCGGGTTGCCCGACCAGCCCGACAAGCCTGACACGGTCAGGGGACTCGGCCTGATGTTCGACCTGCCCGACGGCGAGCAGTGGCGCGTGGCGATGGTGAATCTTCCGGTGTTCCCCGACAGCACTCCGCAGGGTTTCTATGACCGGATGCTGGCTTCACGTCCCGTTCCAGAGACCGGCAAGGCGGATCCGCAGGCGATGGCGGCGTTCCTCGCCGACCACCCGGAGACCGCCGCGGCGATGAAGATCATCAAGCAGGCTTCACCGAGTGCAGGGTTCGCCGACAGTACGTACCGCGGCCTCAACGCTTTTCGAGCCACCGATGCCCAGGGCGAGACGACGGCGATCCGGTGGGCCGCCGTACCGATGGCAGCGGAACAGCCCGCCGGGCAGCCTCACAGCAACGACAAGAATGTCCTCTTCGACGCCCTCATCGACACCGCCGCCCGTGGCCCGGTCAGCTGGAAGCTCATTCTCACCCTGGCCGACCCCACCGACCCCACCCACGACGCCACCCTGCCGTGGCCGCAGAACCGCGCCACCATCGATGCCGGCACCATCACCATCGACGCCGTGCAGACCGAGGCCACCGGCAACGCCCGCGACATCAACTTCGACCCACTCGTGCTGCCCGACGGACTGGCCGTCTCCGACGATCCGCTGCCGAGCGCACGGTCGGCGGTCTATGCTCGCTCGTTCAACCGCCGGGCCCGAGAACCCAAGTCGCCCAGCGCAGTCGTCGTCCCCGGCGGTGCGCGATGACCACCGAAACGAGAGCGCCGATCACGAAGTTCAACCTGGCGGCCCGGCTGCTGCACTGGTCGATGGCGGTCATGGTGATCGCACAGTTCTTCATCGGCGTCACCATGATCGCGGCGCTCAGTTACTACCCGTTGTTGCTCGCGATCCACCGGCCGCTGGGCATCGCCATCCTGGTGTCCGCGATCGTTCGGTTGGTCAACCGGCTCACCCGCCGGCTGCCGCCGTTCCTGGCGACGATGGGACCGTTGGAACGCCGTATCGCCAGTTACTCCGAATACCTGCTGTACGCATTGCTTTTGGTGCAACCGTTGATCGGGTGGGCGATGCTGTCGGCCGCCCAGTCGCCGGTCGTGTTGGTCGGGGCGCTGCACCTTCCGGCGATTGCCCCGCACAACATCACCCTCTATGCGGCCCTGCGTACCGCACATACCGTGGCCGCCTACCTGCTGTTCGCGACCTTCACCGCACATATCTGTGCCGTTTTGTTCCACACACTGGCGCTACGCGACGGGATCCTCCGCCGAATGTCGTTGTGGCCCAGCAGAAACGGTCAGTCGTGAAGAGCTGCCCGTAGCGCGACCATTGCCCGGTCGAACGATTCGGTGGCTGCCGGGACCACGCCGACGTAGCCGAGGTAGCCGTGCACCAGAGTCTCGGCGTGGTCCAACTGCACGGGAACGCCGGCAGCAGACAACATTTCGGCGTAACGGATGCCGTCGTCACGCAACGGGTCGTGCCCGGCCACCGCGACATAGGCCGGTGCGAGTCCGGAAAGGTCCGCCGCGCGGGCCGGCACCAACGTGGCCGGCGGGTCCGACAGATCCACATGCCCGGCGTACCAGCGGGAGAACCCTGTGACGGCATCGAGCCCCAGGATCGGTGCCTCGGCGTTCTCGGTGAACGACGGCAGGCTGGTGTCCCAGGTGGTGGCCGGATACCAGAGCAACTGGAAGCGCAGCCCCGGAACGCCGGCGTCACGTGTCAGCTGCGCCACGACGGCGCTGAGGTTGCCACCCGCCGAGTCGCCGGCCACGGCCATCCGGTCAGCGTCGACGCCCAGTTCTGCGGCGTGGGCGGCCACCCACTGCGTCGCCGCCCACACGTCGTCCACTGCGGCGGGGTAGGGGTGCTCGGGAGCCAGCCGGTACTCCACCGACACCACGACCGCGTCGGCGGCCACCGCGTGCTGGCGGGCGGTGCCGTCGTAACTGTCCAGGTCGCCCAGTGCCCAGCCGCCGCCGTGGATGAACACCACGACCGGCAGCGTCGTGCAGTCGGCGGTCGGCGGCCGGTACACCCGAACCGGGATCGGGCCGGCCGGACCGGGGATCTCGCGGTCCTCGGTCTTCACCTCGGGATGGACCGGCAACCGCGGAATCTCACTGAACTGGCGGCGGGCCTCCTCGACACCGATGTCGGTCGACAGTTGGAACGGCACTGCCTCCAGTACCTTCTGCAGGATGGCATCGACAGCTGGTTTCTCGTCAGCAACGGACATTCCGCAACCGTACGCACACCGCGTCACGGTGTGGCTGTGGGTGGTGGCTGCGGTCGTCGCGGCCGGTTACGGGGTGTTCCTGATCGTCACGGCGACGCGGTTGCCGACGGGAGCCGACCTGACGGGTCAATTCACCCTCCAACCTGCGGTGAAAGCGCTCGCAGCGGTCTTGCTGGCCGCGGCGGCCTGCGCCCATCCGATCGTTCGGGAACGGCGCTGGCTCGTCGGCGCGCTGGGGTTCTCCGCACTCGGCGACTTCCTGTTGGCGATCCCGTGGTGGGAACCGTCCTTCGTGCTGGGGCTGGGCGCCTTCCTGGTCGCGCATCTGTGCTTCCTCGGCGCACTGGTGCCGCTGGCGCGGCGTTCCACCCCGCGGCTGATCGCGGTCGCCGTCACCGTCCTCGCCTGCGTGGCGCTGCTGACCTGGTTTTGGCCCCGGCTCGTCGAACAGGGAATGGCGGTGCCGGTGGTCGCCTACATCGCGGTGCTGGGGGCGATGGTGTGCACGGCGCTGCTGGCCCAGCTGCCCACGCCCTGGACCGCGCTCGGGGCGGTGTGTTTCGCGGTGTCCGACGCGATGATCGGCATCAGCCAGTTCGTACGTGGTGACCAACTGCTCGCCGTCCCGATCTGGTTCGGCTATGCGGCGTCACTGGTGCTGATCACGGCGGGTCTGTTCTTCGGGCGTTCGACACAACCTCCTGCTAAACCTGCACAGTGACGATCACCCGCCGCGCCGCCGACCACGAGCCCATCGCGCGGGTGCTTCCACTCCTCACGGTGCCGCACCTGGACCGCGAGTTCGACTATCTGGTGTCGGAGGAACAGTCCGACGACGCCCAGCCCGGTGTGCGGGTCCGGGTGCGGTTCAACGGCAGGCTGGTCGACGCCTACCTCCTGGAACGACGCTCCGACACCGACCACACCGGAAAGCTCGGCTGGCTCGATCGGGTGGTCTCGCCGGAGCCGGTGCTCACCCCCGAGGTCCGGCGGCTCGTCGACGCCGTCGCCGCCCGCTACGCCGGCACCCGTGCGGACGTACTGCGCCTGGCGGTACCGCCGCGCCACGCCAGGGTCGAGAAGCAGACCGCGGAGGAACCGGAACCCGTCACGGCCGGCCCCGTGGACACCAGCGCCTGGGCTCGCTACAGCCGCGGGGAACAGTTCCTGACCGCGGTCGGTGAGCGTCGCGCGGCGCGCGCGGCATGGCAGGCACTGCCCGGCGAGAACTGGGCATTGAGGCTGGCTGAGGCGGCCGCGGTGGCGGTGAACGCGGGGCTGGGGGTGGTCGCTGTCGTACCCGATCAGCGCGATGTGGACGCGCTGTATGCCGCAGCGACCCAACAGGTGCCGGCGTCACGGGTGGTGGCATTGTCGGCCGGGTTGGGCCCCTCGGCCCGGTACCGCCGCTGGCTTGCGGCGCTGCGGGGCCAGGCTCAGGTGGTGATCGGCACCCGCAGTGCGGTGTTCGCCCCCGTGTCCAACCTCGGCCTGGTCCTGGTGTGGGACGACGGCGATGACAACCTCGCCGAGCCGCGCGCGCCCTATCCGCACGCCCGCGAGGTCGCCATGCTGCGCGCCCACCAGCTGCGCTGTGCCGCGATCATCGGTGGCTACGCGCGCACCGCCGAGGCGCAGGCTCTGGTGCGGACCAGATGGGCCCACGATGTGGTGGCGGCTCGGCCGGTGGTGCGGGCGGCCGCACCGCGAGTCGTCGCCTTGGAGGACAGCGGATACGCCCAGGAACGCGATCCCGCCGCCCACAGTGCTCGGCTGCCGTCCATGGCGCTGCAGGCGGCCCGCTCGGCGTTGCAGGCGCAGCACCCGGTGCTCATCCAGGTTCCGCGGCGAGGCTATGTTCCCGCGCTGGCCTGTGCGCGGTGCCGCGCGGTGACACGCTGCCGGCACTGCACCGGCCCGCTGGCCCTGCCGGACCGGGGGAGTGCCGCTGCCGAATGCCGCTGGTGTGGTCGGGCCGAGCCCGCATTGCGTTGTGTGCGTTGCGGTTCGGACGCGGTACGAGCGGTCGTGGTCGGGGCCCGGCGGACGGCCGAAGAGCTGGGCCGGGCCTTTCCCGGTACGTCGGTGATCACCTCCGGCGGCGACGCCGTGGTCGATGCGGTGAAGGCCGGCCCGGCCCTGGTGGTCAGCACTCCCGGCGCCGAACCCGTGGCCGACGGCGGTTACGGCGCGGCCCTGCTGCTCGACGCGTGGGCGCTGCTGGGCCGGCAGGATCTACGGGCCGCCGAGGACACGATGCGCCGGTGGATGGCCGCGGCGGCCCTGGTACGGCCGCGCACCGAAGGCGGTGTGGTGGCAGTGGTCGCCGAGTCGGCGATCGCCACCGTGCAGGCGCTGATCCGTTGGGATCCGGTCGGGCATGCCGATGCCGAGCTCGACGGCCGCGGTGAGGTGGGACTGCCGCCGGCGGTGCACATGGCGGCCATCGACGGGACGACGACGGCGGTCGAGGCGCTGCTCGACACGGCCCACCTGCCCGACACCGCCGAAGTCCTCGGGCCGGTGGAACTGCCGCCCGGCGCCCGGCGCCCCCCGGGACTGGCATCCGATGCCGAGGTGAGCCGGATGCTGGTCCGGGTGCCGCGTGACGGTGGTCTGGAGTTGGCGGCCGCGCTGCGCCGGGCCACCGCGGTGCTCAGCGCGCGCAAAGATCAGCAACCATGTCGTATCCAAATCGACCCGCTGCACATCGGATAGGGCGGATACTTCACCCGTTATCGGTGGGTGCTGAACCAGGAGGCTGCGATGCGCCGGGTGTGGTCGTGGTTGTTCGCGTTGGGGCTCATCGCCTTTGGTCTGCTGTGGCCGCTCGTGTTCACGGGTGGGTCCGCGTCGGGCCCCGGCCCGGCCGACCCGGTGGTGATCACCGATTACCGTGCGGATTTCACCGTCGACGCCGACGGTCGGATGACCGCGGTGGAGACCATCACCGGGGACTTTCCCGGCGGGCGGCACGGCATCTTCCGGTACTGGGATGTGGCCAACCAGAACAACTCCCGGCTGCGGCAGATACCCGAGGTCACCTCGATCACGATGGACGGCTCATCGGTTCCGTATGAACTGTTGTGGGAAACCGGGAAACGGTTCCGGGTCGCCAAGATCGGTGACCCCGGCTCGACGCTGAACTGGGGCACCCACGTTTTCGAGATCCGGTACACGGTCGCCGGTGTCCTCGACCCGGGAAGCAGCGGAGCTCACCGTCAGTTCGCGTCGAACACCGGCAACCCCGAGGCGCGGTCGGCGTTCTACTGGAATGTCGTCGCGCCGGCCTGGAACAACGCGATCGAGCGGGCCGACATCTCGGTCACCCTGCCGGCGGAGGTGACCGGTGCCGGTTGCAGCGTCGGATTCGGCGTCGGCAGTGCATGCACGGACCTGCGCACCGACGGCAACACCGTGCGGTTGGCGGCGACCAACCTGGAGCCGCACACGCCGGTGACGCTGCGCGCCGGCGTCGATATCGCCGCTCCGGCGCAGGTGAGCTTGCCGTGGCCGTACACCTGGGACCGGATCCTCGGTCGGTCGGTGACGACATTGGCGTGGGTCGCTCTGGTGGCCATCGGGATGGGCCTGCTCGCTTACTTCTGGACGCGCACCACTGTCGAACCGCCACCGGGATTCCCGGTGCAGTACGCGCCGCCCGAAGGGCTCGGCCCGGTGCAGACCGAGTACATCCGCACGGAGATGATCCCCAGGAACGGGCTCAGCGCGACCCTGTTCCATCTCGCCGAGCGCGGGCTCGTCGAGCTGCGGCAGGTCAGTGACAAGCATTGGAAGATCAAGGGCCTGGCCAAGCCGGCCGAGTGGTCCGGAGTGGATCCGGTCGGCATCGACGTGGGCGCCGCACTCAAGGTGATGTCGGTGGGCGCCGAGTTCACCGCCAAGAACACCGCGGCTTCGGGGAAGAAGCTCAGCAAGGCCAAGGCCGACATGGCCGTTGCGGTGCGGAAGTGGGCAGTCGACGGCGGATTCATGGTCAGGCGTCGTAAGGAATTGTGGATCCGCGTCGCCAATGTGGTGGCGTTCTTCGCGGCGCTGGCCGGATTCTTCCTCTTGTTCGGCATCACATTGTGGGGGTTGCCCTTCGCGGTGTTCTTCCTGTGCTCGCTGCGCGGCTGGTCCGGCGGTGTGGGTACCCGGCGGACTCCCGCCGGTCGCGAACTGTGGTCGCGCGCAGAGGGTTTTCATCGTCTGCTGTCCACTGATTCGGCTGAGTCCAGGTTCGATTTCGCCGCGCGCAAGGACCTGTACCTGGCCTACATCCCGTTCGCGGTGGCCGGCGGGGCCGCCGCGCTGTGGGCGAAGAAGTATCAGGACACCATGGGGGCTCCTGCACCCCAACCAAATTGGTACGACTCGTCGTCATCGTCATCGGACAGCAGCCACGGTTTTGCCGGCGGATCCGGCGGCGCGGATTTCGACAGTTTCGAGTCGGCACTGTCATCATCGATCGGGGCGTACACCGCCTCGCAGTCATCGTCGTCTTCTTCGTCGAGCGGCGGATCATCGTCGTCTGGTGGAGGCGGTGGCGGTGGTGGAGGGGGAGGAGGCGGCTCATGGTGAGACTGCTGTTGGTCGTGGTGCTGGCGCTCGCGGTGGCGGTGTTGGTGGGCTTCGTCGTGGGCTATAACAAGCTGCGCGCGGCGGACGTGCGCGTCGCCGAGGCGCTCGGCGGCATCGATGTGGAGCTGACCCGCCGGGCGGCTCTGATTCCGGCGCTGGTTCAGGCCGTCGCGACGTTCGCCTCGCATGAGACGGCGGTTCTCGGCCGGGTCAGTGGTGCGCAGGCCGCGCTTGCCTCGGCGACCGGCGGCGCCTCTGTGGTTCAGCGCAGCGCCGCCGAGCGTGATCTGGACAGCGCGCTGACCGGCGTGCTGGCACTGGGATCGTCCTACCCGCAACTCAATTCGTCGGCGAACTTCCTGAACCTGCAGGAGAACCTGGCCGACACGGAGAACAAGCTGGCGTTCGCCCGGCAGTACTACAACGACGCTGTGGCCGCCCTCAACCGGCTGGTCGGATCGATCCCGTGGGTGTACCTCGCGCCGCTGGCCGGCGTCTCCGAGCGGGAGTACTACCGGCCGCCGCATTAGGGAAGCAGCACTCCGAATCCCTAAACTGGTCGGGTGCGTCTTGTCTTTGCCGGAACCCCAGAGCCCGCTCTCCCGTCGTTGCAGCGGCTGATCGACTCGCCCCGCCACGACGTGGTCGCGGTCCTGACCCGGCCCGACGCCGCCGCTGGGCGCCGCGGGAAACCCGCTCCGTCACCGGTCGCGAAGCTGGCGCTCGAGCACGACATACCGGTCCTGCGACCGGCTAAGCCCAACTCCGACGAGTTCGTCGCCGAGCTGTCCGAGCTGGCGCCGGACTGCTGTGCGGTGGTCGCCTACGGTGCGCTGCTGAGCGAGCGCCTGCTCGCGGTGCCACAGCACGGCTGGATCAACCTGCACTTTTCGTTGCTGCCGGCCTGGCGCGGGGCCGCTCCGGTGCAGGCCTCCCTGGCGGCGGGTGAAGAGGTGACCGGAGCGACGACGTTCCTGATCGAGCCGGCCCTCGATTCCGGTCCGGTCTACGGGGTGGTGACCGAGCGGGTCCGCGACACCGACACGGCGGGCGAACTGCTTGGGCGACTTGCTGATTCGGGTGCCGCATTGCTCGAGTCGACCCTGGACGGCATCGCCGAGGGAGCACTGACCGCGGTGCCGCAACCGGCCGAAGGAGTCAGCCTGGCACCCAAGATCACCGTGGAGTCGGCCCGGGTGCGCTGGGACCTGCCGGCCCACGTCATCGACCGCCGGATCCGAGCCGTGACCCCGAATCCCGGTGCCTGGACGATGATCGGGGACCTGCGGGTCAAGGTCGGGCCGGTGACGGTGGATCCGTCGGAAGATTCGTTGGATCCCGGTGAGATCCGGGTCGAACGCAACGCAGTGCTGGTCGGTACCAGCTCGCAACCCGTCCGGCTCGGGCAGATCCAGCCGCCCGGAAAGAAACTCATGAACGCGGCCGACTGGGCCCGCGGTGCCCGCCTCGACGAATCGGTGCGCGCCTCATGAGTAACAGGCCGAACCGTCCCAACCGTCCGCCGCAACGCAACCGCCAACACCGGCGCACCCCGCTGGATCCCGCTCGCCGGGCCGCCTTCGATGTGCTGCGTGCGGTATCGGAGCGCGATTCCTACGCCAACCTGGCCTTGCCCGCGCTGCTGCGGGAGCGGGGAATCGAGGGCCGCGACGCGGCCTTCGCCACCGAGCTCACCTACGGCGCCTGCCGCACCCGGGGACTGCTCGACGCCGTCATCGAGGCGGCCGCCGGGCGCCCGCCCGAGCGGATCGATCCGGTGCTGCTCGACCTGTTGCGCCTGGGCACCTACCAACTGTTGCGCACGCGCGTCGAACCACACGCCGCGGTGTCCACCACCGTCGAACAGGCCGGCATCGAATTCGACACGGCGCGAGCCGGTTTCGTCAACGGTGTGCTCCGGACCATCTCCCGCAGTACCGAACAGGAATGGATGGAGCAGCTCGCGCCGCCGGCATCCACCGATCCGGTCGGACACGCCGCATTCCTGCACGCCCACCCGCGCTGGATCGCCCAGGCCTTCACCGACGCGCTGGGCGCCAGGGCGGGGGAGCTCGACGCCCTGCTGACCAGTGACGACGAGCGTCCCGTGGTGCACCTGGCGGCGCGACCCACGGCGATGACGGCGGCCGAACTGGCGGAACAAGCTGACGGCACCGTGGGCCGCTACTCGCCGTATGCCGTCTATCTGCCGGGCGGTGATCCCGGACAGTTGGCGGCCGTGCGCGACGGTTCGGCCCAGGTGCAGGACGAAGGCAGCCAACTGGTGGCCCGCGCCCTGACCCTGGCCGAGCTCGACGGCCCGGACAACGGCCGCTGGCTGGACCTGTGTGCCGGCCCCGGCGGCAAGACCGCGTTGCTGGCCGCGATCGGTGCGGCCTCGGGGGCCCGGGTCACCGCGGTCGAACCCGCGCCGCGCCGCGCCGACCTGGTCGAGGAGAACACCCGCGGGCTCGACGTCGACGTGCGCCGCGTGGACGGGCGGGAATCGGGTCTCGAACCAGGATTCGACCGCGTCCTTGTCGACGCTCCCTGCACCGGACTGGGTGCGCTGCGCCGTCGCCCCGAGGCGCGGTGGCGCCGTCAGCCCGGTGACGCCCCCGGATTGGCGAAACTGCAGCGTGAACTGCTGGCCGCGGCCATCGCACTGACCCGCCCCGGCGGCGTCGTCCTCTACGCGACCTGTTCGCCGCACCTCGCCGAAACCGTCGGTGTGGTGGCCGATGCCGTGCGCCGCCATCCGGTGACCCAGGTGGACACCCGGGAGTTGTTTGCCCCGGCCGACGACCTCGGTGACGGACCGCACGTCCAGCTGTGGCCGCATCGGCACGGGACCGATGCGATGTTCGCTGCCGCCCTGAAAGTAGGCTGATCGCCATGGCAGAACCCCTGATCGCCCCGTCCATCCTGTCCGCTGACTTCGCGCGGCTGGCCGATGAGGTCGCGGCGGTGGCGGGGGCGGACTGGTTGCATGTCGATGTCATGGACAACCACTTCGTGCCCAACCTGACGCTGGGCATGCCCGTCGTGGAGTCCTTGCTCAAGGTGACCGACATCCCGATGGACTGCCACCTGATGATCGATCAGCCGGAACGCTGGGCACCGCCGTACGCCGAGGCGGGTGCCTATAACGTGACCTTCCACGCCGAGGCGACCGACAACCCGATCGGCGTGGCCCGCGATATCCGCGCCGCCGGCGCGAAGGCCGGCCTTTCGGTGAAACCGGGCACCCCGCTGGAGCCGTACCTGGAGATCCTCAAGGAATTCGACACTCTCCTGGTGATGTCGGTGGAGCCCGGATTCGGTGGGCAGAAGTTCATCCCGGAGGTGCTCACCAAGGTGAGCACGGTGCGCCGCCTCGTGGATTCCGGCGAGCTGACCATCGTCGTGGAGATCGACGGCGGCATCAACGCCGACACCATCGAGCAGGCGGCGGAGGCCGGTGTGGACTGCTTCGTCGCGGGCTCCGCGGTGTACAGCGCGGCCGATCCGGCCGCCGCGGTGAAATCCCTGCGCCGGCAGGCCGCGAGCGCCTCGAGACATCTGGCGCTATGACGCCCGAGTCCGTGATGCGGCTGGCCATCGAGCAAGCCGAACAGGTCAAGGGCTCGACCTATCCCAATCCGCCGGTCGGCGCGGTGATCCTGGACCGTGACGGGCAGATCGCCGGCGTCGGGGGAACGCAGCCGGTCGGCGGCCCGCACGCCGAGGTGGTGGCACTGCAGGCGGCCGGCGACCGGGCCAAGGGCGGCACCGCGGTTGTCACCCTGGAGCCGTGCAACCACCACGGAAGGACCCCGCCGTGTGTGGATGCGCTTCTGGCATCAGGGGTTTCGGACGTCACCTATGCGGTATCCGATCCCAATCCCGCCGCGGCGGGCGGGGCGCGACGCCTCGCCGATGCCGGCGTCACCGTCAGCACCGGACTCCTGGCCGACGAGGTCGAGAAGGGGCCGTTGCGGGAGTGGCTGCACAAGCAGCGCACCGGATTACCCCATGTCACATGGAAATTCGCGACCAGCGTGGACGGCCGTAGCGCGGCCGCGGACGGTTCCAGTCAATGGATCACCAGTGAGGCCGCCCGCGCGGACGTTCATCGCAAGCGGGCCGCAGCGGATGCCATCGTGGTCGGCACCGGGACGGTGTTCGTCGACGATCCGACGCTGACCGCGCGTCGGGCCGACGGCACGCTCACCGACCACCAGCCGCTGCGGGTGGTGGTGGGGATGCGGGAGGTGTCGTTGGACGCCAAGGTGCTCAACGACGATTCGCACACGATGCTGATCCGTACGCATGATGCGCACGAGGTGATGCGGTCGCTCGGCGACCGGACCGACGTGCTGTTGGAGGGCGGGCCGACCCTGGCCGGGGCCTTCCTGCGCGCCGGCGTGGTGAACCGGATCCTCGCCTATGTCGCACCGATCTTGCTGGGCGGGCCGATCACCGCGGTCGACGACATCGGGGTGCCCAGCATCTTGCACGCTCAGCGGTGGCGATTCGACGGCATCAACGCCATCGGTCCGGATGTTCGCCTGAGCCTCGTGCCGAACTGACGGAATGCGTAGTCATTAGCCAGTGTCGGTTAGGGTGACCTAAGTTACCGTGCTGAAATGACGAGCAATGTCGGCCATGATCGGTACACTCGTACCAAAGCGCGTTCGCTGCCGAATGTGCACCGAGTGTACGCGAGCAAAGGACGCACATATGACTGCCCTGCAGGATTGGCTTCCCAGCACATCATGGACCCCCCGCACGCTCAGGGCGCTGGTGAGTGCCCCGCTACGCCTCGTGCTGCCCAGCCGGCCGGAGGAGGCCGACCGGGCACCACGTTTGCTGCGTCCCGGGGTGGAGCGCTGCTGAAACCGATCAGCTGGATCGATGACGCCCCGGCGGCTGGTCGGTGCGCTGATCCTCTTGGTCGGCGGTCTGGACCGGCAGGGCCTCCGTTGGCAGGAACAGCTGCCCGGTTGACGTGTCCTCGTTCGCACCGGTGTCGCCGCTCTCGGGAGGTCCCGCCAACTCGTCGACGTGGACATTGCGCGCGGCGATCAGCAGGCCGAGCACCGCACCCACCACACAGACGATCGCGGTGATCCCGAAGATCTCGGCGTACTGCGCCACGTAGGCAGCCCGGTAACGACAGAGGGTCCGGTTCAGCGGCGGGAGGCTAGCGCAGTCCGGATTCGGCATAGCCAGATGCTGGTTGAAGCGGTACAGGCCCCAGGCGGACAGAGCCGCGATGCCGATCAGCATGCCGATCATCCGGGACACCACGACGAAAGCGGAAGCGATGCCGTGCTGTGCGGCAGGTACCACCCGCAGTGTGGCCGAGGTGAGCGGGGCGATCACCAACCCGAGCCCCAGGCCCACGACCGCCAGATCGGTGTCGAGTACCGGCAACCGGAACAGGACCAGGTCGTGGGTCTTGTCGAGCACGTCGATCGACCAGTGGGTGATCAGCCAGAAGCCGCCGGCCGCGATCATCAGGCCGACGAAGCTGACGATGCGGTCGCCGACCCGGGTGGCGATCCAGCCACCGATCAGCGCACCGATCGGCAGGGCGATCAGGAACCGCAATAGCAGGAAGGCCGCGTCGTACTTGTCCTTGCCGAGCACGCCTTGGCCGAACAGCTCGACATTGACCAGCGTGACCATCAGGGCGGCGCCGGTGCACAACGAGGCAGCCAGCGCGGCCAGGAACGGCCGGAACTTCACCCCGGCGGGTTCGATCAGCCGGGTACGGGCCATCTTTTCCCACACGAAGAACGCGACAGCCGCCACCAACGCACCGATCAGGACCGGCAGACCCCAGTCGGGTAGAACCTGCTTACCGTCCGGCTTCGGGTTGTACAGCCCCATGACTGCCAGGCCCAGCGCGATCGCCAGCAGTACGCCGCCGATGACGTCGACCTTCTCCGGATTCTCGCTCGGTACTTTGCCCGGCAGGCTGAAATGGATCATCACCATCGCGATGAGAGCGAGCGGGACGTTGATCCAGAACGCGGCCTGCCAGTGGTGGAACACCGCGACCGCGGCGATGCCGTACAGCGGGCCCAAGACGCTTCCGAACTCCTGGGCTGCGCCGACCCCGCCGAGTACCGCCGCCCGGCTGCGCGCCGCCCACAGATCGGCGGCCAGCGCCAGGGTGACCGGGAGCAACGCACCGCTCGCGACGCCCTGGATCGCACGGCCCACGATCAACATGTCCAGATTGGTGGACAGCGCCGTGATCACCGAGCCAACCGCGAAACCGGCCAACCCGATCTGGATCAGCATCTTGCGACCGAACCGGTCTGAGGCGCGGCCCAGTAACGGCATGGCCGCGATGTAGCCCAGCAGGTACCACGTGATGATCGGGGTGACCTTCTGGATCTCGTTCACCGCGATGCCGACATCGGACATGATGTCGGTCATCACGGTGATCACGACATAGGTGTCGAGAGCGCCGAGCAGCACGGCAAGGCTGCCCGCGCTGATCGCGATGTGGCGGCTGCGGCCGGCACTCACCGCCTGCGCGGCCCGCATCAGGACGCGGGCTTGGCGACGGTGACCTGCTTACCCCAGTCGGTCAGGGTCATGGTGACGCTGTTTCCGGGGGTGGGCTCGAGCTTGGCCTGCAGCAGGGTGTGGCTCCCGTCTTCGGTGATCCAGGCGGTTCCCGGGACCGGGCCGGTGGCCTTGAGCTGCGGGGCGATCTTGTTGACCGCGTCGGCGCTCACGTTGCCGGTGACCCGCACGCCCTCGGTCCCGTTGATCGACTCGCGGCCGTCGGCCTTGGCGTCGCTGAAGTTCGCCAGCACGTTGGCCAATCCGGTGTCGGGGTTCAAGATGGCCGAGATGTCGTAGATCTTTTCGGCAGGCCCGTAATTGGACAGCGGATCGCCGGGGGTCAGCGCGGCGTACAGGTCGCCACCGGAGACGACGAACTTTGCGTCAGCCAGTTTTTGACCCATGAAGATGAGATCGGCGGTGCCCTCGGCGGCCACCTCGGGGGCATTGGTCAGGTCACCGTCGAGCTTCTCGATCGGAAGGCCCTCGATCTTGCCCTGCACGGTCAGCAGGAGGTGGACGCTCTGCTGAGCCTTGGTCGAGGCCGCCGATTCCTGCAGGAGTTGGGCTGCGTCGGGCAGCGGGGCGTTCGACTTCTCCGAGGACGATGACGAGCAACCCGCGACCAGCGCGGCCGCGGCGAAGAGGATTGCGAGTAAGGACTGGACTGCGAAGCGTGGGCGCGTCTGCATTACTGCATCGTAGAGGCTCCCGGCGGTCGGGCGTTTTCTCCAACTCCCGGTTGACTGAATACTCTGGTCGGCGTGTTCACCGGAATCGTTGAAGAGCTGGGTGTCCTGGTCGACAAGGCGGAGCTGACGGATGCCGCCCGGTTCACCATCCGCGGCCCTGTGGTCACCGCCGACGCCGGTCACGGCGATTCGATCGCGGTGAACGGGGTCTGTCTGACCGTGGTCGACGTGCTGCCCGATGGAGCATTCACCGCCGACGTGATGGGGGAGACGCTGAACCGGTCGAGCCTGGGCGGGGTCGGCGTCGGCAGCCAGGTGAATCTGGAGCGGGCTGCCGCGGTCAACAGTCGCCTCGGCGGTCACATCGTGCAGGGCCACGTGGACGGCACCGGCACTG
Organism: Mycolicibacterium peregrinum; assembly: GCF_002102345.1. Lineage (GTDB taxonomy): Bacteria > Actinomycetota > Actinomycetes > Mycobacteriales > Mycobacteriaceae > Mycobacterium > Mycobacterium peregrinum. Next base: position 122,411 of record NZ_LQPP01000015.1, read on the forward strand.
TGATTTCTCGCACGCCCTTCGACCACTGGGAAGTGGTGCGCATCGGTCTTCCGGTCACGCTGTCGCGCTACGTGGTCGAGAAAGGTTCGATCACCGTCGACGGCGTCTCGCTGACGGTGTCCGCGGTGGGTGACGACTGGTTCGAGGTGTCGCTGATTCCCACCACGCGTGAGCTCACCACGCTGGGGCAGGCGGCCGTGGGGACGACGGTCAATCTCGAGGTCGACATCATCGCGAAGTACGTGGAACGGCTGATGGCCGGTCCCGGTGAGTAAGAGCTGGCAATAACCGCTGGATTTCGGTGGTTCATACTGGAGTCGGCATATGGTCCCGCTTTGGGGACCTGGCATTCGAACAGGCAAGGTGGCGCAGATGACCAGGCTCGATTCCGTCGAGAGGGCGATAGCCGATATCGCGGCGGGCAAAGCCGTGGTGGTGATCGACGACGAGGACCGCGAGAACGAAGGCGACCTCATCTTCGCTGCCGAGAAGGCCACCCCCGAACTCGTTGCGTTCATGGTCCGCTACACCTCCGGTTACCTGTGTGTGCCGCTGGACGGCGAGATCTGCGACCGGCTGGGGCTGCTGCCCATGTACGCGGTCAACCAGGACAAGCACGGCACCGCCTACACCGTCACCGTTGACGCGAAAAAGGATGTGGGAACCGGTATCTCGGCGTCGGACCGGGCCACCACCATGCGTGCCCTCGCCGATCCGGGTTCGGTGATCGACGACTTCACCAAGCCCGGCCATGTGGTTCCGCTGCGGGCCAAGGACGGCGGAGTGCTGCGCCGCCCCGGGCACACCGAGGCTGCCGTGGACCTGGCCCGTCTGGCGGGGCTGCAGCCCGCCGGCGCGATCTGCGAGATCGTCAGCCAGAAGGACGAAGGCGATATGGCGCGCACCGACGAGCTGCGCGTCTTCGCCGACGACCACGATCTGGCGCTGATCTCGATCGCCGACCTGATCGAGTGGCGTCGCAAGCATGAGAAGCACATCGAGCGCATCGCCGAGGCGCGGATCCCCACCAGGCACGGCGAGTTCGTGGCGGTCGGCTACAAGAGCATCTACGAGGACGTCGAGCATGTCGCGCTGGTCCGCGGCGACATTTCCGGGCCGGCCAGCGACGGCCACGACGTCCTGGTCCGGGTGCACTCCGAATGCCTGACCGGTGACGTGTTCGGCTCCCGGCGCTGTGACTGCGGCCCGCAGCTCGACGCTGCGATGGCGATGGTGGCGCGGGAAGGCCGCGGCGTCGTGCTCTACATGCGCGGCCATGAGGGCCGGGGCATCGGTCTGATGCACAAGCTGCAGGCCTACCAGCTGCAAGACGCCGGTGAGGACACCGTAGACGCGAACCTGAAGCTCGGCCTGCCTGCCGACGCCCGCGACTACGGCATCGGTGCGCAGATCCTGGTCGACCTGGGAATCCGGTCGATGCGACTGCTGACCAACAACCCGGCCAAGCGCGTCGGACTCGACGGTTACGGGCTGCACATCATCGAGCGGGTGCCGCTGCCGGTGCGGGCCAACTCTGAGAACATCCGCTACCTGATGACCAAACGGGACCGGATGGGCCACGACCTCGTCGGCCTCGAAGACTACGACGAAGCGGTGAGCATGGACGACTACGACGAGGCGGTGTACCTGCTCGGTGACCGCCGGCCGCCCAGCGCGACCGATTCGGGTTCGAGCCTGTGAGCGCCCACGGAGTCCCTGATCTGCCCCAGGTGGACGCTTCGAACGTGAAGCTGGCGATCGTGGCCAGTACCTGGCACACCCAAATCTGCGATGCGCTGCTCGACGGCGCTCGCAAGGTCGCCGCCGACGCCGGTATCGCCGAGCCGACGGTGGTCCGCGTGCTCGGGGCCATCGAAATCCCGGTGGTGGCACAGGCATTGGCCGCCACCCATGACGCGGTGGTGGCGCTCGGTGTCGTGATCCGTGGCCAGACCCCGCATTTCGATTACGTGTGTGATGCGGTGACGCAGGGCTTGACCCGGGTGTCACTCGATGCGTCCACCCCGGTCGCCAACGGTGTGTTGACCACCGACAACGAGGCGCAGGCCCTGGACCGGGCCGGGCTGCCGGATTCCACCGAGGACAAGGGCGCTCAGGCGGCGGCAGCAGCCCTGTCCACCGCGCTCACGTTGCGCGAGCTGCGCGCCAAGGCATGACCGACAGATGACTGACAAGAAGACTGCGGACACCTGGGACCTGGAGATCCGGCCTTACCGGACACCATATTTCGCCTACGGTGCGGCTCTGATCATCTTCCTGGCGCACGTGGCGGTCGGTGTGCTGCTGAAGGTGGGCTCCACGGGCGTGGTCTTCCAGACCTCGGACCAGGTCGCGATCGCCTTGCTCGGAGCGATCATCGGCGGAGTGGTGCTGATGTTCGCGCGGCCTCGGCTGAAGGTCGGGCCGGCGGGCGTGGCTGTGCGGAATCTCGTCAGCTTCAAGGTGTTTCCGTGGTCTGAGGTACTCGGCATCACCTTCCCGGTCGGGGCTCGCTGGGCCCGTCTGGACCTGCCCGACGATGAGTACCTCGCGGTGATGGCGATCCAGGCGATCGACAAGGGACGTGCCGTCGCGGCCATGGACGAGGTCCGGGTTCTGATCGACCGGTATCGCTCAGATCTGGGCTGACACCGGGCGGTCAGCCGGCATCGCCGAGCACGAGACCTTCGCGCCGGGGGTCGGCTCCGCCGGTCCAGCCCGGCGACGTGCGTACGAGGGCTGAGAGCCCACTGGATTGATCGGCCAGGGAAACCTGATGCCCCAGCGCGCGGAGGCCCTCGACCAGCTGATCGCGGTCGCCGTTGGCGACGGTGTCGACCAACGGATGCTCACCGCCGACGTTGGTGACGGGCGTGTTGGCCGCGCCGAAATCGATCATCGATACCGCCTGCTGCGGATCCAGGTTCCAATCCATGATGCCGACAAGGGTTTTCACGACGAACTGGATGATCACCGAACCGCCGGGAGAGCCCAGGACCGCATACAGCTGACCGCGTTGGGGGCCGGCCTTGTCGAATACCAGGGTGGGGGCCATGGTGCTGCGCGGGCGCTTGCCTGGCTGGACCCGGTTGGGTATCGGCGTCCCTTCGACGCTGGTCGGCTCGGCTGAGAAGTCGGTGAGCTGGTTGTTGAGCAGGAAGCCGTCGACCATGTGGAACGACCCGAACGCCGACTCGATGGTGGTGGTCAGCGACGCCGCATTGCCGAAACGGTCGATCACGCTGATCTGGCTGGTGCCGTGTTCCGGGGCGGGCGGGATGGTCAGCGGTGGCGCGAAGTCCCCGGGTGCGGCTACGCCCATCGTATGGCCTCGGGAGATCAGTGCGGCCCGGCCGGTGAGGTAGGCGCCGTCGAGCAGGGATTCGGGTGATCCACCCGGCAGCGGGACGAAATCGGTGTCGGCGACGTAGCGATCGCGATCGGCGTAGGCGAGACGCTCGGCCTCGGAGATGAGATGTACGCCGGTCACCGACGGACGACCGCCGTTGAGGTCCACGCGGGCCGGCTTGTAATCGCTCATCGGGAAGTGCTCGAGCATGCCGAGGGTGGCCGCTACCGCGATACCGCCCGATGACGGGGGCGGCATTCCGCAGACCTCGCGGCCACGATAGGTGGTGCACACCGGGTCACGCTGCTTGACCGTGTATCCGGCGAGATCCTGCTCGGTGATGGCACTTGGCGTGCGCCCGCCGCTGGTGTCGGCGGCGGCAGCCACGACAGCGCGGGCGATGTCGCCGGCATAGAAGGCCTTGGCCCCCTCGGATGCGATGGCGCCCAAGGTTTTCGCGTAAGCCGGGTTGGTCATGCGAGTGCCCACGGGTTTGGGGCTGCCGTCGGGATTGAGGAAGTAGCCGGCGGCGGCGGGGTCCAGCCGAAGTTGTGCGTCCGCGGCGTCGATGGCGGCCGCCAGGCGCGGGCTGACGTCGAACCCCCGGTCGGCCATCGACACAGCCGGGTCGAAGAGATCGCGCCAGGCCTTCTTGCCGAACTGGTGATGGACGTCGTCGAGCAGTCGCACGATGCCGGGGACCCCGATGGAGCGGCCCGACGCCCGGGCATCGGGTTTCGGGACCGTCCGGTCGGTCTCCGACACCCAGCGCAGGTAGTTCTCCGTCGCTGCTGCCGGCGCGGTCTCACGCCCGTCGTAGGCGCGCACTGCGTTGCCCACGGCGTCGTAGTACAGCAGGAAGCCGCCGCCGCCGATCCCGGAGGACTGCGGTTCGACGAGACCGAGCACGGCCTGCGCGGTCACCAGGGCGTCCGCCGCGGTGCCGCCGTCGCGGAGCACCTTGCAGGCCGCTTCGGTGGCCAGGGGATTGGCGGTGGCCACCGCGTAGGTGGAGGTGTGGACGGCCGTCATGTCGCTGCGGTATCCGGTGCCGATCTCGGGGTTGGTCGCCAGGTCCGGTGTCGGCGGTGCCGACGGTTGGGCGGGTGTCGGCGGTGGCGACGGTTGGGCGGGTGTCGGCGGTGGCGGGGCCTTGGGCTCCGGGGTGCCGTTGGACAGGATCTGGCACGGTCCGGCATCGGCCCTCGCGGGGCCCCGATTGCCGTCCGAGCATCCGGCAAGGATCACAGCGACGACACTGAGCAGCGTGATGACCGAACGGGTGGACGCCAGCAACCGCACAGTTCGACGGTAGCGGAGTTCGGTCGGATCGCGGCAGTAACCTGGAAACCGTGCCCGATCCAGCGACGTACCGGCCGGCGCCCGGATCGATCCCCGTGGAGCCTGGCGTGTACCGGTTCCGGGACCCGCATGGTCGGGTCATCTATGTCGGTAAAGCCAAGAGCCTGCGCAGCCGTCTGACGTCCTATTTCGCGGATGTGGCGAGCCTTGCGCCGCGCACCCGGCAGATGGTGATGACGGCGGGCAGTGTCGAGTGGACCGTGGTCACCACCGAGGTCGAGGCACTGCAGTTGGAGTACAACTGGATCAAGGAGTTCGATCCACGCTTCAACATCCGCTACCGCGACGACAAGACGTACCCGGTGCTGGCGGTGACGCTCAACGAGGAGTACCCGCGACTGATGGTGTACCGCGGGCCACGGCGCAAGGGTGTGCGGTACTTCGGCCCGTATTCGCATGCCTGGGCCATTCGCGAGACGCTCGATCTGCTGACCCGCGTTTTTCCGGCCAGGACCTGCTCGGCGGGAGTGTTCAAGCGGCACAGGCAGATCGACCGTCCATGTCTGCTCGGCTACATCGACAAGTGCTCGGCGCCGTGCGTCGGCCGGGTCAGCGCCGAGGAGCACCGACGGATCGTGCTGGATTTCTGCGACTTCCTGGCAGGCAAGACCGATCGGCTGGCCCGCGATATGGAACAGCAGATGATGGCCGCCGCCGAGGATTTGGATTTCGAGCGGGCCGCCAGGCTGCGCGACGACATCGCGGCGCTCAAGCGTGCGTTGGAGAAGCAGGCCGTGGTGCTCGGCGACGGCACCGATGCCGACGTGGTGGCGTTCGCCGACGACGATCTTGAGGCAGCCGTGCAGGTGTTCCACGTGCGTGGGGGCCGGGTGCGCGGCCAGCGCGGCTGGATTGTCGAGAAGTCTTCGGAGCCGGAGGCGACCCGTGATTCGGGTCCAGAGCAGTCCGGGCAACAACAATTGGTAGAGCAGTTCCTCACCCAGTTCTATGGCGAGCAGGCCGAACTGGGCGGTGCGGCCGACGAGGCCACCAACCCGGTGCCGCGTGAGGTTCTGGTGCCGGTGCTGCCGCCGAATGCCGACGAACTGTCGGCGTGGTTGTCGGGGCTTCGTGGTTCGCGGGTGAGCCTGCGGGTGCCGGTGCGCGGTGACAAGCGCACCTTGGCCGAGACTGTCCAACGCAACGCGCGTGAGGCATTGGCCCAGCACAAGCTCAAGCGAGCCGGCGACTTCAACGCGAGATCGGAAGCGCTGCAGAGTATTCAGGATTCCCTCGGGTTGGCCGACGCGCCGCTGCGGATCGAATGTGTGGATATCAGCCACGTGCAGGGCACCGACGTGGTCGCCTCGCTGGTGGTATTCGAGGATGGGCTGCCGCGCAAGTCGGACTACCGGCACTACGCGATCCGTGAGGCTGCCGGCGACGGCCGCTCGGACGATGTCGCCTCGATCGCCGAGGTGACGCGACGTCGTTTCCTGCGGCACGTGAGCGATACGCAGCCGGAGGTAGGTGCCGATCAGCGTCCGCGCCGGTTCGCCTATCCACCCAATCTGTTCGTGGTGGACGGTGGTGCCCCTCAGGTCAACGCGGCGGCCGCGGTGCTCGACGAACTGGGGGTCACCGACGTCGCGGTGATCGGGTTGGCCAAGCGGTTGGAAGAAGTGTGGGTGCCGGCCGAGCCTGATCCACTGATCTTCCCGCGGAACAGCGAGGGGCTTTATCTGTTGCAGCGCGTACGTGATGAGGCTCACCGGTTCGCGATCAGCTACCACCGCAGCAAACGTTCGAAGCGGATGACCGCCTCGGCGCTCGACTCGGTGCGTGGCTTGGGTGAACAGCGTCGCAAGGCGTTGGTGACGCACTTCGGCTCCGTGGCCCGGCTCAAGGAGGCCACGGTCGAGGAGATCACCGCGGTACCGGGGATCGGGGTGGCGACGGCGCAGGCTGTCCTGGCTGCGCTCGGCGGCGGACCGCCAAGTGAAGTCGGCGGCGGGCCGCCGAGTGACGACAGCGGAGGGCCGCCATCGCCCGAAAGCGGCGAGCCGCCATCGGTCGAATGCGGTGGCCCGCGAAGTGAGAACAGCGCCGGACTGGGCGATTCAGGGGCGCCCGCAACGGTTATCGAGGATGATCGACGCAGGGTGTCGGGATGACGGGTAACGGGGACATGACTAGCCAGGCGGATCGCGCATGAACGAACATCTGCGCGAGGGCGGCATCATCGGTGGTGCGGACGCAGATTCAGGGATCGACGTGGTCCTGGTCACCGGACTGTCGGGAGCCGGCCGCGGTACTGCGGCCAAGGTGTTGGAGGACCTCGGCTGGTACGTCGCCGACAATCTGCCACCGGAGCTGATCGCCCGCATGGTCGAGTTGGGGTTGGCCGCCGGATCGCGGATCACCCAGCTGGCCGTGGTGATGGATGTGCGGTCACGGGGCTTCACCGGTGATCTGGATTGGGTGCGCAACGAATTGGCCGCACGGAGCATCACCCCGAGGGTGCTGTTCCTGGAGGCGTCCGACGACATTCTGGTGCGCCGCTACGAGCAGAACCGCCGCAGTCACCCGCTGCAGGGCACGCAAACCCTGGCCGAGGGAATTGCTGCCGAGCGGGCGTTGCTGGCGCCCGTGCGCGCGGCGGCTGACCTGGTGATCGATACGTCTGCCCTCCCGGTGCCGGCGTTACGTGAGAGCATCGAGCGTGCGTTCGGCGGTGAGACCGTCGCCTACACGAATGTCACTGTGGAGTCCTTCGGTTACAAGTACGGCCTGCCGATGGACGCGGACACCGTGATGGACGTGCGGTTTCTGCCGAACCCTCACTGGGTGGACGAGTTGCGGCCGCACACCGGCCAGCATCCGGATGTGCGCGACTACGTACTGGGTCAACCAGGCGCCAGGGAATTTCTCGACACTTACCATCGTCTGTTGGACGTGGTGATCGCCGGTTACCGCCGGGAGGGGAAGCGTTATATGACCGTCGCCATCGGGTGTACCGGCGGCAAGCATCGAAGCGTGGCGATCGCCGAGGCGCTGGCGGAGCGGTTGCAGGGCGGTGACGGGCTCACCGTCCACGTGCTGCATCGGGATCTGGGTCGCGAATGACGCCGCGGATCGTGGCCCTCGGTGGAGGGCACGGGTTGTACGCCACCTTGTCGGCGGCCCGGCGGCTCAGCCCACATGTGACGGCCGTGGTGACGGTTGCCGACGACGGCGGTTCGTCCGGACGGCTCCGCAGCGAACTCGACGTGGTGCCACCCGGTGACTTGCGAATGGCGTTGGCGGCCTTGGCTTCTGACAGCCCGCACGGCCGATTGTGGGCGACGATCATTCAGCACCGGTTCGGTGGCAGCGGCGCACTGGCCGGTCATCCGATCGGCAACCTGATATTGGCGGGCCTCAGTGAGGTGCTTGCCGATCCGGTCGCGGCACTCGACGAACTCGGACGCATTCTGGGGGTGAAGGGCCGGGTGCTGCCGATGTGCCCCATCGCCCTGCAGATCGAGGCCGATGTGGCGGGTCTGGAGTCCGATCCTCGGATGAGCCGGGTGATCCGCGGTCAGGTGGCGATCGCCACCACGGTGGGCAAGGTGCGCCGGGTGCGATTGCTGCCCGGGGATCCGCCGGCCACCCGGCAGGCGGTGGAGGCCATCATGAGCGCCGACCTCGTGGTGCTCGGGCCGGGCTCGTGGTTCACCAGTGTGATCCCGCACGTTTTGGTGCCGCAGTTGGCGGCTGCATTGCGGGCGACGACGGCGCGGCGAGCGCTTGTGTTGAATCTGGCTGCAGAGCCGGGTGAAACGGCGGGGTTCTCGGCCGAGCGTCACATCCACGTTCTGGCCCAGCATGCTCCGGACTTCAGCGTGCATGACATCATCGTCGATGCCAGCCGAGTGCCGAGCGACCGTGAACGGGAGCAACTCAGCCGCACAGCCAACATCCTCAATGCCCGCGTTGAGTTTGCTGACGTGTCCCGACCTGGTACACCTTTACATGACCCGGCGAAGTTGGCCGCGGTGCTGGAGGGGGTCCGGTTGCGCGCGACGGGGCCGGGGCGGGCAGTGCAGGAGTCCACCGTTCCCACGCCCGCTGCGAGGTCGGTCGACGTGGCGCACCAGGAGCCGGCGCCGAATACACCGAGAGGGGACGATCCGTGGCGATGACAGCCGAAGTGAAGGACGAGCTGAGCCGCCTGGTAGTCAACTCGGTGAGCGCTCGCCGCGCGGAGGTGGCGTCGTTGTTGCGTTTTGCCGGCGGCCTGCACATCGTGGCCGGCCGGGTGGTGGTGGAAGCCGAGGTCGATCTCGGCATCATCGCGCGACGCCTGCGCAAGGACATCTACGACCTTTACGGGTACAACGCGGTGGTCCACGTACTGTCGGCCAGCGGTATCCGCAAGAACACCCGCTATGTGGTGCGGGTGGCCGCCGACGGCGAGGCGCTGGCGCGGCAGACCGGATTGCTCGACCTTCGTGGACGCCCGGTCCGTGGCCTGCCCGCGCAGGTGGTAGGCGGCAGCGTCGGTGACGCCGAGGCCGCATGGCGCGGGGCGTTCCTCGCTCACGGATCGTTGACCGAGCCCGGTCGCTCGTCGGCGCTCGAGGTCAGTTGCCCCGGCCCGGAGGCGGCCCTGGCCCTCGTCGGTGCCGCCAGGCGGCTCGGGGTCAGCGCCAAGGCTCGCGAGGTGCGTGGCGCTGACCGGGTGGTTGTGCGCGACGGTGAGGCGATCGGCGCGTTGCTGACCCGGATGGGGGCCCAGGACACGCGGCTGACGTGGGAGGAACGGCGCATGCGCCGCGAGGTCCGCGCCACCGCCAATCGCCTGGCCAATTTCGACGACGCGAACCTGCGCCGGTCGGCGCGTGCCGCGGTGGCCGCCGCCGCCCGGGTGGAGCGTGCGTTGGACATCCTCGGTGACGGAGTGCCCGATCACCTGGCCGCGGCGGGCAAGCTGCGGGTGGAGCACCGGCAGGCGTCGCTGGAGGAGTTGGGCCGGCTCGCCGATCCGCCGATGACGAAAGATGCTGTGGCCGGCCGTATCCGGCGCCTGCTGTCGATGGCCGATCGCAAGGCGAAGCAGGAAGGCTTGCCCGACACCGAGTCGGCGGTGACTCCGGACCTGCTCGACGACGCCTGAACGTCGTCACGCGCACTGTCACCGAAAATCACTGCTGGCGACGCCTTTTGGCTGAGCCAACGCGAAGTTGCGATACTCCAGCTCACTTGTGCAGTGGGTGGCTGCGGTATTCGGGCTTCGGTGGGCCGAATTCGATGGCGTTGTCGTCGAGGCCGTTGGTGATGGTGATCCGGTCGTGGGCGAAGCCGAAGCTGACCGCGACCATATCGTTGGCGAAGTCGGTTTCGCTGCCGCTCCACACCAGAAGTTCGACGGTGTGGAGCTGTTGTCCGTGAAGGGCTGCAAGCCGCGGACATGCGTCGTCTCGCCACGCCAGAGAGATGTCCTTCGGATCCTCGCCGTAGGCGATCGGCTCACTGGGGTCGATGCAGTTCCAGGTGATGGACAGATCGTCGACTTTCTGATGGGTGAGCTCTACCTGCTCGCCCTCGAAGTCCAGTAGGACAGGGCAGTCGGCGACCCACTCATCGTTGACGCGGTTCCACACCAGCCAGCTACGGGTGAGGCGGCGACCGATCTGTACGTGCAATCGACGTCTGTGGGCGCGGGCAATTGCGTGCCGGCCGACGAGCCACTGCGGCTGATAGCCCGGGATCCCGAAGAAGGACACTCGCCGATTGTCCCGATCGACCGCTGACGGGTCCACGCATTATTTCGGATAACGCACACTATCCGAAAACTCAGATAACGATTACTATCTGAAATATGGTCGACGATCGAAGCGGTGAAGAGGCGACGCCGGCGCGGCGGACGCGCGCAGAGAACCAGGCCCGGACCCGGGCGGCGCTCTTGGACGCGGCCGCCCAGACCTGTGCCCGCAAGGGCTACGCCGCGGCATCGGTGGACGAGATCGCCGCGGCGGCGGGGCATTCAGTCGGCGCGGTGTATTCGAACTTCTCCAGCAAGGAGCAGCTGTTCTCCGAGCTGATGAACGAACGTGCCTCCGGTCGGCTCGACCAGGTGGCGCAGACCATCTCCGAGAACGCCGGCGGGCCACTGGCCGCGCTGGGGCGGATGCTTGTCGACATCGCCGACAACGACATCGAGTTCGAGGCGATCCAGGCCGAATTCTGGTTGCACGCGGTGCGCAATCCCGACGGTATGCAGATCTTGCAGGACCGGTCCGCCCGCACGCTGGCCTCACTGCGCGAGATCCTCGCCGAGGCACTCGAGCGCAACAACGTCGACGACAGCGTCTCGTTGGACGGGTTCACCGTCGTGGTCCTCGCGCTGTTCCAGGGGCTGATCCGGCAGCGGCGCATCGACCCGACGAGGGTGCCCGAGGAACTGTTCGGCCAGGCGCTGACCTGGCAGTTGGCCGGTATGCCCAAGAAAGCCAAGGGGTAATCGCGATGGATCCGTTGCGTATCGGGCTCTACGCCATGCCCGCTTTCTTCGTCCTGATGGCGGTCGAGTTCCTCAGCTACCACTTCGACAAAGACACGGACAAAGACGGCGATTCCGCGCGGCCCCGAGCCGGCATCTCCTGGCGGGATACGGGCACAAACCTCTCGATCTACGCGCTGGGTTTCATCCTGCGGCCGTTTGACAAGTTCATCGCGGTACCGATGGTGGCGATCGCCGCTGCCGTGACACCACTGCACCTCTCGGCTTCGCACTGGTGGGTCTGGGTGCTGGCCATCGTGCTGGCCGACCTGGCCTACTACCTGCAACACCGGATGTCGCATCGCATCCGGATGTTCTGGGCCGCCCACAACGTGCACCACTCGAGCCAGTACTTCAACCTTTCCACCGCCACGCGGTTGTCCTGGCTGATTCCCGGGTCATTTCTGTCGACGATCGGGTATGCGGGGTTGGCCCTCATCGGGATCCCGGCCTGGCTGGTCTTCCTGTCACAGGCGATCGTCCTGCTCTACCAGTTCCCGATCCATACCGAGCGCATCGACCGGTTGCCCCGCGCGATCGAGTATGTGTTCAACACCCCGTCGCACCACCGCGTGCATCACGGAGCCAACAACCCCTACCTCGACAAGAACTACGCCGGCATCTTCATCCTGTGGGACCGGATGTTCGGCACCTTCGTCGCTGAAGACGAGCCCGTCCGGTACGGACTCACCAAGAACATCGACACCCACAACCCGATCAAGGTGAACTACCACGAGTTCGTGGCCATGGTCGGTGACGTCTGGCGGGCCCGAACCTGGCGCGGCCGTGTCGGCTATCTGTTCGGTCCGCCCGGATGGAGCGAAAATGCCGATGCCACAAAGGCTGTCGAAGCCTACGAGCAGAGGGTGCCGGTCCAGAACGCGATGAGCTGAGGGCGGGCGACCAGTTCGGATCCGCTTGACGCCCATCCGCGACGGCGGCGGCTCCGAATACCTGATGACGACGCCGCAGCAGGCTGCGTCACGGGAAGAAGGAGCAAGCCATGCTGGACCGCTTCACCAGCTTGATCGGCGACACCGTTGCGCTGGCCGGGTCGGTCATCGGATACCGGAAGGGCACCGAGGAACCGCCCTACCGGGCTGAACCGCTGGTCAATGGGGTCGAGCTGCGTCACTACCTGCCACGCCTGGCCGCCGAGACCACCGTCTTCGCAGCCAGTAGGGAGGCTGCGCTCCAAACCGGATTCCGCAGGCTGGCCGGCTATATATTCGGCGGGAACCACCGCCACGGAGCGGTCGCCGCCTCGACTTCCGAACATGAGACCGCCCCAGGTGGGCAGAAGATCGCGATGACCGCTCCGGTGGCGCAGGACGGCGATGCCGAGCAGGGGTGGGACGTCCGGTTCTATCTACCGGCCGCATGGACGGTGCAGACACTTCCCGAGCCCGATGACAACCGGGTCCGGATCGTGGAGTTACCCGCGCAGACCGTCGCCGTGCTGCGATTCAGTGGTGATCGTCGAGCGGATGCCATCTCTCGGCGCACGGAGCAACTTCGGGAGGCGCTGCGGGCCACCGGCTTCGACAGCCTGGACGAGGCCACGGCTTGGTTCTACGACCCACCATGGACGCTGCCGCCGCTGCGGCGAAACGAGGTCGCCGTACCGGTCGATGTGTAGTCCGGGCACTTCGCTGGGCGTGTGCCCTCACCAAAAGGCAGCGAGGTGATAGCTGAGCCACGCTGATGTCATTGTGGCGTTGTAGTGTGTGGCGACCAACTGGACGTCAATCCAGTTCACGACACCCGATTGAGGCAGCGGCCGCAATGCGACTGATTCTTGAGCTGATCCGCCCCTACCGGTTGCTGATCGCCGGAATCTTTGCCGTGCTGCTGGTGCAGATCGCCACCGGCCTGGCCGCGCCGTGGCCGCTGAAGGTCGTACTCGACAGCGTGGTCGGGCATCACCCGCTGCCCGGATGGCTGCATGGCCTGCTGCAGCCGCTGCTGGGCGGCGAAACCAAGATGCACATCGCCGGTCTCGCGGCGATCATGGTCCTGGTCATCGCCGTGGTCGCAGCGATCGCGTCGTACATCTCCAACTACCTCACCGAAACCGTCGGCCAGCGCATCGGCAACGACCTGCGCACCCGCGCCTACCACCACTTGCAGCAGTTGTCGCTCAACTACTTCGACACCCACCGTGTCGGCCCCATCTTGAGCACGCTCACCGACGACGTCGACACCATCCAGAGCTTCGCGTCGTCCTCGACCCTGGGCATCGCAACCGACCTGCTGACCATCGTGGGGATGCTGGCCATGATGTTGTGGCTGCAGTGGGATTTCACGCTCATCGCGCTCGCCGTGGCGCCCCTGCTCCTGCTGTTCGTGTCCCGGATCCGGAAGGCCGTGAAGGCGGCGACCCATGAGGTGCGCAGACGGGAATCCGACATCGTCGCGGTCGCAGAGGAGGGCCTGCAGTCCATCCGGGTCGTCAAGGCGTTCGATCGCGAGGACATGCAGGAACGTGAGCTGGCGGCGGCCGGCCAGCAGGCCGTCGATGCGGCACTCAACGCACGGCGGGTGAAATCGGTGGTGTCACCCATCGTGGGCGTCGTGGTGGCCGCCTGCACCGCGGTGGTGCTGTGGCGCGGGTCGGCGCTCATCCTCGCGGGCGCGATGACGGCGGGCACGTTGACCGTCTTCATCTCCTATCTGGCCTCGTTCTTCAAGCCGGTGCAGGATCTGGCCAAGCTCACCAACACCATCGCCATGGCCTCGGTCGGAGTGGATCGCGTCAACGCCCTGCTCACCGCGGAGACATCGGTCGAGGAAAAACCCGACGCCATCGACACCGAGCGCATCAAGGGCGCGATCAGCTTCGAGCGCGTGGCGTTCAGCTATGACAGCGAGACACCCGTGCTGCGCGACGTCACCTTCGAGGTGAAACCGGGCCAACTCGTCGGCGTCGTCGGACACACGGGAAGCGGAAAATCCAGCCTGGTCAGCCTGATTCCGCGGTTCTACGACCCGAGCATGGGCACCGTCCGCATCGACGGAGTCGACCTGCGCGATTACAAACTTCACGAACTCCGCCGCCAGATCGCCTACGTCCTTCAGGACACGGTCCTGTTCCGGGGCACCATCCGCGACAACATCGCCTTCGGCCGGCCCGACGCCGACCACGACGAGATCGTCGAAATGGCCAAACTGGCCAACGCCCACGAGTTCATCTCCGAGATGCCGCAGGGCTACGACAGCCCGGTGGGGGAGCGTGGCCTCACTCTCTCCGGCGGCCAACGTCAGCGGATCGGCATCGCCCGTGCGCTCATCCGCGACAGCCCGATCCTCATCCTCGACGAACCGACCGCGGCGCTGGATGCCGAGTCCGAGCGTCTCGTGATGTCCGCGCTGCAGCGGTTGATGAAAGACCGCACCGTGATCACGATTGCCCACCGCCTCAGCACAATTCGTGACGCGGACACGATCGTCGTGCTCGAGGAGGGCCGCGTCGTCGAGCAGGGCACGCACACCGAACTACTCACCGCCGGCGGCAGATATGCCGAACTGCACCGCATCCAATACGAGGACGAGACAACGTGACGCGTTCGCTGATCATCCTGCCCGACGACTCGGCGAAGCCGGTGATCGATGCGATCGGGGAGTCCACCCGGTCGGTGCGCATCAAGATGTTCGCCTTCAGCCACCGTCCGCTGTTGGAGGCAGTGGTGGCGGCTCACCGGCGTGGTGTCGACGTCAAGGTCATGCTCAACCCCGAGCGACGCGATGGCGAGACCGACAACGACGTCGCCCGGGAGACGTTGCAGCGGTTCGGCATCGCGGTCCGTGAGAGCAACCCGGCCTTCGACCTGACGCACGAGAAGTCCATGGTCGTCGACGATGAGCGCGCGTTCGTCGAGTCACTGAACTGGACAGAGGAGAACTTCACCGTGACGCGGGACTACGCCGTCGTCACTCCAAGTGCCTACGAGGTCGCCGAGATCATCGACTGCTTCGAGGCCGACTGGGCGCGCGAGGACTTCGATCCGGGCGGTGGGGCGCACCTGATCTGGTGCCCCACCAACGGCAGGCATCGCATCGCCGAGTTCATCGACACCGCCAAGCACACGCTGTTCGTCCAGAACGAGCGCTATCAGGACCCGGTGATCATCGAGCGGTTGGTGCGCGCGGCGCACCGCGGGGTGAAGGTTCACGTCATGGCCCGCGCGGCCCACCACCTCAAGTCGGGCAAGCTGCTCGAAGGCGTCAGTGGAATGCGCATCCTCGACGACGTCGGCATCAAGATCCACCGCCTCAAGCACATGAAGCTGCACGCGAAAATGATCCTGGCCGATCACGAGCGGGCGATCGTCGGCTCGATCAACTTCTCTCCGGGCAGCTTCGACCACCGCCGCGAATTGGCCATCGAAGTGACCGACCACCACATCATCAAGCGCCTCAACGAGGTGGCCCATCACGACTGGAAACACTCCGAGCCGATGGACCTGTCAGACGACGGACTGATCGCCGATCTGGTGGGTCAGGATCCGCACGAAGTCGACCAACTAGCCCTACGGGACCGCGAAATCTGATGCACTGGCCGGACCGCGCGGTAAGGCGTTTACGCCACTAGGCTGGCGGCGGGCAGTTCAGTTAACGGCAACTGTAGGGAGAATCACGTGACCATCCGGGTAGGCGTTAACGGCTTCGGCCGCATCGGGCGCAACTTCTACCGGGCCCTGGCAACGCAGCAGGCCGAGGGCAAGAACACCGACATCGAGATCGTGGCGGTCAACGACCTCACCGACAACGCCACCCTGGCTCACCTGCTGAAGTTCGATTCAATCCTGGGCCGTCTGCCGCAGGATGTCAGCCTCGAGGGTGAAGACACCATCGTCATCGGCGACAAGAAGATCAAGGCCCTCGAAGTAAAGGAAGGTCCGGCGGCCCTGCCGTGGGGTGACCTCGGAGTCGACGTGGTGGTCGAGTCGACCGGCATCTTCACCAAGCGCGAAAAGGCCCAGGGTCACCTGGACGCGGGCGCCAAAAAGGTCATCATCTCCGCGCCCGCCTCCGGCGAGGACATCACCATCGTGCTGGGCGTGAACGACGACAAGTACGACGGCAGTCAGAACATCATCTCCAACGCCTCCTGCACCACCAACTGTCTCGGCCCGTTGGCCAAGGTCCTCAACGACGAGTTCGGCATCGTCAAGGGCCTGATGACCACCATCCACGCCTACACCCAGGACCAGAACCTGCAGGACGGTCCGCACAAGGATCTACGCCGTGCTCGCGCTGCCGCGCTGAACATCGTCCCGACCTCCACCGGTGCCGCCAAGGCCATCGGCCTGGTGCTGCCTGAGCTCAAGGGCAAGCTCGACGGCTACGCTCTGCGCGTGCCGATTCCCACGGGGTCGGTCACCGACCTGACCGCCGAGCTTGCCAAGTCGGCGTCCGCCGACGAGATCAACGCCGCGATGAAGGCCGCAGCCGAGGGGCCGATGAAGGGGATCATGAAGTACTACGACGCGCCGATCGTGTCGAGCGACATCGTCACCGACCCGCACAGTTCGATCTTCGACTCGGGCCTGACCAAGGTCATCGACAACCAGGCCAAGGTCGTCTCCTGGTATGACAACGAGTGGGGATATTCCAACCGCCTCGCCGATCTTGTTGAACTCGTAGGGAAGTCGCTCTAATACCAATGACTGTCAAGACACTCGCTGACCTGTTGGCCGACGGTGTGGAGGGGCGGGGCGTGCTGGTGCGCTCCGACCTCAACGTCCCCCTCGATGACGAGGGCAACATCACCGACCCCGGTCGCATCATCGCCTCGGTTCCGACCCTGTCCGCACTGGCCGAGGCCGGGGCCAAGGTCGTCGTCACCGCGCACCTGGGCCGCCCGAAGGGCGGTCCGGACCCCAAGTTCTCGCTGGCTCCCGTTGCCGCGGCGCTGGGGGAGAAGCTCGGGCGCCACGTGCAGCTGGCCGGTGACGTGGTCGGCACCGACGCGCTGGCCCGGGCCGAAGGCCTGACCGACGGCGACGTGCTGCTGCTGGAGAACATCCGCTTCGACCCGCGCGAGACCAGCAAGGACGACGCCGAGCGGTTGGCGCTGGCCAAGGCGCTGGCCGCCCTGGTCGAGGGTGCCGACGGCTCGCCGGGTGCCTTCGTCTCCGATGGCTTCGGCGTGGTGCACCGCAAGCAGGCCTCGGTCTACGACATCGCCACCTTGTTGCCGCACTACGCCGGCACGCTGGTCGACGCCGAGGTGAAGGTGCTCGAGCAGCTCACCAGCTCCACCGAGCGTCCGTATGCCGTCGTACTCGGTGGCTCCAAGGTTTCGGACAAGCTCGCGGTCATCGAGAACCTCGCGACCAAGGCTGACAGCATCATCATCGGCGGCGGTATGTGCTTCACCTTCCTTGCCTCCCAAGGTGTTTCGGTAGGTACCTCACTGCTGCAGGAGGAGATGATCGATACCTGCAAGCGGCTGCTCGACACCTACGCCGACGTGATCCATCTCCCGGTGGACATCGTCGTGGCCGACAAGTTCGCCGCCGACGCCGAGTCGGAGACCGTGGCCTCCGACCGCATCCCCGAAGGGAAGATGGGCCTCGACGTCGGTCCGGAGTCGGTCAAGCGGTTCACCGCACTGCTGTCCAACGCCAAGACCGTGTTCTGGAACGGCCCCATGGGCGTGTTCGAGTTCCCGGCCTTTGCCGAAGGCACCCGGGGCGTGGCCGAGGCGATCATCGGCGCCACCGAGAAGGGCGCGTTCAGCGTCGTCGGCGGTGGTGACTCGGCGGCTGCGGTGCGTCAGCTCGGCCTGCCCGAGGACGGTTTCTCGCATATCTCGACCGGTGGCGGCGCGTCGCTGGAATACCTTGAGGGCAAGACCCTGCCCGGCATCGAAGTACTGGAGTCGTAAGTCATGTCGAAAGCCGCCCGCAAGCCATTGGTAGCCGGCAACTGGAAGATGAACCTCAACCACTTCGAGGCCATCGCGCTGGTGCAGAAGATCGCATTCGCGCTGCCGGACAAGTACTTCGACAAGGTCGATGTGACGGTCATCCCGCCGTTCACCGACCTGCGCAGCGTGCAGACCCTGGTCGACGGCGACAAACTGCGGCTCACCTACGGCGCCCAGGACGTGTCCAAGCACGATTCGGGCGCCTACACGGGTGAGATCAGCGGAGCGTTCCTGGCGAAGCTCGGATGCAGCTTCGTGGTCGTGGGGCACTCCGAGCGGCGTACCTATCACGGCGAAACCGACGAGCTGGTGGCTGCCAAGGCTGCCGCGGCGTTCAAACACGGCATCACGCCGATCATCTGCATCGGTGAGCAGCTTGAGGTGCGTGAGGCAGGCAACCACGTCGAGTACAACGTGAACTCGTTGCGCGGCTCCCTGGCCGGTCTGAGCAAGGAGCAGATCGGTCAGGCCGTCATCGCCTACGAGCCGGTGTGGGCCATCGGCACCGGCCGGGTGGCCAGCGCGGCGGATGCCCAGGAGGTCTGCAAGGCGATCCGCGCCGAACTGGGGAACCTGGCATCGCCGCAGCTTGCGGCCGGCGTCAGAGTCCTGTACGGCGGGTCGGTCAACGCCAAGAATGTCGGCGAGATCGTGGCGCAGGGCGACGTGGACGGGGCTCTGGTCGGAGGCGCGTCGCTGGACGGTGAGCAGTTCGCCACACTGTCGGCGATCGCTGCAGGCGGACCGCTGCCGTAACCCGGGGACCAGGGCCGGACACCGCACCCGGTAGTCTTATCGCCATGGAATTGGCTCTGCAGATCACTCTGGTCGTGACCAGCGTGCTGGTCGTGCTCCTGGTGCTGCTGCATCGCGCCAAGGGTGGCGGTCTGTCCACCCTGTTCGGTGGCGGTGTCCAGTCCAGCCTGTCCGGCTCCACCGTGGTCGAGAAGAACCTCGACCGGTTGACGCTCTTCGTGACCGGCATCTGGCTGGTGTCGATCGTCGGCGTCGCGCTGCTGATCAAGTACGGCTAGCCCTGGTTGACCCGATACTCCCGCCAGTCGGGGAGCGCTTCCTCATCTGACCCGGGGTGCGGCATGTCCGCGCGGCAACGATACTGAGGACATGGCTGACGGTCCCGATACCGCGCTGGATCCGATCGGTGCGGTTCAGCGCACTCCGGTGGGCCGCGAGGCCACCGAGCCGATGCGTGAGGACATCCGGTTGCTCGGCGCGATCCTCGGCGACACCGTGCGCGAACAGAACGGAGATGAGGTCTTCGACCTGGTCGAACGGGCTCGGGTCGAGTCCTTTCGGGTTCGCCGCTCCGAGATCGACCGGGCCGAGCTGGCCGACCTGTTCACCGATATCGATGTGCACCAAGCGATCCCGGTCATCCGCGCCTTCACCCATTTCGCGCTGCTGGCCAACGTCGCCGAGGACATCCACCGCGAGCGGCGACGCGCCGTGCACGAGGCGGCCGGCGAGCCACCGCAGGACAGCAGTTTGGCCGCCACCTATCTCAAGCTCGATCGGGCCGACCTGGCAGCGAGCGCCGTCGCCGACGCGTTGAGCGGTGCCCTGGTGTCACCCGTGATCACCGCGCATCCCACCGAAACCCGGCGCCGCACCGTCTTCGACACCCAGCATCGGGTCACCGAGTTGATGCGGCTGCGCATGAACGGACTTACCCGCACCGCCGACGGCCGGGACATCGAGATCGAGTTGCGCCGCAACATCCTGACGCTCTGGCAGACCGCGCTCGTTCGTTTGTCTCGACTCAAGATCTCCGACGAAATTGAAACCGGGCTGCGGTACTACCCAGCGGCATTCTTCGAGGTGATCCCACAGGTGAACGCCGAGGTGCGGAACGCGTTGCAGGCGCGCTGGCCGGGGGAGGACCTGTTGGAGCGGCCGATCCTGCGGCCGGGCAGCTGGATCGGCGGCGACCGGGACGGCAACCCCAATGTCGATGCGGGCGTGGTGCGGCTGGCCACCGGGCGCGCCGCCCACGTGGCCTTCGCGCACTACTTCACCGAGATCACCGCGCTGGAAGAGGAACTGTCGATGTCGGCCCGGCTGGTCGCGGTGACCGATGAGCTGAGCGCGCTGGCCGGAGCCTGCCACGAGCCGGCACGCGCCGACGAGCCCTACCGCCGGGCGCTGCGGGTGATCCACGCCCGTCTGACCGCCACCGGTCGCGAGATCCTGGACGATCAGCCCGACCACGAGCTCGACCTCGGCCTTGCGGCCTATGCCACCCCGGAAGAATTCCTGGCCGACCTCGACACGGTGGACGCCTCGCTGCGCGGCCACGGTAGCGCGGTGCTGGCCGATGACCGGCTGAGCCGGTTGCGAGAAGCAGTGCGGGTCTTCGGTTTTCATCTGTGCGGCCTGGACATGCGCCAGAATTCCGAGGTACACGAGCAGGTGGTGGGCGAGCTGCTGGCCTGGGCCGGGGTCCATCCCGACTACGCATCCCTGCCCGAAGCGCAGCGGGTGGAACTGCTCGCGGGCGAGATCTCCACCAGACGCCCACTGATCGGCGAGGGCGCCGAGCTCTCGGAGCTGGCCCGCAAGGAACTCGACATCGTCGGCGCGGCGGCGCGGGCGGTCGGCGTCTTCGGTGCTCAGGCCGTGCCCAACTACATCATCTCCATGTGCCAGTCGGTGTCCGACCTGCTCGAAGCGGCGATCCTGCTCAAAGAAGCCGGGCTGCTCGACGTTTCGGGCGCGGCTCACGGCGAGGTCTACGCACCCGTCGGCATCGTGCCGCTGTTCGAAACCATCGAGGATCTTCAGCAGGGTTCCACTGTTCTGGAGGCCGCGCTCGCGTTGCCGGTCTACCGCAGCATCGTCGCCGCGCGCGGACAACATCAGGAAGTGATGTTGGGCTACTCGGACTCGAACAAGGACGGCGGCTATCTGGCGGCCAACTGGGCGTTGTACCGAGCCGAGCTGGACCTCGTCGAAGCCGCGCGCGCGACCGGGATCCGGTTGCGCCTGTTCCACGGACGGGGCGGCACCGTCGGCCGGGGCGGCGGACCCAGCTATGACGCGATCCTGGCGCAACCGCCGGGTGCGGTGAACGGATCGTTGCGGATCACCGAGCAGGGTGAGGTGATCGCGGCGAAGTACGCGGAGCCGCGCATCGCGCACCGCAACCTGGAGACGCTGCTGGCAGCGACGCTGGAATCCACCTTGCTCGACGTCGAAGGGCTCGGTGACGAGGCCGGCCCGGCCTATCAGGTGCTCGACGAGCTCGCTGCCCTGGCGCAACGGGCGTACGCCGAATTGGTCCATGAGACACCCGGATTCGTCGAGTACTTCAAGGCGTCCACGCCGGTCAGCGAAATCGGTGCACTCAACATCGGCAGCCGGCCCAGCTCACGCAAACCGACCACCTCCATCGCCGATCTGCGGGCCATCCCGTGGGTGCTGGCCTGGAGCCAGTCCCGCGTGATGCTGCCGGGTTGGTACGGCACGGGCACCGCGTTCGCGCAGTGGATTGCCGACGACGACACCAGGCTCTCGGTGTTGCAGGACCTGTACCGGCGCTGGCCCTTCTTCCGCACGGTGTTGTCGAACATGGCTCAGGTGCTGGCCAAGTCCGACATGGGTTTGGCGGCACGGTATTCCGAGTTGGTCGACGACGAGGAGCTGCGGGCCCGGGTCTTCGACAAGATCGTCGCCGAGCACACCCGCACCATCGAGATGTACAAGCTGATCACCGGTCAGGACGACCTGCTGGCTGACAACCCGGCCCTGGCCCGCTCGGTATTCAACCGGTTCCCCTACCTCGAACCGCTCAATCACCTTCAGGTCGAGCTGCTGCGCCGGTACCGCGGCGGGGACACAGACGAACGGGTGCAGCGCGGAATCCTGCTCACCATGAGCGGTTTGGCGACAGCGCTGCGCAACAGTGGCTGAATTGCCCGTGGGTCAGCGCACGAGGATATCGGCCAACTGCAACGAGACCCTGGCCCGGCGGTCGGCAAAGCCGCGTGCCGCAC
This sequence comes from Mycolicibacterium peregrinum, assembly GCF_002102345.1. Lineage (GTDB taxonomy): Bacteria > Actinomycetota > Actinomycetes > Mycobacteriales > Mycobacteriaceae > Mycobacterium > Mycobacterium peregrinum. The sequence goes on from NZ_LQPP01000015.1 coordinate 144,553, forward strand.
GCTGGATCTCCGCCGTCTGTTCCGTTCTGACGCGTTGATAGCGTTGCAGCGCTTCGGTGTAGTCGCCGTCAGGTGCCGCGGCGATCTGGGTGGCCAGCTCGGCCGCGTCCTGGATGGCCTGATTGGCGCCCTGGCCACCGAACGGCGTCATCGGGTGTGCCGCATCCCCGAGTAGCGCGACGCGCGCGGTGGTCCACCGGTCGATCGGGTCGCGGTCGTACACGGGATGCATGTACACCGGACCCGTGGCGGCGCGCAGCATCTGACCGACCACGGGGTCGAACTCGTCGAACTGGCCCGCGAGTGCCTGCAGGTCGGCCCGGGCCGACCACAGGTGCAGCGGAGGTTCGTCCACCCCGAGGGTGGCGTCGACGGCAACCTGCCTGCCGGCTCGCACCGGCATGGAGATGACGTGCTTGGCGTAGTCCGCCGAATGCCAGGAGCGGAGCCGGTCATTGGGAATCGACAGGCATTCGGCGGGGCTGACGGCGCGGAAGATCACCGAACCGCAGTAGTGAATGTCGTCGTCGCTGAACATCTTCCGTGCTCGCGACCGAAGCCCGTCCGCGGCGATCACCAAGCCGGCCCGGACCACTTCGCCATCGGCGAAGGTCAGCTCGACATGGTCGTCACGTTCGGTGATGCCGGACAGTTCGTGGCGAAGCCGCACCTGCTCTGGTCCCACCGCCGAGACCAGCAGCCCGTGCAGATCCGCGCGGTGCACGGTGCGCGGAGCAAGGTCGGAATCGGCGTAGCCGAACCGGCCGTGTTCGGCGCCGGCCTCCGGAGTTGCCGCGTAGTCGGTGATCTTCTCCAGCTGTCCGAGCTGATCGCGGTTCTCGAAGTACTGGGTGGCCGAGGAGATTTCGTCGAACCCATCGACAATGCCCCACTCACCGAACAATCGCAGCGTCTGTGGCGAGATACCCAGTGGGCCGCCGACCTCGCCGAGTTCGCGGGTCTTGTCGAAGATGACGGGCCGGTGGCCGTGGTGCTGCAGGGCGACGGCGGCTGCCAGGCCGCCGAGGCCCGCGCCGATGATGGCGATATCCATCGAGATTCCTCTCGGGTTCATGGGATCCGGGCCAGTGCTTCGGCGTCGAGGTGGACACCGGGCAGTACGTCAGGCCGGTAACTGGTGACGGTTCGGACATTGCAGAGCGGCAGCCACAGCCCGGTTTCGACGATGCGGCGTTGGATCGCATCCACGAGCTCGCGGCGGCCGTCTGGGTCCGCACAGGTCAGCTGGGCGTCGAGCAGGGCGTCCAGGTCATCTGGAGCCTTGCGGCGGTTCATGTTTCGCTGGGTCATGGCAAATTGATAGCGCAGCAGATCGGGGTCGGCACCGGTGAAGTAGAAGAACCGGAAGTCGTAGGCGCCGGCCTCCTGGCGCCTTCGCAGTTCCGGGAAGTCGACGTCGGCGAGGACCAGCTCGATACCGTGCTCCCGCCACTGTGCGGCGACCTCGGTGAGGACCGCGGCGTCGATGGGGGAGAACGTGCTGTTGAACACCACCTCCAACGAAAACCGCTGCGCACCCGCGGTGGCGAGGAGTCGGCGGGCCGTCACCGGGTCGTAGGCCAACTCGGCGGAGCAGTCCCGGTACCCTTCGGTCGTCGGGGTCAGCACCGACGAGGCGACGGAGTATCCGTGGCTATCGAGGATCGGTCGCAGCGCGGAACGGTTGATCAGCAGCGACAGCGCGCGGCGCACAGCGGGATCGGCCAGCGGGCCACGGGAAGCGTTGGGACACAATCCGTAACTGATCCCCGGGTTGTGGATCTCGGCGAGTCGATAGCCGTCGATCGCGCCGGCGTACAGGTCACCGGTATCGGCCTGCTCGAACATCAATCGGCGCGAGCCGTCGGCCACCCCGCCCGTGACCGGCCACCATCGACCGGTGCCCAGACCGTGCGCGTTGCGGATCGCCAGATTGACAGTGGCCAGTGACCGCAGGAACGCCGCATTGTGATGCAGGAAGTGAAAGGTCACCGTGTCGGTCCCCGCCTCGACCGAGTGGAGCCCGGCGAGCATCGTCACCGCAGCGGGTAGCGGTGAGACCTCCTGGAGCGCAGCGATACCGGCGAAGTTCTGCACGACGGCCTCCGGGGTCAGCGATGTGCCGTCGGAAAAATGCCGGTCGCGGGCGATCGTCACCTCCAGGGTCAGCGGGTCGCGGTAGTGCCACGAGGTGGCCAGCCACGGCAGGAGCGTGCCGGTTTCGGGATCGATGTCGAGGAGGCTGTCATAGACCAGCCGGCAGTAGGTTTTCGAGATGCTGTTGTAGGCCAGGCGCGGGTCGTCGCTGAGTTGATGGGTCGGCCAGCCGAACGTGAGGTCACGCATCATCGCACCGGTGCCAATCTCGTTGCCTGCCAGGCCGAACGGGCCGCGAGCGTCGCCGCCACCCCGATCGCCGTCACCAGCACGGCCGCGCCGCTGAACAGTTCGGCTCCAAGACCGCCGATCATCGTCGCCCCGGTTGCCACTCCGATGGCCGCGCCCAGCGCCCGAAGGTAGTGGTACAGGCTGGAATCGAAAGGAACCTGCGTCGAATTCGTCAACACGTTGCTGGCCAGCGAACTCCACAGGAACCCCATCGCGCAACCCATCAACGCGGCACTGCCCAGCGGCACGTGTCCGAACAGGCTCAGACCCGCCACGATCAGGAATACCGAGCCGATGAACACCAGCCGGGTGCTCTTCGAATTGTCTCCGGGCCTACCGAATCTCAGCATCGGGATCAGCCCGGCGAAGAACGCCATCGGCAACAGGAACAGTGCCGAGCCATAGGAATCCAGTCCGCGCACCTGCTGCAGCACATACACGACGGAGAGGGTGAACACGTTGGTCGCGATGCCGGCCACGAACACCACCACCAGGCTTCCCGACAGGACCCGGGTCTGGGACCAGGTGCGCAGAACGATCACGACGATCCCGAGCAGGATCGCCACGATCAGCAACGCCACCTCGGCATAGACCGTGGTGGACCGACCGATCGCCAGGAAGACCGCGAGCTGAACCACCGCGAGCGCCACCAGCGGGATCGCTACCCGTCCGGTCGTGGCGGTGTCATCGGCGCTTGGCGTGGCGGGCGCAATGGCCAGCAGCGCCATCGCCGCGACGGTGGTCACCACCGTTTCGTAGGGGAACGACCGCCAGCCCCACAGATCGTTGAGGAACGCGGTGATCAGCGGTGAGCACAGGGCTGACGCCGAGACCACCAGGCCCCACGTACCCAGGATCGCCGAGTGATGGTCGGGATAGAACTGAGCCCTGATGAGCCGGAAGATCTGAGGTGCGAGCACCGCCGAGGCGATGCCCTGCAGGAACCGCAGCGCGATGAGCACCCAGAACTCAGGGCTGAGGCCGACGGCGATACCGAGGACCGCCAGGACCGCCGAACTGGAGAAGAACAGGGTCGCGGGTCGGTACCGGTGCGACAGCAGGCCCGCGGGCAGCAACGCCAAACAGAACCCGGAGAGGAACGCCACGCCGATATAGGCAGCCTGTGAGAACGGGATGCCGAAGTACTCGGCAATCGCAGAGTTCAACAACACAGCCGACGACGAATTGGAGTAGAGGGTGTATTCGGTCAAGTAGAGCGATGCCGCAACGGCATACAGGGACGGCTTCATGACGCCTCGAAGCTGATAGAAGGAGCAAATGGGCAGCGACAGCTAACCCGAGATCCTCTTCAGTGGCGCCAGGCGTGCTCGATTCCAGATCGAAGCCAGCAAACTGGGTGTGAACGCCGCGACAGCACGCACGGCACGTGCGTCTACGCGATCGAATCCGGCACCCATGGCCACCACTGTAACCGAGGCGCCGACCGCACCCGCCCTACAGGCCGGTGCTCTTGCGAACCCGGTCGATCATTCCGCGCACTGCACTCTCCGTTGCTGCCAACGGCGCCATCACCGCCTCGCCGATGCCGACGATGACCTCGACACGGTCCACGATCGACTCCAGGCGCTCGACCATGCCGATGAGGCGAGGTGCGAGTTCGTCGATGCGGGTGATGGTTTCGTTGAAGCGGTCGAGCGTGGTATCCAGGCCGCCGGTCGACCTGTTGAGGTCGACGAGAGTGCTACTGAGATCGGTGAGCAGGGTGTCGACCTGCTCGACGGTCATATCGGCATTGAGTGCGGCCTGCGTCAGCGTCCGGATGCGCTGCCGTCCGGAGTTCGGGCGGGCGCGGCCGTCTCCTTTGTCTGCCATGGCAGACAGTATGGCTGCTGGGGAACCAAACGCGGGCCAACCGCGTCTGAATGGTTGTGCGGCGATTCTGCGAACACCGAACCCGGTCGGCCGTGGTGACCGACCGGGTCACGCCCAACCGTCAGGTGGCCGACTACCTCGCCGGCTATGCCGAGGCCTTGGCCGACCGAACCGGCGAGCGCGAGCCCGGTTCCTCGGACGGCTAGGGGGTCGGCTCAGAGCTTGCTTGCCGCAGCCTCGTCGAGCAACCACACCGTCCGGTCGCGACCGACTGCGCCCGCGGCGGGGATGTCGACCGGATCGGCACCAGCGAGCGCGGCGGCGACCGCGTCGGCCTTGGCTTCTCCGGACACCACCAGCCACACCTCGCGGGAGTTGCGAACCGCCGGAAGCGTCAACGTGATTCGTCGCGGCGGTGGTTTGGGGGAGTCGGGCACACCCACCACCATGCGCTCGTTCTCCCGCACGGCGGCGGTGTCGGGGAACAGTGAGTTGATATGTCCTTCACCGCCCATGCCGAGCAGATGCACGTCGAACTCGGGTCCGGGAGCGTCGAAGTTGGCGGCCAGCAGCTGTGCGTACCCGGCGGCGGCCGCGGTGAGATCGTCACCGAATTCGCCATCGCTGGCGGCCATCGCGTGCACGTTGACGTCCGAGATCCCGACGTGGTCCAGCAGTGCCTCGCGGGCCTGCTTGTCGTTGCGCTCGTCGTCGCCCTGCGGCACGAAACGCTCGTCGCCCCAGTAGACATGCACCTTCGACCAGTCGATCTCGTCGCTGCGCTCGCCGACGCGCTTGAGCAGGCCGATTCCCGTGCCTCCACCGGTGAGCACGATGTTGGCATGACCACGCGCGGAGATCGCTGACGTGATGGCTCCCACCAACCGGTCTCCGGCTGCGGTCACCAGCGCGTCGGTGTCGGCGTAACGCTCGATAACAGTGCTCATACGTACTGGACCTTGTCGATTCCCGTGAGTGCGTCGTAGTAGATTTCGTCGGCGTCGAGCCGGCGCAGATCCTCTGCCAGGCACTCCTTGGCTTCGCGGCGGGCCAAGGGCACCAATGCGTCCGGCTTGCCGGTGCGGCTCAGTACCGCGGTGACGCCGGTCTGTGGCCGCGCCAGCGTCACGGTTTCACTGGGCCTGGTCAGCTCGACCTTCAAGTCACCTGTCGTCCGGGTCACCGGCCCGTCGATCCGGTTGGCCAGCCAGCCGGCCAGGATGTCGAGCGCGGGCTCGTCTTTGAGCCCGGACACAAGCGCCGAGGTGATGGGTTCGTGTGGCGGCTGATCGATAGCGGCCGCCAGCAAGGCGCGCCAGTAGGTGACGCGGCTCCAGGCGAGATCGGTGTCACCATCGGTGTAACCGTTCAGCCTGCTCTTGATGCAGGCCAGCGGATCAGAGCCGTTCGTGGCGTCGGTGATCCGGCGAATCGCCAACTTGCCCAGCGGATCCTGTGCGGGGACGGCGGGGGCGAGATCGGGCCACCAGGTCACCACCGGCGTGTCCGGCAGCAGGAACGGCGTGACGACGCTGCTGGCGTGATTGGCCAGCGGACCGGACAATCGCAGCACCACCACCTCGTTGGCGCCGGCATCGCGGCCCACCCGCAGTTGGGCATCCAGCCGGGCCTCGGTGGTCAATCGGTCTCCGGGGATGACCACGATCACGCGGCAGGGATGCTCACGGCTGGCCCAGTTGGCCGCCTCGATCGACTCTTCGAGCACCGCTTCGGTATCGGGGGCGATGACCAGCGTCAGTACCCGGCCCAGGGTGATCGCGCCGCCCTCTTCGCGCAGGGCGACGATCTTCTTGTTGATCGCCCCGGTATTGGTCTCGGGCAGATCGACAATCACGGCCGCCTCCATTCCCGGCCTGACCGGCGCAGCATCTCGAAAGACGATTCGGGGCCCCAAGTTCCGGACTCGTAGGAATCGGGCTTACCGTGGGTAGCCCAATACTCGAGCGCGGGATCCAGGATCTTCCAACACAATTCGACCTCGGCATTGACCGGGAACAGCGACGGCTCGCCCAGCAACACATCGAGGATCAGGCGCTCGTAGGCTTCCGGCGACTCCTCGGCGAAGGCCGAACCGTAGGAGAAGTCCATGCTGACATCGCGGACCTCCATGATGTGGCCCGGGACCTTGGACCCGAACCGCAGCGTGATGCCTTCGTCCGGTTGGACCCGGATCACCAGCGCATTCTGGCCGAGCTCATCGGTCATCGTCGCGTCGAAGGGCAGGTGCGGTGCCCGCTTGAACAGCAGTGCGATCTCGGTGACCCTGCGGCCCAAGCGCTTTCCGGTGCGCAGATAGAACGGCACGCCCGCCCAGCGTCGGGTGTCCACGTCCAGCGTGATGGCTGCGAACGTCTCGGTGGTGGATGTCTTCGAGAAGCCTTCCTCGTCCAGCAGCCCGACGACCTTCTCGCCGCCCTGCCAGCCCGCGGCGTACTGCCCCCGCGACGTGGTCTCATCCAGCGGCTCGGCAAGCCGGGTCGCCGAGAGCACCTTGATCTTCTCGGCCTGCAGTTCGGCAGGGGAGAAGCTCACCGGCTCTTCCATCGCCGTCAGTGCCAGCAGCTGCAGCAGATGGTTCTGGATGACGTCGCGGGCAGCGCCGACTCCGTCGTAGTAGCCGCCCCGCCCGCCGAGGCCGATGTCCTCGGCCATGGTGATCTGAACACTGTCGACGTAGTGGGAGTTCAGCACCGGCTCGAACATCTCGTTGGCGAAGCGCAGTGCCAGGAGGTTCTGGACGGTTTCCTTGCCCAGGTAGTGGTCGATGCGGAACACCGACGATTCCGGGAACACGCTGTTGACCACCGCGTTGAGTTCCTCGGCGCTCTTGAGGTCGTGACCGAACGGCTTCTCGATGACCACCCGGCTCCAGCTGCCCTCCGGCTTGTCGGCCAGCCCGGATTTCGACAGCTGCTCGCAGACCTGGGGGAACGCCTTCGGCGGAATCGACAGGTAGAACGCGTGGTTGCCGCTGGTGCCGCGCTCGACATCGAGTTTGTGCAGGGTGTCCTTGAGCCGTTCGAACGACTCGTCGTCGTCGAATGTGCCCTGCACGAACCGGAATCCCTCGGCCAGGCGGTCCCAGACCTCCTGGCGGAAGGGAGTCCGGGCGTGCTGCTTGACCGCGTCGAAGACGATCTTGCCGAAATCCTCGTCCGCCCAGTCACGGCGGGCGAAGCCCACCAGCGCGAAGCTCGGTGGCAGGAGGCCGCGGTTGGCCAGGTCGTAGATGGCCGGCATCAACTTCTTGCGGGCCAGATCGCCGGTCACACCGAAGATCACTACCGCACACGGACCCGCGATGCGGGGCATGCGCTTGTCGCGCTTGTCCCGCAACGGGTTACGCCAGGCGGTCTCCGGCCTGTCGTTGAGCGGGCTCATTTCTTGGCGGCGTCGAGTTGGCCCTGTGTCGCGTCGAGCAGTTCCTGCCACGACTTTTCGAACTTGTCCACACCCTCGTCCTCCAGCACCTTGAACACATCGACCAGGTCGATGCCGACGGCGCTGAGCTTGTCGAAGATCTCCTGCGATGCCGCCGCGGTCCCGGTGATGGTGTCACCGGTGATCTTGCCGTGGTCGGCGAACGCTTCCAGCGTCTTCTCCGGCAACGTGTTCACCGTGTGCGGCGCAACCAGTTCGGTGACGTAGAGGGTGTCCGAGTAGTCGGGATTCTTTACACCGGTGGAAGCCCAGAGCACGCGCTGCACCCGGGCGCCGTTGTCCTTGAGCGCCGCGAAGCGCTCCCCGCCGAAGACTTCCTCGTAGGCGGCGTAGGCGAGCCGCGAGTTCGCCACACCGGCCTTGCCGCGCAGGGCCAGTGCATCCTCGGAGCCGATCTTCTCCAGCCGGTTGTCGATCTCGGTGTCCACGCGGGACACGAAGAACGAAGCGACCGAGTGGATCTTGGACAGATCGTGGCCGGCCTCGCGGGCCTTCTCCAGTCCGGACAGGTAGGCGTCCATCACTGCCCGGTGCCGCTCCACCGAGAAGATCAGCGTGACGTTGACCGAGATGCCCTCGGCGATCACCGCGGTGATCGCGGGCAGCCCCGCCAGCGTGGCCGGGATCTTGATCAGCAGGTTCGGGCGGTCGACGGTTTTCCACAGGTCGATCGCCTGGAGGATCGTCTTGTCGGTGTCGTGGGCCAGCCGCGGGTCCACCTCGATGGATACCCGGCCGTCGACCCCGTCGGAGGCCTCGTACTGCTTGGCCAGGACATCGCAGGCGTTGCGGACGTCGTCGGTGGTCACCGTGCGGATGGTGTCGTCCACGTCGGCACCCTGCTTGGCCAGCTCGGCGACCTGGGCGTCATACGCGGTGCCCTTCGACAGCGCGGCCTGGAAGATCGACGGGTTGGTGGTGACGCCCACGACGCTGCGGGTATCGATCAGATTCTGCAGATTGCCGGTCTGCAACCGCTCGCGCGACAGATCGTCGAGCCAGACGGATACACCCGCGGCGCTCAGCGCCGCGAGATTCGGGTTCTGAGTCATGTTCGCCTTCTCCTGCCAGTCGTGAAGTTAGTTGTCGCGACCGCGGTGCGGTCAGTTGTCCAGGGATCGTTCCGCCGCGGCCGCCACGGCCTCGGCGGTGAAACCGAACTCACGGAACAGCGTCTTGTCGTCGGCAGAGGCACCGTAGTGCTCGATCGAGACGATCTCGCCGGTGTCTCCGACCAGCTTGTACCAACTCTGCGCCACTGCGGCCTCGACCGCCACCCGGGCCGAAACCGCCGGCGGCAGCACCGAATCGCGGTACTCCTTGGGCTGAGATTCGAACCACTCGACACACGGCATCGACACCACGCTCGCGTTGATGTCCTTGTCCGCCAACAGCTTCTGTGCTGCGACGGCGAGCTGGAGCTCGGAACCCGTGCCGATGATCACCACGTCGGGATTCTCCTCCGGGGTGCCGCCCAGCACGTAGCCGCCTCGGGCCACGCCTTCGGCGCTGGTGCCTTCGATCACGGGTACACCTTGGCGGGTCAGGATCAGGCCCACCGGGCCGGTGCTTGCAGTGCGCTCCAGCACGGTCTTCCAGGCGTAGGCGGTCTCGTTCGGGTCGCCCGGACGCACCACGGACAGATTCGGGATCGCCCGCAGCGCCGCCAGGTGTTCGATCGGCTGGTGCGTCGGGCCGTCCTCGCCGAGGCCGATCGAATCATGCGTCCAGACGTAGATCGGATCGATGTTCATCAACGAGGCCAAACGCACGGCCGGCCGCATGTAATCCGAGAACTGGAGGAACGTTCCGCCGTAGGGCCGGGTCGGGCCGTGCAGCACGATGCCGGACAGGATCGCGCCCATCGCGTGCTCGCGGATACCGAAGTGCAGGGTGCGCCCGTACCAGGTCGCGTTCCAGTCCTCGGTCGAGATCGACGGAGGGCCGAACGAATTGGCGCCCTTGATCGTGGTGTTGTTGCTGCCGGCGAGATCGGCCGAACCGCCCCACAACTCGGGCAGCGTCTGCCCGACGGCGGCCAGCACGGCACCGGACGCGGCGCGGGTGGCCACCGGCTTGGAGTCCAGGTCCCAGTGCGGCAGTTCGGCGTCCCAGCCCTCAGGAAGCTCCTTGGCCTGCAGCCGGTCGAGCAGGGCCTTGCGCTCGGGCTCCCGCTTGGCCCAGGCGTCGAAGGACACCTGCCATTCGTCGTGGACCTGCTTGCCGCGGGTCACCAGCTCACGGGTGTGGGCGATGACGTCGTCGCGCACCTCGAAGGTCTTGTCCGGGTCGAACCCGAGAACCTTCTTGGTGGCGGCCACCTCGTCGGCGCCCAGCGCTGAGCCGTGCACGCCACCGGTGTTCATCTTTGTGGGGGCGGGGTAGCCGATGATGGTGCGCAGCGCGATGAACGACGGCTTGTCGGTCACCTTCTTGGCCTCGGCGATGGCCTGCTCGATACCGACGACATTCTCGCCGCCCTCGACTTCCTGCACATGCCAGCCGTAGGCGCGGTACCGCGCGGGGACATCCTCGCTCAGCGCGATGTCGGTGTTGTGCTCGATCGAGATCTTGTTGTCGTCCCAGAACACGATCAGGTTGCCGAGCTGCTGGGTGCCCGCGAGCGACGACGCTTCGCTGGTGACGCCCTCTTCCATGTCGCCGTCAGAGGCCACCACATAGATGTAGTGGTCGAAGGGGCTCTCGCCCGGGGCGGTGTCCGGATCGAACAGGCCGCGCTCGTAACGGGCGGCCATCGCCATACCGACGGCCGAGGCCAGGCCCTGGCCCAGCGGGCCGGTGGTGATCTCCACACCCTTGGTGTGGTGGTACTCGGGATGGCCCGGGGTCAGCGAACCCCAGGTGCGCAGCGCCTCGATGTCGGCCAGCTCGAGGCCGAAACCGCCGAGGTACAGCTGGAGGTACAGGGTGAGGCTGGAGTGCCCACAGGACAGCACGAAGCGGTCCCGACCGATCCACTCGGTGTCGCTGGGGTCGTGCCGGAGCTGCCGCTGGAACAGCGTGTAGGCCAGCGGTGCCAGGCTCATCGCGGTTCCCGGGTGGCCGTTGCCGACCTTCTGCACCGCGTCAGCCGCGAGCACCCGGACGGTGTCGACGGCAACGCTGTCGACTTCGGTCCAGTCATCTGGGTGGTTGGGCTGGGTGAGAGCGGTGATCTCTTCGGCGGTGGTCACTAAGCTCACTTCCTCGTCTTCTATCTGCTGGCACGTGCGCGCAGTTGCCATGCTGCTACGACAAACACCCTAGTGGGGCGGAGTCATCCGATGCAGACTGGTTGGTGCACCGATACCCGCTCGTTTACCCGGTTGTTGCCCCGAACAGACCCTGCGGTGCCGAGCCGTTCGGGCGGCGGTCTACCATCGTGTGTAGTAGAAGCCGCGTGACGCCACCCGAGGAGTTATTTGCGTGAGCATTCGCGAGCGCCGGCTCATCAATGGGGCGCCGAGCCGAGTACGGTCCACCTTCCTGTCGTATTTGGCGTTGACCAAGCCGCGTGTGATCGAGTTGTTGCTGGTCACCACCATTCCGGCCATGTTGCTGGCCGAACGGGGCACGGTTGACCCGCTGCTGATCCTCAACACCCTGATCGGCGGCATGCTTGCCGCAGCAGGCGCCAACACGCTCAACTGTGTGGCCGACGCCGACATCGACAAGGTGATGAAGCGCACCGCCCGCCGCCCGTTGGCCCAGGCCTCCGTGCCGACGCGGCATGCACTGATCTTCGGGCTGGTGCTGTCGGTGACGTCGTTCTGCTGGCTGACCTGGACGTCGAACCTGCTGTCCGGGGTGCTGGCCGTGGCCACCATCGCGTTCTACGTCTTCGTCTACACCCTGCTGCTCAAACGCCGCACCTCCCAGAACGTGGTGTGGGGTGGAGCGGCCGGTTGCATGCCGGTGATGATCGGCTGGTCCGCGGTGACCGGCACCATCCAGTGGCCGGCGGTGGTGATGTTCCTGATCATCTTCTTCTGGACGCCGCCACACACGTGGGCACTCGCGATGCGTTACAAGGACGACTACAAGGCGGCCGGCGTGCCGATGTTGCCCGCCGTGGCCACCGAGCGCCAGGTCACCCGCCAGATCCTGATCTACACCTGGTTGACGGTCCTCACCACGCTGGCGCTGGCGCTGGCCACCGGATGGCTGTACGGCGCTGTTGCCCTACTGGCGGGCGCCTGGTTCCTGGTGATGGCGCACCAGCTGTACTCCGGAGTGAAGCGTGGTGAGCCGGTGAAGCCACTGCGGTTGTTCCTGCAGTCGAACAACTACCTGGCCGTTGTGTTCTGTGCGTTGGCCATTGACTCGGCGCTGGCGCTGCCGACGCTTTTCGGTCACTAGGTCCACGAACCCGCTGTCCGCACCTGTGGGGTGTGGCAGCGTTGTGGCATGACCGAATCGGTGAGTCCCGACAACTTCGCACGTGCCGAATCCGACCTGTACTTCGCCAACATCGTCAACGACGGCGGTTTCGGACAGTTCTTTCACAACCGTGAGATGAGCTCGATCGAGCATCAGATCGTCATCCGGCAGAACCGCGACACCCTGTACTCGGCGGCGGTGTTCGATCTCGATGCCGGGCCGGTCACCATCACGCTGCCCGAGTGTGCCGGCCGGTTCATGTCCCTGCAGATCATCAGCGAAGACCACTACACCACCAACGTCGTCTACGCGCCTGCCGAGCTGACGTTCAGTCGCGATTCGGTCGACAGTCGCTACGCGGCAGCGGCGGTACGCGTCCTGGCCGATCCGGCCGACGCCGTAGACCTTGCCGCAGTGCACGCGCTGCAGGACGCGATCGTGGTCTCACAGGACGATGCGCCGGGGTTGTTCGAGATCCCGCCGTGGGATCCGGCCAGTCAGAAGACAGTTCGGGACGCACTCATCACCCTGTCCACCACCCTTGCAGATACCCGATCGATGTTCGGTCCCAGGTATGCGGTGGAGCCGGTGCGGCACCTGATCGGCTCGGCGTTCGCATGGGGCGGCAACCCGGAACGCGATGCGCTGTATCTCACCGTGGTGCCCCCGGCGAACGACGGCGCCACAGCGCACCGGCTGACCGTAAAAGACGTCCCGGTGGACGGGTTCTGGTCCATCACGGTCTACAACAAGGACGGCTACCTCACGCCGAACGCGCAGAACGCCTATTCGGTGAACAACGTCACCGCCGTCAAGGACGCCGACGGCGCCACCACGGTGCAGTTCGGCGGCAGTGACGAAGGCGGGGCGGTGGCCAACCTGCTGCCCGTCACCGAGGGCTGGAATTACCTCGTGCGGTTGTACCGGCCGAGGCCCGAGATCCTCGACGGATCCTGGACGTTCCCCGCGGCGGAACCGGTCTAGGGGACCAGCACGACCGAGCCGACGGTCTTGCGGCCCTGCAGGTCGGTGTGGGCTCGGGCCGCCTCGGCCAGCGGGTAGCGCCCACCGACGGTGATGGTGATCGACCCGTCTGCGATGGCATTGATCAATTCGCCTGCGCGCCAGGAGAATTCGTCGGGCGTGCGGGTGTGGTGGGCCAGCGTCGGCCGGGTCAGGAACACCGAGCCCGCGGCGTTGAGCCGTTGCGGGTCCACCGGTGGCACCGGACCGCTGGCCGCGCCGAACAGCGCCAGCGTGCCACGCACCCCGAGGCTGTCCAGGCTGGCGTCGAACGTCGACGCACCGACCCCGTCATACACGGCGGCAACTCCCGCCCCGCCGGTGAGATCACGGATCTTGTCCCCGAACTCGGTCGGGTCCTCGGGGTATTCGAGGACCTCGATCGCGCCCGCCTGCCGGGACAATTCGGCCTTCTCCGGAGTCGAGGCGGTCGTGATCACCCGGGTGCCGATGCTGGTGGCCCATTGGGTGAGGATCAGGCCGACGCCGCCCGCCCCGGCATGCACCAGCACGGTGTCGTTCGGCTGTACCGGATAGGTGGACTTGATCAGGTAGTGCGCGGTCATGCCCTTCAGCAGAGCTGAGGCGATTGCGTCGGGAGCCACACCTTCGGGCACATAGGCGACGAAATCAGCTGGGGCAATACAGAGGTCGGCATAGGCGCCGATCGCATTGGCGGTGACCACGCGGTCACCGACAGCCAGCGCGGCCACGTCGTCGCCGACGGCGGCGACCGTGCCGCAGACTTCGGACCCGACGACGAACGGCAGGTCACGCGGATACAACCCGGACCGGAAGTAGGTGTCGATGAAGTTGACGCCGATGGCCTCGGCCTTGATCAGGACCTCGCCGGGTCCCGGGGCGGGCTCGGGCCGTTCGACGTAGCTCAGGACTTCGGGTCCGCCGGTCTCGGCAACTTCGATGGCATACACGCCATCCATCATCCACACCTATCATCGCGGGGGTGAAGCTCGCCCGTCCGGATGTGTTCCATCCCCGCATCGTGTTGGCCGGCTGCGCGGCACTGCCCGACGGTGACGGCGACGACGCCGGCCTGGTGACGGCGCTGCGTAACCGCGGTCTGCATGCCCGCTGGCTGTCCTGGGACGACCCGGCCACCCTCGACGCCGACCTGGTGGTCCTGCGGGCCACCTGGGACTACGCCGAGCGTCTCGAGGAGTTCCTGTCATGGACGCGCTCGGTGCGTCACCTGATCAACCCGCCGGGTGTCGTGGCGTGGAATACCGACAAGCGCTACCTCGACGATCTGCACAGCATGGGGATTCCGGTGGTCCCGACCGGATACTTCGCGGTCGGTGAACAGGTCGTCGTGCCCGACGGTGAAGTGGTGGTGAAGCCCGCGGTCGGTGCGGGCTCGGCCGGGGCGCAACGCTTCGTCGACGCCTCCGAGGCCGTGGCCCATGCGGCGGCACTGCACGCCACGGGGCGCGCCGTGTTGGTGCAACCGTACGACCACCGGATCGCCGACGGCGAGACCGCACTGGTGTTCCTGGGCGGCAAGGAGTCCCATACATTCACCAAGGGACCGATACTGCCCCCGGCTGGACAGTCACCCGCGTTCGAGGAGACCGGCACCTACGCCGAGGAGTCGTTGTCGCCGGCCGATCCTGACGACAAGGTGTGGCGGGTCGGGCGCCTGGCGATCGACGCGGTGATCCGGTCGTTCTACCTTCAGCCCGAGGAGTTGGTGTACGCCCGTGTCGACGTGATCGGCGGCCCGGAAGATCCTCGCGTGCTGGAGCTGGAGCTGGTCGAGCCAGGGCTGGGTTTCCGGCAGCTCGATCAGGTCGCTCGGGAAGACGCCGAGCGGCGGTTCGCCGTCTGTGTGGAGGGCGCGCTCGAACGGTTCGGCCTGGGCCCCTTGTCGCACCGCGGTTTCTGACCTCCACATGACCTGGCCGCCCCTAGAGTCGGCCCGATGGACACCTTTGAAGGACGGGGCGCCGTGGTCACCGGCGGCGCGAGCGGCATCGGCCTGGCAGCGGCGCGGCAGTTCGCCGCGCGGGGCGCCAGGGTCGTGCTGGCCGACCACGACGCAGCGGCGCTCGACCGAGCCGTCACACAATTGCGGTCCGAGGGGCACGACGCTCACGGCGTGTCGTGCGATGTCCGCGAGCTCGAACAGGTCACCCACCTCGCCGACGAGGCCTTCCGGCTGCTCGGCGCCGTGCACGTGGTGTTCAACAACGCCGGTGTGGCCGTTGACGGCCCGGTCGCACAGATGACCCACGACGACTGGCATTTCGTCCTTGACGTCGACCTGTGGGGGCCGATTCACGGTGTCGAGGCGTTTCTGCCCCGACTCATCGAGCAGGGCCAGGGCGGACATCTGCTGTTCACCGCGTCCTTCGCCGGGCTGGTCCCCAACGTCGGCCTCGGCGCGTATTGCGTGGCCAAGTACGGTGTGGTCGCACTGGCCGAGGTCCTCGCCCGTGAGGTCGGCAACGACGGCATCGGTGTTTCGGTGTTGTGCCCGATGATGGTGGGCACCAACCTTCTTGCCACGTCGGCGCGAGCGCGCGGAGAGGTGGTCGAGGATCACCTCATCACCGGCGACGACGTTCTCGACGTCGAAGAGGTTGCCCGGCTCACCGCCGAGGCGGTTCTTGCCGATCGGCTGTATGTGCTGACGCACGAGGCGTCGCGAACGTCGATCCGCCGCAGATTCGATCGGATCGACGCGACGTTCGACGCACAGAGCGCCGCCGGGTGGAACCACTGACGCGGACAGGACCCGACTAGTTGCCGGCCGGGACGCGCTCACGCATCGAGGCCCACAGCGCCGCGGTCGCCGCGGTACAGGTGGCCGCACCGGCGACGTGGACGGCGACCAGGACGGCGGGAACGCCGGTGTAGAACTGCACGATCCCGACGAGCCCCTGCGCGCACACCAGCACCACCAGGACGGCGAGCCGGATCATGACCGGTCGAGACGCGCGCACCGCGGTGAGGCCGAATCCCAGCGCGACGATCAGGGACAGGTAGGCGACCAGCAGCGACGAATGCATGTGCACCAACGTGGTGATCTCGACCTCAAGACGCGGCACCACGCGGTCGAGGCTCTTGTCCCCGGCGTGCGGACCGGCGCCCGTCACGAGCGTGCCTGTCACCAGGACGGCGGCCAGGACGATCGCACTCAGGACGGTCAACTGCCGCAACGGTTTCGGCACGGTCGCGGTGGGCGCGCCGTCGTCGGGTTGACCGATCTTGACGAACAGCAGCACCGCGAGCCACACCATCGCCATGGAGGCGAGCAGGTGGATGGCCACGGTCCACCACAGCAGGCCGGTCCGCACCGTGATGCCGCCGATGATGGCCTGGACCACGGTGGAGGCCGGCATCAGCCAGGCGTAGATCAGCACCTCTCGGCGGCGACGGGCCCGGGTCACGGCCAGGACGGCCGCAATGGCGGTCAGCACCACCAGGAAGGTGATCATCCGGTTGCCGAACTCGACCACCTGATGCACGACGGCGACCTCGGCGTGCGGGACGGGGGTGAAGCTGCCCGGGAAGCATTGGGGCCAGGTGGGGCAGCCCAGGCCGGACGCGGTGACGCGCACGATCGCCCCGGTGACCGAGATGCCGCCCTGGGTGAGGATCACCAGGAATGCGATCAGGCGCTGGACCCGGAGACTTGGCAGGGGCAGCAGGTCGACCAATCGCTGGAAAGCTGTTCCGCCGGGCACGGCCTGATCGTAGTTGATCAGGAACTACAACCTGTAGTAGGGCCGGTGTGGATCAGGTGAACCGGAACCAGCGCAGCGCGCAGATCGCGGCGACGGCGCCCCAGACCACCAGCACGGCCACACCGAACCAGTCCATCGACAGCGTCATCGCCTGGGTCAGGGACTCGGTGAGGGCTCCCGACGGCGTCAGCCGGGCCGCCCAGCGCAGAGCCGACGGCACCGGGCCACCTTCGAGGGTCAGCGCGCCCAGGCCGGCGAACACGAACCACAGCAGGTTCGCCAGCGCCAGCACGATCTCGGCCTTGAGGGTGCCGCCGAGCAGCAACCCCAGCGCGGCGAAGGTGGCCGTGCCCAGCGCGATGATCACCGCACCGAGCGCCAGCCCCAGCGGCGAAGGCCGCCAACCCAACGCAAAACCGATGGCGCCCAACAAGATTGCCTGCAAGAAAACGACAGTGACGACCGCCAGTGACTTGCCGGCGATGATTCCCCACACCGGAAGCGCGGTCGCGCCCAGCCGTTTCAGGGCGCCGTAGCGACGGTCGAAGGCCACCGCGATGGCCTGCCCGGTAAATGCCGTGGAGATCAGGGCCAGCGCCATGATCGCCGGGGTGAAGGTCCCGGCCCGGTCGTCGCCGAACGAGCCCAACGGCAGCAGCGTCATCCCGACCAGCAGCGTGATCGGGATGAACATGGTCAAGAGCAGCTGTTCGCCGTTGCGCAGCAGCAGCTTCAATTCCAGCTGGTACTGCGCGGCGAGCATCGCCGGCACCTTGGCTGGACGGGGATCGGGGGAGAAGGTGCCCGGGGCGAACCGGTTCGGAGCGCTCGTCATGACCGCAGCTCCCGTCCTGTGAGGTCGAGGAATACATCTTCGAGACTGCGCTGCTCCACCCGCATGCCGGTGGCCAGCACATTGAGCCGGGCACACCACGCCGTGACGGTGGCCAATACCTGCGGGTCGATGTGCCCCTCGACCAGGTACTCGCCGGGTGCCGTCTCGGTGGCCTTGTATTTCTCCGGCAGGGCAGCGGCGAGCAGGGACAGGTCGAGCTTGCGCGGCGCACTGAAACGCAGCTGATTCTCGGCACCGCTGTGGGTCAGCTCGGCCGGTGTGCCGGTGGCGACCGCCACGCCATGATCGATGATCACGATCCGATCCGCGAGTTCCTCGGCCTCGGCGAGGTGATGGGTGGTCAGTACGACCGTCACGCCGTCCCGGCGCAGCGCATCGATCAACTCCCACACCACAATTCGGGCGTGGGCGTCCATCCCTGCGGTTGGCTCGTCGAGGAACACCAGCTCTGGGCGACCCACCACCGCGCAGGCCAGCGCCAGGCGCTGTTGCTGGCCGCCCGACAGTCGCCGGTAGGTGGTGCGGGCGGATTCGGTCAGGCCGAGGGTGTCCATCAACCAGGCCGGATCGAGAGGATCGGCAGCGTAGGAGGCCACGAGATCGAGCATTTCGCCCGCTTTCGCCGCGGGGTACCCGCCGCCGCCCTGCAGCATCACGCCGATCCGCTCACGGAGTTGGGCGTTGTCGGCGACGGGATCCAACCCGAGGATCTCGACGCGGCCGTCGTCGGGGCGGATGAATCCCTCGCACATCTCGACGGTGGTGGTCTTGCCTGCGCCGTTGGGGCCGAGCAGGGCCAGCACCTCGGCGCGCTGCACTTCGAGGTCCAAATTGGACACCGCCGTCGTCGCGCCGTAGCGCTTGCTGACGCCGCGGAGCAGCACCGGTTGATCAGAACGCGAGGTCACGGGGATTCAGCGTAGGCGTCGGGGGATTGCGTAGGTGTCGGCGGTGCGTCCGTGTCGGTGTCGCGTGACGCGCGCCACGGTAGCCGGCGCCAGGTAATGCCGATCAGGATCAGCACGATCAACGTGCTGGCCAGTGTGGCCATCACGATCTGGAACAGCGTGAACCGGTCACCGTTGGCCGTCGGACCGAATATCCCGACGACCAGGGTGATGGCGATCGTCGACCCGCGGAACCCGGGCCGGGTGGCCCATGCGGCCAGCGGGATCACCGCCCACAGCAGGTACCACGGTTGCACCACCGGGAACAGCAGGATGGTTCCGCCCAAGGCGACGCCCAATCCGCCCACGGGGTGCAGCCGGCCGCGCATCACGGCCAACAACAGCCAGCTGACCAGGATCGCGATCAGGAAGACACCGATGGCGCGGGTCAGGGCGAGCACTGCGGTGGTGTGGTCGCCGAGCCCCAGCAAGATGCCGACCTGGCCGGTGCCCAATGCCAGCAGGGTTGGCGGCGACATCCAGCTGCGCACGACGTTGGCGGTGCCGAGGGTGGACAGCCAGCCGAAGCCGAGCCCGCTGGCCCAGCCGATCAGGCCCATCACGGCCAGTGAGATCACGCCGAGCGGGACACTGGCCACGAAGAACGCCTTGATCGTGCCGCCCAGGCGCCAGGCGAGTGCCATCGCGACGAACCCGAGTGCGAGCAACGACGGCAGCTTGACCTGCGAGGACAACGTGATGAGGACGGTGCCGAACAGCAGCATCCCCGCGGGATACCAGCGGTCCCAGTCCTCGCGTGACTGTGGCCAGGTCAGCGGCCGGGGGAGCAGCGGTGCCGCGGCGTCGATGCCCCGCAGCGCGAACTCGGTCCCCGCCAGCATCAGGCCGAGCATCAGCGCCTCGTTGTGAATACCGGCCACCAGATGCATGAACAGCAGCGGATTACATGCGCCGAGCCACAGTGCGCTGACCTCGGCGACGCCGCAGCGCCGGGCCAGCCGGGGCGTCGCCCACACGATGAGCCCGACACCGAGCAGCACCACGGCGCGGTGACACAGCACGGCGGCGACGATGTTTTCGCCGGTCAGCGCAGAGATGCTCTCGCCGATCCACAGGAACAGCGGTCCGTACGGGGCCGGGGTCTCGCGCCACAGACTTGGTACCGACAACGTGAACACGTGATCGAGGCCGAGGCCGGTCGCCGGACCGACCTGATAGGGGTTGAGCCCGATGTACCCGATCTCACTCTGGGCCAGGTAGGAGTAGACGTCCTTGCTGTACATCGGGGGCGCGATCAGCAGCGGGATGGCCCACAGCAACAGTGTGCGGTCGAGCTGGCTGCGTGACATCCGGCGGGGGCCGAGAGCGAAGCGTCCGAGCATCAGCCAGGCCAGCGCCATCATCACCGCACCGGTGGTGGTCATGGTCAGAGACACGGTCTGGATGCGGGACGGCAGGTTGAGCAGCCGCACGCCGAACGTCGGATCCTGCACCACGGGACGGGCGCCGGCGCCGAGGGCGCCGATCGCCATCAGTACGGTGCCGGTGGCACCGAAAAGCCGGGTGCGACGCAGCGCGACGACCTCGGCGGGGTTGAGTGGGGATCCGACTGTGCGTTCGTCGCCGTGCCACCGGGCGATCGATGTGCTGAAGGTCGACAGGCGGCTTGCCATCAGGGCAGCGTAACCGTCGGCCGCGGCGGTCTTCGTCGGGCAACGGTGGCCCAGGTCACGTAAGGGTGCCCTTGGTAGATCCCTGGGCGGAATTCCGTCACAATGGTGTTGTGAAAATGGGTCGGACGTCAGCGGGCTCTGCTTCGGCTGGTGCGCCGAAGCCGGTCAACGACGTCGTGCCGGCATCGGACGGGCATACCCGCCGCGCGATCATTCACCTGTTGCTGGAAGGTCCGATCACCGCAGGGCAGATCGGTGACCGGCTCGGCATTTCGGCCGCCGGTGTACGCCGTCACCTCGATGCCCTGATCGAAGCCGGTGACGCACAGGCCAGTGCCGCGGCCGCGTGGCAGCACAACGGCAGGGGCCGCCCGGCCAAGCGCTACCGCTTGACGGCTGCGGGGCGCGCCAAGCTCGGCCACACCTACGACGATCTCGCCGTCGCCGCGATTCGGCAATTGCGGGAGATCGGTGGCAAGGACGCCGTAAGGACTTTCGCTCGGCGCCGGATGGACACCATCCTGGCCGGCGTGACCGAGGGGTCCGAAGGCGTCGCCGACACCGCCCAGCGTGTCGCCGACGCATTGACCCGGGCCGGGTATGCGACCACCACGAACCCGGTGGACGGCCCGATTCGCGGGGTGCAGATCTGCCAGCATCACTGTCCGGTATCGCACGTCGCCGAGGAGTTCCCGGTGCTGTGCGAGGCGGAGAGTGAGGCGTTCGCCGAGATTCTGGGCACCCACGTGCAGCGCCTGGCGACCATCGTCAACGGTGACTGCGCCTGCACCACCCACGTTCCACTCGATGCGGACGGCCCAGCCCGGACGGCCGCAGCGACAAGCCAAACGACAGCGAGCAACAAGCAAGGAGCGGCGACATGACCATCACGCCCGAAACGCCATTGACCCAGGAAGAGACCATCGCGTCGCTGGGCAACTACGGCTACGGCTGGTCGGACTCGGACGTCGCGGGCGCCAGTGCGCAGCGCGGCCTGTCGGAAGCCGTCGTGCGTGACATCTCGGCCAAGAAGAACGAGCCGGAGTGGATGCTGGAGTCCCGGCTCAAGGCACTGCGCACCTTCGACAAGAAGCCCATGCCGAACTGGGGTTCCAACCTCGAGGGCATCGACTTCGACAACATCAAGTACTTCGTGCGCTCCACCGAGAAGCAGGCGGCGTCCTGGGAAGAGCTGCCCGAGGACATTCGCAATACCTATGACCGCCTTGGCATTCCAGAGGCTGAAAAGCAGCGTCTGGTGGCCGGCGTGGCCGCTCAGTACGAGTCCGAGGTGGTGTACCACCAGATCCGCGAGGACCTTGAGGCGCTCGGCGTCATCTTCCTCGACACCGACTCGGGCCTGCGCGAGCACCCGGAGATCTTCCAGAAGTACTTCGGCACGGTGATCCCGGCCGGCGACAACAAGTTCTCGGCACTCAACACCGCGGTGTGGTCGGGTGGATCGTTCATCTACGTCCCGCCGGGTGTGCACGTCGACATCCCGCTGCAGGCCTACTTCCGGATCAACACCGAGAACATGGGTCAGTTCGAGCGGACGCTGATCATCGCCGACGAGGGCTCCTACGTGCACTACGTCGAGGGTTGTACCGCACCGATCTACAAGTCGGATTCGCTGCACTCGGCCGTCGTCGAGATCATCGTCAAGCCGGGCGCCCGCGTCCGCTACACGACGATCCAGAACTGGTCCAACAACGTCTTCAACCTGGTCACCAAGCGTGCCCGGGCCGAGGCCGGCGCCACGATGGAGTGGATCGACGGGAACATCGGTTCCAAGGTCACCATGAAGTACCCGGCGGTCTGGATGACCGGTGAGCACGCCAAGGGCGAGGTGCTCTCGGTGGCGTTCGCCGGCGAGGGACAGCACCAGGACACCGGCGCCAAGATGCTGCACCTGGCCCCGAACACGTCGAGCAACATCGTGTCCAAGTCGGTGGCCCGCGGCGGCGGCCGCGCGTCCTACCGCGGGCTCGTCCAGGTCAACAAGGGTGCGCACGGCAGTAAGTCGAGCGTGAAATGCGATGCGCTGCTGGTCGATACGATCAGCCGCTCGGATACCTACCCGTACGTGGACATCCGCGAGGACGACGTCACGATGGGACACGAGGCCACGGTGTCCAAGGTCAGCGAGGATCAGCTCTTCTATCTGATGAGCCGCGGTCTGACCGAGGACGAGGCGATGGCGATGGTGGTGCGCGGCTTCGTCGAGCCCATCGCCAAGGAACTGCCCATGGAATACGCGCTCGAGCTCAACCGGCTCATCGAGCTGCAAATGGAAGGCGCGGTCGGTTAAGTGACGCAGAATCTCACCCAAGCGGTCGAGGGGGTCGCCACCAACAAGGGCGAGCTGTTCGCATCGTTCGACGTCAACGCCTTCGAGGTGCCCGGCGGTCGTGACGAACTGTGGCGGTTCACCCCGCTCAAGCGGCTTCGCGGCCTGCACGATGGCTCGGCCGTCGCCAACGGCAAGGCCGGCATCACCGTGACCGAGCGCCCGGGCGTGACCGTGGAGACCGTCGGCCGGGACGACAAGCGGCTCGGCGAGGGCGGCGTGCCCACCGATCGTGTTGCCGCCCAGGCCTACTCGTCGTTCGAGACGGCGACGGTGGTGACGGTCAAGCGTGACACCGAGGTGGCCGAGCCGATCGAGATCGTGATCGACGGGCCCGGCGCGGACACCGTGGGCTACGGGCACCTGCAGATCCGGGTCGAGGAACTGTCACGGGCGATCGTGGTCGTCGACCTGCGCGGCAGCGGAACCTACGCCGACAATGTCGAGATCATCGTCGGTGATGCGGCCGGCCTCGGACTGATCTGGATCGCCGACTGGGCCGACGACATGGTGCATGTCAGCGCACACCACGCCAAGCTCGGCAAGGACGCGGTACTCGGACACGTCAACGTCACCCTCGGTGGCGATGTCGTGCGCACCTCGGCCACCGTGCGTTTCACCGGGCCCGGCGGTGACGCCAAGATGCTCGGCACCTACTTCGCCGACGACGGTCAGTTCTTCGAGTCGCGGCTGCTGGTCGATCATGCTCAGCCGCACTGTAAGTCCGACGTCCTCTACAAGGGCGCGCTGCAGGGCGATCCCGATTCCAAGAAACCCGACGCGCACACGGTGTGGATCGGCGACGTGCTGATCCGGGCCGAGGCCACCGGCACCGACACCTTCGAGGTGAACCGCAACTTGGTGCTCACCGATGGTGCCCGCGCCGATTCGGTGCCCAACCTCGAGATCGAGACCGGCGAGATCGTCGGCGCCGGGCACGCCAGTGCCACCGGACGTTTCGACGACGAGCAGCTGTTCTACCTGCGAGCCCGCGGCATCCCCGAAGATCAGGCCCGACGTCTTGTCGTGCGCGGATTCTTCAACGAGATCATCGCCAAGATCGCTGTCCCCGAGGTGCGCGAGCGTCTGACCGCCGCCATCGAAAAAGAACTTGCCATCACCGAATCGAAAGCATCGCACTCATGACCACTCTGGAAATCAAGGACCTGCACGTCTCGGTCAACGCCGCCGAAGGCGCTGAGAACACCGAGATCCCGATCCTCAAGGGTGTCGACCTCACCGTGAAGTCGGGGGAGACCCACGCGGTGATGGGCCCCAACGGCTCGGGCAAGTCGACCCTGTCCTACGCGATCGCCGGTCACCCGAAGTACACCGTGACCTCAGGGTCGATCACGCTCGACGGGCAGGACGTCCTCGAGATGAGCATCGACGAGCGGGCGCGCGCCGGCCTCTTCCTGGCCATGCAGTACCCCGTCGAGGTGCCCGGCGTGTCGATGTCCAACTTCCTGCGCACCGCGGCCACCGCGGTCCGCGGCGAGGCCCCGAAGCTGCGGCACTGGGTCAAGGAAGTCAAGGCCGCGATGGACGATCTGGAGATCGACCCGGCGTTCGGTGAGCGCAGCGTCAACGAGGGATTCTCCGGTGGCGAGAAGAAGCGCCACGAGATCCTGCAGCTCGGTCTGCTCAAGCCCAAGATCGCGATCCTCGACGAGACCGACTCGGGTCTTGACGTCGACGCGCTGCGCATCGTGAGCGAGGGTGTCAACCGCTACGCCGAGGCCGAGCATGGCGGCATCCTGCTGATCACCCACTACACCCGGATCCTGCGCTACATCCGTCCGCAGTTCGTGCACGTGTTCGTGGGCGGCCGCATCGTGGAATCGGGCGGACCGGAACTCGCCGACGAGCTCGAAGAGAACGGATACGTGCGCTTCACGCAGGCGGTCGGAGCCTGACATGACAGCCGCACGGACTATCGACCCCACCGTGCTGGCTGAGGTCAGGGCGGACTTCCCGATTCTGAGCCGGGTCATGCGCGGTGGAAAGCAATTGGCGTACCTGGATTCCGGGGCGACGTCGCAGAAGCCGCTGCAGGTGCTCGACGCCGAACGGCGTTTCCTGACCACTTCCAACGGTGCCGTGCACCGCGGTGCGCACCAGCTGATGGAAGAGGCCACCGACGCCTACGAGCAGGGCCGCGCGGATATCGCGGCGTTCGTCGGTACCGAGCCGGACGAGCTGGTGTTCACCAAGAACGCCACCGAGTCGCTCAACCTCGTCGCATACGTGCTGGGGGACAAGCGGTTCGAGCATGCGGTCGGCCCCGGTGACGTCATCGTCACCACCGAGCTGGAGCACCACGCGAACCTGATTCCCTGGCAGGAACTGGCCCAGCGCACCGGTGCCACGTTGAAGTGGTACGGCGTCACTGATGACGGCCGCATCGATCTGGATTCGCTGGAGCTCGATGAGCGGGTGAAAGTGGTGGCCTTCAGCCATCATTCGAATGTCACGGGCGCTGTTGCCCCGGTGGCCGAACTGGTGTCGCGGGCCAAGGCGGTGGGTGCGCTCACGGTGCTGGACGCCTGCCAGTCGGTACCGCATCAGCCGGTTGACTTTCACGCGCTCGACGTCGATTTCGCGGCATTCTCGGGTCACAAGATGCTCGGGCCTACCGGTATCGGCGTGCTCTACGGGCGACTCGCGCTCCTGAACTCGATGCCGCCGTTCATCACCGGTGGCTCGATGATCGAGACCGTCACGATGGAGAAGACCACCTACGCGCCGGCGCCTCAGCGGTTCGAGGCAGGCACGCCGATGACCTCGCAGGTGGTCGGATTGGCCGCAGCCGCACGGTATTTGAGTGCGATCGGGATGGACACGGTCGAGGCTCACGAGGCCGAACTGGTCGCAGCCGCACTGGAAGGTCTTGCCTCCGTTCCGCAGGTGCGGATCATCGGGCCGACGACGATGGAACACCGGGGATCCCCGGTGAGTTTCGTGGTCGACGGGATCCATGCCCACGATGTCGGGCAGGTGCTCGACGACGAGGGCGTCGCGGTGCGCGTCGGACACCATTGCGCCTGGCCGCTGCACCGTCGCTTCGGGATCGCCGCCACCGCCCGCGGGTCCTTCGCGGTCTACAACACGCTCGATGAGGTCGACCGCCTGGTGGCCGGCATCAAACGCGCCGTGGAGTTCTTCTCGTGAAGATGGAACAGATGTACCAGGAAGTGATCCTGGACCACTACAAACATCCGCACAATCGCGGACTACGGGAGCCCTTCGCCGCCGAGGTACACCACGTCAATCCGACCTGCGGGGACGAGGTGACGCTGCGGGTGGCGCTGTCCGACGACGCGGAGACGGTGGCGGACATCTCCTATGACGGGCAGGGCTGTTCGATCAGCCAGGCTGCCACCTCGGTGCTCACCGATCAGGTGATCGGCCAGAGCGTCGGCGATGCCCTCAAGACGGTCGAGGCGTTCACCGAGATGATTTCCTCACGCGGCAACGTGGAGGGGGACGAAGATGTACTCGGTGACGGCATCGCGTTCGCCGGTGTCGCCAAGTACCCGGCGCGGGTGAAGTGCGCGTTGCTGGGTTGGATGGCTTTTAAAGACGCGCTGGCACAGGCCAGCGACGACGTGGAGGACAAGCGATGAGTGATACCGCTTCTGACGAGCTGCTCGCGGATGTCGAGGAGGCCATGCGCGACGTGGTGGATCCCGAGCTGGGCATCAACGTCGTCGACCTGGGCCTGGTCTACGGACTCAACGTCGAAGAGGGCGACGAGGGCGCGGTTGCGCTGATCGACATGACGCTCACCTCGGCGGCGTGCCCGCTGACCGACGTGATCGAGGATCAGTCGCGCACCGCGCTCGTGGGCGCGGGCCTGGTCAACGAGATCAAGATCAATTGGGTCTGGAACCCGCCGTGGGGTCCGGACAAGATCACCGACGACGGTCGCGAGCAGCTGCGCGCGCTCGGATTCACCGTCTAGCCGCAAGGCCGTCGGACTGTCGGCCCTTAGTGCTACCAATGTCGCCACCAGGCGAACACGATCCCGCGAAAGTCGTCACGGTGAAGGGCACACCGGGTGATGCTGTGGCCGATGGAGATTGGTAGCGGGCGGTGCTGACCGTCCCGGCGTTCATCTGGCGCCGCGGCTTCTGGGGCCGGGCGCTGATGATCGGCGGCAGCGTGGGCCTCGTGCTGGGGGTGCTCTCCTGGCTGGACTCCGGGTTCTGGATCTCCGGCGTGCTGGTCCTCGTCATCGTGGGCACCTTCTACGGCGTCTGGATGGCGCGCCGGATGGCCCGGTACTGGCCGATGTCAGAACAGTTGCCCGGCGCTGATCTGGCCAGGGTTGTGGCCGCCGCCCGCCGCGGTGAGCGCATCGACGACCCACGACTGGTCGAAGCCGCCCGCGACTACAGCCGCGGCGTGCATGAGGCCGCCGAGGCGGCCAGGCCGTTTCGCTGGCTCTTGCCGTTGGTGCTCATCGTCGCCGCGGCAAGCGCGTTGTGGGACGCCGTATTCGGGTCGGTCGGCAACGCTGTGGTCTCGGTCGTCTACCTGGCTGCCCTGGCGGTCGAACTGTTCTGGTGGCCGAAGCGGCACGCGCAACTGCTGACACGTATCGATCAGGCTTGCCGGTGACCGTACGGCGGTTCCTCAGCAGACGCGGTGGATTCCAGAGCGACGGCAGCGGTGGCGCCGCCCGCGGCCAGAATCTGCATGACGTACAACATTGGTTTGGACATGGACACCTCCTCAGGTGCACTCGGGGTTTGTTGGACGGGCTCCAGAGCAAATGTCGGCAAGCCCCGTCTGCAACACCCCCCGAGTACCCGGTCAGGGCGGTCAATCATGCCTGTGGATAACTTCGCTTCTGCATGGATTCTCGACGGTTTTCTGTCGGCCAACGTCGCTAGCTTCCAGCGCATCGGGAGCCGAAGGGGCTCCTGAACAGCTGGAAGGAATTGCCATGCACTCGGACGTCGAAAAACTGCACGAAGCATGCTTGCGCGATCTCGGTGATCCACAGCGCTGGTTCAGCCCGCTCGGATATCCAGAATCACTGGCGCTGTGCGTGATTGATTCGATCTACTCGACCGGGGCGCAGCGTGCCTCTGTGGAGAAGATCATCGCCAGATACCGCGGCTATCGGGCAGCGCAGGGCGCGGACGCCGACACTGACGGCGCGGTCGAACTCCTGCAGAACATCGCCGAGTTGGGCGGGCCGGACTCATGGGCGACGCAGATCGGAAACCGTCGGCCCACCTCGACCATGGCGAACGCGCCGTTGAAGTCGGTCGCTGTCGAACAGGTTGCGGAAGCGCTTGTCGCGCTGGACGTCCGCACCTCCGCAGACCTGCGTGCCCTGGTTCAGGAGGACGCCCGCCGGGAACAGGTCACCAAGGCGTGGTGCGCGGTGCCCGGGCAGCGATCGGGCGTCACGTGGGAGTACACGCTGAAGCTCACACAGATCCCTGGGGCGAGGGCCGGCAGCGTGGTGGCGGCATACGTGGCCTGCCAAATCGGCAACGTCAGTGCCGAACACGCAGCTGAGATGGTGCGTGAGGTGGCCGCATCTGCGGGTTGGGATGCGTTCGCCCTCGATCACGCGATATGGCGGTTCGAATCCGGACGACCATATCAACGCGATCTCGCGTCGTGAGGTTGGTGCCGCTCGGGGGCTGCGGACTTCCACGCCGAACCGAGCGGCACAACACCGTTCAGATCAGAAGGGTGGTGGTGGTCCGTATTCTTCGGCGAGCCAGGCTTGGTAGTCGCGTTCGGTGGCGAGGTCGTTGTTGAGTTCGGCGCGTAGGCGTCGTTCCTCGGCGATGCGGTCTTGGCGGTCTTGTTCGCGGGTGCGGCTGCGTTTGGGCATCTTCGCCGCGCGGCCGGGGTGCGGTGCTTGTGGTTGGGGTTCGGGGAGGTTGAGGTCCCCGGTCGGTCGGCCCAGCGCGGGGAACAGGCCGGCGCCGTGGGGTTCGGTCACGTGGGTGTGTCCGGTGGGGGTGGTGAATTCGATGGTGCCGTCGGGGAGTTGACGGTCGCTCCAGCCGGGGCAGAACGTTTTCACCAAATGGTGTGCGCGGCAAAATAATTTGGTGTTCGAGGGATGTGTCGGCCCGGTAGGCCAGGGTGCGGTGTGATCGACATCGCAGCGTTCGACGGGGGCATCACAGCCGGGGAATCGGCACGTCAGGTCGCGCCAGTGAATGAACTCACTCAACGCTACCGAGGGGCGGTACTGCGGCTCGCCGGCAGCAGCGGGTTCAGGGCTCTCCGGCTCGGCCGGATCGCTGGGCTCGCCAGGCTCAGCCGCTTCGGAAGGCTCACCGGGACCCTTCGCCTCAGCCGTGTCGGCGGGCTCAGTGGGCTCGAGCGCGTTCCCGACGGGCATACGCACAGGTTTGATCTTGGCGGTGGCGGCCAGGTCGCGGACCGATTCGGCGGGCAGGATGCCATGGCCGGCCAGATAGCCCGGATCATCCGAGCGACCGTCCACGGTGGATTGGTTGGCCAGCACGTGCACGATCGCTGCATCCGCGGCGGCTCGTTCTTGTTTGGCGGGGCAGTCGTCGAGGCCGCACAGGCACGGCAGTTGGGATTCGAGTCGGGCGACCGGTCCCACGGCATCGGCGCGGCGCTGTTCGCGGGTGCGGGGGTCGTGTTTGCAGACGGTGTCGGCGACCGCGTCAAGGCGTTGACTGAAGGCGACCCCGTCGGCGGCGTGGAGGTTGGCCCATACCGAGGCCATGCCCGGGGTGCTCGGTTCGACCTGAACAAACCGGCCCTCATCGATCGGGGGCGGAACCCGCACCCCGTTGGGGTCGAGCTTGGCGATCCATTGATCGACTCGGTCACGCAACTGTCGTTCGGAGAACCGCATCCATTTATGGGCGCGGCCGGCGAGTTCCTCGTCCAGCCCCGTCCAGACGGCAGGGTCGACGATGCCGGTGCGGGCGATGATCATCCGCACCACCCGGTAGTCGATGTCTCCGACGGCGAAGCGGGCCGCCACCAGCGGCAGTTTGTCCCGCAGCACCCGGGCGTGATGAATCTGGGTACCCGCCCGGCCCCGACTGATCCGCAACGCCGCCGAGACCTCGGCGGAGACTTCTTCGAACGGGTCGGTGGTCCAAAAGATCGACTCGGCCAACTCCTGTTCCCGCAGGCTGTCCAACGCCCCGATCGCTGCCAACCGCCCCGCGATCGCCGCTGATTCCGCACGGGCCGACGCGGACATCGCGTCGATCAGTTCCGCATCGGAATCGGCTTCGAACATGTGTTCGAGTATACGCCGATCCGGGGACACGCTGCTGTTATCTCTTTGGACACTCCCAAACTCGCGCTGAGTAAATCGGAATCGGCCCGACCCACGGAGCGTTGACGCCGACGTGAGCCAAACTCCCCGCGACTTGTTCAGTCCTTTGACAGTCGGATCGTTGACGATCCCGAATCGCTTCGCGATGGCGCCGATGACCAGAGCGGCGTCGCCCGGCGGTATTCCCGGCACCGACGTGGCGGCCTACTACGCCCGGCGCGCAGCCGGTGGCGTCGGACTGATCATCACCGAGGGTGTGCGGTTGGCGGATCCGGCCGCCGGCTGGCCGTTCAGCATCCCGACGCTGTCCGGTACCGAGGTGCTCGACGGCTGGCGGGCCGTCACCGATGCGGTCCATGCCCAAGGCGCCGTGATCGCCGCGCAACTGTGGCATCAGGGTGCCGAACGTGCCGACGGTGACGGGGTGGTCCCGGTCAGCCCCTCGGGTGTCAACAGCGTGGGCGTTGCCAAGGGCCGGGCGCTGCGGACTGATGAATTGGCCGGTGTCGCAGCGCAGTTCGCGGAGGCGGCCCGTAATGCCAAGGCTGTTGGATTCGACGCTGTCGAGTTGCACTCCGCGCACGGTTATCTGCTCGACGAATTTCTCTGGGAGAAGACGAATCAGCGCACCGATTCCTATGGCGGCTCGCCGGCGGCGCGGACCCGATTCCCGGCCGAGGTCGTCGCGGCGGTGCGCGAAGCCGTCGGAACCGGATTCCCGATCATCTACCGCTTCTCGCAGTGGAAGGCCAACGCCTACGACGCACAGCTCGTCGAAACCCCGGCTGAGTTGGAGCAGGTACTCGCACCGTTGGTCGCCGCGGGCGTCGACGTGCTGCATCCGTCGACCCGGCGCGTGTACGTCCCCGCGTTCCCGGGCTCGGATCTGAGCCTGGCCGGCTGGACCAAGAAGATCACCGGTGTGCCGGTGATCGGGGTGGGATCGGTCGGACTGGCAACCGAGTTCCAACCCGGAAAGCGAGATGGCGACCCCATCGAGCCGGCCCCGGTCGATCGGCTGTTGGCGCAGTTCACAGCCGAAGAGTTCGACATCGTGGCGATCGGCCGAGCCCTGCTGGCGGATCCGGGTTGGGTGAACCGGCTGCGTGACGACACGCTCGGCGGGTTCACCGGCTACCACGCCGAAACCGCGCTGGCCAGGCTGTACTGAAATAGGCTGGGAACAGGCCGCTAAGCCCCGACGTTAGGAAAAGTGTGAGTACGCAGGACATCACCACAGAACAGTTCGACAACATCGTCAAGGACAACGAGATCGTGTTGGTCGATTTCTGGGCGTCGTGGTGCGGACCGTGCCGGGCCTTCGCGCCGACGTACAAGGCTGCTTCCGAGAACCACCCCGATGTGGTCTTCGCCAAGGTCGATACCGAGGCCGAGCAGGCGCTCGCCGCGGCAGCCGAGATCCGCTCGATCCCCACCCTGATGGCCTTCAAGAAGGGCAAGTTGGTCTTCAACCAGGCCGGGGCGCTGCCACCGGCTGCATTGGAGGACCTCGTCCAGAAGATCAAGGAGTTCGACATCGACGCGGCCATGAAAGAGCAGGCCGCTCAGGGCGACGCAGAACAGATGTGAGTGCCGGCACGCGATAGCGTGCTGTCCGTGACTGCGCAGAACGAATTCGTCCTGGTCGACCGCCCCCGCTCGGACGTCGCCCTGGTGACCCTCAACCGGCCCGAGCGGATGAACTCGATGGCGTTCGACGTCATGGTGCCCCTCAAAGGCGTCCTGGAAGACCTGCGCTATGACAACAGCGTGCGCGTGGTCGTGCTGACAGGGGCCGGTCGAGGGTTCTCGTCCGGGGCCGATCACAAGTCGGCCGGGTCGGTGCCGCACGTGGCGGGGTTGACCAGGCCGACGTACGCACTGCGGTCGATGGAGATCCTCGATGATGTGATCCTCGCCCTACGGCGGCTGCACCAGCCGGTGATCGCAGCGGTCAACGGTGCGGCCATCGGCGGCGGGCTCTGCCTCGCTCTGGCCTGTGACGTCCGGGTCGCTGCGGAGGGCGCCTACTTCCGCGCCGCCGGGATCAACAACGGGCTCACCGCCAGTGAGCTGGGCTTGTCCTACCTGCTGCCACGCGCCATCGGCTCGTCACGCGCTTTCGAGATCATGTTGACCGGCCGCGACGTCGACGCCCAGGAGGCAGCGCGCATCGGTCTGGTGTCCAGTGTGGTGGCCGAGGAGGCCCTCCTGGAGACCTGCTACGACATGGCGGACCGGATGGCGGCGTTCTCCCGGCCGGGTATCGAGTTGACCAAGCGCACACTTTGGAGTGGACTGGACGCCGCTAGCCTGGAAGGGCACATGCAGGCCGAGGGCCTGGGACAACTCTTCGTGCGTCTGCTCACCGCAAACTTTGAGGAAGCGGTTGCCGCGCGCGCGGAGAAGCGCGACCCGATCTTTACCGACGAGAAGTAAGACACATACCTAGGAGGACCGCAGCGTGATCACCGCAACGGACCTGGAGGTCCGCGCCGGCGCGCGCACGCTGCTGTCCTTCGAGGGCTCGGCGCTGCGGGTGCAGCCCGGTGACCGGATCGGACTGGTCGGGCGCAACGGCGCAGGCAAGACCACCACGATGAGAATTCTCGCGGGGGAGGGCGAGCCGTACGCCGGGTCGGTCACGACCACCGGTGAAATCGGTTACCTGCCACAGGATCCCAAAGAAGGCGATCTCGACGTCATGGCCCGCGACCGGGTGTTGTCGGCGCGTGGCCTCGACACGCTGCTGGCGGACCTGGAGAAGCAGCAGGTCTTGATGGCCGAGGTCGCCGACGACGCGGCTCGCGACAAGGCGGTCCGAAAGTACGGTCAGCTCGAGGAGCGGTTCTCGGCACTGGGCGGTTACGCCGCCGAGAGTGAGGCCGGGCGTATCTGTGCGAGCCTGGGCCTGCCGGACCGGGTGCTGACGCAGCCGCTGCGCACGCTGTCCGGCGGTCAGCGCCGCCGCGTCGAGCTGGCCCGCATCCTGTTCGCGGCGAGCGACACCGGTTCGGGGTCGGCCACGACGCTGCTGCTCGACGAGCCGACCAACCACCTCGACGCGGACTCGATCGGCTGGCTGCGGGACTTCCTGCACAACCACACCGGTGGTCTCGTGGTCATCAGTCACGATGTCGACCTGCTCGACGAGGTCGTCAACCGAGTGTGGTTCCTGGACGCGGTGCGTGGTGAGGCCGACGTCTACAACATGGGCTGGAAGAAGTACCTCGACGCGCGCGCGACCGATGAGCAGCGCCGCCGCCGCGAACGCGCCAATGCCGAGAAGAAGGCCGGTGCGTTGCGGGCCCAGGCCGCCAAGATGGGCGCCAAGGCCACCAAAGCCGTTGCCGCCCAGAACATGTTGCGACGAGCCGACCGCATGATCGCCGAGCTCGATGCCGAGCGGGTGGCCGACAAGGTGGCCAGGATCAAGTTCCCCACCCCGGCGCCGTGCGGTAAGACCCCGCTGGTGGCCAAGGGGCTCACCAAGACGTACGGGTCGCTGGAGATCTTCACCGGTGTCGACCTCGCCATCGACCGCGGGTCCCGGGTCGTGGTGCTCGGCCTCAACGGTGCCGGCAAGACCACCCTGCTGCGACTGCTCGCCGGTGCCGAGACTGCCGACGCCGGAGCGCTGGAACCCGGTCACGGGTGCAAGATCGGGTACTTCGCCCAGGAGCACGACACACTCGACAACGAGGCGACGGTCTGGGAGAACATCCGCCACGCCGCGCCTGACACCGGGGAGCAGGATCTCCGAGGGCTGTTGGGCGCCTTCATGTTCACCGGACCACAGCTCGATCAGCCGGCGGGCACTCTGTCCGGCGGTGAGAAGACGCGGTTGGCTCTCGCCGGTCTGGTGGCCTCTACGGCCAATGTGCTGTTGCTGGACGAGCCCACCAACAACCTCGATCCCGCGTCGCGCGAGCAGGTTCTCGATGCGCTGCGCAGCTACCAGGGCGCGGTGGTGTTGGTGACGCACGATCCGGGCGCGGCCGAGGCTCTCGATCCCCAGCGGGTGGTCCTGTTGCCGGATGGCACGGAGGACTTCTGGTCCACCGAATACCGAGACCTCATCGAGCTCGCCTGACCGCGAATCCTCAAGGACCGCCGCATCTTCGGGTACGTCAATTTAAGACGTTGGACAAATCGGCCCATCGGTGTGTGTGGGGTTTCTAGTGTGGGTACCCGTCGGGACATCACAAGCGGGAGAGATGTCGATGAGGGATATGAACAAGAATCGCGGCGAACTGCTGGCAGAGCTTCGCAAGGCCTATGAGGGGGGTGCCAGTATCCGCACACTGGTGGCTACTACGGGACGTTCCTACGGCTCGATCCACAGCTTGCTGCGTGAGTCGGGAACGACGATGCGCAGCCGCGGTGGGCCCAATCACCGCACTCGGGCCAGGGCCTGACCGAGCACAACGGCTGTGCGGTAGCGGGATTCAGCTATCCGACGGCGACTGCTGCCGCACACTGTCCTCGACCAGGTCCAGGACCGCGGTGAGGTTCTTCGGGTCTTCCCCCGAGGCAATTCTCGCCACCAGTCCGTCGAGAACCAGGTCCAGATAGATGTGCAGGACGGCACTCGGCACGTCGTCACGCAGCCGGCCTGCCTGCTTCTGCCGACGCAGACGCTCGGTGATGGCGGCATCCAATTCGGCCGATCGTTCCGCCCAGCCACGATGAAAAGCCGGGTCATTGCGTAACTTTCGGGCGATCTCCAGCCGGGTGGCCAGCCAGTCGAACTGCTCGGGGGCGGCGAGCATGTTCCGCATCACCTGGATCAGCCCCTCGCGGGCGGCCACGTCGGCCATCCGCTCAGCGTCCTCGCGGGCCAGTTCGAAGAACAAGGTGTCCTTGTCCTTGAAGTGGTGAAAGATTGCGCCGCGCGACAGCCCGATGGTTTCTTCGAGCCGCCGCACGGTCGCACTCTCATACCCGTATTGACCGAAGCAGCGCCTGGCGCCGTCAAGGATCTGACGGCGCCGGGCCGCGAGATGGTCGTCCGTTACCCGGGGCATTCAGACCACTCCTCGCGCAAGCGCCCGTTGGCGCTGTCCTTACGTGCTTCGGTCAGTCCGGACAGGATTACTTCGACTTCAGCATGTTGCGCAGCACGTACTGCAGGATGCCGCCGTTGCGGTAGTAGTCGGCCTCGCCGGGGGTGTCGATGCGGACCACGGCGTCGAACTCCACCTTGGACCCGTCTTCCTTCGTGGCGGTGACCTTGACCGTCTTCGGCGTCTTGCCCTCGTTGAGCGCCTCGATGCCGGTGATGTCGTAGGTCTCGGTGCCGTCGAGCTTGAGGCTCGCGGCCGACTCGCCTGCCGGGAACTGCAGCGGGATCACACCCATACCGATCAGGTTCGACCGGTGGATGCGCTCGAAGGACTCGGTGATGACGGCCTTGACGCCCAGCAGCACCGTGCCCTTGGCCGCCCAGTCGCGCGAGGAGCCCGACCCGTACTCCTTGCCGCCCAGGACGACCAGCGGGATGCCGGCTTCCTTGTAGTTGACCGAGGCGTCGTAGATGAACGACTGCGGCCCACCCGGCTGGGTGAAGTCACGGGTGTAGCCACCGGAGACGTCGTCCAGCAACTGGTTGCGCAGCCGGATGTTGGCGAACGTGCCGCGAATCATCACCTCGTGGTTGCCGCGCCGCGACCCCAGCGAGTTGTAATCCTTGCGCTCAACGCCGTTGGCATCGAGGTACTGCGCGGCCGGGGTGCCCGGCTTGATCGAACCTGCCGGGCTGATGTGGTCGGTGGTCACCGAATCGCCAAGCAGGGCAAGGACTCTGGCGCCCTTGATGTCGCCGACCGGCTCCGGCTCGGCGGGCATGCCGTCGAAGTACGGCGCCTTGCGCACGTAGGTGGAGGCGTCGTCCCACTCGAAGATGTTGCCTTCGGGGGTGGAGAGCGAACGCCAGCGGTCGTCGCCCTTGAACACGTCGGCATAGGAGTCCGTGAACATCTCCCGGTTGATCGAGGACGCGATGGTCTCCTCGATCTCCTTGGCAGACGGCCAGATGTCCTTGAGGAAGACGTCGTTGCCCTCCTGGTCCTGGCCGAGCGGGTCGGTCTCGAAGTCGAAGTCCATCGTTCCCGCGATGCCGTAGGCGATGACCAGCGGCGGGGAGGCCAGGTAGTTCATCTTGACGTCGGGGGAGATGCGTCCCTCGAAGTTGCGGTTACCCGAGAGCACCGCGGTCACCGACAGGTCGTTGTCGTTGATGGCCTTGGAGATCTCGTCGGGCAGCGGGCCGGTGTTGCCGATGCAGGTGGTGCAGCCGTAGCCGCCCAGGTAGTAGCCCAGCTTCTCCAGGTACGGCCACAGGCCGGCCTTGTTGTAGTAGTCGGTGACGACCTGGCTGCCCGGCGCCATGTTGGTCTTGACCCACGGCTTGCTGGTCAGGCCCTTCTCGACGGCCTTCTTGGCGAGCAGCGCGGCGCCGATCATGACCGACGGGTTGGAGGTGTTGGTGCAGGACGTGATGCCCGCGACGACGACCGCGCCGTGGTCGAGCACGAATTCACCGCGCTCGTCGGAGCGCACGGTGATCGGCTTGGTCGGTCGGCCCTCGGCGCCGTTGGCGGCCGACGGACGGACGTCCACGGCGCCGTCGTCGGCGAAGGTCAGCTTGGCCGGATCCGAGGCCGGGAAGGACTCCTCGATCGCCTCGTCGAGCTGGGTGTGCTCGACGGGCAGGTTCTCTTCGACGTAGTTGTGGATGTCCTTGCGGAACGCGTTCTTGGCGTCCGACAGCTCGATGCGGTCCTGCGGACGCTTCGGGCCGGAGATAGAGGGCACCACGGTCGACAGGTCGAGCTCGAGGTACTCGGAGAACACCGGCTCCCGGTCAGGGTTGTGCCACATACCCTGCGTCTTGGCGTACGCCTCGACGAGCGCCAGCTGCTCCTCGGTACGCCCGGTCAGCCGCAGGTAGTTGATGGTCTCGTCGTCGATCGGGAAGATCGCTGCGGTGGAACCGAACTCGGGGCTCATGTTGCCCAGGGTGGCGCGGTTGGCCAGCGGCACCTCGGCCACGCCCTTGCCGTAGAACTCGACGAACTTGCCGACCACGCCGTGCTTGCGCAGCATGTCGGTGACGGTGAGCACGACGTCGGTGGCGGTCACACCGGGCTTGATCTCACCGGTGAGCTTGAAGCCGACGACGCGGGGGATGAGCATCGAGACGGGCTGGCCCAGCATGGCGGCCTCGGCCTCGATACCGCCGACACCCCAGCCCAGCACGCCAAGGCCGTTCTCCATGGTGGTGTGGCTGTCGGTGCCCACACAGGTGTCCGGGTACGCGACCCCGTTGCGGGTCATCACGACGCGGGCCAGGTACTCGATGTTGACCTGGTGCACGATGCCGGTGCCCGGCGGGACGACCTTGAAGTCGTCGAACGCGCCCTGGCCCCAGCGCAGGAACTGGTAGCGCTCGGAGTTGCGCTCGTATTCGAGTTCGACGTTGCGCTCGAAGGCGCCGGCGTTGCCGAACACGTCGAGGATGACGGAGTGGTCGATGACCATCTCGGCGGGGGACAGCGGGTTGACCTTGTTCGGATCGCCGCCGAGGGCGGCCACGGCCTCGCGCATGGTGGCGAGGTCCACGATGCACGGCACACCGGTGAAGTCCTGCATCAGCACGCGGGCCGGGGTGAACTGGATCTCGACGCTCGGCTCGGCCGAGGGATCCCAGTTGGCGATGGCCTCGATGTGGTCTTTGGTGATGTTGGCGCCGTCCTCGGTGCGCAACAGGTTCTCCGCAAGCACCTTGAGGCTGTACGGGAGCTTTTCGGTACCGGGTACCGCGTCCAGTCGGTAGATTTCGTAGTTCTGGTCCCCGACAGTCAATGTGTCGCGGGCACCAAATGAGTTAAGGGACGAATTTTCCGTATTCTCGCTGCTCACATCAACTCCCGGCTCGATCTCGCCGCGACGGGCTGTGTCGGCGGCGTCCTGATCCTAACAGTACGCTTGTCCTGCAATGGCCAGCGGGCCGGGGTCCAGTCTTCCCTTGTCGCGTTCGCGTTGCTACCCAGTCGGTTGGATCCGCTTGAGATCCCTCCGCGGTACCGATGCGATGACGATTCCCGTGTCGCCTCGCAGGGGCCGGTGGACGCCGCGTACCGTGCCTGACGTGACCGGACCCCATGTCATCCCGTTTCTGCCGGCCTACATTCCGGTCGAGGTGTGCGACACCGTAGGGCTCGATGCGGCGCAACCCGACGGGGTGGCCAAATGCATGGCAGCTGTGCAGGCCGACGTTCGCGATGACGGGGTGAGTGCCCCCGCCGCCGATGTCGACGGTCTTCGTCAGGTCGTCAGCGATGCCAGGCAGGAGGGTATCGACCTGAAGATCGTCGTGCTGCCGAGCAACCCGGGGATCGACACGCCGTTGCGTGACATCGCCACCGAGGTGGGGCAGGCGAATCCGGGCGCGACTGTGCTGGCGCTGAGTCCGTCGTTCGCGGGTACGTACAGCCCGACGATCGATCGGGTGACTTTGGAGGCGGGTCAGGACGTGGCCAAGACCGGTAATCCGGTGTTGTCTGCGAAGAATTTCGTGGGCGAGATTTCCACCCCGGATTTCCCGTGGACGGCACTCGCGATCGTGTTGATTCTCGGTGTCGCCGGGGCGGCCGCTCTCACTCGGATTCTGCAGCGCCGCAGCAAACAATCGGCCGGGTCAGAGGCTTCTGTCGCCTCCTCGGACTAGGTGTCGGCCAGGTCCCGGAAATCCCTCGAACATTAGTTCGGGATAACGCCCAATATCACTAATTGGTCACACTATTCGCAATTACAAACTTGTAATTTGTGACTAAAGTTTCTTTGGCTTCAGATGTGACGTACGGTGCAATCGGTATCCATTGTTGTAGTTGTGCTTCGTGTGACTTCTGTGCAATGGCCCCGAGCAAACGTCGGTACGCCGTCGTTGAGCCATAGGAGACTTGAGTCGAATGAGACGCACCGCTGGCGCCTCTGCGTCCCGGCTGTACGGCCGTTTCTTGGCCGTGCCGGTGGCCGCCGGGATGCTGTTGGCCACGGCCATGTCGGGAGGCGTTCCGGCCGTCGCTGATCCGGGGGCACCCGATCAGGTCGCAACGCTCGTCGCCGCGGTGGCCAACGCCGACCAGAAGCTGCAGGAGTTGGGTGCGGCCATCCAGACTCAGCAGGAAGCCGTCAACAAGGCGATCGTCGACGTTCAGGACGCCCGTGACGCGGCCGCGACGGCGCAGCAGGAGGTCGATGCCAGCCAGCAGGGCATCGACGACGCCAACACCGCCATCAAAGAGGCGCAAAAGCGCTTCGACACCTTCGCCGCCGCCACCTATGTCAGTGGCCCCTCCGGCTCGTACCTGACCGCCTCCGATCCAGGCGCCATCGTCAGCGCCGCCGCCACCGGTCAGACCCTGGCCGTCAGCAGCGACAAGGTCATCGCCGATCTGCAGCGCGCCCGCACCGAACAGGTCAACCGGCAGTCGGCCGCGCGCCTGGCCAAGCAGAACGCCGACCAGGCCACGGCCAACGCCCAGACGAGCCAGGACACCGCGGTCGCGGCACTGCAACAGGCGCAGCAGACGTTCAGCTCGCAGCAAGGTGAGTTGCAGCGGTTGACCGCCGAACGTGCCTCGGCCCAAGCCGAACTCGCCCAGGTGCGCAAGGCGTCGGCCCCGGCCGTCCCGGCGCAGGGTCCCGCGCCCCAAGCCGCGGCGGACAACTGGGATCGCGCCCCGGGCGCGCCCGCGCAGCGCGGCCAGAACTGGGACACCGCATGGGATCCCACGCTGCCGGCGATCCCGAGCGCGTTCGTCAGTGGTGACCCGGTCGCGATCATCAACACCATCCTCGGCATCTCGTCGACCTCGGCGCAGGTGACGCAGAACATGGGTAGCCAGTTCCTGCAGAAGCTGGGCATCCTGCCCACGCCAACCGGCTACACCAACGGCGCCATCCCGCGCGTGTACGGCAGGCAGGCATCCGAATACGTGATCCAGCGGGCCGGCTCCCAGATGGGCGTTCCGTACTCCTGGGGCGGTGGCAACGCCGCCGGTCCGAGTCGCGGCATCGATTCGGGCGCCAACACGGTCGGCTTCGACTGCTCGGGCCTGATCCTCTACGCGTTCGCTGGCGTCGGGATCAAGTTGCCCCATTACTCCGGCTCGCAGTACAACGCCGGCCGCAAGATCCCGTCCTCGCAGATGCGCCGTGGCGACGTGATCTTCTACGGCCCCGGCGGCAGCCAGCACGTGACGCTCTATCTCGGAAACGGCCAGATGCTCGAAGCGCCCTACACGGGTTCGGAGGTCAAGGTCTCCCCGGTCCGCACCAGCGGCATGACCCCGTACGTCGTCCGCTACATCGAATACTGATGGGAATACATTGCGCCTCTTCGCCTTACGTTTCCTGATCCTGATCGCCGCAACTGCGTTCGCGGC
Organism: Mycolicibacterium peregrinum; assembly: GCF_002102345.1. Classification (GTDB taxonomy): domain Bacteria; phylum Actinomycetota; class Actinomycetes; order Mycobacteriales; family Mycobacteriaceae; genus Mycobacterium; species Mycobacterium peregrinum. Next base: position 184,887 of record NZ_LQPP01000015.1, read on the forward strand.
GATCAGTCTGGTGGGGCCGGCCAACGCTGCGCCAGACGACGGCCAATGGGATCCGACCTTGCCGAAAATCGTCAGTTCGGGCGCGCCGGGGGATCCGGTGGCCATCGCGAACGCCTCATTCCAGGTCAGTCAGATCGCGCTGCAAACCACCCAGAACCTCGGCTCGCAGTTCCTGCAGACGATCGGTCTGGCCCCCAAGCAGGCCGCCTCGACATTCCCCGGCGGCCGGGTGCGCGGGCCGCAGGCCATCGAGTACGCGATCCGAAGGGGCGGTACCCAGATGGGTGTGCCGTACTCCTGGGGCGGCGGCACGCTCACCGGGCCCGGGCCCGGTGTGGACTACGACGCCGGAAAAATGGGCTTCGACTGTTCTGGCCTTACCCGCTATGCCTATGCCGGCGTAGGGGTGCAGATCCCGAAGTATTCGGGGGACCAGTACAACACCGGTCGTAAGGTCCCGGTGAAGCAGGCAAAGCGCGGTGACCTGTTGTTCTGGGGGCCCGGCGGAAGCCAGCACGTGGCGATGTACCTCGGTGGCGGCAAGATGCTCGAGGCATCGGGAAGCGCGGGCAAAGTGACGGTGAGCCCCGTTCGGATGTCGGGCATCCAGCCCTATGCGGCCCGCATCGTCGAATCCTGAGGGGAACCTGAAGTCTTCCGGGCAGCGTCGACGGATCTCGAAGTGCCTGGAATAGTTGACGGCGGGCACCCGATTGCCCGCTGAGCAACAAGCAAGACCAGCGTTTTGTAGTCGAACATCGTGGGAGGAAGTTGATGACGTCACCGAGTGGACCGCCGCAGGGCGCCGGAGGTTATCCCGGTTCGAGCCCGGCGCCGGGCTTTCCGCCCGGGTCTGCCGGCTCCCACGCCGCGCCGGCCGCCACGGCCAACGGCAGCCTGCAGGCCGAGGTGCACACCCTGGAACGCGCCATCTTCGAGGTCAAGCGGATCATCGTCGGCCAGGACCAGCTCGTCGAGCGGATGCTCGTCGGTCTGCTCGCCAAGGGCCACGTGCTGCTCGAGGGTGTGCCCGGCGTGGCCAAGACGCTCGCCGTCGAGACGTTCGCCAAGGTGGTCGGCGGCACGTTCGCCCGCATCCAGTTCACGCCTGACCTGGTGCCCACCGACATCATCGGTACCCGCATCTACCGGCAGGGCAAGGAAGACTTCGACATCGAGCTCGGCCCGGTGGTGGTCAACTTCCTGCTCGCCGACGAGATCAACCGTGCGCCGGCGAAGGTGCAGTCCGCACTGCTCGAGGTGATGGCCGAGCGCAAGATCTCCATCGGCGGCAAGACCTTCCCGCTGCCCAGCCCGTTCCTGGTGATGGCCACCCAGAACCCGATCGAGCAGGAAGGCGTCTACGCGCTTCCGGAAGCCCAGCGCGACCGCTTCCTGTTCAAGCTCAACGTCGACTACCCGTCGCCGGAGGAAGAGCGCGAGATCATCTACCGGATGGGTGTGAAGCCCCCGGAGCCCAAGCAGATCCTCGACACCGGCGATCTGCTGCGGCTGCAGGAACTCGCGGCCAACACGTTCGTGCACCATGCACTCGTCGATTACGTGGTGCGGATCGTCACCGCGACCCGCGAGCCGGAGAAGTTCGGCATGCCCGACGCCAAGGCCTGGATCGCCTACGGTGCCTCGCCCCGTGCGTCGCTGGGCATCATCTCGGCGGCCCGCGCGCTGGCGTTGGTGCGCGGCCGTGACTACGTCATCCCGCAGGATGTCGTCGAGGTGATCCCGGATGTGCTGCGCCACCGCCTGGTGCTGACCTACGACGCGCTGGCCGACGAGGTGTCTGCGGAGACCGTGGTCAACCGGATCCTGCAGACCGTCGCCCTGCCGCAGGTCAATGCGCTTCCGCAGCAAGGACATTCGGTTGCGCCCGCCGTACCTGCCGCGGCCGGCGCGGCGGGTGGTCGGTGACCACTTCGCGACGCACCGTCGACCTGCCGTCGCTGAAGCGCGGGGAGATTCGCGACCCCGCATTGACGGCGGCGTTGCGCAAGCTTGAGCTGACGGTGCGGCGCAAGCTTGACGGAGTCCTGCACGGCGACCACCTCGGTCTGATCCCGGGGCCGGGATCAGAGCCGGGGGACTCGCGGATCTACCAGCCCGGCGACGACGTGCGCAGGATGGACTGGTCGGTCACGGCGCGGACGATGACGCCCCACGTGCGGCAGATGATCGCCGACCGCGAGCTGGAGACCTGGCTGGTGGTCGACATGTCGGCCAGCCTGGACTTCGGCACCACCGGTTGCGAGAAGCGCGATCTGGCCGTGGCGGCTGCCGCGGCGATCGCGTTCCTCAACAGCGGAGGCGGTAACCGGATCGGCGCGGTCATCGCCAACGGTGACACCGTGCGGCGGGTGCCCGCGTTGAGTGGGCGGGTGCACGAGCAGGAGCTGTTGCGGGCGATCGCCACCACGCCGAAGGCCCCAACCGGGGTGCGGGGCGACCTGGCTGCTGCCATCGACGCGCTGCGCCGTCCGGAGCGCCGGCGCGGCATGGCGGTGATCATCAGTGACTTCCTCGGCCCGATCAACTGGATGCGCCCGTTGCGGGCCATCGCCGGTCGCCACGAGGTCCTCGGTATCGAGATCCTCGACCCGCGCGATGTCGAGCTGCCCGCGGTCGGCGATGTGGTGCTGCAGGACACCGAGACCGGTGTCACCCGTGAGTTCACGATCGACGAACAGCTTCGCAGCGACTTCGAGCGGGCCGCCGCCGCCCACCGGGAAGAGGTGGCTCGGACCTTGCGGCGTTGTGATGCACCGCTGTTGAGCCTGCGCACCGACCGGGACTGGATCGCCGACGTGGTGCGGTTCGTGGCCAACCGGAGGCGTGGCGCCCTGGCCGGGCAGCGATGAGCGCCTGAGCGGTAGAAGAAGCTTGATGAGCAACCAACCCGAAATGACTTCTAGCACATGACTTTACCGATTCTCGGTCCGATGAGCCTGACGGGTTTCGCGCACGCCTGGTGGTTCCTGTTCCTCTTCGTGGTGCTCGGCCTGGTGGCGTACTACGTCATCGTGCAGCGCGCGCGCAAGCAGCGGATCCTGCGGTTCGCCAACATGGAGCTGCTCGAAAGTGTGGCGCCCAAGCAGCCGACGCGTTGGCGGCACCTGCCCGCCGCCCTGCTGGCTGCCTCGCTCGTGCTCCTGACCGTCGCGATGGCCGGTCCCACCCACGATGTGCGCATTCCGCGTAATCGCGCCGTGGTGATGCTGGTGATCGACGTGTCGCAGTCGATGCGCGCAACTGACGTCGCCCCCAGCCGGCTGGCCGCCGCGCAGGAGGCCGCCAAGCAGTTCGCCGATCAGCTCACCCCCGGGATCAACCTCGGCCTGATCGCCTACGCCGGTACGGCGACGGTGCTGGTGCAGCCGACCACCAACCGTGAAGCCACCAAGAATGGCCTGGACAAGCTGCAGTTGGCCGACCGGACCGCCACGGGTGAGGGCATTTTCACCGCACTGCAGGCGATCGCCACGGTCGGCGCGGTGATCGGGGGCGGCGACGAGAAGCCGCCGGCGCGCATCGTGCTGATGTCGGACGGCAAGGAGACGGTGCCGTCCAACCCGGACAATCCGAAGGGCGCCTACACCGCGGCGCGCACCGCCAAGGACCAGGGCGTGCCGATCTCCACCGTGTCCTTCGGTACGCCCTACGGCTATGTCGAGATCAACGACCAGCGCCAGCCGGTGCCGGTCGACGACGAGATGCTCGGCAAGATCGCCAAGCTGTCCGGCGGAGACGCCTTTACCGCGTCCAGCCTGGAACAGCTCAAGCAGGTGTTCACCTCGCTGCAGCAGCAGATCGGCTACGAGACCATCAAGGGCGATGCCAGCCTCGGCTGGCTACGGCTGGGTGCGTTGTTGCTGGCCGTCGCCGGGGTGGCAGCGCTGCTGATCAACCGCAGACTGCCAGGTTGAGCCGCGATCGCGTCCTCCCGGACGGCGGTACTCACCGGCGATGCGATTTTCAGACCATGCTGGTGAGGAGATAAGTTGGCGGGCATGAGTGACGCTGCTGTCGCGAAAGCCGACACCGAGACATCCGCCGGCCGGCCGGCCTTCGTTCCCCGTTCCGTGCTGGTCACCGGTGGAAACCGGGGGATCGGCCTGGCGATCGCGCAGCGACTGGCCGCCGACGGACACAAGGTGGCCGTCACGCACCGCGGGTCCGGCGCACCCGACGGGCTGTTCGGCGTCGTGTGCGACGTCACCGACAACGAGGCCGTCGACCGCGCGTTCAAAGAGGTCGAGGAGCACCAGGGCCCGGTCGAGGTGCTGGTGTCCAACGCCGGCATCTCCCAGGATGCGTTCCTCATGCGGATGACCGAGGAGCGGTTCGAGAACGTCATCAATGCCAACCTCACCGGAGCATTCCGGGTGGCGCAGCGGGCCTCACGCAGCATGCAGCGCAAGCGTTTCGGCCGCATCATCTTCATCGGTTCGGTCTCCGGCATGTGGGGCATCGGCAACCAGGCCAACTACGCGGCCGCCAAGGCCGGCCTGATCGGTATGGCGCGCTCGATCTCCCGGGAGCTGTCCAAGGCCGGCGTCACCGCCAACGTGGTGGCCCCGGGTTACATCGACACCGAGATGACCCGCGCCCTGGACGAGCGGATTCAGGCCGGCGCCCTCGAGTTCATCCCGGCCAAGCGGGTCGGCACCGCCGAAGAGGTCGCCGGTGCGGTGAGCTTCCTGGCTTCCGAGGACGCTGGCTACATCGCCGGTGCGGTCATCCCCGTCGACGGTGGCATGGGCATGGGGCACTGATCCACCTGGATCTGCCCCAAACATATTGGTCTACTGAAACTTTCCCCAAGAAGGAGTCGCACTAATGGCAGGTTTGCTCGAAGGCAAGCGCATCCTCGTCACCGGGATCATCACGGACTCGTCGATCGCGTTCCATATCGCCAAGGTGGCCCAGGAGGCCGGCGCGGAGCTGGTGCTGACCGGGTTCGACCGGATGAAGCTGATCCAGCGCATCGCCGACCGGCTGCCCAAGCCGGCGCCGCTGCTGGAACTCGACGTGCAGAACGAGGAGCACCTCGCGAGCCTGGCCGAGCGTATCTCCGGTGTCATCGGTGAGGGCAACAAGCTGGACGGCGTGGTGCACTCGATCGGCTTCATGCCGCAGACCGGGATGGGTGTCAACCCGTTCTTCGACGCCCCTTACGAGGACGTCGCCAAGGGCATCCACATCTCGGCTTATTCCTATGCCTCGCTGGCCAAGGCGACCCTGCCGATCATGAACGAGGGCGGCAGCATCGTCGGCATGGACTTCGATCCGACCCGTGCGATGCCGGCCTACAACTGGATGACCGTGGCCAAGAGCGCCCTCGAGTCGGTCAACCGGTTCGTCGCTCGTGAGGCCGGACCATTCGGTGTGCGCTCCAACCTTGTTGCGGCGGGCCCGATCCGGACCCTGGCCATGAGTGCGATCGTCGGCGGTGCGCTCGGCGCCGAAGCCGGTGACCAGATGCGGTTGCTCGAAGAGGGCTGGGATCAGCGTGCGCCGGTCGGCTGGAACATGAAGGACCCGGAGCCGGTCGCGAAGACCGTGTGCGCACTGCTTTCCGACTGGCTGCCCGCCACCACCGGCACCATCGTCTACGCCGACGGCGGCGCCAGCACCCAGTTGCTCTGACCTGTATTCCGCCGCAGAGGGGGCGCGAGTTGATGGAGTTTGACGCGGTCCTGCTGTTGTCCTTCGGCGGTCCGGAGGCGCCCGAGCAGGTGATGCCGTTCCTGGAGAACGTCACCCGGGGGCGTGGCATCCCGGCCGAGCGCCTGGCCGACGTCGCCGAGCACTACCTGCATTTCGGTGGGGTCTCGCCGATCAACGGGATCAACCGGGCGCTGATCGAGCAGTTGCGTCTCCAGTTGCCCGGCCTGCCGATCTATTTCGGCAACCGGAACTGGGACCCGTACGTCGAAGACACCGTTGCGGCGATGCGGGACAACGGAATCCGGCGGGCAGCAGTGTTCACAACGTCGGCCTGGGGCGGTTACTCCAGCTGCACCCAGTACGTCGAGGACATCGCCCGGGCACGGGCCGCGGCCGGGCCCGACGCACCGGAACTGGTCAAACTGCGTCAGTACTTCGACCATCCGTTGTTGGTGGAGATGTTCGCCGACTCGATCGCGGCCGCAGCCGCCTCGTTGCCGGTCGAGTTGCGTGACGAGGCCCGGCTGGTGTTCACCGCGCACTCGGTGCCCATCGCCGCCGATGAGCGGCACGGCCCTGCCCTCTACAGTCGGCAGGTCGGCTACGCGACGCGGCTGGTGGCCGCCGCCGCAGGCTATGACGACTACGACCAGGTCTGGCAGTCGCGGTCGGGGCCGCCCCGAATCCCGTGGCTCGAACCCGACGTGGCAGATCACCTGACTGTGTTGGGCCAGAACGGAACCCGGGCAGTCATCGTCTGTCCGATCGGGTTCGTCGCCGACCACATCGAGGTGGTGTGGGATCTCGACTACGAACTCCGGTTACAGGCCGAACAGGCCGGTATCGCCTTCGCGCGGGCAAGCACCCCGAACGCCGACGAACGTTTCGCCCGGTTGGCGGCCGGGTTGATCGAGGAGTTGCGCACCGGTGCGGCGCCGCTGCGGGTCGCCGGTCCCGAGCCGGTGCCCGGCTACGGGTTCAGCGTCAACGGTGCGCTGTGCTCACCACACTGCTGTGGGACACGGTCCGAAGACTAGTCCCGCCAAGCGGATTGCAGGATCGCTTCGAGCGCGGCCAACCGCGCCGAGCGCACCACCTGTGCCAGCGGCCGCATGGCGTCACCGGCGATCTGAACCTCCGAGGAACTCTGCAGGCCGATCGGCATCAGGCCCGAGCTCACGGTGATGATCGCGTCCACGTGGGCGGCGTTCTCCAACACCCTCACGGCCCGGGTGGGGGCGTGGTCGGGGATACGGTGCATCCGTCCGGCTTCGAGGATGTCCTCGACCATGCCGCGGGGATCCTCGATATCTACACCCACACCGGCCCGCAAGGTGACCAGCGTGTCGGCCGCCGAGCGCACCGCTGACCGCAACTCGTACTCGGCGTCGACGAGATCGTGGTGCTGAGGCGGTGGCAGAACGGGCAGTGAGTACACGGTCCACGACAGCGCCCTCGGCTCGGGCTCGAAGGTGGATTCGGTTTCCACGTCGTCGAATTCGAAATACTCGAACTCCGGCACCAGCCCGACGCCGTCGAGCTCGTCATGGGTCACCAGCACCGCTTCGCCCACGCTCAGTGCGTCGCGCTGGAACTGCGAACCCGCGGGCAATCCGCGGACATCGCCGGGCACCGGCAACGCCACCCGGATCGAGGGCCGGGTGCCGGACCGGCCGACGGCCGTGCGCAAGGTCTGCAACAACGACACCGATCCCGAGTCCTCCAACTCGGGCCAGGGCAGTCCTGTACGGACGGCGGCCTGCGAGTCATAGGCCGTCACAGAATGCATTGGTGCCCATTGAGATAACGCGTCGAGGACGTCGTCGGGCGCGGCCGCGCCGGCAAGCCAGGCGTTGGCCCACATCGAAAGAGTCGCACTTGGACACCACATGATCCTGGCAGTGTAATTGTCGGTCGCCGATAGGGTCGTATTCGCTAGGGTGGGCGTATGCCGCTTCCGCTGATCTGGCTCATCCTGGCGCTGGGTCTCGCCGGGGCAGAGGCGCTGACCGGTGACATGTTCCTGCTCATGCTGGCCGGCGGTGCACTGGCCGCGACCGGCTCGAGTTGGCTGTTCGACCTGCCTCTCTGGGGTGACGGTCTGGTATTTCTCGTGGTGTCGGTGCTTTTGCTGGTTCTGGTCCGGCCCGCGCTGCGGCGCCGTTTCGAGGCCGGCCGGGGACTTCCCGAACCAGTCAAGGCGCTCGAGGGCAAGTCGGCGCTGGTATTGGACCGGGTGGGCCGGCACGAGGGCCAGGTCAAGCTCGACGGCGAGGTCTGGACGGCGCGGCCGCTCGACGACAACGATGTGTACGAACCGGGTGATCACGTGACCGTCGTCAGGATCGACGGCGCCACCGCGGTGGTCTTCAAGACGATGTAGTAGCTCCGTAAACGAGGTAGGACCTAGAGGGAGGGATCCACCATGGAAGGTGCCGTAGCCGGGCTGATCTTGCTGCTCGTGCTGGTGGTGTTCGCGATCATCATCGTGGCGAAATCAGTTGCGCTCATTCCCCAGGCCGAGGCAGCGGTGATCGAGCGGCTCGGTCGCTATAGCCGCACGGTCAGTGGCCAGCTGACTCTGCTGGTGCCGTTCATCGACCGGATCCGGGCTCGGGTGGATCTGCGCGAGCGGGTGGTGTCCTTCCCGCCGCAGCCGGTGATCACCGAGGACAACCTGACGCTCAACATCGACACCGTGGTCTATTTCCAGGTCACCAACCCGCAGGCTGCGGTGTACCAGATCAGCAACTACATCGTCGGTGTGGAACAGCTGACCACCACCACCCTGCGCAACGTCGTCGGTGGCATGACCCTCGAGCAGACGCTGACCTCGCGCGACTCGATCAACGCCCAACTGCGGGGAGTGCTGGACGAAGCCACCGGTCGGTGGGGGCTGCGGGTGGCGCGTGTCGAGCTGCGCAGCATCGACCCGCCGCCGTCGATCCAGGAGTCGATGGAAAAGCAGATGAAGGCCGACCGCGACAAGCGGGCCATGATCCTGACCGCGGAAGGTGTCCGGGAGTCCTCGATCAAACAGGCCGAGGGCCAGAAGCAGTCGCAGATCCTGGCCGCCGAGGGTGCCAAGCAGGCCGCCATCCTGGCCGCCGAGGCCGATCGGCAGTCCCGGATGTTGCGCGCACAGGGTGAGCGGGCCGCCCAGTATCTGCAGGCGCAGGGCCAGGCCAAGGCCATCGAGAAGACCTTTGCCGCGATCAAGGCGGGCCGGCCCACCCCCGAGATGTTGGCCTACCAGTATCTGCAGACCCTGCCGCAGATGGCCAAGGGCGAGGCGAACAAGGTCTGGCTGGTGCCCAGCGACTTCGGTTCGGCGCTGCAGGGTTTCACCAAACTGCTGGGCGCCCCGGGCGAGGACGGTGTCTTCCGCTACACGCCGACGCCGGTGGACGAAGATCTGCCCAAGCCCGAGGACGACAGCGACGAAGTCGCCGAATGGTTCAACACCGAGACCGATCCCGAGATCGCCAGGGCCGTGGCCAAGGCCGAGGCCGAGGCGCGGGCGACGACGCCGCCCCTGGGTGCTCCGTCGGCGCAGCAGTCGTTGGGGACGCCGCCGGGGATGCCGCCCAATGAACTGGAAGGTGGCGCGCACCGCGCGTAGGAGTCGCGTTCATTGCTTGACCTCCTTGACGCAGTAGACTTGACGTAGTTGACGCGTCTGGGAGGCCGCAATGACCGATCTCGCACTGTTCGAGCGCCAGATCATGCGTTCGGTGGGGCAGAAGGTCCACGAGCGGTTGCGGCGGGCCGACGAGGCGAGCCTGGGCCCTGAGGCATTCGGTGATCCGGAGCAGATCGCCGAGGCCATGGTGGCGGCATTGCCGCTGGGCCACGTGTTCGACGAGGTCACCGGGCCGTTCTACGACACGGCAGGGCTGACGCGTTGGCTCGGCGTCACCCGCCAGGCCCTGCACCAGAAGGTGGCGCGGTACGCGATACTGGCCTGCCCACTCGACGACGGCGGGGTCGTGTACCCGACGTGGCAGTTTCTCGACAGCGGAGCCACCATTCCCTCGCTGCGTGACGTGCTGACGGTGCTGACCGCCGGCACCGATGACCCGTGGATGGCGGCGCTGTGGATGCGGGCGCCCAGTGAGCGACTCGACGGATCCTGCCCCGCGGATTGGCTGCGCGATGGTAGGGATCCGCAAACGGTGATCGACATGGTCCGGGACACCGCGGCGAGTTGGAGCGCATGAGCCGTCAGCGGCCCGCGCTCGGTTCACCGCCGGACGTCTCCGGGTTCCCGCGGACCCGCCTGCGCATCGACCACCTGTTGTACCGGGCCCATACCGTGGGCAAGTCGCCGTGGTGGTTCTCCTCGGACCTGAGCGGTCGCTTCGATCTGCTTCCGCCGAGCGGAACCTGTTATCTGGCAACCGATGTCATGACGGCGCTGCGGGAGCGCTTCGGGCACGATCTGGTACGCCAGGGTGTGGTCACGTTCGACGCCGCGGCCCGCACGGTGGTGTCGCGGGTCCGGGTGCCTGCGGCCCGGTGGTTGGCCAACGCATGTTCGGGGCGGGCAGCCTCCTTCGTCGGCATGACCCGCGAGCTCGGTACGTGCTCGGATTATGAGCTGCCTCAGGCCTGGGCCGCGGCCTTCTTCGCCACCGGCCGCCACAGCGGAATTCGTTATCAGACCCGGTTCAGTACCGGCGCCGGTGCGAACGCGGTCGCCCTGTTCGAGGATGCGGGACAACGTGATTGGGCCGTCGACCCGTCACCGACCGGCGGCGTGCAGGCGTGCGTGACCGTCGGCATCATGGTCGCGCACCGACCCACCCGGCGTCAGGTGCGTATCCAACCGCCACCCGGCTAGGGACGTCTGTCAGTGACCGGGCTGCAACCGCAGTTCCACCATCGGCAGCGGTGCATTGGTATCGGTGATCGGTTGGCCGAGTGTCTCTTCGAGGACGAGCTTGAACTGTTCCCACGTCTTCGGATGCTCGGTGCGGTAATCGGCCAGCGCCTGGTCGACAGCCTGCTGGTCCAGCACATGAGCGGTGGCGGCGACCGGACGGTGACTGCCGAGCCACACCCGGACCTGCGGATTGACGGCAATGTTGCGGAACCACTGGGCCTTTGCCCCGAATCCTGAGGCCACGACGACGGTGTGGGGGTTCGGCCGGCCCACCACTTCGAGCACGACGTACCGGCGGGCACCGGAGGTGCGACCGATGTGTTCGAGCATCATCATCCGCGGACCGAACAGCGCGCCGGCGCGCATCCGGTAGAGCCAGATCGGCGCTCGCACGAGCCGGCGGTTGCGTAGGAGTCGGGCACCGGTATTGGTGAGAGCGGTTGTCATGGACATGCCGTGTCTCCTTTCGATCAGGACTTGAGACCATCGCGATAGATCGCGAAAACTTCTGTCGCCCAGCGCTTCATCCCGGCATCGGAGAGCGGGTCGACGCCGAGCGTTTCCGTGAGGCGCGTCCGCAGCGTCAGCACCGCCAGGTCGTTGACCATGAGGACCGCAGCCCGCACGGCGGGGTCTTCGCCGGGACTGGCGACACCTGCTGCGACCATGCCGTCCAACGCCGTCCTGCTGATGCCGTAGAGCCGTTGAAACACTGCCGATCCGACCGTGCCGCCCGTTGACAGCAGTCGGCTCAGGTAACCCGGCACGGGAGAGTCCGGTGGTAGGTGGGTGGCGAGACTTTCCAGCATCGTCGGCACCGCCGACGGTCCGATGCCAACCTGTGCGGTCTGTTCGGTGACATGGGTCAGCACCGCCTCGAGGGTTCGTACGGCGTGCTCGTCGACCGCCGCCACGAGTCCATCCTTGGAGCCGTAGTGCCGCACCAGGAGCGCCGGGGAAACATCGGCTGCGGAGGCGATGTCGCGCATCGTCACCGCGTCGGCACCGCGTTCGGCGAACAGTCGCAACGCCTCGTCGCGAATCCGCGCCCGAGCCGTTCGGTCGTCTGGTGGTGAACTCACGTTTACTATTGTAAACAAATGTTTAGCACTCGCAAGGTGCCTCGGCCTCGCGACAACGGTCGGGGGTGCGTCAGCCGGTTACGGCGCGTTCGTGCGGCTCGTCGGCGGACTGCTGGGTGCGCTGGTCGCGGTGGTGGAGGCGCCATTCGTAAACCAGGCCGGCCACGCCGAGTGCGGCGGTGCTCAACGACACCAGGACCAGTGCCGGGCTGATGTTCCCGGTCAACGCGTCGCCCAGGACGACGACGGCCGCTGTGCCGGGGAACAGCCCCACCAGCGTCGCCAGCGTGTAGGGGACGGCCCGTACGGCAGACGCGCCGGCCGCATAGTTCAGCACCGAGAACGGCACCGCGGGGATCAACCGCATGGACAGCACCACGGGCCAGCCGCGCCGGCGCAATCGGGTGTCCAGCGAGTCGATCCGGGGGTGCGGGACGAGGCGATTGAGCTGCCAACCGGCGGCGCGGATCAAGAACAATGCGAGGACCGCGCTCACCGCGCTGGCCACCACGGCGATGGCCACGCCGAGCACCGGCCCGAACAGCAGGCCCGCAGCCAGGGTGAATGCGGTGCGCGGGAACGGGAAGACCGTGACGATGATGTGCGCACCGAGGAACGCCAGCGGGAACCAGGGGCCCACGGAGGTGGCCCAGTCCCGCATCTGCATCGCGGTCGGCAACGGAATCAGTACGGCGACTGCGACAAGAATCACAATGCCGGCCAGCAGGCCCACGATCCGCCGGGGCGGCAGTTGGGAAACCGTCGAGATCACTGCGGCGCGCAGCACGCGCAGGGTCCTGACGACGGGTTTCACGTCTTCCAAGAGTACGGGCCGCAGGCACCGATGACGGCTGGGTGTAACCGCGAGTCCGCCCACCAGCGGTCAGAGCCGTGATGGCGATCATTTAGCCTGAGGGTCAAGTGGGTAGGTCACACGCTGCGATAACAGGAGATGCGGGTGTCGTTACAGGGGACTAGCGCGGTCGAGGCGGACCGACAGCAGTGGCGGACGGCAGTCGCCGGAGTGCTGGCCAAGAGCAGCCGGCGGGATGTGGCCGATCTGCCGGCCGAGCCCGAACGTCTACTGGATTCGCAGACCTACGAGGGTTTCGCCATCCGGCCGCTCTATACGAGCCTGGATGCAGTGCCCGAGTCCGCGCTGCCAGGGCAGTGGCCGTTCGTGCGCGGCGGCGATGCCCTCCGTGACGTGAAGTCCGGCTGGCGCGTCGTCGAGAGCTTCCCGGCTGTCCCGGGGACCGCCGTCGGCACCGTCAATGGTGCGGTACTGGTGGCCTTGACGGAGGGGGCCAGTGCGCTCTCCCTGCGGGTCGGCGGCGAGGGCGGCATCGCACTGGGCGAGCTGGACCGTCTGCTCGACGGCGTGTTCCTGGACCTGGTGCCGGTGATTTTCGAAGGCGTCGAAAGCGCCGGCGCCGATCTGGCGGCAGCGGCCGATGCGGTGCTGTCGCTGCTGGGAAACCTTGACGAGGATCAGCGCTCGCGGCTGTCGGTCGACCTCGGTGTCGACCCGCTGACCGCGCCGTTGTCGGGCCGGCCGGCCACCGACGGGGCCGACCTGCCGGCCACCGTCGCCAAGCTCACCGGCCACGGCGGGGGAGTTCGGGCGATCACGGTTGACGGCCCGGCGTTCCACAACCTCGGGTCGAGTGCCGCCTGGGAGCTCGCGGGATCGATCGCCGCGGCGGTCGCCTACCTGCGTCTGCTCAGCGACGGTGGGGTGGCGACGCCGGATGCATTGCGGCAGATCAGCTTCCGCTACGCGGCCGACGACGACCAGTTCATGACGATCGCCAAGCTGCGCGTTGCCCGGCAGCTCTGGGCACGGGTGGCCGAGGTAGTTGGGGCAGCAGACAGCGGCGCGGCCCGAATCCACGCGGTGAGCTCGTTGCCGATGATGACCCAGCGCGACCCGTGGGTGAACATGCTGCGCACCACCCTGGCCGCCTTCGCGGCGGGTGTCGGGGGAGCCGACACCGTGCAGGTGCATCCGTTCGACGCGGCGATTCCGGATGGACTGGACGGCACCTCGGCGAGCTTCGCGCGGCGCATCGCCCGCAACACCCAGCTGCTGCTGTTGGAGGAGTCGCACATCGGTCAGGTGCTCGATCCGGCCGGTGGCTCGTGGTTCGTCGAAGATCTGACAGCCCAGTTGGCCGAACAGGCGTGGGCGCACTTCCAGGACATCGAAGCGCGGGGCGGGTTCGTCGCCGCTCGCGACTACATCGCGGCCCAGATCGCCGAGGTCGCCGCGCGGCGCAGTGACGACGTCGCGCACCGTCGCACCGCGATCACCGGTGTCAACGAATTCCCCAACCTCGACGAACAGCCGCTCCCGCAGGGATCGTCGGTGTCGTCCATCGCGCGGTACGCAGCCGGATTCGAGGCGCTGCGGGACCGCTCGGATGCGTTCCTGGCATCGACCGGGGCGCGGCCCAAGGTTCTGTTGCTGCCGCTGGGCCCGCTGGCCGAGCACAACATCCGCACCACGTTCGCGTCGAACCTGTTGGCGTCCGGTGGAATCGAGGCGATCAACCCCGGGACTGTCGAGGCGGCAGCGGTTGCCGCGGCGGTGGCCGATGCCGGTGCCCCGTCGGTGGCGGTGCTGTGTGGCAGCGACGCCCGCTACGGTGCCGAGGCCTCCGCAGCTGTGGCCGCTGCACATGCGGCCGGTGTGCGTCAGGTGCTCCTCGCCGGCCCGGAAAAGGCTGTCGCCGAGGCTGATTCGAAGCCGGACGGATACCTGACCGCCAAGATCGATGCGGTCGAAGCTTTGTCGAACCTGCTCACCGGACTGGGGGCCTGAGATGACTGCCACAACTGGAATCGGAAGTTTCGCCGACGTACCGCTGCACGGCGAAGGCGCGGGTGAGCCCGCCACTCCTGAAGCCGTCGAGACGCACGTCGCGGCGGCTGCCACCGCGCACGGCTACACCCCCGAACAGTTGACCTGGGCCACGCCCGAGGGGATCGACGTCAAGCCGGTGTACATCGCCGCCGACCGCGACGAGGCGGTCGCCGCCGGCTACCCGCTCGACACCTTCCCCGGCGCACCGCCTTTCGTGCGTGGCCCGTACCCGACCATGTACGTCAACCAGCCGTGGACCATCCGTCAGTACGCCGGTTTCTCCACCGCCGCCGAATCCAACGCGTTCTACCGACGTAACCTGGCCGCCGGGCAGAAGGGCCTCTCGGTGGCCTTCGACCTGGCCACCCACCGCGGATACGACTCGGACCATCCGCGCGTGCAGGGTGATGTCGGAATGGCCGGTGTGGCCATCGATTCCATCCTCGACATGCGCCAGTTGTTCGATGGCATCGACCTGTCGACAGTCAGCGTGTCGATGACGATGAACGGCGCGGTGCTGCCGATCCTGGCGCTCTACGTCGTCGCGGCCGAGGAGCAGGGGGTGCCGCCGGAGAAGCTGGCCGGGACCATCCAGAACGACATCCTCAAAGAGTTCATGGTCCGCAACACCTACATCTATCCGCCTGCGCCGTCGATGCGGATCATCTCGGACATCTTCGCCTTTACCAGCGCCAAGATGCCCAAGTTCAACTCGATCTCCATCTCGGGCTACCACATCCAAGAGGCCGGGGCGACAGCCGATCTGGAGCTGGCCTACACGCTGGCCGACGGTGTCGAGTACATCAAGGCCGGCCTCGATGCCGGGCTGGACATCGACAAGTTCGCGCCGCGGCTGAGCTTCTTCTGGGGCATCGGCATGAACTTCTTCATGGAGGTGGCCAAGCTGCGGGCCGGCCGCCTGCTGTGGAGCGAGCTGGTGGCCCAGTTCGACCCGAAGAACGACAAGTCGCTGTCGCTGCGCACCCATTCGCAGACCTCGGGCTGGTCGCTGACCGCGCAGGACGTGTTCAACAACGTCGCCAGAACCTGCATCGAGGCGATGGCGGCCACGCAGGGGCACACCCAGTCGCTGCACACCAACGCCCTGGACGAGGCGCTCGCGCTGCCCACCGACTTCTCCGCGCGGATCGCCCGCAACACCCAGCTGTTGCTGCAGCAGGAGTCGGGGACCACCCGGCCGATCGACCCGTGGGGCGGTTCGTACTACGTCGAGTGGCTCACGCATCAGTTGGCCGACAAGGCGCGTGCCCACATCCACGAGGTGAACGAGCACGGCGGCATGGCGCAGGCCATCAGCGACGGCATCCCGAAGCTTCGCATCGAAGAGGCCGCGGCCCGGACCCAGGCGCGGATCGACTCCGGTGCCCAGCCGCTGATCGGCGTGAACAAGTACCAGGTGGAAGAGGACCAGGAGATCGAGGTCCTCAAGGTCGAGAACAGCCGGGTGCGGGCCGAACAGCTGGCCAAACTGCAGCAGCTGCGGGCCGACCGCGACGAGTCGGCGACCCAGGCCGCGTTGGCCGAGCTGACCCGCGCCGCCGAGGCGACCGGGTCCGCCGGCGAGGACGGGCTGGGCAACAACCTGTTGGCCCTGGCCATCAACGCAGCCCGTGCCAAGGCCACGCTCGGCGAAATCTCCGACGCTCTGGAGAAGGTGTACGGGCGGCACCAGGCCGAGATCCGTACCATTTCGGGCGTCTACCGCGACGAGGTGGGGAAGGGCAGCAACATCGCTACCGCAACCGAGCTCGTGACCAAGTTCGCCGAGGCCGACGGTCGTCGGCCCCGCATCCTGGTGGCCAAGATGGGCCAGGACGGTCACGACCGTGGGCAGAAGGTGATCGCAACGGCGTTCGCCGACATCGGTTTCGACGTCGACGTGGGCTCGCTGTTCTCGACCCCGGAGGAGGTGGCCCGTCAGGCCGCCGACAACGACGTGCATGTGGTCGGGGTGTCGTCACTGGCCGCGGGGCACCTCACCCTGGTGCCCGCGCTGCGTGACGCGCTGGCCGAGGTGGGCCGGCCCGACATCATGATCGTCGTCGGCGGGGTCATCCCGCCCGGGGACTTCGACGAGCTCTACGATGCCGGGGCCAACGCGATCTTCCCGCCTGGCACCGTGATCGCCGATGCGGCCATCGGCCTGCTGCAGAAGCTGGCAGACCGGCTCGGTTACCAGCTGAGCTAGCAATGGCGCTCTCGGTGCAGGAACTGGCGGAGGCCATCCGGGGCGGCGACCGAGCTGCCCTGGCGCGCGCCATCACGATGGTGGAATCCACCCGGGCCGACCATCGTGACCAGGCTCAGCAGTTGCTGCTGGAGTTGATGCCCGAGGCGGGCAAAGCTCAACACATCGGCATCACCGGCGTTCCCGGCGTCGGCAAGTCGACGACGATCGAAGCCCTCGGCATGTACCTCATCGAGGCCGGCCACCGGGTGGCGGTCCTGGCCGTAGATCCGTCGTCGACCCGGACCGGTGGCTCGATCCTGGGAGACAAGACCCGGATGGCCAAACTGGCGGTTCATCCCGACGCCTACATCCGGCCCTCGCCGACGTCCGGGACGCTCGGTGGGGTGGCCAAGGCCACCCGCGAGACCATCGTTCTGCTCGAGGCTGCCGGCTACGACGTCATCCTGGTCGAGACTGTGGGGGTGGGGCAGTCCGAGGTCACCGTGTCGAACATGGTCGACACGTTCGTGTTCCTCACGCTGGCCCGCACGGGTGACCAGTTGCAGGGCATCAAGAAGGGTGTGCTGGAGCTGGCCGACGTCATCGTCGTGAACAAGGCCGACGGCGAGCACGCGATCGAGGCCAAGGCGGCCGCCCGCGAACTGACGGGTGCCATTCGCCTCATTTATCCCCGTGAAACGCTATGGCGGCCACCGGTTCTCACGATGAGCGCGATCGAAGGCCACGGGCTGACCGAACTCTGGGAGACAGTGCTCAAGCATCGTCAGGTGCTGACCGAGGCTGGGGAGTTCGAGGCCCGTCGACGCGCGCAGCAGGTGGACTGGACCTGGTCGATGGTGCGAGACACCGTGTTGGACCGCGTGATGTCGCATCCTGGTGTCCGCGGTATCCGCGACGAGGTGGAGCGCCGGGTGCGCGAGGGCGAACTGACGCCGGCCCTGGCCGCGCAGGAAATTCTCGACGCGGCCGGATGACAGTGAAAGGCTGGGTTGAACCGGAGATGAGGGACGTGAAGGCGAAACTGCGTGTGCTCGTGGCTGCCGCGATGGTCAGCGGTGCAGCCCTGACCGGCTGCGGCGGCGGCGGATCGACTGCCCCAGCGCCCACCGTGGCCAAGTCCAAGCTGCAAACCATGGCGAAGGAGAACCTGGAAGCCGCGGCGAAGCGCAAGGCCAAGTCTGTGACCTGCGATGACGGCATCATCGGCAAGGTGGGAACGACCCAGCATTGTGTGCTGACCGACAAGAACGGCACCAAGTACGGCGTTACGGCTACGGTCAAGAACGTCGAATCCGAGAAGGTCAAGATCGACTTCAAGGTGGATGACAAGCCGAGTTCCTGACCCGGTGGCGGGGCTGCGGCTAACAGGTAGGTAACGCCTGTGGAATTTGCCGGGGGGCCAGGTAAATTCAAGTGTGTGACCGATCACAACGGGGAGCGCGACGAGGCGCTTCCACACGGCGTCCAAGGCGCGGCGGACAGGAACTTCTCCTGCACGGTCCGCGGGTTCTCGAAGCTGTTCCCAGGCCGGAAGTACGGCGGCGGGGCACTGGTGATCCTCCAAGACGGCCAACCGGTGGTCGACGTCTGGACCGGCTATTCGGACCGTGACGGTACTCGCCACTGGACGGCCGACACGGGCGCGATGGTGTTCTCCGCGACGAAGGGCATGGCCTCGACGGTCATCCATCGGCTCGTCGATCGTGGTTTGATCGATTACGCCGGCCCGGTGAGCGAGTATTGGCCTGAATTTGGGGCCAATGGCAAATCCGCGGTCACGGTGCGACAGGTGATGGCGCACGAGGCGGGGCTGTCTCAGCTCAACGGCGTCAGCAAATCCGATCTGTTGGATCACCGGGTGATGGAAGGCAGGGTCGCGGCGGCGCCGGTGAACTCACTTCTGTTCGGCAAGCCCGCCTATCACGCGCTCACCTATGGCTG
This sequence comes from Mycolicibacterium peregrinum, assembly GCF_002102345.1. GTDB lineage: Bacteria > Actinomycetota > Actinomycetes > Mycobacteriales > Mycobacteriaceae > Mycobacterium > Mycobacterium peregrinum. The sequence continues at coordinate 203,555 of NZ_LQPP01000015.1, forward strand.
GCTGTTGTCGGGTCTGGCTCGCGCGGTGACGGGGCAGAGCATGCGCGAGCTGTTCCGCATCGAGTTGGCAGAGCCGTTGGGCACCGATGGCCTGCATCTGGGGCGGCCGCCGGTCGAAGCCCCGACCCGGGCCGCACAGATTCTGGTTCCGCAACGACGGTGGCCCAACCAGGTTTTCGACTTCATGGCACCGCGGATCGCGGCGCTGAACTTCTCTGGCGCTTTCGGTTCGATGTACTTTCCCGGCGTGATGTCGCTCGTTCAGGGGGACACGCCGTTTCTCGATGCCGAGGCACCCGCCGTCAACGGTGTCGCCACGGCCCGTGGCCTGGCCAGAATGTACGGTGCAATCGCCAACCATGGCCGCTTCGGTGGCGCGGACTACCTGTCCGAGAGCATCGTTGCCGGTCTGGCCGGTCCGGCCGGTATCCGCCCCGACCGCAATCTCGGGGTGCCGCTCGGCTTCCATCTCGGTTATCACTCGGTGCCGTTCGGGATCATGCCCGGATTCGGTCATGTCGGGCTCGGCGGGTCGGTCGGCTGGGCGGACCCGGCCAGCGGGCTGGCGATCGGGTTCGTGCACAACCGTCTGCTGACTCCGATGGTGTTGGACATGGCCGCCTTCGTCGGGCTGAATGCCCTGATTCGCAAGGACGTGGCCCGTGCCCGCGAGCGGGGATTCGAGGCGGTGCCGAACCTCGGCGCGGCCCCGTACGAGTTGTCCAAACCCGTCGCGGGATAGTTCACCCGACACCGGAGCCGATCTGTTGCAACCAGCAGGTCGGCTCCTTTCGTTGCGGAGGGTAGAGCGCGGGACAGGAACGGCGGCGTACCGCTTCTACCTGCAGTGATATACATCACATTATGTCCCATATCTGGGATGCCCATCCCGCAGGTGCAGCGCATGTCCACCGTTAACCTCGGCAGATTTGCCTCGGTAGACAGATTGTGGTTTCTGTCACGCATTCGAGTGCGGCGTGGGCTGGATCTCAGTCAGCCTGACTTGGCGCCGGAATTTGGTACGTCGACGTCTCCTGTGTTGCGACAGTTTCCCGGTCCGCGATGATCCATGCTGGTTGTGACGTTGCATAGTCAATGATGACCATTAGCTGATGCGTGAACTGGGTACACATTCGTACCATTATCGCGTGCCTATCGCATAGAACATGAATTCGGTTCAACTACGGATCCCATAGTTTGCGTGCCGGTGGCCAGCTAACTATTGGCAGACGACCTATGAATTAACTGTGAGTGGTGGACCGAACGCCGTTTTCAAACTATGGACAACCTGTGAAAGTGTCTCTTCGTGCCTTAAATCAGCTCGGGATTAGTTAGCGGGATAATTTCCCCCGTGCCGTGGTGGTGCGGCATCGAGGACTCAAAGAGGTTGACGCACAGCTGGTTTGGTGAACTCAGGCAGGTGTGGCCGATCCGGGTCCGGTGCCTCGCTGATGAAATTGGCCGGTGCTGCCATTTCTCAAGAATTGGTTGGTTCAGCGAACGTCTGAACGATTTTGCGATCGGGTGTTTCCAACATCCAGTTGGTCCACGCGCTAGGCTACGGACCCGCGTTGGCAACGACTCGTACCGGATACGGGGATTCGGTACCGTGCGTCGAGGGCGACGTAGCGCACATTCTTTTCCGCGTTCTAAGTATGTTGATCGACGCTTTGCTGATTCGATCGCATCGAGAGAGGTGAGCCAACTTGGCCGAGACACCAGTCACCCCGATTGCCGTAATCGGCATGGGCTGCCGTCTGCCCGGAGGGATCGACTCACCGGCCGCGTTCTGGCAGGCACTTCTGCGGCGAGACGACCTCGTCACCAAGGTCCCGCTGGATCGCTGGGACGCTGACGAATACTACGACCCGGAGCCCGGAGTGCCTGGTCGTTCGGTGTCCAAGTGGGGTGCGTTCCTCGACGACGTATCAGGATTCGACGCGGACTTCTTCGGTTACGGGGAGCGTGAGGCGCCGTCCATCGACCCGCAGCACCGACTCCTGCTCGAGACGTCCTGGGAGGCCCTCGAGCACGCGGGTCGGGCTCCCGGCGACATCGCCGGATCGCTGACCGGCGTCTTCCTCGGGATGACGCACAACGACTATCAGATGGTCGCTGCCGAGGCGGACGCGCTGGATGGCGCCTACGGCTTCGCCGGAACGAACTTCAGTCTGGCGTCGGGCCGTGTCGCCTACGCACTGGGCGTACACGGACCCGCGCTGACGGTCGACTCGGCCTGCTCTTCGGGCCTGCTGGCCATCCACATGGCGTGCCGGAGCTTGCACGAATCGGAGAGCGACCTGGCCCTGGCCGGCGGCGCCTCCCTCCTGCTCGATCCGAAGAAGATGGTGGCCGGCTCGGCGCAGGGAATGCTGTCGCCCACCGGCCGCTGCCACGCGTTCGACGTCGGCGCCGACGGGTTCGTCTCGGGCGAAGGCGTCGCCATGGTGCTGTTGAAGCGTCTTGCCGACGCCGAGCGTGACGGTGACCGGGTGCTCGCCGTGATCCGCGGCACCGCGGCCAACCAGGACGGCCACACGATCAACATCGCGACCCCGTCGCAAGAGTCGCAGAGCGCGGTCTATCGCGCGGCGCTGGCCGCCGGAGCGGTCGATCCGGTGACCGTCGGAATGATCGAGGCCCACGGAACCGGAACGCCGGTCGGCGACCCCATCGAGTACGCCAGTTTGGCGGCGGTGTACGGCACGGACGGCCCGTGCGCACTCGGGTCGGTGAAGACCAACATCGGGCACGCACAGTCGGCGTCCGGAGCGATCGGTCTGATCAAGGCGGTACTCGCCCTGCAGCACGGCGCCGTTCCGGCCAACCTGCATTTCACCGAGTTGCCCGAGGCGATGGCCCGGCTCAACAGCTCGCTGGTAGTCCCGACCGAACTGATGTCGTGGCCGGTTGCCGGGGAACACCCGCGGCGCGCGGCCGTGTCGTCCTATGGGTTGTCCGGTACCAACGTGCACGCGGTGCTCGAGCAAGCGCCCGCTGCCGGGTACGAGCCCGCCGTTGCGTCGGGCGGTGACGGCGAGCCGATGATGTTCCCGGTGTCGTCCACCTCGGCCGACGAGCTGCGGCGGACCGCAGGCCGGCTGGCCAACTGGCTGATCCACGAGGCCGGTGACCAGCCCTTGCCGGATCTGGCCTACACGCTGACGAGGCGCCGCGCTCACCGGCCGTTCCGCACGACGGTGACGGCGGCGACCGCAGAAGAACTCGGGGCAGCGCTGCGGGAGGTCGCCGAGGGCGACGCGGTTTACGAGCCGGCCGTCGGAACCGGCGAGCGCGGACCGGTGTGGTTGTTCTCCGGGCAGGGTTCGCAGTGGGCGGGGATGGGTGCGCAGCTTCTTGCCACCGAGCCTGCCTTCGCGGCGGCGATCGCCGAACTGGAACCGCTCATCGCCGCAGAGTCGGGTTTCTCTGTGACCGAGGCAATTTCGGATTCGGAGCCGGTCCAGGGCATCAACCGGGTGCAGCCGACGATATTCGCGATGCAGGTCGCGCTCGCTGCCGCACTGAAGTCCAGGGGAGTGCAGCCCGGAGCGGTGATCGGCCATTCGATGGGCGAGGCCGCAGCCGCCGTGGTCGCGGGAGCGTTGTCGCTGCAGGACGCCGTGCGGGTGATCTGCCGGCGGTCGACCCTGATGACCCGGATCTCGGGTTCGGGCGCCATGGCCTCGGTCGAACTGCCCGCGCAACATGTGCTGTCCGAGCTCGCCGCCCGAGGCATCACCGACGTGGTGATCTCGGTGATCGCCTCGCCGAAGTCCACCGTCGTCGGCGGGACCACCGAACGCATCCGGGAACTCGTCGCAGACTGGGAACAGCGGGACATCATGGCCCGCGAGGTCGCGGTCGACGTCGCGTCGCACTCGCCGCAGGTCGATCCGATCCTCGACGAACTCGCCGAGGTACTTGGTGATCTGACCCCGCTCACACCGACGGTTCCGTACTACTCGTCGACGTCGTACGACCCCCGCGACGAGCCCTACACCGATGCCGACTACTGGGTCGACAACCTGCGCCACGCCGTGCGGTTCTCGGCTGCGGTGCAGGCCGCCCTCGAGGACGGCTACCGCGTGTTCGGTGAGCTTTCTCCGCACCCGCTGCTGGTTCACCCAGCCCATCAGGTCGCCCGCAGCCTGGACATCAACATCGCGGCACTGCCGAGCATGCGACGCGAGACCGACATGCCCACCGGGCTGCTGCAGTACGTCGGTGACCTGCACAGCGCAGGCGCCGCAGTCGACTTCGGGACGCTGTACCCGGCGGGCACCCTCGCCGACTCACCCCTGCCCACCTGGACTCGTCTGCCTCTGACCGTCAGCCGGGACGCTCGCGAGCATGTTCCCGGAGGCGGACATCTGCTCAATGTCCATCCGCTGTTGGGTGCGCATGTCGTACTTCCCGAGGATCCCGAGCGACACGTCTGGCAGGCCGATGTCGGTGTCGATGCTCAGCCGTGGCTGGGCGACCATCAGGTTCACAACGTGGCCGCGCTTCCGGGCGCCGCGTACTGCGAGATGGCGTTGGTCGCCGGTCGCTCGCTGTTGGGCGATGCCTGCGAGGTACGCGACATCGCCTTCGAGCAGATGCTGCTGCTCGACGCCGAGACCGTGGTCTCGGCCGAGGCGAAGGTGACCCCCGAGGGGGCAGTGCAGTTCCTGGTCGAGACAGCCGGCGACGGCGAACAGATCCGGCGTGCCGCGGCGGTGATCGTCGAGGCGGAGCTCTCAGAGGCGCCGACTCGACTCGATCTGACCGAACTCAAGGCGGCCCACCCTCGACGTGTCGAGGGCGATGCGCTGCGTAAATGGTTCGGGGACAAAGGTATTCAGTACGGGCCGGCGTTCTCCGGCCTTGCGGCGGCATTCACCGCAGACGGTCCCGTCACCAGTGTGCTGGCCGAGGTGGCACTGCCAAGCGCGATCCGGTCCCAGCAGGGGGCCTACCAGATCCACCCGGCCCTGCTCGACGTGTGCTTCCAGTCGGTGGCGGCGTACGCCGAAGGCGAGGACCCGGGCGGTCTGCTGCTCCCACTGGGCGTGCGAAGCCTGCGCGCGTCCGGGTCGACCCGTTCGGCGCATTACTGCCTGCTGCAGGTCACCAGCGCCGACGCCACCAGCGTGGAAGCCGATCTCGATCTGCTCGACGAGGACGGTGAGGTCCTGCTCGTCGTTCGTGGTCTACGGCTGGGCACCGGCATGACCGAAAGCGGTCAGCGGGAACGCATCTTCAACGAGCGCCTGCTGGCCGTCGAGTGGCACGAGCAGGAACTGCCCGAGGCCCGGACAGCCGGCACGGGCAAGTGGTTGTTGATCACGTCCGACGGTTCGGATCTGCTGACCACGGAGTTGGCCGACGCGCTCGAACCCGATCTCGGTGACGTGTCGACAGTGGTCTGGCCCGAAGGGGCGAACCAGACCGCCAACGCCGAATCGCTGCGCAACCACCTCGGTGCCGAGACCTACAGTGACGTCGTCCTGGTCCTGGCCGGCGCCGCGGCAACGGGGGACCGGGAGTCGGCGTCTCGGGGCCTGGGACTGGTCCAGCGGGTGGTTCACATCGTGCAAGAACTGATCGATGTCGACGATCAGGCTCCCCGACTCCACCTCGTCACTCGGGGCGCGCAGTCGGTGCTGCCCGGCGACGCGCTCAACCTCGATCAGGTGGGGCTGCGCGGACTGGTCCGGGTGATCGGAAACGAGCAGCCGCAACTGCACGCGACGCAGATCGACGTGGACGAGCGCACCGATCCCAAGGACATTGCCCGCCAACTGCTCGCCGGCAGCCCCGAGGACGAGACCGCCTGGCGCGACGGTCGGTGGTACACCGCCCGGCTGGGGGCCAGCCCCTTGGCTGCCGACGAGCGGCTGTCCACCACCGTGGACCTGTCCACCGATGCGGTGCGCCTGAGCATCCGGACCCCAGGGGACTTCGGTTCGCTGGAGCTGACCACCTTTGAGCGGCCGGCACCCGAGAGCGGCTGCATCGAGGTGAGGGTCCGCGCGTCGAGCCTGAATTTCGTCGACGTTCTGGCGGCCTCGGGCCGGTATCCCGGTCTCGCCGAGCAGTCCGCAGCACTGGGCCGCGATTTCGCAGGTGTCGTCACGGCCGTCGGACCCGACGTCACCGACCACAAGGTCGGCGATCGGGTGGCCGGGGTCGCGGCGACCGGGTGCTGGGGCACGTTCGTCACGTGCGCGTCCGACCTGGCCGTCGCGCTGCCCGATGAGCTGGCGATGGACAGTGCCGCCGCGGTGCCCACCGCGCATGCCACCGCGTGGTACGCCCTGCGGGAGCTGGCGAGGATATCGGCACAGGACAAGGTGCTGATCCATTCGGCAACCGGCGGCCTCGGCCTGGCAGCCATCGCGGTCGCACGCGAGTGCGGAGCCGAGGTGTTCGCCACCGCGGGCAGTCCCGAGCGTCGGCAACTGTTGCGCGACATGGGCATCAAGTACGTCTACGACTCGCGCACACTGAGCTTCGCCGACGAGATCCGCCGCGATACCAACGGATACGGTGTCGACGTCGTGCTCAATTCGCTGACCGGGTCAGGGCAGCGTGCCGGACTGGAACTACTCGCCTTCGGCGGTCGGTTCGTCGAGACCGGAGTCGCCGACCTTCGCGGTGACGCCACCCTCACGCCGGCGATGATCCGAGACGGCCTGTCGTTCCACGCGGTCGATCTGTCGTCGCTGAGCCAGCGTCGACCCGACGTCGTCCGCCGACTGCTGCAGACGGTGTTCGGCAAGCTCGCCGAAGGCGCGCTACCGCTGCCGGAGATCAGCACCTATCCGCTGACCGCATGGGCCGGGGCGATGGAACTGATGGATGCGGCCGGGCACACCGGCAAGCTCGTCGTGAAGATCCCGGAGTCGGGTTCCGATACGGCGGTGGTGCCGCCCGAGCACGCACCGGTGTTCCGTGCCGACGGGGCTTATGTCATCACCGGCGGCCTCGGCGGCCTCGGACGGTTCCTCGCCGACAAGATGGCGTCGGCTGGTTGCGGCCGGATCGTGCTCAACGCCAGGTCCCAGCCGTCCGCCGAAGCACTGGTCGAGCTCGACCGGATCCGCGGCCTCGGTACCGAGGTAGAGGTGGTCACCGGCGACATCGCCGATCCCGCCACTGCCGCGGCGCTGGTGTCGGCGGCGACGGCCACCGGACTGGCACTGCGTGGTGTCCTGCACGCGGCGGCGGTCGTCGAAGACGCCACGCTGACCAACATCACCGATGACCTGGTGGCCCGAGATTGGACGCCAAAGGCTGTGGGCGCGTGGAACCTTCACGACGCGACGCGGTCGGCGTCGCTGGACTGGTTCTGCTGCTTCTCGTCGGCGGCCGCCCTCGTGGGCTCACCGGGGCAGGGTGCGTACGCCGCCGCCAACAGCTGGTTGGACGGATTCACCCAGTGGCGGCGAAATGCGGGACTGCCGTCGAGCGCCATCGCCTGGGGTGCGTGGACCGAGATCGGCAAGGGCGCCGGTTTTGCCGAGGCCTCTGATTCGGCGATCGCGCCCGACGAAGGCGCCCACGCGTTCGAGACGATGCTGCGGCACAACCGTGGCTACGCCGGCTACACGCCGATCGTGGGAGTGTCCTGGCTCGCAGACTTCGCCAAGCGGGTCCCGTTCGCCGAGTCGTTCCGTCCCGCGAATTCCGGGGATTCCGACGCCAGCGGATTCCTCACCGAGTTGTACGGCAGTCCGCAGGACGAATGGCCTTCGCGGTTGCGCCGTCTGGTCTCCGATCAGATCAGCGTGCTGCTGCGTCGTTCGATCGACCCGGATCGTCCGCTGGCCGAATACGGTATCGACTCACTGGGCAACCTCGAGGTACGGACCAGGATCGAGACCGAAACCGGGGTGCGGATCAGCCCGGCGGACATCACCACCGTCCGCGGGCTCGCCGACAAGTTGTGCGAGAAGTTGGTCGCCAATGCCGACACGGAGCTGACACCGACGGCGTGATGCCGAATTCGGTTGAGTTTACAGAGGAGTCACGTTGCAGTTAGGGTCCGTTTCGATCGGTTCGGTCGAAGAATGGGAAGCACCGCCCGGTTCTGCCGTTTCCTGGCGAGCCTCGCCGGCGTCGTGCGCCAAGTCGGCTGAAGCGCCCGTCAGTGACGTGCCGGTCAGCTACATGCAGGCCCAGCACCTGCGAGGGTTCGTCGATCAGCGAGCCAAAGGCCTGGACTACTCCCGTCTGGTGATCGTCACGTGTGACATTCCAGGACAATGCGACATCAGGGCGATGACGTACGTGGTCAATGCCCATGTGCGCAGGCATGACACGTTCCGTAGCTGGTTCGAGTACCACGATCTCGACAACATCGTGCGGCACACGATGCCCAATCCGGCCGACATCAAGTTCGTGCCCACCCGGCACGGTGAGCTCACGTCGGAGGAACTGCGTCAGCTGACGCTGTCGACACCGGATCCGCTGCACTGGGACTGCTTCACCTACGGCATCGTCCAGTACCCGGATCGGTTCACGATCTATGTGAGCATCGACCACCTGCACATGGATGCGACCTTCGCAGGTGTCACGCTCATGGAGTTCCATGCGATGTACACCACCCTCGTCAGTGGTGGCGCGCCGCTGGCACTTCCGGAGGCAGGCAGTTACGACGCCTTCTGCATGCGCCAGAAGGAACTGCTCGGTTCCTTGACGCCGGACTCACCGGAAGTCAAGGCGTGGGCCGACTTCGCGACCAGCAACAACGGCAGTCTGCCGGACTTCCCACTGCCTCTGGGAGATCCGCTCGAGCCGTGTGGCGCGGAGATGTGGGTCGAGACCCTCATGGACGAGGAGCAGACGGCCAATTTCGAATCGGCATGCGTCGCAGCCGGGGCCCGCTTCATCGGTGGCATGCTCGCCTGCACCGGGATGGCCGAGCATGAACTGACCGGAGCAGATACCTACTACGGGCTGACTCCGAGCGATACCCGCAAGACCACTGCCGACCTGATGACGATGGGCTGGTTCACCGGACTGGTCCCGATCACCGTTCCGATCGCCGGTAGGTCGTTTGCCGAATCGGCCGTTGCGGCACAGCAATCCTTCGACGCCGGACATCAGCTCGTCGACGTCCCGTTCTATCGGGTGCTCGAATTGCGACCCGAATTAGAGTGGCCGAGGCCGAATTTCCAGGTGATCAACTTCCTGGATGCCGGGGCGGCTCCGTTGTCGGTGCTGCTCACCACCGAGTTGGAATCAATGCGGATCGGCATGTTCAGCGACGGCGTGTACTCGTACCAGATGACGGTGTTCCTGGTGCGATTGAAGGACCGCACGGCGGTTTCGGTGGTCTATCCGAACAATCCCGAGGCACATGAATCGGTCGGCCGGTACGTCAAGGTGCTGAAGTCGACGTGTGCACGGGTGCTGGAAAGCCTCAGCGCAGGGTCGCGCAGGTGAGCCGCGGAATGAAGTCAGAACAGGAAGGCACACTCGATGGCTGAGTCGACACTCAACGGCGTGTTGCGTGAGCGGGCGAGCATGCAGCCCAATGACATCGCCTACACCTTCGTCGATTACGAACGCGACTGGGACGGCATTGAGGAGACCCTGACCTGGGGTCAGCTCTACCGACGCATCCGGAACCTGGCGGGGGAACTGCAGACCCACGCCGCATCGGGGGACCGCGCGGTGGTGCTCGCACCCCAGAGCCTGGACTACATCGTCGCCTTCCTGGCTTCACTGGAAGCCGGCGTGGTCTGCGTCCCGCTGTCGACACCGATGATCGGCGCCCACGACGAGCGGGTCACCGCGGTCCTGCGTGACGCGGCGCCCACGGTCATCCTCACGACGTCCGCCATTTCCGAGACGGTGACCCCGTATGCCGTGGCACAGGACGGCAAGCCGGCGCCCGTCGTGCTCGAGGTCGACAAGCTCGACCTGGATTCCCGCAAGGCGGTACGGCTGAGGCGCGAAGCCGCCCCCGAGACCGCCTACCTCCAGTACACGTCGGGCTCGACGCGGACTCCCGCGGGCGTGATGGTCTCGAATCGCAACCTGACGGCCAACTTCGAGCAGATGATGGCCAGCTTCTATCCGGACTACAACCGTGTGCCGCCGGCCGACACGACCGTCGTCACGTGGCTGCCGCTGTACCACGACATGGGGATGATGGCGGGCATCGTGGCGCCGATCCTGGGTGGATGGCGCACCGTGATGATGAGTCCGTTGGCGTTCCTGGCCCGACCGGCACGCTGGATGCAACAGCTCGGCAGCGTGACCACCGGCCTGACCGCGGGACCCAACTTCGCCTTCGACCTTGCTTCGGCCAAGACCACCGATGACGATATGGCGGGTTGCGACCTGGGCAACGTGCTGAGCATCATCAGCGGCGCCGAGCGCGTTCACCATGCGACCGTCGAACGCTTCACCAAGCGGTTCGCCGCGTTCAATCTGCAGGGCAAGGTGATTCGTCCGTCCTATGGTCTGGCCGAGGCCACGCTGTATGTCGCGACGCGCGAGCCGGGCAAGCCGCCGGTGGTGGCCCACTTCGAGCCCGAGAAACTGGCCGCCGGGCACGCCGAGCGGTGTGCCAGCGGAACCGCACTGATCAGCTACGGGACACCGCAGAGCCCGGCCGTTCGGATCGTCGACACGGAGTCCCACACCGAGATGCCCGCCGGGATGATCGGTGAGATCTGGGCACAGGGCGAGAACATCGCGGCCGGATACTGGAATCGGCCCGCCGAGACGCAGGAGACCTTCGGGGCGACGATCGAGGGCGCACCCGACGGAACATGGCTGCGGACCGGCGATCTGGGCTTCATCTCCGAAGGCGAGTTGTTCATCATCGGACGGGTCAAGGATCTGCTGATCGTCCGCGGACGCAACCACTACCCGGACGACATCGAGGCCACGGTCTCGGCGATCTCCCGTGGGCGCGTCGCTGCGATTGCGGTGAACCACGAAGAGGAGGAGAAGCTCGTCGCGGTCATCGAGGTGAAGAAGCGTTCCGACGAAAGCCCGGAGGCCCTGTCCGAGCGTCTCACGTTGATGAAACGCGAAGTGATCTCCGCCATCTCGACGGCGCACGGCCTCAACCCCGCCGACCTGGCACTCGTGGCCCCCGGCTCGCTCCCGATCACCACCAGCGGCAAGGTCCGTCGTCAGGCGAGTGCCGAGCTGTACCGCCGGCAGGAGTTTGCGAGGTTGGACGCCTGATCGGGGCTGAACCGAAGCGCTGAAACCACCATGTGGGCAACCCTTTTGCTGATGGCCATCGCGGTCAGCCTCGAACCGGTACGGATCGGGCTGACCGTGCTGATGCTGAACCGGCCCCGGCCGGTGCACCAGTTGCTGGCATTCCTGTGCGGCGGGTTCCTCATGGGCCTGGTGGTCGGCGGGACGGCGTTGCTGGTCCTCGACGCCGCACCGCTGGCCGCGGGCACGCTCACGGTGCCGCGGATGCAGATCGGGATCGGCATCCTCGCCTTGGTCGCCGCCGTGTTGGTGGCCGCCAACGTGGGTTCACGGCGGGCGCAAAAGGCGGAGGCGGAGCCGGAGGAATCCGGCTCCGGCCAGGTGGCCATCGCGGCGCCGCGTGTCGGTCTGCGAGACCGGATACGTGCGGTCATGCAAGGCAATTCGCTGTGGGTGGCCGGCGTCAGCGGACTGGGTATCGCACTGCCGTCAGTCGACTACCTGGCGGCGCTGGCCGTCATACACGCCTCCGGTGTCGCACCCGGCACACAGGTGGGTGCGGTGATCGCGTTCAACCTGGTGGCGTTTGCACTCGTGGAGATCCCACTCCTGAGTTACCTGATCGCGCCGCAACGTACGCTGGTGTGGATGACCCGCGTGCACACCTGGATCCGTTCGTGCACGCGGCGCGACGTAGCGATGATCCTCACTGCGGCAGGTGCTTTGTTCATCACGATCGGCCTGCTGGGGATATGAGCGGCAGCATGACACCGTCGACGGGCGGTGCTCAGAAGGGAGACGGCAGGATGCCTGGAGCCAACAGAGGACGTCGGCGTCGCGATGCCGTCCGCCGCGTGCCGCAAGGCCTGCTGGCCGGAACCTTCGCCGTCGGCCTCGTCGCCGCGGGAACGGTGTTCGGCGCCGGAACCGCGTCCGCCGAGTCCGCGCTGATCTTCGGCGGCGCCCGCGGCCCCGGCATTCCGTGGGACCAGATCACCAACAAGGTGGGCCGCGGTTACTACCCGAATGCGAACCGGCGCATCGTCGAGTATCCCGCCGGGATGGTATACGGCCGGCTGCCGGACAAGTTGTGGCCCGGCAACGACATCTCGACCGACAGCGTGGGCGACTCGGTGGACATCGGTGCCCGCAACCTGAAGACCGCGCTGCAGAACACACCCGGCCAGACCGTGGTGGTCGGCAACTCCGAGGGCGCGCTGGTGCTCAGCGAGGCGCTGGCGCGCCTGTCGCAGGATCCCGGTGCGCGCGCCCCAGAGGGCGTGTCCTTCACACTGTTCGGGCCCCCGCAGTCGGTGACACCGTTCAGCCATTCGGTCCTGTCGTCGCTGACGCCGGGAACGTACGTGCCGCTGATCGACTACACCGTGCGCGGACCGGTGGAGAGCCAGTACGACACCACCTTGGTGGTGGGTGAATACGATTTCATCGCCGACTTCCCCGATCGGCCGGACAACTTCCTGGCGCTCGCGAATTCACTTGTCGCGCTGGAGTATCTGCACACCGAGACGTCGTACTCCACCCGTGAGGAGGTGCCGCCGCAGAACATCTTCGTCACGGTCAACTCCAAGGGCGCGACGCAAACGGCGTATTTCCTGCCGACCCAACTCCTGCCCCTGACCAGACCCCTTCGCGATCTCGGAGTTCCCAACGAACTGGTCGACCAGCTCGACGGTGTGGTGCGACCCATGGTGGACGCCGGATACTCGCGTAACGACTACCCGGGTGCCCCGGCTACCGGTATCGATCCCGTAGCCCGGGCCAACGTCGAGGATTGGTTGCGGCAGGCCGGCGCCGGCCTGGCGGAACTGCCGCCTCAGCAGGCTCCCGCGTCGCAGCCCACGATCAAGTTGAGCCGCACCGACCAGGAGAACATCGACAAGGCGGTGCAGGGCATCAAGGTGAGCCCCACTGATCAGGCCAACATCGACAACGCGGCTGCACAGGTGAAGAACCTGTTCCCAGGGATCGGCTAGCGGCTCGGCTCAGCGTTGCCGGGCTCGGCTCAGTTGCCGGGCTCGGCTTCCTGCTTGACCCCCACCCTCAGTCGACTGCGCGCCCGGTCGAGCTGACGTGTGACGAAATCCGACGGCCACCAGTTCGCCGTGCCCATCAGCGTGGCGATGGCGGGCACGGTCAAGGTGCGGACCAGGAACGTGTCCAGCAGAATCCCCACGCCCACGACGAATCCGGCTTGCACGACCGTGGTGATGCTGGCGAACAACAGGCCGAACATCGATGCCGCGAAGATCAGCCCGGCCGCGGTGATCACGCCGCCGGTGGATCCGACGGTACGGATCACACCCGACCGCACGCCGTGGGGCGACTCATCGCGTATTCGGGAGATCAGCAGCAGGTTGTAATCGGCGCCGACCGCCACCAGCACGATGAAGGTCAGTGCGGGCACGCTCCAATGCAACTGTTGGCCAAGGACATACTGGAACATCACGACACCGATGCCCAGGGCCGACAGGTAGGAGATCACCACCGAGGCGATCAGGTAGAGCGGCGCGACGAACGCACGCAACAGCACGACCAGGATCAGTAGCACGACCGCGATGGTGATCGCGATGATGAGCCGGATGTCGTGGTTGTAGAAGTCGCGGGTGTCGCGCAGCATCGCCGGATATCCGGCGATAGACACCGAGGACCCTTCGAGCGCGGTGTTTGGCAGGGCGCCCCGCGCGGTGTCGCCGATCGAATTGACCAGGTTCATCGCCTCGGTGCCGAACGGGTTGATATCGGTCTGGATCAGGTAACGCGCGGTATGACCATCCGGGGATATGAATGTCGCTGCGGCCTTACGGAATTCGTCCTGGGTCAGAATCTGTGCGGGCACGTAGAACCCGGACATCGGTGGGCTGGCGGCGTCGGTCTTCATGTTGAGCAGGAATGCCGACGCCTCGTCGAGCCCCGAACCCACCCGCTTGGTCTCGGAGACCAGTAGCGAGACTCCGTCGGCGATCTGCCTGCTGGCGTCGGCGAGGTTGTCGGCGCCGCTTTGCAGGGTGTTGAGCTGTGATCGCGCCTGGGCCGGGTTGGCCAGTCCCATGGATTGCATGGCCTTGCTCGCGGTGTCGATGGTGGCGCTGAGCTTCTTGACGGTGTCCTCGAGGGTCTGCATGGAATCTGTCGCCCGCAGATCCCGTGCCAGGGCGGCGATCTGATCGAAGGTACCGTCGGTTCGGGCGGCAGCCAGTCGGCGCAGTGATCCGCGGGCCTCGAGACAGGCCGGGTCGGTGAGACAGACCGGGCTGGTGTCCAATCCCCGCAGGACCGGATCGATCCACGGCATGCCGTTGGTCAGATCGGCGAAGTTCGTGTCGAGCGAGTCGCCGAGCGCCCGCATGCTGCTGACCAGCTTTGCCGCGCTGTCGATCTGCTGGAGCGTCGTGTTGCCGCCGACCTGCTTCTGCATTGTCGCCAGGGCGTCGACCAGGCCCCGCGCTCCGGCCACGCCGCGGGTGACCTGTGTGCGCACATCGAGCAGGCTGGTGGCCAACGTATCGGCACCGTCGGTGAGCCGGTTGAGATCGCTTGCGCGCCCGTTGATCTGGGTCGACGCGTCGTTCAGCTTGGTTCCGACCTCGCCGGCCTGATAGCTCAGTCGTGCCTGCTGCAGCGATTCTCCCGTCGGCCGGGTGATACCTCGCACGACCGCGACCCCGGGAAGCTGGCTCACCCGCTGGGCCATCTGTTCCAGGTCGGCCAGTGCCTGGGGTGTACGCAACTCGTTCGGGGACTGGACGATCAGGTACTGCGGAATGGCCGAGCTGATCGGGAAGTGGTCCTCCAGCGCCGCATAACCCATCGAGCTCTCAGCGTGTGCGGGCAGCGCCTTGCGGTCGTCGTAGTTGTACTGGACCAGGGTCGCGCAACTGGCCAGCGCCGCGAGGACGACCAGGCTGGCGGCCAGATGGGACCATGGCCGGCGCACGATGCGGATACCGGATCGTCGCCAGATCCGGCTCGTGAGGTCACGGCGCGGGGCGATCCAACCCCGACGCCCGACCAACACCATCACGGCGGGCAACAGCGTCAACGCGGCCAACAACGCGATGCCGATGGCGACGGCGAGTGCGGTGCCGACGGTAGAGAACAGGCCCAATTGAGCGAACATCATGCCCAAGAAGGTGACGGCGACCGTGGCGGCGGATGCGGCGATGACCTTGCCGATCGAGCCGAGTGCCTGTTCGACCGCGCGGTCGGATTCCAGACCGTCGCGCAGATAGTCGTGATACCGGCTGATGAGGAAGACGGCGTAGTCGGTCCCGGCGCCGGCCATCATGGCGGTCAGGAACACGACGGTCTGGTTCGAGATGCCCATGCCCAGGTAGGCCAGGCCCGCGATCACCGACTGGGCCGTCACCAGCGAGGCCCCGATGGTGAGCAGGGGCAGCAGCATCGTGACCGGATTTCGGTAGATCAACAGCAGGATCACCAGAACCATCCCGATCGTGGCGATCTCGATGGCGGTCGTGTCGCGTTCGCCGATGTCGGTGAGATCGGCGACGGTGGCGGCGGGTCCGGTGAGGCTCGCGGTCAGCGAGGCGCCCTGCACGCTGTTCTTGACGATGTCGGCGACCCGGGTATACGACGCGTATGACTGTGGCGAACCGACATCGCCCGCGATGCCTACGGGCAGGATCCAGGCCTTGCCGTCCTTGCTGGCCATGAACTCGCGCAGGGGCGGGGCACTGATGAAGTCCTGCAGCATGACGACATCGGTGTGGTTCTTGCGCAGATCGTCGACGAGCTTGCGGTACGTCGCTTCATCGGCCGGGCCCAGGCCTTTGTCGTTGCTGAGCACGACCAACAGCACGTTCTCGGAGCCGGATTCGTGAAACGCCTCGGTCATCTCACGGGTGGCCACGGTGACGGGCGCGTGCGATGGCAGGATCGCGACCGGACGCTGCTGCACCATCAGCGTCAGCGACGGGAATGTCAGGGGCAGGGCGGCGGCGACGGCCAACCAGATTCCGATGACGAGCCACGGCCATCGCACGATCACTGAGCCGAGCCGGACGAACAGCGAGGAGTGTTCGGCCGTGCTCGTAGATTCTGTCAGCGACGGCACTTTACGATCCTACGGGCGTGCGGGACGGCAGCGGGCGGTGCCGTGGGGACAGTGAATTGATGTGCGCCTCGACCTCACCGATTGCTCGGGGACAGCCACCGCGTCTTGATCCGCCAGGAATGCGCGGACGCGAGTGCGAAGATCGCACCGCAGCCGCAGGCGAAAATCCAAACCAGACGGCCGTTCTCGATGGGTTGGAGCGCCGGAACCAGCGACGTTACGATCCGCGTCGCACACGCGAGCACGCCGCTGATCGAGGCGAACAGATAGATGTTGGCGATCCGCCGGGACCGCGGATCCTTGCGGAGGATCAGCATGGCGCGGGCACCGTAGCCCAGCAGGTAGATCAAGGTGCCGCACAGGATGATCCAGTACACGCTGAGCCAGAAGTCGGTGGGCACCTGGAAGAAGTCGGCCCGGTACACCGCGGCGCCGTTGCCCATCGAGAAGGTGGCCAGCAGGACTGGGATGCAGATCGTTGCCGGGCGCTCGACGTACTGCTTGAACGAGCGCTGCATGGCGTTGTCGTCCTGGAGTCGGCCCAGGGAGTTGTACACGATGGCCGAGGCCGCCACGATGTAGCAGTCGTGACCGATGTAGTCCTCGACACTCCACTTGCCCGTCAGCTCGTACAGGACCTGCCCGATGGTTGCCGAGGCCCAGGGCGACATCAGGAGCACGGCCAGCCCCTGGAGCGCGATGTTGAGAGTGGCGGCCACTTCCCACCGGCACGACCAGGTGACCCTCCTGATCCACAGGCTCCACAGGATGCAGGCCAGTGTGATCAGGATGAGTGTGGCGACGGACATAACGATCTGCCTCGGACGGTGTTGCGGATTTCAGCTGACGTGCGGGTTGCTCACAGCGGGGGTGCGTCGGATCTCGGGGTCAATTGGGACAGTCTCTTGGGGCGGTGGACGGTCGGGCGTACCCGGGTGGTGGTATCCGCCGGTGCCACCGTCACCGGCGACGATTCCATGTAGTGCCAGACTTCCTGGCGGCTCATCAGCCCGAACCGGATCTGCAGGTCGGGGTAGCTGAGGTGGAAGCGGTCGGCCACCTGCCGCAATTCCTCGGCATTCGGATAGTCGGCTTCTTTCACACGCCGGTAGTACGTGCTGCTGGACACGCCCAGCGCGCTGTACACGGCCTTGGCGTCGACCTCGCCGTCCAGCAGATAGTCGAGCAGGGCCTTGAGCTGCCTGCCGTTCTCGTCGGTTCGCGGCATCAGAACACAATAGACCCCGTGCCCGGACTTGGTCACAGCGAACCGCGGCGAAGCCAGCAATGACGTAATTGACAACGATGTCAGAGTTCTGGCACAGATCTCCCATTTTTGGGACTCGCTGGCTACCGTTACATCTATGTCTGTTTCCGTCCTGCCCCATGCATACGGCGCGAGCTCGTGGATCGCCGACTACGGCACCGCGGGGCCTCCCGTTGTCGCAGATCTGGCGTCGGTGTCCAGTTCGCTGGACGAGGTGTTGGCCGCAGAGGTGCACGAAGCCCAGGTCGCGATGGGTTGCACGGCCGAGGAGCTGCTGCTGGCTGCGCTGGGACGGACGGTCGCCCGCACCATCGGTGAAGGTGTGCTGGTCGTCGACGTCGTCACTGGACCCGAGCGCGCCGGATACCGCCGCGTCGGGGTGCCGTGCGTGTCGCATCGTGGCCTGTCGGGGCCCGAATTGCTCGCGGCGGCGCGGCCCGTCGTCGACAACGGGGACCACCCACCTGCGGACATCGCCTTCGCCTACGGCGAGGGGCCCCGGGCCGGTCAGTGCGAACATCCGCTCTCGTTGCACATCCGCCATGACAGCGCGACCACGATGAGCCTGGAGTGGCGGTTCGACAGCCGCGGGTTCGACGAGTGCACGGTGCAGGAATTGGCCGAGCAGTTCCCGCTGGCACTGATCGAGGTCACCTCCGGTTAGGTGCGATTTCTCGACGATTTGCGGAGCTCACTAGACTGGGCGCATCGGCGCTGATCCGGCCATCACCGGGGAGCCTTCGGAAGAACAGTAGCGGGATTCGAGTGCTTCGATCCGCGGCTCAGTAGAACCGGACGGGTGGGCCCGTGATCGCCTGAAAGTTGAGCGGCGCGCTGCGTGACAGCGCGCAAGCGGGGTGGTACCGCGGCGCTTGCGCACCCGCGCGACGTCGTCCCCGTGCCTGGACAGACAAGGCACAGGAGACGCGTCAGTGACTGCCCAATCGGAGTCTTCAACGTCGGCCGGATACCCCAAGCCGGCCGCACCCAACTTCCCGGAACGGGAACTCGAGGTGCTCGACTACTGGGCCGGCGATGACACTTTCCGGGCCAGCATCGCGCGCCGTGCGGATGCCGAGGAGTACGTCTTCTACGACGGACCGCCGTTCGCCAATGGTCTGCCGCATTACGGACACCTGCTGACCGGGTACGTCAAGGACATCGTGCCGCGATACCGCACCATGCGTGGTTACAAGGTGGAACGCCGGTTCGGGTGGGATACCCACGGCCTACCCGCCGAACTTGAGGTGCAGCGCCAGCTGGGCATCGCGGACAAGGCCCAGATCGAAGAGATGGGTATCGAGAAGTTCAACGCGGCCTGCCGCGCCTCGGTCCTGAAATACACCGACGAGTGGCGCGCCTATGTCACGCGGCAGGCCCGCTGGGTGGACTTCGACAACGACTACAAAACCCTCGACCCGACCTTCATGGAGTCGGTGATCTGGGCGTTCAAGCAGCTGTGGGACAAGGGCCTGGCCTATGAGGGCAACCGGGTGCTGCCGTACTGCTGGAACGACGAGACCCCGCTGTCCAACCATGAGCTCCGGATGGACGACGACGTCTATCAGAGCCGCCAGGATCCGGCCGTGACGGTCGGCTTCACGGTGACCGAAGGCCCGCTGAAGGGCGCCCACCTGTTGATCTGGACTACGACGCCCTGGACGCTGCCGTCCAACCAGGCTGTCGCCGTCAACCCCGACATCGACTACGTACTGGTGAAGGGCACCGACGGGCGGCGCTACGTATTGGCCCAGGCGCGGCTCGCGGCCTACGCGCGCGAACTCGGGGAGGAGCCCGAGGTCCTCGGCAGCTACACCGGGCGCGACCTGCTCGGGACGCGGTACCTGCCGCCGTTCACCTACTTCATGGACGCCCCCAACTCGTTCCAGGTGCTGGCCGCGGACTTCGTCAGCACCGAAGACGGCACCGGCATCGTCCACATGGCGCCCGCCTACGGTGAGGACGACAAGGCGACTGCCGACACCGCCGACATCGTCGCGGTCACCCCGGTGGATTCGAAGGGCCGCTTCGACGCGACCGTGCCCGATTACGCGGGACAGCATGTCTTCGAAGCCAACTCGCAGATCATCCGCGACCTCAAGAACGGCGACGGGCCCGCCGCGGCCAACGGCGCGGTGCTGCTGCGCCACGAGACCTACGAGCACTCCTATCCGCACTGCTGGCGGTGCCGCAACCCGTTGATCTACCGCGCGGTGTCCTCGTGGTTCATCAAGGTCACCGATTTCCGCGACCGGATGGTCGAGCTCAACCAGCAGATCACCTGGTACCCGGAGCACGTCAAGGACGGCCAATTCGGCAAGTGGCTGTCGAATGCGCGCGACTGGTCGGTTTCGCGAAACCGCTACTGGGGCAGTCCCATTCCGGTGTGGAAGTCCGATGATCCGGCGTATCCGCGGATCGACGTGTACGGAAGCCTCGACGAACTCGAACGCGATTTCGGTGTGCGGCCGACGGATCTGCACCGACCGTTCATCGATGAACTGACCCGGCCGAACCCCGACGATCCGACCGGCAAGTCCACGATGCGCCGGATCGAGGACGTGTT
Source organism: Mycolicibacterium peregrinum (assembly GCF_002102345.1). Classification (GTDB taxonomy): domain Bacteria; phylum Actinomycetota; class Actinomycetes; order Mycobacteriales; family Mycobacteriaceae; genus Mycobacterium; species Mycobacterium peregrinum. The sequence continues at coordinate 223,658 of NZ_LQPP01000015.1, forward strand.
CGACGTGTGGTTCGACTCCGGGTCCATGCCATACGCGCAGGTGCACTATCCGTTCGAGAATCAGGAGTGGTTCGACGGCCACAACGGTGTCGACGCCCACTTCCCCGGCGATTTCATCGTCGAGTACATCGGCCAGACCCGCGGCTGGTTCTACACGATGCATGTGCTTGCCACGGCGCTGTTCGACAAGCCGGCTTTCAAAACCTGTGTGGCGCACGGGATCGTGCTGGGCAATGACGGCCAGAAGATGAGCAAGTCCCTGCGCAACTATCCCGATGTCAGCGAGGTCTTCGACCGCGACGGGTCCGACGCCATGCGCTGGTTCCTGATGGCTTCGCCGATCTTGCGCGGCGGCAACCTGATCGTCACCGAACAGGGCATTCGTGAAGGTGTGCGTCAGGTGCTGCTGCCGTTGTGGAACGCCTACAGCTTCCTGGCGTTGTACGCGCCGAAGAAGGGCACTTGGCGGACGGACTCGGCCAACGTGCTCGATCGCTACATCCTGGCCAAGTTGGCGCAGTTGCGTGAAGATCTGACCACTTCGCTGGACACCTGTGACATCTCGGGGGCGTGTGACGAGCTGCGACAGTTCACCGAGGCACTCACCAACTGGTATGTGCGCCGGTCACGTTCGCGTTTCTGGGAAGAGGATGCCGACGCGATCGACACCCTCCATACCGTCCTGGAAGTGACGTGCAGACTGGCCGCGCCGCTGTTGCCGTTGGCCACCGAGGTGATCTGGCGGGGCGTGACCGGTGAGCGTTCGGTACATCTGACCGACTGGCCCGCGGCCGACGTGGTGCCGCACGACGCCGAGTTGGTGGCGGCGATGGACCAGGTGCGCGAGGTGTGCTCGGTCGGGTCCTCGCTGCGCAAGGCCAAGAAGCTGCGGGTGCGCCTGCCGCTGCCGAAACTGACTGTGGCGGTGGAAAACCCAACTGCCCTCGCCCCGTTCGCAGATCTCATCGCCGACGAGCTCAACGTCAAGGCGGTCGAGCTGACCGACGACATCGACGCCTACGGCAAGTTCGACCTCGCCGTCAACGCCCGCGTTGCCGGTCCCCGGATCGGCAAGGACGTGCAGGCCGCCATCAAGGCGGTCAAGGCAGGGGAGAGCGTGGTCAATCCCGACGGCACTCTCACCGCGGGGCCGGTGGTGCTGCAGCCAGAGGAGTACACCGCCAAACTGGTTGCCGCCGACCCGGAATGGACCGCGGCCCTGCCCGACGGTGCGGGCCTGGTGGTGCTCGACGGCACAGTCACCGAGGAACTCGAGGCCGAGGGCTGGGCCAAGGACCGCATCCGCGAACTTCAGGAACTGCGCAAGTCGACCGGCCTTGAGGTGTCCGACCGGATCGTCGTGCAGATCTCGGTGCCGGCGCAGTACGAGCCATGGGCCCGGGCCCATCGCGATCTCATCGCCGGAGAGATCCTGGCCACCGGTTTCGAATTCATGGGCACGGACACGGTGCTGGAGGGCACAGAGATCGGGGACGGAGTGCGGGTCGCGATCGCAAAGGCGTGAGGCGGTGGGGTCAGCCGCCGGCCACGCGCGCGCTGCGGCCGGCGAACGCGACGGTGTCACCCGGACGTAGCTGGCGGCCGCGTCGCAGTTCGACCTCGCCGTTCACGCTGACCAGGCCGTCGGCGATGACGGACTTCGCGTCGGCGCCGCTGTCGATCAGGGAGGCCAGCTTGAGGAACTGTCCCAGGCGAATCGACTCGTCCCTGATCGGCACGTCATCCGGCGTCATGAAAGTCAGGCTAGCGCCATAGCATCAGCAACTATGAACGGCGCCGAGGTCACGGGCGCGGGCGGACGCTGGGTTCTGCACCTCGACATGGATGCGTTCTTCGCATCCGTCGAACAACTGACGCGTCCCACCCTGCGCGGCAGACCCGTGTTGGTCGGCGGCCTGGGCGGGCGCGGTGTGGTGGCGGGGGCCAGCTACGAGGCGCGCCGCTACGGCGCGCGGTCGGCGATGCCGATGCACCAGGCCCGCCGGCTCGTCGGTGCACCCGCCGTGGTGCTGCCGCCCCGCGGCGCGGTCTACGGATTGGCGAGCCGACGCGCACTCGACACCGTCCGCAGCGTCGTCCCGGTGCTCGAGCAGCTGTCCTTCGACGAGGCCTTCGGTGAACCGGTTGAACTGGTCGGCGCCACCGCCGCCGACGTCGAACAGTTCTGTCAGCAGTTGCGGGCCAAGGTCCTCGAGCAGACCGGGCTGGTGGCCTCCGTCGGAGCCGGCTCGGGAAAACAGATCGCCAAGATCGCATCCGGTCTGGCGAAGCCCGATGGGATCCGGATCGTCCGGCGCGACGAGGAAGCGCTGTTGCTCGACGGCCTGCCGGTACGCAAGTTGTGGGGGATCGGCCCGGTGGCCGAGGAGAAGCTGCATCGACTCGGTATCGAGACGGTGGGCGCATTGGCCGCGTTGTCGGATGCCGAAGCCGCCAGTGTGCTCGGTACGGCGGTGGGCGCCGCGCTGCATCGGCTGGCCCGCGGGATCGACGACCGCCCGGTGACCGAGCGCGCCGAGGCCAAGCAGATCAGCGCGGAATCGACCTTCCCGGAGGATCTCACCACTCTTCGTCAGTTGCAGGACGCGATCGCACCGATCGGCGAACATGCGCACCGGCGCCTGGAGAAAGACGGTCGTGGTGCCCGGACCGTGACGGTCAAGCTGAAGAAGTCCGACATGAGCACGCTGACTCGCTCGGCCACGCTGGCCTATGCCACGACCGAGGCCGCCACCCTGATCGGCACCGCCCGCCGCCTGCTGCTCGACCCGGTGGAGATCGGCCCGATTCGCCTTGTCGGCGTGGGTTTTTCGGGACTGTCGGACAGCAGGCAGGAATCCCTGTTTCCGGACCTTGAGCAGCTCGACGACATCTCCGACTCGCAACAGCATGAGGCCACCGAGGCTGTTCAGAGCAGCCCGACGGGCTGGCGCATCGGCGATGACGTCGCGCACCCCGACCACGGTCACGGCTGGATCCAGGGGGCCGGTCATGGAGTGATGACCGTGCGCTTCGAAACCAGGGCCAGCGGTCCCGGGCCGGCCCGCACGTTTCCCGACGACACCCCCGGTTTCAGCCGGGCCGATCCGGTCGACAGTCTGGACTGGGGCGACTACCTCAGCGGCCTGGCCGACTACCAGAGCACGCCGTAGGCGGCGTTGAGGATGAAGCCGTGCTCGCCATACGTCTTGCACGTCACCGTGCCCTGGTAGCCGACCCCGCAACTGGCGCCCCAGTTCTCCAACCGGTGCCCCTCGGGCAGCACGTCGACCTCGCGCGTGAACGAGGCTGTGTCGGAGTGACGGTAGGAGGCGGGTCCGCCACTGTTGACGAAGATCTGGTTGCTGCCCGCCGGCGCGTCGATCGGCACTGCGTCGCAACCGACCGGTCCGCCGTTGGGTCCGATTCCGCAATGCCGGCCGTCCGGGGTCCGGAAGAACACGCCGTAGAAGTCGGTGGGCGAGCTGTAATGACCCTCTGCTTTGGGATAGCTGTCGATGTCGTCGGCGCCCGGCGGTGGCTCCGCCGCCGCGGTCGGGGCCGGTGTCAGCGTCAGCAGGCCGATCGCCGCAATTGCCATGAGGTGATGGCGCATAGGTTCCATTGAACCGACGCCGTCAACCCCCGTGGCCGACTACCACAGCACGCCGGAAGCGGCGTCGAGCGAAAAGCCGTGCCGGCCGGACGTTTTGCAGATCAGTGTGCCTTCGTGGGTGACAGCGCAGGCCGCCTCCCAGTTCTCCAGCCGATAGCCTGCGGGCAGCACGTCGACATCCCGGGTGAACAGTTTGCTCCCCGAATAGCGGTAGGACGCCGGTGCTCCGGCCTCGACGAAGGTCTGGTTCATGCCCTCGGGTGCATCCGCGGGCACGGCGTCGCACCCGACTGGACCGCGGTTGGGCAGGATTCCGCAGAACCGACCGTCCGGGGTCTGGAAATACAGCCCGTAGAAATCGGTGGGCGAGGTGTAGTTGCCCTCGGCGATCGGGTAGCTGTTGATGTCCTCGATCCCAGGTGGCGGCGGCCACGGCCAAGCCTGCGCGGTCGGAAGCGGGCCGAACACCGATAGGCCGACGGCAGCTGCCGCCACAATGTGGAAACGCACGTTCTCTATTTCAGCACAGCCCGTCAACCCCAGGCGGCGACGACCTCCGCGACGGGGCGCCCGGCAGCCAGCGCGGCCATCAACAGAACCCGCGCCTGCGGTGGACGCAGGGAAGGGATCACGGTGGCGCCGGCGTCGACCAACTGCCGGCCGGGTCCGTACTGCGCGACCACCGGACCGTCGGGAACCCGGGTCGACACCGCGATCGCGACACCGTCGCGGCAATGCCGGTGCACCGCGTCGATCAGCGCGGTTCCCGCATTGCCCGAGCCCATCGCCTGGAGCACGACCGCGCGTGCCCCGGCCTCGACGCAGGCGTCCAGGGCGGTCGAGTCAGCTCCCGGATACGCGGCGACGATGTCGACTCGTGGTGCTGTCGCTGCGGACAACTCGCCGAGAAACGGGCGGCGTTTGGTCGGGGGCAACCCGGTGAAGGCGTTCAACTCGTCGGTGTGACGCTTGCGAAGCCCCAGCGGTTGCCACACGGTCCCGGCGAAGCTCACGACCACCCCGAGATCCCGGGCCTGCGGGCTGGCCGCGACGGTGATGGCGTGCTGCAGGTTGGCCGGGCCGTCGGCATCGGGTGCGTCGGCGCTGCGCTGCGACCCGGTCAGTACCACCGGCACGGCTCCGCCGTAGGTGAGGTCGAGCCACAGCGCGGTTTCTTCCAGACTGTCGGTTCCGTGCGTGATGACGACGCCGTCGGCCCGGGCCGCTGCGGCACCGACTGCCGCCCGGATCACGTCCCAGTCCGCAGGTGTCAGCAGGGCGCTGTCGGTCGAGATCACGTCGATGATCTCGACGTCCGCGTCAACCGCCAGACCTGCTGTCAGGTCGGCCCCGGCACGCGTCGGACGCCGGATCCCGGTGTCGTCGGTGCTGGTCGAGATGGTGCCGCCGGTGGTGATCACGACGACGCGGCGGCGCGGGGCCACAGCTCCTGTCACGGTCTCCGTCACGGTCCAGATTGTCCCGCAATTGTCCCGGCTCGACTGTTTGGGATGATGGGGGAGTGACTGATGAAACGTCAGGCCCGGTAGAGCCGGTGACCGACGCAACCGGGGATGCGAAACCATCCCCTGTAACCGCTGCTCCGCCCCGGCGGCGGCTGCGTCTGCTGCTCACCGTCGCCGCGGTCGTGCTGTTCATCGACGTGGTGACCAAGGTGCTCGCGGTGCGCCTGCTGACGCCCGGACAACCGGTGTCGATCATCGGTGACACCGTGACCTGGACGCTGGTACGCAACTCCGGCGCGGCGTTCTCGATGGCAACCGGATACACCTGGGTGTTGACGCTCATCGCGACCGGAGTGGTGATCGGAATCGTCTGGATGGGCCGCCGGCTGGTCTCTCCGTGGTGGGCGATCGGTCTCGGGATGATCCTGGGCGGTGCGACGGGAAACCTGATCGACCGCTTCTTCCGTGCCCCCGGACCGCTCCGTGGTCACGTGGTGGACTTCTTCTCCGTCGGCTGGTGGCCGGTGTTCAACGTGGCCGATCCGGCGGTGGTCGGCGGCGCGATCCTGTTGGTGGCGCTCTCGTTGTTCGGGTTCGACTTCGACACGGTCGGGCGCCGGCGCCTGAACGACGATAAAACGGCCGACGACAAAACGGCCGAAGATGATCAGGCCGACAAGGCCGATGACGCCGATCCCGAGCCTTCGTCCGGAGACGACGAGTCGAGCGCGGTCGGGCGCCAGGCCGAGACGTCATAGTGACCACCCGGTCGATGCCGGTGCCCGAGGGCCTGGCGGGAATGCGGGTCGACGCCGGCCTGGCCCGGCTACTTGGCCTGTCGCGTACCGCGGTGGCAGCCATGGCCGAGGACGGCGGTGTCGATATCGACGGCGCGCCGGCAGCCAAGTCCGACAAGCTCGTCGCGGGGGCATGGCTGGAGGTTCGGCTTCCCGAAGCGCCGCCACCGGTCGAGAACACCCCGGTCGACATCGAGGGCATGGGCATCCTCTATTCGGATGACGACATCGTGGCCGTGGACAAACCGCCCGGCGTGGCCGCGCACGCGACCGTGGGTTGGCACGGCCCGACGGTGCTGGGCGGGCTGGCCGCCGCCGGGTTCCGGATCAGCACCTCGGGCATCCACGAACGCCAGGGCATCGTGCACCGACTTGACGTCGGAACCTCCGGGGTCATGGTCGTGGCGTTGTCGGAGCGGGCGTACACCACGCTCAAGCGGGCGTTCAAGCAACGCACCGTGGACAAGCGATACCACGCGCTGGTGCAGGGACACCCCGATCCGTCGAGCGGAACCATCGATGCCCCGATCGGGCGGCATCGTGGTCACGACTGGAAGTTCGCCGTGGTCGAGGGTGGACGCCACAGCATCACCCACTACGACACCCTGGAGGCGTTCCAGGCCGCCAGCCTGCTGGACGTCCACCTGGAGACCGGCCGCACACATCAGATCCGCGTGCACTTCTCCGCGCTGCACCACCCGTGTTGCGGCGACATGACCTACGGTGCCGACCCGACGTTGGCGAAAAAGCTTGGGCTGGAACGTCAATGGTTGCATGCCCGGTCGCTGGCCTTCGCCCATCCGGCCGACGGCCGTCGCATCGAGATCACCAGTCCTTATCCAGCTGACCTGCAGGCCGCCCTCGACGTTCTGCGCCGCCACTAACGGTGGGTGTGCAGGCACCTGCGCAGCAGACCGGCGCCACCCGCGCCGGGGTGCTCTACGGTGCGGGTGCCTATATCTGGTGGGGTTTGTGCCCCGGCTTCTTCCTGTTGTTGCTCCCGGCGGGAGCACCCGAGGTACTGGCCCACCGCATCGTGTGGAGCGCAGTGTTCCTGTTGCTCGTGCTCGCGGTGGCCCGGCGGCTCGGTGACCTCCGCAGGTTGACGCCGAAGACCTGGCTACAGCTGCTGGTTGCCGCCGCGTTGATCTCGGTCAACTGGGGGACCTACATCTATGCCGTGACCACCGGCCACGTCGTGGACGCGGCTCTCGGTTACTTCATCAATCCCCTGGTGAGCGTGCTGCTGGGGGTGCTGGTGTTCCGCGAACGGATCAGCCGATGGCAGGCGGTCGCCTTGGTGCTCGCACTCGTCGCAGTGGTGATCCTGACCGTCGAGCTGGGCGCTCCGCCCTACATCGCGGTCGTGCTCGCGTTGTCCTTCGGCGTGTACGGCCTGATCAAGAAAGTGGTGCAGGCCGACCCGCGGGTCAGTGTGGCCATAGAAACGTTGGTAGCCCTTCCCTTCGCGGCCAGTTACGTGATCACTCTCGAGGTGCTGGGCCGGGGAAACTTCCTCGACCACGGCCCCTGGCACGCGCTGCTGTTGTTGCTCGCCGGGCCCGTCACCGCAGTCCCGCTGCTGTTGTTCGCCGCGGCCGCACAGCGACTCCCGATGGTGACACTGGGCCTGTTGTTCTATCTCAACCCTGGGCTGCAGATGGCCTGGGGTGTCTTCATCGGCCACGAGCCGATGCCGTTGGGCCGGTGGATCGGGTTCACCCTGATCTGGGTGGCGTTGGTGATCATGACAGTCGGAGCGCTGCGCAAGAAGCAGGCCGAGGTTCCGTCCGACTTTGTCGATCAGGTGCAACCGGAATCGTCATCACGGTGACAGGCTGAAGACCGACACCGGGAGGACACCGTGCAGTACTGCCTACTCATGCATTATCAGGAGGGTCCGGAGGCGGGCCTGAGCGACGAGGACATGGAACCGGCGCGGGCAGCGTTCGCCCGCTATGCCGACGATCTCGACGCGGCCGGAGTGCTCATCGGGACACAGGTACTCCAGTCGGCGTCAGCCTCCACGACCTACACCGCACGCACCGGCGCCGCCGAGATCCAGGACGGCCCGTTCGCCGACACCAGGGAACGCTTGGGCGGCGTGTTCGTGATCGACGTGCCCGATCTGGATGCGGCATTGGCGTGGGCGGCGAAATGCCCTGCCGCGGCGTGGGGTTCGATCGAGATCAGACCCGTCGCTGTGACCTATCGCAGTGGCCAGGGCTGGTACGAGCCCTGAACACACCCGTCTCGGCGCGCCTGGCGCAGGTGGTCGGCCGGTCCTACGGCCGACTGCTTGCGCTGCTGGCCGCCCAGAGCCGCGACATCGCCGCGGCCGAGGACGCCTTGGCCGACGCGCTCGAACGCGCCATGCAACGGTGGCCACGCGACGGCGTTCCGGACAACCCCGAGGCGTGGTTGGTGACCGTGGCGCGAAATCGGCTGCGGGACATGTGGAAATCACCCGTCTACCGGCTCACCGGGCCATGGACCGAGGGTCACGACGTCGCCTGGGAGATGGCGGACCCCGCGGCGATTCCCGACCGTCGGCTCGAACTCATGCTGGTGTGCGCCCACCCGGCCATCGCCGCCGACATCCGTACCCCGTTGATGCTGCAGACGGTTCTGGGGGTGGACGCCGCCGCCATCGCCTCGGCCTTCGCGGTTGCCCCGGCAACCATGGCGCAACGACTGGTGCGGGCCAAGAAGCGCATTCGGGACACCGGGATCCCGTTCGCCATGCCGGAGCGTGCCGACCTCGATGCGCGGCTACCCGAGGTACTCGAAGCGGTTTACGGCGCCTACTCGATCGACTGGCTGTCCGTCCCGCACGCGCCGGCAATCGAATCGCTGTCTTCCGAGGCCCTGCACCTGGCCATGGTGCTCGTCGAGCTGTTGCCCGACGAGCCCGAGGCTCTTGGCCTGGCCGCACTGATGTGTCTGTGCGAGGCACGCCGTCCCGCGCGCGTCGACTCGGACGGCAACTTCGTGGCGTTGGACGATCAGAGCCGAGACCGGTGGGACGGCGAGCTGCGCGCGCGGGGGGAACGACTGCTTGCCCGTGCACACGGCTTCGCGCGTCCGGGCCGGTTCCAGTACGAGGCGGCGATTCAATCGGCGCATTGCGCCCCCGACGTCGACCGGCATGCGCTGCGCAAGTTGTATCGGGCGCTGATGCGGTTCGGGCCGTCACTGGGAGCGGCTGTGGCCCTGGCGGCCCTGGACGGCGAAATCGACGGTGCTGACGCCGGACTACGCGCCCTCGACACGATCACCGACCACTCGGCCGGCGCGTTTCAGCCGGCGTGGGTCACGCGCGGGCATCTTCTCGCCGAGGCGGGCCGGGTCGACGAGGCGGCCGCGGCATACCGCCGTGCCATCGAACTGACCGCCGACGATGCGGTGCGGACCTACCTGGCCGGACGGCTGACGGGGCTCCGATCGACCGGCCAGACCGGACCGGGGTCGTGACCCATCTGGAAGACTATTTGCGAACGCATCTTTTGACCTGATTCTGGCAATGTCATAGTGTTTGCTGAATGACTGTGCGAAGCGGGCCTCGGGCCGCTCGTCGGCCCGGTAGGCCGGTTGGCGCCGACGCTGCGCAAACCCGTGAACGCATCCTGCACGCGGCCTATGAAGTCATCAACGAACGCGGCTACGCGGCGGCGACATTCCAGGAGATCGCGAACCGCAGTGGTCTGAGCCGCCCGACCCTCAACTACTACTTCGCCAGTCGCGAAGAGCTCTACAGCGCACTGCTCCAACAGGCGCACGACGTCGTCGTCTCGTGCATTCGCGTGGCGAAACAGCATGAAGGAACGTTGGATCGGTTGCATGCCTACATCGATGCGGTGGTGGAGGTGTGGCATCGGGACCAGGCGGTGGTCGGGTTCCTGGCCAATGCGCGGCTTGAGGCCTACCGGCATCCGGACCTGCCCGCCGCCACCGTCGCGGCCACCCGCGGGTTCCTCGGCGAGGTGGTCACCGAGGCGATCGCCCGACGCGAGTTGCCCCCGCACACCGAGCCGGCGACCCTGGTCGAACTGCTGTACGCGATGATGTGGGGAGTGGGTGCCTACAGTGGTTGGCAGGGCCGGCCGGTTGATGTGCCGGCGATAGCCAAGCAACTGCACCAGGTGATCGGAAACGGGTTGCTGTCGATCGCTGATCGTGATCGCTGAAACCTCGGCGCAGACACGCCTGGCGACACGCCCGGAGGGTGTCGGTGGTCGGCAATAGACTGGCCACCCTATGAGCGGTTCATCTTCGGGGTCCTTCGTACACCTGCACAACCACACCGAGTACTCGATGCTGGACGGGGCTGCGAAGATCACGCCGATGCTGGCCGAGGCCCAGCGGCTCGGCATGCCGGCGATCGGTATGACCGACCACGGCAACATGTTCGGCGCCAGTGAGTTCTACAACTCGGCAACCAAGGCCGGCATCAAACCGATCATCGGCATCGAGGCCTACATCGCGCCGGCTTCGCGGTTCGACACCAAACGGGTCCAGTGGGGTGACCCGAGCCAGAAGAGCGACGACGTGTCGGGTAGCGGCGCCTACACCCACATGACCATGGTCGCCGAGAACGCCACCGGCCTACGCAACCTCTTCAAGTTGTCCTCGCTGGCGTCGTTCGAAGGTCAGCTCGGCAAGTGGTCGCGCATGGATGCCGAGATCATCGCCGAGCATGCCGAGGGCATCATCGCGACCACCGGTTGCCCTTCCGGTGAGGTGCAGACCCGGCTCCGGCTCGGCCACCGCCAGGAGGCGCTGGAGGCGGCTGCCAAATGGCGCGAGATCTTCGGCCCCGACAACTTTTTCCTGGAGTTGATGGACCACGGCCTCGACATCGAGCGCCGGGTCCGTGAAGGCCTGCTGGAGATCGGGCAGAAGCTCAACATTCCGCCGCTGGCCACCAACGACTGCCACTACGTGACGCGTGAGGCCTCGCAGAACCACGAGGCCCTGCTGTGCATTCAGACCGGCAAGACCCTGTCGGACCCGAACCGATTCAAGTTCGACGGCGACGGCTACTTCCTCAAATCGGCCGAAGAGATGCGGGCCCTGTGGGATTCGCAGGTTCCGGGAGCGTGTGATTCCACGGTCCTGATCGGCGAGCGGGTGCAGTCCTATGCCGACGTGTGGGCGCCCACCGACCGCATGCCGGTGTTCCCGGTGCCCGACGGCCACGACCAGGCCTCGTGGCTGACGCACGAGGTGACGGAAGGGCTGAACCGGCGGTTCCGTGGAGGTGCCGTACCCGCCGAGTACACCGACCGTGCCGCCTACGAGATCAAGGTCATCTGCGACAAGGGTTTCCCGTCGTACTTCCTGATCGTGGCCGACCTGATCAACTACGCCCGTTCGGTCGGTATCCGCGTGGGGCCCGGCCGTGGATCGGCCGCGGGATCGCTCGTGGCGTACGCGATGGGCATCACCAACATCGACCCGATCCCGCACGGCCTGCTGTTCGAGCGGTTCCTCAACCCGGAACGACCCTCCGCACCTGATATCGACATCGACTTCGACGACCGCCGCCGCGGCGAGATGCTGCGGTATGCGGCCAACAAGTGGGGCAGCGACCGGGTTGCGCAGGTCATCACCTTCGGCACCATCAAAACCAAGGCGGCGCTGAAGGACTCGGCCCGCGTGCATTACGGCCAACCTGGTTTCGCGATCGCCGACCGCATCACCAAGGCGCTGCCGCCGCCGATCATGGCCAAAGACATCCCGGTGTCGGGGATCACCGATCCCAACCATGAGCGGTACAAGGAAGCCGCAGAGGTCCGCGCCCTGATCGACACCGATCCGGATGTACGGACCATCTTCGAGACGGCGCGCGGCCTGGAGGGCCTGGTCCGTAACGCGGGTGTGCACGCCTGCGCGGTGATCATGAGTTCCGAGCCGCTGGTCGACGCGATCCCGCTGTGGAAGCGGCCGCAGGACGGCGCCATCATCACCGGCTGGGACTATCCGTCGTGCGAGGCGATCGGCCTGCTGAAGATGGACTTCCTGGGCCTGCGGAACCTGACGATCATCGGCGACTGCATCGAGAACATCAAAGCCAACCGCGGTATCGATCTCGACCTCGACACGTTGCCTTTCGATGATCCGGCCGCGTATGAACTCCTGGGCCGCGGCGACACCCTTGGCGTGTTCCAGCTCGACGGCAGTGCCATGCGTGACCTGCTCCGCCGGATGCAGCCCACCGGGTTCAACGACATCGTGGCGGTGCTCGCGCTGTACCGCCCCGGCCCGATGGGCATGAACGCCCACAACGACTACGCGGACCGTAAGAACGGCCGCCAGGCCATCAAGCCCATCCATCCTGAGCTCGAAGAGCCGCTCAAGGAGATCCTCGCCGAGACCTACGGCCTGATCGTCTACCAAGAGCAGATCATGTTCATCGCCCAGAAGGTCGCCTCCTACACCATGGGTAAGGCCGATGCGCTCCGTAAGGCCATGGGTAAGAAGAAGCTCGAGGTGCTCGAGGCCGAATACAAGGGCTTCAAGGAGGGCATGACCGCCAACGGGTTCTCCGAGGCGGCGGTGAAAGCCCTGTGGGACACCATCCTTCCGTTCGCCGGGTACGCGTTCAACAAGTCGCACGCGGCCGGCTACGGCCTGGTGTCCTACTGGACGGCCTACCTCAAGGCGAACTATCCCGCCGAGTACATGGCCGGTCTGCTCACCTCGGTCGGTGACGACAAGGACAAGGCAGCGGTCTACCTGGCCGACTGCCGTCGACTCGGCATCACGGTCCTGCCGCCCGACGTCAACGAGTCGGTGCAGAACTTTGCCTCGGTGGGCGACGACATCCGGTTCGGGCTGGGGGCCATCCGCAACGTCGGCGCGAATGTCGTTGCGTCGCTGATCAGTACCCGTACCGAGAAGGGCAAGTACGCCGACTTCTCCGACTACCTCAACAAGATCGACATCGCGGCCTGCAACAAGAAGGTCACCGAGTCGTTGGTGAAGGCGGGTGCGTTCGATTCGCTCGGCCACCCCCGCAAGGGGCTCTTCCTGGTGCACACCGACGCCGTCGACTCGGTGCTCGGCACCAAGAAGGCCGAGGCGATGGGCCAGTTCGACCTGTTCGGCGGTGCCGACGACGGCGGCGGCACGGATGCGGTGTTCACCATCCGCGTGCCCGAGGAGGAGTGGGAGGACAAACACAAGCTGGCACTCGAACGCGAGATGCTGGGGCTGTACGTGTCCGGCCATCCGCTCAACGGAGTTGCCCACCTGCTGGCCAACCAGGTCGACACCCAGATTCCCGCGATTCTCGACGGCGATGTCGCCAACGATGCGCAGGTGGTGGTCGGTGGCATCCTGGCCTCGGTCAACCGTCGCGTGAACAAGAATGGCTTGCCTTGGGCGTCAGCCCAATTGGAAGATCTCACCGGTGGTATCGAGGTGCTGTTCTTCCCGCAGACCTATTCACTGTTCGGTCATGAGATCGCTGACGACGTGGTGGTACTGGTCAAGGCGAAGGTGGCTGCCCGGGATGACCGGATCTCGCTGATCGCCCACGAACTGGTGGTACCCGACTTCAGCAGCGCCCAGGCCGACCGGCCGCTGGCGGTGAGCCTGCCGACCCGGCAGTGCACCATCGACAAGGTCAGTGCGCTCAAGCAGGTGCTGGCCAACCATCCCGGCACGTCTCAGGTGCATCTGCGGCTGATCAGCGGCGAACGGATCACCACGCTGGAACTGGATCAGTCGCTGCGGGTGACGCCGTCCTCGGCGCTGATGGGCGACCTGAAGGCGTTGCTCGGGCCGGGTTGCCTGGGCTGACCGTCCAGGTCGATCTTCACGATCGCGCTGTCGGGCCACAGTGCCCGATCCCGCGCGCGCCGTAGTTTTTCCGGCAACGGAAGGTTGCTGTGCACATTGGTGACTCCGGGGATCTTCAGTAGGGGCATGATGTTCCACTGCCAGCCGTAGCGCCGGTGCAGCGCACGGTTCGCCTCCTCGGCGTCCTCACCGCCCAGGACCGTGGCCCGGCCGGTCAGCCAGGTGGTGCCCGTGATCCGGCCCCGGTGATCGCAGATCACCAGTTCGACGTCGGGCCGCGCCGTGATTCTGCGGGTCTTCGGGCCGATCTTGGTGCGGAACAACGCCGTTCGGCCGTCGAGCACGAACCAGATCGGGGTGTCTGCTGCGGTGCCGTCGCGGCGAAAGCTGCGCAGCAGCGCGTATCGGGAGTGACTCAGGGTCTCCAACGTGGAGTCGGTGTGTGGCATGTAACCAGTCAACGACTTAGAGTTGACTCTAAGTCAAGCGCAGTAGGAGGGCAGATGGGCGCGACGCTGACCATCGGAGATGTCACGCAGCGGTCGGGCGTCGCCCAGACCGCGCTGCGCTACTACGAGCAGGTCGGCTTGTTACCTGCACCGCACCGCGTGGGTGGGCAGCGCCGCTACCAGGAGTCGGTCCTGATGCGGCTGGAAGTGATCAGGTTGTGCAAGACTGCGGGTTTCTCGCTGACAGAGATCGCGCTGCTGCTCAAGGACGACACCCCAGGCCGCCCCTTGGCTCGCGAACTGGCCCAGACCAAATTGGCCGAGATCGACGAGCAACTGGAGTCGCTGGCGCGGGCGCGGGCCATCATCGAGTGGGGGATGCGGTGCACCTGCCCGTCAATCGAGTTGTGCACGTGCGGGATTCATCACGAATTGCCGGCCTGACACTGAGCCAAACCCAGGGTCGATCATCTCCCGCGTAATGGCGTGGCTGCGTCAGAACCGGTAGCGCAGAATGCGCGCCTTGCGTGCGCCGGCCTTGCTCAGTCCCGTGGCGCGCGTTGCGATCTGCAGCATGCCGGGAAAGAGGTCGACCTCCGGCTGGTGGGCGAGGCTTGACTCCTCGATGAGCCGCAGCCGCGGATTCCACGTTTCCGGATGGTGCGCATCCTTGAATCCCGGGTAGCCCCATTGGCTTCCGACGTCCTTGAACATCTTGGCGGGGAAGAACTTCAACGCAGCCTTGCTCACCCAACCGATGCGACCGTAGTCGTTGAATGTCAGTTCACCGGATTCGAAGTGTGCGGTGATTTTCCGGAAGATGCCCGTGATCACCGGTTCGGTGAGGAACGCGAACAATCCATCGGCCACCAGCATGGTGGGCCGGTCAGGGGGGATCGGGTCCGTCCAGTCCGGGTCGGCCAGCGACGCAGAGACAGTGTGTGCCTGGGGGAGTGGCGGCAGCGCCCGATCGCGCAGTTCGCTGATCCCGGGTAGATCGACGCTGTACCAGTCGACCGTGGCCGGCGGCGCGATGCGGTGGACGCCGCTGTCCAGACCTCCGCCGAGGTCGACCACGACGGCGTCGGGATGGTCGACGACGAACGTGCGGACCCGATCGTCGAGCATCTTGGCGCGCAACGCCGACTGGCACACCACGCTGGTCTGCACACCGAGTCCGGCGAAGTCGTAGTCGAGTCGTGCCACCGTCTCGTCGGCCATGGTGTCGCCGAGGATGGGCTTCGGCCATCTGCTGTCGAGCGCCCTGGCGTACAGGGTCAGGAACGCGGTTTCCTCCACCGGCGTCAGACCCGTCGTCGCGATACCCACACGCCCGACGGTACACCCGGTCAGCGGCTGAACATTTGGGCGAAAACGTTTACCGCCCTTACGATCACGCGCCGCCGGCCGGTGGTGTGGGTGAAACGGGGTGGGCAATGAGCTGACCGGAGCCTACGGTGGGAGCCATGCGCAGCATGCACGTGAGCGTGTGGATCGAGGTTGCCGCGGACGCGGTGTACGCCTACGCGGCAGATCCGCAGCACCTGGCCAACTGGGCGGCGGGGCTGGCTCAGGGTGGGCTACGACTCACTCCGCGCGGATGGGTTGCCGATTCGCCGATGGGTGAGGTCACCGTCGAATTCGCCGGCCCGAACACGCTGGGAGTGCTTGATCACGTGGTACGGCTGCCCTCGGGTGAGGCCGTCTACAACCCGATGCGGGTGGTGCCGGGCGATGTCGACGCCGAGTCGTGCGAAGTCGTGTTCACTGTTCGGCAGCGGCCCGGCGTGACCGACCCGGAGTTCGAAGCTGACGTGGCTGCGGTGGCAGCGGATCTAGAGACCTTGCGGCGGCTGCTGGAGGGTCACTGATCAGACGGCGAAACGCGGCCCAGGCTCAGCCACACGACGATGGCCGCCGCGGCTGCTGAGAGTACCGCCGGTGCAGCGCTCATGGTTGCCACGCCGACGATCACCAGTACCAGCCCACCGACCGCCAGGGCGATCAGCTTGTAGGTCGGCCAGGGCACCCCGGCGATGTCCACTTGGTGATCGGCCCGGGAGGCGACACTGCGAAAGTTCCCGGCGGTGGTCATGCATTGACGATAGCTCGCAACATTGATTTCGGCTAGCCGAAACCTTGGATGCGGCGTGTCGCTTTATCGGTCCAGACTGCTCAACAGCGGGCTTCCATCCGGTACTGGACCTCGGCCGGTCGGGTCGGGTGGTCCGCGAACCAGCCACGCGCCGTGCCGCTGATATGGAACGTGGTGCCATCGACGCTGGCCTCGGCAGGCGCTGTCACATTGGCGGAGCCGCCCGTGAACCCCTCCAGCCCGGTCAGTCGCATGACTTTCGGTTCGACGGAGCCGCCGGTCTGGATGATGGCCGTGAAGCCGGGCGTTTCCGGCTGGGTTTCGATGGTCCACAGCCAGGACCGTTGCGTGCAGAGCACCGAAAACGTGGTCGGCACCTGCTCGCCGTTGATGAAAACCCGCGCCGTGTAGGCATCCGCAGGGACGCCGGTGGCCGCCGCGCAGGCAGATAACGCCAGCGCGCCTACCGAAACGGTGTGCGCAGCCGCCCGCCGCACCCGCTGCTGCATGTGCCGCATGACGGTTGTTTTCCCAGTTCGGAGTCCCTTCAACCACCTGCGGCCGCATTCCTCGGCGTAGTCGTCCAGCTGCGGGGATCCCGCTGTGTGTCCCCACCCAACTGCAGAGAAATGCCTGGCCAGTGGCACCATTGAACGGTGACTGCCGATCTGAGCAAGGGCTCCCGAGTCTCCCCGCTGGCTGCGCCGCTTTCCGCGGCCGACATCGACGAGGCCGCCAAGCGAATTTCGGGCGTGGTCACCCGCAGCCCGCTGCAGTTCAACGAACGGCTCTCGGACGCGACCGGAGCCAATGTCTACCTCAAGCGTGAGGACCTGCAGGCAGTGCGTTCCTACAAGGTGCGCGGGGCGTTCAATCTGATGGCGCAGCTCTCGCCCGAGGAGCTGGCCGCCGGCGTGGTGTGCTCGTCGGCGGGCAACCACGCCCAGGGCTTCGCCATGGCCTGCCGGTCGATGCGGACCCACGGTCGCGTGTACGTGCCGGCCAAGACACCAAAGCAGAAGCGGGACCGGATCCGGTACCACGGCCGTGAGTTCATCGAGCTCATCGCGGTCGGGTCGACCTACGACCTGGCTGCTGCCGCGGCACTCGACGATGTCGCCCGGACCGGGGCGACGCTCGTACCTCCCTATGACGATGTGCGGACGATGGCCGGGCAGGGCACCATCGCTGCCGAGCTGCTCGACCAACTCGACGACGAGCCGGACCTGGTGATCGTGCCCGTCGGCGGCGGCGGCTGTATCTCCGGCATCACCACCTACCTGGCCGAGCGTGCCTCGGGCACGTCGGTACTCGGTGTCGAGCCGGCCGGTGCGGCCTCGATGATCGCCGCGCTGGCCGCGGGCCGGCCGGTCACCCTCGATCACGTCGATCAGTTCGTCGACGGTGCGGCAGTGGCGCGGGCCGGGGCCCTGCCGTATGCCGCGTTGGCCGCCGCCGGTGACATGGTCTCGCTCACCACCGTCGACGAAGGCGCGGTGTGCACCACGATGCTCGACCTCTATCAGAACGACGGAATCATCGCCGAGCCTGCTGGGGCCTTGTCGGTCGCGGCGCTGCTGGAGGCGGACATCGAACGCGGTTCCACCGTCGTGTGCCTGATCTCCGGCGGAAACAACGACGTGTCGCGGTACAACGAGGTGGTCGAGCGCTCGCTGGTGCACCTGGGGCTCAAGCACTACTTCCTGGTCGACTTCCCGCAGGAGCCCGGGGCGTTGCGCCGTTTCCTGGACGAGGTTCTCGGACCGGGCGACGACATCACGCTCTTCGAGTACGTCAAGCGCAACAACCGCGAGACCGGCGAGGCCCTGTGCGGTGTCGAGTTGAGTGCGGCGACCGACCTCGAAGGCCTGCTGGCCCGGATGGCGGACTCCGACATCCACGTGGAGTTGCTCGAACCCGGGTCGCCGACGTACCGGTACCTGACCTGAGGAACCGACCTGAGGGGCGAGCCTTCAGGCGCTGATCCCGGTGGCCTCGAACCCGGCGCTCACCGCGGCGACCTTCTCATCCCGAACGCTCTCGGAGTCTCCGCGGAACAGCGACTTGGCCACCAGTTCCACGGCCCGGCGGCTGTCACTGAAACCTGACGTTCGCGAAAGGTGAAGTGTCAGAGCCAGGTAGAACAGCGCTGCCACATCCTGGGGCGTGAAGACGTGGCCCTGGCCGTTCTTTGCACTGATGATGTTGAACGCCGCCTTGTTGTGGATGCCACTGTTGGTGTGCACACCCCCGTTGTCCCGGGTCGTGTGTACGTAGTCGCGCATGTGCGCGGGCTGGCCGCGCCGGGCCGGATCACTCAGATCCCTCAGGGGTACCCCGGTACCGTCGAGTTCTTCACCCATTTCCCAGTTCCAGCTGTCGATGTCGGGTTTCTGGGAGTTGGCGATGATCGTCCCCATGATGTCCGAGTAGGACTCATTCAGCGCGCCGGACTCGTCCTTGTACTCGAGACGAGCCGTGTTGTCGGTCAGTCCGTGGGTCATCTCATGCGCCACAACGTCCATCGCCACTGCATACGACCGCAGTTCGCCACCGACACTGCGCTGCCCGTACACCATCTGGGTGCCGATCCAGGCGGCGTTGCGCCATTCCTGGGGTGTCGCATCCTGGATGGAGGTGCAGTTGATGGACGAGATGAACGGACCGCCCTGGTTGTCGAGGCCGTTGCGCTGCAATGTGTTCAGCAGATAGTCGGCAACCTCCTGGGCGTTGGCGTGGGCACTGATCGCCGCCGGGCTCCAAGGCGCCGGTGGATTGGAGATCGGCGCCGCGCCCGGTAGTGAGCGGAACTGCGATTCAATCTTGCGGAATCCGAAATCGTAGGTCTCGATGCGCCGGGTGGGATCCACCAGCCGCTTGTTGTCGTTCTCGTCGCGTTCGGCCCGGATGCGACGGGTCTGGCCGAGGGCGTCGGTCGAATCCAGCTCTTCCAGGGTCCACGAAATCGTCTGGGTGCGCGGAAGTTTGGCGACGAGATCGCCGGAGTGAGCGTCGACGACGTAGTCGAAGAGCTCCGGCAGCGTCTCCGGGTGGCCGTCGGAGGTGCGCTCGCGGTGCCGCTGTACGTTCTTGGCGATGTACACCAGGCGCCAGACGCCGGGGTCCGCCTTCTTGTCGAAGTAGAAGTAGAGCCGGGGCGGCTCCGGCAGTGGCAATGCGCCTTTGCCCGCATCCTTGACGATCACGTCCTGCGCCTGCGCCGGCGATACGGTCGCGACGGCGTCGACCCCTTCGGGATTGCCGATCGCCGAGTTGACGGCCAGCATGTTGTTCGCGTCGTCGAGTTCGATCGTGACAAGCGACCCGTACACCGGGATGCGCTGGCGGTATTGGGCGAACTTCACGACGGTGGATTCGGTCAGCGGAATCGACTCGGTACCCAGGGCCAGGTACTCGGTACCCGGACCTGCGCTGCTGTTCGTGATCGAGGGCACCTCAGGACTGGAGATCATCTGGTTGAGGTAGCGGCGCGCCGCCGATTCTGGGTCGAGCGTCGCCACGTCGACCGCCTGCGCCGCGCCGGGAGAGACCGCCTCGTCGTTGATGGCCTGAACTGCCGGGCCCTGGTACTTGTCCGCGCTGTGCAGTGCAAAACTCTCTAACCCGTTGTCGTTCATGAGTTCTCACATCTCCTGCTCCGAGGGGTGGGCTGCCCCGGTGCGGACCGATCGACGTCACCACCGTGGCATGGCCCGATCATGCGTCAGAGAGCGGTGCAGGTGCGTGCGTAGTGACCTACTCGAATATCGCGACGATAGGCGACGAAGACAGGTAGTGATCTACGCGCGCGCGGTTGCCTGCGGATGTTTACCGTCCTGAAGGTGGGTATTCGCCCCACTGGAGATCCGCCGCAAGGGAGAGCCGACCATGGCCGAACACATCATGCAGTCCGGTGACACCCTCACGGTCGCGGAGTCGGCCTCGACCCGCGTCCGGCGCAATATCTGGACGCTCGATCACATCGACCACTGGCATCCGACGATCTACGCCTACGCCCGGGCAGTTCAGGTGCTGATCGGCCGGTCAGATACGGATCAGCTGGATCCGATCGGCTGGCAGTATCAGTCCGACATCCACGGCACCACAGTGAATCCCGACCGGTTCCGCAATCAGTGTCAGCACTTCTGCTGGTTCTTCCTGCCCTGGCACCGGATGTATCTGCAATGGTTCGAGCGGATCGTCACCTCGGCCATCCAGGAGCTCGACGACGTCGACGAACAGACCAAGTCGACCTGGGCGCTGCCCTACTGGAACTACAGCAGCGACGACCCGGCCCGCCGACGGCTGCCCCAGGCCTTCCTCGACACGACCCTGCCGGACGGGGTGACACCGAATCCCCTGTGGGTGCCCGGACGGAACCTCAACGACGGCTCGTCATTGCCCGCCTCCGATGTCGACCTGACGAGTGCACTGGCTCCCGTCGACTTCGCCGGGTTCGGCGGGTTCGCCGGTGGGCGTACGGGATTCAGTCATGCCGGCGAGGACCCCGGCGCGGCGATGGGACCGTTGGAAGGAACTCCGCACGGTGCCGTCCACGTGGGTGTGGGAGGACTGATGGGATCGTTCAACACGGCGGCGCTGGACCCCATCTTCTGGCTGCATCACGCCAACATCGACCGGATCTGGGAAATCTGGCGGACGATGCCGGACCGCGCCAACACCGCGGAGGCCGCCTGGCTGACCGGTGTGACCTTCCACTTCCATGACGAGAGCAGGGCGACGCTCACCGAGACGGTGCAGGAGGTGCTCGAAACTGCGCCTCAGCTCAGCTACAGCTACGAGGACATCGCCGCCCCTGTCGCACTGGAGGCACTCATGCCAACCGCACCTGCGCCCGAGAACCCGCCGGAACTCGTCGGAGCATCGGATCGCGCGATCGCTCTCGCCGGTGAGGCGACGAACGTCACGTTCGCCATCGCGCCACCCCTGGGGCCCCTGGCCCAGGAGGAGAGCCCGGTATCCCGCGCTTTCCTTCGGATCGAGGACGTGACGTCACCGGCGCCGGTGGGCGTCACCTACAAGGTGTATCTCGACGTGGGCGGCGGTGAACCGACTGTCGATGATGACCACTTCGTCGGTGTCGCCGCATTTTTCGGGATCGAGGAAACCGCCAATCCGGACAACGAGCACGGCGGGATGCGGCTCGCCTACGACATCACCGGTCTGTATCAACGGTTCACCGCCGAAGGGCGGTGGAGTGACCAGGTCAGTGTCACCTTCGTACCTCAGTACGTGGAGCCGGCCGCTCATCCCATCCGGCTGCCGGGGGCTCAGGCCTCGGCACCGCAGGAGCCGGGACAGGCGCGCGTCGGGCGCGTGAGTGTCTTCCTGCAATGACCCTGGCTGCAGCACCGGCAGGACGGGCGCGGCCATCGCCCTGGCGACGGTGGTGGTGGCGGCATCCGGAGCTATCCGTGCTCACGGTTTCGGTGGCCTCCTGGTCGGCGGTGACGGTACTGCACCTGATGATGCCGGTTCACGTTGGCGCCCAACATTGTTCCGCAGTGCCTCACGCTGCGGCCCACCACCATGGGGTGTCAGGGCTCGGCGCCGTCGCGGACCGCTGTGCGGCGATGGGTCCTGATATGCCGGAATTTCCTGCCTCGCTGGGAATGTGGGTGGTCATGGCCGCGGCGATGATGCTGCCGACGACGCTGCCCACCGTGCGGTCGATCTCGATGAACGGCAGGTGGAACCGGCGGCAGCGCAGCCAAGCGTTGTTCGTACTCGGTTATCTCGCAGTGTGGTCGGTGTTCGGTGCCGCAGCGCTGGCCGTTGTCTGGTCGGTCGGTGTGAAAACAGTTGGTGTTCCGGTGGTCTCGGGTCTGCTTGCCGGCGCGGCAGCCTGGGAACTGACCCGCCGGAAGCGGTTCTTCCTGCGGGCGTGCCACCGAGTGCGCGCACTGCCCGCCGCCGGTCGGCGAGCGGACCGGGCATGCGTCGACGAGGGCCTGCGCAACGGGCTGCGTTGTGTGGGCGCCTGCGGCCCGATGATGCTGCCCATGGCATTGACCCCACACGCATTGTGGCTGATGGTGGTCCTCTTCGGTGTCGCGGCGGGGGAGAAGTTGGTCACGAAAGCCGTGGACCATCTGCCGGTGTTTGCGGCGGTTCTCGCGGTGGTCGCAGTCATCGTGGCGTTCGGTGCGCCGGTCGGCTGACCGCCCACGTGACGAGGGCGCAGGCGGCGAAGGCGGCGCCGAGGAGTGCCGAGGCGGTCCAGCCCGCGGCCGAGAACGCGGCGGTCGTGGCGGTCGCGCCCAGGGCTGAGCCGAGTGAGTAGAAGAACATATAGCCGCCGATGACGCCGCTGGTGCGGTGCGGGTGGGCAGTGGTCAGCAGGTGCTGGTTGCTCACATGGACAGCTTGCACCGCGAAGTCGAGCACGACGACCCCGACGATGATCGGCATTAGCGACCATGACACGTGGCCGATGGCCAGCCACGATACGGCCAGTAATGCGAGCGCCCCGCCGGTGACCGTACTTGCGAAGCCGGCGTCAGCCCAGTGTCCGGCCCGGGCGGCGCCGAGTGCGCCTGCGAGGCCGGCGATTCCGAAGAGTCCGATCTGGGCTGTGCTCAGATGCCACGGATCCGCCGCGAGTGGCAGCGCCAGGCCACTCCACAGCGTTCCGAAGGAGGCGAACAGAAAGAACGCGATCACCCCGCGCGAGACGAACAGGCGGTCACCGAACAGTCGGCCCAACGACGCCAGCACCTCGATGTAGGTGGTGTGCGCGCGGGGCGGGTCGGGTGGCAGGAGCCGCAGAACGAGACATGCCAGCGTCAGCAACAGCACCGCCAGCGTCAGATAGACGCTGCGCCAACCCCACACCGCGGCAACGCCGCCCGCCGCCACGCGGGATCCGAGGATGCCGATGACGACTCCGGAGGTCACCACGCCGAGGGTTCGACCGCGTTGTTCTGGTGTGGACTGAGCCGCGGCGTAGGCGACCGTGGTCTGAACCACGACCGCGAACAGGCCGGCGACCGCGAGGCCGGCGAGCAGTAGCCAAGACTGTGCGGCCGTCGCGGCCAGTGCCACGCCCGCGGCGGCCAACAGCAGGTGGCCGCTGATGAGCCTGCGGCGATCGACCATGTCGCCGAGCGGGACGAGGACGACCAGCCCAACCAGATAACCCAGTTGTCCGGCGGTGACGATCGATCCCAGCTCGGCATCGGGCACGCCCAGGTCGTGGCCGATCAGGGCCAGCACCGGCTGTGCCGCGTAGATGGTTGCCACGGCCACTGCGCACACGGTGGCGAGAAGTATCTTCACGCCGACGGTCGGTTTCATCTACCCTCCAATTGGTTGCAAATTGCAACTTAACCGACGCTACGGCAGAATGGTTTCATTCAGCAACTCTTCAGGGGGAGCGATGGGCGAGGCGATACCGCACAGCGATGACGTGACCTGGACCGATCCCGCATGTCCGGTGGCGCGCACCCTCGACCTGGTGGGGGATCGCTGGAGCCTGTTGATCGTGCGTGACGCCATGGACGGAGCCCGCGCCTTCACCGATTTTCAGCAGCGGACCGGCATCGCGCGCAACATCCTGACCGACCGCCTGCGCCGATTGGTCGACCGCGGCATTCTCGACCGGGAGACGGCCGCGTCGGGCCGGCGGCAGGTATACACCCTCACCCAGACCGGTCGTGACCTCTTCACGGTGGTGCTGGCGCTGCGCCAGTGGGGTGAGCGGCACGCGTTCGCATCTGGCGAGGCGCACTCGGTGCTCGTCGACACGAGCGGTGATCAACTTTCGGAACTACGGCCGACGAACTCGCGCGGCGCCGTCGTGGACCTCGACGGCACGTCCGTGCGGAAGGCTCACTGATCGCGCGTAGTGCGCAGCACGGCAAATGAGTGACCGGCCAACACGGTGGAATCGGCGCGGATCTCCGCGGTCTCCCACGCCAGAAGTAGCTCGCCGGAAACGGGAACCGTCACCGCCTCGGTGCCCAGGTTGCAGGCGATCGACACAGCCCCTCGATGCAGCACGATCCAGCGCTGCTCTTCGTCGAAGTCGATGGACATGTGATCGAGCCACGGGTCTGCGAGGTCGGGTTCGCTGCGCCGCAACGCGATCAGCGCACGATAGGTGCGGTGGAGCCGATCATGATCGCCCTCGGTGACCTCGCCCCAATTCAGTTTGGAGCGCTGGAAGGTCGCCGGGTCCTGCGGGTCGGGAATCTCGTCGGCGTCCCAGCCGTGCTCGGCGAACTCGGCTTTGCGCCCCTCGGCAGTGGCGCGGGCAAGGTCCGGCTCGGGGTGTGAACTGAAGAACTGGAACGGTGAGGAGGACCCCCATTCCTCGCCCATGAAAAGCATCGCCGTATAAGGAGATCCGAGTGCCAACGCGGCCTTGACTGCCAGCTGGCCGAAAGTCAGCAATTGCGATGGCCGGTCGCCGACGGCTCGGTTGCCGACCTGGTCGTGGGTGAGGGTGTAGGCCAGCAGCCGAGTACCCGGAATCGTGGCGGTGTCCAACGGCCGACCGTGCCTGCGGTGGCGGAACGACGAATAGGTACCGGCATGAAAGTATCCGTGCTTCAAAGTCTGCGCCAACGTCGCCAGTGATCCGAAATCGGCGTAGTAGCCCTGTCTTTCGCCGGACACCGCGGTGTGGATGGCGTGGTGGATATCGTCGTCCCACTGTGCGGTCAGCCCGTACCCGCCGCGGTCGCGAGGAGTGATCAGCCGCGGATCGTTGAGGTCGCTTTCGGCAATCAGCGACAGTGGTCGGCCGAGTTCCTCGGCCAGGGCGTCGGTGTCGGTCGCCAGTTCCTCGAGCAGATGGATTGCGGTGTTGTCCACCAGTGCGTGCACTGCGTCCAGGCGTAGGCCGTCGGCGTGGAAGTCGCGCATCCAGCGCAGCGCGCAATCGATGATGTAAGTACGCACCTCGTCGGCGTCGGCATCGGACAGGTTGATCGAACTGCCCCACGGATTGTGGCCGGATGACAGGTAGGGGCCGAACCGCGGAAGGTAATTGCCGGAGGGGCCGAGGTGGTTGAACACCGCGTCGATCAGCACACCGACACCACGCCCATGGCAGGCATCGATGAGCCGGATCAGGCCGTCGGGACCGCCGTAGGGCTCGTGCACTGCGTACCAGAGCACGCCGTCGTAACCCCAGCCATGGGTGCCGTTGAAGGCGTTGACCGGCATCAACTCCACGAAATCGACGCCGAGATCCACCAGGTGGTCGAGCTTGTCGATGGCGGAATCGAATGTGCCCTCGGGAGTGAAGGTTCCGACATGAAGTTCGTAGATCACCGCGCCGCTGATCGAGCGGCCCGCCCAGCCGCTGTCGGTCCAGGCGTCGGGCGCGGGCTGCCACAGCTGAGAGCGTTCATGTACACCGTCGGGTTGGCGCGCTGAGCGAGGATCGGGCAGCACCGTAGGGTCGTCGTCGAGAACGAACCCGTATCGGGCGTCGCTACGGCTCGCCACCTCGGCTCGCCACCAGCCGTCTTCGGAGCGCACCATGTCGTGCAGCGTTCCCTCAACGTCGACCCGCACGCGGTCGGGGGTCGGTGCCCACACGGTGAATTCAGTCATCGGTACGCTCCAGGAGTGCCACCGGCGAATCGGCGAGTAGCTCGACCAGCGGGACAGACCCCGCCCACTGACGTCCGCTGAGGCGATCGAGCCACCGGCCCTCCGGCAGTGGCAACACCGTGTCTTGCCAGCCGGTTTCGGCCAGCGCCACGGTCCACCGGCAGGCGGCCACCACCACATCCTGACCTCGCAGAAATGCCACCAGGTGTCTCGCGGCACTGCCGGTGGCCGGCAGCGGGGTGTAGCCGCCGGCCAGGAATGTCTGGGGCCGGGCCCGGCGTAGCGCCAGGGCGGCCATGGTCACGCGCAGCTTGTCGTCGTCGCCGCGCTCCATAGCGCCGCGCAGTGCCGCATGGTCGATCGGGCGCCGGTTGTCCGGATCGACCAGGCTGTCCTCGGTCGTCTCGGTGCCCTGGTAGATGTCGGGGATGCCGGGTGCCGTGAGGTGAATGAGTTTCTGGCCCAGGATGTCGTTGCGGGCATGGGCTTCGAGCCGGCTCACCAATGCCGTCAGTTCGGCTGCGACCGGCCCGTCGAGCACCCGGTCCAGCCAAGCGTGGACCTCATTCTCGAAATCCGCGTCGGGGTCGTGCCACGACGTCCTGGTGGCGCCCTCCCGGATCGCCTTCTCGGTGTAGCCGTGCAGCCGGGAGCGAAGCTCGTCAGTGACGACACCGTCGACCGGCCACACGCCGAAGATGTTCTGCCACAGGAACAGTGCGGTGTCACGGTCGGGGGGAGTGGACGTTGCAATCCACCGCTCGACCGATTCTGCCCACGTCTCGGGCACCTGGGACAGCAGGCCGATGCGGGCCCGGACATCCTCGCCGCGTTTGGTGTCGTGGGTCGACAATGCGGTCATCGTGGACGGCCAGGCACGCACTCGCGTCGTCGCCCGCTGGTGGAACTCGGCCGCCGTGACCCCGAACAACTCCGGTGCTCCGCCGACCTCGTTGAGCGACACCAGACGAGCGTCGCGGTAGAACAGGCAGTCTTCGACGGCCTTGGCGGTCGCGGCGCCACACAGTTGGTTGAACCGGGAAACCACCTCGTTGCTGCGGGACATGGCTACCGAGATGGTGGTCAACGCTTCGGTGAGTTCAGGTGCGGCGCAGGCGGACTCCTGTATCGCCACCGGGAGCACCGTAGCCAGTGCCGGATAGTCACTGCGGTACACGCCGATCCTGCTGATCAGTGTGGCCAGCGCCGCAGGCAGTCGGGGGTCGCGCTGCCCGGTCACCGCGGTGACGGATCGGCACAGCCGGCCCAACTCGCTGGCGAGGGTATCGGTCACAGCGGCTGTCTTGAGCGCCGATTCGGCCTCGGGATCCGGATCGCCGCTCACCGCGGTGAGCGGGCTCTCGGCGGCCGGGTCGATGAACAGTCCGCCGACCTCACGCAACGCGTCGTACCCGGTGGTGCCGTTCACCGGAAGCGATGCGTCGAGGCTCTCGTCGGCGGCCAGGATCTTCTCCACCATGATCCACGCGTCGGGGCCGGTGAGCTCACGCAACCACCGCAGATAGCCTGCGGGATCGGATAATCCGTCCGGATGGTCGATACGCAGACCATCCACCAATCCTTCGTCGAACCAGCGTTTGACCTCTACATGGCTGGCGTCGAAAACGGCACGATCTTCCTGGCGCAGTGCTGCCAGAGACGTGATCGAGAAGAAGCGCCGGTAACCGCAGATTCCGCTGCGCCAACCGGTCAACCGGTAGTGCTGGCGATCGTGGACTTCGCTGCCGGTGCCCGCGCCGGTCCCCGGTGCAATGGGGAAGACCAGATCGCCCAGGCGCAGCACATCGTCGTCGACCACGAGGTCGGCGACGTCGTCATCGGAGCCCAGGACCGGCAACACGATCCGGCCGTTGTCGAGATCCCAATCGATGTCGAAGTAGTCGGCGTACAACGAATCCCGGCCGTGCCGCAGTAGATCCCACCACCACGGATTCTGCTCGGGATGGGCGACGCCGACGTGGTTGGGCACGATATCGACAATGAGGCCGATCTCCCTCTTACGTGCCGCTTCCGACAGGCGCTGTAGGCCCTCGGGCCCACCGAGGGCGGCCGACACTGTGGTGGGATCGGTGACGTCGTATCCATGGGTCGATCCCTCTGCGGCTGACAGGATCGGGGAGAGATAAAGGTGGGACACACCGAGACGGTCGAGGTAGTCGAGCAGATTCACCGCATCGTCGAATGTGAAGCAGTCCCCGCGCATCTGGAGCCGATACGTGGACAGCACCGGGCGCGGCATGTCAGGCCGTCTTGCGTAGGACGAGTAGTGAGCGGGCCTGCAGCGAGATCTTCTCGCCGGCGGCCACCACCAGATCGGAATCGCCCGTCGGACTGGCGGTGTCGAGGTCACCGGTCCATTCGGCGGCATAGTCGCCGTTGGGCGTCACGAAATCCTGCTCGTGGTCATTCGCGTTGAAGCACAACAAGAACGTGTCGTCGACGACGCGTTCGCCGCGGGCATTGGGGGCGGGAATGGAGTCGCCGTTCAGGAACACCGCGACACAGGTTCCCAATCCCGTTCCCCAGTCCTCCGGAGTCATCTCGGTGCCGCCCGGAGTGAGCCAGGCGATGTCGCGGACCTGATCACCACTACGGATCGGTTTGCCCTCGAAGAATCGGCGACGACGGAATGCCGCATGGCGCTTACGGAATGCCAACACCTTGCGGGTGAACTCGAGGTGCTCGGCATTGGCCTCCAGCAGTGACCAGTCCATCCAGGACAGCTCGGAATCCTGGCAGTACACGTTGTTGTTGCCCAACTGGGTACGCCCGATCTCGTCGCCGTGCGCGATCATCGGGGTGCCCTGCGACAGCATCAGCGTCCCCACGATGTTGCGCATCTGCTTGGCGCGCAAGGCCAGAATCGCCGGATCGTCGGTCGGTCCCTCGACCCCGCAGTTCCACGAGCGGTTATGGCTCTCGCCGTCGCGGTTGTCCTCGCCGTTGGCCTCGTTGTGCTTCTCGTTGTAGGACACGAGGTCGTTGAGGGTGAACCCGTCGTGGCAGGTGACGAAGTTGATGCTGGCACCGGGACGACGGCCGGTGGCCTCGTACAGGTCCGAGGAACCGGTCAGCCGGGAGGCGAACTCGCCCAGAGTTGCGGGCTCGCCCCGCCAGTAATCGCGCACAGTATCGCGATACTTCCCGTTCCATTCAGTCCACAAACCTGGGAAGTTTCCGACCTGGTAGCCACCCTCGCCGATGTCCCACGGCTCGGCGATCAGCTTGACCTGGCTGACCACCGGGTCCTGCTGGACCAGATCGAAGAACGCCGAGAGGCGGTCCACGTCATAAAATTCGCGGGCCAGCGTAGAAGCCAGGTCGAAACGGAACCCGTCGACATGCATCTCCAGGACCCAGTAGCGCAGTGAGTCCATGATCAGCTGCAGTGTGTGTGGGTGCCGGGCGTTGAGGCTGTTGCCCGTACCTGTGAAATCCTTGTAGTACTCGGGCTGCCCGTCGAGCAGGCGGTAGTAGGCAGCGTTGTCGATGCCGCGGAAGTTGATGGTCGGACCGAGGTGGTTGCCTTCGGCGGTGTGGTTGTAGACCACGTCGAGGATCACCTCGATGCCCGCGTCATGGAACGCCTTGACCATGGTCTTGAACTCGGCTACCGCGCCGCCGGCATGCCGGGTGGCGGCGTACTGGAAGTGCGGGGCGAAAAAGCCGACTGTGTTGTAGCCCCAGTAGTTTCGCAGCCCGAGATCCAGCAGGCGGTGGTCGTGCATGAACTGGTGCACCGGCATCAACTCGATCGCGGTGATGTTCAGTGACTGGAGGTACTCGATGATCACCGGGTGGCTGAGTCCGGCGTACGTGCCCCGGAGTTCCTCCGGGATACCCGGGTGGGTCTGGGTCATGCCCTTGACGTGTGCCTCGTAGATCACCGTGTCGTGATACGGCGTCTTGGGTGCCCGGTCGGATCCCCACTGGAAGAACGGGTTGATCACCACGCTGGTCATGGTGTGACCGAGAGAGTCGACCCCGGGCGGGTTTCCGGTGCCGGGCGGCTCAGCGTTCAGGTCGTAGGAGAACAGGGCCTGGCTGAAGTCGAAGTCACCGTGAAACGACTTGCCATACGGGTCGAGGAGTAACTTGCTCGGATCACACCGATGGCCGCTGCCCGGGTCCCACGGGCCGTACACCCGGTACCCGTAACGCTGGCCGGGGGTGACCGTCGGCAGATAAGCGTGCCAAACGTAGCCGTCGACCTCTTCGAGGTTGATCCGCTGTTCAGTGCCGTCCTTGGCGATCAGACACAGCTCGACCCGTTCGGCGATTTCGGAGAACAACGAGAAGTTGGTGCCGGCACCGTCATAGGTGGCACCGAGCGGATAGGCCTCGCCGGGCCACACAGTCGACATCGGCGTGGGTGCTGACGACGGAGGCACGGGAGATGACGGCGGCATGGGTTCACCACCAACCGGTGGCAACCGCCATCTGACGGCCCAACTCACCTGTCATCGTGCGCATATAAGTCGTCGAAATATGGTGAGAATCGTGGTACAGCAACACATTTCCCTCCACCACGCGGCAGTAGTCCTTCCGGCACACCGCATCGCTCATGTCCAGTGGCTTGAGCAGAGGAAACCTCCCGACGAAATCCAGCGTGGGGTTGTGGTCGGAGAGTACCTTGGACCGCTCGATGCCGCAGGAGATGGAATCGCCACCGTTGGCCAGGCAGTCGTAGGGGAAGTACGGCTTGCCGTTGCGGGTCAGCCACGGGGTGTCGCGCATTGCCAGAACCGGAATGTTGTTCTGGGAGAGAGTTTCCCAAATTCCGATGTAGGTACCCGGCATGACGTCGCCGTCTTTGATGTTCCAGGGCCGCGTCGATGTGGTGAACACGAAATCGGGGCGGTCGGCGATGAGCTGGGTCATCACCTTCTGGTTCCACTCATGGCATTTCGGATAGGGGCGGTTGTCGCCCATCACCAGCGGGTTTTCCTCGGTGGTGAGCGGGCAACCCATCTTGAGGTAGGTGACCACCTTGAAGTTGTGCAGGCGGCCCAGCAGATCGAGCGCGGTGATCCAGTGCTCGGCATGCGAGCCGCCGGCGACCGCGATGGTGCGCGCCGCGTCCTTGTCGCCGTAGGTGCAGTTGATCACGTCGGTGTTGCCGAAATCGCTGATACAGCCGTCGGTCGTGGACGCGGGCAGATCGTCCTTGGCTTCCAGTACCGTCGGGCGCATCGGCAGCTTGGGCACCCGGGCATGGTCGATCAGTGCGCGGGCCCCGGGGTAGTCGCGGGCCGACAGCCCGGAGAGCTCCTTGCCGTTGGCGCGCTGCACGGTGACGTGCTCGCGCCAGGTGAAGGAGGTGGCCGTCAGCGCGACTCCGAGCAGTCCGACGATCGAGCCGAGGACGATCGTGGGCCGGCGCAGCCGGACACGCCACGGAACGGCAGGCGCGGTGTTGGCTGCGGCTTTGGTCTTCTGAGAGCGCAGCGGCTCTTCGATGTAGCGGGTGGTGAGCCAGGCGAGCACGCCCGACACCAGCAGCACGATCGTGCCCTCGAGGAAGTTGGCGTGCGAGTGGCCCGAGTAGGACAGCCAGAAGATGAGCAACGGCCAGTGCCAGAGGTAGAGCGAGTAGGCCATCGAGCCCAGTGATACGAACGGCTTTGTCGCCAGCATCCGGTTGGGTGCGGGTAACCGCTGGCCCGCGCTCGGATCCTCGGATCGGTTTGCGGCAGCCAGGATGAACAGGACGGTGGCGCCGACCGGAACCAGCGTCCACGGCCCCGGGAACTCCTTGACGCCGTCGATCAACCATCCGCACGACAGGATGGCGGCCAACGACACGGCGGACAGGATCGTGCGCAGCCACATGGGCCACCGCACTGCCGGAACCAAGGCCCCGGCGAGCGCGCCGATCAGCAGCTCCCAGCCGCGGGCGAAGCTGTTGTAGTAGGCGGTGGCCTGGTCGTTGTTGTGGGCGATGATCGCGTAGACGAAGGACGCGATGGTCAGGGCGCCCAGTAAAACGATGAACGCGGTGCGTAGGTGCCGTCCGAAGATCCGGCGGCCGAGAAAAGCGAACCCGAAGACCAGTGCCAGGAACGCCACGTAGAACTGTCCCTGGACCGACATCGACCAGATGTGCTGCAGCGGACTGACCGCCTCACCGGCGCGAAGGTAGTCC
This sequence comes from Mycolicibacterium peregrinum, assembly GCF_002102345.1. Taxonomy (GTDB): domain Bacteria; phylum Actinomycetota; class Actinomycetes; order Mycobacteriales; family Mycobacteriaceae; genus Mycobacterium; species Mycobacterium peregrinum. The sequence continues at coordinate 255,638 of NZ_LQPP01000015.1, forward strand.
GCGGCGGTGTTGGACAGTTCCCAGTTCTGGTAGTAGCCCAGGCTCGCCAGGCTCTGGTCAGCAAACGTTTCCCAGCGGGTCTCGGGTTGCACGAGGATCGTCAGCACGGCGGCCGCGGCAAGCACCACGACCAGTGCTGGAAGTAGGCGCCGAATCAACCGCACCAGTTCGGGAACAGGTAGCAGCGGCGCTTCGGGGTTGAGCGCAATCCGCAGAAGCTTGCCGCCGAAGAAGAACCCGGACAGGGCCAGGAACACGTCGACACCACCGGAAACCCGCCCGAACCAGATGTGGAACATCGCCACGAGGGCGATCGCGATACCGCGCAGTCCGTCCAGATCGTGGCGATAGAAACCGGAGCTACGGGTACCCATGGCCGCGCGTGGAACGGAACCGGATTCGGTGCCGGGCTCCGTCCGGGGGGCGTCAAGGGTTTTCATGGTCGAGGCCAATTTACCTAACATCGGCCTGCCGCTCACATTTCGGATGCGTGCGTCACACCCTGTGAGCAAAGGGCTAGGCTGCCCGACTGTGGCCGAGCTGACCCCGGCGCAGATCAGCGCCATCGACGCAGCCCACATCTGGCACCCCTACAGCGCCATGGGCGCGGACACGTTGCCGCCGGTGGTGGCGGTCGGGGCCAAGGGCGCGTGGCTGACTGTGATCGACCCTACCGACGGCGCACCGATCGAGGTTCTCGATGCGATGGCGTCCTGGTGGACTGCCGTCCACGGGCATGGGCATCCGGTGCTGGACCGTGCCATCAACGACCAGCTCGCCACCATGAACCACGTCATGTTCGGCGGTCTGACCCACGAACCGGCCGCCCGGCTGGCCCAGCTGTTGGTCGATCTCACCCCCGAGCCCCTGGAGACCGTGTTCTTCAGCGACTCCGGGTCGGTGTCGGTCGAGGTGGCGGTCAAGATGGCGCTGCAGTATTGGCGCAGCGTGGGCCGAGGGTCGAAACATCGTCTGATGACCTGGCGCGGCGGCTATCACGGCGACACGTTCACCCCGATGAGCGTGTGTGATCCCGACGGTGGCATGCATTCCCTGTGGACCGACGTTTTGGTGCCCCAAGTTTTCGCACCGCCCGTGCCTGCCGACTACGAGCCGTCCTACAGCGAGGCGTTCGAGCGGCAACTGGTCGAGCACGCCGATGAGCTCGCCGCCGTGATCGTCGAACCCGTTGTGCAGGGTGCCGGGGGAATGCGGTTTCACGATCCGCGGTACCTCGCGGACTTGCGGGCGATCTGCGATCGCCACCATGTACTGCTGATCTTCGACGAGATCGCCACCGGGTTCGGCCGCACCGGAAAGCTGTTCGCCGCGGAGCACGCCGGGGTGAGCCCGGACATCATGTGTGTCGGCAAGGCGATGACCGGCGGCTACATCACCCTGGCGGCCACACTGTGTACCCGTGAGATCGCACGGACGATCAGCGCGGGGGAGCCCGGCGCCCTGATGCACGGGCCGACGTTCATGGCCAACGCGCTGGCCTGTGCCGTCGGTGTCGCCGCGGTGGAACTGCTGGTCAACAGTGACTGGCCGGCCAGGGTGGCCGAGATCGAGGCGGGCCTGCGACAGGGACTGGAGCCGGCCCGCGCGCTGCCCGGCGTCGCCGATGTGCGGGTGCTGGGTGCCATCGGCGTGATCGAGATGCGCGAGCCGGTCGACATGAAGGTGGCGACGCTGGCGGCGTTGCGGCATGGGGTATGGCTGCGTCCGTTCGGCAAGCTGGTCTACGCCATGCCGCCGTACATCTGCACGCCTACGGAGGTGGAACAGATCACCGCCGGCATGGTCGGCGTCGCTCGTGCACTAACCTGAACGGTGTTCAACTGTCGCAGCGAGGAGCCCACCGTGACGCGCACCGATCTATCACCGCTGGCCTGGCTGGCCGATGTCGAAGCACAGCGCAGGCAGGCCGGGCTTCGTCGTGAGCTGCGCACCCGCCCGGCTGTGGCGACCGAATTGGACCTCGCCTCCAACGACTATCTGGGGCTGTCGCAACACCCTGAGGTGCTCGACGGCGGTATCGAGGCGCTGCGCACCTGGGGTGCCGGCGCCGGCGGATCGCGGCTGGTCACCGGAAACACCGAGTTGCACGAAGAGTTCGAGACCGCGCTGGCGACGTTCGTCGGCGCCGAGTCGGCATTGGTCTTCTCCTCGGGTTACACCGCCAACCTGGGTGCCGTCGTCGCGTTGAGTGGCCCCGGCACACTGCTCGTGTCCGACGCCCTGACGCATGCCTCGCTGGTCGACGCCTGCCGGTTGTCCCGGGCGCGGGTGACCGTCACGCCGCACCTCGACGTCGACGCCGTCGAGGCCGCGCTCTCGTCGCGGACCGAGGACCGCGCGGTGGTGTTGACCGAATCGGTGTTCAGCACCGACGGCGTGCTGGCGCCGCTGCGCGAACTGCACGCGGTCTGCCGTCGGCACGGTGCGTTGTTGCTCGTCGACGAGGCACATGGACTCGGCGTGCGCGGTCCGGGAGGGCAGGGTCTGTTGTACGAGTCCGGCCTCGCGGGAGCGCCGGACGTGGTGATGACGACGACGCTGTCGAAGGCGCTCGGCAGCCAGGGCGGCGTGGTGCTCGGCCCCGAGCCGATCCGCGCCCACCTGATCGACGCGGCCCGTCCGTTCATCTTCGATACGGGGTTGGCGCCGGGGGCCGTCGGTGCGGCGTCGGCCGCCCTGCGGGTGCTGATCGCCGAACCCCAGCGAGCGCAAGCGGTTCTGGACCATGCCGCCGAGCTGGCCCGGATCTCCGGGGATACCGCGGTGCCCGATTCCGCCGTCGTCTCGGTGATCCTCGGTGACCCCGAGGTCGCGGTGGCTGCTGCCGCCGCCTGTTTGGACCGCGGCGTACGGGTGGGCTGCTTCCGGCCACCGACGGTTCCCGAGGGCAGCTCACGTCTGCGCTTGACTGCCCGGGCCTCGCTGACCGCCGACGAGATGGATCTGGCCCGCCAGGTGTTGACCGAGGTTCTGTCGGAGGCCCGGTTGTGAGCACGCTGGTCGTCACCGGGACTGACACCGGCGTCGGCAAGACCGTGACGACCGCGGCGCTGGCCTGCGCGGCCCGGCTTGCCGGGCTCGATGTCGCGGTGTCCAAGCCGGTGCAGACCGGAACCGTGGACGGTGACAACGACCTCGGTGAGGTGAATCGGTTGTCCGGGGTCGGCAATCTGCACGGCGGATGGCGCTACCCGGAACCGCTGGCGCCCGTGGCGGCCGCCCAACGTGCCGGCCTTCCGCTGCCGACGCGTACCGAGTTGGTGGACGCGGTACGCGCGGCGGAGATTCCCGACGGGCTGACCCTCGTCGAAGGCGCCGGTGGTCTGCTGGTCGAACTGGGGGCTGACGGCGTCACGCTGCGTGATCTGGCTGTTGATCTCTCCGCTGCCGTCCTCGTGGTGGTCTCCCCGGGGCTGGGGACGCTCAACCACACCGCATTGACGTTGGAATCCCTTGCAGGGCAGGGAATTACCTGCGCCGGTCTGGTGATCGGGGCGTGGCCGGACAACCCCGGGGTCGCCGAGTCGGGCAACCGGGACGCGCTGGCACGGTTGGCACCGGTGCGTGCAGCACTTCCGGCAGGGGCGGGCCGAGCGAGCGCCGAGGAGTTCGAGAAGATCTGCGCCGACGCCTTCGATCCGAGCTGGCTGACCGGCCTGACCTGAGATGGTCCACTCCGTCGAGCTGGTCTTCGACCCGGACACCGAGGCCGCGGTCCGGCGGATCTGGGATGCACTGCGCGACGCCGACATTCCCAGCCAGGCACCCGCCGGCAGGCCGCACGCGACGCTGACCGTCGCCCAACACATCGACGCTCAGGCCGACGTCGTGCTCACCGAGCTCGTCGACCGGTTCCCGCTTCCGTGCCGGCTGGGCGCGACGTTGATCTTCGGACGCTCGGCCGGAGTATTGGCACGGCTGCTGGTGCCGACGGATGAGCTGCTCGAGGTCCAGGCCGAGGTGTATCGACTGTGCGTGCCGTACATGGACCCGGCGCCGATGCCGCACACCGAACCTGGGAACTGGACCCCACACGTGACGCTGGCTCGACGGGTGGCCCCCGCCCGGTTGGCCACGGCGGTGCGGATCGCCGGGCGACCCGCCGAGATCATCGGGCAGGTGACCGGACTACGTCATTGGGACGGCGACAAGCGCTTGGATCACCCGATCGGGAACTGCCCGTAGGTCTGTTCGGCCCGAATTCGCCCGCAGCGTCGGTGGGTGATGGCATAATCGAACGTATGTTCGACACGCTGTCTGACGTGGAGCTGATCGACAAGGTCAGTGCTGCTACGCGGGCCGAGTCGGTGGCGATCGCCGGACGGTTGGCGGCGATCGGGGCGTTGGACAGTCTGCGTGAACAGGAACTGATCGACAGCATTTTGTGGCGTACCGATCCGTTCGAAGAGGTTTCGGCGGAGGTGTCGGCGGCGATGCGGATCAGCCGGGGCCGCGGCGGCACCCAGGTGCATCATGCTCGGGTGTTGCGCGACAAACTGTCACAGGTGGCAGCCCGCTTCGCCGTCGGCGATATCGACTATCGGGTGGTGCGGATGATCATCGCCCGCACCGAGACCATCGACCGCGCGGTGTGGGCCGAGCTGGACGCCGAGTTGGCTGCGCGGGCGCCTCAGTGGATGCGGTTCTCCGAGCGGCAGTTGCGGGATCGGATTGATCAGTGGATCGCGAAACTCGATCCGAACGGGGTGCGGGTGCCGCCGGATCTGGCGCAGGACCGGTTTGTCCAGGTCGATCCGGGCAGCCCCGGTCAGGCCACCATCGTGGCCAATGTGGATGCCGTTGACGGGGCGGCGTTCGATCAACGACTGGATGCCCTGGCTGCGACGGTGTGTGAGCATGATCCGCGCAGCCGGGAGCGGCTCCGTGCGGATGCGATCGGGCCGTTGGCGCGGCGGGAGGCCCAGTTGACCTGCCGGTGTGATCGGGATGATTGCCCGGCCGAACGGAATCGGGCGGCCGCTGATGCGGCGGTGCTTCATGTGTTGGCTGAGCAGGCAACCGTGGACGGCACCTCGAATGCTCCCGGCTATCTACCCGGGTACGGGATTCTGCCTGCCGAGAATGTGCGGGACCTGGCCGCGACGGCCAAGATCAAGCCGGTGCGGGTACCGGCCGGCCAGGCACAGCCTCCCGATCCCACTGCGCCAACCGAACCTGGCGAGTCATCGGACACGACTGAGTCGACCGAGCCTGCAATGCGAACCGAAACCGGTGAGCCGGTCGAACGCGCCGAGCCGGGCTATCGCCCGTCGGTGGCGCTCTCGGAGTTCATCCGCTGGCGCGATCTGACGTGTCGGTTCCCCGGTTGTGACGCCCCGATCGCCCGGTGCGACATCGACCACACGGTGCCCTATCCGGCGGGCCCGACGCATCCATCGAACACCAAGCTGTACTGCAGGGCCCATCATTTGGTGAAGACGTTCTGCCCCGGCTGGTCGGATCGCCAATTCCCCGACGGCACAGTCGAAATCACCACACCCACCGGGCACACCTACACCACCGAACCCCACGGTGCCGGAATGTTCCCCACCCTGGCCCAACCCACCGGCGATCTGAATCTCCCCGAGCCCGAAGCTCCGCACCCGGACCGCGGCGCGAGGATGCCCAAACGCAGCCAAACCCGCGAACAAGACCGACAAGACCGCATCGCCGAAGAACGACTCCTACGCGCCGAACTCAACAACGACCTCGACGTCGAACGCCAATACCAAGCCTGGCTCGCCGAAGAATATGGACCACCACCGCCATTTTGAGGCGGCGTTCTCAGCTTCCCGGATCAATTCTCGCTGCGCTGCCGGCCATCGCGGCCGGAGCTGAGTGTGCTGGCGCCCCGTACTGCCACACCGTCTACGAGCAACTGCAGGCCGAAGGCGAACTGCCGGGAGGTGTCACGGGTGAGCACCGACTGCTCGTCGGCCAGGGCGCCCGCGGCGTCCCACTGCAGACGGGACTGTTCGTCGGCGGTGAAGCCGAGCACGAAGTACAGGACAGTGCGGGCAGCCAACTCGTCGTCCGGCGATGCCACACCGGCCCGCTGGGCGGCGTCGGCGAGTTGGGCCACGATCTCGATGGCCAGCTTTGACTGCCCGGCCGCGAAGCTCGATGACACCAGTTCGGCGCCGTCGGTGTGCGACAGCAGTGCGTCGCGCAGCGCCACACAGATCTCGTGGATCCGGCCCGGCCAGGACGGCGTCGTGGAATCAGTGCGAGCAGGCTGCAGGATGCGGTCGGCGACGGCGCCGAGCAGCTCCTGTTTGTTGGCGAAGTGCCAGTACAACGCGCCCGGGCTGACATTGAGCTCGCGCGCCAGGCGGCGCATCGTCAGGTCGGCTATGCCGTAGTTGTCGAGGATGGCCGTCGCCGCATCCACCACGTCGGGTTTGTGGAGTTGCACACCGTTACCCTAGCCTGAACGGTGTTCAATTGTCGGTTCGGCCGACGTGTTCAATTGTCGGCGCAGCCGGCCACATGATCCACAGGAGGACGTTTCGTGACGCAGGCAGCCGTAGATGTACTGGGCGTAGCTCGCGAGCAGGTTCTGGAGCGTGGCGTCGGCCTCGACAAGGACCAGACGCTGCAGGTGCTGCAGCTGCCCGATGACCAGCTCGAGGAGCTGCTGGCCCTGGCCCACGAGGTCCGGATGAAGTGGTGTGGCCCCGAGGTCGAGGTCGAGGGCATCATCAGCCTCAAGACCGGCGGCTGCCCGGAGGACTGCCACTTCTGCTCACAGTCTGGTCTGTTCGCCTCCCCGGTGCGTAGCGCCTGGCTCGACATCCCGAGCCTGGTCGAGGCGGCCAAGCAGACCGCGAAGACCGGCGCCACCGAGTTCTGCATCGTGGCCGCGGTTCGTGGCCCCGACGAGCGCCTGCTGGCCCAGGTCGCCGCGGGCATCGAGGCGATCCGCAACGAGGTCGACATCCAGATCGCCTGCTCGCTGGGCATGCTGACCCAGGAGCAGGTGGACCGCCTGAAGGACATGGGCGTGCACCGCTACAACCACAACCTGGAGACCGCGCAGTCGTTCTTCCCCAATGTCGTCACCACCCACTCGTGGGAGGAGCGCTGGGGCACGCTGGAAATGGTGCGTGAAGCCGGCATGGAGGTCTGCTGCGGCGGCATCCTGGGTATGGGCGAGACGCTGGAGCAGCGCGCCGAGTTCGCCGCCAACCTGGCCGAGTTGGACCCGCACGAGGTGCCGCTGAACTTCCTCAACCCGCGCCCGGGCACACCGTTCGGTGATCTCGAGGTGCTGCCAGCCTCTGAGGCCCTCAAGGCGGTGGCCGCGTTCCGGCTGGCGCTGCCGCGCACCATGCTGCGCTTCGCCGGTGGCCGAGAGATCACCCTTGGAGACCTCGGCGCCAAGCAGGGCATCCTGGGCGGCATCAACGCCGTCATCGTCGGCAACTACCTGACCACGCTGGGCCGCCCGGCCGAGTCGGACCTGGAATTGCTCGACGATCTGCAGATGCCGATCAAGGCGCTGAACGCCAGCCTGTAGAACTGGTGGTGATGGTTCAAGACTTGCCCGCGCCCGTCGGCGCCGGCCAATACAACGTCTACACCGGGGTCCAGGCGGACGCGGCGGACGGAAGCGTCGTACCCACCGCCGCTCAGCTCGGCCTGGAACCGCCACGGTTCTGTGCCGAATGTGGCCGCCGGATGATCGTCCAGGTCCGGCCCACCGGGTGGTGGGCGAAGTGTTCGCGGCATGGGCAGGTGGATTCGATGGACCTGGATACGCGGCGATGAGCCTCTCGGGCGAAGAGCAGAAGGCCCCGATGAGCCTCTCGGGCGAAGAGCAGAAGGCCCCGGCCGGTCCAGCTCCTGCCAATCTCGCTGGCGCACCCCGCATTCCGCGTGAGCGGGCGGTGTTGACCGTCATCGGGGCTCTCGCGGGGGCGGGTGCGCTGCTCGGCGCGCTGTGGGCCTGGTTGACGCCGGGGATTCACGGCGTGATCGCGTTGACCCGGAGCGGCGAGCGGGTGCACGCGTATCTGGGCAGTGAATCCGATCATTTCTTCACGTCGGCATTCATGTTCGTCGGCATGCTCGTCGTGCTGGCGGTCGTGGCCGCGGTGGCGCTGTGGCAGTGGGCGCCGCATCGCGGGCCGGTTATGGTCGCTGCGTTGGCCATGGGCTGTTCGTTGGCCACCGGTGTGGCAGCCGGTGTCGGTGCGGCACTCGCCCACGTGCGGTTCGGCTCGTTGGACATCGCCGGAGCCCCGGTGAGCCCGGAACATCGGGTGCAGTACGTGCTGGAAGCGCCCTCGGTCTTTTTCGGACACACACCGCTGCAGATTGCCGGCACGATCCTGTTCCCTGCGGCCGCGGCGGCAATGGTCTACGCACTGATCGCGGTGTCCACGGTGCGTGATGATCTGGGCGCCTGGCCTCCGGTGGAGACCCCGACGTATCCGGTGATCCCGCCGATGGTCACTCCGCCCGGGGCTTGACGGCTGCGGGTTCGAACAGCTCGACGGGGTTGCCATCGGGGTCGTCGATTTGGATCTGCCGTCCGCCCGGCCCCGTCTCCACCGCGTTGCGGAACCTGATGTCGGCCCGGCGCAACTCGGTGACGGCGGCGTCGAGGTCATCGACGTCGAGCACGATCCGGTTGAAGCCTCCGGGGATCTGCGGCGTGCCGTCGGGCAGTGGACGTGCGCCGGAGCTTCCCGGCCCGCTCAAGAACACGGTGAGATTGCCGTTGACCACCGACGCGAATGCGGGCCCTCCACGGAGGGCGACGTCGAACCCCAGGTGCCCGCTGTAGAACGCGACCGCGCGCTCGACATCGGTGACCTGGTAGCGGATCGCGCCGGCTCGGTAGGTGACATGTCCAGACATGACCGCAGTCTGCCGATATTCGCGGCGGATGTATTGAACAAAATTGACCTACGGCTCGAGCGCGATGTGGTCGTCCTTCGCGACGTAGTTGCTTCGGCGTAGCTGCTGGGCGGGGGTCATCCCGGAGAATTCCTGGAACTCCCTGATCATGTGCGACTGGTCGGCGTATCCGTGCTCGATGGCGAAGGTGGACCAACGCGGTGATGAGAGCGCCGAAGAGACGGCGTCATGTGCGTGCCGGAACCGCTGAAGGCGGGCGAACCGTTTGGGTGGTATTCCGACTTGGGCCGTGAACAACTGAATCAGCCTCCGGTGACTGAAGCCGATTGCGCGGGCGAGGTTTTCGATCGTTGGTTGGCGGTCGAGGCTGAGCGCGTCCACCGCGAATGCGAGTTCCGGGGTCAGTTCGCGGCGTCCGGACAAGCGGGCGAGCAAGTTACGTTCGACGATCGCCAACCGCTGTGTGATCGACTGCGTCTCGCAGATCTCCGAGCGCAGGTCGGCCGCCGCGCCGTTCCACATTGCGTCGAGATCGATATGGGAATCCACTAGTTCGTGCGCTGATATTCCGAGGGCGGCACGTACACCGCCCGGTTTGAAGTGCACGCCCACCATGGCGGTGTGTTCACGCGCGTCGATGTCGAACGGCCGGGTGTAGGGGCCGGAGACCACGACACCCGAAAGACACTGTGTACCTTGACTGTTCGCTATGGCGATGGTGTCGACGGCGAGATTGATGACAAGCTCGGTGGTACCGGTGGGAAGGATGCGTTCCGCCGGGTAGGTGGGTCCGTCCGCAATGCACCACAGGTGGTCGACGCTGTCGCGCAGGGCCACCGTCGGGGGCTGACGGATATAACGCATCTACCCCTATTGTGCCAGCTCGCGACAGGTCAGAGCGGGCGCCGCCGTACCGTCCGGCCCAAAGCCACTTTGGTGGCGATTCCGGCCAGTCGCGCCATGCCCATGTAGGTGATCGGGTTGAGCAGCGTCGGCCATTTGGAACGCACCAGGTTGGCGGTCACCGGGCGCTCGGCGAACCGGTCGGTCAGCCAGCGCAATGCCATCGGCGCCGAGAACGGGTGCAACAACAGGTGTTCGCTGAACATGTCGCGGTGGTAGGTCACGTCGGCGCCGCCGGCCAGGTAGGTATCGGCGAGTTCGTCGATGTCGTCGACGGAGATGATCTCGTCGTGCACCGCCTGCACGATCAGAACCGGCGGGACCGGCACGGCCACACCGAGTTTGGTGTCCTTGAACACCTCGGTGACCTCGGGTCCGTCGATGATCTCTTCCAGTGGCAGGTCGACCAGATCGGCCATGTCGGTGCGGAACATCCGCACGACGGCCTCCACGGTGGTCATCCGGTGCAGCCGGTCCAGGATCTTGCGTCCCTCGGTGGTGGCGTGCTCGGCGATCACTCGGTTGAGGTTGGGGTAGATGTCGGCGAGGGCGGCCACCACGAGGGCCGGCAGCCCGGAGAACACGGTGCCGTTGAGCCGGCGGAAGGTGTTTCCGAGGTTGCCGACGGGGGAGCCCAGGACGGCGCCGACGATGTTGAGTTCAGGGGCGTAGCTGCCGGCCATCTCGGCCGCCCAGGCGCTGGCCAGGCCGCCGCCGGAATACCCCCACAGGCCGATACGCGCCGTCGGAGACAACGACAGGTGCTCGGTGTTGAGCGCCGCCCGCAAGCCGTCGAGCACTCGGTAACCGGGCTCGTAGGGCGCGCCCCACATGCCGTTGATGCCCTCGTGATCGGGCACCGATACCGCCCAGCCTTCGGCCAGTGCGGCCGAGATCAGCAGGAATTCCAGCTGGGCGAGGGAGCCGGTGGCCTTGGCGTGGTGGCGCAGGGCATAGGAGGGGAAGCACCGGGCTGAAATCGCGTCGATCGCGCACTGGTACGACACGATCGGGCAGTCCGGTGCGGCGTCGGCCGGGACGATGACGGTGGTGGCGGCGGCTTCAGCGATGCCGTTGCGGTCGGTGGAGCGGAACAGCAGCTGTGTGGCCTGCAGGCGCTGCGGGATCAGGCCCAGAAACGCCAGCTCGACGTCACGGCTGCGCAGTACGGTGCCCGGTTCGGCGTGCTGGAACCCCGCAGGCGGTACATAGAACGCGTCGTCGTGGGGGAGGACGGGCCGGGCGGCCTGGTCGAGCTCCTCGTGAGGTGCTCGACCGATCCATTCGGGTGCCGAGACGCTGGCTGCACTGCCCAAGTCCATCCCGGCATTCTTACTTAAGAAGGGTCTAAGAAGCCAGCCGACTCACCCGGGCGGGCGTAGAGCAGCGAATTCGTCGGTGACGCGGTACCGCGAGTCGGTGAACCGGAACAGGGCCGCGGGACGGCCGCCGCTGCGGCCCGATCGTGCGGTGGTGCCGGTGCGGGTGATGACCTTGCGACGTTCCAGCACCCGCTGCAGGTTTGTGGCGTCGACTTGGTAGTCGAGCGCGGCGCTGTAGATGTCACGCAACGTGGAGAGCGCGAATTCCTTTGGCGCCAAGGCGAATCCGATATTGGTGTACGACATCTTGGCCACCAGCCGGTTGCGTGCGTGTTCGACCATCGGCGCGTGGTCGAAGGCCATCGGGGGCAGGTCGCTGACCGGATGCCACCGGGTGTCCGGCGGCAGGGCCGGCGTCGAGGGGGAGGGCACCAGGCCCAGGAATGTCGATGCGATGGTCCGCGTACCGGGAAGTCGATGCGGGTCGGAAAACACCGCCAACTGCTCCAGATGGGCAAGTTCCCGCAGGTCAACCTTCTCGGCTAGCTGTCGTCGAACCGAGCTGATCAGGTCCTCGTCGTCATCCAGTCGGCCGCCGGGTAGGGACCACTTGCCCTGCTCCGGGTCCAGTGCCCGCTGCCACAGCAGCACGTTGAGTGCGGGTTGCCGGGTGTCGAGGCCGCGAACCTGGAACACGACGGCGAGCACTTCGTGCGCGGTGTTACCATGTGGCATGTTTTCGATTATAAGTCGAAAACCTGACGCAGTGGAGGAGGTCGGCGTGACCGCTCTCAATGACACCCTCGCGGGGGGCTTGGCAGATCAGATCGTCGATGGTCCCGGTGGCTATTCCGGCGTTGACGGCGACGAGAAATGGGCTGCTGAGATCCGCCGTTTGGTCGATCAGCGCGGTGCGACGCTGCTGGCACACAACTATCAGTTGCCGGCCATCCAGGACGTCGCCGACCACGTGGGTGATTCCCTGGCGCTTTCACGCATCGCCGCCGAGGCTCCCGAAGACACCATCGTGTTCTGCGGCGTGCACTTCATGGCCGAGACGGCCAAGATCCTCAGCCCTGACAAGACGGTGCTGATCCCGGACCAGCGGGCCGGCTGCTCGCTGGCCGACTCGATCACGGCCGACGAGCTGCAGGACTGGAAGGACGAGCACCCCGGCGCGGTCGTCGTGTCCTACGTCAACACCACCGCCGCGGTGAAGGCGCTGACCGACATCTGCTGCACGTCGTCCAATGCTGTCGAGGTGGTGGCCTCGATCCCCGAGGACCGCGAGGTGCTGTTCTGCCCGGACCAGTTCCTCGGTGCGCACGTCCGGCGTGTCACCGGCCGCAAGAACCTGCACGTCTGGGCCGGCGAATGCCACGTGCATGCCGGGATCAACGGCGACGAGCTTGCCGACCAGGCCCGGTTGCACCCCGACGCCGAACTGTTCGTACACCCCGAATGTGGTTGTGCCACCTCGGCGCTCTACCTGGCCGGTGAGGGTGCGGTGCCCGAGGAGCGGGTGAAGATCCTGTCCACCGGTGGCATGCTCGACGCGGCCCGCGAAACCCGGGCCCGACAGGTGCTCGTCGCCACCGAGGTCGGCATGCTGCACCAGTTGCGCAGGGCCGCACCCGAAGTCGACTTCCTGGCGGTCAACGACCGCGCGTCGTGCACCTACATGAAGATGATCACTCCGGCCGCGCTGCTGCGCTGCCTGATCGAGGGTGCCGATGAGGTGCACGTCGATCCCGAAACCGCTCGCCTGGGTCGTGCCAGCGTGCAGCGCATGATTGCGATTGGCCAGCCCGGCGGCGGCGAATGACTCCGACGGGCAGTGCCCGGGGATCGAGCCGCTTCGCCTGCGGCAGTTCGACGCTGTGGCAGCAGCGCGCTGACGTTGTCGTGGTCGGCACCGGAGTCGCCGGTCTGGTGGCGGCCCTGGCGGCACACCGCCGGGGCCGGCGAGTGGTGGTGCTGAGCAAGGCTCGCGAGACCGCGACGTTCCATGCCCAGGGCGGGATTGCCGTCGTGTTGCCGGACTCTGACGACTCCGTCGAGGCGCACGTTGCCGATACGGTCGCCGCGGGCGGTGGCCTGTGCGATCCGGATGCGGTGCGCTCCATCGTCGCGGCCGGCTACGGCGCGGTGGCTGATCTGGTGACCGACGGAGCCCAGTTCGACGAGACGGCTCCTGGCCGCTGGGCGCTGACCCGCGAGGGTGGCCACACCCGACGCCGGATCATTCACGCCGGGGGTGACGCCACCGGAGCCGAGGTGCAGCGCGCCCTTGATTCGGCAGCGGCCGAACTCGACATCCGCCGTGACCACGTGGCGTGCGAGATCCTGCGCGACGACAGTGGCGTGACCGGAGTGCTGGTCCGCAACGAGGACGGCCTGGGTCTCATCCACGCGCCATCGGTCATCCTGGCGACCGGCGGCCTCGGCCACGTGTATGCGGCGACCACCAATCCGAGTGGTTCGACCGGTGACGGTATCGCCCTGGCGTTGTGGGCCGGAGTTGCGGTCCGCGACATCGAGTTCGTCCAGTTCCACCCGACCATGCTGTACGCGGAGAACGGCGGCGGACGACGTCCGCTCATCACCGAAGCGCTACGCGGTGAAGGCGCCGTACTCATTGACTCGCAAGGTAACTCGGTGACCGACGGGGTGCATCCGATGGGGGACCTGGCCCCGCGCGATGTGGTTGCGGCTGCCATCAACGCCCGGCTCAGTGCCTCGGGCGACCCGTGCGTCTACCTGGATGCCCGGCGTATCGCCCGGTTCACCGACCGGTTTCCCACTGTGTCGGCGGCCTGTGTGGCGGCCGGGATCGACCCCACCCGCCAACCGATTCCGGTGGTTCCCGGCGCCCACTACAGCTGCGGCGGTGTGGTGACCGACGTGCATGGACGTACCGACCTGCCCGGACTGTTCGCCGCGGGCGAGGTCGCCCGCACCGGGATGCACGGGGCCAATCGGTTGGCCTCCAACAGCTTGCTGGAAGGGCTCGTCGTCGGCGGCCGGGCCGGCCGGTTGGCCGCTGAGCACGCGAGCGCAGCCGGTTCGGTGCGCGCCCAGGCGCCGCAGGACCGGCGTCAAGACTCCGTTGACCGAGTTGTCCTGCAGCAGGCCATGTCTGAGCATGCTTCAGTGGTCCGCGACGCCGAGGGCCTGCGGCGGCTCGACGCTGTTCTGGCCGATGCGCGCTCGGTGCAGCCCGCCAATCGCCAAAGCTTCGAGGACGCGGCTCTCACCGCGACCGCACGCGCAATCGCCGTCGCGGCCCTGGCCCGCACCGAAAGCCGTGGCTGCCACCACCGCGCCGACTACCCCGATACCGACCCCGCTCAGGAGCATTCCGTGACAATTCGCGCCGCAGCCGGCCGCCCCGTCCTCGATACCGCAACGGCGGTGTGCTGATGGCACTTTCGGATACTGAGCTGGCCGAGGCCAGAGCCACGATCACGCGTGCGCTCGAAGAAGACCTGCGCTATGGCCCGGACATCACGACTCGTGCCACCGTGGCCGCCGATGCCATGACGACCGCCTCGGTGGTGAATCGGGAGCCGGGCGTGGCCGCCGGTGTCGACATCGCGCTGCTGGTGCTCGACGAGGTCCTCGGCGCCGACGGTTACCGCGTGATCGACCGCGTCGAGGACGGTGCCCGGCTGGACGCCCGTTCGGCGATCCTGACGGTCGAGGCGCCGACCCGCGGCCTGCTGACGGCCGAACGCACCATGCTGAACCTGATGTGCCACCTGTCGGGGATCGCCACGGCGACCGCCGCCTGGGTCGATGCCGTGGCCGGCACCAACGCCAAGATCCGCGATACCCGCAAGACGCTGCCGGGCCTACGGGCACTGCAGAAGTACGCGGTGCGCGTCGGTGGTGGCGTCAACCACCGGATGGGGCTGGGCGACGCCGCACTGATCAAGGACAATCACGTCGCCGCGGCGGGGTCGGTGCTCGCCGCGCTCAAGGCAGTCCGGGCGGAGGCGCCGGACCTGCCCTGCGAGGTCGAGGTCGATTCGCTCGAGCAACTCGACGACGTGCTCGCCGCCGATGTCGAGCTGGTGCTGCTCGACAACTTCCCGGTCTGGCAGACCCAGATCGCCGTGCAGCGCCGCGATACGCGCTCGCCCAAGACCCTGCTGGAATCCTCGGGCGGTCTGTCACTGGACAGCGCCGCCGACTACGCCGGGACCGGGGTCGACTACCTGGCGATCGGTGCCCTCACTCATTCGGTGCGGGTGCTCGATATCGGGCTGGACACTTAATCCGCTGTGGCTCGGCGCAATTCGCGCCGGGCCGCCGTCGGCGTCCACCCGGTGTGTGCACGCATTGTGCGGCAGAAGTGCGCCTGGTCCGCGAAGCCCAGCGCAGCCGCGATATCGGCCACCGTGGAGTCTCTGCGGTGCAGATGGTCCAGCGCCCGGCTGATCCGGACCCGGTTGCGGTACCGCGTCACCGACACCCCCAATTCACGGCCGAACGAACGACTCAGCCGGTACGGGGAAACCCCGAGAGCGGCGGCAAGGGGGAACAGCCCCACGGCAGCGTCGTCGGCCTGCCTGATCGCCTCGCGGGCCTGTGCCACCAACCGCCGCTCCGAGAGCTGAGCCGGTGACCCGGCCGGTATCGGTCGTTGCGCCACCGAACGCAGCGCCGTGCCCACCAGCTGCACCAGACCCTCCGCGAGTTGATAGTCGGGATCGTCGGGACCGGCGGACAGAAGCCGCCGATGCGCCAGTTCGAGCCGGGCGTCCACATACACGGCGGTAGGGCCGATCCGTTTTGGTTTCCCGGCCAGTTGCCACCAGTTTTCGGCGTTGAGTTGCAACGACGTGCAGGTGTCGCCGCCGTGTGGATGGGCGAAGTGCTCGTTCTCCCCAGGCACACCGAGGTAACCGAGCGTCGCGTCGTGATCCTCCGCGCCGTCGGACCCACGACGGTGAAAGCGCCCCGAGCGCACCAGAACCAACCGCCCGTCGACCGGGCACTCGGGCTCCGACCAGCCGGCGTGCGCGCCAGTACAGCTCCAGGTGGAGATGCTGAAATCCGGACGGGAGGTCAGCGTCTGAGCGGTCAACACGGTCTGCACGTTAACGATCGGGACCGACAATCCGGGCCGGCGCCGAGCGGTCGCAAAAATGTTCAAGACACCAGGTCAGCGTCCCCTCAGACTGGTGACATGGCCTTCATCCAGATCGAGTTCGAAGTTGACGCCGGCGGTGCCCACGTGTGGCAGGTGATAGGCGACTGGGCCGATGGTCCGGTGCGGATGGCCCCCGGCTTCGTCACTTCTTCCGAGGCCGACGGCGACGTTCGCATCGTGACGTTCGCTGATGGTTTCGTCGCCCGCGAACGCCTGGTCAGCCGCGACGACGGCGCGCACCGAATCGCCTACTCGCTAATCGGAGACGGGGTGCGGCCTGAGCACGACAATGCCGTGATGCAGGTGGTGGCCGACGGGCCGAACCATTGCCGCTTCGTCTGGTCTCGCGATGTGCTGCCATCCGAAGCCGCCAGTCAGCTGCGGACTGCGATGGAAACGGCAGCACCGATCATCAAGGAGGCGCTGGAGGCTACGACGGGTGGCTAGGCGGTTGCGCCGCGGCGGACCAACGACAACACGACCGCAGCGGTGGCGAACAGCCCGGAGAACACCCGGCCGAGCATCGTCTGCTGACGCGGTGTCTGCAGCCAATTGAGCAACCGCGCCGCCAGGCCGGTGTAGAGACTCATCACGACCACGTCGACGACCACCATGGTCGCTCCGATCGCCAGGTACTGCGGCAGCAACGGCGCCGTCGGCACCACGAACTGCGGCAGGACCGCGACCAGGAACACCAAGCCCTTCGGGTTGGTCGTGTTCACCAGGAATCCGCGCATCACCAGGGACGGTCGGCCGCGTTCACCTGTGCCGCCCATTCGGTCGCGCAGATCCTGCGAGGCGCTGCGCCACTGCTGGATGGCCAGGTAGATCAGGTACGCCACACCGATCCACTTGACGATGTGGAAGGCCAGCATCGACTTGGCGACGACGGCTCCCAGGCCGACGGCGACCAGCACCAGTTGTGCGAGTAGCCCGATCTGGAGCCCGAGCACGCTCCATGACCCACGGCGTACGCCATGGGTCAGGCCGGTCGCCATCGACTGAATCGCCCCGGCGCCGGGGGACAGACTGATGATGACCGACGCGCCGAGAAACGCGAGCCAGATCTGCCAGGTCATACGGGCAGTCTGGCGACAGTGTCAAACGATATCTGCGACGAAGACGCCCATCCGGCGGGCTGCGTTGCGGGGGATCCGGGGGAGGGTCGGATCGTCGGTGCCCGCCGGCAGGACGCGCGGGTTGGTGATCTTGATGTCGCCGCGGAACAGGTGCACGTCAGCACCGCCGGCGGCGATCACGTTCTTGACCCAGTTGGTCTTGCCGTGCAGGAGCGTCACAGCGAAAACGTTGCCCTTGCGGTAGCTGGTCACGATCGTCTCGTACGGCTTACCGGAGGTACGGCCCCGATGCTTGATCACGGTGAAGCCCGGCAAGCGCTTGGAAAACGGTTTCACCAGCGGGTTGATGTATTTGATCTGGAAGCGCTCGAGTGCGGGCGGCACAAGCATCGGTACGCCCGGGGCGTTGTTCGGGTGGTCTTTCGCGGACATCTACGGCTCCATTCGGCAGTCTGGGAACACCCTACGGCGGGTTGTGCCGGCGGCAACCGACGACGGATTTTTATCAACTGGACTGATCAGGGACAATTGAACTGATGGCCGAGTTTCAGATGTCCCGTATCGACCTGCGTAACCGTGCGCTGAATGCCGCGCAGTTGCGATCCGCGCTGCCCCGCGGCGGAGTCGATGTGGACGCAATTGTTCCCAAGGTCCGCCCGATCGTGGAGGCCGTCGCCGAGCACGGCGCGAAGGCCGCGCTGGACTACGGCCATACCTTCGACGGCATCCGTCCCGACACCGTGCGGGTTCCCGCGGACCGGCTGGCCGCGGCCCTCGCCGACCTCGACCCCGATGTCCGCGCCGCCCTGCAGGTCGCGATCGACCGGGCGCGCACGGTGCACGCCGATCAACGGCGCACCGACACCACCACCACGCTGGCGCCTGGTGCCACCGTCACCGAACGCTGGGTTCCGGTCGAGCGTGTCGGGCTGTACGTGCCGGGCGGCAACGCCGTGTACCCGTCGAGTGTCGTGATGAACGTGGTGCCCGCACAGACCGCCGGTGTCGATTCGCTGGTGATCGCCAGCCCGCCGCAGGCGGAGTTCGACGGCCTGCCGCACCCGACCATCCTCGCTGCTGCGGCACTGCTGGGCGTCGACGAGGTGTGGGCCGTCGGTGGTGCGCAGGCGGTGGCGCTGCTGGCTTACGGCGGGACCGACACTGATGGCGCCGAGTTGGCTCCCGTCGACATGATCACCGGCCCCGGCAACATTTACGTGACGGCGGCCAAGCGGATCTGCCGCTCGCAGGTCGGCATCGACGCCGAAGCGGGCCCGACCGAGATTGCGATCCTGGCCGATGATACGGCCGATCCGGTGCACGTCGCCGCCGACCTGATCAGCCAGGCCGAGCACGACGAGATGGCGGCCAGTGTGCTGGTCACCGACAGTGAAGCGCTGGCCGCGGCCACCGACCGCGAGCTCACCCGCCAGCTGGAGACCACGGTGCACGTCGAGCGCGTCAAGGCTGCGCTCTCGGGCAAGCAGTCGGCGATCGTGCTCGTCGACGACATCGAGGCCGGCGTGCGGGTGGTGAACGCCTACGCCGCCGAGCACCTGGAGATCCAGACCGAGGACGCGCCCGGTGTGGCCGGCCGGATTCGTTCTGCTGGAGCCATTTTCGTGGGCGCCTGGTCGCCGGTGAGCCTCGGTGACTACTGCGCCGGCTCGAACCACGTCCTGCCGACCGCCGGTTGCGCACGGCACTCCAGCGGCCTGTCCGTGCAGACGTTCCTGCGCGGCATCCACGTCGTCGAGTACGACGAGGCGGCACTCAAGGACGTTTCCGGACATGTGATCACGCTGTCCAAGGCGGAAAACCTGCCCTCGCACGGCGAGGCGGTACGACGGAGGTTCGAGCGGTAATGGGCGCACGGGATGTGACGCTGGCCGATCTGCCGCTGCGCGAAAACCTGCGCGGGAAATCGCCCTACGGGGCACCGCAATTGGTGGTTCCGGTGCGGCTCAATACCAACGAGAACCCGCACCCGCCCACCCAGGCCCTCATCGATGACGTCGCCGCATCGGTCCGCGAAGCCGCGGCCGAGCTTCACCGTTATCCAGACCGGGATTCGGTTCAGTTGCGCACCGATCTGGCTGCTTATCTCACGGCGGCCACCGGTGTGCCGCTCACGGTCG
This sequence comes from Mycolicibacterium peregrinum, assembly GCF_002102345.1. Taxonomy (GTDB): domain Bacteria; phylum Actinomycetota; class Actinomycetes; order Mycobacteriales; family Mycobacteriaceae; genus Mycobacterium; species Mycobacterium peregrinum. The sequence goes on from NZ_LQPP01000015.1 coordinate 275,124, forward strand.
ACAACCTCTGGGCGGCAAACGGTTCCAACGAGATCCTGCAGCAGCTGCTGCAGGCCTTCGGTGGACCGGGCCGCACCGCGATCGGTTTCGTGCCGTCGTACTCGATGCACCCGATCATCTCCGACGGCACCCAGACCGAGTGGCTGCAGGCGGCCCGCGCGGCAGACTTCGGGCTCGACATCGACGTGGCCGTGGCGGCGGTCAAGGAGCGCACACCCGACGTGGTGTTCGTCGCGAGCCCGAACAACCCGTCGGGTCAGAGTGTCTCGATCGAGGCCCTGCGCCGGCTGCTGCAAGCGATGCCGGGTGGGATCCTGATCGTCGACGAGGCCTATGGCGAGTTCTCCTCGCAGCCCAGCGCGGTCACCTTGATCGACGAGTTCCCAGCCAAGCTGATCGTCACCCGCACGATGAGCAAGGCGTTCGCGTTCGCCGGCGGCCGGCTCGGCTACCTGGCCGCCGCCCCCGCCGTGATCGACGCGCTGCTGCTCGTGCGTCTGCCGTATCATCTGTCGGTCCTCACCCAGGCGGCCGCGTGCGCAGCACTGCGTCATGCCGATGACACCCTGGCCAGCGTCGCGACCCTGGCCGCCGAACGTGACCGGGTGAGCGCCGAACTGACCCGCCTCGGATACCGCGTGATCCCCAGCGACGCGAACTTCGTGCTGTTCGGCGAGTTCGTCGATGCACCCGTGACGTGGCAGCGCTACCTGGACAAGGGGATCCTCATCCGCGACGTCGGTATCCCTGGCTTCCTGCGCACCACGATCGGTCTGGCCGAGGAAAACGACGCATTCCTGGCCGCCAGCGCCGATCTGGCCGCCACTGAACTTCAGCCCGCCAACAGCCCGGTAGGAGCATCGTGACCCGTCGCGCGAAAGTCGAACGCAAGACCAGGGAATCCGACATCACCGTCGAGATCGATCTCGACGGCACCGGTGTCGTCGACATCGACACCGGTGTGCCCTTCTTCGACCACATGCTGACCGCACTGGGCACCCACGCCAGCTTCGATCTCACCGTGCACGCCAAGGGCGACATCGAGATCGAGGGCCACCACACGATCGAGGACACCGCGATCGTGCTGGGCCAGGCGCTCGGCCAGGCCCTCGGCGACAAGAAGGGCATCCGCCGGTTCGGCGACGCGTTCATCCCGATGGACGAGTCGCTGGCGCATGCGGCGGTCGACGTCTCCGGCCGGCCGTACTTCGTGCACACCGGGGAGCCCGAGTTCATGGTGGAATTCACCATCGCCGGCTCCAGCGCGCCCTATCACACCGTGATCAACCGGCACGTGTTCGAGTCGCTGGCGTTCAACGCCCGCATCGCGTTGCATGTGCGCACGCTCTACGGCCGCGACCCGCACCACATCACCGAGGCGCAGTACAAGGCCGTGGCCCGCGCGCTGCGCCAGGCCGTCGAGTACGACGCCAGGGTCACCGGCGTCCCGTCGACCAAAGGCACTCTGTGACCAAGAAACTCGTCGTTCTCGATTACGGATCGGGCAACCTGCGCTCGGCCCAGCGGGCGCTGGAGCGCGTCGGTGCCGACGTCGAGGTCACGGCCGATCCCGGAGCTGCCGCAGCAGCCGATGGCCTCGTGGTTCCCGGTGTCGGTGCGTTCGAGGCCTGCATGACCGGACTCCGGGCGATCGGCGGAGAGAAGATCATTGCCGACCGTCTGCAGCGTGGTCGTCCGGTGCTGGGCGTCTGTGTCGGTATGCAGATCCTGTTCGCCCGTGGCGTCGAGTTCGGCGTGGAGTCCACCGGGTGCGGGCAGTGGCCAGGCTCGGTGACCCGACTGGACGCGCCGGTGATTCCGCACATGGGCTGGAATGTCGTCGAAGCCGCGACCGGCAGCACACTGTTCAAGGGCCTCGACGCCGCCACGCGTTTCTATTTCGTGCATTCGTACGCCGCCCAGGAATGGTCCGGTAATCCGGACGCACGTGTCACCTGGGCGACGCACCACGTGCCGTTCATCGCCGCCGTCGAAGACGGCGCGTTGTCGGCTACGCAATTTCATCCGGAGAAGAGCGGCGACGCCGGTGCGACGCTTCTCGCGAATTGGGTTGAGGGACTGTGAGTTTGATTCTATTGCCGGCTGTCGATGTGGTGGACGGCAAGGCGGTGCGCCTGGTGCAGGGCAAGGCAGGCAGTGAGACCGACTACGGCTCGGCACTGGAAGCTGCGGAGGCTTGGCAGCGCGACGGCGCCGAGTGGATCCACCTGGTGGACCTGGACGCCGCCTTCGGGCGCGGCAGCAACCGCGAACTGCTCGCCGATCTGGTCGGCAAGCTCGACGTGAAGGTCGAACTGTCCGGCGGGATCCGCGACGACGACTCGCTCAAGGCAGCCATGGACACCGGCTGCGCGCGGGTGAACATCGGGACCGCGGCACTGGAAAGCCCCGAATGGTGCCGCCGGGCCATCGCCGAGTACGGCGACCGGGTCGCAGTCGGGCTGGACGTTCAGTTCGAGAACGACAGCTGGCGGCTGCGTGGCCGCGGTTGGGAAACCGACGGCGGAGACCTCTGGGAGGTCCTGGATCGTCTTGACCGCGAAGGGTGTTCGCGCTACGTCGTCACCGACGTCACCAAGGACGGCACCCTGACCGGGCCCAACCTGGAACTGTTGGCCGCGGTGGCCGACCGCACCGACGCGCCGGTGATCGCCTCGGGCGGGGTGTCCAGCCTGGGCGACCTCCGGGCGATCGCCACCCTGACCGGCCATGGTGTCGAGGGTGCGATCGTCGGGAAGGCGCTCTACGCCGAACGATTCACTCTGCCGCAGGCACTGGCCGCGGTCAGCGGATAAGCGAGGTGGGTGACCTGGATTCGTCGAAGCTGGCCGCACTAGTTGCTGCAGCCACCGAGATTCTCGATGCGGCGTCCGTGCCGTTCATCGCAGGGCACCGCGCGGATTCGGCTGTCGCCAAGCAGGGCAACGACTTTGCCACCGAGGTCGATCTGGCGATCGAGCGGCAGGTGGTGCGCGCACTGACCGAGGCCACCGGAATCGGGGTCCACGGCGAGGAATTCGGTGGCGAGCCCATCGATTCACCGTTGGTGTGGGTGCTCGACCCGATCGACGGCACGTTCAACTACGCGGCAGGGTCGCCGATGGCGGCCATCCTGCTCGGACTGTTGGCCGATGGCGAGCCGGTGGCCGGCCTGACCTGGCTGCCGTTCACCGGACAGCGGTATTCGGCGTTGGCCGGGGGACCGGTGCGGGACAACGGAACCGCGCTGCCGCCGCTGGGGTCGCCGACGTTGACCGACTCGATCGTCGGGATCCAGACCTTCAACATCGACTCCCGCGGCCGGTTCCCCGGCCGCTACCGGGTCGAGGTGCTGTCCAATCTGAGCCGGGTGTGCTCGCGGGTGCGAATGCACGGCGCCACCGGGGTGGACCTGGCCTACGTCGCGGCCGGAATCCTGGGCGGAGCCATCAGTTTCGGGCACCACATCTGGGACCATGCGGCCGGTGTGGCGCTGGTCCGGGCCGCCGGCGGCATCGTGACCGACCTGGCCGGCGATCCGTGGACCGCCGAGTCGAAGTCGGCGCTGGCCGCCGCACCCGGCGTGCACGAACGCATGCTGGAACTCGTGAGATCCGCTGGCAATCCGGAGGACTATCTGTGAGCACCATCAGTGACGTCGCGACGAGGGTGATCCCGTGCCTCGACGTCGACGCCGGCCGGGTGGTCAAGGGTGTCAACTTCGAAAACCTGCGCGATGCCGGCGATCCCGTCGAACTCGCGGCTGTTTACGACGCCGAGGGCGCCGATGAACTGACCTTCCTCGATGTGACCGCGTCCTCGTCGGGCCGGTCCACCATGCTCGAGGTGGTCAAGCGCACCGCCGAGCAGGTGTTCATCCCATTGACAGTCGGTGGCGGCGTGCGCGCGGTCGAGGACGTCGACGTGCTGCTGCGCGCCGGCGCCGACAAAGTGTCGGTCAACACCGCCGCGATCGCCCGGCCTGAACTGCTGGCCGAGATGGCGCGCCAGTTCGGTTCGCAGTGCATCGTGCTCAGCGTCGACGCCCGCACCGTGCCCGCCGGTGATCAGCCCACCCCCTCGGGGTGGGAGGTGACCACTCACGGCGGGCGCCGCGGCACCGGCATCGATGCCATCGAATGGGCCGCCCGCGGCGCCGAACTCGGCGTCGGCGAGATCTTGCTCAACTCGATGGACCGCGACGGCACCAAGGCCGGGTTCGACCTGCCGATGCTGCGCGCAGTGCGCGCCGCAGTGGGCGTTCCGGTGATCGCCAGCGGCGGCGCCGGAGCGGTGGACGATTTCGCACCCGCTGTGCAGGCGGGCGCGGACGCAGTGCTGGCCGCCAGTGTCTTCCACTTCGGGGAGATGACCATCGGCCAGGTGAAGGCCGCGATGGCTGCCGAAGGGATCGTGGTGCGGTGATGGCTCTCGATCCCAACATCGCCAAGCGCCTGAAGCGCAACGCCGACGGGTTGTTCAGCGCCGTGGCGCAGGAGCGTTCCACCGGTCAGGTGCTGATGGTCGCCTGGATGGACGACGACGCGCTGGCCCGCACCCTGGAAACCCGTGAGGCCACGTATTTTTCACGTTCTCGTGGTGAGCAGTGGGTCAAAGGCCTGACCTCGGGGCACACGCAGTATGTGCACTCGGTCCGCCTGGACTGCGATGGCGACACGGTGTTGCTGGAGGTCGACCAGATCGGCGCCGCCTGCCACACCGGGGCGCACACGTGCTTTGATGCGGATCAGTTGCTCGCGCCTGAGGCGTAAGTTCATCGAGACTGTACTCAGGGACAGGATCAGACGGATTCTTGTCCCTGACTTCAGTCTCGGTGATGGTTGGTGGGGTTGAAGGGCGTTGCGCTCATCGGCTTGTCGGTGCGGTATCGCACAATAACGGGGTGACTGACAGCGCTGGGCCGGCCCACGGCGATTCTGCCGAAGCCCGCAAAGCGCGCGGTGCGTTCTTCACCCCGGCCCAGATCACCGACTATCTCGCACAATGGGCCGTGCGGTCCGCCGATGAGCGCGTCCTGGAGCCCTCGGCCGGGGACGCGGCCTTTCTGGTGGCCGCCACCCGTCGGCTCCAGCAGCTCGGTGTCGAGCATCCCGAGCTCGACGGCATCGAGATTCACCGCAGCAGCGCCACCACCGCCCGCCGCCGGGTCATCGAGGCCGGGGGACGGGCCCGCATCAGGACATCCGACTTCTTCGCCGTCGAACCGCGGGCTGAGTACACGGCAGTGATCGGCAACCCGCCCTACATCCGATATCAGGACTTCCGCGGTGCCACCCGGGCACAGTCGCGCCGGGCCGCACTCAAGGCCGGGGTCACGCTGTCCGGGCTGGCCTCGAGCTGGGCGGCGTTCACGGTGCACGCCGCGCTGTTTCTCAAGCCGGGCGGCCGCCTGGCCCTCGTCTTGCCTGCTGAGCTGCTCAGCGTCAACTACGCGGCGGCGGTGCGGAAGTTCCTCTTCGACCGGTTCGCGAGCGTCGAGTTGGTGATGTTCGACGAGCAGGTGTTTCCCGAGGCCGAAGCCGATGTGGTGCTGCTGCTGGCCGATGGATATGGGGGCGGGCCGACCAGCCACGCCGTCATCCACCGGGCCCGCAACGCCAGTTCCTTGACATCCGAACTCGCACAACGCCGTTGGTCACCGCGGGATCCCGCCGACAAATGGGTCAGTGGACTGATCGGTAACGCACCGGTCGACGCGCTCCACGGTCTGCACGACGCGGGTCACTTCTCCATGCTGGAAACCTGGGGTGACACGACGCTGGGCATGGTGACCGGCAACAACGGCTTCTTCGCGCTGTCCCCGGAGCGCGTACGTGAACTGGGTCTGCGCCGTACTGACCTGTTGCCATTGTCCCCGCCGGGCAGCGCCCATCTGCGCGGCCTGACGTTGACCGCCGAGCAGCTGGCCAGGCTGGGGGAGGACGGCCGGTCCACCCACCTGTTCAGGCCGGCCGGGCCGCCATCGGCCACCGCGCAGCGCTACATCGACGCCGGTCACGCGGCCGGGGTGCATCTGGCCTACAAGTGCCGGGTGCGCCGGCCCTGGTATCTCGTGCCGCTCGTGCACCCGGCGGACCTGCTGTTGACCTGTATGAACGCCGACACCCCGCGGCTGGTCAGCAACCGGGCCAAGGCACATCACCTCAACTCGGTGCACGGCGTGTATCTGCGCGACGGGGTGCGCACGCTGGGGCGCGACCTGCTCGGGCTGGCCGCGCTGAACTCGGTGACGGTGCTGCATGCCGAGATCGTCGGCCGCTCCTACGGCGGCGGGATCCTCAAGATCGAACCGCGCGAGGCCGATCGTTGGCTCGTTCCCTCGCCCGATCTGGTGGCCGCACGCGCCGACGAGTTGCGGGCCGTCAGACGGCGCGTCGTGGTGCTGCTGGATCGCGGCAATTTGCTCGATGCAACGCGCATCGTCGATGACGCCTTGGGGTTACCTGCCCGGATCATCTTGGAACCTGTTCGGACGGCGCGCGATTCATTGGCGACGCGCCGGACGGTAAGGTCTCGGCGTGCCCGCTGAACCGTCGACCAAGGCCACAGCGTGGGCCATCTTCGATCGCATCGTGGCCGACGCCGCACCCGGCGGTGTGCACACAAATCCGTGGGTGCGCAGCGCGGGCGCACTGACCTTCGTTCCCGATTTCCGGGTGCTGCGCAAGCTTCTCGGTGTCCCACTGTTCCTGGACGCGCCGTCCACCACCGGCGTCCCGGCGCTGGCACTGGATGTGTGGCTGGCCTACGAGCTGCGCCGCGCCGGATTCGATCCGGATGCGGTGTGGCCCCGAGCGACGGATCCGCGGATCATGCCCAGCGCGATCGCCAGTCTGCTCGAGGCGCTGCCGCAGAAGGAACGGCATCTCATCGAGCAACGGCTGAAGCGGTCGATGAAAGGCGTTGCTGCGTCGAGTGCCAGCGTGCTGGGCAAGCACTACATGAAACAGGTCGACGTGGTGATGTCGGACTGGGACACCGGCCCGGAGTTGCTGATCAGCACCAAACGCATGGATTCCAGCTTCGGCAAGAACGCCGCCAACCGGGTAGAGGAAAGTTACGGCGACGCCAAGAATCTGCGCCTGCGCCATCCGCTTTCGGCGCTCGGATTCGTGTACGGCTTGCGCTCGACGATTCTGAGCACAGAACCGGACAAGGCCGAGTGGCTCATCGATCTGCTGGGCAAGCTCGGTACCGAGGACGACGCCTATCACGCGGTGGCACTGGTGATGATCGACTACGACGTCGAGGTCGCCGAGTCCGCAGACGAGGAAGTCGACAGCATCGAAAAAGCCGAGCCCGACGCGCTGTTCGAAATCGTCGACGTTGCCACGGCCGCCGTCGACGAGGCGTTGGCGGCATTGCCAGACATCGCGATCCGGCACGACGCGGTGCCGCCCGGGCTCCAGCCTTCGCGCTTTCTGGCGACCATGGTCAACCGGGTCATCGACACCACACCGGTGACCCGGCACCGTGAGGCGCGCCAGCGGCGCAACACACCGGCCGACGCCTGAGTAGCCCTACAACACCCGCGAACTGGCCTTGGCCCGCGCACTCCACCTGCCGTCCTGATACCCCACCACCACGGGGTGCTCGAAGGCTTCGCTGACGTGTTCGGTGTTGACGACGTCGCGGGCTGCGCCGCTGGCCACCGTGCGGCCGTGGGCGATCAACAGGGCGTGCGTGGTGCTGGTGGGCAGCTCCTCGAGGTGGTGGGTGACCAGGATCGAGGCCATGTCCGGATGCGAGTCATCCAGAGTGTCAAGTGTTTCCAGCAACTGTTCGCGGGCCGCGACGTCCAGACCGGTAGTGGGTTCGTCCAGGAGGAGCAGTTGCGGATCGGCGATCAGTGCCCGTGCGATCAAGGTGCGGCCGCGTTCACCCTGGGACAGCGTGGGCCAGATCGCGTCGGCGCGCGCCGACAGACCCACCGTGTCGATCAGTTCTTCGGCCCGGCGGGTCTGCTCTGCGGTCGGCGTCCAGTGCGCGGCGATGTCGATCGTGGCGGTGATGCCGGTGAGAACCACTTCGCGCACGGTCAGCGGGTACTGCAGCCGATGCCGGGGATTCACGTGGCCGATGGAGCGGCGCAGCACGGCCAGGTCGGTGCGGCCCATCTGGCCGCCGAGCACGTGCACGGTGCCTGAGGTCGGAAAGGTCACGGCGGCACAGAAACCCAGCAGCGTGCTCTTACCGGCGCCATTGGGGCCCAGCAGCGCCCAGTGCTCACCGGATTGCACCGTCAGGGAGATGCCGTCGATGATCTGCTTGCCGTCGCGGCGGAACGTCACATCGGCGATGTCGAGGACCGGGGTCATGCGAAAGACTCCTTCAATGAGCTCAAATGGGTTCTGCTGGCCGCCGCGGCGGCCTCGGGATCTCGGGCGACGATCGCGTCGGCCAACTGCTGGTGCAGGTCGTGATCGCAGGGCTCGGAGGCGATCGGCCGGATCTTGAGCATGTCGATCATCGCCAGGCGCAGTCGCGGCAGGAACGCGTCGAACAACTGGATCAGCACCTCGTTGTGAGCCGCGGCGATCACCGTGCGGTGAAACGCCATGTCCGCGTCGACGTGGTCGGGTACCGATTGTCCGGTCACCCCACGGGCAGTCAGGGTGCGACGGATCGCGCGCAGGTCGGCTGGGGTACGCCGGGTCGCGGCGAGCGCGGCGGCTTCGGCCTCGATGGCGATGCGTGCCTCGATCACCGAGACGATGGTGGCCCGGCGCAGCACGGTATCCCAGTCTTCGGCGGCGTCGAGTGCCGTGACGAATACGCCGGCCCCCTGGCGGCTCTCCAACACGCCTTTGCCGGACAGTTCGCGGATGGCTTCTCGCAGGGTGGAGCGGCCTACGCCGAGCTGTGCGGCCAGGGTTGTCTCGCCCGGAAGTCGATGTCCGAGTGGCCATTCGCCCTGGCGGATGCGCGTCAGCAGAAGCTGGGCGGTCTGGGCCGCCAGTGGGTGACGCTGAACTTGGGAGGTCATCGAAACCTGTCTACTTGTCTGAGGAGTTGTGTATAGTCTACCCATCATGACGCGCGCCCTCCTCCTTAGCCGCCGCGGCGGGGCCTGAATCGACCGGCCCCCTGCCGTGGGGCTGTGTCGCGCCGGTCGAACTCCAATCCGACCGAAGGCACCCCTCATGACCACTTCGGTATTTCCCACCATCGACACCCCGGCCGGGGGAATCCCGGCCACCGCACCGGCTTGGAATCGGCAGCGGCACTCGCAAATGCCGTCGCACCGTTACGCCAGTGTCTATGACCGTGTCGAAGTTCCACTGGTTCAACGCGGTTGGCCCACCGCGCGGATCGAACGCGCGCCGCTGTGGGTGCCGGTGGATCTGCGTGACGGCAACCAGGCGTTGGCCGAGCCGATGGACCCGGCCCGTAAGCGCCGCTTCTTCGAGCTGCTGGTGGCCATGGGCTACAAGGAGATCGAGGTCGGGTATCCGTCCGCCTCGCAGACCGATTTCGACTTCGTCCGACTGCTGGCCGAATCCGACATCGCCCCGCCGGATGTCACCATCGTCGTGTTCGTCCCTGCGCGCCGCGACCTGATCGACCGAACCGTGGACTCGGTGCGCGGCATCGGCAACGACGTCGTCATCCACATGTACACCGCCACCGCTCCCACCTGGCGCGATGTCGTGCTGGGCAAGGACCGCACCGAACTGCGGGACCTGATCCTGGCCGGCGCGCGCGACGTCCTCGAGTTCACCGACGGTATGCCGAACGTGCGGTTCGAGTTCTCCCCGGAGGTGTTCAACCTCACCGAGCCCGACTACGTGCTGGAGTTGTGCGACGCGGTCACCGAGCTGTGGCACGCCACCCCGGGACGCCCGGTCATCCTGAACCTGCCGGCCACCGTCGAGATCGCCACCCCGAACGTCTATGCCGACCAGATCGAGTACATGCATCGCAATCTGTCCCGTCGCGACAGCGTCATCCTCTCGGTCCATCCGCACAACGACCGGGGAACCGGCATCGCCTGCGCCGAGCTCGCGGTGCTGGCCGGTGCGCAGCGGGTGGAGGGATGCGTCTTCGGCAACGGCGAACGCACCGGCAACGTCGACATCGCCACCCTGGCGCTGAATCTGCATGCCCAGGGCGTGGATCCGATGATCGATTTCTCCGACGTCGACGAGATCGCGCGCACGGTCAGCCACTGCACCCGCATGCCGATCCACGAACGCCATCCCTATGTCGGGGACATGGTGCACACCGCGTTCTCCGGGACTCACCAGGATGCGATCAAGAAGGGCTTCGCCGAACATCGCCGGCGGGCCGCGGACACCGGACAGCCGGAGAACGAAATCGATTGGCGGGTACCGTATCTGCCGATCGACCCGGCCGATATCGGCCGCACCTATGACGCGGTGATCCGGGTGAACTCCCAGTCGGGCAAGGGTGGCATCGCCTACCTGCTGGCAGGCGAGTACGGGCTGGAGCTGCCTCGTCGGCTGCAGATCGACTTCGCCCGTCACGTCCAGGCCCACACCGACGAAAGCGGCGCGGAGGTGACTGCCGCCGAACTGTTCGACCTGTTCGAGGCGACCTATCTGGAGCCGACCGGACCGGTGCAACTCAAGGACTGGCACACCGGCGGCGACGGCGAGGCCGCGGTCACCGACCTGACGTTGGTGTTCGACGGCAGCACCGTCATCAGCAGCCATCGCGGCATCGGCCCGGTGGATGCGCTGCGGGCCGCGCTCGCCGAGATCGGCCATCCGGTCGAGGTGCTGAGCCTGACCCAACAGTCGATCGGCAGCACCGCCGTCAGCTACCTGGAATACCGGTCGCCCAGTCGCACCGGGTGGGCGTGCGGGCGCAGCGATTCGGTGCTCGCAGCGTCGATGGCGGCGGTGCTGCGGGCGGTCAACGCGCCTTGAGCACTTCCAGTGCCTTGTCGGCGTGGGTGTCCATGCTGATCTCGCTGGCAATCACCGCGAGCACGGTGCGGTCGGTGTCGATGACGAACGTGGTCCGCTTGACCGGCATGAGCTTGCCCAGCAGGCCACGCTTCACCCCGAACTGGGCCGCCACCTTGCCGTCGGCATCCGAGAGCAACGGATAGTCGAAACTCTGGATGTCGGCGAACTTGGCCTGCTTGGCGACCGGGTCGGTGCTGATGCCGACCCGGTTCGCCCCGGCGGCGGCGAACTCGCCGGCCAGATCCCGGAAGTGACAGGCCTCCTTGGTGCACCCCGGCGTCATCGCGGCGGGATAGAAGAACAGCACCACGGGGCCGTCGGCGAGCAGGCTCGTCAGGCTGCGAATCGTGCCGGTCTGGTCGGGGAGCTCGAAGTCGGGAACGGTGTCACCGGTCCTGATCTGTGTCATGGTCGCTCACGCTACGCCGTCTGCATGCCGGTCCTGCTCGGTCGATCTGGGAGGATTGGTCTGTGCAAACCACCCCCGACAGCCTCACCCGCACCACATCGCGCGAGGATTTCCGGGCCCTTGCCGCTGAGCACCGCGTGGTCCCGGTGACCCGCAAGGTGCTGGCCGACAGCGAGACGCCGTTGTCGGCGTACCGCAAGCTCGCCGCCAACCGTCCCGGTACGTTCCTGCTGGAATCGGCCGAGAACGGTCGCTCGTGGTCGCGTTGGTCGTTCATCGGCGCCGGTGCCCCCTCGGCCCTGACGGTCCGCGACGACGAGGCGGTGTGGCTCGGCACGGCCCCCAAGGATGCGCCCAGCGGTGGCGAGCCGCTGGCGGCGTTGCGGGCCACCCTGGATCTGCTGCAGACCGAGGCGGTGCCCGACCTGCCGCCGCTGTCCTCGGGGCTCGTGGGTTACTTCGCCTACGACATGGTGCGCCGGTTGGAACGGCTGCCGGAGCTCACCGCGGACGATCTGGGCCTGCCGGACATGGTGCTGCTGCTGGCCACCGACATCGCCGCCGTCGATCACCACGAGGGCACCATCACCCTGATCGCCAACGCGGTGAACTGGAACGGCACCGACGAGCGCGTCGACGAGGCCTACGACGACGCGGTGCGACGCCTCGACATCATGACCACTGCGTTGGGCCAGCCGCTGTCGTCCACGGTGGCGACATTCAGCCGGCCCGCACCCGACCACCGCGCACAACGCACGGTGGAGGAGTACACCGCGATCGTCGAGAAGCTCGTCGGCGACATCGAGGCCGGCGAAGCCTTCCAGGTGGTGCCTTCGCAACGGTTCGAGATGGATACCGCCGCCGACCCGATCGATGTCTACCGGATGCTGCGGGTGACGAACCCGAGCCCGTACATGTATCTGCTCAATGTCCCCGACGCCGATGGCGGACTGGACTTTTCGGTCGTCGGCTCCAGCCCCGAGGCGCTGGTCACGGTGAAGGACGGCCGGGCCACCACCCACCCGATCGCGGGAACGCGGTGGCGCGGCACCACTGAGGAAGAAGACGTGCTGCTCGAGAAGGAGCTGCTGTCCGACGAGAAAGAACGTGCCGAGCACCTGATGCTGGTCGACCTCGGCCGTAACGACCTGGGGCGGGTGTGCCGCCCGGGCACGGTGCGGGTCGAGGACTACAGCCACATCGAGCGCTACAGCCATGTGATGCACCTGGTGTCGACGGTGACCGGGGAGTTGGCGGAGGGCAAGACCGCGCTCGACGCGGTGACGGCATGCTTCCCGGCCGGCACCCTGTCGGGGGCACCCAAGGTCCGGGCCATGGAGTTGATCGAGGAGGTCGAGATGACCCGGCGCGGCCTGTACGGCGGAGTGCTGGGTTACCTGGACTTCGCGGGCAACGCCGACTTCGCGATTGCCATCCGGACCGCCCTGATGCGTGACGGCACGGCGTATGTGCAGGCCGGCGGGGGAGTTGTGGCCGATTCCAATGGCCCCTACGAGTACAACGAATCGGCGAACAAGGCCAAAGCCGTGCTCAACGCCATCGCAGCCGCCGACACATTGGCCGAGCCATGACACGGGTGGCGCAGGCGCTGTTCGTCGTCGCGGCGTTGCTGCTGTGGGTCGCCTCGCGGATGACCTGGGTGTCGGTGACGTCGTTCGACGGGCTCGGCCAGCCCAAGACCACGACGTTGACAGGCGCAGCCTGGTCGACGGCGTTGATCCCGCTGGCATTGCTGGTGCTGGCGGCCGCGGTCGCGGCGCTGGCCGTGCACGGCTGGGCACTGCGGCTGCTGGCCCTGCTGATCGCCGCCGCCAGCGCCGGGATGGGGTACCTGGGGATCAGCCTGTGGGTGATCAAGGATGTGGCGCAGCGGGCCGCTGACCTGGCAGTCGTACCCGTCTCCCAGTTGACCGCCGCCGGGGGCGGAACCAGTCGTTCCTATGGTGGCGCGGTACTGACGCTGGTGGCAGCGGGATGTGCGCTGGTCGGCGCGGTGCTGCTGATGCGGTCGGCCAACAGTGCGAAGCGTGGCACTGCGACCCGCTACGCCGCACCTGCAGCGCGGCGGGAGGCAGCCAGGGGCGACAGCGGTGATGAACCGATGTCGGAGCGAATGTTGTGGGATGCGCTGGACGAAGGTCACGATCCGACCGGTGACGGCAGTGATCCGGACAGTAAGGGCCGGTGAATGGTGAAGGTGTGGCGACGGCTACCCTTCCAGGGAGGGCAACCGGGACCGGCCCGGAGGCACCAGAAAGGAACCGACGGGCGATGAGTTCGGCCACAGTGCTCGACTCCATTATCGAGGGAGTCCGCGCCGACGTTGCCGCCCGCGAGGCCGTTATCAGCTTGGCTGATATCAAGGCGCGGGCCCAGGAAGCACCGGCGCCACTGAACGTGATGGCCGCCTTGCGGGAACCGGGTATTGCCGTGATCGCCGAGGTGAAGCGTGCGAGCCCGTCCCGAGGTGAGTTAGCCAATATCGCCGACCCCGCGCAGTTGGCGCAGGCCTACGAGGCCGGCGGCGCCCGGGTGATCAGCGTGCTCACCGAGCAGCGCAGGTTCAACGGCTCACTCGACGATCTGGACGCGGTGCGGGCGGCAGTGTCAATTCCGGTGCTGCGCAAGGACTTTATCGTCAAGCCGTACCAAATCCATGAGGCTCGGGCGCACGGCGCCGACCTGTTGCTGCTCATCGTCGCGGCCCTGGAGCAGTCGGTGCTGGAATCGCTGCTGGAGCGTACGGAATCCCTCGGGATGACCGCGCTCGTCGAGGTGCACACCGAAGAGGAAGCCGACCGGGCGTTGCAGGCCGGGGCCAAGCTGATCGGTGTCAACGCCCGCGATCTCAAGACGCTGGAAGTCGACCGTGACTGCTTCGCCCGGATCGCGCCGGGGCTGCCCTCCGATGTCATCCGCGTCGCGGAGTCCGGGGTCCGTGGAACCGCTGACCTCCTGGCGTACGCCGGCGCGGGTGCCGATGCCGTGCTGGTCGGTGAAGGTCTGGTGACCAGCGGGGATCCCCGCAGTGCGGTCGCCGATCTGGTCACCGCCGGTACGCACCCGTCCTGCCCGAAACCGGCTCGCTGAACCAGTCAATGAGCCGCTTGTACGAAAAGACACTTTGATGGCGGATCTCGCGGGGCCTGAATTGCCCCGTACCAGCGCAGGCGTTGCCGAACCCACCGTTCACGATCCCGACGCGTTGGGACATTTCGGTTCCTACGGCGGCCGGTTGGTTCCCGAGGCCCTGATGGCGGTGATCGAAGAGGTCACTGCGGCCTACGAGAAGTCTCGCGGCGACCAAGCCTTTCTCGACGAACTCGACCGGCTGCAGCGTCATTACAGCGGTCGGCCGTCACCGCTGTACGAGGCGACCCGACTGTCCGAAGATGCCGGTGGCGCACGTATCTTCCTCAAACGAGAAGACCTGAACCACACCGGTTCTCACAAGATCAACAACGTTCTGGGCCAGGCACTGCTGGCGCGGCAGATGGGCAAGACACGGGTCATCGCCGAGACCGGAGCCGGCCAGCACGGCGTGGCCACCGCCACCGCGTGTGCCCTGCTCGGACTGGAATGCATCATCTACATGGGCGCGGTGGACACCGCCCGCCAGGCCCTCAACGTGGCGCGGATGCGGTTGCTCGGAGCCACCGTCGTCTCGGTCGAGGCCGGGTCGAAGACACTGAAGGACGCGATCAACGAGGCGTTCCGAGACTGGGTCACCAACGCCGACGACACCTACTACTGCTTCGGGACGGCGGCAGGCCCGCATCCGTTCCCGCTGATGGTGCGGGATTTCCAGCGGATCATCGGCATGGAGGCCAGAGCGCAGATCCTCGATCAGGCCGGCCGGTTGCCCGACGCGGTCACCGCATGCGTCGGCGGCGGCTCGAACGCCATCGGTGTGTTCCACGCCTTCATCGATGACCCTGCGGTGCGGTTGGTCGGTTTCGAGGCCGCGGGCGACGGTGTCGAGACGGGTCGGCACGCCGCTACATTCACCGGTGGCACTCCCGGTGCGTTCCAAGGATCGTTCTCCTACCTGTTGCAGGACGAGGACGGCCAGACGATCGAATCGCACTCCATCTCGGCCGGTTTGGACTACCCGGGCGTCGGGCCCGAGCATGCATTCCTCAAAGACATCGGTCGCGCCGAGTACCGGCCCGTGACCGATACCGAGGCGATGGACGCGTTCTCGTTGTTGTGCCGCCGCGAGGGCATCATCCCGGCGATCGAGTCGGCGCATGCGGTGGCCGGTGCGCTCAAGTTGGGCCCCGAACTGGGCAGCGGAGCGATCATCGTGGTGAACTTGTCCGGGCGTGGCGACAAGGACGTCGAGACCGCCGCCAAGTGGTTCGGACTGCTCGATGAGGGGAGCGCGGGATGAGCCGGCTGGCGGAGTTGTTCGACGGCTGCCGCGCCGAGGGTCGTGCCGCGCTGATCGGTTACCTGCCGACGGGGTTCCCGGATGTTCAGACGTCGATCGCGGCGATGACGGCGATGGTCGAATCCGGTTGTGATCTCGTGGAAGTCGGCGTTCCGTACTCGGATCCCGGGATGGACGGGCCGACGATCGCGGCCGCCACCGAGGCGGCGCTGGCCGGCGGGGTTCGGGTGCGCGACACCCTCGCCGCGGTCGAGGCGATCAGCAACGCCGGCGGCCGCGCAGTGGTGATGACATACTGGAACCCGGTGTTGCGCAAGGGTGTTGACACGTTTGCCCGCGACCTGGCGTCGGCCGGTGGGTACGGGTTGATCACCCCGGACCTGATCCCCGAGGAAGCCGTCGATTGGATCGCGGCATCGGAGGAACACAATCTGGACCGGATCTTCCTGGTCGCCCCGTCGTCTACGCCGGAGCGGCTAGCAGCGACGGTGAACGCTTCACGAGGCTTCGTCTACGCCGCATCGACCATGGGCGTAACCGGAGCCCGCGACGTGGTCTCGAACGCAGCGCCGGAGTTGGTGCGTCGCGTCAAGGAAGTCTCCGACATCCCTGTCGGAGTGGGGTTGGGTGTGCGCTCGGGAGCGCAGGCGGCCGAGATCGGCGCCTACGCCGACGGCGTCATCGTCGGGTCGGCACTGGTGTCCGCCCTGGGGGAGGGACTGGACGCACTCCGGCGCCTCACCGAAGAACTGGCCAACGGCGTTAGGCAGAGGATTTCAGCTTGACCACTACCGTGCTCGCGTACTTGCCCAGCCCGTCACAGGGCGTCTGGCATTTGGGCCCGGTGCCGATACGCGCGTACGCGCTGTGCATCATCATCGGCATCATCGCAGCGCTGGTGATCGGTGACCGGCGCTGGCAGGCGAGGGGCGGACAAGCCGGCGTCATATACGACATCGCCTTGTGGGCAGTGCCGTTTGGGCTTGTCGGTGGCCGGCTCTACCACGTCATGACGGACTGGCCCACGTATTTCGGGCCCACCGGCAAGGGCCTTGGTGCGGCATTCCAGGTTTGGCAGGGCGGTCTGGGAATCTGGGGCGCCGTCGCACTTGGCGGTGTGGGAGCGTGGATCGGTTGCCGGGCACACGGGATACCGCTGCCGGCCTTCGGGGACGCGATCGCGCCCGGGATCATCTTGGCCCAGGCCATCGGGCGGCTGGGAAACTACTTCAACCAGGAGCTGTACGGCGGGGACACCACCTTGCCGTGGGGCCTGGAGATCTACAAGCGGCTGAATGCGGCCGGCGTGGCCGACGATCTCAATGGGGTGTCCACCGGCGAGGTCATCAAGGTCGTGCATCCGACCTTCCTCTACGAATTACTGTGGAACCTGCTGATTTTCGCGCTGCTGATCTGGGCGGACCGGAAGTTCAAGCTCGGTCATGGCCGCCTGTTCGCGCTGTATGTCGCCGGCTACTGTGCGGGCCGTTTCCTGGTCGAGTTGATGCGTAGCGACCCGGCGACCGAATTCGCCGGTATCCGCATCAACACCTTCACCTCGACGTTCGTGTTCATCGGAGCGGTCGTCTACATCATGTTGGCGACCAAGGGTCGGGAAGACCCGGCGACGCTGGTCGGTAAGCGTGATGACGAAGAGGACGAAGCCGCGGTCGACGAACTCGGCAAGGAGTTGGTTGCCGCAGCGGCGGGTACCGGTGTCGTGGCGGCCGCAGCTGTAGCGGGTCAGGACGACGACGAAGATGCCGACCACATGCATCCGGACGAGGTCGGTGCGAGTGAGGACGACGGCGCCGAAGCTGCCGCGGCCATCGAACTGAAGGGGATCGCGGCCGAGCCTGACGAAGACGCCGACGCTCTCGACGACGAGGCTGAAGACTCCGAAGCTGAAGCCGAGCCGGACGTCGAAGAAGAGTCTGCCGACGAGGTCGCTGTCGCCGGTGAGTCCACTGATGTCGAAGGCGAAGCCGAAGAAGCCGAAGCTGAGTCGGACGCCGAGGAAGCAGCTGCCGGCGAGGACGCTGATGACGAGCCCACTGGTGCTGAGGTCGAGGAGCAGGTCGCCGATCAGGATGCGGTAGCCGAGCCGGACGTCGAAGAAGAGTCTGCCGACGAGGTCGCTGTCGTCGGTGAGTCCACCGATGTCGAAGGCGAAGCCGAAGAAGCCGAAGCTGAGTCGGACGCCGAGGATTCAGCTGCCGGTGAGGACGCTGATGACGAGCCCACTGGTGCTGAGGTCGAGGAGCAGGTCGCCGATCAGGATGCGGTAGCCGAGCCGGACGTCGAAGAAGCTGCGGACGATGTCAGCGCGGCGGGCGAGCCCTCCGATGACGAAGGCGAGGCTGAAGAAGCCGAAGCTGAGTCGGACGCCGAGGACGAGGTCTCTGGCGACGATGAGTCCACTGACGACGACGGCGAGCCGGAACTCGAATCGGAGGTAGCCGCCGAGGAGTCGGCTGCTGACGAGACTGCCGACGCGGTCGCTGGCGACGACGAATCCACTGATGTCGAAGGCGAGGCTGAAGAACCCGAAGCCGAGTCCGACGTCGACGAAGCTGACGAAGTCGCTGTCGCCGGTGAGTCCACTGATGTAGCCGACGAGTCGGAACTCGAATCTGAGGAAGGTGCCGAGGAGCTGGCTGCTGACGAGGCCGCGGACGGTACCGACGGCGAAGACGCCGACGACGCCCTTCCGGATGACAGTGGTGAGTCTGAGACGTCGGTGGATGACGTCGAGGTCGAGGTCGAAGACGGCACCGCGGACACAGCCGACGAGCCCAATACCGACGAAGAGGCTTCCGAGACGCCCGAAACGGACGATGGCGATGAGGACGTCTCGGGCGAAACCGGCCCCGAATCACCCGCTGCTGTCGAGCCGTCGGAGCCTTCCGAGGCAGCCAAGCAGGGCGGTCGGGTGCGTCGCTGGTTCCGCCGCAACCGGTAACGATCGGGCTCTGGCATCCTGGCTGTATGACTGATCCGTCGCAGTCCGGAGGCTCCTCGGAAATCCCGTCGTCGGCCGGCTTTCCGCCGCCCGCGGGGTATCCGCCACCGCCACCGGGCTATCCGCCCTATCCGCCGGCGTTCGTGGATCCGAGCGCGCCCTTCGGCCGTCATCCGGTCACCGGCGAACCGCTCTCCGACAAGTCGAAGGTTGTGGCCGGGCTGCTGCAGTTGGTCGGGCTGTTCGGCTTTGTCGGTCTCGGGCGCATCTACCTGGGCCAAACCGGATTGGGCATCGCCCAGTTGATCGTGGGCTTGGCCACCTGCACCATCGGCGCCATCATCTGGGGGCTCGTCGACGCGATCTTGATCTTCACCGACAAGGTTCGCGACCCGTACGGGCGTCCACTGCGCGATGGAACCTAGCGGCCTCACCTCCACGACGGCCGGGCGATATTCGCTGCTGGCGGCGGGATTGCTCGGGGGTGGCGCGTTGACCTATACCGGTGTGGCGGATCCACACCGTCCCGGGTTTGTGTTTCCTGGCTGCCCGTTCAAGGCCCTGACCGGACTGAACTGTCCGGCCTGTGGCGGGCTGCGGATGACCCATGATCTGCTGCACGGCGACGTGGCTGCGGCGGTTGTGGACAACGTATTCGCCTTGGTCGGTCTGCCTGCGCTGATGGTATGGATGTTGGTGCGGTGGCGGTTGGGCAAGGCGCTGTTTCCGATACCCGCGGTGGTGACGATCGTGGTCGCGTTGGTGCTGTGGACGGTGGTGCGCAACCTGCCGGGCTTCCCGCTGGTCCCGACGTTAAGCACTCAGTAGTAGCCCACCTGCGCTGATACACTGAAAATTCGGGCCGGTGCAGTCCCGGGACCAGGATGTTCCGGACTTGCGGAGGTGCGATCAAGTGCTGTTCTCGGCATTGCCAGATGCGCAGGGGCTGTATGACCCCGCCAACGAGGCCGATTCCTGCGGCGTGGCCATGATCACCGACATTCAGGGCCGCCGCTCCCACGGCATCGTCACTGACGGGCTGACCGCCCTCGAGCACCTCGAACATCGCGGTGCCGCCGGGGCTGAGCCCAACAGTGGCGACGGCGCCGGCATCCTGCTGCAGCTGCCGGTCGAACTCCTGACTGAAGTGGTCGACTTCGCACTGCCCGCCTCTGCCGCC
This sequence comes from Mycolicibacterium peregrinum, assembly GCF_002102345.1. Taxonomy (GTDB): domain Bacteria; phylum Actinomycetota; class Actinomycetes; order Mycobacteriales; family Mycobacteriaceae; genus Mycobacterium; species Mycobacterium peregrinum. Next base: position 295,044 of record NZ_LQPP01000015.1, read on the forward strand.
TCCGGCAGCCACAGTTTCGCCGCGGGCATCTGTTTTCTGCCGCAGGACCAGGACGCGCGCAGTGCTGCCCGCGCCCGCATCGAAACACTGGCCGCTGAGGAAGACCTTGAGGTTCTCGGCTGGCGCGAGGTGCCGGTGGATCCGGACGGCGCCGAGATCGGTTCGACGGCGTTGGGTTGCATGCCCCACATGGCTCAGCTGTTCGTCGCGGCGCCAGAGGTCGACGGCAACCGGCTGAGCGGTATCGAGCTGGACCGCAAGGTCTATCCACTGCGCAAGCGCGCCGAACAGGGCCAGGGCGCCGACGCGGTGTACTTCGCCTCGTTGTCCAGCCGAACCATCGTGTACAAGGGCATGCTGACGACAATGCAGCTGCCGCAATACTTTCCGGATCTGCGGGACGAGCGCTGTATGAGCGCGATCGCCATCGTGCACAGTCGCTTCTCCACCAATACTTTTCCGTCTTGGCCGTTGGCGCATCCGTTCCGCTTCGTCGCCCACAACGGCGAGATCAATACCGTGCGGGGTAACCGCAACCGCATGCATGCCCGGGAGGCGCTGCTGGCCAGCGCCCTGATTCCCGGCGATTTGAGCCGGTTGTCGCCGATCTGCAGCCCCGACGCCTCTGATTCTGCGTCCTTCGACGAGGTGCTTGAACTGCTGCACCTGGGCGGGCGTAGCCTGCCGCACGCGGTGCTGATGATGATTCCGGAGGCGTGGCAGAACGCCACCACCATGGACGCCGCGGAGCGCGCGTTCTGGAAGTTCCATGCTTCGCTGATGGAACCGTGGGATGGACCGGCCTGCGTGACGTTCACCGACGGCACCGTGGTGGGGGCAGTGCTGGATCGCAACGGTCTGCGGCCGGGACGCTGGTGGCGCACGGTCGATGACCGGGTCATCCTCGCCAGCGAGAGCGGTGTGCTCGACGTGCCGTCGGGCGAGATCGTCGCCAAGGGGCGCCTGCAGCCCGGCAAGATGTTCCTGGTCGACACCGCCGCGGGGCGGATCATCGGAGACGACGAGATCAAGGAGCAGTTGTCCGCCGCCGAACCCTACGGCGAGTGGCTGCACGCCGGACTGCTCGATCTCGGCACGTTGCCCGAGCGGGCCCGGACCCAGCCGAATCACGACTCGGTGGTGCGGCGTCAGATCGCGTTCGGCTACACGGAGGAGGAGCTGCGGGTCCTGCTGACGCCGATGGCGGCATCCGGCGGCGAGCCGCTCGGTTCGATGGGAACGGATACCCCCGTCGCGGTGCTCTCGAAGCGCTCACGGCTGCTCTACGACTACTTCGTCGAACTGTTCGCCCAGGTGACGAACCCGCCGTTGGACGCCATCCGCGAGGAGGTGGTCACCTCGATGGCCCGCGTGATGGGGCCCGAGGAGAATCTGCTGGAACCTTCGGCCGCGTCGTGTCGTCAAATCGTGTTGCGTTGGCCGGTTCTGGACAACGACGAGCTGAGCAAGATCGTCCACATCAACGACGACGGTGAGCATCCGGGCTTGCGCACCACCGTGCTGCGTGCGCTCTACGACGTCGAGCGCGGTGGGGAAGGCCTGGCCGAAGCGGTCGATGACCTGCGGTCGAGGGCAACCGAGGCGATTGCCAAAGGTGCCCGCACACTGGTGATCTCCGATCGCGATTCCAACCACACCAGGGCTCCGATCCCGTCGCTGCTCGCCGTTTCTGCGGTGCACCACCACCTGGTGCGTTCCAAGGAACGCACCAAAGTGGCGCTCGTGGTGGAAAGTGGTGACGCCCGCGAGGTCCATCACATCGCCATGCTCATCGGGTACGGCGCTGCCGCCGTCAACCCGTATCTGGCGTTCGAGTCGATCGAGGACCTCATCCGCGAAGGTGAGCTCACCGGCATCGAAACAGCCACTGCCGTGCGCAATTACGTCAAGGCGCTGGGCAAGGGCGTGGTGAAGGTGATGAGCAAGATGGGCATCTCCACCGTCGCGTCCTACACCGCCGCCCAGGTCTTCGAGGCGATCGGGCTGAGCCGTGACGTCGTCGACGACTATTTCACGGGAACCACCAGCCAGCTCGGCGGCGTGGGGCTGGATGTGCTGGCCGAGGAGGTCAAGCTGCGTCACCGGCGCGCCTATCCGGAGAACCCGACCGAGCGGGTACACCGCCGGCTGGAGGTCGGGGGTGAGTACGCGTTCCGTCGGGAAGGCGAGCTGCATCTGTTCACCCCGGAAGTGGTGTTTCTGCTGCAGCATTCGACCCGGACCGGTCGGCGCGACATTTTCGCCCGCTACTCGGCGGAGGTCGACCGGCTGTCTCGCGAAGGCGGGACCCTGCGCGGGCTGTTCGAGTTCAAGCAGGGACTGCGGCCTCCGGTTCCGCTCGATGAGGTCGAACCGGTCGAGTCGATCGTCACCCGATTCAACACCGGGGCGATGAGTTACGGCTCCATCTCGGCGGAGGCTCACGAGACCATGGCGATCGCCATGAACAACCTCGGCGGCCGGTCGAACAGCGGTGAAGGTGGTGAGGACGTCGACCGGCTGTACGATCCGCGCCGGCGTAGCGCCGTCAAGCAGGTGGCCTCGGGACGCTTCGGCGTCACCAGCGACTATCTGGTGAACGCCACCGACATCCAGATCAAGATGGCTCAGGGCGCCAAACCCGGTGAGGGTGGCCAGCTTCCGGGTTACAAGGTGTATCCCAACATCGCCAAGACTCGGCACTCCACACCCGGGGTGGGACTGATCTCGCCGCCTCCACACCACGACATCTACTCGATCGAGGACCTGGCCCAGCTCATCCACGATCTGAAGAACGCAAATGACCAGGCCCGGATCCACGTGAAGCTGGTCAGCAGCGTCGGTGTCGGCACGGTTGCGGCCGGGGTGTCGAAGGCGCACGCCGATGTCGTGTTGATCTCCGGGTATGACGGCGGCACGGGCGCGGCGCCGTTGACCTCACTCAAGCATGCCGGGGCGCCGTGGGAGATAGGTCTGGCCGACACCCAGCAGACGTTGGTGCTCAACGGTTTGCGTGATCGGATCACCGTGCAGTGCGACGGTGGCATGCGCAGCGCCCGCGACGTGATCGTGGCTGCACTGTTGGGAGCCGAGGAGTTTGGTTTTGCCACCGCGCCGCTGGTGGTGTCGGGCTGCATCATGATGCGGGTGTGTCACCTCGACACCTGCCCGGTCGGTGTGGCCACGCAGAACCCCGAGTTGCGGGCGCGGTTCAACGGCAAACCCGAGTTCGTCGAGAACTTCTTCACGTTCATCGCCGAGGACATCCGTCGCTACCTGGCCGAGTTGGGATTCCGCAGCATCGACGAGGCCGTCGGACATGCCGAGGTACTCGACACCGATCCCGGTGTGGCGCACTGGAAGAGCCGTGGGCTGGACCTCAGCCCGATCTTCGCATTGCCGACGGGTGCCGACGGCGGCGCGCTCACCCAGCGGCTGCGGGTGCGCGACCAGGACCACGGACTCGAGCAGGCTCTCGATCAGACGCTCATCCAGCTCGCCGAGGGCGCACTCGAAGATGCGCTGCCGGTTCGCCTGGAACTTCCGGTCCGCAACGTCAACCGCACAGTGGGTACGTTGCTCGGATCAGAGGTCACCCGGCGCTACGGTGCGGCCGGATTGCCCGACAACACCATTCACGTCACCCTGACCGGGTCGGCCGGCCAGTCGATCGGCGCATTCCTGCCGCCGGGGGTCACACTCGATCTGATCGGTGATGCCAATGACTATGTGGGCAAGGGGCTTTCCGGCGGCCGGGTGATCGTGCGTCCACCCGACGATGTGCTGTTTCTGCCCGAGGACAACGTCGTCGCCGGGAACACTCTGCTGTACGGCGCGACCTCGGGTGAGGTGTTCTTGCGGGGCCGGGTCGGTGAGCGGTTCTGCGCGCGTAATTCCGGCGCCTTGGCCGTCGTCGAAGGCGTTGGAGACCATGCGTGTGAGTACATGACCGGCGGACGGGTGGTCATCCTGGGTAAGACCGGACGCAACCTGGCTGCCGGCATGTCCGGTGGCATCGCCTTCGTGGTCGGTCTGGACCCAGCCCGGGTCAACACCGAAATGGTGCAGCTGCAGCAGCTGGAAGCCGAAGATCTGGCGTGGCTGCACGATGTGGTGGCCGCCCACGCTCGCCATACCGGCAGCACGCTGGCGTCCTCGATCCTGGCTGACTGGCCCAGGCGCAGTGCGCAATTCACCAAAGTAATGCCCACCGACTACCAGCGCGTCCTGCAGGCGACCCGGATGGCCAAGGCCGAGGGACGCGATGTGGACAGCGCGATCATGGAGGCCAGCCGTGGCTGATCCGACCGGATTTCTTCGTGTCCCCAAAATCGAGGCGGCCAAGCGCCCCGTCGAGGAGCGGGTGGGGGACTGGCGCGAGGTGTACGAGCGCGAGGATCCCAACGAGCGCGCCGGCGAGGTGTCGCAGCAGGCGCGGCGCTGCATGGATTGCGGGATCCCGTTCTGTCATTCCGGCAAGGCGGGCTGCCCGCTGGGCAACCTGATCCCGGAATGGAACGACCTGGTGCGGCGGGGACGTTGGGATGCGGCCAGTGATCGCCTGCACGCCACCAACAACTTTCCGGAGTTCACCGGACGGCTGTGCCCAGCGCCATGTGAGGCAGCCTGCGTGCTCTCGATCTCGGAGGAGCAGACCGGCGGCAGTGTGACGATCAAGCGGATCGAGCAGACGATCGCCGACCACGCCTGGATGAATGGCACGGTCGAACCCCAGCCCGCTGCGATCTCCACCGGCAAGAGCGTGGCCGTCGTCGGTTCGGGTCCGGCAGGTTTGGCTGCGGCACAACAGCTCACGCGCGCCGGCCACGAGGTGACGGTGTACGAGCGTGACAACCGGGTGGGTGGATTGCTGCGCTACGGGATCCCCGAGTACAAGCTCGAGAAGTCGGTGCTGAATCAGCGTCTGGCCCAGATGCGGGCCGAGGGCACGCGATTCGTCACCGAGTGCGAAGTGGGCGTCGATCTGACCGTCGAGCAGCTCCGTCAGCGTCACCAGGCGGTGGTGCTGGCGGTCGGCGCGCTCCGGGGGCGAGACAACGACGTGCCCGGACGGGAGCTCGACGGCGTGCACCTGGCGATGGAGCATCTGGTGCCGGCCAACCGCGAGTGTGAAGGCGACTCGTCGTCGCCGATCTCGGCGGCGGGCAAGCACGTGGTGATCATCGGTGGCGGTGACACCGGCGCCGACTGCCTGGGCACCGCGCACCGTCAGGGTGCGGCGTCGGTGACGCAGCTTGACTACAACGCCGAGCCGCCCGAGACCCGCAACGACGAGCTCTCTCCCTGGCCGACGTGGCCGTTGGTGCTGCGGACCTCCCCGGCGCACGCCGAAGGGGGCGCGCGCCGGTTCGAAGTAGCGGTACAACGGTTTCTAGGCGACGAGAACGGTCATGTGCGGGCCGTCGAGATCGCCGAGGTTCAGGTGACCCGCGACGCCGAAGGACGCCGCGAGATCACGCCGGTCGGCGAGTCGTTGCAGATTCCCTGCGACCTGGCGCTGTTGGCGATCGGGTTCGAAGGCGTCGAGCACATGGCGCTGCTCGACGGGCTGCACCTGAAACTGACCCGGCGCGGCACCGTGTCGTGCGGTTCGGACTGGCAGACCGACGCGCCCGGGGTGTTCGTATGCGGTGATGCCCACCGGGGCGCCTCGCTGGTGGTGTGGGCCATCGCGGAGGGCCGCAGCGCAGCGCACGCGGTGGACGCCTACCTGATGGGTGAGTCGGATCTGCCGTCGCCGGTGAGGCCAGGGACGCTCCCACTAAGCGTTGTCTGAATCGATCAACTAGACTGACGTGACGTGAGCAGACGCGGAAAGATCGTTTGTACGCTTGGCCCGGCTACCAGCACCGATGAGACGGTACGGGCCCTGGTCGAGGCCGGGATGGATGTCGCTCGGCTGAACTTCAGCCACGGTGACTACACCGACCACGAGGCCGCCTATAAGCGGGTCCGGGCGGCATCGGATGCCACGGGCCGTGCAGTGGGTGTGCTGGCTGACCTTCAGGGCCCCAAGATCAGATTGGGCCGGTTCACGGACGGTCCGACCTACTGGGCGAACGGCGAATCGGTGCGGATCACCGTCGACGACTGCGAGGGCACGCACGACCGGGTGTCGACCACCTACAAGCGGTTGGCCGAGGACGCCCGGCCGGGGGATCGGGTCCTCGTCGACGACGGCAACGTCGGCCTGGTGGTCGACCAGATCGACGGCAACGACGTGATCTGCACGGTCACCGAGGGCGGCCCGGTCAGCAACAACAAGGGCATGTCGCTGCCCGGGATGAACGTGACGGCACCGGCGCTGTCCGAAAAGGACATCGAGGATCTCGAGTTCGCGTTGCGCCTGGGCGTTGATCTCATCGCCCTGTCTTTCGTCCGGTCACCCGCCGACATCGAACTCGTCCACGAGGTGATGGACCGGGTCGGTCGGCGCGTTCCGGTGATCGCGAAGCTGGAGAAGCCCGAGGCCGTCGAGAATCTCGAGGCCATCGTGCTGGCGTTCGACGCGATCATGGTCGCCCGCGGTGATCTCGGCGTCGAACTGCCGCTGGAAGAAGTGCCACTGGTCCAGAAGCGCGCCATCCAGATGGCAAGGGAGAACGCCAAACCCGTCATCGTCGCCACCCAGATGCTGGAGTCGATGATCGAAAGCTCCCGGCCCACTCGCGCGGAGGCCTCCGACGTCGCCAACGCCGTGCTCGACGGCGCGGACGCGGTGATGCTCTCCGGCGAGACCTCTGTCGGCAAGTACCCGCTGGAGGCCGTCAAGACGATGGCCCGCATCATCAAGGCGGTCGAGGACAATTCGGTGAGCGTGCCGCCGCTGACCCACACTCCTCGCACCAAGCGCGGGGTCATCTCCTATGCGGCCCGCGATATCGGAGAGCGACTCGACGCCAAGGCGTTGGTCGCGTTCACCCAGTCCGGTGACACCGTGCGTCGCCTGGCCCGGCTGCACACCCCGCTTCCGGTGCTGGCGTTCACGGCTCTGCCCGAGGTGCGCAGCCAGCTGGCCCTGACCTGGGGTACCGAGACGTTCATCGTGGCGCAGATGAAGAGCACGGACGACATGATCCGCCAGGTCGACAAATCGCTGCTGGATCTGGGCCGCTACAAGCGCGGTGAGCTGGTGGTCATCGTCGCGGGTGCTCCGCCGGGCACAGTAGGCTCCACGAATCTGATCCACGTGCACCGCATCGGGGAGGACGACGTCTAGCGGTCCTCAGCCGCAGAGCGCCTGCCAAAGTTCTCGAAAGGCATTCCTTGACACACCCGGATTTCGAGGAGCTGCTGGCTGTTCTCGATCTGAATCGCGTCGACGACAACCTGTTCATCGGCTCGCATCCGAGTAAGAACCCGGTGCGCACCTTCGGCGGCCAGATGATCGCGCAGGCGTTCGTCGCCGGCGGGCGCACGCTGGAACACAAGCTCGCGCCGAGTGCGCTGAATGCGCACTTCATCGCCGGTGGCGATCCGGAAAAGGATCTGGAGTTCCACGTGGTGCGGTTGCGCGACGAGCGCCGGTTCGCCAACCGCCGGGTGGATGTCATGCAGGACGGGAACCTGCTGACCTCGGTGATGCTGTCTTACATGAACGCCGGCCGGGGGCTCGAGCACAGCGTGCCCGCTCCGGAGGTTCCGCATCCGGACACACTGCCGAAGATCGATGAATTGCTGCGCGGCTATGAGAAGACGGTGCCGTTGTTCGTCGAGGCATTACGCCCGATCGAATGGCGGTACACCAACGATCCGTCCTGGGTGATGCGGAAAAAGGGCGGCAAGCTCGACCACAACCGGGTGTGGCTGAAGACGGAGGGCACGATGCCCTCCGATCCCGTGCTGCACGGTGCGGCCCTGGTGTACTCCTCTGATACCACCGTGCTCGATTCGATCATCACCACTCATGGGTTGTCCTGGGGTTTTGACCGGATTTTCGCGGTGACGATGAACCATTCCGTGTGGTTTCACCGGCCCGTCAAGTTCGACGAGTGGGTGCTGTACTCGACCACGTCGCCGGTAGCGGCCGAATCCCGCGGGCTGGGCACCGGTCACTTTTTCGACGCCGCGGGCCATCTGGTCGCGACGGTGGTCCAGGAGGGAATCGTCAAGTACTTCCCGGGTGCCGCGACGACCTGAGTCGGTTCAGCGGGTAGAGGTCGGCGTGTCGCCGAAGGAATCCTCGATCCGCCGTTCGAACTCTTTCTCGCACCGCTGCTGGGCCACGGTGTCGTCGCCGGCCTGCTGCAGGCAGTGCACGTAGTCCCGGCCACCGACATCGTCGAACCATCGCTGGCCGAAATACAACCAGATTCCGACGAACACCAGGGACACCACACAGGCGATGGCGCCGAGCGCGACTCCGGCGGTAGCGACGCCACCATTGGTGGCCTCGCCCCGTTGGCTGCGCCCACGACCGAGAAACCCGAGGATCAGTGCGACGATGCCGAATATCAGTCCACCGATCACCGTCCATGTCAGCAGCAGCGCGAAGATGGCCAGGATGAGCGCGGCGATGCCGAGTCCGTTGGCGGGCCCACGCGGGCTGGGCTGCATCGGGTATCCGCCATACGGCGGCGGGTACGGCCCGGGATACGCACCGGGGGGCGGCCCGTAGGGATATCCCGACGGAGGGGGAGGCCCGGTCGGCTGCGGCTCCTCCGACCCAGCTGGGTTGGATCGCTCGTCGGTCATGCCTGCGAGGCTACCCGTCGGTGACGGTGCCCGGTTGCGGACAGCGGACGACGGGGCAGGCGAGCGTGTCCGGCAGATGGTGGGTGGCGACGACGACGGTCTGGTCTGCGGCGAACCAGTCACCCGGAGTGAGGATTTCGGTCAGGATCCGTTGACTGTCGGCGGCGTCGAGGTTCTCGGTAGGCTCATCGAGCAGGACGACAGAGAAATCTGACACCAGCACTCTGGCCAGCAGCAACCGGCGCCGCTGACCGGCCGACAACGCGGTGTGACCGCCTTCGAGCACGGTCGACAAGCCCTCGGGCAGGCCGTCCAACCATTCGGTGAGACCGACACGCTCGATCGCTGAAAGCAATTCGGTGTCGGTGACATCCCCGCGGACCACGAGCAGGTTGTCCCGTACCGTGGTCTCGAAAATGTGTGCATCCTCGGCGAAAAATGCTGCGCGCCCGGGTGTTTCATCGAGTCGCTCGGCCAGCGCCATCAACAACGTCGTTTTCCCCGAGCCGCTCGGCCCGACGACGGCCAGTCGTCCCCCGTCGGGCAGATCGACCGACGGTGCCGCGGGACGTCGGCGGGCCAGGGGATCGCCCTCGGTGAGCTCGAGCAGACGCCGTGCGGCGATGCGGGACTTCGTGAGCCCGACAGCAGCGTCGGGCAGGGCGGTAGTGGCCTCGAAAGCCGACAAGGGCAACAACATCAGGATGGCCAGGGTGGTCGGCGCGGTCGTGGGGGCCAGTGCGATGCCTGCGATGACCGCACCCAGGACACTGGTACCAATGGCGATGCTGGGCATCGCGGCGGCCAGCGCTGCCGGGGCGGCCGCGCGGTCAGCGGCGTGGCCCCAGTCGCGGTGGTGGCGCTCCGCGGTGGCGATGAGATCGTCGAGGCGTCCGCTCACCCGCAACTCCGGCGCGTACTCCAGGGCCAACATCGTTGCGGAGTCGCGGTCACCGCGGTGTTGGACGGCAACGGACTCCGCGGCAGCCACGGCACGGGCGGTGAGTGCCGGGGCCACCACGCCGGCGATCAGCAGGCACAGCGCCAGCACCACTGCGGCGCCGGGGGAGATGAGCGCGATGACACCGACCGCCACCGCGCTGAGCACTGTGGCCACCACGATCGGCAACACAGAACGCACTACGACGTCGGCCAGTTCATCGACGGAACTGCCGACCCGCGACACCAACTCCCCGCTCGGAAGCCGCATCGCGTCGTCGTCGGGTCCGGTTGCTAGCCTGCGGAACAAGCCGGTGCGGGCGTTGGCCGCGGACCTCAGTGCCGTGTCGTGGGCGGCCAGGCGCTGGCAGTAGCCGAGCACACCGCGGGAGATACCCAGCGCACGCACTGCGACGACGGCCACCGAGAGGTCCAAGATCGGCGGCATCTGCCAGGCCCGGGTGATCAGCCACGCCGAGATGCCCGCCAGGGCCAGCGCGCTGCCCAGCGAGAGCACTCCCAGAACGCTGGCCAGGATCAGCCGGCTCAGCCGGGGCCGCAGCAGCTCCAGTGCCAGCCGCAGCAACGGATCACGTCGAAACATGCGTCGCACCGATCGTGATCACCTCGTCGCCGATCGCCACCACCGGATCCCGGTGCCCGACCACGACGACCGTGGCACCCGCGCGGGCGCGGGCGACGATCGCCTGCAACACCCGGTGTTCCAGCGCGGGATCGAGATGGGCGGTGGGCTCATCGAGAAGCAGTACCCGTGCCGAGGCCCCGAGTGCCCGGGCAAGGCCCAACCGCTGTCGTTGCCCCAGAGACAATCCGACCCCGGTGCGGCCGATCCTCGTCTCCAGTCCGTCAGGAAGGTCATCGAGCACGTCGTCGAAGCCGGAATCGCGGCAGGCGCGGGCCAGGTCGGTCAGTGGTCCGAGCAGCTCAAGGTTTTCCCGGACCGTTCCCGGGATCAGCACGGGTCGGTGCGGCAGCCAGGCGATGCTGTGCCACCACGCCGTGATGTCCAGGTCACCGACGTCCACTCCATCGACTCGTACGGGCCCGGACGGAAGCGTGGCCAAACCGAGAATGGCTTGTAGTGCAGTCGATTTTCCCGCCCCGTTGGGACCCTTGAGGACGGTGACGCGGCCCGGTTCGATGGTTGGCCCCAGACCCTCCAACTCGATCGCCGGAGCGGAATCCGCCACGCGCACCGCACCTCCGGCGGGCTGGTGCGTCTCACAGAGCTTGAAAGCTCGTTCCGCGGCGGTCTTACCGTCCTGAGCCGCGTGAAAGGCAGCGCCGACACGGCGCAGTGGCCAGAACACCTCCGGAGCCAGCAACAGGGCGGTCAGGCCGGCCGATAGGTCCATCTCGCCGTAGACCAGCCGTAGGCCGACGCTGACTGCCACCAGCGCCACGCCCAGCGTCGCCAGCAGTTCGAGCACCAATGAGGACAGGAACGCGATCCGTAGGGTCGCCATGGCCGAGCGTCGGTGCGCGGCAGCCAGTTCAGTGATGCGCTGGGCCGAGCCGGCAGCCCGGCCGACGGCGCGCAATGTGGGGATCCCTGCCACGAGGTCGAGCAGCCGGGCCTGCAAGGTCGTCATCGCGGCCAGTGCGGCGGCCGACCGGTCGGCCGTGACGAGGCCGATCAGAATCATGAACACCGGGATGAGCGGCAGCGCGATCACCACGATCGCCGCGGACTGAAGGTCGTAACAAGCCATCACGATCACAGCCACCGGTGTCAGGACCGCGGCCTGGATGACCGCGGGCAGGTAGCCGGTCAAGTACGGTCGCAGACCGTCCAGTCCGCGGGTCACCACTGCCGCTGCGGCATCGCGCTCGCCCGCCAATTGCCTTGGCGGCGCGGAGGTTACCGAGCGCAGCACCTGGCTGGACAATTCCCCGATCACCGCGGTGGCGCCGCGCTGCGACAGCCGGCCCTGAAGCCAGTGCGCGGCCGCGCGCAGGATCCACAGCGCACACAGTGCCACCAGCGAGCCGCCGTGGCGGGCCGCTGAACCAGGGTCGACGATGATGGCGGCCACGATGTGTGCCAGCACCACCGCCGCGGCGATGGTGCTGGCGCTGATGGTCACGCCGCAGATCGCCGCCGCCAGCAGGTAGCGCCGTAACCCCGTCGTAGCGCCGGTGGCCCCGCGGATACCGAGCGCGCGCCAGAGATTCAGGCCGACCGCCGGGACAGTCCGATGGGGGCAGGAATACGGTCTGCCGAAATCCGCTTTCGGAACACCCAGTAGGTCCAGCCCTGGTACACCAACACCAGAGGCAGCAGCGTCAACGACGCCCAGGTCATGATCTTCAGGGTGTACGGGGTGGAGGAGCCGTTGTAGATGGTCACGCCCCACTCGGAGCCCAGTGTGGACGGCAGCAGGTACGGGTACATCGCACCGAACAGCAGGACGACGACGGCGGCCACGACCACCACGGTGGCGACGAAGGCCCAGCCTTCACGCGACCGAGACCACATCAATGCCACCGAGATCAGCAGTGCGATCACCGCGACGGCCAGGGCAGCCCAGGTCCATGGCTTGCCGTGGGCCAGCTGCGTCCACAGACCGAAGCCGCCGGCGAGCAGGATCACGGGCAGAGTCAGTATCCGGGCGAACCGGAACGCGTCGTCGCGTATGGGCCCGGCGGTTTTCAATGCGATGAACACCGATCCGTAGAACGCGAACAGCGAGGCGGTCGCGAGCCCGCCGAGCACCGTGTAGGCGTTGAGCACGTCGCCGACCCCGGCGTGCACCCGATGGTTGGCGTCAATTGGCAAGCCGCGCACCAGGATTGCGAAAGCGACACCCCACAGTATGGCGGGCAGCCACGATCCCACGGCGATGCCGAGGTCGGCGTATTTGCGCCACTTGGTGTCGTCGATCTTGCCGCGCCACTCGATGCCCACGATGCGCAGGATCATCCCGAACAGAATCGCCAGCAGCGGCAGGTACAGCGCGGAGAACAGCGTCGCATACCAGTTGGGGAATGCCGCGAACATGGCTGCGCCCGCCGTGATCAGCCACACCTCGTTGGCGTCCCACACCGGCCCGATGGTGTTCAGCACGGCTCGCCTGCGGCTTTCCGGATCGCCTTCGCCCGCGCTGCCGAGCGGGGCCATCAGCATCCCGACACCGAAGTCGAAGCCTTCCAGAACCACGAATCCGAGGAACAGGACGGCGATGAGTATGAACCAGAGTTCTTGGAGTCCCATCTGAGATCAGTCCTCTCAGTACGCGAAAGACAGCGGGGCGGATTCGTCCTCGTCGGGAGGCGTCGGCGGGGCCGGCTCGGAATCGTGTTCCTGTGGCCCTTCGGTCACATAGCGGCGTAACAGCCAGAACCAGACGACCGCCAGCCCGCCGTAGAGGAGGGTGAAGACCGCGAGTGAGAAGAACACCGTGCCGGCCGCATGGTCAGACACGCCCTGTTGCACCATCAGCCGGACCATCTGGTCACCGGTCGGATTCGGGACCACCACCCAGGGTTGCCGGCCCATCTCGGTGAAAACCCAGCCGGCGGAATTGGCCAGGAACGGCGTGGGCAGGGTGATCAGCGCGAAGATGCCGTACCACCGTTGATCGGGAAGCCGTCGGCGGCGGGTCATCCACAGCGTGAGCAGGGCGAACGCCAGTGGCACCACCATGAGGCCGATCATCGCCCGGAACGACCAGTAGGTGACGAAGAGATTCGGCCGGTAATCGCCGGGCCCGAACCGTGATTCGTACTGCTTCTGGAGGTCGTTGACGCCCTCCAGGGTGACGCCGCTGAATTTGCCCTCGGCCAGGAAGGGCAGCACGTAGGGCACCTCGATCACATGGGTCACGCTGGCGCAGTTGTTGTGCGTACCCACGGTCAGGACCGAGAAGTCCGGGTCCGTCTGCGTGTCGCAGAGGGATTCGGCCGAGGCCATCTTCATCGGCTGTTGCACGAACATCAACTTGCCTTGGATGTCGCCGGTGAAGAAGATCACGGCGACTGCGGCCAGCGCCACGAGGCTGCCGAGAATCGTTGCGGGTCGGTACATTCCGGCCGAGTCGTTGGCGGCTGCGGCGTCGGACACCTCCGTGGGCTCGGTGGCCGCCCTGACGGCGGTTGTCCTGCGCCGGTCACGCACCATCAGCCACGCGCTCACGGCCGCGACGAAGGTGCCCGCGGTGAGGAGCGACCCGGCAACCACATGCAGGAATGCCCAAATCGCGGTGTTGTTGCTCAGCAGGGCGCCGAAGTCGATGAGCTCAGCTCGCCCGCTCTCCGGGTTGTACTTCGCCCCGACCGGGTGTTGCATGAACGAGTTGGCCGCGATGATGAAGAACGCCGAAGCGTTGACGGCAAAGGCGACCATCCAGATGCAGAACAAATGAACGGCACGCGGCAGTCGCGTCCAGCCGAAGATCCACAGGCCGATGAACGTGGACTCGACGAAGAACGCGACCAGGCCCTCGAACGCCAGCGGCGCGCCGAAGATGTCGCCGACGAAACGCGAGTATTCGCTCCAGTTCATGCCGAACTGGAATTCCTGCACGATGCCGGTGGCCACGCCGATCGCGAAGTTGATCAGAAACAGCTTGCCGAAGAATCGCGTCAGGCGATACCAGCTGTCGTTACCTGTGATCACCCATGCGGTCTGCATGACGGCGATCAACGGCGCCAACCCAATGGTCAGCGGTACGAATATGAAGTGGTAGACGGTGGTGATTCCGAACTGCCACCGCGATACGTCCAAAGCGTCCATCTGGCCCTACTTCCGAGGTCTCAGACCAATCTACGACGGAGTGTAGTAGAAGGTTGCGGGCCAGGCGCCGACCGTGACCGGTGTCTTACGTCACCGGAGGCGCCTGGTGTGAGATTGCCGCGTGGAGTTTCTTGGCCTCGCTACGGATTGCGAAGGCGGAGATCACTTCGAATACGCCGACGACGATGAGGATGATGCCGGTGACCTGAGCCAGGGCGACCAACCCTTCCAGCGGGGCGACGAACATGATGATGCCGGCGATCACGCTGATGATGCCGATGATGATTTCCCAGACCCGCCCGGGCAGCGAGGGGTCACCGATGGCCGACATCGTCGTTGCGACACCGCGGAAGATGAACCCGACACCGATCCAGATCGCCAGCAGTTCGAACGAATTCTGCAGGCTGACGAAACAGAGCACGGCCAGCACGAGTGCCGCGGCGCCACCGATGAACAGCAATACCCGCCCACCGACCGAGGACCGGATACTGAACGCCAGGACGAGCTGCGAGATACCGGTGATCAACAGGTAGGCGGCGAAGAAAATCGCCGCAACCAGAATGGTGATCCCGGGCCAGACCAACGCCAGGACGCCGAGGATGACGGCGAGAATTCCCGAAACCAGCGTCGATTTCCACAGATGTGGCAACAAGCTTGGGGCAGCAGTGGTTTCCATGCTGGCAGTTTGACACAAACGTAGATGTAGATCGCGGTTTTTGCGTTACGGCTGTGGTGTCGCAGCCTGGTAGTTAAGGTTCCGTTACCGGCGCTGCATCCCCGGCCCGCGGCCGTTAACCTCTTCGTTTTGGAACAGCCCGACCGCAGCCGCAGACAGAGAAATGAGGCAACCGTGACAGTTGGATGTCGTCCCCGACGAAGCAAGATGTGGCGTTTCGCGGTGGTGATCGCCGCCAGCGGCGCACTCGCGATGTCGGGTTGCGCGAACAACACCGAATCCGGTGGGTCGGAAACCAAATCCACGACGGCGGCAAAGGTTGAAAAAGTCGACGCGATCGCCAATTCGGTGCCCGAGCCGATCAAGTCGAGCGGCAAGCTGGTCATCGGGACCGACCCGACGTACCCGCCCAACGAATTCAAGGATCCCGCGGGCAAGATCATCGGCTTCGACGTCGATTTGATGAATGCGATCGCCGCCACTCTGGGCCTCACCCCGGAGTACCGGGCGTCCTTGTTCGACAAGATCATCCCGTCGGTGCAGGGCGGGAACTACAACGTCGGCATGTCGTCGTTCACCGACTCGAAGAAGCGTGAAGAGCAGGTTGACTTCGTCACCTACTTCAATGCGGGTTCATCGTGGGCGCAGAAGGTGGGTGCCGGGATCAACCCCGAAGATGCCTGCGGTTTGAAGGTCGCAGTGCAGACGGCAACGGTGCAGGACACCGAGGAGATGCCGGCGCGTAGCAAGAAGTGTGTCGACGCGGGCAAGCCCGCCATCAACGTCATCAAGTTCGACGACCAGACGGCCGCCACCAGCGCAGTGATGCTCGGCCAAGCCGACGCCATGTCGGCGGATTCGCCGGTGACGGCCTATGCCATCAAGCAGAGCAACGGGAAACTCGAAGCCGCAGGGGATATCTTCGACTCGGCTCCGTACGGCTGGGCGGTCCAGAAGGGTTCGCCGCTGGCTGCGTCGCTGCAGCAGGCGCTTCAGCACCTGATCGACAACGGTGCGTACGAGCAGGTGGCCACGAACTGGGGCGCGGAGAAGGGGATGATCGAGAAGCCGGTCATCAACGGTGCGACCAGCTGAGCCGCCGATGAGTGATGAATCCTCGCCGGCCGCCATCGACGCCGTCCCGCTGAGACATCCATGGCGTTGGGTGGCGGCGATCCTCATCCTCGTCCTGATCGGGCTGTTCCTGTGGGGCGCTGCGACCAACGAGGCGTACGGGTGGGAGACGTACGGCAAGTACCTCTTCGATCAACGCATCTCGCAAGCTGCCTGGAACACGCTGCAACTGACCATCTATTCGATGATCCTGGCGCTCGTCCTGGGTGTGCTCCTCGCGGTGATGCGGCTGTCACCGAATCCGGTGCTCAAAGCGGTGTCCTGGACCTACCTGTGGATCTTCCGCGGCACCCCGATCTATGTTCAGTTGGTGCTGTGGGGCCTGGTCCCGGTGATCTACAAGAACATTCAGATCGGCGTCCCGTTCGGCCCGAAACTTTTCGAGTTCACCCTGTCTGACCCGAATGTGTTCTGGCTGGCTGTTCTCGGCCTGGGTCTCAACGAGGCCGCCTATATGGCGGAGATCATCCGGGCGGGTATCAACTCGGTGCCTGAAGGACAGACGGAAGCCTCGGTGGCGCTTGGCATGTCGTGGACGATGACGATGCGACGTACGGTGCTTCCTCAGGCCATGCGGGTCATCATCCCGCCGACCGGCAACGAGTTCATCAGCATGCTGAAGACGACCTCGCTGGTCACCGCGATCCCGTACAGCTTCGAGTTGTACGGCCGCTCAAAAGATATCGGCGTGGATCTGTTTCAGCCGGTCCCGTTGCTGCTGGTGGCGTCCACCTGGTATCTGGCGATCACCAGCATTCTGATGGTCGGGCAGTACTACCTCGAGCGGCACTACGCGCGTGGTGCCTCGCGCAAGTTGACCTCCAAGCAGCTGCAGGCCCTGGCCAACGCCCAGATGGGAGAGCCACATCCATGACCGCCGCCGCCGAACCGATGGTGCGGGCCGAGAGTGTCTGCAAGAACTTCGGTGCCTTGCACGTCCTGAAAGGCGTCACGCTGGACGTCAGCAGGGGTGAGGTTTTGTGCATGGTCGGACCGTCGGGCTCGGGTAAGTCGACGTTCCTGCGGTGTATCAATCATCTCGAGCAGGTCAACGCGGGCCGCCTCTATGTCGACGGGGAGCTGATCGGGTATCGCGAACGGGGCGGCAAGCTGCACGAGATGGCTCCGCGAGATGCCGCCCGGCAACGCCGGGACATCGGCATGGTGTTCCAGCACTTCAACCTGTTCCCGCACCGCACTGCCTTGGAGAACATCGTCGAGGCGCCCATGCGCGTCAAGCGGGTGAAGAAGGACGCCGCGCTGGCCCGCGCCAAGGATCTGCTCGACCAGGTGGGTTTGGCCGCCAAGGCCGACGCCTATCCCGCACAGCTGTCAGGTGGGCAGCAACAGCGGGTGGCCATTGCCCGGGCGCTGGCGATGAATCCGAAGCTGATGCTGTTCGACGAGCCGACCTCGGCGCTGGATCCCGAGCTCGTCGGGGAGGTCTTGGCGGTGATCAAGAAACTCGCCGGCGAGGGCATGACCATGGTCGTGGTCACGCATGAGATGGGTTTCGCCCGTGAGGTCGCCGACAAGTTGGTGTTCATGGACGGCGGCGTCATCGTGGAGAGCGGAAATCCCCGCGAGGTGATGGCCAACCCCAAACATGAACGCACAAAGGAGTTTCTGTCGAAGGTGATGTAGCGTCGACGGTGTGGCTTCCACACGTGAAGACGTCTTCGTCGCCGCCGGTGACCTTCGCGAGCGCATCTCATCCGGGGACCCCGTCACCGTGCTGGACGTGCGATGGTCGCTGGCCGAGCCCGACGGTGAACAGGCCTACCTGAGCGGTCATCTGCCCAGCGCGGTCTACGTCTCGCTGGATAGTGAGCTCACGGACCACCGTGTCACCGGTCGGGGTCGTCATCCGCTGCCGTCCGGATCTGACCTTCAGTCGGCGGCGCGTCGTTGGGGTGTGCGCAAGGGGGTGCCCACCGTGGTCTACGACGACTGGAACCGCGCCGGGTCGGCCCGGGCCTGGTGGGTTTTGACCGCGGCCGGCATCGACGATGTTCGCATCCTCGACGGCGGCCTGGCGGCCTGGAGAGCTGCAGGCGGGGCACTGCAGAGTGGCCCGGTGACACCGGAGCCCGGTGACATCGACGTCGTCCATGGCGATCTGTATCGCGGTGCCCGGCGCACTCTTACCGCAGACGAGGCGGGGGCCGGGATCGGTGTGCTGTTGGACGCTCGGGCACCCGAGCGGTTCCGTGGAGAGGTCGAGCCCGTCGACCCAGTGGCCGGCCACATCCCCGGGGCGGTCAATCTGCCGAGTACCCAGTTGCTTTCCGCGGACGGAACGCTGCTCCCGGACGCCCAACTGCACGCGTTGCTCGCTGATCACTCAGCCGCGGGCGCGGACGTCGGTACCTACTGCGGCTCCGGGGTCACCGCGGCGCTCGCTGTGGCCGGGATGGCGGCCGTCGGCGTGGATGCGGCGCTGTATCCCGGGTCGTGGTCGGAGTGGGCGTCGGATCCGGATCGCCCCGTGGCCCGGGGCGAGTAGCAGCGCCGACGCGCGACATCGGTGCTCCGCGGCGCCGGTCAGCGACTTTATGCTGAGCCAATGCAGCGCAGTCCCGACCCGGTCACCCCGTTGTGGCGTGCCGCCCAGATCTTCCGGCTGCTGAGTTGCCTGTACGCGCTGGGTTTTCAGATCGCGATCAACGATGATCTGACGAGTCCGGTGGTGGCCGGTGTGCTGTGTGCGGTGCTGATCGTGTGGAGCGTTGTGTGCGCGATTGCCTACCTGCAGGGTTTCGGCCGTCGTCCGTCGTGGGTGATCGCGGAGGTCGTGGTCGTTCTTGCCCTCATGCTCTCGACCGAATTGGTGGCGTCCGAACACTGGATCGCGGACAACCAGTCCTGGCCCACCACGTTGTGGGCGACGAATGCCACCATTTCGGCAGCACTGCAATTCGGCCCGGTCGGAGGGATGGGAGCCGGACTGGCGGTGATGGCCGCCGCCGCCGCGTTGAAGGGCTACGTCAGTATCAATCTCGGGCGCAATGCCACCATCGTCATCGAACTGGCCGTGGGCCTCGCGGTAGGTATGGCCGCTCAGACCGCACGCCGGGCTCATGCCGAGTTGGAGCGTGCGGTGCGGTTGGCGGCTTCGTTGGAGGAACGAGAACGGTTGTCACGGCGGGTGCACGACGGCGCCATTCAGGTACTGGCCCTGGTTTCGCGGCGGGGCCGCGAGATCGGTGGTGAGACAGCTCAATTGGCCGAACTTGCCGGGGAACAGGAGCGCGCGTTGCGCAGGCTGGTCAGCGCGCCCGATCCGGAGGTTCACAGTGGCGGGGTCACCGACATCGGCGCGCTACTACGGTCCAGGGCGTCTGATCGGATCTCGGTCAGTCTGCCGGCCGAGCCCGTGCTGCTGGACCACGACGCCGCACATGAATTGTTCGCTGCGGCAGGCAATGCCTTGGACAACGCCGCCGCACACGCCGGACCCGACGCCAGGGTTT
Source organism: Mycolicibacterium peregrinum (assembly GCF_002102345.1). Taxonomy (GTDB): domain Bacteria; phylum Actinomycetota; class Actinomycetes; order Mycobacteriales; family Mycobacteriaceae; genus Mycobacterium; species Mycobacterium peregrinum. The sequence goes on from NZ_LQPP01000015.1 coordinate 314,737, forward strand.
TCGTGCTCCTGGAGGATCTCGGCGATTCGGTGACGGTGAGTATTCGCGACGACGGGATCGGTATCGGCGACGGAAGGTTGGCCGAAGCGGTCCGCGAAGGTCATGTCGGTATCTCGAAATCGATTGTGGGGCGGATGGATTGGCTGGGCGGTCAGGCGCAGTTGAACACTGCACCCGGATGTGGCACGGAATGGGAGCTCACGCTGCCCCGCTCTTCGGGAAGGCGTGACGCGCTCGAGAGAGGACAGTGATGACCGAGACCGCACTGAAGGTGATGGTCGTCGATGACCACCCGATCTGGCGTGACGCGGTCGCACGCGACCTCGCCGACGAGGGATTCGATGTCGTGGCCACCGCCGATGGGGTGGCTTCGGCGCGTCGGCGGGCCGGGGTGGTGCTGCCTGACGTGGTGGTGATGGACATGAGCCTGTCCGACGGCAGTGGCGCCGCGGCTACCGCGGAGGTGCTCACCGTGTCGCCGTCGACGCGGGTGCTGGTGCTTTCGGCCTCGGACGAGCGCGACGATGTTCTGGAGGCGGTCAAAGCGGGAGCCACCGGTTATCTGGTGAAAAGCGCGTCGAAAGCCGACCTGACCGCGGCGGTACGGGCCACCGCGGAGGGGCGGGCGGTGTTCACCCCAGGGTTGGCCGGACTGGTACTCGGTGAGTACCGGCGTATCGCCCAACGCCCGGAGGATGGCCCGGCCACGCCCAGCCTGACCGAGCGGGAGACCGAGGTTCTGCGGTTTGTGGCAAAGGGGTTGACGGCCAAGCAGATTGCGACGCGCCTCTCCCTGAGTCACCGCACGGTGGAGAACCACGTCCAGGCGACGTTCCGTAAGTTGCAGGTCGCCAACCGCGTCGAATTGGCCCGCTACGCCATCGAGCACGGCCTCGACAAGTAGTCCTACTCATCCGGACGGCCGCATTTGTTGCCACCATGACCGCATGAGCGAATCTCATCGGGTCGTGATCGCCCGGATGGCGTCTGATCTGGCCGCGATTTCGGCGTACATGAACCGGGTGTCGGCGGATCTGGGGGAGTTGGGTCGAAGGCTGGATCAGGTCCCGGTGGCCGTGCCGCCCCCAGTCGCTGCTGCGGTGCCGGCCGCCTGGCCCGTCGCCTCTGCTCCGGCACCCGTGCCCGCGCCGGTGCCGGTGTCGTCGCCGAGGTCTGAGTCCACGTTCCGCCCGGAGCGCTCCGAAGGCTGGATCGGCAAGGCGCTCGCGGTGGCGGGAGTGGCCGTGACGCTCACCGGAGTGGTGCTGCTGCTGGTGCTGGCCGCGCAGGCCGGCATTCTGCGACCGGAGTTCCGGGTGGGCGCAGGGGCCGTTCTGGCCGCTGGACTGGTCGGCGCCGGATGGTGGCTACATCGTCGGCCGGGTGGCCGGGTGGGGGCCATCGCGTTGGCCGCGACCGGTGTTGCCGCCGCGTACATCGACGTGATCGCCGTGACAACGGTCTACGAGTGGGTTGCGGCGCCGATCGGTCTTCTGTTGGCCGCCGCGATCGGTGGCGGCGGCCTGACGCTGGCACGGCGGTGGAACTCCGAACAGCTGGGCTTGTTGGTCCTGGTGCCGCTGATCGCCTTGGCGCCCGTCGTCACCGACGGGGTGACCCACCTGCTGATCGGATTCATGCTGGCTCTGTCGGCTGCCGCACTCCCGGTTCAGTTCGGCCGGGACTGGACCGGGTTGTCTGCCGCGCGTGTTGCCGCGGCCACGTTGCCCTTGTTGATGGCACTCGCGGCCGCCGCAATCGATGGTCGGACCGATCCCATGCTCGCGCTGGCCTGCGGGCTCGCTGCAGTGCTGGCGTTGGCGGGTGGGCTGCTGGTGCTGCGCTGGACCACCAAGCCGTCGGCGGCCGCCGTTCTGACGGCGTGCGGCGTTCTTCCCGTGCTGTGCGTGGCGGCCGGCGTCGACCGCGTGATCGCGGCGCTCATGGCGGCGGCGCTGGCGACCGCCCTGGTGGCGATCGTGGCCTTCGGCGACCGTATTCCCGGGGTGGTCGTGGTGGTCCGCCAGATCTGGGCGGTACTTGCGGCCGCGGCTGCGCTGATTGCGGTGCTGGTGGCCTTCGATGGACCGGTGGCCGGCCCGGTGTTGTTGGCGATGGCCGGGGTGGTCGCCCTTGCGGGGCGCTACGCCGGTGTCGCGCGGTCGATTGCCCTCGGGTTGGCCGCGGTCGGGGGCATGATCTATCTCGATTCCGCCGGTCCCGACGTCTTGGTTAGTGCCACCACAATGTCTGCAGGGCTTACGGTTTCGGTGTTGATCGGCAGTGTCCTGGCGATCGCGGCGGCGGCCGCGGTCTCGTGGGCTTGGTCGGCCGATGGTGCCACGGATCAGGAGTTGCTCCGGCTGGTGTGGGCAGCGTCGGCTCTCGTGGCGGGATATTCACTGACGGTGTTCACCGTGACGGCCGGTGTCGCAGTCGGCGGCACCGGGGCCGGATTCTTCGGCGGTCACATGGTGGCGACGATCTGCTGGATCGCGGTGGCGGCCGGCCTGCTCGGCTACGCGGTGCGACGTCCCAAGGCGCAGCGGTCCCTGCCGATCGGCGCAGGTATGGCGCTCGTCGCGGCGGCCATGGCCAAGCTGTTCCTGTTCGACCTCGGGACGCTGGATGGAATCTTCCGGGTGGCGGTGTTCATCGTGGTCGGGTTGGCGCTGCTGGGAATGGGAGCGGGGTATGCGCGGCTGCTCAATCAGCAGGATCAGGCGGCCGACCAGCAGCCTGTGTGAATGCGCTCACATCTTCCCTAATCTGGATTGATTCCAGATTATGGACCGTTGTAACTGGCATGAGTACACGTCGAATCGAATCCGATATCCAGGGATACCAGGCCGCGCCCGAGCTCAGCGGCTACCTGCAGCGGGTGTTGGTCGACTTGATCGAGCTCGGCATCCAGGGCAAGCAGGCACACTGGAACGTCGTCGGCACGAACTTCCGGGACCTGCATCTGCAGCTCGACGAGCTCGTCGATTTCGCCAGGGAAGGCAGCGATACGGTCGCAGAACGGATGCGTGCACTGGACGCCGTGCCCGACGGTCGGTCGGACACTGTCGTGGCCGGCACCACGTTGCCCGAGTTCCCCGCCTACGAGCGCAGCACTGCTGAGGTGGTCGACCTCGTCACCACGCGGATCTATGCGACCGTGGAGACGATGCGCGGGGTGCACGACGAGGTCGACGCGCACGACCCGACCACCGCCGACATCCTGCACCAGCTGATCGATGGTCTGGAAAAGCTGGCATGGCTGATCAAGTCGGAGAACCGCAAGGTTTAGCCATCGCGCGGCGGCTCGACCGAGGCGGCACGCATCGGACCGGCGACCTCCGGCCGGGCGCGTGCCGCTTCGTCGTCGCGGCGGCCGACCAGATACCAGGTGTGCATGAGACCCTTGCCCTTGATCTCGACGTCACCGCGCTCCTCGAGCACGAACGCGTGACTGATCCGGTCATAAACGTTCTGCGGCACTTGAATTCGGCCGGCCACGTCGGTGGTTTCCATCCGTGAGGCGACGTTGACCGCGTCGCCCCAAACGTCATAGAAGAACTTGCGTGCCCCGACCACCCCGGCCACCACGGGACCGGCGGCCAGGCCGATCCGCAACGGCACCGCGCGCCCCCGAGGGTCTTTGAGATCGGCTACGGCGTCGGCCAGATCGAGCGCCAAACAGGCGAGTGCCTCGATGTGATCGGTGCGGGGCTTGGGCACGCCGGCCACCACCATGTACGAATCACCGCTGGTCTTCACCTTCTCCAGACCATGGCGGTCCACCAGTGCATCGAGGTCGGTGTACAGCACGTCCAGGAAGCGCACCAGATCGGTGGGGGTGAGGTCGCTGGCCCGCTCGGTGTAGCCGGCGATATCGGCGAACAGAATCGAGGCGTCGTCGTACTTGTCGGCGATGATCGTGCGTGAGGGCTCCTTGAGTCGCTGCGCGATGGTGGCCGGCAGGATATTGGCAAGCAGTTGCTCGGATCGTTGATATTCGGCTTCCATCGCCTGTTCGGCCCGGGCGATCTCACGTAACGACATCCAGACTGTGGCAAACACCATTACTCCGGCTGAGACAGCCGAAAGAATGAACCCCGCAGTCAGCGTCCATGGTGGCCCCAGGCCCCGGTCGTCGGGAACCAGCACTTCCAGCACAATCGCGGCGGCCACCGCCAACGCCGTCAACACTCCCGCCAGCACGATGCGCTCGATTCCCAACACCAGCACCGCCAGTGACGCGGCCACCACGAAATAGAACTGCAGTCCCGAACCGGTCCCGACCGCGAAGCACATCGTCGACACAGACACGTAGGCGAACAGGAAGAACGCCAGCGGTGCGATCAGTTCCCCGAACCGGTACAACAGTGGCACCAGCAGGAACAACGCTGCGGATCCGAGGTTGACGAACCCGAGCCGCCACATCGGGCCGCCGAGGATCAATTGGAATACCCCGAATCCACCGGATACCGCGGCCGCGATCCACGTCGCGATCGTCAACACCCGCAGTCGGCTCGATACGCTCTCCGCATAGTGCCGAGTGCGGGCCGGAACGCGGTTGCTCAACGCCATCTCCGGTATGCACACCGATCGGCGGAACTCGCTGACCACCACGGACAAAGGGTATCGCCGCGAACCGCCGGATCGGCCGACATTGACGCGGCCGCTATTTCGGATCGTTGTCCAGCAAATCTGACGAAATGTCGGTATGTCACAATGGGAACTTGTTCCAGTGCGCGCGGCCGTCGTGCCGCCGATCTCTTTTTGGGGGGGATCTCGACGTGGATCGGTCATGGGTGCGTAACACCGCTGCCGGCTGTGCGATCGCGTGTGGCGCCATGGTGGTCGGACCTGGCATGACCGGAACCGGTGTGGCTTCGGCGCATCTGTTCGGGATCGACATCCACGACCTCTTCGACCACAAGAAGAAGAACAAGAAGTCCGGTCCCGCGGCGGCCAAGTTGGGTCCGCAGCGTGGCGGCGGAGTCAAGAATTCCGGTGGCAGCCTCGGCGGGCCGCGAGGTTCCAACGGCTCCAAGCCCGAGTCAAAGGTCGGGACCACCAAGACTGGGGCCACCAACACCGCAACCACCGACTCCGCGACCACCAAGACCGGGGCCACGACAGTGGGCGCCGGTGAGGCTCCGGCGACTGCGGCCCGCTCGGGAACATTCGCCGAATCACCGCAGTCGGCCCGCGTCGGCACGACCGGACAGGCGCCGTCTGCGATCCTGTCGGGTGGTGGCGGAGGCGGCGGAGCGGCGGGGGCACCGACCAATGGCAACCTCGGCCGGGCTCCGGGCCTCGCGCCGGTGCCGACGGCTCCGAGCAGCCGCACGATCGTCATCCGGTCGACTCCGCCCAAGATTCCCACCGCGCCGGCTCCGGCGATCGCTGCACCCGCCGCCCCGGTCGCTCCGGCTCCGGTGGTGGTCCCTCCCGCTCCCGTCATCGCGGTCCCGGCGCCCGCCGCCCCGCCGGCAGGGTTGCCGGCGGCGGGCCCGAGCGCGCCGGTCATTCCGGTTCCGCGGTCCGAACCACCAGTGGCACAGCCGCTTTCGGTGCCTGCGGTGCCCGAATCCTTCCGGCTCGGATACGCAGATTATCTGCGTACGGCCAGCACCAGCGACCTGCTGTTCGCGGTGCTGCCCGGACTCGCCGGCATGCTGTTGATGACGGCCGCCGGGGGAGCGGTGGGAGTCCGGCAGGCACGCGCGGCGCAGACACTTCCGTCACCCCAGATCGCCCGTTTCCTGCCGTAGCGGCACCGCGTGACACGCGGCGAGCATGACCGCAGACGTTCCCGTTATCGCGTGCCTACTCGTAGCGGTGTTCGGGCGCACCCACTTCTGGCCGTCGCGCGAACCGCACCAGCAACCCGCGATTGCACGTCACCGTCGTCGGGGGCTGTCGTCGTGCGTGGTTCCAGGCGTGTGCCGCTATGGATTCATCGCTGCCATACAGTTTGCGGCGACTGTTCTGCAGCAATGGCATATTTCGTGGCCCATTCAGGTTGGATTCATAGCTAGTTCCTAGTTGAGTCAGCGGGTCAGCAGCGCCCGGAAGTGGTATCGATCGGCGGTGCCGGGTTGTGTGCCACCGCGGTGGCTTCACGGGTGATTATCAAGGCGTTGAACCGATTCCGGCTATCTGACCCGTTTGCACCATATTGACGCGGCGGCATGGTTTACTCTTCGGGATCGGTTGCGCTCATCGAAGGGCGCCGCACGTTTGCGGGAGCTACGTGCAGGGTCAGGCCTGGGATGCCACCGCATCCGAGGCTCGATCGTTCGCATCCGATCTGCAAATGCATGTATGAGCACCCGCAGGGTGCCGGCACGGAAGACAGTCGGAGGAACTCGCGATTTTCAGGATCCTGAAGCGGCTGTGGATTCCGCTGGTGCTGGTGGTGGTGGGAGTCGCAGGCGGATTTACCGTGTCACGATTGCACGGCGTCTTCGGCAGCCAGAGCCGCCCCGCGTATACCAGCGCCGAGCGTGAGGAGAAGCGGCCCCACGACCCCAAGCACCTGGTTTACGAGGTGTTCGGCCCTCCTGGGACGTTGGCGACCATCAGCTATTTCGACGCCGATGCCGAGCCGAAACTGATCAGGGATGCGCCGCTGCCATGGTCCATGGACTTCCCGATCTCCGACGCGACGGCGATGGGCAACATCTCCGCTCAAGGCAATACTGACTCGATCGGATGCCGCATCCTCGTCGGCGACGAGGTGAAGGACGAGAAGGTCCGGACTGGCGTGAGTGCCTTCACCTTCTGTCAGCTGAAGGCCGCATGAGTACAGCCAACGAGCCCAGCGAACCCATCACGGAGCCGTTGCCGATAACCAAGCGCCCGCCGTTCATCGCACGCATGGTCCGCGTGCTGTCGGTGCCGATCATCCTGGGATGGTTGGCGATCACCGTCATCCTCAGTGTTGCCGTGCCCTCGCTCGAGCAGGTGGAGAAAGAGCATGCGGTAGCGATGGATCCCATCGCCGCACCGTCTTTCGAGGCGATGCAGCGCATGGGGCAGCTGTTCGGCGAAGCCGGTTCGGGCGCCGTCGCGATGATCGTCCTGGAAGGCGATCAACCCCTCGGCGATGCCGCGCACAGCTATTACGACGAGTTGGTTCGTCAGTTGAAGGCCGACACCACGCATGTGGTGCACGTCCAGGACTTCTGGGGCGACCCGATGACCCAGGGTGCTGCGCAGAGTGTCGACGGCAAGGCCACGTACGTACAGGTGACTCTCACCAGCAACCAGGACATCTCGGCGGTCAAGTCCGTTGAGGCGATGCGCGCGATCGTCGACCGGATACCGGCGCCGCAGGGAGTCAAGACCTATGTCACGGGACCAGCGGCATTCGCCGCGGATCTGGGCCCGGCCGGCAACCGGACGGTGGGGCTGGTCACCTCGTTGAGCCTCACGGTCATCTTCGTGATGCTGCTGCTCGTCTATCGGTCGATCATCTCCGTCATTCTCATGCTGCTGGTTGTCGGCATCGAATTGACGGTGGCCCGAGGGGTTGTGGCGTTTCTCGGCAGTCTCGGGGTCATCGGTATCACGACGTTTGTCGTCAATCTTCTGGTGGCGCTCGCGATCGCGGCGGGAACCGATTACGGCATCTTCTTCACTGGGCGATATCAGGAGGCACGCCAGGCCGGTGAGGACAAAGAGGCGGCGTTCTATACGACGTTCAGCAGTGTCGCCAAGGTGGTCGTCGGTTCCGGCATGACGATCGCCGGGGCGATTCTCTGTCTGCACTTCACCCGTCTGCCGGTCTATCAGACTCTCGGCGTTCCCACTGCCGTGGGCATGGCTGCCGCTGTGTTGGTGGCCGTCACACTCGTTCCCGCAGTCATCGCCGTGGGCAGCCGCTTCGGGCTGTTCGAACCCAAGCGGAAACTCACCACCCGCCGGTGGCGGAAGGTGGGCACTGCGGTCGTCCGGTGGCCCGGGCCCATTCTCATCGCGACGTGCGCGGTCTCGCTCATCGGCCTGCTGGCGCTTCCCGCGTACAAGCCGAGCTACAACGACCAGAATTACATCCCGCAGGACATCCCCGCCAACGTGGGTTATGCGGCGGCGACGCGACATTTTCCCCAGTCATTGATGATGGCGCCCGACATTCTGTTGGTCGAGGCCGACCATGACATGCGGAATCCCGTCGACTTTCTGGTCTTGAACAAACTGGCCAAGGGTGTGCAATCCGTGCCCGGAGTCGCCATGGTCCAGGCGCCGACCCGTCCCGCCGGCGAGCCACTCAAACACTCGACGATTCCGTTCATGCTCAGCATGAGCAACGCGTCGCAGACCCATTTGATGCCGTTCCAGAAGGATCGAATGGAAGACCTGCTGGTGCAGGCCGACGACATGACCAAAACGATCGCCATCGTCAAGCGCATGCAAGCACTGACGGAAGAGATGGTCAGCACCACGCATCAAATGGTCGCCGATACCCACGAGCTGCAAACGGTGACCAATCAACTGCGCGATCACGTCGCGAACTTCGACGATTTCTTCCGGCCGATCCGAAACTACTTCTACTGGGAACCGCACTGCTACACGATTCCGATATGTTCCTCGATCAGAGGGGTTTTCGACACGCTCGACGGTATTGACCAAATCACCGTCAAGATGGTCAGCCTGGTTAACAACCTTGATCAGCTCGACGCAATTCTGCCGCAGTTGGCCGCTCAGTTTCCGGTGATGATCTCGACCATGGAATCCACCCGAACCATGATGCTGACGATGCACAGCACCATGTCCGGGATCATGGATCAAATGGCGACGTCGAACGACAACGCCACTGCGATGGGCAAGGCATTCGACGCTGCCCAGAACGACGACTCCTTCTATCTGCCTCCGGAAGTCTTCGAGAACAAGGACTTCCAGCGCGTCATGGACATCTTCCTGTCACCGGACGGGAAAGCGGCCCGCATGCTCATCACCCAGCGAGGCGACCCGGCAACGACCGAGGGCATGTCGCTGGTCGACCCGATCGAAACCGCGGCCGAAGAAGCGCTCAAGGGCACGCCGCTGCAGAATGCCTCGATCTATCTCACGGGCACCGCAGCGTCAGTGAAAGACCTGGTCGAAGCGTCCAAATACGATCTTCTGATCGCGGCTGTCGCCGCACTCTGCCTCATTTTCGGCATCATGCTCGTGGTCACGCGGAGCTTCATCGCCGCACTGGTCATCGTCGGCACGGTGGCGCTTTCACTGGGCGCGGCCTTCGGGCTTTCCGTGCTCATCTGGCAGCACATCCTCGGTATGCCCTTGAACTGGGTGGTGCTGGCGATGTCCGTGATCGTCCTGTTGGCGGTGGGTTCCGACTACAACCTGCTGTTGGTGTCCCGAATGAAAGAGGAGATCGGCGCCGGGATCAACACCGGCATCATCCGGGCCATGGGCGGCAGCGGCAAGGTGGTGACGGCCGCCGGCCTGGTGTTCGCGTTCACGATGCTGGTGATGGTCGTCAGCGACCTGGTCACCATCGGGCAGTTGGGTGCCACCATCGGCGTCGGTCTGTTGTTCGACACCTTGGTGGTACGCGCCTTCATGACACCGGCGATCGCCGCGCTGCTGGGGCGGTGGTTCTGGTGGCCGCAGCGGGTACACCCCCGTCCTCTCAGTGCGGCAGCGCGCCCCTCCGGTCGCGGTCAGCTCGTGCGGTCGATTCTGCAGAGGGAAGAGCGCTGACTGTCATGAACGCGTCCTCCTTCTGTGCGGTGAAGGCCGCATGAGCAGTCGACACACCAGCGACCGGCCACCGTTGATCGCTCGGGTGATATATCGGCTGTCGGTGCCGATCATTCTCGGCTGGCTGGCGGTCATCGCCGTCGTCACCTTCGCTGTTCCGTCACTGGAACAAGTCGGGCGGGAAAGTGCTGTATCGCTGGTTCCCAAGGATGCGCCGTCGTTTCAGGCGATGCAGCGCATGGGGCAGGTGTTCGGCGAATCCGATTCCGACAGCGTGGCGATGATCGTCCTTGAGGGTGACAAACCCCTCGGCGAGGAGGCGCACCGCTATTACGACGACTTGGTTCGTCAGCTGCGAGCCGATACGAAGCATGTGCAGCACGTTCAGGATTACTGGGGGGACTCACTCACCGCGTCGGGTGTCGAGAGTGCCGATGATCTGAGTGTCTACGTCCAGCTGAATCTCGCGGGCAATCAGGGACAGGCCCTGGCCAACGAATCTGTGGAAGCGGTCCGGGACATCGTGGCGGGGACGGTCCCGCCGCCGGGGGTGAAGGCCTACGTCACGGGTCCTTCTCCGTTGATCACCGACATGAACCACGCCGGTGACACGTCGATCATGAAGATCACGCTGGTGACGCTGGTGGTGATCTGCACGATGCTGCTTTTCGTGTACCGCTCGGTCATCACCGTCGTTCTCCTGCTGGCCATGGTCGGAATCCAGGTGCAAGCGGCGCGGGGAGTCGTCGCATTTCTCGGCGATCACCAGATTCTCGGTCTGTCGACATTCGCGGTGAATCTCCTGGTATCGCTCGGAATCGCGGTCGGCACCGATTACGGAATCTTCTTCATCGGGAGATATCACGAGGCACGTCAGGCCGGCGAAGACCGCGAAACCGCCTTCTACACCACCTATCGCAGTGTGGCGAAGGTGGTTGTGGCCTCAGGTCTGACGATCGCCGGCGCCATCTACTGCCTGAGCTTCACGCGGTTGCCGTACTTCGAGACGATGGGCATTCCTTCCGCAATCGGCATGGCGGTTGCCGTGGCGGTGGCCGTCACGCTGGTTCCGGCCGTCATCGCCGTCGGCGGCCGGTTCGGGCTGTTCGAACCGAAGCGCAAGCTCATGGTCCGCCGGTGGCGGGGCGTCGGCACGGCGGTGGTGAGATGGCCGGTGCCGATTCTTGCCGGGGCGTGCGCGGTGGCGTTTGTCGGGCTTCTGGCCCTGCCCGGATATCAGACCAGCTACGACGACCGGCTGTATGTGCCCCAAGACATCCCGGCCAATGTCGGATATGCGGCCGCCGAGCGTCATTTCCCCGAGTCGCGGATGACACCCGACATCCTGATGCTCGAAGCCGACCACGATATGCGCAACCCGACAGATTTCTTGGTCCTGCACAAGCTGGCCAAGAAAATCTTCGCGGTCCCGGGGATTGCCACGGTGCAGACCATCACCCGGCCTGAGGGCAGTCCGATCGAGCGCACGTCGATACCGTTTCAGATCAGCCTGCAGAGCGCCGGCCTCCGACAGATCGTCCCGTTCGCGAAAGATCGCATGAATGGCATGTTGAAGCAGGCGGACGACATGCAGAGAATGATCACCCAGATGGAGGGCACTCACAATCTGATGAAGTTGATCGGCTCGATCACCCACAACACGGTCGAGGTGACCGGGGAGACTGCCGAACTTACTGATGATCTGATGGCCACCGTTTCAAATTTCGACGACTTCTTCCGGCCGCTTCGAAATTACCTGTATTGGGAAGGTCACTGCTACGACATTCCCATTTGCTTCGCCATTCGATCGGTGTTCGACGCGCTTGACAGCACCGACCAGCTCAGCCTTCAGATGCACAAACTTCTCAACAACTTGGTGAAAGTCGACGGATTACAGGCGCAACTTGTCACTCAATTGCCGCCGATGATCGAGATCATGAAGTCAATGCGAGCCATGATGCTGACAATGCACAGCACCATGTCCGGAATGATCGCGATCATGGATGAGACGACGTCGAATGCCAGCGCGATGGGCAAGATCTACGACGGCGCCCAGAACGACGACTCCTTCTATCTGCCCCCGGAAGTGTTCGAGAACAAGGACTTCCAACGGGCGATGAGCCTGTTCTTCTCGCCCGACGGGAAGGCCGTCCGGCTGATCCTCACGCACCGGGGTGATCCAGGAACTCCTGAGGGCATCTCTCGGGTTGATGCTGTGCGGACGGCCGCCGAAGAGGCGATCAAGGTGACGCCGCTGCAGAACGCTTCCATCCACCTCGCCGGAACCGCTGCGACGTACAAAGATCTGCGAGACGGGTCGAAATTCGACCTCTTGATCGCGGGTGTCGCGGCGCTCTGCCTGATCTTCGGCATCATGCTGGTGGTGACGCGGAGTTTCGTCGCCGCACTGGTCATCGTCGGAACGGTGGCGCTTTCGCTCGGTGCGGCGTTCGGGCTTTCGGTACTGGTCTGGCAGCACATTCTCGGCATCGAACTGCACTGGCTCGTCTTGGCGATGTCGGTCATCGTCCTGTTGGCGGTGGGTTCCGACTACAACCTGCTGCTGGTGTCGCGGATGAAAGAGGAGGTCGGCGCCGGGATCAACACGGGCATCATCCGAGCCATGGGCGGCACGGGCAAGGTGGTGACGACCGCGGGCCTGGTGTTCGCGTTCACGATGTTGTCGATGGTGGTCAGTGATCTCCGCATCATCGGGCAGGTGGGTTCGACCATCGGTTTGGGTTTGTTGTTCGACACCCTGGTGGTGCGTGCATTCATGACACCGGCAATCGCCGCTCTGCTCGGGCGGTGGTTCTGGTGGCCACTGCGGGTCCGTCAGCGGCCCTCCAGTGCGGTCTTGGGCCCGGTCATGGTGCCTGGTGAACGACTGGTCAAGCAGGAGGCCTGATTTCACGCTGTGGTGGAGCTGGGCAAAGCATGGGTGAGATCCGCCCAGGCCGATTACAGTCGGAATGGTCGGGAGCAATGGTAGGGAGGAAGTTTGAATATGTTCCGTCTGTCGTTGACCAGACTGGCCGTCGGGCTCGGCGGCGTGGCTCTGTCGTTGACCGCCGGGGCGGGGATCGCGTCCGCGGGGCCGAACCTGGATTCGGCCATCAACACGACGTGCACGTATCCGCAGTTGGTGTCGGCGCTCGATGCGCAGGATCCGCAAGTTCGGATGGCATTCGATCAATCGCCGATACTGCAGCGTGGCTTGCGTGAGTTCATCGCTGACGCACCGGCCAAGCGGGCCAAGACAGCGCAAGATGTGGCGAACGCTCCGATGTTCCAGCCGTACCTCGGCACCATCGAGCAAGCCTTCAACACCTGCAACAACTTCTGACCTGAAGTCGGTGCCGCCGTGGATGTTTCGTTCGTCTTCGGCGGGTCCGTCGGGCCCACTGTCGGCACCTTCGGTGAGATCGGTGACCGAATGCCAACAGATTGTGCGGCCTATGGCAATTCGCCACGATAGCAACGCATTTCCGAATACTCTGCCGTCATGAGTCAGAGCCGATACACCGCTGCGCAACGCGCCGCAGGATCTTTTTCCGTCAGTGCCGCGCGTGGGCTGCCCGCAACGTCGTTCGAGGAGTCGTGCTCGTGACCCGCGTCGGTAACAGCGGTTCGACGGCCCGGCCGGTCGCATTGTTCGTGTTGGGTGTGCCTCGATCCGGAACCTCTGCGGTCACCCGGGTCCTGTCGCTGTGCGGCGCCACGCTCCCGGCGGGGCTGTCGGGCGCAGACCCGCGCAACCCGCGTGGCTACTGGGAGCCACGGGCGTCGCTCCATCTCAACAACACGATCTTGCGCCGCTACGGCAGCGCCGTGTTCGACCCGTCGCTACGCCTGCAAGAGGACGGGGGGCTCGATGCAGACCAGAAGGCTTTCTGTATCAACAAGATCGGACAGTTTCTCGCCACCTTGCCGGCCGCGCCTGTCGTACTCATCAAGGACCTGCAGATAACGCTGCTGTCCAGCTTGTGGTTCGAAGCGGCACGGCAGGCCGGCTTCGACATCGCTGTTGTGAACATGGTGCGTCCTCCGCAGGAAGTCATCGCATCAGGTGCCGCGGACTTCCTGACATCGCCGGAGCTCGGCAGTGCACTGTGGCTGAAGTTCAACCTGCTGGCCGAGAGAGATACCCGCGAGCTACCGCGCGTGTTCGTCGAGTACGCCAACCTGCTCGAGGATTGGCGTCGTGAAGTCAAACGGATCTCGTTGGCTCTCGGCATCGATCTGGACAACCGGGATGAGGACGCGATCGAGGAGTTCCTCACTCCGGATCTCCACCGCCAGCGGCAGACCGGCCCGGTGACGGAAACATTCGGCACAGACTGGATTACTTCGGTTTACGACGCGCTGAGCGCGGCCGCACGCGACGAGCCCGTCGACCAGGTCGAGCTGGATCGTGTGTATGCGGCGTACCGGGCGAGCGAACAGGGTTTCCGGTCGGTGTTCGAGAATTCCGTACGGTTGAACAAGCTCAATCGATTCGTCCGGCCGTCCCTCCTGAAGTTTCGCTACGAGGCCGTTGCACTGGCCAACCGGCGCCGTGGAACTTGGGCCTGACCGTCTGTAACCGGGCGCCGTTGCGGTCACGCAGCCGCACTGCCGATGATGAAAGAGGCTAGTTAGTGTCGGGACGAACAACTCGTGCACGAGAATCTTTGAGAACGCGCCAAGTATCCAACGAACGTGTGCAACTGGATAATCGGCTCGCGCTGGCCGACGAGGCGTCGTTGGCGGAGCATCGCGCTGCCGGCATGAAGGTGGTCATCCAGGTCACCTGGCTGTATGACCGTGCCGTCGATCTCGATGGGCTGCGGCGTTTTCACCACAATCTCGGCCAGGGTTTGTTGGGGCGTCGCATCGAGCGACCGGCGCTGCCGGTCGCCCGGCACCGTTGGGTTGTGGACCGGGGGCCGTCAGATGTCGACATCGCTGAGTCGACCCGTCCACGTGCCGATTTCAGTTCCTGGGTCGACGAGCGGTCGCAGCTTCCGGTCGATGCGGAATCGGGTCCCGGCTGGCACATCGGTGTCGTAAGGCTCGACGACGGCTCGACCGCGGTCAGCCTGGTGCTCTCACACAACCTGATCGACGGCCTCGGCCTTGCGCTCGTGATAGTCGAAGGGACACTGGGTAAAACCCGCGATCTCGGATATCCGCCGCCACGCTCGCGTACTCGACTGCGCGCGTTGGCCCAGGACGCCCGAGAAACCGCGCGGGACGTACCCAAGGCCGCCCGGGCGCTCGTCACGGCGGTGAAATCTGCCAGAGAGCAGCAGGCTCGGGCCAAGGCTGAGGTTAATCCTTCACCGGCACCGCAGTCTGTCCCGGCGGTCAACGGAGTGGGCACCGATGAGGTGGTGCTCGTGCCGGCTCTGACGGTCTACGTCGACCTCGATGAGTGGGACGCGCGCGCCGAAGCACTCGGCGGAGCGAGTCACACGCTGGCCGCGGCGTTTGCCGCGAAGTTCGGTGAGCACATCGGCCGCGCACGCGACAAGGACGGCGCCGTCACGCTCCAGATCCCGATCAGCGACCGCACGGAGGACGACACTCGGGCGATGGCACTGTCGTACGCGCGCGTCACGATCGACCCCGCACCTGTCGCGACGGATCTGCGCGAAGTCCGTGCGGCCATCAAACAGACGCTGGCGACGTTGAAAGAGACCTCAGAGGAGTCCAAGCAGCTCCTGTGGCTGCCCTCGTTCATGCCGAAGCGGATGCTCAAACAGATGGTCTCGAGAGTGCCTGCGGATCCGGACCAAGCAGTGTTCTGTTCCTACCTAGGCGATCTCAGCTCGTTCATCAGCGAGGCCGACGGCACCGTGGCCGAGTTCGCGAACGCGCGAACGACCGGGCAACAAGAATCGCGACAACTCCTGGAGCGGACCGGCGGCCGATTGGTGATCCTCTCTGGACGCCTGAGTGGCAAGATCTTCATCAGTGTCGGGGCCTACCAACCTGGCGCGGAGAACACGACATCAGCCCTGCGGGAACTGGCAGCACGCACGCTGGCTGATTTTGATCTTGTCGGCGAGATCCACTGACGTACCGGCTGTGCGGTAGGTAGCCTAGACCGTTCAATCCCGAAGATCATCTGCCACACCGTTGTTCGCCAACAGGTCCCAACTGGAGAGTTCATGTCGAGAGACGCGCGATGAAGCTCGTGCTGGCAAGCTATGGCACTCGCGGCGATGTGGAGCCCTGCGTCGCGGTCGGTTGCGAGCTTCAGCGCCGCGGGCATGACGTGCGTTTGGCTGTCCCGCCCGACCTGGTTGCCTTCTCCGAGGCAGCCGGGCTTGAGACGGTCCCTTACGGTCCGGACACGGCGGTATGGGCGGACGCGCACCGCGACTTCTGGGTCCGCTTCTTCGGCAACTTCTGGAAGATCCCGGAACTCATGAAACTGATGCGCGAGATGCGCGAGATCGGGGAGTCCGTCGTCCGGTTCTGGGAGGACATCACGACGACGCTGACGTCGCTGGCCGACGGGGCGGATCTACTCATCACATTCCTGAATTTCGAACCGCCGGCGGTCAACGTCGCTGAGTACTACGGCATCCCGATGGCCACGGTGCACGTCTCGCCGGTACGTCCGAATGGTCGGATGTTGTCGTTCCTGCCACCCTCGTTGGGACGTGCCGCTCTGAAGGTGTACGAGTGGGCGAATTGGCGCGGGGTCAAGAAGTTCGACGACGCGCAGCGTCGCCAACTGGGTCTGCCGAAGGCCACGGGGTCATCGCCGAGACGGATCACCGAACGCGGATCACTGGAGATACAGGCGTACGACGAAGTTTGTTTTCCCGGGCTGGCTTCCGAGTGGGCGCAATGGACTGACCAAAGGCCCTTTGTCGGTGCACTGACGATGGAGCTGACCACAGACGGCGATGACGAGATCGCCGCCTGGGTTGCGGCGGGAACGCCGCCGATTTTCTTCAGCTTTGGCAGTACACCGGTCAAGTCTCCCGCTGACACGTTGACGATGATCGAGAAGGCCTGCGCGGAACTGGGGGAGCGGGCGTTGGTGTGCGCCGGTTCGAGCGACTTCGGCCAGCTGGCCGATTCCGACCAGGTCAAGGTCGTGGACACGATGAACTTCGCGGCCGTGTTCCCAGCGTGCCGCGCGTTGGTGCACCACGGCGGAATGGGCACCATGTCCGCGGGCCTGCGCGCCGGGGTACCTATGCTCGTCTACTGGACGGCGCTCGACCAGGCACTGTGGGCATCTCGTGTCGAGCAGCTGAAAGTTGGTTTCGGACGGCGCATCTCGGCGGCCAGCAGTGAGCGGCTCGCATCAGACCTGCGTACGATTCTCGACCCGCAGTACGTTGCCCGTGCCCGCGAAATCGCTACTCAGATGACCACACCGGACGACAGCGTCGCCGACACCGCCGATCACCTGGAGCGGTTCGCGCGGTCAGGGCGTTCTGGATGAGGTGAGCATCTGAGCTTCCCGCTCAGATGATGCCCAATCCCCTGACTACCTGCAGCAATCCGATCATCACGAAGATGCCTATCATCACCTGGCGCCGGTTGGCCAGCGCCCAGTCGTGGACCGGCTGCAGGACAGCCTGGGTTCGTGCCGGGGCGATCAGATGGCTGATGACGGCGACCTCGAAAACGGCGAACATCGCGACGACGAACAAGACGACGGCGATGATCTGCGTGCCCGTCGACGCCCCGGAGGACACGACGGTGGTCGCCACGAAAAGGACCAGCGGAAACCCTGGTATGAACCCGAGACCACACACCAACGCGACCCACAGGGCACCGCTGTCCCAGGCTCGTTGAAGACGGCGGAACAGGCGACGAATCGCGGAGTCGCCTTCCGCCGCTTCCCCCACACCGGCGACCGGCGACGAGATCTGGCCCGTCCCCTCGGATTCCGGCGCCTCGCTCGACACGCCACCGGCCGGTGTCGGTACCTGCGCTCGCTGCCGCACCCAGAAACGAACTGCGATCAGCAGCGCCACCGATAACACCAGCACACCCATACCGAGCTGGATGTGCCGGGCCGCGGCGGTGGCGGTGGCGGTCGGAGTCTGGGGGCTGAACATCGGTGCACGCTGCAACAGCACCACCGGCACCAACAGCGCTGGAATATTCGTTGTCAGGCATCCGATCCAGCACACGAGCAGGTTCTGTACCGGCCGTGGACGGGAGATCACCAGAAGGATGAGGGCCAGGAGGGCGGGATTGAATGCCATCAGAATCGCCATCCCGAGTAATGAGCCCCACACGGCGGGGAACATTACCTGCTAGTTAATTATTTTTTGGGCCTTTGGCAACCTGGTCGATCTTGGTCACGTGACCTCGGCCCGTACGTCAGGCGTTCCGACAAAAGACGGGCTCTGGCACGGACCGCCGCCGCACTGCGGTTGCGTGGGGGCAGCGGTCGAAACTTCCGTATTCTCTTCCGAATTCAGCTGCTCCGTTTTGGAACAGAACTGACGGGTGATGGGGATAATGACCGATGACTTCGGGCTGCTCACAGGCGCGACAACTGAAAGGCTACAGGCTCCGCGATGAAATTTGTGCTGGCTTTTTATGGGACGCGTGGTGATGTAGAGCCTGCAGTTGCGGTCGGTCGCGAGCTGGTGCGGCGCGGTCACGAAGTGCGTATGGCCGTCTCGCCCGACCTGGTTGAATTCGTTTCCGCGGCCGGACCGGAGGCCATCGCGTGCGGACCGGACGTGCGGGTGTGGCAAGACCTGAACCGGGATTTCTGGGCGCGCTTCTTGCGCAAGTTCTGGAGGAACTTCTGGCGGGTCCGGGATCTGGCCGGTTTGCTGCGTGAGGAATGGCATCTCTTCGACCAATACTGGCAGGACGTCAGCAAGACACTGACGTCTCTGGTGGACGGGGCGGATGTGCTCTTTACCGGGGTGATCGGCGAGGAGGCTGCCGGCAACGTCGCGGAGGGTTGCGGAATTCCGCTGGCGATGTTGCATGTGTTCCCGATGCGGCCCAACGGGCAGCTCGTCCCGGCGCTACCGGCTCCGTTGGCTCGCACGATGATGAAGGCGTCGGAGTGGCTGAGCTGGCCCATGATGAAAAGGCTGGAGGACCCGCAGCGTCGCGAACTTGGCCTGCCCAAGGCAACCGGTCCCTCTGCGTGGAGAGTTGCCGCACGCGGCTCATTGGAGCTCCAGGCCTACGACGAGATCTTCTTTCCCGGGCTGGCGGAGGAATGGGCGGAATGGAATGGGCAGCGGCCCTTCGTCGGTGCGTTGACGATGGAGTTGCCGACCGACACCGACGACGAGGTCGCCGACTGGATCGCCGCGGGAACCCCGCCGATCTGCTTCGGTTTCGGCAGCATGCCGGTGGACTCCGGCGCCGAGACGCTGGCCATGATCAGTGCTGCTTGTGTCGAGTTGGGCGAGCGGGCATTGGTGTGCGCCGGCGCGAGTGACTTCAGCGACGCCCCCCATTCCGATCACGTCAAGGTGGTCGGCACCATGAACTATGCCGCTGCCTTTCCTGCCTGCCGGGCGGTCGTGCACCACGGCGGTGCGGGCACCACCGCTGCAGGATTGCGCGCCGGGGCTCCCACCTTGATTCTTTCGACGGACCTGGATCAGACCCTGTGGGGGGCTCGGATCAAACGACTGAAAGTGGGTACCGCTCGGCGTCTTTCGGCCACTACCCAGAAGACGTTGGTCGCGGACCTGCGTACCGTCCTCGAGCCGGAGTATTCGGCTCGCGCCCGCGAGGTCGCCACTCGCATGACCAAACCCGCCGAAAGCGTGGCGACCACCGCCGACCTGTTGGAAAAGCTCGGTCGCCTCAAGCGTGCCGGCTGATCGTCCCGACGGGGCACATCGGCGCCGCACGGTGAAAGCCCTTTTGGTACGCCGCAATCGCGGTGACTTTACGACTTCTGGCCGGATCACGACCGCGATGACCCATGATGTCTGGGTGGAAAGCAGAACCTCCGACATCGCGAACATGCCCCGGGGTGGGCCGGACGCGTCCTGGCTGGACCGGCGATTGCAGACCGACCGGCTGGAGTACCTGGATCGCGATGACGTCGATGATCTGAAACGCAAGGTCATGGATTCTCTGGACCGTGCCGGAGGGCGGCGGCGGATCGGTATCCACGAGAAGTGCGCCCGGATGGTGCTTCGCGAGGTGGCCGAGGTGCCTTCGCCGAAGATCCTCGAACTCGGTGCGGGGCTCGGCGGGCTGTCGCGCAAGCTGTTGGAGATGCACCCCTCGGCGCAGCTGACGGTCACCGACCTCGAGCCGACGTTTGTGGCGGGCATGGAGGCCGGAGATCTCGGAAGTCATCCGCGCGCCGTCGTCCGGCAGATGGATGCCACCGAGATCGACGCTCCGGAAGGCTATTACGACCTGGCGGTGTTTGCGTTGTCGTTGCATCATCTGACCCCCGAACTCGCTGTCCAGGTGTTTGCGGCGGGTACCCGGGCGGCGAAGAAGCTGCTGATAGTCGACCTCCCCAGACCACCCGCCCCTTTGCACGTTCTGCTGTTGGCGGTGGTGCTACCGCTGGTCAAGGTTTCGCCGCTGCAACACGACGGATTCATCAGCTCCCTGCGCGCCTACAGTCCGGCGGCGTTGCGTGCGCTGGGCCAGCACGCTGACCCGTCGATCACCGTCGAGTTCCGGAATCGGCGAGGGCTGGGTCCGACGGTGGCGGTGGCCAGCCGGTCCCGGCACGGTGGCTGACGGAGTCGATCGAACTTTCGTAACCCGTCGGGTGGTGACCTTGCTCAGATGGTGTTCAACCCCTTGGCAATCAGCATGATGCCGGCCAATATGCACATGGCCACCAAGATTTTTCGATGGTGAGCCCACGCCCAGTCATGCAGCCGTTGCAGGACAGCTTCGGTTTTCGTGGGAGCGGCCAGGTAGCTGACGAGGACGATCTCGACAACGGCCAGCATGCCGACGATGAATGCGATCGCGGCGGTGATCTGCGTGCCGACCGCCGCTCCGGAGACGACGACGATCGCGAGTAGGAACAGAGCCACGTCGGGTGGGGCCCCGGCAAATGAGAAGCCGATCACGAACGAGACCCACAGGGCTCCGCTCTCCCAGGCATCGTGGCCGCGCCGCAGCAGGCGCCGGAAAAAGGACGTGCCGCCTTCCGGTTGTTCTTTCGCGCGGGCGAGGAGTCGTGAGACCGGCGTCGACGTGTCGGTGTCGAGGACCATGGTCGACGCACCGCCATCCGTGGCCGGTAGCTTTGCCCGCTGACGCACCCAGAAGTGCACCGTCAGCACCGTGGCAGTCGTCAGCGCGACCGCACCCATGCCGATCTGGATATAACCGCCGGTCGAACTCTTGGCCCAGGATTCCGCGGTCGACTTGAACATCGGCGTCGCGTGCAGCAGCGTCAGCGGAACGATCAGCGTAGGAATGCATGCAGCCATACAGCCGGCGCCGAACATCAGCAGGTTCTGCACGGGTCGCGGCCGGGAGATCACGAGAAGGGTGATCCCGATGCGCATGGGATCGAGGCCAACCAAAATTCCTAGCGCCAGCACCGATCCCCACACGGTCGAAACACTACCCGGTTGCTCCTGCCGGTCCGATTCTTTTCGCACTGACGGTGTCCTGGGCGATGCTTTCCCGGCACGCCAAAGTCGGTTTGCCAGCACCAACTTGGCTCATACGCAGGCCCGCCGGCATGCCGGTTTCTGCCCGGCGGCACACTACGGACGATATGCTCTCGCGGTGGCGTGGAGTTCTCTGAGGATGGCCGAGTGACCGCGATAACCAGAGATTGCCGGTTATGCGGATCCACAGGCCCCCATCCGGCGATTGACGTTCGCGAGATGATGTTCGGCACTCGGGAACAATTTGAATATTTCTGCTGCGCTACGTGCGATACCTTGCAGATCGACAAGGAGCTTGAGGGCGAAGACCTCATGCGTCACTACCCGTCGAACTACTACTCGCACAGCGCGTCAGCGCAACCGGGCGCGTTTCGATGGCTGGTCACCCAGCATGACGAGTACAAGCTGCGCGGCGGCAATCGCATTGTCGGTGCATTCATGAAGTCGCGGCTGACCGAGGGGCTCTTCCGTGTGCTCCTCGGAGGCGACGTCGTCAGAATGCTCGCTCAATTGGCCGTGGAGCACGACGCGCGCATTCTGGACGTCGGTTGCGGCACCGGGGGGCTGCTGGACCGTCTGACCAGAATTGGATTCAACAACTTGGCCGGTGCGGACCCGTTCATCGAGGCCGACGGCCGATCTTCTGAAGGTGTGCCGCTGATGAAGGCAGATCTGCGCGATGTCGACGGCAAATACGACCTCATCATGTTCAATCATTCGCTCGAACACGTTCCCGACCCGGTCGAGACCCTCAAGGTGGCGTACGGCAAGCTCGCCGCCGGAGGCATGTGCCTGGCTCGTGTGCCCACGACTTCATCGGAAGCGTGGCGCACCTACCGGGCGGATTGGGTGCAGGCCGATGCACCGCGGCACATGGTCATACCCTCGCGGCAGGGAATGGCCGTGGCGGCCGAACGGGCTGGAATGCGAGTGGTCCGGACGTTCGATGACTCGAATTTGGGCCAGTTCCTCGGCAGTGAAGCCTATCGACGTGATGTCCCGGTGACCGATCCGAAGATACTGCGGATGTTCGGACCCAAGCAGCTGTGGGCGTGGGAAAAACGCGCACAATTGCTCAACCGACAGGGACGGGGCGACCAGACGGGATTCGTCCTGCAGGCGATCTGAGGTCTCGGACGAGCGGGGGGCAGCCGGCCACCGGAAATCTTTTCTCTCACAGTCGATCTTGCGATTCGGGCTCGGTTTGGCCCGCTGCTCGTCCGTTGCCGTGCCATCGTGCGGGTCAATTTCCCCGTGCTCAATCAGCAAACCGATCCGGGTAGTGCCGGCTCGAGGCTAGAGTCACTCGCATTTACTGGAATACGAGCTGGGGGCCCAATTTCACGTGACCGACCACGATGTTCGATCGCTGTACCTCGATCTGATCCGAGGCAACCTCACGAGGTACGGGATGCCGGAACGGATGCCCGCCGAGTGGACGCTCAGGCGACGGCTCTACTTCAAGACCCTCAATCGCATGATGGTTCGCGGTGGGGCGCATCGACTTGCCCGCGCGACTCCGAACGAGAATCGCAGCACCCTCGTCCAGCACAAGCGGGATTTGGGCATCGATTGGCCGGCGGAGGCCGAGACGATGATCGGAATGCAGCGACTGACCAGTCTTCAGCAGTGTGTCGAGACTGTACTCGCGGAGGACATCCCCGGCGACCTGATCGAATGTGGTGTGTGGCGGGGCGGGGCCTGCATCCTGATGCGTGCCGTACTGGCCGCCTATGGGGATCAGTCACGAACCGTCTGGGTGGCGGACTCGTTCCAGGGCCTGCCACCTGCCGACCCCGACAACTACATCGCCGACAAGGGGCTCAGGACGCAGAGCCTGGCCGGCATACTGGGCGTGTCCGAAACTGAGGTGAGAGCGAACTTCGAGCGCTACGGACTGATGGACGACCAGGTCCGCTTCCTGCCCGGTTGGTTCAAGGACACCCTGAAAGACGCGCCGATCGATCGCATTGCGGTGCTGCGGATCGACGGCGATCTGTACGAATCCACGATCCAGGCACTCGATGCGCTCTACCCGCGGCTGTCCCCGAAGGGCTTCTGCATCATCGACGACTATCACGATCTCGAACCATGTCGGCAAGCCGTCACCGACTACCGTGCCGAGCACGGGATCACCGCCGAGATCGTCGATATCGACGGGACTGCTGTGCTCTGGCGTAAATAGCGAAAGGCGTTGGAGGGACGTGAGAGGCCAGAATCTGCAATGAAGATTGTCCTGGCAAGCTACGGAACCCGCGGTGACATCGAGCCGTGTGTCGCCGTGGGCCGTGAGCTGCAACGACGCGGACACGACGTGCACATGGCTGTCCCGCCCGACCTCGTCGGCTTTGCCGAGGCGGCCGGGCCGGCAGCGATCCCGTATGGGCCGGATCTGCAGGCGGTGCTGGATGCGCACCGCGACTTCTGGACCCACTTCTTCCGGAACTTCTGGAAGGTCCGCGAGATGATCAGGTTGCGACGGGAAGTGGTGGCGCCGTTCCATCAGTGCTGGAAGGACATCATTGCCACTTTGACGTCGCTCGCCGAAGACGCCGACCTGCTGTTCACCGGGGTGAATTTCGAGGATGCCGCGGGCAACGTCGCTGAGTACTACGACATTCCATTGGCCACATTGCACCTGTTCCCGCTTCGCGCCAATGGCCAGTTCGTACCGTTCCTGCCGGGGCGGCTGGGCCGAACGGCGATGCGAGTGTCCGAATGGATTGCCTGGCGCAATGCCAGGACAGTCGAGGGCATACAGCGAGGCGAACTGGCGTTGCCGAAGGCCACCTCGCCCTCGCCCTGGCGGCTCACCGAACGCGGTTGCCTGGAGATCCAGGGGTACGACGAAGCCTGCTTTCCCGGGTTGGCCGACGAATGGGCGCAGTGGTCCGGTCAACGCCCCTTCGTCGGTGCCCTGACGATGAATCTGCCAGGCGATTCAGACGAAGAGGTCGCCAGGTGGATCGCGGCGGGGCCACCACCGATATTCTTCGGCTTCGGCAGCTTGCCGATGGAATCGGGCGCGAAAACAATCGCGATGATCGACTCGGCCTGCGCACAGCTCGGAGAGCGGGCGCTGGTGTGTGCGGCCGGAACCGACCTGAGCGACCTTCCTCGGTCCGAGCACGTCAAGATCGTCGGCACGATGAACTTCGCGACGGCTTTTCCCGGTTGTCGCGCGGTTGTGCACCATGGCGGGTTGGGCACCACCGCCGCGGGTCTGCGCGCGGGGGTTCCCACGTTGATCCTGTCGACCGATCTCGATCAGACGCTGTGGGGGCGCCGGGTCAAAGTGTTGAAAGTGGGTACAGCCCGGCGCTTTTCGGCCACGACGGAGAAGAGCCTGGTTGCCGACCTCCGCACGATCCTCGAGCCGCAATATGCCGCCCGAGCGCGCGAGGTCGCCACCCAGATGACCCAGCCTGCCGAAAGTATCGCGACCGCGGCAGATCTCGTGGAGAAACTTGCCGGGGCCGGCCGGCTGTGACACAGCTCTGATCGGAGCTTTCCGCGTTACTCCGGCGAGTCGCGTGAACCGTGAGCGCTGGCGGGGCAATGTTGTGGCGTTGCGGCCTGCGATGGCGGCCCGGCATCTCGGATCGCGCGGACATGGATCATCCCGCCACGATGCGGAACGAACGTGACGTGCTTCGCCCGCTGCTTTTCGTCAGCCGCCGTAGTGGTGCTCAATTCGACCCGGCGCAGGATCTCACGGAGAACGAGCCGTATCTCGACCATGGCGAAGGTGGCACCGAGGCAGCGGCGGTTTCCGCCACCGAAAGGCAGCCAGGTGGTGGGGCTGAGGGAGGCGTCGAGCATTCGATCCGGGTCGAATCGATCCGGATCGGGGTACACCTCGGCGCTCGCGTGCACCAGCCCGATGGCCGGGTCGACCATGATGCCTGCCGGCAACCGATAGCCACCGATCTCGGTCGGCTCCTTGAGAACCCGGCCGGAGCTGAACAGCACCGGACGGATCCGCAACGTCTCCTTGACCACGGCGTCGAGGTACTCGTCGCCGGACGGGTCGCCAGCTGCGCTGGCATCAGCGGCCCGCACCGCCTTGGCCAGGGCCTC
The DNA here is from genome assembly GCF_002102345.1 of Mycolicibacterium peregrinum. Taxonomy (GTDB): domain Bacteria; phylum Actinomycetota; class Actinomycetes; order Mycobacteriales; family Mycobacteriaceae; genus Mycobacterium; species Mycobacterium peregrinum. The sequence continues at coordinate 340,122 of NZ_LQPP01000015.1, forward strand.
CGGATGGCGGGTCAGCCGTTCCAACGCCCAGGACAGGGCCGTCGCGGTGGTTTCGTGCCCGGCCGCAATCGCGGTCAGGAGCTGGTCGCGCAGTTCGCTGTCGGACATGGTGCGACCGTCGTCGTCGGTGGCGCGCACCAACATGGCCAGCACGTCGGTACGGTGCGCAAGGTCGGGGTCGGCACGCCGGTCGGCGATCTCGGCGTAGAGCAGGGCGTCGGCCTCCTCGAACCGCCGGCCGACGCCTCGCCACGGGCGATGACGCCGCAGGCTCGGTTTCGTAATCGCCGGTGTTTCCCAGGGTTTCATGTAGAGCAACCGCGGCACCACCCTGCGCAGCGCGGCCAGTCGCGCGGGGTCGCTGGCTCCGATGACCGTTCGCAGGATCACCTCGAGCGTGATCTCCGTCGTCATGGGTGCCACCGGGAAGCTCTTTCCGACCGGCCACCCGGCGACGTTCTCTGCGGCGATCTCGACCATCTGAGCGGCCTGCTGCGCAACGGCGTCGCGATGAAATGCCGGCATGGTCAGGCGGCGCAGGGAGTGGTGCGCGTCCTCGTCGAGCACAAACAGCGAGCTCTCACCGAGGAGGCCGCGGAAGAACCAATGTGCTTCGCCGGAATGAAAGACCCGAGGGTCACCGGCGTACACCGTCTTGATGTCGGCAGGGTCAGCGAGGTAGACGACGGTGCCGGACAACGGAATACGCAGCCGGAACATGTTCCCGTAGCGGCGCTGGCACGCGCGCAGGAAGCGTAGACCGAAGCTTGCCATCAACGTGGACTGCACCACCATGGGAAGTGGAGGGCCGGGCGGCAGTTCGGTTTTCGCGGCAGTCACTTTGCGTGATCCCTAGCTACTAGACGGTACGGGTGCGGACAGGCCGACGGCCTCGGATCGCAACCGACACGGGTGGCCGGTCGTGGCGAGCGCTCACGCGATCCAGGGTCGCAGATCCGGGCTCTACGGTATTTCCCAACCGTACGAGTCTTGGCATGGGTACGGGGTGCTTTCGGTCGGAGACATCACCCACTGCGGGTGACCCGGCGTGGAGGATGGCGCGTTTGCCTTCAACCTGGTTCCGGTGAAGACCATTAGTTCCCGTTCGCCGGGCGAAATGCTGTGCTGATGCTCAGCAGATTTCTATGAGTTGCATTTGTTTCTCCCACGGCTCGTAGGTGTCGTCCTGGTACTGCGAGGTGGGCGGTCAAGCAAGGAGGGGCCAACGATCAGCAAACATTTGCCCTATACAGCCGGCGCGCGCAATCAGCGGTTTTGGCTGCGTACGTATCGGCATAACGCGTCGTGATCCAAGCGTTAGTGGCTAATTCGCCATGTTAACGGGGGGCGCGGTGGGGGATACGTCACTGTGCCTCACCCGCCGGTCGACTGACAGCAAATATTGACGATTTTTCTAAAACTGCCTGGCGGTCGGGCTGTCTGGGTTAGGTTTAGAACGTGTTCCATTTAACTCGCCCAGATGGTCTGGAGAACTGGTGAGCATCAATCCATTCGACGACGACAACGGCAGTTTTTTCGTCTTGATCAACGACGAGGAGCAACACAGCCTGTGGCCGGCCTTCGCAGATGTTCCGGCCGGCTGGCGGGTGGTCTACGGCGAGGCGGATCGCGCCTCCTGCCTGGAGTACATCGAGCAACATTGGCCTGACATCCGGCCTAAGAGTCTCCGTGAGAGGTTGGCACAGGGTCGGACTGTTGATCAGTAAGCCGTCGGCTGGAAATACTCGAAGTGATCACGGGGCACTTCCGCTCACGCGGGGCCAGCTGGACATTTGGCTTGCCGAAGAGTCTGGGCGCGCCGGAGTCAAGTGGCAGCTGGGAATGCTTGCCCGTCTCGACGGCGTCATCGAACATGACGTCCTCGAACGGGCCATTCGTCACGTGGTCGGCGAGGCCGAACCCCTCAGGGCCGTATTTTCCGAGGTAGACGGCCAAGTTTTCCAGACCGTCGTCGACTATCCGGACATCGAACTCGGCCGGTACGACTTGACGGGGTCGGCCGATCCGGTGCAGGACGCCTATCGGGTGGTTGCAGCGATCCGTCGGACGCCGATGCCGCTCGACGGTCCGCTGTTCAAGTTCGCGTTGATGCAGACGCGGTCTGACGAGTTCTACTTTTTTGTGTGCTGTCACCACATCGCGATCGACGGCATCGGCATGGGTCTTGTCATTCACCAGATTGCCGCTGCCTATACAGCAATCGATGCCGGCGAGCCGATACCGCCCACGATCTTCGGGCCGCTGAAGAGCATCATCGATTGCGAGTCCGAATACGAGGCTACCGACGATTACCTCGTTGATCAGGCCTATTGGTCCAAGAATGTACCGCCTGAAGCCGAGTCTCGTCCTGGACCCGCCGCCGGAGTCGCAAACCCGGTCGTTGAGTACGAGCCTTCTGCGCCAATCCGATTGGATCGTTTCGCGGTCGGCAGGGCGCGAGAGCTTTCCAAAGCGCTCGGAGTCCGTCGAGCGTCGGTGGTCGCCGCGGCGTACGCGCTGCTCGTACATGGCGAGACCGGGGGGTCCGAGGTAGTCCTCGACTTTCCGGTGAGTCGACGGGTGAATCCCGAAGTGCTACTGATGCCCGGGATGGTTTCCGGAGTGGTGCCATTGGTTCTGACGACGTCACCGCAGTCCACCGTGGCCGAATTCTGCCGGCATGTCGACACGCGCATCCAGGAAGCAATGCGCCATCAGCGCTTTCCGCTCCGCGCGATCGAGAACAAGACGCGTTTCCAGGGTGCCGGGCAGCCGTCGACCCGGGCCGCGATCAATTTCATCCCGACCATCCCGGTTGCCTATTTCGGTAGCACTTTCGGGTCGGGGACGGTGACCCACACCGGGCTGGTGGATCAGTTCGGTCTGGTGTTCCTGCAGGAGGGCGAAGATCTCCTTCTCAGCATGACGGGCGTAGGACAGCTGTTCGCCGGCTGCGACGCAGGCGATTTGGCGGATCGTTTCCAACGGGTGCTGGCGTCGATGACGGCCGACCCGGGACGGTCGATTTCCGCGGTCGACGTCCGTGATGAACTCCCCGAGTTGGACGGGTGGGGTAATCGCGGGGCCTTGAATGGGGCCGCGCCGGTGTCGTCGGCGGCAATTCCGGAGCTGTTCGCCGCGCAGGTGGCCCGTGATCCGGCTGCGGTGGCGGTCAGTTTCGGTGATAGTTCGATGTCCTATCGCGGGCTGGATGCGGCCGCGAATCGTTTGGCGCACTTGCTGGTCGAGCGCGGTGTCGGTCCGGGGCAGCGGGTTGCGCTGCTGTTTCCGCGGTC